>NZ_JACSUD010000006.1 GCF_014385435.1 Alloprevotella sp. Lung230
TTACTCTTAACCTTGCCAATGACGGTAACTCGTAGGTTCATTATGCAAAAGGCACGCCGTCACATCTTACGATGCTCCGACCGCTTGTAGGCGTACGGTTTCAGGAACTCTTTCACTCCTCTGACAGAGGTGCTTTTCACCTTTCCCTCACGGTACTGGTACGCTATCGGTCTCTTACGAGTATTTAGCCTTGGCGGATGGGCCCGCCGGATTCAGACAGGATTTCACGTGTCCCGCCCTACTCAGGATACTGCTATGCTTCATCAAAATTTCGAGTACGAGACTGTCACTCTCTATGGTCGTTCTTTCCAAAACGTTCCTCTATCTTGATTGCTTGCAACAACGCAGTCCTACAACCCCAATCATGCCGAAACATCATTGGTTTGGGCTCTTCCCCGTTCGCTCGCCACTACTGAGGGAATCATTATTATTTTCTTTTCCTACGGGTACTAAGATGTTTCAGTTCCCCGCGTTAGCCTCCCGCATTCGCGGGATGACAGGCCTTCAACCTGCCGAGTTGTCTCATTCGGAAATCTTCGGATCAAAGGTCATTTGCACCTACCCGAAGCTTATCGCAGCTTATCACGTCCTTCATCGCCTGTAAGAGCCTAGGCATCCACCGTACGCCCTTATTTACTTCATTGCCGATCAGTTGTTTAAAAAAACAACCATGGCGAATATACTTAAAGCTGTACTTGTGTTACCTTTATAAGTTACTTAGATGATTTGCGAGTTGTTCAGTAAAGGGGTAAACCAATAAATCCGTAACAAGTACGATTCTATCGTCACCGTTCTACCCAACAACTCATCAACTTTGTTGCGTGTTCAATATGTCAAAGATCATTTGCTCTAACGATTCGTCTGAGCAGTAAGAGTGGAGAATAACGGATTCGAACCGTTGACCCCCTGCTTGCAAAGCAGGTGCTCTAGCCAGCTGAGCTAATCCCCCATACAGTTACGAAGTAGTCCCAGGCAGATTTGAACTGCCGACCTCCACATTATCAGTGTGGCGCTCTAACCAACTGAGCTATAGGACTGGCAGAAATAATCAAACCTTGCGACCCTCGAACTGGAGTGCTCGGCTTCATCTTTCTCTTATATTTCATAACAGTCTGCGAGAAGTACGCAGATACAACCATTATTCGTTGTACCTTATATCTACCAAAATAGGTTCGTCGCATTTCAGAAAGGAGGTGTTCTTTGTTAAGCCTTGACCTACGCTTACGCTACGGTCGAGCTGCTTAACCTTCACGCCACCTTTCATTTCCAGAAAGGAGGTGTTCCAGCCGCACCTTCCGGTACGGCTACCTTGTTACGACTTAGCCCCAATCACCAGTTTTACCCTAGGCCGACCCTTCCGGTCACGGCTTTCAGGCACCCCCGGCTTTCATGGCTTGACGGGCGGTGTGTACAAGGCCCGGGAACGTATTCACCGCGCCATGGCTGATGCGCGATTACTAGCGAATCCAGCTTCATGGAGTCGGGTTGCAGACTCCAATCCGAACTGAGAGAGGTTTTTAAGATTAGCATCCTGTCACCAGGTAGCGACCTTCTGTACCTCCCATTGTAACACGTGTGTAGCCCCGGACGTAAGGGCCGTGCTGATTTGACGTCATCCCCACCTTCCTCACATCTTACGATGGCAGTATCCATGGAGTGCCCAGCATCACCTGATGGCAACCAAGGAAAAGGGTTGCGCTCGTTATGGCACTTAAGCCGACACCTCACGGCACGAGCTGACGACAACCATGCAGCACCTCTAACTCCGTCCGAAGAAAAGAGTATCTCTACTCTCGTCGAAGCTAGTTCAAGCCCGGGTAAGGTTCCTCGCGTATCATCGAATTAAACCACATGTTCCTCCGCTTGTGCGGGCCCCCGTCAATTCCTTTGAGTTTCACCGTTGCCGGCGTACTCCCCAGGTGGAATACTTAATGCTTTCGCTTGGCAGCTTACACTGTATCGCAAACTGCGAGTATTCATCGTTTACTGTGTGGACTACCAGGGTATCTAATCCTGTTTGATACCCACACTTTCGAGCCTCAGCGTCAGTTACACCCCGGACACCTGCCTTCGCGATCGGAGTTCATCGTGATATCTAAGCATTTCACCGCTACACCACGAGTTCCAGCATCCCTGTGTGCACTCAAGACCACCAGTTTCAACGGCATCGTATGGTTGAGCCACACTCTTTAACCGCTGACTTAACAGTCCGCCTACGCTCCCTTTAAACCCAATAAATCCGGATAACGCCTGGACCTTCCGTATTACCGCGGCTGCTGGCACGGAATTAGCCGGTCCTTATTCTTTCGGTACATTCTTTCCGGGGACACGTCCCCGTCGTTATTCCCGAACTAAAGCAGTTTACAACCCGGAGGGCCGTCATCCTGCACGCTACTTGGCTGGTTCAGACTTCCGTCCATTGACCAATATTCCTCACTGCTGCCTCCCGTAGGAGTTTGGACCGTGTCTCAGTTCCAATGTGGGGGACCTTCCTCTCAGAACCCCTACTGATCGATGGCTAGGTGGGCCGTTACCCCGCCTACTACCTAATCAGACGCATCGCCATCACATACCAATAAATCTTTGATTAAACCATCATGCGATTGTTTAATAACATCAGGTATTAATCTTACTTTCGCAAGGCTATCCCTGAGTATGTGGTAGGTTCGATACGCGTTACGCACCCGTGCGCCGGTCGCCGGCACAGAAAGCAAGCTTTCTGCCCGCTGCCCCTCGACTTGCATGTGTTAAGCCTGTAGCTAGCGTTCATCCTGAGCCAGGATCAAACTCTTCATTGTAAATATAATAATTTGTTTGTTTCTCTGTCGTTGCTCAGAACCTATCCTTATATGAGTAGAATTGAACGGTACAATTTCATTTTACCCGAAACCTCGATTGCTCATTGCATTCGTTGTTTCATTGTTGATTGTTCCTTGTACTTCTCTACAATCTGTTATGTAATTCTTTCAAAGAGCATATTGCAATCTTTCCTTCCACACCGCCCACCTTGCGGCAGAGCGTATCGAAGTGAGCAAGATAACCTTGCGTCCCGATTGCGAGTGCAAAAGTACAACAAACTTCCGTTACCTCCAAACAATCCCGCAGAAAAGTTTTCAAAAAAGTTCCAACACCGCGATTTTGATGCTTCTATTTGACAGAAATCACTCATAAGCTCAATTTCCCGTCCTTCGCTCCTCCCTCCCGCTTTCTGCCCCCTTTTGCCCCGATGTACATCCAAGAGCCACAAAACGGCATCTGAGCTAAATCCAAATCGGCCGTTAGACGGAATTGGGTTTATCTTTCGGCGGCATCGTTCCTCTGTGTCGTAGGGTGTATGTTGTCCCTGAACTGCGTGTGGGCTGCGGCATCCCCGGAGAGAGGGGGCAGACGTAGCACAGAAAAACTACCCCAAGGACAATCACAACCTCACCCATGCCGCAGGGCGCCCCCGAAGGGGGTATCTCTCAATAACCGTAGACGAGGAGGGCTTGCCCGACGAACCTACGGAACGTCCAACATAGAAAAGAACGCCCCCGAAGGGGACGCACATCGGATGCAGGTAGATTGGTAGACAAGTAGACTGGTAGACAAGTAGACTGGTAGACAAGTAGACTGGTAGACAAGTAGACTGGTAGACTGGTAGATCAGCAGATGGGTAGACCATCGAATCACCTACCGGTGCAATATGGATGTCGTCTGATATTCGCCCCCGTCGGGGACGCAGGGCTGTGTACGATTGTGTTCCGTAGGTTCGTCGGGCAAGCCCTCCGCACACTACGGCTATTGGGAGAAGCCCCCGTCGGGGACTCCGTGCGGCGTATGGACGCTGGTTTCGGCGGCATCGTTCATCTGTGTGGTATGGGCACATTGTCCCTCCCTTTCGCTTTCTGCCCCTCATCCGCACCATTTTCCATCAGAGTGCGAAAAAACCACATCAGAGATAAATCCTACTATCTCTGAGGTAGAAAAAACTACATCAGAGATAAATCCTACTACTTCAGAGGTCGTCACCCTACACCACCCCACTTCCTCCCGCACGCGTGCGCGCATTACGCGCGCACTACACTATAATACCACGTTTTTTGCCTTCACTGCTTCACCACCCACAGAAAAACACCTCACAACGACCTGATTTGCCTTTACGACCTTTGCTTTTCACCTCTATATCTTCACTCTTTCCCTTCACCTTTGCCTTCACCCCTATTCCCCTGATTTTCAACCCCTCTCACCCATCGGTGAAGGAGTGAAGGCAATTTGCAAGCACTAATAGTGTATACGCGCGTAGAAGTGCAGGAGGATATTTAAGCACGGAGACCTACCCATTTAGAGAGAGGTCAAGCGGAGAGGCCAAGCAGTGCAAATGTTAAATCCACGTTAAAATCAGGGATGAGTGGCTGTTTTGGAAGTCGAGATGTCTATATATAAACGAGAGCTATTTCTCACAGAACTTCTAAACACTTTTATTTATGTTCAAAAATCTATTGTTTCGTGCGTTAGAAATCAGTCTGGGTTGGCTGCTGGGTCAGTTGGAAAAGAAATGGAACAACCCTAAGCGGTATGCCGAGGAACAAGCGGCGCACCTTGCCACCCCAAACGAAGAAGCGGATACCACCGAAACCGAAAATTCCGAACGTAGTGCAGATGCTTCCCAAACTCAAGAGGAAGAGGAAACCAGCGATGATGAAGAGGGAGAGGCGGAATGTCCGACACCTCCTTTGCCCCAGGAGCAACAAGAAAGGAAGCCGACCTCCCATCTCATCGGCCTGCACCAGCGTCTGCTCGCCCACCTGCAACAACACTACGACCTGCGTTTCAACGTGCTGACTGAAGAGGCGGAGTTTCGTCCACGAGACAGCAACGAATCCTTCCGCACCATCGACCCGCCGGCGTTCAACACCCTCACCATCGGGGTGATTGACGAAGGCATCGGTGCTTGGAGCATTGATGTGGGGCGTCTGCTCCACTCTTCGCTCATCCCGAGTGTGCATCCCATCCGTGAGTATTTAGCGCATCTCCCGACTTGGGACGGACGCGATCGCGTCGGTGAACTGGCCCTGCGCGTTAGCGACAAAGAGGTATGGACATCGGGGCTGCGCATTTGGTTGCGTGCCCTCACCCTTCAATGGATGGGAGAGGAGCAAGCCACGGGAAACGCCCTCGTCCCGCTTCTGATGAGTCGCGAACAGGGGATGCGGAAGAGCACCTTTGTGCGTCTCCTGATGCCACCGGAGTTGATGCCCTACTTCACCGACAAGTTCGACCTCAGCAGTTCGGCCGGCATCGAACAGCGCATGGCGCGGCTGGGGCTCATCAGTCTGGACGAGTTCGACCGCTACACACCCCGACAGACTGCCATCCTCAAAAACCTTCTGCAACTCAAGCAGGTGAATCTCCGTCGCAGTTATCGGCAACAGTTGATGGCACTGCCGCGACTGGCCTCGTTCATCGCAACGAGCAACGAGCGGGAACTACTCACCGACCTGACGGGTTCGCGCCGCTTCCTCTGCATCGAAGTGACCGCCCCGATGGATTGCTCCCCCATCGAGCACGCCCAACTCTTTGCTCAACTGCAAGCGGAGGTGCTGGCGGGCGAGCGCACTTACCTCACCCATTCGGAGGAGGAGCGGCTTCAGCAACACAATCGGTCGTTCATGGTGCGCACGCCGGCGATGGAGGTGTTTTGGAAAGCCTTTCGCCGGGCTAAGTCCGATGAAGCGGTAGAACCGCTGACCGCAACGGAGATTTTCATCACGCTGCAGAGGGCTTTCCCGACTGCGCTCCGTGGATTGACTCCCAGCGGCTTCGGTCGACAGTTGCGCGGATTGGGGCTGCGTTGCTCCCACTCTAAGCATGGCAACTGCTATCGCGTGGTGGAGTGTAAGGAAAGTGAGTAGGGAGTATTGTTATCTTTCCCCTCTACTTCCCATAAACTCGCTCATCAAAGAGACACCGCAATCAAGAGAGTTTAGCTCCTTTGATTGCGGTGGTATTGTTGGGAATAAACACGTCATTAGGCCAGGTCGGTTATATTCCGACAGACTGCAGAAGCGTACCGATTTATCCCTCACTGTGTGGATGCGCTTTGGCATAGATTTCTTTCAGTTCGAGGTCGGGAATGTGGGTGTAGATGGCGGTGGTGTCCACTCGCTCATGCCCCAAAAGCTGCTGAATACTCTCCAGATTGGCGCCATGGGCGAGCATCGCGGTGGCAAAACTATGGCGCAGAACGTGGGGCGAGCGCTTCTTCTGCGTGGTGACTGCTCCGAGGGTGGTGCGCACCATCTTCAAGAGGGCGCTGTAGGCGAGGCGGCGACAGCGCGGTGTCAGGAAGAGTGCGTGCGGTTCGTCAAGCACGGCATCGGCAAAGGTTTCTGCCCGATAGTCCAAGTAGGTCAACAGTGCCTGTCGAAGTTCTTCCCCAAAAGGAACGATGCGTTGCTTGTTGCCTTTTCCCGTCACACGAAGATGTGCTGCCCCGCGCGTCAGTTCCACATCGCCTGTGTTCAGTCCCAAGAGTTCGGCTGCCCGCACTCCGGTGTGATAGAGGAGGAGAAGGATGGTGCGGTCGCGCAGTCCGACGTAGTCGTCGGAGAATGGGTAGTGGTCGAAGAGACGGTCCATCTCATTTTCCTGCACGAAGGTGGGGAGGCGCTTGGGGGCTTTGGGGTTGCGCACAAGGCGTGCAGGGTCGACCAACACCCGCCCCTCTCGCAGGAGGAACTTAAAGAAGGAACGCAGCGAAGCGAGGGAGCGATTGATGGTGTTGGGGGCATAGCCGCGCTCACTCATCCACGCCACCCATCGGCGCACGAGGGGCGTGTCGACCTGTTCCCACGTGAGGCCGGGGCGAAAGGCCGTGAGCACATCGGCACAGTCGGTGAGAGAGATGCGATAGGTGTCGCGGGTGCGGGGAGAGCAACCACGCTGATCTTGCATGTACAAGAGGAAATCGTCAATCCAGGGCTGGAGAGGAGACATGGGCGAATGAGTGTTGAAAAGAAAGCGTCGCCTCCTGCAGAAGAAGACGACGCTATGGCTGAGCAAAAAGACGATGAATTAGTCTTGGTTGCGATGGAGTGCCTGAACATAGATGGCGTGTTCCATGGCAAGGCGCTTGCGTACGCTGGGCTTGTCGAACTGCTGACGACGACGGAGCTCCTTGTTCACACCGGTCTTTTCGAACTTTCTCTTGAACTTTTTGAGGGCGCGTTCAATGTTTTCGCCTTCCTTAACGGGTACTACAATCATTGTAATGGTTTGATTTTATTGTTTTAATAGATATTTCGCACGTAATCAGGGTGCAAAAGTAAGCATTATTTCTCATTTGCAGGGCGTTTGAGAAATAAAAAATGAAGTTTTGACGTCGAAAACGTCATTTTTGCCATCTGCGGGATGGCTTCGTGAATGATGGGTGTAGGGTTAAGAAATGTCCGGGTGGGAGAAACCTCCTTTCTATTGAACGTCTATTGAAAAGATGGGGAGTGGTGAAAGCATGGGTGCAAGACTATTGCAGAATGCGACGCGCTCCCACGTAGCGGCGGCTATAGTAAGCTTGTTTGGAGTCGTCGACTTTGATGCCGCTCGAACGACTGGCGTGGATGAACTTGAAACTACGGCTGTCGGGATTGACTTCAGTAACGATGCCCACATGGCCGATGCTGCTTGAGCCACCGCGTGAGCCTCCGAAGAAGACGAGGTCGCCTTTCTTCAAATCGGCGACATCGGCCACGGGATTACCTTCGGTGTATTGACTGCGCGAGCTGCGCGTCAGGGCTATATTTTGCTGTTTGAAAACATAGTTGGTGAAACCGCTGCAATCGAAGCCCGAGGGACTGCTCTGTCCGCTGCGATAGGGGACGCCGAGGAAGCGCATGGCGGTGTTGATGAGCTGGTCGGCCATATTGCCTCTGCGGAGTTCGGAAGTGGCAGCCGCTTCGGCCAAATCGGCTTGATTGGCGGGATCGATGCGGAAAGAGGTGATGGCCTTGGCCAAGTTGATGACTTCCAGCGAGGGTCGCGCGGCTTCGACACGCGCCTGCACAGGGAGAGTGTCACCTTCCAGCACCGCGGTGTAGTCGGCCACGTCCTGCTCGTATTTGGCCTGAAGTCCATTGACGTGGGAGGCGGCCATCCAGCCGGCCACCGCAACAACGGCAATGGCGATGATATGTTTTGTTCTCACAAGCGAAGGGGATTTTCGAGGTTAGAAAAACAAGATTCAGCGCAAATTTACGATTTTCCCACAAAACGACAAAGACTGAAAGACAGAAATTTCCAGAAACGACACTTTCGGGGGTTATGCAGATGTCATTTTTAGATTTCAACTGTCTTTCAGTCTTCCTCTCCAGCGATTTTAATTTTTCGCTTGAATGGGGTCGTCATATTGCTTTTGCAAGCGGAGCAATTCCTTGCGAAGTTGGCGTGTGATGCGCTCCATACCGGGCTTTCCGTACAAGTTGTGCATCTCGGTGGGGTCGTTCTGCAAATCGTAGAGTTCCCAAACGTCGATATCGTTGTAGAAGTGAATGAGTTTGTAGCGCTCTGTGCGCACACCGTAATGGCGCTTCACGGCATGTTCGGCGGGATACTCGTAGAAGTGGTAGTAGAGGCTCTTGCGCCAATTCTTGGGGTGTTCGCCACGGAGGAGCGGGAGAAGCGAGACACCTTGAATGTCGGCGGGAATGGGAGCGCCGGCAAGGTCGAGGAAAGTGGGGGTGTAGTCAATGTTCTGCACCATTTCCTTGATGTCGCCGCGCGCTTTCAACCCCTTGGGCAGGTGCATAAGCAGCGGGGTGGAAAGGCTCTCCTCGTACATGAAGCGCTTGTCGAACCATCCGTGTTCGCCCATATAGAAGCCTTGATCGGAGGTGTAGACGACGAGGGTGTTGTCGAGTAGGCCTTGGGCTTTGAGGTGGTCGAGCAGGCGACCGACATTGACGTCGAGGGTTTTCACCACCTTCGCATAGTCGCGCATGTAGCGCTGGAATTTGTATTCGGCCAAAGCTCGTCCGGTGAGATGGCGGCGGTTGAAATCGACGGCGAGCGAATCGTAGAAGTAGTCGTAGGCCGCACGCTCCTTTGTGTTCATCCGGCTGAGGATGTCCAAATAGCCATCGGTGTACATGGTCTTATGATCGGGACGATAGATTTTGCAATCGTAGTCGAGCGTCATGTCTTTACCAATCTCCATTTCTGTGGCACCGGCAGCGGTACGGCCGGCATAGTCGTCATAGAAATTGTCGGGAAGTTTGAACGTTACATCCTCATACTCGTGCAGATATTTGATTTCGGGCAACCAGTTGCGGTGGCAGGCTTTGTGATGGACGAAAAGCGCGAAAGGACGCGTCTTGTCGCGATCGTGATCCAACCAAGAGATGGCCTTGTCGGTGATGATATTGGTGAGGTAGCCCTTCTCCTGATATTGTCCTTTGGCATTGATGAAGCGAGGATTGTAGTAGTCGCCTTGTCCGGGGAGGATGTCCCAGTGGTCAAAACCCGTCGGGGTGCTGTGCAGGTGCCACTTTCCGATGATGGCGGTTTGATAGCCTGCGGCTTGCAGCAATTTGGGCATTGTTTGCTGCGAACCGTCAAAGATGCCATGTTCGTTGTTGGTAAATCCGTTTTTGTGCGAATGCTTTCCTGTGAGCATGCAAGCACGCGAGGGCCCGCTCAGAGAGTTGGCCACATAAGAGCGGGTGAAGCGCACCCCATCCTGCGCCACTCGGTCGAGGTTGGGAGTGTGGATATTGCGCGTGTCGTAGGCCGAAAGCATTTGGGCGGTGTGGTCGTCGGTCATGATGTAGACGACATTGTAGCGCTGTTGTGCTGCAGAAATCATCGGCATCAAACCAGCTACAAGAGGAAGAAGTTTTGTTTTCATCGATAGAAGGAAAAACAAATTCCCCTCCTCCTTTCAAGAAAGAGGAGGGGAAGTCGAGATGAGGTGGATTAAATCATGGAGTAGGCCAAATCGACCAGTTGCTGTGCCAAAGCATCGGCCTCTTCTCGCGTGTGCGCTTCGGCATAAACGCGAATAATCGGTTCGGTGTTGGACTTGCGGAGGTGTACCCATTTGTCGGGGAAGTCGATTTTCACGCCATCAATGTCCGTGACCTGCTGCTCTTTATAGATGTCTTTAATCTTTTGCAGCAGAGAGAAGATGTCGGTTTTGGGTTCGAGGTCGATGCGATTTTTGGAAATGTAGTATTGCGGCAGACTGTCACGGAGTTCGGACGTCTTGCATCCCAACTTGGCTAAGTGGGTCAAGATGAGGGCAATTCCGACCAAAGCGTCGCGACCGGAATGGGCAGCGGGATAGATGACTCCGCCATTGCCTTCACCGCCAATCACAGCACCGGTTTCCTTCATCTTGCTCACCACATTGACTTCGCCTACAGCAGCGGGGGTGTAATTGCAGCCATACTTTTCGGTCACATCGCGCAAACCGCGAGTGGAAGAGAGGTTGCTCACGGTGTTGCCGGGCGTGTGCTGGAGCACATAGTCGGCAACGGCAACGAGGGTGTTTTCTTCGCCAAACATGGTGCCGTCTTCACACACCAATGCCAGACGATCGACATCGGGATCGACCACAAAACCGATGTCATGACGGCCACGGCGCATGACATTGCGGATTTCGCTCAGGTTTTCTTTGAGCGGTTCGGGATTGTGGGCAAAATCGCCAGTCGGTTCGCCATTGAGCATCGTCACCTGTGTAACACCCAACTGCCCCAAGAGTTTGGGGATGATGATACCGCCTACCGAATTGACCGCATCGACAGCAACGGTGAAGTGGGCACGGCGGATGGCTTCGACATCGACCAGTTCCAAATCTTTCACCACTTCGATGTGGCGCTGGTCGTAGGTACGGTTGCGCACATGGCATCCCAGACTGTCGACATCGGCAAACTCGTAGTCGTCATTGTTGGCACAACGCACCACTTCGCCGGCTTCCTCGGGGGGAAGAAATTCGCCGCGTTCGTTCAAGAACTTCAAAGCATTCCACTGGCGAGGGTTGTGACTGGCAGTCAGGATGATACCACCACAGGCGCTTTCCATAGTCACGGCAAGTTCGGTGGTGGGCGTTGTGGCCAAACCGATATTTACCACATCGAAGCCCATGCCCATCAAGGTACCGCAGGTGACACGTGCCACCATTTCGCCGGAGATACGAGCATCGTAGCCCACAACAATTTTACGACGGTACTTTCTGCTCACCACACGTTCGCGCAAACTGGCAAAGGCGGCTACCGATTTTGCGATGTCCACTGGGTTGAGCGTATCGCCAAGGCGGCCACCGATGGTGCCGCGAAATCCAGAGATTGATTTGATTAAGGTCATATCACTTTATTTTTGCAAATTTTCTGTATAATACAGCCATAGGAGGCGTTAATTCGCAACAAAGTTACGATTTTCCGCTCATATATGCCGCTCAACACTTACGTTTTTTCAGAGAAAACACGCCTTTTCCCTAAAAAAGCGCAACAGACCACGAGGTTCTGCTGCGCTTTTGCATTTTATTGCAGTTCGACTGCATTTACTGTCCTTTCTGAGCGGCTTCGAGGGCAGCCTTACCCGAAGGAGTTTGTGCATAGGCGTGATAGAAAGCTTCACGATAGAATTGCATCATCTTGAGAGACTTGGGCACGATGTCTTCCAAATCATAGTTTTCCGACAACACGCATTCCACACCCACCCAGACGAAATTGTCGGGATGAAGCGCTCCCTTGGCGGCCTTGGTTTGGAGATTGGCCATATTGAGGGCGGTCAGCACGTCTTGCTGTGTATTTTCTTCAGCTTTGAAGATTTGGGGGAAGAAGAGATTGTAGAACAACTCATCGTTTTCATCGCGAAGGTGGAGGAAATCGAGTGACTCAAACTTGAACTGGAGACCAAATTCGGTGCTCTCAGGGCAGAAACCTTCTTTTTTAAGGTATTCGAAAAGGGTGTCGCAAAAAGCCATAGTCAGATTGGTTTTTGAGTGGTTAGTAAATACTGATTTGTAGTGCAAAGATAGCAAAAGAATGTCAAGCTCCCAAACTTTCTTCTACTTTTTTACGACAAAAATGCATCGGCAAGCCTCTTTCCACTGCCTTTTCGTCAGCGAAAAACGACAAAACGGCATTTTTATACCTTTGGCAAAGACGTTGCTCTATTGGGGACAAATCGGCGTTTACGGTCAGCCGAACGAGCTGCACCCCACAAGGCAGGAGCTTCGAGCACTGCCGTGACGAACGAACGTCTGTACAACAAATCAGTATTCACCCTAAAAGCATAACGATATGAATTTTGACAAATTCACCCTAAAAGCACAAGAAGCCGTGCAGCACGCTCTTCAACGTGCTGCCGAATTGCACCACCAGGTCATCACACCCACGCATATATTATATGGTGTGCTGGACGTGGGCGAAAATGTAACACAATTTATCTTCGGGAAGGTGGGCGTCAACGAAAAGACGTTGCGCACCGCTGTGGACCACGAACTCCAATCGCTTGCTCGCGTGGAGGGAGGCGAGCCCTACCTGGACCGCGCAGCCAATGCAGTGCTGACCCAGGCGCAGGAGTTGGCGCGCAAAAATGGCGACCAATTCACCGCACTCGAACCGCTCCTGCAAGCCTTGCTGGAGACACCAAGTACGGCCGCACAGATGCTCAAAGATGCAGGAGTGACAGCACAAGCGCTCACCAGCGCCATCGCCGAACTCCGCGGTGGACGCAAAGCGACCTCGGCCTCGAGCGAAGAAACCTACCAAGCCTTGGCAAAATATGCCCGCGACCTCGTAGCCGAAGCTCAAGATGGCAAACTCGATCCGGTGATTGGACGCGACGACGAAATTCGGCGCGTGCTGCAAATCCTTTCGCGCCGTACGAAAAACAACCCCATCCTCATCGGCGAACCCGGCACCGGAAAAACGGCCATCGTCGAGGGGCTCGCTCAGCGCATTGTGCGCGGTGACGTGCCCGACAATCTGCGCGACAAGCGTCTCTTCTCGCTCGACATGGGCGCACTCGTGGCCGGAGCAAAGTACAAAGGCGAATTTGAAGAGCGCCTGAAGAGTGTGGTCAACGAAGTCACCGCTGCCGAAGGGGGCATCATCCTCTTCATTGACGAAATTCACACCCTCGTTGGAGCCGGAAAGAGCGAAGGCGCAATGGACGCTGCCAACATTCTCAAGCCTGCCTTGGCACGTGGCGAACTCCGCAGCATCGGTGCGACGACTTTGGAGGAATATCAAAAGTATTTCGAAAAGGACAAGGCTCTCGAACGTCGTTTCCAGACTGTATTGGTCGACGAACCGACACCGGAAGATGCCATTTCCATCCTCCGCGGACTGAAAGAGCGCTACGAAAATCACCACCGCGTGCGCATCCAAGACGATGCCTTGATTGCGGCCGTGACCCTTTCCCATCGCTACATCTCCGATCGTTTTCTCCCCGACAAGGCCATCGACCTGATGGACGAAGCGGCGGCAAAACTCCGTATGGAACGCGACTCGCAACCCGAACAGCTTGATGAAATTTCGCGCCGACGTCGACAACTGGAGATTGAGCGCGAAGCCATTCGCCACGAGGCAGATGCTGCCGCAGATGGCACTCACGATGCCAAACTCACCGCCCTCAATCAAGAAATTCAATCGCTTGAGGAAGAGGAAATGAGCCTGAAAGCCAAATGGGAGGGCGAGCGCGAAATCCTCACCCAAATCCAGAGCCACAAACAGGAAATCGAACAACTCAACTTTGAGGCCGATCGTGCCGAACGCGAAGGTGACTACGGTCGTGTGGCCGAAATCCGCTACGGCAAGGTGCAGCAACTCGAACAAGCCATTGCCGACCTTCAACAGCAGCTCCACGAGCGACAGGGAGCAGAGGCGATGGTCAAGGAAGAAGTGACGGCCGACGATATTGCCGATGTGGTGAGTCGCTGGACGGGCATCCCCGTGACGCGCATGTTGCAGAGCGAACGCGAAAAACTCCTCACCCTCGAAGACGAACTCCACCGTCGTGTCATCGGGCAGGACGAAGCCATTGCCGCCGTGGCCGATGCTGTGCGCCGTTCACGCGCCGGACTGCAAGACCCCAAGCGCCCCATCGGCTCGTTCATCTTCCTCGGTTCCACAGGTGTGGGTAAGACGGAACTGGCCAAAGCGCTAGCCGAATGCCTCTTCGACGACGAAAACCTGATGACGCGCATCGACATGAGCGAATACCAAGAGAAGTTCTCGGCCACACGCCTCATCGGAGCACCTCCGGGATATGTGGGCTATGACGAAGGTGGACAACTCACAGAGGCAGTACGCCGCAAACCCTACTCCGTGGTGCTGTTCGACGAAATCGAAAAGGCGCACCCCGATGTGTTCAACATCCTCCTTCAAGTGCTGGACGACGGCCGCCTCACCGACAACAAGGGACGGACGGTCAACTTCAAGAACACCATCATCATCATGACGTCCAACCTCCTCACCGGCAAAGATGCTGAAGCCATGAGCGATGGAAGCGAAGCCACGCGCGAACGTCTGGTGGCCGCGCTCACCCAGCCGCGCCTCTCGCCTTCGGGCACTCCCATCGCCGGCCTGCGCCCGGAGTTTGTCAACCGCATCGACGACATTCTCATGTTCACAGCCTTGAAGCGCAGCGAAATTGAGCAAATCGTACGCCTCCAAATCCGTAGCATCGCTCATCGCCTCGAAGAACAAGGCATCACGCTCCACGTCTCCGACGATGCCGTGAGCTTCATCGCTGCCGAGGGCTACGACCCCGACTATGGTGCTCGTCCTGTGAAGCGTGCCCTCCAGCGTCTCCTGCTCAACGACCTTTCGCGCGCCATCCTCGGCGGCCAAGTGACGCACCAACACCCCATCCTCGTCAAGAAGGAAGGCGATGCCCTCACCTTCGTCAACGAATAAGGGGATCAGTACCTCTCTTTATTTCCCAAGAGGCCGTGTCAAAACCATTCGTTTTGCCGCGGCCTCTTTTGCGTACCATTTCCCTACGTTCCTCCCCACAGGTAAAACTCTTATCTGTATGCGAAGAAGGAAAAAAACGAGGAGGTGCTGCCCTGAGCAACACCTCCTCGTGGGGTAAATCCGTGTACGCTCCCACTTGGGGAGCAAAAGCGCATCAGCCGATGGTGACGAGCGTTGTGCCTTCCATCACGCTGTCGCCGGCAGCCACGCAGACGCCGGTGACGCTGCCGTCGCATTCGGCCGTGATGTTGTTTTCCATCTTCATGGCTTCGAGCACCACCACAGTTTCGCCTTTCTTCACGGCCTGACCGGCAGCCACCAGCACTTTGGTGACCACACCGGGCAGCGGTGCATTGATGGGCGTTCCGGCACCGGCAGCCCCCTTGGCCGCGGGAGCGGGTGCAGCAGCGGTGGGAGTGGGAGCAGGTGCAGCAGCGGCAGGTGCTACAGCAGCAGCGGCTTCGGGCAGGTCGCCTTCGGTGAGGGGAGTACCGAGGATTTCGACATCGAAGAGCACGCCGTTGACGTTCATCTTGGCCACTTGTCCTTGGATGGATTCAATGGTCACGTCGTATTGTGCGCCATTGACATTGTAGCTATAGGTTCTCATTGTGGAGTTCTATCGGTTTAAGTAGGAATCGTTGTTAAACTGGCGCGTGGGGTTGTTCCACGAGGTGCGCTTGTGGTCGAGGGTGATGACTTCGGTTTCTTCGTCGTGCACCTCCTCGATGTCGTATTGTGCGAGGGCGAGGCTGATGAGGCCAGCATAGATGGGCATACGCTCGGGCGCCGGCACGAAGGGAGCACCTTCTTCCTCGACGGCAGCGATGGTGCCGCGGCGCTCGTTGAACGTGATGCGCACGGCACGGCCGCCAAAGTTGTATTCAAATGTCTTCATTGTGCGAGGCGTTTAGAGGGGTACGTTGCCGTGCTTCTTGGCCGGACGCACTTCGAGCTTGGTTTCGAGTTGAGCCAAGGCGCGGCAAATGCGGAAACGTGTGTTGCGAGGCTCGATAACGTCGTCGATGTAGCCATATTCGGCCGCTTTGTAAGGGTTGGTGAAGAGGTCGTTGTACTCTTTCTCCTTTTGAGCGAGGAAGGCTTTGGGATCGGCTTCGTTTTTGGCGGCTTTGGCACTAAGAATAGCCACGGCACCGCTGGCACCCATCACTGCAATTTCGGCCGAAGGCCAAGCATAGTTGAGGTCGGTTTTGAGCTGCTTGCTGCCCATCACGATGTGGCTGCCGCCGTAACTCTTGCGGAGCGTTACCGTCACCTTGGGCACGGTGGCTTCACCATAGGCATAAAGGAGTTTTGCACCATGAGAGATGACCGCGTTGTACTCCTGACCCGTACCGGGGAGGAAGCCGGGGACATCGACGAGCGAAACGATGGGGATGTTGAACGAGTCGCAGAAGCGTACGAAGCGAGCAGCTTTGCGGCTGGCATTGACGTCAAGCACACCGGCATAGACTTTGGGTTGGTTGGCCACGATACCAACGCTTGCACCATTGAATCGGGCGAAACCCACGATGATGTTTTGGGCAAAATCGCGTTGTACTTCGAGGAATTCTCCATTGTCGACCACGGCGCCAATCACTTCATACATGTCGTAGGCCATGTTGGGATTGTCAGGAATAATCTCGTTGAGACGGTCTTCCTTACGGGTGATGGGGTCGGTGCATTCCACACGAGGCGCACGCTCGTGGTTGTTTTGGGGCATATAGGAGAGCAGGCGGCGGATGAGGGCGGCAAACTCTTCTTCACTCTTGGCGGTGAAGTGAGCCACACCGCTTTTCTTTGAGTGAACGCTGGCACCACCGAGGTCTTCCTGGCTCACGTCTTCACCCGTCACGGTTTTCACCACTTTCGGGCCGGTGAGGAACATGTAGGAGATGCCTTCGAGCATCACGATGAAGTCGGTGAGGGCGGGAGAGTAGACGGCACCACCGGCACAAGGACCGCAGATACCCGAAATCTGGGGAACAACACCCGAGGCTTCGATGTTGCGTTGGAAGATGTTGGCAAATCCTGCCAAAGCATTCACACCCTCTTGGATGCGTGCACCGCCCGAGTCGTTCAGGCCGATGCAAGGTGCGCCCATCTTCATCGATTGGTCCATCACCTTGCAAATCTTTTCGGCCATTGTCTCCGACAGCGAACCGCCGTTGACGGTGAAGTCTTGGGCATAGACATAGACCAGACGGCCGTTGATGGTGGCGCTGCCGCACACCACGCCGTCGCCGAAGAATTGCTTCTTCTCCATGCCGAAGTCGTGGCAGCGATGGAGCTTGAACATGTCCATTTCTTCAAAACTGCCTTCGTCCACGAGCAGAGCGATACGCTCACGAGCCGTGGCCTTACCTTTGGCGTGCTGCTTGTCGATGGCCACTTCGCCACCGCCGAGGCGTGCTTTCTCACGAAGCTCAACGAGCTGCTTGATTTTTTTCAGTTGTTCACTCATATTGTTGATGTGTTTTAGATCAAATGGCGCACACTGACAGAGAGTGTGCAATTTCTGCGCAGCAAAATTACTATTTTCTTTCGACCTACACAACACAAAGGAAAGGAAATGCTTCCTATTGTTTGTCCACTCCCGTATTTTTCTCTAATTTTGCTACATCAACCCCTAAAACCTTATTTTATGTCTATTTTTAGTAAAATCGCTGCAGGAGAAATCCCTTCCTACAAGTGCGCCGAAAGCGAAAAGTTCTATGCCTTCCTCGACATCAATCCTCTCGCCAAAGGACACACCCTTGTCATCCCCCGCGAGGAAGTGGACTACATCTTCGACCTCGACGACGCCACACTGGCCGAGATGCACGTTTTCGCCAAGCACGTGGCCACAGCGCTCCGCAGTGTTGTGCCCTGCACCAAGGTCGGAATGGCGGTCATCGGACTCGAAGTGCCCCATGCTCACATCCACCTTATCCCCATCCGTGAGGAAGGCGACATGGATTTCCGCAAACCCAAACTCCAACTTCCAGCCGAGGAGATGCAGGCTTTGGCCGAGCAAATCTACGCTGCATTCCAGCAGCAATAAGTCCTTCTCGTGGGCAACTTTTGTCTCGCAGATCGTTTTTTCACAACCTCAGAGGTAGTTTGATTTAGCTCAGAGATAGTTCCAACTACCTCTGAGCTTTTTTCGTCCCGCTCTTTGAGTGGTCAAAACGCCATCTCGCGCGCGTATACTCTACTGTGAATGTGTGTTTTTTGCCTTCACTGCCTTCACCCACGCATGTAGCAGCCTCAAAATCAGCCCACTACGAGTGAACCACAAAAACAGGCATCCCTTCCCTCTTCGGTGAAGGCAAAAACGCCTTTGCCTTCACCCGTAATACGCTGACTGACAGACAGATGAAGCACAAGGTGAAGGAGTGAAGGCAAAAAACACGTACTATATAGAGTGTATACGCGCGCGAGCACTATTCCGCGTGCACCAGCCGTGCCAGATAGGCAGTGGAATCGGGATCTCGGCGAAGCAGTTCGGCAGTGTAGCCGCAACGGTGTGCCTCCTCTGCGAGCGTGTCGAAGTCGATGTACAGCCAGTTGAAAGGACGGCCTTCCACCGCCCCGTAGCTCATGCGATAGTCCACCTCGCCATAGTAGCCCTCCACATCGGTGAGGTCGAGCCGGCCGTCCTCGTCTTCATAGAGATAGGCCAAGTCGCAGGCATCGGTGAGGACACAGCCACCGGGAGCGAGCAGGGCATCGAGGCGCGAGAAGAAAGCCGGGAGTTCGTTGAGCCCACCGCAGATGCCGAGGCCGTTCATCAGCAGTAGGATGGTGTCGAAGCCCGTCCCGAAGTCGTCCGTAAAGAAATCGGCCAATTGAACATTGCGCACGCCACGTTGGCGCATGGCGGCGACACAGCCGGGGCTTACGTCGATGGCGGTGACGTCATGGCCTTGCACCTGAAGCGGAAGTGCGTGGCAGCCGGCGCCCGCTCCGACATCCAGCACGCGCCCTCGGGCATAGGTCAGTGCGGCCCGCTCCGGCAGCGGCATCTCGGTCGGTGAGCGAAAGAGGTGGGGCACGGGGATTTCGTCATCTTCAAAAAGGGAAGAATGCACCTTGATGGAGGTGGCCCGCCCCGTCCGGAGATAGTCCAGAACGGCCTGCCCCATGGGGTCGTGTTGAGGGGAGAGTATCATAAGCAGGTTTTCAAAATGGATCGTAGTTATCTTAAGTAGGTCTTCAAAATGAATTGTAGCCATCTTACTCGTAGGATGTTCTCTACTTTTAATTTCGAACACCTACATAACAGAAGCGTGTTGTCAAGAAGAAATGAAAAAACAGAAAGCGTGAACCACAGGTCGTGATTCACGCAAACAAAATTACACAAAAAGAGGGAGGCAGCCAAACCTACGGACTATTAAGTAGGTACTCAAAAATCAATCGTAGTTATCTTCATCGTAAGATGTTCTCTACTTTTAATTTCGAACACCTACTTATTCCGATGTCCACTCGATGCAGACACCCCCGGAAGAGGCCGTAGGCAGAGGTTCATCAGTCATTAAAATCGCTCCAGAGAGAGCTGCCGCCGGGTTCGTCCTTTCCATTAGAACAGGCAGGACCGGTAGCGGGATCTTCGCTGATACCGACACTGACGGAGCCGGCCAGAATGCTGCCTTCCATGTTCATGCGAATGACTTGAACGGTGGGTTTGATGTACATTTTCATAGAGTTTGTTATTATTTGTTTATTATTTATTTATGACTTTCTTTCCATTACCAAGGTAGACGCCTCGAGGCTGACCTTCGAGCGAAGTGCCGATGTAGCGGCCGTTGAGGTCGTAGTAGCGCACGGTGCCGTCGCGGTCGGTGGTTTCAATGGTGCGCAGACCGGTCACACTGCCATCGCCGAAGCGAATGGATAAGGCCTGAGTGGATCCGGAGGTTGAGGTCGTGATGTAGGCTCGATAAGCAGGAATCGCCACGTCGGCATTGCCGGCCGTCACCTTGTGCCAGATATTGTCGGATTGGAGGATGTAGGCGTTGGCAGCGGCAGCAGCGGCATTTTCCAAACTGTCTACCGTGCCCACAAAGGTATAACGGCCTATGGTAGTCTTCAAAGCCGTGGCATCAAAGGCTTTTACCTGAATGTCATTGCCCGAACGGGTTCCCAGTTCCTCGAGAAGGATGTAATAGGGATGATATGCCTCCAACTTACCCGTCACTTCCTTGAATCGGACAGTGGTTTCATCGCCGCCCGAGAGGGTGTAGGCTTTGAATCCCTGGATGGGATACTCGAAAGGCAGACACATGGTGAAGCCGTGGTCGGAAATATTGGGGAATGTGCGATCGTCCTCCATTTTGACAGCTGTAAAGTCGATGCCGATGGGTAAATACGATTGTTCTGAGAAGTAGAACTTATTGCATACCCACTTGGCCTTTTTCGTGTCATAATAGATATTATTCCCTCGGTTCGTATCGCTTTCTCTGTACAGGAGCGGACTTTCGCCGAGCTGCTGTGTCCAGTAGCATCGGTCTGTACGGTTGGCTTGCAAGAGTTTGGCCGCTTCACCGTTCTTGATCTGTTTCTCCGTGAGTTTCGTACCCTCCTGTGGTTGGCCGCAGGGGTTGAGATAGTAGCAGTTTTTGAGCGTGGCATTGGCAGCAAAGGTGTAGCAGCCTTCGTTGCCGGCGTTGTTCGTACCGACGTAAAGACAGTTGTTCAAGGTGCAGGTGCCGGTTTGGTCACATACAAAGCCGCCCATTGCTTTCTTGGCAGCATCCGTCATGGCGGTGATGCTGCCTTTGACGATGCAATCGGTGATTGTGAGCCGGGTATCTCGGTCATTAAACAAAACCATACCTGCCGCAGCGCTTTCTTTCACATTGTTACGATTCGTGATCATCACATCGGTGGAGCAGCCTGAGAGGGTGGTTTCGCCTAATGCACCGGCAATCAGTCCGGACAAAATGGATTTATCGGAGGTGAGCTCTCCGATGACATGCAGATTCTTGATGGTGGCATTGCCCACCGATACGAATGGAGCCAAGATCTTGGCATCGCTTTCCCAACGGATAGAGAGTGTATGCCCCTCGCCATCGAAGGTGCCCATGTAGGGATGATCCATGTCTCCCACCATTGCGATGTCCGTGTCGAGGTCGATGTCGGCCTTCAGTTTGGCCTTCAGTTTGCTTTCTCCGCCTTTCACACGATTGCAGAAACGCTTCCAATCGCTCGCATCCTTGATGAGAAGACATTCATCTTTGGGCTGCATCCAACGCAGGGTGGGATAGTCGTTGTTGACCTGTACCCAAACGTTCTCCATATCCCATCCGAGCGTAGTGGCATAGTGTGCGTAGGACTTGGCCGTGGCTTCGGTTACCTGCTGGCCGTTCTCGTCATTCGGATTGGTGTAGCGATTGGTGTAGGGGGAGCCGGGAGAACCGTAGAGGGTAGTCGCCAGCGTGTAGTTAGACTTCAAGGAGCAACCTCTTCCGGAAGTTTGAAGTAATGGATGAGTCCATTTTTGTACGCTAAAGATATGATCGGCTGCCACCATATTATGAGACAGTTGGGTGGGGACAGCGGTTGCATCTATCAACCCCAAGATACCGGAAGCGTGGAGCTCCTCGTTGTCCACCGTACCTCTGAAGAGGCAGCGTGTGAGAGTCAGTCCGGTACTGGTGCCCACCAGTCCACCAGCCTGATGTTCGTCCGATACGATTTTGGCCTTGGCCAGACAATCGGAAATGACAGTAGTTGCTTTCGATTCGCCGACGAAAGCAGCCACATGGTCATGGCCTCTTACGGAAGATTCCATCACGGCACACCGGCTGATCTCGGTGCTGACGGCAGTGCCCACGATGACACTCGTATTATAGGCTGCTCCGCTGAGCTCTACCCGGGCATCACGGAAACCGAGGTCGTAGATTTTTGCGTTCTCCGTGCGACTGAGGAAAGCCATGTTGTCGCGAGAGCCATGGAGTTTCATATTCAGAATCCAGTGCCCGTTGCCATTAATTTCTCCACTGAAGGAGGAAGTGCCTTGGGGAATGTTGATGCCGTTGAAATCCGTCCCTTTCAGGTCAATGTCGGCCATCAGTTTGGCTTTGACGGCATGCTGACCGTTCTCAATCATCTTGCCCCATAGTTTCAGCTGTCGGGCTGTGCTCAGCTCATAAATTCCCTCGGCATTGAGGGTCATGCTGGAGGGATCGATCTGACCGCAGACGGTGCAGATGCCATCCACATAGGTGTGTGCTCCGGTGGCAGGTACGACATTTGCTTTTCGGGTTGCCTCGCAGATGGAGCAGGTTTGCACCTCATATCCTTCTGCCACACATGTAGCAGCTACCGTGTTGGTGGTTTTCCATTTGTGGTTGTGCTTCTCCATGATCTTCAGTGCCAGTTCGCTCATCTGGAAATACACGCCATCTACGCTTTCGGTAACGGTGAAGCGATAGTACTGGTAAGCCGTTTCCGGAGGGGTTACGGGGAAGAAATAGGGATAGTAGTTCTTGTCCTGCATCACCTTGTCGTCCGTCTTACTGTCGATAGTCGTCCACGTCTGCTGGTCGTTGGAACCTTCCACCGTCCAGTCCTTGGGATTGCGCTCAGGAAATAAGCGGTTGTCATTACCTGTGGTGAATTGGTAGCCTGTGAGCTGGCAGGCCGACGTGGCTTTCACTACTACTGTCTGGGGAGTCTTTCCCTCCCATTTCTCTCCGGTGTCACCATCCATTGCCTTGGCACTGCCCGACTCCAAAGTCATGCCGAAAGCAGCCGGCAGCAGCGCAAATTCGGAAAGCTGAAAAAGACGATTTTTCCGATCGTAAGACCGTGTTGAGTTCCTCTTAATCCAGAGCTTAAAGTACTTGTACTTCTGCTTGCTGTTGCAATACACCGTGTATTCGGTGAAGTTCTTGTCTTCAATGAGGTGATCTTCCTTCTGGTGGTAAATAACGTCCCACTGGGTCTTGTCATTACTGCCGAAGATGGTATACTCCCCGGGAACGCGGCCACGGTCGTCAGAGTTGTCATTGGCCGTAGTCATCTTAAAGCCTTGGATGTAAGTGGCTTCGCTGGCTTCCAGCATCAGATAGCACTTATCCACCTCTTTGTTGGCTCCCTTGCACCATTTGGTGTTGAGATTTCTATCGAAGGCTTTCGCCGAGCCCTCTGCGTCGGTCCAGTCTGAACCTTCGATAGCGGTGAAAGTGACTTGGCCCATGACACTGATGCTGACCGCTATCAGTGCCATGAAAAAAGTAACTAATCTTTTCATTTGGTTTTCATTTTGATTGGGATTAAAAATTAGGGGTATTGTTCTTTTTGCACCTCTGAAATCCTTCGTTTCATTTCGTGCGTATTCTCGTGCGTATCGAAAGGTGTCGCCAGCCCTTCCCTTTATTCATATCTCGTAGGAGTGGGAAAAACGTGAGACAAAAATACGAAGAAAGCAATAAGGTCGTCAAAAATCTTAGGAAAATCTCCTCGTTTTCAGCAAATTCGCACCCTAAAACCCCTAAAACATTCCCTAAAACACCCAAAAGAAGCCTTGAAAAAGCGAAAACAAATGCTTAACTTTGCAGTCATGTTGAACCTGTATTGATCCCATCTTAATTTCAACCCAAAAAGAAACATGACCTTCCTTCACACACTCCCTGAAAAGTTTAAATCCTTCCTATGGTCACGCTCCGAGAATGCTCTGGGGCGCCACCAAATCATCGTCTATCTCTTGCACTCCGCACTCGTGTTTACGGTCATCACCGCTCAACTCTTGGGCGGAGGAGGCTCGCAAGAGGTGTTGCCTCGGGTGATGAGCGGCATCCATCTGGGAGCCTGCCTCATTGCCCTCTTGCTCTATCTCAAGCGCCGAATTGCGCTGCCGGTGGCTTTCTCGATCGTGACGCTCGTAGCACAAGCCACCATCGCGTGCCGCTTTGCCTATTTCGCTGAGACACGCCCTGACCACTTTCTGCAGCTCATACTGCTCAATCAGGTTACCTCGATTTTGGCAATAGTCTTTCTGGTGATGAGCTTCGTCAAATACACTCCTTTTGTCGTTGCCGCCATCAGCCTCACAACTTATGGGAGTGTGGCCAAGTATCTTGGCGAGCCTTCACTCTGGAACGTCTTTATATTCTTTATCCTCGTAGAGGGCTTGCTCTGCCTACTGGGCGAATTGCTGCGGCGCAACGTGAGGAATGTACAGACGGAGAACAGCGCACTGCAACATCGTGAGTCGACGCTGATGCGCGCCATCCGGCTCAACCCTGCCGAGGTGGAGGGCTACCTGCGGATGAGCCGTACTTCTGACCCTACGGAGGAGGATGTGGACCGGCTGTTTGAGATGCTCACCCCGGTGTCCCAACAGAACTTGATCAATGCGGTGCGCATCCACCTGAAACAGCACTTGATGGACGACTGCGACTTGGAAGAGATCTTCCCCTGCCTCACAAAATCGGAAATCCAAGTGGCTAAACTCATCCTGGAAGGCAAGAAGCGCAGCGAAATGGCACTGTTGCTCGGCAAGACGGGCAACAACATTGATGTGGTGCGCACACACATCCGCAACAAACTGGGTGTGCAAAAGGAGGAGGACTTGCAGCGATTCTTGAAGGAAAGGGTGATGGAGGCGAAAAACAACAAAAGGAGAAAAAGCGAAGGGAAGAAAAAACAAATGCTTCCCTCCCTTCAAATCCTCTCGTAGAGTTCTCTATCGGCAAGAAAAGTCGGAATTAAGTAGACATTCAGTAGACCATCAGTATCCCAACAAAAACAAGTCCGCCCCTAGAAAAAAGTTACGCTCACCAAAGAGAAACTATAAACCAAGGTTTGAATTACATCAACCAAGGTTTGGTTTATAGATTACTCCTGAACTTTTCAACTTTTCTTGCTGAAGCAACGAACTTCTTTCGGTAATGGGCCATGTCCATCCAAGTGCACACGTTCCAGATAGAAGCAGAAATCAGCGAGAAAATCTATGGTTGGCATTACAAAAAAGAGGCCGCAGCATCAGGTGAATGATGCTACGGCCTCTTGTTGTGTGGCGCTAAAAAGAGAGATTATTCTTCGGTGGCAGCTTCATCGCGGTTGCGATTGCTGTATTCGTCCATATCGCCAACGACGATGCGGTTGAACTCGCGCAACCCCGTACCGGCAGGGATGAGGTGACCACAAATCACGTTTTCCTTCATACCTTCGAGGTAGTCGGTCTTGCCGGAGATGGCAGCTTCGTTGAGCACCTTGGTGGTCTCTTGGAAGGAGGCTGCCGACATGAACGACTTGGTCTGGAGGGCAGCACGCGTGATACCTTGCAGGATTTGGGTAGAGGTGGCGGGAACGGCATCGCGAACGACAACAGGCTTGAGGTCGCGGCGCTTGAGCTGAGAGATTTCATCGCGGAGCTTGCGCGCAGTGACAATCATACCCTTCTTCATCGTTTCGGAGTCGCCGGCATCGACCACGACTTTCTTGCCCCAGATACGGTCGTTTTCTTCGGCAAAGTCGTGCTTGTCGACGATTTGCTGCTCGAGGAAGCGGGTGTCGCCGGGTTCGTTGATCTGCACCTTGCGCATCATCTGGCGAACGATGACTTCGAAATGCTTGTCGTTGATCTTCACACCTTGGAGGCGATAGACGTCCTGAACCTCATTGACGATATATTCCTGAACGGCGGTGGGACCTTGGATGGCGAGGATGTCGCTGGGGGTGATGGAACCATCGGAAAGCGGCGTTCCGGCACGAACGAAGTCGTTCTCCTGCACAAGGATTTGCTTGGAGAGGGGCACAAGATACTTCTTGATTTCGCCGAGCTTGGAGGTGACCACGATTTCGCGGTTGCCGCGCTTGACAGTGCCCATCGTGATTTCGCCATCGATTTCGGAAACAACAGCGGGGTTGGACGGGTTGCGCGCCTCGAAGAGTTCGGTGACACGCGGCAGACCACCGGTGATGTCGCCTGCCGAACCCACTACGCGAGGAATCTTGGTGATGATATCGCCCGCTTTGAGGCTCTGTCCGTCCTCGACGGTGATGTGGCCGTTGATGGGGAAGTTGTAGGTGCGGAGGGTCTGTCCGTTTTCATCAACGATGTGGGCAGTGGGCACGAGGCCGCGCTCCTTCGATTCGATGACGATGCGTTCACGCAGACCGGTGGCTTCGTCTTCCTCTACGCGGTAGGTGACACCTTCCTTGACATTTTCAAAGACGATGCGACCGGCTGCCTCGGTGACGATGACAGCATTGAAGGGATCCCATTTGGCAATGAGCGTTCCCTTTTCGACGTTCTCGCCCTCGTTGACGAAGAGTTGCGAACCGTAAGGAACATTTTGCGTGGAGAGGACGATGCCGGTGTGGTCGTTGACGAAGCGCACTTCGGCCAGACGTGACACCACGACCTTGCCGGGAGTGCCATCATCGCCGACGACATCAACGGTGCGAAGTTCGTCGAACTCTACCTTGCATTCGTTCTTCGCCACAATAGAAGCATTGGCTGCTGCACCACCGGCGATACCACCGGCGTGGAAGGTACGGAGTGTCAGCTGCGTACCGGGTTCACCAATGGACTGAGCAGCGATAACGCCCACGGCTTCGCCCTTCTGCACCATCTTTGAGGTGGCGAGGTTGCGGCCGTAGCACTTCATGCAGACGCCGTGCTTCGACTCACAGGTGAGGACGGAGCGGATTTCCACCTCTTCAATACCTGCCTTTTCGATGGAGACAGCTATGGTTTCGGTGATTTCTTCGCCGGCATGCACGAGGAGATGTCCATCTTCGGGATGTGCAATGTCGTGGACGGAAACACGGCCCAAGATGCGTTCAGAAAGGGGAGAGACGATTTCATCACCGTTCTTGAGTGCGGTGCAGACAAGGCCGCGGAGCGTTCCGCAGTCCTCTTCGTTGATGATGACATCGTGCGAAACATCGACAAGACGGCGGGTGAGGTATCCGGCGTCGGCGGTTTTCAAGGCGGTGTCGGCCAGACCTTTACGGGCACCGTGAGTGGAAATGAAGTATTCGAGCACCGACATGCCTTCCTTAAAGTTGGAGAGGATGGGGTTTTCGATGGTGGAACGGGTGTCGGCACCGGCCTTCTGGGGCTTGGCCATCAGACCACGCATACCGGCGAGCTGGGCAATCTGGTCGGCGCTACCACGCGCTCCGGAATCGAGCATCATGAACACGGCGTTGAAGCCTTGGTCGGCTTCGGTCATCTGCTTCATGAGGGTGCTCTTGATGTCACTGTTCACCTTCGTCCAAGTGTCGATAACTTGGTTGTAGCGTTCGTTGTCGGTGATGAAGCCCATACCGTAGTCGCCCATGATTTGGTCGATGCGGTCGTGGCCGGCTTGCACGATGGCCTTCTTCTCTTCGGGAATGATGATATCGTCGAGGTTGAAGGAAAGACCACCTTCGTAGGCTTTGCGATAACCTAAGTTTTTGATGCCATCGAGGAACTCGCAGGCACGCGCCATTCCGACCGTCTTAATCACCTGGGTGATGATGTCGCGCAAGGACTTCTTGGACACAACGGTGTTGATGAAGCCCACTTCGGGGGGGATAACTTCGTTGACGATGACACGTCCCACCGAAGTTTCGACGAGATGACGAATGGGGAGACCGTTGTCATTGATGTCATCGACCAGCACCTTGACCGGAGCATGGAGTGCCACACGCTTTTCGTTGAAAGCGATGATGGCTTCTTCGGGGCCGTAGAACGTCAGTCCGGAACCCTTTGCCCCGGGACGAAGCTTGGTGATGTAGTAGAGGCCGAGCACCATGTCCTGCGAAGGTACGGTGATCGGTGCACCATTGGCAGGATTGAGGATGTTGTGGCTCTGCAACATGAGCATCTGCGACTCGAGGATGGCTTCGTTGGAGAGGGGAAGGTGGACGGCCATCTGGTCGCCATCGAAGTCGGCGTTGAAGGCCGTACAAGCGAGGGGGTGGAGCTGAATGGCTTTACCTTCAATCATTTTGGGCTGGAAGGCCTGGATGGAGAGACGGTGGAGCGACGGAGCACGGTTGAGGAAGACGGGGTGTCCCTTCATGACGAGTTCGAGGATGTCCCAAACCACGGGTTCGCGGCGATCCACGATTTTCTTGGCGCTCTTCACCGTTTTCACGATGCCGCGTTCGATGAGTTTGCGGATGACGAAAGGCTTGTAGAGTTCGGCAGCCATGAATTTGGGCAAACCACACTCGCCCATCTTCAGTTCAGGGCCGACAACGATGACCGAACGTCCGGAATAGTCAACACGCTTACCGAGGAGGTTCTGACGGAAGCGTCCCTGCTTACCCTTCAGCGAGTCGGAGAGCGACTTGAGGGGACGGTTGCTTTCGCTCTTCACCGCGCTCGACTTACGGCTGTTGTCGAAGAGGCTGTCCACGGCTTCTTGAAGCATACGCTTCTCGTTGCGGAGGATGACCTCGGGAGCTTTGATTTCAAGCAGACGCTTGAGGCGGTTGTTGCGAATGAGGACACGACGATAGAGGTCATTAAGGTCGGAGGTGGCGAAGCGACCACCATCGAGCGGCACGAGCGGACGCAACTCAGGCGGAGTGACGGGAATGATTTTCATAATCATCCACTCGGGCTTGTTGCGTTCTTTCGAAGCACGGAACGACTCTACCACCTGCAAGCGCTTGAGGGCTTCGCTCTTACGTGCCACCGACCCATCGGTGTTAGCACGGTCGCGGAGCTCATAGGAGAGGCTGTCGAGATCGATGCGTTGGAGGAGATCGAGGATGGCTTCGGCGCCCATCTTAGCGATAAACTTGTTGGGGTCGGTATCCTCGAGATATTGGTTTTCTTTGGGGAGTTTCTTGAGTTGCTCGTAGTATTCGTCTTCGGTGAGCAGGTCGTTTACGGCCAGTTCATCACCGAGCACACCAGGCTGAATCACGACATAACGCTCGTAGTAGATAATCATGTCGAGCTTCTTGGTGGGAATGCCCAGCAGGTAGCCCATCTTGTTGGGCAGCGAACGGAAGTACCAAATGTGCGCCACCGGCACCACCAAGGAGATGTGTCCGGCACGTTCGCGACGCACCTTCTTTTCGGTCACTTCCACACCGCAACGATCGCAGACGATGCCTTTGTAGCGGATACGCTTGTATTTTCCGCAGTGGCACTCATAGTCCTTGGTCGGACCAAAAATGCGCTCGCAGAAGAGACCGTCACGCTCGGGCTTGTAGGTACGATAGTTGATCGTCTCGGGCTTCAACACTTCACCATAGGAGTTGGCCTGAATTTCTTCGGGAGATGCCAGACCGATGGTGATTTTTGTGAAATTGGTTTTTATCTTTCTGTCTGTTTTGAAAGCCATAACTTACTTGTATATTGTGTGTAAGAAAGATTCTTGTATAGCTTGCTGCGCAAAGGTGCGCTTGAGCGGTCAAGCGCCCTTTGCGACAGGGCAAAGCGTGTTAGTCGAGCGTGATGCTGAGTCCCAATCCGCGCAACTCGTGCAGAAGCACGTTGAGT
The DNA here is from genome assembly GCF_014385435.1 of Alloprevotella sp. Lung230. Taxonomy (GTDB): domain Bacteria; phylum Bacteroidota; class Bacteroidia; order Bacteroidales; family Bacteroidaceae; genus Alloprevotella. Next base: position 29,407 of record NZ_JACSUD010000006.1, read on the forward strand.
GACTCGGGGATACCGGGCGTAGGCATGGGGTCGCCCTTGACAATGGCCTCGTAGGCTTTGGAACGGCCCGTAACGTCGTCGGACTTGATAGTGAGGATTTCTTGAAGCACGTGGCTGGCACCGAAGGCTTCGATGGCCCAGACTTCCATTTCTCCGAAACGCTGACCACCAAACTGTGCCTTACCACCGAGAGGTTGCTGCGTGATGAGAGAGTAAGGACCGATGGAGCGTGCGTGCATCTTGTCTTCCACCATGTGGCCGAGTTTGAGCATGTAGGTCACACCGACGGTGGCCTTTTGGTCGAACTGTTCGCCCGTAGCGCCATCGTAGAGCTGCGTTGCGCAGTAGCGCGGCAGACCGGCCTTGTCCGTCCACTCACACAAGTCTTCGAGGTGTGCACCGTCGAAGATGGGGGTGGCAAACTTCACTCCGAGCTTCTGACCGGCATAACCGAGAACGGCTTCAAACACCTGACCGATGTTCATACGCGAAGGCACACCGAGGGGGTTGAGCACGATGTCGACCGGCGTACCGTCGGCCAAGAAAGGCATATCTTCCTGGCGCACAATCTTCGACACGATACCTTTGTTACCGTGACGACCGGCCATCTTATCACCCACGCCAATCTTACGTTTCTTGGCAATGTAGACTTTCGCCATCTGGATGATGCCGCTGGGCAGTTCGTCCCCGATGGTGATGGCAAACTTTTTGCGCTTCAAGACGGCATCCATCTCGTTGTGCTTGCGCAAGTAGTTGATAACGAGGTCGCGTACCAAGTCGTCGATGCGCTCGTCGCCCGTCCAGTTGCAAAGTTCGAGTGCGGTGAAGTCGAGTGTTTGGAAGAGAGATTTCGAGAATTTCGCTCCCTTGGCAATCACTTCAGCACCGATGTTGTCTTTCACACCCATCGAAGTAAAGTCTTTGGTGAGTGCTACCAACTTATCGAGCATCATATCTTTGAGTGCTTCGGCTTCCTTTTCAAACTCATCGTCCAACTTCTGGAGTTTCAGTTTGTCGGCGTTCTTTTCTGCACGTGAGATTTTGTGCACACGGCTGAAGAGGTGCTTATCAATCACCACACCCGAGAGCGAAGGATTGGCTTTGAGCGAAGCGTCCTTGACATCGCCCGCCTTCTCGCCGAAGATAGCGCGGAGCAGTTTTTCTTCGGGAGTGGGGTCGCTTTCGCCCTTCGGAGTAATTTTACCGATGAGGATGTCGCCCGGCACAACGCGTGCACCGATGCGCACGATACCGTTTTCATCCAAATCGCGAGTAGCTTCTTCCGAAACGTTGGGAATGTCGTTGGTGAGTACTTCCATTCCGCGCTTCGTTTCGCGCACTTCGAGTGAATACTCATCCACGTGCACCGAAGTGAGGATGTCGTCACGCACCATACGTTCGTTGAGCACGATAGCATCTTCGTAGTTGTAACCCTTCCAAGGCATGTAGGCCACGAGGAGGTTGCGACCCAGAGCCAATTCACCGTTTTCAGTGGCATAACCTTCGGTAAGAATATCACCGGCCTTGACACGCTGACCCTTGTCGCAGATGGGGCGCAGGTCGATGGTCATGTTTTGATTGGTACGACGGAATTTGGGGATATTATATTCTACCGTAGCAGAATCAAACGACACAAATTCTTCATCCTCCGTGCGGTCGTAAGTGATGACAATCTTCGTGGCATCAACGTAGTCGATCACGCCATCGCGTTCGGCCGTAATCATCGTGCGGCTGTCTTCGCAGACCTGCTTTTCAATGCCCGTACCCACGATGGGGGCTTCGGAGCGGATGAGAGGCACAGCCTGGCGCATCATGTTCGATCCCATCAACGCACGGTGGGCATCGTCGTGTTCAAGGAAGGGAATGAGAGCAGCTGCAATCGACGCAATCTGCTGGGGAGCTACGTCCATCAAAGCCACTTCCGAGGGAGGTACAACAGGATAGTCGGCTTCCTGACGGCTTTTCACGGTCGTACGGATAAAGGAGCCATCGGGATTCAGCGGTGCATTACCCTGACCGATGATTTTGTCTTCTTCTTCCTCAGCACTGAGGTAGACCACATTGTCGTTGTTCAGGTCGGCCTTGTAAATGTCATTGCCATTGGCATCCTTCTCACCGCTGTTCTGAATGACGCGGTAGGGCGTTTCGATGAAGCCGAGGTCGTTGATTTTGGCATAAACGCAGAGCGAAGAAATCAGACCAATGTTCGGACCTTCCGGGCTTTCAATCGGGCAGAGACGACCATAGTGGGTGTAGTGTACGTCACGCACCTCAAAGCCGGCACGTTCGCGCGACAGACCGCCGGGACCCAGTGCCGAAAGGCGGCGCTTGTGGGTCACTTCGGCCAGCGGGTTCGTCTGGTCCATAAACTGCGACAACGCGTTCGTACCGAAGAAAGAGTTGATGACGCTCGAAATGGTTTTGGCGTTGATCAAATCAGTAGGAGTGAACACTTCGTTGTCACGCACATTCATGCGTTCGCGGATGGTGCGGCTCATACGTGCCAAACCGATGGAGAACTGGTTGGAAAGCTGCTCGCCCACCGTACGCACACGGCGGTTGGACAAGTGGTCGATGTCGTCCACGGTGGCCTTTGAGTTGATCAGCTCCACCAGATATTTGATAATCTCAATAATATCTTCACGCGTCAGCACCCGCACATCGGCTTCTGTGTCCAGACCCAACTTCTTGTTGATACGATAGCGACCCACTTCGCCCAAGTCATAGCGCTTCTCAGAGAAGAAGAGGTTGTTGATGACTTCGCGAGCACCGGCATCGTCCGCCGGGTCGGCATTACGCAGCAAGCGATAGATGTAGAGGACGGCTTCACGCTCCGACTTGGAGGTGTCTTTCTGCAGCGTGTTGAAGATGATGGAATAGTCGCTGCCCGAAGTCTCGGCATGGTGGAGGAGCACCAGCTCTACCCCACTCTCCAAGATACTCTGGATATTGTCTTCATCGAGGACGGTTTCGCGTTCCAGTACGACCTCCACACGTTCGATGGAGAACACTTCGCCGGTGTCTTCATCGACAAAGTCTTCCGTCCAGGTTTTCACCACATTACCGGCCAACTTACGACCGATGGCCTTTTTCAAGTTGCTCTTGTTCACCTTGACTTCTTCCGCCAAGTTGAAGAGAGAAAGGATATCCTTATCTTCCTCAAAACCAATGGCACGAAGCAACGTGGTCACGGGCAACTTCTTCTTACGGTCGATGTAGGCATACATCACGTTGTTGATGTCCGTGGCAAACTCAATCCAGCTTCCCTTGAAAGGAATGATGCGCGCGCTATACAGTTGCGTGCCGTTGGCGTGTACGCTCGATCCGAAGAAGACACCGGGCGAGCGGTGCAACTGCGACACGACAACACGTTCAGCACCATTGATGATGAACGTACCGTTGTCCGTCATGTAAGGGATCGGACCCAAGAACACACTTTGTTCCACCGTCTCAAAATCCTCGTGGTCGGAGTCACTACAAGAAAGTTTCAGTTTCGCTCTGAGAGGTACACTATACGTCAATCCACGCTCCAGGCACTCTTCGATGCTGTAACGCGGGGCGTCGATATAGTAGTCCAAAAACTCAAGTGTGTAGCTATTGCGAGAGTCCGTGATGGGGAAGTTCTCGGCAAACACCTTGTAGAGTCCGTCATTCTTACGCAAATTGTAAGGCGTGTCGAGTTGCAGGAACTCGCGGAACGACTTCAATTGGACATCGAGAAAATCGGGATAAGGCATCGGATTGTGCACCGATGCAAAATTGACTCGGTTGTTGATTACTTGGGACATTCGATTGTCGTTTATTTCTTATTACGTTTTATTCAAGTGCGACCAAAGGCAGGTATCAGCCGCCATTGGCCAAGTGGGTTAGCAGTTAAGCACTCCGAACAATAGGGGAATCATTTCGTGGGTGACAAAACTGAAAACGCGACCAAACATACCTGGAAAGATATGTTTTCCGGTAAAGGTAAGCAACATGCCTATCACGCCTGCCCATCCATACTGAGCCGCACCGGGCTGTTTGTTACGCTTTGAAAAATAAAGAATGAAACCCAACAGGGGAAAAAGCAGCGATAAGATGAGCAAAACGAAGCTCGGCCGCTGTTTTTTCTGTTCAAATTCAGTGTTCATAAGCCTTCTTTTTAGAGAGCAGGGAAATAGACGCAAAAAGGTTAAGAACCCTCTACCAGAGGATTCTTAACCGACCCTTTTCAGGGAATTATGACGTCGAATTAAGCGAGTTCTACTTCAGCACCAGCTTCTTCGAGAGCCTTTTTGAGAGCTTCAGCTTCTTCCTTGCCTACGCCTTCCTTCAGCTTGCTGGGAACAGCGTCAACGAGGTCCTTAGCTTCCTTGAGGCCGAGACCGCAAGATTCCTTCACAGCCTTAACAACTTGGAGCTTTGCAGCACCGGCGCTCTTAAGAACAACGTCGAAAGAAGACTTTTCTTCAGCAGCAGCTGCACCAGCAGCAGCGGGACCAGCAACAGCAACAGCTGCAGCAGCGGGTTCAATACCGTATTCTTCCTTGAGGATGGTTGCGAGTTCGTTTACTTCTTTTACAGTAAGATTTACAAGTTCTTCTGCAATTGCTTTGATATCTGCCATTGTAGTAATTATTTATTTGTTTATAATTTGTCTGGGTAAATTGCCCTCTGGCAAGGGCGGTTTGAATTGAGATTACTCGGGACGTTCGCCCAAAGTCTTCAGCACGCCGTGGATAGTCTGTCCGGCACCGGAGAGCGCAGAAATAACGTTCTTTGCGGGGCTTTGGAGGAGAGATACCACTTCGGCGATAACCTCGTTTTTGCTTTTGATGGCGCAGAGGGCATCGAGTTGGTCTGCACCCACGTAGAAGCCTTCTTCAGCATAAGCAGCTTTCAGTGCGGGAACACCGCTATCCTTACCAGCTTCCTTAATCAACTTAGCAGGTACGTTGGCCACGTCACAGAACATGACTGCCGTGCTGCCCTTGAGGACGGGATACAGGGGAGAATAATCGATTTCAGCAGCTTCAAATGCCTTTTCGAGGAGAGTATTCTTCACGACTACCATCTTCACGCCTTGTGCAAAGCACTTGCGGCGGAGGTCGCTCGTTTGCGCAGCGTTGAGGCCGGCCACGTTGACGAGGTAGAAGTGTGCGTATTCGTTGAGTTGTTCACCGAGCTTCTCGATGATAACGGCTTTATCTTCCTTTCTCATGATTTTCTATTAAAAAATTAAGCTTCTTCAATGGCCTTGGGATCAACCTTGACACCCTTGCTCATGGTAGAAGAAAGATAAATACTCTTGATGTAAGTGCCCTTGGCGGCAGTGGGTTTGAGCTTGATGATGGTGTTGATGAACTCCTTGGCATTGCCAATCATCTTGTCGGTGTCGAACGACACCTTACCGATGGAAGCATGCACAATACCGGCCTTGTCGACCTTGAAGTCAATCTTACCTTGCTTCACCTCGCGGACAGCCTTGGCAACATCCATTGTCACAGTACCGCTCTTGGGGTTAGGCATCAGGCCACGAGGACCGAGCACACGACCGAGGGCACCGATTTTACCCATGATGGCAGGCATCGTGATGATCACATCAATATCGGTCCAGCCACCTTTGATTTTCTCGATATATTCGTCGAGACCTACATAGTCAGCGCCAGCTTCCTTAGCGGCAGCTTCCTGATCGGGAGTGCAGAGGCAGAGCACACGCACCGTCTTACCAGTACCATTGGGAAGCGAAACAACGCCACGAACCATTTGGTTGGCCTTACGGGGGTCTACACCCAAACGCACATCGATATCGAAGGAAGCGTCAAACTTGGTGGTGGTAATTTCTTTCACCAAGCTGCAAGCTTCTGCAAGAGAATAAGCCTTTCCTGCTTCAATCTTACCGGCTACCAACTTTTGATTCTTAGTAAGTTTACTCATTGTTCAAAAATTGAAGTGTTATACATTAAGCGGGGAAGTCTCCTTTGACGGTGATACCCATGCTGCGTGCAGTACCAGCGACCAAGCGCATTGCGCTCTCCACAGTGAAGCAGTTGAGGTCGGGCATCTTGTCTTCAGCAATCGCACGTACTTGTTCCCAAGTTACCTCGGCAATCTTCGTACGGTTGGGCTGTGCAGAGCCACTCTTCTTCTTCGTAGCTTCGAGCAACTGAATTGCAACGGGGGGAGTCTTAACCTCAAAGGTAAAGGACTTATCGTTGTAGTAAGTGATAACTACGGGAAGTACCTTACCGGCTTTCTCCTGAGTTCTGGCGTTGAACTGCTTGCAGAAATCCATGATATTGATACCCTTAGAACCGAGGGCGGGACCTACGGGAGGGCTAGGATTTGCAGCGCCACCTTTAATCTGTAATTTGATTAATCCAGCAACTTCTTTTGCCATTTTGTTCTATTGTTTTGATTGATTTGTTGAGAAAGGTTCTTGTAGTGCCTGCGCACGTAACTGCGCGGCCTTACTCCTTCTCGATTTGCATAAACCCAAGTGTCAGCGGCTGAGCGCGGCCGAACACTTTGACAGAGACCGTAACCGTCTTCTTTTCGTCGTTGATTTCATCAACCACGCCGGAAAATCCGCTAAACGGTCCGTCTTTGACTTTGACACTCTCGCCAACGGTGAAAGGAATGGGCACATCGATGGGCTCAGATTCGAGTTCATCGGCCTTACCTAAGATACGATTGACTTCGCTCGGACGCAGAGGGGTGGGATTGTCCATACCTCCTAAAAATCCAAGGCAGTTGGGAGTACTTCTGAGTTCATGAGCAATCTCGCCCACTAACTTTGCTTCTACAAGAACATAACCCGGCAGATAGTTACGTTCCTTGACAACGCGTTTATTGCCTTGTACTTGGTAAACTTTCTCTGTCGGGATGAGCACTTGTGCTACAAAACCACCGAGCCGACCATTCTTGATTTCAGCATCGATGTACTCCTTTACCTTGGCTTCCTTTCCACTCACGGCACGCAGGACGTACCAATTCATTTCGATTTCAGCCATTTTGTTAAGGTGTTAATTAGTGGTATATAAAACCCATGATCCACTCAAAAAACGTATCTTCCGCGAAGACCACAGCTGCAATGAGTATGGAAGCAAAGAGTACAACAATTGCACTATGCGTCAACTCCTGACGAGTGGGCCAAGTGGTGTTATGCGCTAATTCTGAGTATGAATCCTTACAGTATTTAATGATACGATTCATGTTCACTATTCGTTTGAGCACGGGAAGAGAGGCTCGAACTCCCGACACCTGGTTTTGGAGACCAGTGCTCTACCAACTGAGCTATTCCCGTAGAGAAGGTTCCGAACTCCGGAGAGTCCGGAACCTTTCTTGTTATGGAGAGATTCTCAAGGCGAGAATCACATTTCCGAGTAGCGGATCTTAGTCGAGGATTTCAGTGATCTGACCAGAACCTACCGTGCGGCCACCTTCGCGGATAGCAAAGCGGAGACCCACGTTGAGGGCTACAGCGTAGATAAGTTCAACAGTGATTTCTACGTTGTCACCGGGCATTACCATTTCTACGCCTTCGGGGAGGTGAATTTCACCCGTGCAGTCCATCGTGCGGAGATAGAACTGAGGACGATACTTGTTACCGAAGGGAGTGTGACGACCACCTTCTTCCTTCTTGAGGACATAGATGGAAGCCTTGAACTTCTTGTGAGGCTTGATAACGCCGGGGTGAGTAATCACCATACCGCGCTTGATTTCAGTCTTATCGATACCACGGAGGAGGAGACCTACGTTGTCACCAGCTTCACCCTGATCAAGGAGCTTGCGGAACATTTCAACGCCGGTAACCACCGACTTCTTGTCTTCACCGAGACCGAGAATCTGAACTTCATCACCAACCTTAACGACACCGGTTTCTACACGGCCAGTAGCAACAGTACCACGGCCAGTGATAGAGAACACGTCTTCAACAGGCATCAAGAAGGGCTTATCGCGGTCACGTTCGGGTTCTTGAATCCAAGTGTCAACAGCATCCATGAGCTTGAGGATGCTTTCTTCCCACTGGGGAACACCATTCAAGCCACCGAGGGCAGAACCACGGATGATGGGAGTATCTTCTTCGAAGTCGTACTGAGAAAGGAGATCTTGCATATCCATTTCTACGAGTTCGAGCATTTCTTCGTCTTCAACCATGTCGCACTTGTTGAGGAACACAACGAGACGGGGCACGTTCACCTGACGAGCGAGAAGGATGTGCTCACGAGTTTGGGGCATAGGACCATCCGTAGCAGCAACTACGATGATAGCACCGTCCATCTGGGCAGCACCCGTTACCATGTTCTTCACATAGTCGGCGTGACCCGGGCAGTCAACGTGAGCATAGTGACGATTGGCAGTTTCATATTCAACGTGCGAAGAGTTGATCGTGATACCACGTTCCTTTTCTTCAGGAGCATTGTCAATCTGGTCGAAAGACTTCACTTCGCAGAAACCATTCTTCGCGAGTACATGAGTAATAGCGGCAGTAAGAGTAGTCTTACCGTGGTCAACGTGACCGATGGTACCAATGTTCACGTGCGGCTTGGTACGCTGAAATTGTTCTTTTGCCATTGTATTGGTGTTTATTTGATTATAAAATTCTATTGAGAATAAAAAAGACCGGAAATCTGTTTTTCACATCTCTCCAATCTCCTTAAAGAGAGCTGTTAGTGAGACTTGAACTCACGACCTCTTCCTTACCAAGGAAGTGCTCTACCGCTGAGCTATAACAGCAAGAAAATCTTGTGAGCGGAAGACGGGGCTCAAACCCGCGACCCCCAGCTTGGAAGGCTAGTGCTCTATCAACTGAGCTACTTCCGCAAATCCCCATGAGGAGGAATGTGGGCAGTGATGGATTCGAACCACCGAAGGCGTAAGCCAGCAGATTTACAGTCTGCCCCATTTGGCCACTCTGGTAACTGCCCGTCATTGTGGGCATTCTATGCTCAACTTTTCAGCTGCGAGCAGTAGAAGCGTCCTCAATTCGGCTGCAAAGGTAAGCATAAAATTCAAACCCACAAATTTTTTCAACTCTTTTTTTCGCGCTACCCTCGATTTTCCTTATTTTCGCTGAGCTCGCGGCGGGCGATATCAACACAAAGGTCTACTGCCTCTTCAAAAGTATCGGCCACTTTCTCAGCGTGAATGGTCTTCCCGGGCAGGGTGAGGTGCAAACTGGCTTCTTTATTGTGTGCGGTTTCAGGTTTCACGACTTTAAGGGTCAGTTCGCACGTTTGAATCTCCGCGTGCTTTTCGAACTTGGCCATTTTCTTGTCGATATAAGCCACGAGTTTTTCAGTGGCATTGAAACGAATGGTTTGAAGTTTGAAATCCATAATGTCCTCCTTTTCTTAAATAAAGGTTTTGAAATTAGGTATTGTCTTCCCGAGGAATACACTCTCAAGGATTGACAAGGCGAAAATAGAGATTTATTTCGAGACACGCAAATAATTTTCCGTTTTTCTTCAACCACAATGAGAAAAAACACAGAAAGGAAAACAAGGCATCCTGCCCTCCCCTCGTTCGTCCGGCTTCGGTTTTCTCCGCCGGAAGCCAGTGGGGCAAAAGTTCTCCCTCTTCCCAAAGGCCATCTTTTAAGTTTGCGCTGCCTCCTTCCCTTCCCAAAATTCGCCCTCCCCTTCCGGAAAATTCTACCTCAGAGGTAGTTTTATTTTTCTCAGAGGTAGCAGCAACTACCTCAGAGGTAGTTTCCACTGCGCCTCGCGCGCGTACGCACTACAACTATGCAGCGTGCATTTTGCTTTCACTGCCTTCACCCTAGGGGGATTTCCCTCATCATCAGCGCTAAGTCGGAAGACGCGCGAGCACAAGTTTCCCCTTCTTCGGTGAAGGCAGCAGCGCCTTTGCCTTCACCCGCAATCCACTGAATGACAACACAATAAGCCAAGAGGTGAAGGATTGAAGGCAAAGAACACAAACTATATAGGGTATACGCGCGTGCGCGCGTACAAGAGCCCTCCCACAACAGCCCTCACTTGCCGGCTTACCGATGGGGGATGGTTTCCCGATGGGCGTTCCCTTCGGTATTGGACGTTCCGTAGGTTCGTCGGACTTCGCCTTCCTCGCCTACGGCTATTGAGAGAAAACCCCTTCGGGACCGTCCTGCGGCATTGTGCTTGCGGCGATGTAGCCCTCTTCGGAAAATCCCGTGATGTTACCTTACGACAAAGAGGACAACTCCACGCGATGAAGTTGTCCTCTTGGTTGATGACCGCAGATGGGCAGCAATGTATGGTTATTTTGCAGGCTGTGCCGGAGCCGCGGGAGCTGCAGGGGCTTGAACAGGCGTCTTGGCCGGAGCCGTGGGCGTACCCATATTGGTGACGATTTCGGAGGGATCACTCACTTCCTGATGGTCGAAGAAACTGCAAGCGACACTGAACACCACGAGTGCAGCAGCAAGAATCCAAGTAGCCTTCTCGATGAAGTCGGTGGTTTTGCGGACACCGAGCACGGAGTTGGCACCGGAGACATTGGAGGCGAGACCACCACCTTTTGACTCCTGAACGAGGACCACGATGGCGAGAAGGATGGCCGTAATGACGGCGAGGATAACGAAAAGCGTGTACATTGATTTATGATTTGTGTTTATTATTGACAATGAGTTTGTGCAGAAAGCGGATTTGATCTGCAAAGTAAATGCTTTTTTTTGGATTATTCAAGTTTAACTTGGTGATAATTTCAAGCGCGCGCTCATAACGCCCCTGTTTGATGTAGATACGTGCCAAAGTCTCGGTGAAGCAACTCTCTTCGGGCTGCACACTGTCGGCATCGGGAGGGAGCAGGCTTTCAGGGCCTTGAGCATTGTTGTCGAGGACGATGCGCTCTTGTTTCTGGCCAATGAAAGTGTCGATGAGAGCGGTGGTTCGACTGTGGCCGACAGTCGGCGCTGTGGGGGTAGGCGTTCCCTCGCGGGCCTGAAGGAGGTAGGTCATGTAGTCGGCCGAAGGGTCGACCCTCACGCGGTGTTGTGGTGATTGCGCCGGTGTCTGGTTGAGGAAGGAGTCGATGAGCGAGGAGGTGCGATCGGCCTCAACAGTTGTGGCAGTCGGGCGCGGAGTGATGGTATGGGTGGCAGGCTGTATCTCGTAGTCGCCGGCGTGCACCATATTGAAGAGGAGACGGCGGTTGGGGAGATAGAGGGCGGCACGGCGAAGTTCTTGGTCGAACGAGGAGTCGTGGAGCAGAAAGAGATTTTTAAGAAAGAGCAACCTCGCCGCCTGAAAGCATGGAGACACCGCCACGAGTTTGCGGAGCTCGTAGAGGGTCTCTTCGTTGAGTTGTTCGGGATGGTGAATCAGGTGGGCGATGTCCATGCGGATGGGCGGTGCAGAGGGGTTGTGAGATGGAGGGAAGTCACCAGTCGGCAACGGTGGCGTTGAAAATTTGGTCGGAGATGTCGCGCAGGAGTTCGCGAACGAGTTGTTCCTGCACTTGCGCGAGTTGCAAGCGGGCGTCGTAAGGGGCTGTGGCAGAAAACTGCCGTTCCCAGCGCTGATTGGCTTTGCGGTTTTCGAAGCGGATGTTGACCGTCACGCGCAGTTGCACTTGGGAGGAGAAGCCATCGGCCGAGACAGACTTATTGAACTGATCGTAGCTGACAATCTCGCCGGCAAGGTGGAGGTCGCCACCGCGCTTGACGAGTCGCAGCCGCGTCTGGTTGGCATAGAGGTCTTGCAGTTGGTTGTTGAACATCGCCTCCATGGGTGCCCATCCGTAGGGGGCGCGATTGGGGAGGTGGTCAATCTGGATGGTCTTGATGAGGTCGTAGTTGAGGTTTGTCCCCGTAAACTTATAGCTGATGCTGCACGCGGTCCACAAGCCGACGGCAGCCAAGAGTACACCGAAGATGAGGGCGAAGCGCCGGAGTGTGGGGAAGAAAGAGGGAAGGCGGAAGGCAGACATGCGGTGGGGAAGGTTAGAGGTCGTCGAGACCATATTCTTTGATCTTTCGATAGAGGGTGCGCTCGGAGATGCCGATTTGCTCTGCGGCTTGTTTGCGGTGTCCGTTGTGGCGCAGGAGGGCTTTGCGGATGAGTTCTTTCTCCACATCGTCCTTGGTGCGCAAGTCGTCGACGGCAGTGCCGTGGAAATCGTCGATGATTTCTTCGGCCTCATCAAGCGGCATAGCTGCAGAATCCGAGGCATGATAGGAGAGAAAAGCCGGCGTTGTGGGGTCGGAGGTAGGAGCGTGGTGGCGCTGTTGTTTGAGTTGCACCACCTCCGTGCGAAGCTTTTCCACCTCATGGCTGAGTTTGCTGATCATCTGGAAGATGAGTTCGCGGTCGGCATTGTAAGTCTCGCCGTTGGTCACGACCGGTGGATGGAGGGGAGTGCCCACCACCATCTGCGTGTGACTCGTGTCGGTGGGGATGAAGCGCGCCAGGATGTCGGGCGTGATTTCGCGCTCATCAACGGTCACCGACATACTTTCGGCCACATTCTTGAGCTGGCGCACATTGCCCGGCCAGGAGTAGGAAAGCAGCAGTTGCTTGGCGGCCTCGTTGAGGCGCACGGGCGGAATGCCGTAGCGTTCGCTCATCTCAAGGGCAAACTTACGAAAGAGGATGTCGATGTCGCTGCCGCGCTCGCGCAAAGGCGGCATACTGATACTGATGGCCGCCAGACGATAGTAGAGGTCTTCGCGAAAGCGCCCTTCGGCAATGGCACGCGCCATGTCGACATTGGTGGCAGCGATGATGCGCACATTGGTGCGTTTCACCTCACTGGAGCCGACGGGGATGTATTCGCCCGTTTCGAGGACACGCAACAAGCGCACTTGCGTTTGGAGAGGCAGTTCGCCCACCTCGTCGAGGAAAAGCGTCCCGCCATCAGCGGCGGAGAAGTAGCCTTCGCGGCTGTCGACACTGCCCGTGAAAGCACCCTTGACGTGGCCGAAGAGTTCGGAATCGATGGTACCGTCGGGGATGGCCCCGCAGTTGAGGGCCAGATATTTTTTGCCCTTGCGGCTGCCGGCATCGTGGATGATGCGCGGGATGATTTCCTTACCGACACCGTTTTCGCCTTGAATGAGCACGGAGAGGTCTACCTTGGCCACTTTGAGCGCAATCTCCACCGCGCGATTGAGCGCATCGCAGTTGCCCACGACGCCATATCGCTGCTTGACGGCTTGAAGTTCTTTGAGTTGCATGAGAAAAAGAGGCTTTGAGGCGGACAGACTACCGCAAAATGGAATTGCAAAGTTACGACTTATTTTCTGTTTGTGCGCGCTTTTGTGGATTTTTCCGAATGCCCTTTTGCCCTTTTTCTGTATTTTGTTAGAAGCAAGTGGGCTTTTGGGACGGATAAATGCAGTTTTCTCAACATTATTGTCTATATTTGCATATGTTGTTTTATCTCATCGAATATGACGCACATTCATTCTTTTTGGAAAAACTTCTGTCTGCTGCTCCTGCTTGGTCTCCCTGGGGCAGTGTGGGCACAGAACACCCTCGGTCCTACCACTTCCGAAACGCCCGAACAGTTGGCAAAACGTATGGCGTGGTTTGCCGAGGCGAAACTGGGTATCTTCATCCATTGGGGGATTTATGCTGTGGACGGCGTGAGCGAAAGTTGGTCGTTCCACAACAACTATCTGCCCTACGAAGCCTATATGCGGCAGTGCAAAGGCTTCACCGCGGCTCACTATCGCCCCAAGGAGTGGGTGGATTTGATTGCTGAAAGCGGAGCGCGCTACACCGTCATCACCACCAAACACCACGATGGTGTGGCGCTGTGGGACACGAAAGCATCGGCCCTCTCTGTGCCGAAAGCTACTCCGGCACGGCGCGATGTGCTCACGCCCTTTGTGGAAGAGGTGCGGCGACATCCGCAGTTGCACCTCGGACTTTACTACTCCCTACTCGACTGGTCGCATCCGGACTATCCCAACTTCACCCGCACCACCACGCGCTATGCCGTCAAGGATGACTCGGCACGATGGGGACGCTTCTGCCGCTTTAATTTTGCGCAACTCGAAGAACTCTCTCGTGCCTATCGCCCCGACCTGTGGTGGTTTGACGGCGATTGGGAACAGGATGCTGCCACCTGGCGCAGTGCCGACATCGTACATCTGCTGCGCCGCTATGCTCCCGACTGCATCATCAACAGCCGCATCCAAGGCTATGGCAACTATGCCACGCCGGAGCAGGGCGTACCGGTGGTGCGTCCCGAAGCGAAATACTGGGAACTCTGCATGACGATGAACGACTCGTGGGGCTACCAGCCCACCGACCGCAACTACAAAACACCACAAATGCTCCTGCGCACCTACGTGGACTGCCTCTCCAACGGAGGCAATCTCCTGCTCGACATCGCACCGCGCGCCGACGGAACCCTGCCGGAGGAGCAGGTGGACATCCTCAAAGTCTTCGGCCGATGGAACAGGAAGCACGCCGAAGCGGTCTACGCCACACGAGCCGGTATCCCGGCAGAGCACTTCCAAGGCTACTCAACGCTCAACGCTGCCGGCGACATCCTCTACCTCTATCTCCCCTACCGCCCGAACGGCCCGATTGAGGTGAAAGGTCTGATGAACCGCGTGCACCGCGTTTGGGTGGTGGGCAATGGGGCGATGCTTCCTTATAAGGTGTACAACAAAAACTATTGGAACGATCTCCCCGGTAACCTCTACATCGACGTGCCCGACACGGTGCTCGACGAGAACATCACCGTGCTGGCGGTGCTCCTTGACGGCCCTTGCCGCCTCTATCGCGGTGAAGGAAAGGTGATTACCTCGAATTGACCAAACGATGTTGAACACGGGACATACTGCCCCTCCCCCTAAGCTTTCTCCGCATGATACGACACACCTTGCTGCTCCTCGCACTCTCCCCTTTTTTCTCTTTTAGGCTCGCGGCAGAAGACGGCCTGCTGGCACGCTTCGCCCACAAGCTCACCGAGCCGAAAGTCTATGCCTGCCGACCGACCCACGGCCCCATCACCATCGACGGTCGGCTCGATGAACCAGACTGGCAGCGGGCAGACCGCACCGACCTGTTTGTAGACATTCAGGGCGAAGGGCATCCGCGGCCGAAATATGCCACCACGGCCCGGCTGCTGTGGGACGCCGACCACCTCTATATCGCTGCCACGCTCGAAGAGCCCAACGTCACAGCCCGGCTCCGGCAGCGCGACACCATCATCTGGAAGGAAAACGACTTTGAGGTGTTCCTCGACCCCGAGGGGCGCGGCATCGACTACTACGAGTGGGAAGTCAACGCCCGCAACACGATGATGGACCTCCTGCTCACGCACCCCTACCGAGCCGGCGGTGAGTTTCTCCTCTCGTGGAACTGCACGGGGCTGCGCCACGCGGTGCAGGTGGACGGCACGCTCAACGACAGCCGCGACATCGACCGCGGATGGACGGTGGAAATGGCCATCCCCATCCGTTCGCTGCGCAAAAACTTCCGCAACACCGAAGGGGTGAAGGCGGGCGAAGTGTGGCGGCTCAACTTCTCGCGGGTGGAGTGGTTGCATCCCGAAGGCCCGGAGGAAAACTGGGTGTGGTCGCCCTGCGGAGAGATTGCGATGCACATGCCCGAGCGCTGGGGCTACCTTTGCTTCCTCAACGAGGGCGAAGCGCCGACACTGCCGGCCCACCATGCGGAACGCCGCCTGCTCTGGGCGCTCTACTACGCTCAGGAGGCACACCGCGCCCGCACTGGGGCTTTTGCTGCTTCGCTCGCCGAGTTGGGGTGCACGGCGGCCGACCGCGGCACGCTCACGCCGGATGCTCGACTTTCGCTCGAAGCCACCGCCTCACGCTTCGTGCTTCGTGTCACGCAGTCCGACGGCCGCATCCTCTCGCTCGATGAGCGTGGGCAATGGGACGAACAAGCGCCTTAGTCCACCACCGAAACACGACATCGCCCTCAACACTGATCTGTTGAGGGCGATGTCGTGTGTGGGGAACGAGGCAAAGGCTTCCTCGAAAGAAAAAGGCGAATCACTCGACGATAGTGCACACCGCAACGCGGTTCCACTCCGTTTTGGTGAACTCCTTCCCGACGCCGGCACCACGAGCGGTGATGCGTTCGGGCTGAATGCCATACTGAGCAATGAGGAGCGTCTTGACAATCTCCGCCCGCTGCTGCGCCATCTTGGCGTTGAGTTCCGCATCGCCATCGGGCGAAGCGTAGCCGCGGATGGTGAGGCGGGCGCGGGGATGGCGGTTGAGATAAGTGGCCAGGCGCTCCACGTTGGGAAACTGTACCGCATCGACCGTGGTACGGCCGGCGCGGAAAGTGATGATGCTTTCCAGCACCTTCTTCTCTTGCGGACGAAGCGCCACCCCCTCTCGACCTTGCGTAAGACTGTCGATTTCGGCTCCGACATTCTGCAACTGCGTTTGCAACTCGCTGATGCGCTGCTCCTGCTGTTCGAGAGCGCTCTTGAGGGTGGTGAGCGTGTCTTGCAGCGTCTTGTCGGTCGAGGCCGACCGGCGGTCGGGCACTTGCGGCAGTGCATCGGGCCCTATCGGTGCGGGCGGTGTCACAATCAGTGCCGGATGCCGGCCGCCGTGGCCGTTGCCGAAGTGGTAGGTCAGCCCGAGCAGCACCTGGATGTCAGCCTGGTTGATGTTGTAAGCCTCGTGGTGCTGAGCATCGGTGGAGCGCAGGTCGTAGAGGAGGGCGGGCTGAAGCACCAGACTCCAAGCGCGTTTCGCCCCAAGATTGAGGATAAAGTTGCCGCCCACCTTCGACACCAGATAGTTCTCATCGGTGAGCCGCTTCCGGTTGCGGAAGGTGTGTCCCCAACCGATGCCGAACTTCGTCTCAAACTCAAACATCCGCGGCTGCCCCCGATAGCCACCAAAGAGGTTCATCAGGTTGAACTCTCCACCCATCAGCACCATCACCCGGTCGTAGAACGTGTGCTCCAGTCGCCGGTTGCCCTGGTAGCCGTCGCCCTCCACGAGGAAGCCGAGCACGGGCGTGAACTGCTTCTTCATCTTGAGCGAAAAGGAAGGTTTGACCAGCTCTCCAGTGAAAGAATAAACCGCAGGATGGTAGATCCCGCCGCTGAGCGTGACCGACCAGTTTTCCCACAGCTTGGGGGCGTAGGTGCCTTGCTGGGCAAGGGCCGGCCTCAGCAGGGCGAAGCACAGGGTGAGAAGGGCAAATCGTAGTTTCATAATCATTTGTTTTGTCGTGAGAAAAAGAGCATTGGCCACACTTCGTGCCTTGCCCTCCAAGCCGCACCACCCCACCCAACCGGATAGGCAGCGGCACTGCAAAATTACATTTTGTCGCCCTAAAAACCAAATAAATTGTCAGATTTGGGCCGTTTTCCTTGGCTGTGTCGAGATTTAGCCCTACATTTGCTACGCTATCCCGCCCCACCACTTCACTCCCTCGGAGGCGGCAACAACGACCATTATTCACTTCAAAAACATAAAAAACATCCCCATGGAACAAGATCAAAACGCCCCTCAACAACTGCAAATCGAGCTCACCCCCGAAGTGGCCGGCGGCACCTACACCAACCTGGCCATCATCAACCACAGCAACCAGGAGTTCGTCATCGACTTCATCGCCGCCCTCCCCGGCCTGCCCAAAGCCCGCGTGAGCGACCGCATGATTCTCACCCCCGAGAGTGCCAAGCGCCTGCTCTTCGCCCTCCAGGACAACGTGGTGAAGTACGAACAGCAGTTCGGCACCATCGAGATGCCCGGTGCGCCTGCTCCCAAGGCCGATGGCATCGGCCGCACCGCCACGCCTTTCGGCATGGGCGAAGGCAACGCCTAATCGCCCGCCGGTGCTCCTCGTTTCGGCACAGCCGTCCCATTTGGGGCGGCCTTTTTTTATGACTCTTCGAGCGGCCGAAAGTCCAGCAGCATCTTCTCAGACGTCTACAACATTTCTTCAACGGATGAAAATCAAATTTTCAACGCTTGAAAAAATCATTGTCTGAAACGAAGCGCCACGTCTGATATCGCCTCACTACACCGCCCCCAACAAAAGCGGCATCTGCATCGCCGAGAGGGGATGCAGATGCCGAGAGAGGCAGGCCGAGGGAAAGGCCAGGGGGAAAAGGAGGAGGGGGATGCCGGACGGCAGGGAGCAGCGAGTCTACTTCTTGAGGACTTTCTTGTCGCTGTCAGCTTCGACTTTGACAACTTCAGCCTTGTAGCCGAACTTCTTGAAGCCTGCTTGAAGGCGTTCGACATCGGTCTTGTCGGCGTCGAAGGTGACGGTGACGGTCTTGTCTTCGAGGTTGGTCTTCATTCGAGTGACGCCCTTTTCGTAGGCGATGTTGCGTTTCACTTTGCCTTCGCAGTTGATGCATACCATTTGTTCGACCTTGAAGATGACGGTTTTCAGGTCTTTGGCCGAAGCCACGCCGGCGATAAGGAGGGCGGCAAAGAGGAGGGAGATTCGTTTCATTGTCTGGAAAAATGAGAGGGTTAGTGATGTTGTGATTTATCGGTCAATGGTGTAGCGGAAGCCCACGTAGAGCATGGCACCATCGAGAGGTCCGTAGACCATGGTGGGGTCGAATCGGTTGCCCCAGGGGTTGTGGGCGTCGATGATGGCGGCGGGTTGCTTATAGGCGGTGAGGTTTTCACCTCCGAGGTAGACAGCCCATCGGCGGAAGTTGCGGGTGATTTGTGCCGAGAGTTGGGGGTAGGCTTTGAAGCGTGGTGCCCAGGAGGGGCTTCCATCGGGCAGGAGGTAGGGGGTGGGCATGCGCCCTCCGCCGTTGAGCTGGAGGGTGGCATCCAGTTGCCAGCGTTCGAGGGGTGTGGCGTAGGAGGCAGTGAAGATGCCTTTGTAGCGGCTTTGGAGGGGCTTTTCGAGCCGTTGCGGTCCGCTGGGGAGGTCGTAGGTAGTGCGGACATCGGTGTGTCGGAAGGCAGCGGTGAGGGTAAGCCCGTCAAAGAAAGGATAGGAGGCTTCAATCTGGAACACCGAGGAGTAGCTACGCCCGTTGAGGGAATAGAAGCGGAGGAGCTGGGGGGAGGAGTCGAAGTCGGTGACAGCCTGACGGAGGAAGTCGGTGTAGTAGTATTCGCCGGTGAGGTTGAGCACGTGGTCGAAGAGGGGATATTTGAGCGTCAGGCTTGCCCCGTAGTTCCAGGCTTCTTCGCGCAAGTGGTCGTCGGCTATCTCCAGGCGTCGGGAGCCGGAGAGGTAGAAGTTGTTCTCCTCCAGCACGTGGGTGGTGCGGTAGCCTTTGCCGGCGGTGAGGCGGAGGGCAAGATGGCGCGAGGGCATCCACTTGAGGTGAGCACGAGGCGTGAGGAAGGTGCCGTAGAGGTTGCTGTGGTCGATGCGCAGGCCGCCCATGAGGGTGAAGACGCGGCCGAGCTGGTAGGTGTACTGGACGTAGGCGCCGGGGACGGTCTCGTGGGTGCGGCGTGCTCCGCCGTTGAGCCAGACGATGCCGGTGGTGGGGAGAGTGCGCTCGTAGTGATCGTAGTTGAGGCTCGCTCCGACGGAGAGGGAATGGGCGGCGGTCCATTGGGTTTCGAACATGAGCGAAGCGTAGCCGTTGTGCTGCGTCACATCGTAGTTGCGACGTCCGAAGGCGGCGTCTTGGTCGTGGATGGAGCCGGAGAGGATGAGGGCGAGGTTGGATTGGTGGGTGTCGCCCAGCATGTAGGCGGTTTTGCCGAACGCCTCCACTCGCTTGGTATCGATGTGGATGAGGTAGGGGTTGAGAGGGCGCACGCCGTGATGGTCGACGATTTGTCCGCTTTCGCGCTTCTCGGTCAGTCCTTTGATGCCGAACTGCGAGAAGATGTGCCCGCCGCTGTAGGTCCAGCGGTTAAGGAGGTTGAACTGTTCCTGCTTGGGCATGTCGGCAAATCCGTCGCCGTTGTCGTCGTGGGCGGTGAGATGTTTGTCGTAGTGGGCCAGCACCGTTGTGCCCCATCGGTGGTTGGGGCGGAGGGTGGTCTCGGCGTTGCCCTCGATGCGTCCGCGCATATCGGCATATCCGTTCACCGCGAGCCAGTTGGGGTATTTCTGGTGGGGTTTCTTGTACTCCACGTTGATTTGTCCCGTCACCGCCTCGTAGCCGTTTTTCACGCTCGATGCGCCTTTGCTCACCTGGATGCTTTCCATCCACTGTCCGGGAATGTAGCTCAGGCCATAGGGTTGCGCGGCGATGCGGAAGTTGGGCATGTTTTCCGTGAGCATCTGGACGTAGGTGCCGGCCAGCCCGAGCAGGCGGATTTGTCGTGCACCGGTAGCGGCGTCGCTGTAATTGACATCGACAGAGGGATTGGTCACAAAGCTCTCGCCCAGATTGCAGCACGCGGCCTTGGTGAGTTCGTGCATGGAGAGCACCTGCGTGTTCTCCACATTGTCGAAGGAGCGATAGAGTCCGCGGCGTTTTGCCCGCACGGTGGTCTCTTTCAGAAGGACGTTTTGCTCCATCACGTTGGGGGCAAGGGAGTCGGTCGGTGCAGCCGTCGCCGGCAGGTGTTCTTGCTGGGCTGCTGCACCGATTGTCACGGCGATGAGCGTTGCGAGGAGGATGAGTCTTTGTCGTTGGTTCATGATAGCAATAGCTTTAGTTTTCGAGGGCAAAGGTACGCCTTTCCGAGAATAGGGCACTTACAGGATTTCCGGTATTACTTACATTCCGCGCTTCGAAATGCGGGCACCACCTTGGCCGGACGGGGAAAAGTGCTTACTTTTGCATGCATGACTTACCTGCTCTCATCGGCCTATCTTGCGCCCGTCCACTACTACACCAAACTGTACAGTGGTTTCCCCATCGTCGAGGAACATTGCGACCACTACATCAAGCAGACCTACCGCAACCGCTGCATCATCGCAGCGAGCGACGGCCCGCTCACCCTCACCATCCCCGTCGAGGGACGCCCCAAAAGCGAAGGTGGCACGTCCAAAACACCGATGCGCGACATCCGCATCTCCAACCACGGCCGCTGGCGCGCCCTCCACTGGCATGCGCTCGTTTCGGCCTATGAGAATAGTCCCTATTTCGAATTCTACGCCGACGACTTCGAGGAGATTTACCGCAAGCCCTGCACCTTCTTGGTCGATTTCAACGCAGCGCTTCAGCAGTTGGTACTCGACCTGCTCAATCTCCGCCCCAACCTCCGCATCAATGTCGACCACTACCTTGATGTCCCTGCCGGCAATCTGCCGCCGGGTTCATCGCTCGCTGCACTTCCCTCTCCCGTTGCCCTCTCACCTCCCATTGTCGACTTGCGCGAACGCATCCGCCCCAAAGTCGATGCCGCCTTCGATGCAGAATTCCGCCCCAGGCCTTACTACCAGGTGTTTGCTGCGCGCCACGGATTTCTCCCCAATCTCTCCATCGTCGACCTCCTCTTTAATATGGGCCCCGAAAGCCGCCTCATCCTGCGTCAAAGCTTAGTGCGCTGACGTCAGGGGAGACTCCATAAAGGCATTTCCCTCCGATCATCCCTCTTCTACCAATAACAAAAACGTGCCCATTGTCTTGTAGGACAATGGGCACGTTTTTGTTATTGAAAGGAGGAAAGTCAGCATTAGATGACGCCCTCGGCCAGCATGGCTTTGGCCACTTTCATAAAGCCGGCGATGTTGGCGCCCTTCACATAGTTGACGTAGCCATCGGACTGGGTGCCATATTGCAAGCAGGAGCGGTGGATGTTTTCCATGATGCCATGCAGGCGCTGATCCACTTCCTCGGCCGTCCAAGAAAGACGGGCAGAGTTTTGACTCATTTCGAGTCCCGACACCGACACCCCGCCGGCGTTGGCGGCTTTTCCGGGAGCGTAGAGGATACGTGCCTCTTGGAAAACGCGGACGGCTTCGGGAGTGGAGGGCATATTGGCACCTTCGCTCACGGCCATCACGCCATTGGCCACAAGGGCGCGGGCATCGTCGCCGTCAATCTCGTTTTGCGTGGCCGAGGGGAGAGCAATGTCGGCAGGGATGTGCCAAGGGCGTTTTCCTTCAAAGTATTGCGCCGTGGGATATTGCTCCACATACTCTCGGATACGGCCGCGATATTCGTTTTTCAGTTCCATCACGTAGTCGAGCTTTTCACGGTCGATGCCGTCGGGATCGTAGATGAACCCATCAGAGTCGGAGAGGGTGAGCACCTTGCCGCCCAGTTGGAGGGCTTTTTCGACGGTGTATTGCGCCACATTGCCCGAACCCGACACCAAGATGGTCTTCCCTTGGAGATTTTCACCGCGCGTTTTGAGCATTTCCATCAGGAAGTAGACGTTGCCGTAGCCCGTGGCTTCGGGGCGAATGAGGCTGCCGCCAAACTCAAGCCCTTTGCCGGTGAGGACGCCTTCAAACTGGTGGGTATATTTCTTGTAAGCGCCAAACATGTAGCCCACTTCGCGACCACCTACGCCGATGTCGCCGGCAGGTACGTCGCAATCGGCACCGATGTTGCGATAGAGTTCGAGCATAAAGGCTTGACAGAAACGCATCACCTCGGCCGAACTCTTGCCGCGCGGCGAGAAATCCGACCCACCCTTTGCACCGCCCATCGGCAGCGTGGTGAGGGCGTTTTTGAAGGTCTGCTCGAAAGCGAGAAACTTGAGAATGCCGAGATTGACCGAACTGTGAAAGCGCAATCCGCCTTTGTAGGGACCGATGGCGTTGTTGTGTTGCACGCGATAGCCCATGTTGGTGCGGACGTTGCCTTTGTCGTCCGTCCATGTGACGCGGAAAGTGTAGATACGTTCCGGAATGCAAAGGCGCTCGATGAGGTTGATGCGCTCAAATTCGGGATGCTTGTTGTATTCCTCTTCGATGGTGGTGAGTACCTCTTCGACGGCTTGGTGATACTCCGGTTCGTTGGGAAATCGCTGTTTGAGTTCTTCCAAAAGGTGGGTAGCGTTCATAGGATGTGGGGGATTTTAAGAAGGATGAAGGGGTGAGGATGCAGAGATTTCTTGCAATATCCTTTCCATTTGCAATAAAAGCAGACTTTTATCTTTCCTTTGTTTGCGAAAGTAAGAGATTTTGTGGACAGGCGCAAATTCTCGTTGCGCAAAAGTGGAAAGTTCACGTTGTTTTTTTCTGAAAGGGGTCAAAAAAAGCGCTTTTGCTTTGTCGACGTGTAAAATGAAATGTGTAACTTTGTACCCAGACAAGCGCTTGCCCGACCGATCACCGGAACGCGGCAGAGCAATAGTATGAATTTCAATTACTAATCTCAAAACAATACACCAAATGGCTTTTTTAACTGACGAAAAACTCGTTATCGTAGGTGCAGCCGGTATGATCGGCTCGAACATGGTGCAGAGTGCCCTTATGATGGGTCTCACCTCCAATATCTGTCTTTTCGACGTGTTCTCTCCCGAAGGCGTTGCTGAGGAAATGCGTCAATGTGGCTTCAACGATGCCAACATCACCGCTACCACTGATGTGGCGGAGGCGTTCAAAGATGCCAAGTACATCATCTCTTCGGGCGGTGCTCCTCGTAAGGAAGGCATGACACGTGAAGATCTCCTCGCCGGTAACTGCAAAATTGCCGAAGAACTCGGTAAGAACATCAAGACCTACTGCCCCGATGTGAAGCACGTAGTCATCATCTTCAACCCTGCCGACCTCACAGGTTTGGTGACCCTCCTTTACTCCGGCTTGAAGCCTGGTCAGGTAACGACCCTCGCCGGTCTCGACTCTACCCGTCTGCAAAGCGCCCTCGCTAAGAAGTTTGGCGTGATGCAAAACGAGGTGAAGGGTTGCGCTACTTATGGTGGTCACGGCGAACAAATGGCTGTGTTCGGCAGCGCTGTAGAAATTGCCGGCCGCAAGCTCACCGACATCATCGGTACTCCCGAATTCCCCGCTGAAGAATGGGAAGCCATGAAGACGGCTGTAACGCAGGGTGGTGCTGCCATCATCAAGCTCCGTGGTCGCTCTTCGTTCCAAAGCCCCTCTTACCTCTCGGTAGAAATGATTCGCTCGGTGATGGGCGGTGCTCCTTTCAACTATCCCGCCGGAACTTACGTGAAGACCGACAAGTACAACCACATCATGATGGCGATGGACACCACACTCGACAAGAACGGTTGCACGTTCCGTATGCCCGTGGGCACGGCCGAAGAAGTGGCTAAGTTGGATGCTTCTTACGCTCACCTCTGCAAGATGCGCGATGAATTGGTTACGCTCAACATCGTTCCTCCCGTAGAAGAATGGAGCAAAATCAACCCCAACATCTAATCGAGTCGATGACTTGTAACTGTAACAACAAGCCCTCGCCACCCTATCAGTAGGTGGCGAGGGCTTTTTCATCGTTTCGTGGTTTAAGCCAATTCCAATCGTTGTGCCAAAGCAATGGCAGTGGGGGCGTCAAACTTCCGAGCAAAAAGATGCGGTATCGCCATTAGTTCGTCGATATCGGCAGTCTGCCATACGTAAGGACGACCACGTGTCCAGTCAATGCGTCGCACCGTGCCTCGTTCAGGATCGTTTCGGTCGTAGATATTTTTGGCGAAGGGTGAGGCGGCAATGAGCGTCTGCTTGTAGATTTCGTCGGGAGCCAGCATGTGACGAAACGTATGCTGAATCCACGTCTGTTGCTCCAGCAACCATGTTACGCAATCGTGGGTGAGGCTGCACCAATTAAATCCTTTGTAGAACTGCTGCTGTCGGTGGCGACGATAATTGATGATCTTTTGCGCAGCCAGCGATACGTTGCGCAAGGGTACGGTGAAACGATGACGCCATTTATGAGGAGCGCGTTTGAGATATTGCGTGAAGAGGTAGTAGCGATGAGTGCGGCGTTCGAGATCGCGTTGGTGAACTTCATCGTTCCAGAAACCAAGAAATTCTGTAGTGGGATGAGCATCAAAAAATGCGTAAATTTCAGCCATGGGCTTGATGGGTAAATCCACGCCCGAAATCAGATGATAGTGGGCAAAGGGTCCGACTTGAAGTGCTTGTGCAAAGAGGCGCAATTCGACTTCAATCTGTGAATAATCCCCCCAACTTACCCTCTGAGCCGGAGTGAGCAAGTGCAACTTGGCACGCGACAAAGGAGAGGGGGAAAGTACCGATGGAAGGACTGAATTGCGTGGGTCGAGGTGGAGGAAGATTTCGTTGCGCTCATGGTCGAGCAATCGCAGGAGGGTGTGGAGCACCAGCGGTTCTTCGTGAGCGTAGATGAGAAAAGCGTGTTTCATGAGTTGGACGAGAGGATTAGGTTTCGGGATGGGCAGCAAACCAATCAGACATGGTGGTATCGGTGCGCAAAGCCCTCAACGTACGAAGCTGTTCCACAAGGTGGGTTCCGACCACGCGGTCGTACTCCTCATGGAGCCGACCTTGGCGATACAACTCGAGGAAATAGCGCCAATGTTTGCCACCATGGCGAGAGGGATTGCGTTCGAGCTGTTCCCCACCATTCACCACCTTGCATACAAAAGCTTCGCGGCCGAGATGGTTGTAGTGGTAGATGCGGATGTCGCTGTCTTTGCACCATCGGGGCAGCATCTTCACCTTATGGTTGCCCATCGAAATCTGCAAATACCCTTTGGCGCGATGCATCACTTTGTGCGGATGTGGGCCAAAGATACCATAGGGAGATAGGCCCAAAGCTTCGCGTTCGGCTGTTTCGTGGGCAGTCTCGCGCCATTCGGTGAAAGGAATGTCTTCCTCTGGTCGCATACCAATGACTTCACAGCGCAGCACATTGGCACGGAGGTGGGCAAGTTGAGTGTGGAAGTCGCCCGTTGGCGGATACCAAAATTCATCGCCGTCGGCATTGATAATCCAATCGGCTGCAAACTCGCGACGAGCCACATCAATCATACGGTCCACCCATTGTTTCTGTCGATAGTCGGTGCCTGTTTCGTGAATGACGGCAAGCACCCAGCCCATTTGTCGATAGCGTTCAATGATGGCGGGTGTAGCATCGGTGGAGTTGTTGTCGGTGATAATAAACCCATCCACTCCCATGGCGTGATGAAAGCGAAGGTTGTGTTCGAGCAATGTTTCTTCGTCCTTGACCAAGAGTGTCATAATGACGCGTGGATGAGGTATGGGGCGAAAAGCAGAAGGGAGATGCAGAAGGGCATTGAAGAGATTGCAAAGCATACACTTACGATTGAGAAAGACGACGACGAGCCAAACGTTCATAGTTGGCTTGGCGCACTCGTTCACGCAAGCCGTTGGGAATGATATTGTTGAGTAGGGATTTCAGAAAGTCGCTCACCTTCATGCCCAGGTGCTGCAGTTGCCAACGTATGGTTTGATCGGCTCCGTTGATGCGCGCACACTCGCAGCGTACGGCATTCTTCTGTCGGCTCGAGATGCCGCTTTCGCTCTCAAAGATGGCGATGGGCAGGTCGAGATAGACAAAGTGTGCTCCCTCATGATAAAGCTGATAGAAAAAAGCATAGTCGGCAGCAACTCGGTAGTGCAGATCGAAAGGGTGAGAAAGGGCTTGAAGACGGCGTACGAAGCAAGCCTGGTGGCAAAAGGCCATTCTCTGTTGTAGATAATCAATGGGTTTAGGTTTCATTTCCACTCTACCAAAACTTTTGTGCAGCCATACATTGCCATAGATGACCGCACAATCATCGGAAAATGCATTTTCGGCAAAAGCCTGATGCACGATGTCGGGTTGTGAGAAACAATCGCCGGCATTCATAAAACAAATCCATTCTCCCTTGGCCAAACCCACTCCTTTATTCATCGCATCGTAAATGCCTTGATCCGGCTCAGAAAGTGCGTGTAGTGCAAACCCACGTTGAGCACATTGCTCTCGAATCCGCTCGATTTGTTGAGCAGTATCATCGGTCGAGGCTCCATCAATGATGATATATTCTATTGGTGCATAATTCTGCGCCAACACAGAAGCCGCAGTATTACAGAGGTCTACCGCTGCATTACGACATACGGTGATGACAGAAATGAGAGGAGAGGAAGAGACACACATAAAAAGAGGGGTAAATGTTGGCGAAGAGAGAAGAAATCATTGTGCAAGCCTTCTTAAGGATGGCTTCGTGCAATGAAGAGGATTAAGGGGTAACAGCCGTTTCGTTGTCGGGCAACTGGTCTAAATAATCATTGAGCACTTGCAGGCAAACATCAACATCGGCATTTCGCACCGCAGCATAGCCCTCCACCAAGGGAAGCCGCCAGCTTTTGGGAGGACGCAAAGCCGCAAGATTGAGTACTCCTCGTTCAGGAGAAAGCGTTCCTATGCGTAAACGATTGAGATCAATGAGTTCTACGGCGACACCTCCCGAAGTGATGTCCCACAGCACATTTCCTCCCGAAAAATCTTTGTGCCACCATCCGTGGTCGTTCATTCGTGCTGCGGTCTCACCCACAGCATGAAGCACCTCCAGAAGTTGCGGTGTATCATCATTGAGATCACGGAAATTATAGCGCAGCATCGACTGCCGGCAAACGTAATAGCAGTGCCCGATGAAGAGTGTACTTCCTGTATCACAAAAGCCAATAGGCTCAGGACTCCCTACACCTGCGGCACAAAACCACTCGGCATTGCGAAAGGAGCGAGCGGCTTTCGTCGCACGGAACCATCGATAGACAAAGCGATTGAAACGATGGGGAAGGCAGAACTCTTTGACGACAAAGGCTTCGCCTTCGACCACGATGCGGCGGATGGCATTGCGGTTTTTGAAAATCTGCTCGCCGAGTTGCTCAAAGTTAAACGGCAGTTGGTCGACAAAGGAAAAAAGTTGTGGATAGTCTTCGGCAACTTTTGTTTTGCGGTAGCGGAAAGGGCGGGTAAAGAAGTTGATGCAGCGCGACCACGAGCGCATACGCCGCAACGGGCCACCCAGTTCGCGTTCGAAAAAGGCCGCGTGGCGGCGGTTGAGCATCTGAATGACATGAGCATTGCGCTTACGATCGCGAAAACGCTTGGAGCCGCTCCGCACCCGATACCAATAGCCCACTTCGGGAAGTCGCACCACCTCGCCGCCGTCTTTGAGCATTGCTATCCAAAAATCCCAATCCTCGCGGGCTACCATCTCTTCACAGTAGCCGCCCACGCGGTCGAAGTCCGTACGGCGGTAGAGGGCACAGGCGGCGATGTGGTTGCGGCGCGCCAAGAGGTGGCGGTCGAAAGTAGGAAGTTGCCAAATGCCCTTGCGGGCACCGATAAACTCAATGGTAGGGCACACCAACTTCACTTCGGGCTGCGCTTCGAGTACAGCCACGGCATCGCTCAAGAAGTGAGGTGCCAGCAAGTCGTCGGCGTCGTGGGGGAAGATGTACTTTCCCTTCGATTCCTTCACCGCCCGATTGCGCGCTCGGCAAGGGCCGGCATTCTCTTGACGGAAGAGGTGTACGCGCTGGTCGTTGTCCACAAAGGATTGTGCGATGTCTACCGACTTGTCCGTCGATCCATCGTCCACCAATATCACCTCAAAGTGGGGATAGGTGGAGGCCAACACGGATTGGAGCGTTTCGGCAAGAAACGACTCCATATTATATATAGGGATGATAACGGATACGAGGGGGGGCATAATTACGAATCTACGAACCTACCAATTTACTAATCTACCAGTCTACTCCCTCAGATTTTATCAAACCCTTTCGTCCACTTTCTCCAATAGTATTTCAGTGGATTGGTGTATTTGAGTTGCTTCCACGGTCTACTGCCGTGAGGGCGATGAAGTACGGTCTGTTGGCACAACAAATAGTTGTGCAGGCCGGCCGCCAACGAGGCGTGCGAAATGGTGACGTCAAACCAGTTTTTGCCCGCATCTAAGTTGTTGAAGTCAAAGGCGCGGAGCAGTTGGGGAGTGAGCAGAGAGCAGCAGAACGAGCAGTGCTTTTTGATGTCCACCTCACGGCCTTCCCAACCTCGGGCGTAGAGGTAAGGGTAATTGATGGCCTCTTGCTCATCTACGGTCACGGCTGCCACGATACCGCTGTCGGCATGACGCTGTGCAGCATCATAGAGGGATTGTAGGGTGTGCGGTTTTACCGTCACGTCGCTTTCCACGATGAGCAAACCCGCATCGGCTTCGAGTGCCAAGCGCTGACAGCGTTGCAGTACGAGCAGATAGTTGGGAGAAGGGTGGTCGGTGAGTGTCGCCAAATCGATGACTTCAACGCCCAATCGTGCGGCTTCGCGGTGGAGGCGCTCCGTGTTTTCGGGCGTGGAGAAATCGTTGTAGAGGGTGTAGGTGTAAGGCACGTCCAGTTGCGATGCCACCACGGCTTCCATCGTTTCGATGGTGCTGTCGATGCTGTCTTTGACGGGCGTGATGATGTGGAGGGAGTCCATGAGGTCGATATTATTGAAGGCCCTTTTTTCGTTTGTAGTCGGCAATGCGCGCTGCAAACTGAGCATCTTTTTTATTGCCGGGGCGAGGCGTAAATTCCAATCGTTCGGGAATGTGGCGAGCGCGGTCGATGAGAGTGGGATGGTCGTGTTCGCCTTTCACCAAATCCACCGCATCGTAAAGTTGCTGGGTCTGGGCGTCGTAAGTGCGCATGGAGAGTGTGTCGCCATGGATGGTGATTTGCTGATAGTATTGCGTGCCGGTACCGAAGCGGTCGAAGCGGTCGCTGAACTCAATGCGGTAGTGCTTGGGCGAACAGTGGCTCACGGTGAAGATGGGCGGACGCGCTTCGCCTTTGGGGCCGTGTTGCGTCATGCGAGCATAAGCGTGTTCGTGTCCTTGCAGCACCAAGTCGGCATTGTCGTTGAGGACATCGCCAAAGGCCAAACGCTGCATGAGGTTGTTGCTGCCCGACTTGGCGGAATAGATGGGATGATGGAGCACCACGATGTTCCAACGAGCCGGCTTCTCCTTCATCTTTTGTTCCAACCAGTTGCGTTGGGTGTAGAGGAACGGTAGTTCGCGGTTGGAGTCGAGCAGATAGAGTTGTGCGTCGTGGTAAGGGAGGTTGTACACCTGATTTTCGCCCACCATCGAGCGCAGGAAATAGGGGAAGGTGAGGGAAAAACGGCGTTCGAGTTTGCGAATCGGATATTTGAGATACTCGTGGTTGCCGGTACACACCAAGGTGGGGAGGGTTTGAGCAATAGAGTCAATACTGTGGAAGGTTTCTGCCCAAAACGCATCGGTGGGGCGCTCACAGAGGTCGCCGCCAAAAACAACAAATTCCGTTTCGGGATGTGCCTTCCAAGCCTCACGCACCAAGCGGTTGGAGATGCCGCCAATGCTGTCCTGCACATCACCGAAATAGAGGAACGAAAAGCGACCCGGCTTGTCGACATCCCCGGAGGGCATGGAGAAATGATACCAAGGCGAGGACTGTTCGTTCGTGACGGCACGATAGCGGTATTGGTGTCCCGGTTGCAGTTTTTCTATCGCCACGTGATAGAAAGCCGTTTTCCCACTGCGCGAGGCAAAAACTTCGCCTTCGGCCGGCAGACAAACGGCCTCGTCATGACCGGAAGCATCCATCAGTTCAAGATAGGAGGTGTGCAGCACACTGTCGGCCTGCCAACTCACCATGCGCGACAGCGGGCCGTCGTTGCCAAAGGTGAGGAGGACGCGATGCGGTGTGGGGGCTGTGGTATAGGGGGCTTCGGGCGGATTGCCGAACCAAACACCCCAGCGCACGTAGCACAGAATGCCCAATCCCGCCACGAGCAGGGACAGAATGGAGAGAGAAATCTTGTTTTTGCGTTTCATGTGCTGTAATCTAATGTGAAGGATGTGAGGAGCGTTTCCATACCATTTGGTCGGTGGTCATACGCTGCATGTAGCTTTGGATGATGGCTTTGAGCCGGCGCTCCATCGCGGCCTGTTCGGGGACGCGGCCCACGAGGTTGTGCTGCCCCATCCAGTCGTTGCGGAAATTGTAGATGCTCTTCGTCTTCGTACCGTCGAAGGCCAAAACGTAATCTCCCTGGGCAAAAAGGTAAATGCCGTTGTAGTAGGCCACTTCGTAGTTGTCTTTGGCCGGAGTGTGGATGAGGTCGGTGCCGAAAGCGATGTAGGGCTTGTCGTAGCCAAGGTAGCCCAACACGGTGGGCATGATGTCGATTTGCTTGGCAATGCCTGCACGGTGCTCTTTGGGCAGTTCTCCCGAGGGATCGAAGAAAACGATGGGCACGGAGAAGACGCCGAGCGGTGTTTGGTATTCCGGATGGTCGGAAAGGCTGGTGTGGTCGGCGGTGAGCACAAACAGCGTGTTCTTATACCAAGGTTGGCGGCGGGCAGTGGCAAAGAAGGCGCGCAAGGCGTTGTCGCTGTAGCGCACACAGCGATTGAGCGGATTTTTGCCTTCCTGCGGATACCGCTCCTCCTGACCTTCGGGCACTTTGTAGGGGGCGTGGGAAGAGGCGGAGAACAGCGCCGTCATGAAAGGTTGGCGAAAGT
Source organism: Alloprevotella sp. Lung230 (assembly GCF_014385435.1). Classification (GTDB taxonomy): domain Bacteria; phylum Bacteroidota; class Bacteroidia; order Bacteroidales; family Bacteroidaceae; genus Alloprevotella. Next base: position 60,683 of record NZ_JACSUD010000006.1, read on the forward strand.
CGCTCATCTTTTGGGCGTAAAATTGAAAGAAAGGCTCGTCCCAAATCGCCCAAGTACCGTCGAAATCAGCATCGCCGCGGAAACGCTTGTCGGCATTGAACTCTGTGCGGCCATAGTACTCCCCGAAACCGGTGGCTTTGGCAAAGGCTTGAAAACCCATTGAGCCATTGGCCGCCCCATGGAAGAAGGCGGTGTGATAGCCCTTCGTACGCAGTTCGCCGGCCAATCCGCTCAGATGGTTGAGCGAAGCGGGCGTGAGGAAAAAGGGTTCGACAAACATCGGGATGGACGACAGCACCGAGGGCATGCCGTCAATGCTTTTGCGTCCGTTGCTAAACGAGTATTCAAACGTGAGGCTTTCCTGCATCAGTGAGTCGAGGAAAGGGGTATAGCCTTTGTAGCGACCTCCGTCGAGGTGGGGGTTGAGCCAACCGCTGTTTTCCTTTCCGAAACTTTCGAGGATGAACACCACAACATTTTTCGACCGAAACGCCTCGCCTGCCGTGGGGTGATGCACAGGCGAATAGAGGGTGTTCATCTCCTGCGCTGTCATATATTTCGGGTCGACAAAGGCCGTCTTATTGACGGTGCGAATGAGCGAAAAGGGCGTGTTCAAAATCAAGGCCGCTTCCGAAGGCTGGTTCACATATTGGTTGGCGTTGCTCAACGTGATGGGGCGCACAGCCGTGGTGAAACCGCCACGCATGCCCGCCACACAAAGCGGTGCAAAGAGGCCGAGTGCGAGCGTTTGCACAGCATAGTAGCGCCAGGTCGGTCGCCGATTGTCGCTGTGGGGATGGACGTAGAGGCGCACCAGCAACGCAATCAGCGCCACGCCCAGCAGGACGAGATACCAGTGGCTCAGCACTTCCTTACCCACGATGCTTGCGATGTTGCCTTCATGGCTGAACTCGCTGAACACCGACATCGTCGTGCGCCGACCGGTATACTTGAAATAGACGGCATCACCGAGGTTCACCACCACCGCGAGGGCATTGACGAGGAGGAAAAGTCCTTTGGCCGTTCCTTGCCATACCGCCTGCCGCTTCCAGGGGAGTGGCAGGAGCATGAGGAGGGCATAGAGCGCATTGGTGTAGAGGATGGCGGAAGTGTCGAAAAAAAGTGTGCCCGTCCAAGCCTCTACCTTGTCCAACTGCGCAAAGTGAGGAGCATAGGCGCCCCAATTTTCCCACAGGAACACCACGCGGCAGAGGGCGTAGAGAAGATACACCCACACAAGATTGACGAGAAAAGCCAAGGGGAAAGACCATGCGCCGGCGCGCACTTGAAGTTGTTGCATAATCGTTTATGGTTTCTTACAAAAAGGGAGACACCCGATTGTGTTAGGCGGAGAAAGGAGAAAGCTTTAAGGCTCCAATCCGGGTGCAGTGTGCTCAATGATACTTGCAGCAAGTCCGTCGGCACACTGGATAAGGCCGCAAAGGGGATGATTTTTGCGCGCCTCGTTGATGTTCGACTTCGCTTCGGGACTTTGGAACGCCAAGTCCCAAGCGCCCATGTGCCAACGGATAGCGAGCATCTCCTCATCACGGAGTTGCAAACCGGAGAGCAGGAGCATGATGACGGATTTTTCGCCGTGTCCCATCGGGAAACCGCTGAAATCGACGTCGTAAGAATCGTATTCTTCCCACGCCGTGTTGGCAGCATTGCGGCGGCGCTTCACCACAGGTTTGTAGATTTCGGCCTTGTTCACATCGTGGAGTAAGGCACAGAGGATGACACTGTCTTTGCGCAGTACGCTCTTCAAGTCCGGCCGCCGGCGGTGCATCATTTCCATCAATTCGAGGGCGGTGTGGCACACGTTGAGCGAATGTTGCACCAGTCCACCGGGCGTGCAGAGGTGAAAGCGCGTAGAGGCCGGCGCTTCGAAAAACCCCAAGTTTTCGAGGTCTTCAATGACATATTCCACGCCCTCGCGTTCGGTGGAGCGAAGCAGTTGGCAAAACTCAGCCTTATGATCGGCGCAGAGATCCGCGGTCAGATTTCCTAAATTCATAATTGCACATTTCCATCGAAAGCCTCTTGATACCAGCCTTTGCTTTCGGGCTTAACAAACATAGTTGATGCTGCAAAGTTAGTGAATTTTTGTGGGAAATACCGCAGTTTGTCCAAAAAAGCAGATTTCTCGCATCGGTACATCCTTCCACTGCCTCAAGCTCCCCTCCCCTCGCTGCATCAGCGCCCATCCTGTTCCGCAACATCTCCGAAGAAGAAGGTCTCTTTTTGAAGGAACAGATGGCAGGAAAAAGGCCTTATCTTTTCATATATAGCCTTCTCAACCGCGAAATCAGCCACCATCTCTCCACTTTAACTTGGATTTAACATTTCTGGGAGAGAGGGGTGCGTCTACCTCAGAGGTAGTTTTTTCCAGCTCTGAGGTAGTTGAATTTAGCTGGGAAGTAGAAAAATGGGCTTCCCTCGAAAGTTGGATGACGCGATTGTGAGGGTGCGTTTCCTCCTTTTTGTGCTCGCGCGCGTATATACTACACGATAGGCTGTGTTTTTTGCCTTCACTGCCTTCACCGATGTGGAGTATTGGTGAAGGGAGGTGAAGGGAGAATGTTTCTTTGCCTTCACCTTTAATCATCTCATAGTCAGCGGGCTGCAATAAGCAGTGAAGGCGTGAAGGATAAAAACAAGAACTATTGTAGGGACGCGCACGCGTGCGCGAGGAAATCAAGAGTAGGGAATCCGATGGGCCGTCCCTACGGCATCGGGCTTACGCTGATGTGTCCTCTTCGGAGGTGTCCTGCGGCATAGCTATCACATGAATCCAGATATATCCCACGGAGAAACACACACCAGTTTCAGCACGTTTTTGGCATCTACATCTGTGATTTTAGGCTAAAAAGTGCCTTTTGTGATGCCGTAAATAGCACTTTTCGTTCAAAAGATAGCAAAAATGTTACATGAACGATTTTTGGTATATCTTGATACGTTTGTAACGGCGATAGTATCTACGTTTGCGTACTTTTGCTGCATCAAAACCACAACTACAATCCCCCTAACCTCCAGAGTTATGAAAAAGACTGCTCTTCCCGCCCTGCGCCTCGGCGCTATCTTGTTTACCGCGATGTTGAGTGCTTCGGTCGCCCATGCGCAATCGGAGAATTCTAAATCCAACAAAGAAGAAGGCAACCGCAACGTGATGCTCAATGCGGCCAGTGCCAACGGCCCGCGCGAAATCCAAATCGGTCTGCCCTCGGCCGATGTCAATGTCCTTGAAAATGGTCTGCCTGTGACTTATGCCACCAATCCCCACAGCGTCAACAGCAACTGGCGCTCCGACGCGAGTCTTTCGCACGTGGGTTTGCTCAAAATTTCAGAAACGGCCATCACGACAGGCAACATCGGTTATGCCGTCAATTCTTTCACCCAACTTGGGCAAAAGGGATTTCACGGTACGCTCAACTACAAAGCCAACCATTTTGGACTGAACGAGTTTTCACTCAACCTGAACGGCGACTTGGGTAAAGATTGGTACTATTCGGCCAATATGTACCAAGATTTCGACCCCGGCACGTTCAATATCAAGTCGTCCATCTACCAAGATCGAACACAAATCTACAAAGCGGCTTTGACGAAGCAGTACAACGAAGGACGCGGTCGATTTACGGCCATGTACCGCTACTCCAACTCACATCCCGTCTACACTTTTGCCACTCAGTCTGCACCTTTCATTTATGTAGGCGACGGCAGCGTGAAGGAATATGGCAAGTTTGCCCTCGGTACGACTTCCTACCTCCCGACCGATCCGAACATGACTTATCGCGATATGCGTACCGGCGAACTGAAAGAAACTTCTCTCTACGATGCTGCCGAAAACCATTCCAGCGAAATCTCGCTGATGAACCACTACAACTGGGACAACGGTCTTTCGTGGAAAATGCTGATGCGTTATGACCATGCTCGGGGGGCGATGGTTTATCAAACACCCATGTCGCTCATCGATTTGAAACAACCCCACACGCACAACTATCAGCAGCAAACGCTCACCGGTGCTTGGGCGCCCTACACCGGACAATATGTGCAAACCCGTATGTCTTGCTTGAACTCCGGCGATATCGATGAGTTTTTGGCGACTTCCGAATTGTCGAAGCGCTTTTCCAACTCCACCCTCCGTCTCGGTCTTAATGAATGGCACTACAACGTAGATTACACTTCCAACACCACAATGTACGACCAAAGTGTGCCGACCGACGGCAGTTACGCCACACGGCTGATTGATTTCAGCCAACGTAGCAATTATTTCTACGACTTCAACAAGAATGCTTCGGAATACTACAAAGGACACGAAAACAAACTGGCACTCTACTTCACCCACGATTGGGACATTTCGCCCAAGGTGAACCTCTACTATGGCGCGCGGTTGGAATGGCAGACACTGAAAGGAGAAAATGCTGCCGTGAAAAATGCCGCGGGCAACTACGTGGGACGTTTTGCCGATTATCATCTCGGTGCCACTGCCCCCGACGGCGTAACGAAGATTACACCGACAACGCTCGATTACAGTTGGCTCAACTACGATTTCTCCGCCGCTCTGACTTATAAACTCAATCCACGCTTCGGTTTCACAGGCGATTTTACTTACATCGTGCAACGTCCGCGCTTTGAAAATTTCTCACCGGCCACTCTTCCCAATACCAATAAAATCAGTGTGCCGCTCGGTCGTGGAGGAATCTATTACAACAACGATTGGATGAGCCTTACCTCGCTATTTTCCTACATTTCGAAAACCAACAACAACTCAACGCTCAATCTCCAGCACGGCGCCGAAATCATGGCCGCGCCGCTCACCTACGACATCCAAACTTGGGGTTGGACGACGGACGTGATGACACATCCCGTCAAGGGTCTCGACATCCACTTCCTCTTCACCTATCAGAAGCCGACCTACAAGAAGTACGAAACCTCCATCAAATTCTCCGACGGCTATGTCGGCAAGATCAACGCTACCGGCAATATCGTGGCCGAAGTGCCGCAATACATCATCGAGTTCGACCCCAGCTACATGATTACCAAAGACATCAAAGTCTGGACGTCCTTCCGCTATTTCGGCAAAACTTATGCTAACATTAACGAGGCTTACTACTTCAACGGCCGTTGGGAAACTTTCGGCGGGGTGAACTGGCAAGCCAACAAGCGCCTCAGTCTTGGTTGCACCGTGGTGAACTTCCTCAACCAAACCGGTGCAAAAGGCAGCATTGCCGGTGCAGAACTCATCACCAAACAAGAAGCGGCGGGCATCAAGAACGTGCTGATGACGGGCAGCTACCTGCGTCCCTTTACGGTGGAGTTTACCGCTACGCTCAAAATTTAGACGCTGTCATTTCAATCCCATCAACCTGTGGGGAGAGCGCAATGCTTCCATAGGCTTAACCTCTCCCCCATCTTTACCTTTCAAAAGCCTTACCTTATGAAACTCAACACCTTATTAACTGCCGGTCTGCTTGCCCTCATCGGCCACACCGCAGCCCCTGCACAAAGTCTGCAATTCGACCGCCGCGACGGCGACCTGACCATCGTACGCATCGACCGCCCCACGCGCTACCTCCTCATTCCCATTCAGGAAAGCGCCGCAGAGGGCTATCTCCGTTTGGCTTACGGAGCCGACATGGACGTACGGCTCGCTGTCGACTCCACCGACTATTTCGTACCCGTCGCTCTTCCTCAAGGTGTAGACAAAGCCGAAGTCATCATACAAGGGGTACCTGCCGCTGCTCGCTGCTGGAAAGAAATGAAACTTTCCGATACCTTCGACACCACCAACCGCGACTACTATCGCCCGATCTACCACCACACCCCTGCCTACGGCTGGATGAACGACGCCAACGGACTGGTCTACCAAAACGGCACCTACCACCTTGCTTATCAGTACAACCCCTATGCTGCCGTTTGGGGCAATATGCACTGGGGGCACTCCACCTCCACCGACCTCATCCACTGGAAGCACGAAGCACCCATCATCGACCGCGATGCGATGGGGCACATCTTCTCCGGCAGTTGCGTGGTGGATGCCGACAATACCGCCGGCTACGGCAAAGATGCCATCGTGGCTTTCTACACCTCCCACCACTGGACGCACACCGGCGAACAAGTGCAGTGGCAGGCTTCGGCTTACAGCACCGATGGGGGCAACACCTACACCAAAATTTCTGAAAATCCCATTCTCAAACCTGCCGACGGCCGCCGCGACTTCCGCGACCCCAAAGTCTTTTGGTATGCGCCCGAAAAGAAATGGGTGATGATTGTTTCGGCCGATAAGGAGATGCGATTTTTCGAGAGCCGCAACCTCCGCGACTGGACTTATCTGAGTGCTTTTGGAGAAGGCTACGGCCGCCAGCCCAACCAGTTTGAATGCCCCGAAATGGTGCAACTTCCTGTCGATGGCAATAAGGACAACATGAAGTGGGTGCTCATTGTCAATATCAATCCCGGCTGCCTCTTCGGCGGTTCTGCCACGGAATACTTTGTGGGCAGCTTCGACGGCCGCCGCTTCATTTGCGACACCGCTCCCGAAGTCACCAAATGGATGGACTATGGTAAGGATCACTACGCCACCGTCTGCTTCTCCAACACCGGAGAACGCAACATCGCAGTGCCTTGGATGAGCAACTGGCAGTATGCCAACCTCACCCCCACCCGCCAATTCCGCGGACAGAATGCCCTCCCTCGCGAATTGAAACTTTTCACCGGCAACGATGGGCAACTCTATGTGGCTTCGCAGCCCGTCAACGAGACCCTCTCGCTGCGCAAAGGGGAGCAAAAACTGGGCGCCCTCAAACCGGAGCAGGTGCGCCACTTCAATGCTGCCGAAGGGGCTTATGAGATTACTGCCCGCTTCGACCCTGCCGATGCCGAAACCACAGGCTTGGTTCTCTCCAACGAGCGCGGCGAACAAGTGAACATTTATCTCGATTGCAAAAACGGCCGCCTCGTCATGGACCGCACCCAAAGCGGCATCACCGATTTCGGCCACCGCTCCTCGGTACACGAACGCGAATACGTGGAAGATCCTCACACCCACAAGGAAATCAGCGAAACGACCCGAAAGGCTTTTGCCGTCAATTACCAAAACGACTTTGCGCTGGGCACTTGGGCGCCGCTCAACCTCTGTGCCGGAAAGACCTATCAAGTCGATATTTTTGTCGACAAGAGTTCCGTTGAAATTTTTATCGACGGCGGGCGCATCGCCATGACCAACCTCGTCTTCCCTACGAAACCCTATGATCGGCTTCGCGCCTACTCCACCGGAAAAGGTAAGGTGGACAATGTCAAGGTCTACACCCTCGGCCTTTAAGCCGACGCCTCCAACGGAGAAAACCTCTTTTTTACTTTTACGGACGGAAAGCCGCTGCATAATGGGCGGCTTCCCACCGATTTCCCTTCCCCACCATCAACCACCACCATGTCTAAAACATCTCGTCTCGCCCTCATTCCCGTGATGCTCGCTTTCTTTGCCATGGGATTTGTAGACCTCGTGGGCATCGCTTCCAACTATGTCAAGGAAGCGCTCCACCTCACCAACGCCGAAGCCAATGTCTTCCCCTCGCTCGTCTTCTTTTGGTTCCTCATCTTCGCCGTACCCACCGGCCTGCTGATGAACAAAATCGGGCGTAAGCGCACCGTCCTCCTCTCCCTCGTCGTCACCGTCGTTTCGCTCGCCCTACCCATCTTCGGCGACAGTTACGGTCTGATGCTCGTTTCCTTCTCGCTCCTCGGCATCGGCAACGCCCTGATGCAAACTTCCCTCAATCCGCTCATCGCGGGAATGATTCAAGGCGACCGACTGGCCTCCACCCTCACCTTCGGACAGTTCATCAAAGCCATCGCCTCCTTCATGGCGCCCTACATCGCCATGTGGGGAGCCGCCGCCACCATGCCCACCTTCGGACTGGGATGGCGCGTCCTCTTCCCCATCTACATGGTCATCGGCATCGCCGCCGTCTTTCTGCTCGGTGCCACTGCCATTGAGGAGCAACCCGCCTCTCGCGCCAGCGGCTTCGGTGCCTGCGTTCGGTTGCTGCAACGCCCTGTGGTGCTGCTCTCTTTCGTAGGTATCATGTGTCATGTGGGCATTGACGTGGGTACCAACACCACCGCGCCTAAAATTCTCATGGAGCGTCTGAGCATGAACCTCAACGAGGCGGCTTTTGCCACAAGTCTTTACTTCATCTTCCGCACCATCGGGTGCCTCACCGGTTCCTACTTCCTCCGCGTCCTGCCCCATCGTCTTTTCTTCGGAATCTCTGTCGTGATGATGGCGCTCTCCATGCTCGGCCTTTGGTGGGGGCACACGCCTTGGATGCTCTACGCTGCCATTGCTCTCGTGGGCTACGGCAACTCCAACATCTTCTCCCTCGTCTTCTCGCAAGCGCTCCTCTCCGAACCCGAACAGCAAAACGAAGTGTCGGGATTGATGATTATGGGGCTTTTCGGCGGCACCATCTTCCCGCTCCTGATGGGCGTGGCCTCCGATGCCGTCGGGCAAACAGGTGCCGTGGCCGTGATGGCCGTAGGCGTACTCTATCTTTTTCTTTATCTCACCAAAATGAAATCACAACAAGTCTAATCTTTCTCTTATGAAACAATACATCGTCGGTCTTGGTGAAGCACTCTGGGACGTGCTTCCCGAAGGCAAAAAAATAGGAGGCGCCCCCGCCAACTTCGCCTACCATGTCTCACAATTCGGCTACGACTCTCTCGCCATCAGCGCTGTAGGTGAGGATGCTTTGGGCGACGAACTCCTCTCAAAGTTCGATGAGCGCGGACTTCACTACCTCATTCCCCGCATCGACTACCCCACCGGCACCGTGCAAGTGACGCTCGACGCAGAGGGAGTGCCCACCTACGACATTCGCGAGGGAGTGGCGTGGGACAACATTCCCTTCACACCCGAATTGGAGGAAGTGGCACGCCACACCCGTGCCGTCTGCTTCGGTTCGCTGGCACAACGCAGCAGCGTCTCGCGCGACACCATCCGTCGCTTTCTCGATGCCACACCCACGGACTGCCTGAAAATTTTCGACATCAACCTCCGCCAAAACTTTTACACCAAGGAGACCCTTCAAGAGTCGATTAAATCCTGCAACATTTTGAAGATAAACGATGAAGAGCTGGTCACTCTCGGTCGTCTTTTCGGCTACCCCGGTTTGGACATCGAAAACAAATGTTGGCTCATCCTCGGTAAGTACAACCTCAAGATGCTGGTGCTCACCTGTGGAGTCAATGGCAGTTATGTTTTCACCCCCGGCGCTATGTTCTTCCAAGAAACGCCTCGTGTTGAAGTGGCCGACACGGTCGGTGCCGGCGATTCCTTCACGGCCACCTTTACCGCCGCCCTCCTTCACGAAAAGCCCATCTGCGAAGCCCATCGTTTGGCAGTGGAGGTGAGCGCCTACGTCTGCACGCAAAATGGAGCGATGCCCCGCCTCCCCCAAGACCTCTTGGAACGCGGCCGATAAGATACACTGTGTTTTGATCAGTGAATGTGAAGAGGATTTCGGATGTCCTCGCCCACGTGAGTTTCGGGTTCGTCCTGAACTCACGTGTTTTTTTATTTTTTGCGGCAAACAATCCTCGCGCACGCACGCGTATCTCTACAATAGTTACTGTTTTTTGCCTTCACACCTTCACCGCCCTACGCAACCCATTGATTGCAAGGGAATTGTAGGTGAAGGCAAAACCCAAGTTTGCCTTCACCGACTACCCACGTAGGTGAAGGCAGTGAAGGCAAAAAACACGACATATTGTGTAGTATATACGCGCGCGAGGGAAGCAGACTGTCCGGTCGATGCCGGCAAGCAACAGAGGGGAAGTCGCGGAATTTCCCTCAGAGGTAAACAAAACTATCTCTGAGGAAAATGAAACTACATCAGAGGTAAATGCAATTCCCTCTGAGGTAGAAAATCCGTTTTCCACACTCCGTCCCTCCCTCTCTGTCGGCCTCGCCGAAATGTTAAAGTCGTGTTAAACTCGGGAGCTTGTGGCTGAAATGGACATCGAGATGTCTATATATAAATGGGAGGGTAGGTTTCGGTTCAATGATTGATGACCGATGGCAAAAACTCCATAGTCATCTGTCTATAATACTATAATAGAGCGCTGATGAAAAATTAATCGATTGTAAACTATTTAAAAAAAAAGTAATTTTATTGCTTGTTTGATTCTTATTTCCTACTTTTGCGACATCGAATTACACTTTGTGTAAAGTCTCTACAATAATAAAAAACACCCTAATCAGAGATTACAATGGGTATTATAGCCCTTGGGTGTTAGACTCAAGAAAAGAAGATAATCAGAAACCTACAAGAAGTAATCAAAAAGGGCTTTATCAATATAAAATTCGAACTTCAACCATTTCAAAACCAAACTTATGAAAAGTATAGTAACTACAGTTGCGAGTCTTTTTGCTGTCATATTGATGGGGCTTTCAGCTTGTGATAATGAGCTTAATTTGGACTCACACCCTCCTCGTTTGGAAGATGGTGAACTTTCTGGTGCTTTCCGCATCCGCTTTGTAGATGAAAATGGAGTAAATTGGCTGGGTAAGCTGACTGAAGCGAATGTAGAAAAGAATACCATTTTCCACTACACCTATGACTTCTATGCCACGGTGACCACAGGGCGCGGGAAGTATCTCGGGGTGCCTGATAGACCTTGGCTTCGTGATGAAAATGGATATTATTTATGCTTCCCCTTCAACCGTTCGACGACCACTTCTCCGCAAGGCAAAGAAACCTACACGATGGAAATCAGCAGCGACCGCTGGTTGGAGGCCGGCGAGAAGCACACGGCCAAATGGTACGTGGAGCGCAAGGGCAACTACCACGACTGCTATCGTTGCGAAGTGGATGGGAAAGAAGTGCCGGTGACAGAGGGCTATACTTATCCCGATGGACGCTTTGGTCGCTACGCCACAACGCCCATTATCACCGTCCATTTGAAGAAAGGGGCCAAGTAAATCTACTTCTCTCTAAAATGGAGTGGAATCATCCCTTCCAGATTAGCGCATAGAATAAAACCGGCATTCGCTTCCTTGTTTGTACGAACAAAGGAAGCGAATGCCGGCTTTTTTTGCCTACGGAGCCAAGAAGGAGGGAATGGGATAGTCAAGCAGAGCACGATGCGGAGCGGAAATAAAAAAGCCGACCTCTTTTTGCAAAGAAGTCGGCTGTGGCCAGGACGAATGTCCTAAGAGTTGATGCGAGAAGGGGCTCGCTTACTTGATGCGCTTGTAACCGTAAACAGCGAGATCGCCAAGTTCCTCTTCGATGCGGAGGAGTTGGTTGTACTTAGCCATACGGTCGGAGCGGCTGAGCGAACCGGTCTTGATTTGGCCGGAGTTGGTAGCCACAGCGATGTCAGCGATAGTAGCATCTTCGGTTTCGCCGGAACGGTGAGAAGTCACGGAAGTGTAGCCGTGACGGTGAGCCATTTCGATGGCGTCGAGCGTTTCGGTGAGCGAACCGATTTGGTTGACCTTGATGAGGATGGAGTTAGCGCAACCGAGCTCGATACCCTTGCGGAGGAAGTCCACGTTGGTCACGAAGAGGTCGTCGCCCACGAGTTGGCAACGGTCGCCGATGGCGGCGGTGAGCTTCTGCCAGCCGTCCCAGTCGTTTTCAGCCATACCGTCTTCGATAGAGTCGATGGGGTACTTGGTGATGAGTTCGGTGAGGTAAGCCACTTGTTCGTCGGCAGTGCGCTTAGCGCCCTTGTTGCCTTCAAACTTGGTATAGTCGTACACACCGTCGGCGTAGAATTCGGAAGAAGCGCAGTCGAGGCCGATCTTCACGTCCTTACCGGGTTCGTAGCCGGCGTTCTTGATGGCGGTGAGGATGCTTTCGAGAGCTTCTTCAGTACCACCGGCGAGGTTGGGAGCGAAACCACCTTCGTCGCCGACAGCGGTAGAAAGACCCTTGTCGTGGAGCACCTTCTTGAGAGCGTGGAACACTTCAGCACCCATGCGGAGACCTTCGCGGAAGGTGGGAGCACCTACGGGGCGAATCATGAACTCTTGGAAAGCGATGGGAGCGTCGGAGTGCGAACCACCATTGATGATGTTCATCATGGGCACGGGGAGGGTGTAGGTGTTCGTGCCGCCGATGTAGCGATAGAGGGGGATTTCGAGGTATTCGGCAGCTGCCTTGGCCACAGCAAGCGAAACACCGAGGATGGCGTTGGCACCGAGGTTGCTCTTGGTCTTCGTACCGTCGAGGGCGAGCATCTTGTGGTCGATGGCGCGCTGCTGGAGAGCCGACATGCCGATGAGGGCAGGAGCAATCTTCGTGTTCACGTTTTCAACGGCCTTGAGCGTACCCTTGCCGAGGTAGCGCTTCTTGTCGCCGTCGCGGAGTTCGAGGGCTTCGTGTTCGCCGGTGGAAGCACCAGAGGGCACAGAAGCACGGCCGACAACGCCGCATTCCAGGGTTACGTCAACTTCCACAGTGGGATTGCCACGAGAGTCCAGAATCTCGCGAGCTACGATTTTTTCAATTCTCATTGTTACGCAGAATTTAAATATGATAAGTTTAGGTTGGAAAGTTCAAACTTAGAGCGTGGCTACCCAGTCGGCAATGCGGGAAGCGTGGGAGTCGGTGTCGGCATCATCGAGGGGAAGACCCACAAACTTACCATCGCGGAAGGATTCGGTGTCGGTGGAGCCGTAGCCATCGCCGTCTACCTGACCCACGAAAGTGGCGCCGCTGTCGGCAAGGGCATCGTAGATTTGTGCCAAAGCGCCTACGAAAGTGTCGGGATAGCCGTCGCTGTCGCCGCAGCCAAAGAGGGCAATCTTCTTGCCGGCCAAGTCTTGTGCTTTGAAGGCATCGAGGAAGTCGTACCAATCGTCTTGCAGGTCGCCGCTGCCCCAGGTGGAGGAACCGAGGAGGAGGGTGTCGTACTGAGCCACGGTGTCGGCCGAAGTTTCACCTACGTTGTGTACGTTGGCTGCATCTACGCCGAGTGCAGCTGCGATGTCGTTGGCAGCCGCTTCGGTGTTGCCTGTGGTGCTACCGTAAAAAATTCCGATCATAAGAATAATATTTTATTGGGGTTTATGTAGGCTGCAAAAGTACGCAATTTTCTCGGTACACACAATCACCTAATGTAGTGATTTTGCAACGACCCCGCTAAAAAAAATCAAAGCTTGCCCGGTCGTTTTGCGGTCGTCGGGAAGCTCTTGTCCGGGCGTTGTAGAAAAGTCCGCAGCCTGCTTTGAAATAAGAGCCTCCCCGAAAGTGGGCTGTGCGTGCTATTGATAGGCGGTGCTGTGCTCGCATCTTTCGAGAGGCTACATTGCAAAATTAAGCAATTCTCTGCCACCTACCAAATAGAAGGCGTTTTTTCTTACTCTCCTTCTGAAAAAATCCCTCCGTGAGGAGGATATCCTTGCGCCGCTACGGCAAAATGCTTACCTTTGCATCTACATCTTTCCTATTCTTTCCATCTTATGCACCACCTGTTTCAACTTCCCCTTTTTGCCCACGTATCTTTCGAGGAGTTCACACAATGGCTGGCACACGCCCCCTGCCGGAAGGAATGTTTCGGCCGCGGCGAACAGATTGTGCAACAGGGCGACCCTTGCCGCTCGGTCTACATCCTCTCACGAGGAAACATCATCACCGCTATGGGTGAGGGCGAACGCGACCTGACCATCGACCACCTCGAGGCTCCCGAGATTTTGGCATCGGCTTTTATTTATGGCGAAACCAATCGTTTTCCGGTGACGGTCGTGGCCGAGAGCGACTGCGAGGTATGGGTCATCAACAAAGACGCCTTTTTCGACTTCATGGTGGCTCACCCTGACATGATGCGGCACTTCATGGCCGACATCTCCAACCGCTGCGCTTTCTTGAGCAACAAGGTGCGCACTTTTGCTTTGAAAACGCTGCGGGCACGCACGCTGGAATATCTGGTGAAGAAAGGTCGCATCGACAGCGTACAAAGTGCGGCACAAGCCATGGGCGTGCAGCGGCCGTCGCTCTCGCGCATGCTCTCCGACTTGGCTGCAGAGGGAGTCGTGGAGCGTACGACCGAAGGCTACGAGATTGCCCACAGGGCGAAATAGGCATCAAGAAATCTAAGCAAAAGCAAACCTCAGAAGTCCGCCGCTGCCGGTGGAGTTCTGAGGTTTGCTTTTGCTTATTATGTATTATGCGATGCCGAAGAGCTTCATGTCGTTTTCTACATCGGTAATGCCTGCAATACCGAAGTTGTCGACAAGCACCTTCGTCACGTTGGGCGAGAGGAAGCCGGGAAGCGTGGGGCCGACATGGATGTTTTTCACACCGAGGTAGAGCAACCCGAGCAGGACGATGATGGCTTTCTGTTCGTACCACGCGATGTTGTAGACAATGGGTAGGTCGTTCACGTTGTCTAATCCGAACACCTCTTTCAGTTTGAGCGCGATAAGGGCGAGCGAGTAGCTGTCGTTGCACTGGCCGGCGTCGAGCACACGGGGGATACCATTGATGTCGCCCAAGGCGAGTTTGTTGTAACGATATTTTGCGCAACCCGAGGTGAGGATAACCGTGTCTTGGGGTAAGGCTTTGGCAAAGTCGGCGTAATAGTCGCGACCGGCCTGCCGTCCGTCGCAGCCACTCATCACGACAAACTTTTTGATAGCACCGCTTTTGACGGCATCAACTACTTTGTCGGCGAGGGCAAATACTTGGTTGTGGGCAAAGCCACCCACAATGCTGCCTTTCTCGATGCTGGTGGGAGCGGGGCAGGTCTTGGCCAAGGCGATGATTTCGGAGAAATCCTTCTTTCCATCCGCACCTGTGGTTACGTGCTTCCAGCCGGGATAGCCCGTGGCGTTGGTGGTGAACACCTTGTCCTTATAGGAGGCGTTGGAAAGGGGCGGTACGATACAGTTGGTGGTGAAGAGGATGGGGCCGTTGAAAGAGGTGAACTCTGCACGTTGCTGCCACCAGGCGTTGCCGTAGTTGCCGACGAAGTGCTTATACTTTTTGAAGGCAGGATAGTAGTGGGCGGGGAGCATTTCGCCATGAGTATAGATGTCTACGCCCGTACCTTCGGTTTGTTCAAGCAGCATCTCCAGGTCTTTCAGATCGTGGCCGGAGATGAGGATGCCGGGATTGGAACGCACATCGATGCTCACCTCTGTGATTTCGGGATGACCATAACTGCCGGTGTTGGCTCGGTCGAGGATTTCCATACCTTTCACACCAAATTCTCCTGTGCGGAGGGTCAGTGCAATGAGAGCTTCTACATCAAGATGGTCTACGGTGAGAGCGGCCAAGGCATCGCACATAAAGCGGTTGATGTCCAAATCTTCGTAGCCCAGACGTTCGGCGTGCTCCACGTAAGCGGCAAGTCCTTTCAATCCATAAATGATCAGTTCTGTGAGGGAGCGTTTGTCCTCGTCCTTTTCGGCAAGCACACCTACTTCTCCGGCTTTGGCATCGAAGTTTTCGCGTACATCGCTCCAGGTCAATGCATCGACCTGTGGCACGTTGATGTCGTGCTGAATGAGCAGCGCTTTGAGTCGGTCGCGCAGTTGCAGTCCCTTTTCGACACGGGCGGCGATGCTGTCGTCGTCGAAGTTGGCGTTGGTGATGGTGCAGAAGAGAGCATCGGTGTTGAACACGTAAATCTCGCGTTCCACGTTGATGCCGTTTTGGCGGAGCAAGCGTTCAGCCACGGAGATGCCGCGCACCACAAAGAGCAGAAGGTCTTGCAGGCGGGCAGTGGAGGGCAGTTTGCCGCAAACGCCTTTGATGAGGCAACCTTGGTTTTTAGCGGTTTCCTGACATTGGAAACAAAACATTTGAGCGTCCATAAGAGTAAGATATTGTTATTGATAAATTGTTTTTTTCTGAGGGAGGCAATGAACTTCGACCAACAAGAAACATTGTCGATTATCTAACGAGAAAAGTTGAAAAGCTCAGAAGTAATCTTTAATTCAAACTTTGGTTTATGTAATTCAAACCTTGGTTTATATAATTCAAGCTTTGGTTTATAGTTTGCGCTTGATGAAAACAACTTTTTGTCGTGAGTAGTTTTTCTTTTGGGGGTCCGCCCATTTCCTCTTCGGGGGTTGAGTAAAAGCCCAACAGCAAAGCCACACTGCATTGTGCACGGCTTTTCGAGGGCAAAAGTACGGCTTCTCACGAGAGCGGAGCGTAACATAGGTTACACCACCCCTTAAAAAGCCTTTCGGGGGAGCGACACGGGGGATATGTAGAAGGGCACAAGAGGAGACAAACAAAAAATCCCCCACCAAAGGCGATTGGTGGGGGATAAGGATTGGGGAAAGTGGCATCAGCGCACCTGCTTCTGCCCGTTGTGGAGGTAGACACCCGAAGCGGGAGGAGCCGCCAGGCGGCGACCTGCGAGGTCGTGATAGGCATTGCGCGGTGTGCCGGCAGCCGGAGTGTCGGCGATGCCTGTGGGGCTCGTGGCATCGGTGCCGTCGTAGATGTAGACGGTGTGGGCCGGGAGCGTGAGGGTGAGTTCGGCATCGATGTCGATGGGCGTGCCCTCATTCAGCCCTTTGAGGGCAGGCTGGTTGGCAAAGGCCTTGTTGAGCGTCACGGCGCCACGGAGATAGGTCGGGATTTCGAGCGCAGCGCGCAGGGTGGTCTTGTAGGTCTGGGGCGAGTTGGCGGGATTGCGGAGGGTGAAGGTAGCTTTCTTGCCGTTCCACGAAGCCCAGCCGTAGACGTTGGCCTTCGAGCCGTCCCACGGACTGCCGCCCACCCAGTGGATGTCGGGGAGCACCTCGGCATTGGCGCGCTGCCAGCGGAGGCATTCGGCAAGGTCGGCCCAGAGGCGTCCGCCGTTGATGCTGTTCATCAGTTCGTAGTCATTGTAGAGTTCCACCATGCCCGAACCGCAGGCAAAGGCGCAACGGAGTTCCCGCAGGATGCCGGGATAGTTCATCGTCTTCGACACCTGTCCGTGCTTGGAGAGGATGAAGCCGTGGGTCATGAGGGTGTTGATGGGACAGAGGGGGGAGTTTTGCACAAAGTTCTGATAGACGAGGCGGTCGCGATAGGTAATCCACTGTTCGCGGTCGTCGCCCACCCCGATTTTTCCGAAGTCGCCCTCTTGGCGCCACACGGCATCGGTCACGTTGAACCAGAAGGGGGATGCCCACGTGCCGACGGTGGTGTTGAAGAAGATGTCTTCCTTGACGTCGCGGCGCACCATGCGTTCGGCGCTGATGATACCCTCGGCATTCTCTTCGCCCACGGTGCCGGGGTCGGGCCCTACGGCACTGAACTGGGCACTGATGCCGTCGAACTTGAAGAAGCGGAAGTCATAGCCGCGGTTTTTGCAGAGGTCGACGATGGCGTCGGTGAACACCTTGTAGTAGGCGGGGTTGGAGAGTTGCATGCCCCCCTTGCCGGCCCAATACTGGCGGCGGTAGTTGCCGCTCTGTCCGTAGCCCCCGACAGGGCCGAGCCAAGCCCCGATGCCGGAGCCCATCTCCCGCGCCAGACGGTCGCTCTCCTTGAAGCCGTTGGGGAAGTTGGGGTTGAACGTCCACGTGCCGTAGTGGTCCCAACCGTCGTCCCAGACGAAGGAATTGATGTGTTCACCGTAGCGGTCGAAGAGTTGTTTCTTCCACTGGCGCACCACCTCGTTACACTGGGTGTCGTGCATGTTGCCGGTGTAGTTGGGGTCGTTGTTGCGGTCGATGTTGAGCTCGTACCAAGAGATGTAAGCCGGCATGGCGCGCCAAGGCACGGCACGCTCACGTTCATTGTAGGCCAGAAAGGAACGGCGCGCCTGACCGGGGGCAATGAGGCCGACCACGGCACTCACCTCCCACGAGCGGCCGGCGGCGAGCGTGGTGTTGCGGCTCCAGGTGCCGAGGATGGGCGTGGTGGTGGCAGCGGGCAGATGGAGGGTGTCGCGGAGCACGAGGTTGAGGCGGATGTCGCCGCTTGAGGTGAGGGCTTCGTGGGCATTGGTCACGAAACAGCGCAAGGTGTAGGCACCGGCATAGGGCACGGCCAGCGTGTAGAGGTTTTTATCCTTGGCGTGGCCGGTGTATCCGTTGTGGTAGTCGTAGGTGACGGCATTGCCGGCCTCGTCGATGAGGTCGACGCCGCAAAGGTCGAGGCGGTTGTTGCCGCTCTTGTAGGTGAACTCAACATGGAGCGCACCGCGTGAGTTGAGAGTGAGGGGCTGTTCGTAGTTGTAGACGTGGGCCGATGTCCACCCCAGTTCGTTGATGCGCGAAGGCACTGCTGCGGCGAGTTTCCACGTGCTCGGTGTCCATGTGTCGGTAGCTACGTCGCCTTCGTCCAAAGTGTGGGTGCTCAGGCTGCGTTGTGTCGAGGGTGAGTGCGGCAGCACAACGTGTGCCGGTGCTCCGGCTTTGGGGGCACTGCCGGGCGCGAGGTCGCGCACGACAACGGGCACACCCACCTTGCCGGAATAGGTGATGGTGCCGGAGGAGTGGATGGTTTCGGTCTTCACCTCCATGAAGTAGCGCACCAGATAGATGCCCTGTTCGGGAATGTCGAGGGTGTAGACATTGCGTGATTTTGCCGATCCGGTGTAGCCGTAGTGATAGTCGGAGGCAGCGACCGTGCCATCGAGGCGGCAGACGTCGACGCCCACGATGTTGAGGCGGTGGTTGCCGCTTTGGTATTGGAAAGTGACGGTCTGTTTCCCCTTCTTAAAAGAAAGATAGCCGCGTGTGCCGACAATCTGGTCGGTGGTGTAGCCGAGTTTACGAATGGCCTGCGGCGTCTCTTCGGCCGGGTGCCAGGCGAAGCTCTCCATCGTCCAGGCGTTGTGCACAAAAGCACTCATGTCGTCGCCTTCGCCGGCGGTGTTGATGCCGGTGGGAGTTTCGAGTCCGGCAAAGATTTTGTCGCTCGCCAAGACGGCACCGCGGGTGTTGCCCACGATGCGGGGTGCACTGCCGGCCTGCTGCACATTGACACGGTAGGTCATGGGGAGGATGGAGTGCATCTTCACATCTTTCTTGGCGGTGAGGACAAGTTCGGTGCGCAGATAGTGGCTGCCATCGCGTAGCACGGCACGCCAGGTGAGGGCGAGGTCGCCGTAGGTGAAGTCGGCTTCGAGGGCACGTCCGGCAAAGCGCTTTGCCCCCTTCACGGCAGCGGCGTCTGCAGCGTAGGTCAGTTGGCGCACTTCGCCCACGAGTTTCATTTCGGAGGCTTTGACCGTCTTACTGCCATCGCCCAGACGCACAGCAAAGAGTTCGGTGCCGGCTTCGAGGTCCAATTCTGGACAGCCGCCGAAGGTCAAACTGCTGCCCTGGTGGAGGAAGGTGGCGCGAAAGAGGTCGTTGCTGAGGATGTAGTGCCCATCTTGGCCGGTGAGCACGGCCACGCCGGGCTGCTGCGCTTGTGGGAAAATCACACTTTGCGCTTGTAGACCGATGCCCCCGGTCGCTAAGGCGAGGAGGAGGGTTGCGGCCCACGGTTTGAAAGAAAATGTTTGCATGATAATAGGTTTATAAGTGTTTTCGGCTGCAAATATAAAGTATTTTGAAGGATTGAGTGGCACAAAGGATAGGGTTTTAACACTTCAACGTGCCTATCGCGGCTAAAAAGCGGAAAACGAGAGTAAAATCATCCCAACATTATCTCAGCATTATAAAAAAGCGCCCTTGCAGACTCTTCTGCAAGGACGGCGGGATGAAAAAAGGTAGAAAAAGAAAAGTTAGTCGGTGAGGCGGCTTTCGAAAGTGAGGGTGTTCAGTCGCTCTTCGCAGCGCATGATGAAGCCCTCGAGGCGCTGGCGCATCTCCTCGCTGCCTTCGTTGGTGAACCTCCCCCACAGCAGGCGGCGACCGGTGAGGATGACCTGCCAGAGGTCGTCGATCGCCATTTTGTCGAGCAGGAGTTCGCCTTCGCCCACCATTTTCTCGAGTAGTTGGCGGTTATAGGCATTGTTTTTGTTGATGAGGTTCTTCTCGTAAAATGGGAGTCCGCGAACATATTCTCTCACGGCCTTGTCGTCGGAATGCTGCACCTGCGGCAGGCGCACGACGGTGGTATCGTTGCGTCCCGATGGGTCGGTGTCAATGGTGGTGTAACTGCCGTCGTCGCCTATCTTGAGCGTCATCTTCGAACCATCTTTCTTGAGAATAGTGATAGATTGGCCGTCTCGCTTATTGACTACCATAGAGGAAATGTCGCAGCTGTTGATGTCCTTGAAGGCTTTTTTGAAGATGCTGTCGCGCAGGGAAGGAGTGAATTCAAACTGAAAGTGCGAGTCGGGCGTATCAATGTTGATATTCCGTTGAGAACGATATTTACTCCCTTGGGGCGAGCGCTGTTGAGTAGGCGCTGTTTGGTGTTGTCCTTCGATGATGTGGACACGTCCGTCCACTTTTCTATCGTCCAAGTCTTCCCACTCGACACACACAACGATGCGGTAGTCGCCTCCGCGAGGAGAAGGGATACGGATAAGGGCGAGATTGTCGTACTCATCGCCTCCCACCTGAATAGGGGCTTGACCGTAAGCATAGTCGATGCGGCAGGGACGATTGTCGTCGCTGTCGCCTACGTGGAGGATGCTCATGGTTACTTCAGGTGAATGGGCATCGGCATTGTAGGCGCGAAGGAAGGTGTCTATCTGCTTGCGAGCGGCTTTGCGAGGCATTTCAAAGTGGTAGGAATAGAGGGAGAAATAGGGCTCGTTGGGAGTGTCAACGGTTTGTGAAATGGAGCGCACGCCTTTTACGTATTTGCCGGCGTTGGCAAAATCCTCAACGGCTGTGCGCAGGGCGTACTGTGCGGAGAGCGGCAGTGTGAAGATAAGGAGTAGGAGAGAAGTGAACAGGGATTTCATAATGGAAAGTTTTTTAGAGGTCTACGTATAATGGTTTGCTGATTGTATCGGGGTGTGAAAAGAGAAACATTTGGTAGTCAAGATTGACTTGCATGGCGGCCATAGCCGGTTCTACCCACGCATCCCAACATTGTTGAAACAGTTGGGGTGAAGAATCTGCCAACGCCGCAATGTTGCTGAGCGAATCGGTGAGCATTGGTTCGGCAGAAGCCCACAATGTTGTGGCAGAGTCGGGTGCCGTAGAGGAAGGAGATGTGGAACGATTACATTGTGGTAGAGGAACTAGCTGATTGGCCATCGTGGCCGAAACCAAAGGAGGTGCAGGGGATGCCACGGGGGCAGACGATGAAAGTTGTGCCATCGGGGGCATTTCCGTTTCATGGACGCCTTTTTCCACCCTCGCCCACCATTGTGCTATGAGCATACCCACGCAGGCGGCAGCAACGCCCCACCAGAGGGGACGCGGACTCCGGAGGCGTGCAGGTTTCGGTGCAGACGGTTCCACATCCGTAGAGGAAAGATTGTCTACCCGGGCATCGTAGGCCGCACATCCTTCTTCGCTCCACCACGCTTCGTCCGGCTGCATGGGCGGTTCGGGAGTGAGCATTGCGAGCACCGTCTGCTCCTCGAGGCTGAGCACACTCTTTTCCTCGAGCATCGTGCGCAGTTGCTCCTCTTCGCGGTGGGAGAGCTTTCCTTCGAGGTAGGAAGTGATGAGAAGTTGGGTGTTCATAATGTGGATTGTATGAGCGTGAATAGTTTGCGTTTCGTCCGATAAAGGGTGTTGCTCACCGTAGTGGGCAGACAGCCCATGATTTCGGCAATTTGTGCCACTTCCAGTTGTTCATCACGCCAAAGGGTGAAGATGCGGCGTTCGGTGGAGGTGAGGGTAGCGAGGGCAGCGTGCAGGCGGTGCTGATTTTCTTGTTCTTCGAGTGGGGCGGCCGTGTCGGTGGACGAGGGAGTTTCGGGCATCGGTTCTCCCGCCACCGCATGTAGTTGTCGGCGCTTCCACTCGTTGACGCAAAGGTTTTTAGCAATACGGATGCCCAACGCCAGAAAGTCGGCCTCAGTCCTCAGCCGTGCCCGCACCACCCATAAGCGCAGCAGCGTTTCCTGCACAATGTCGGCTGCCGCCTCCGTATCGTGGAAGAAGTTGAGCGCAACGCGTGTCAAGGCTTCGCGATGTTGCCGAGTGAAGAGGCTGAATTGGGTGGCGTTCATACTCTATAAACAATCGAAAAGCGCGATATGGGGTGAGAAAATGTTACTTTTTTTGTCAAGAGACGAAAATAAGGTGTTTTTCATCATCAAAAAAACAACACAGTCCACCGCGGTAGAGGTGGACTGTGTTGTAATAAGTCAGAATATCAGGGTGCAGTGGTACCGCTGCGCCAATAGTTGCGAAGCTCCACATCGAAGATGAGCATCGAACCGCCCGGAATACCGGTGCGGGAAGCGCTGCCGTAGGCCATGTCGGCAGGCAGGAAGAGCCGCCATCGGTCGCCGATGTGCATCTGTTGCAGGGCGGTGGTGAAACCTTCGACCAAGTTGCTCACGGCAAAGCGTGCCGTTTGACCGTATTCGGGGCGAAAAGCTTCGTCCACATTGCCTGCCAAGCCCGACTGATCGAAGACGTAACCTTTGGGGGTCTGAGGCGTGGGGAGTAAGCGTCCCACGTAAATCACACGCACGCTGTCGGTGTAGAGTGGCGTGCCTGAACCGGTACCGGTTTTCAACACACGCACCGCGATCGAGTCGCGCCAAGAGGTTTTGGCTGTGGGAAGGTTGGTATAACTACCCAACGTGCGCCACTCGCAGTGGTCGGTCCACGCATCGCCATGGGTGGCACGGGCGGCAGCAATGGCAGCATTTGCCTGCGCCAAGGTGTCGCGGAAAGCGGTGATGTTGCGCGCCGGCCAGTTGGCATATTCCGAAACGGTGTTGTCGTCTTCAGAGCAAGCGCTCAGCAAGCCCACCGCAGCCAAAAGAAGGAAGAGGAGTTGCTTCATAGGACAAGGAGGAGTTACTTCAACTTTTTGAGCAGTGAAGTGATGGACACTTTGTCTTCAATCAAGTTGCGGAGATCTTCGATTTTGACGCGCTGCTGGGTCATGGTGTCACGCTCACGGATGGTCACGCAACCATCGCTCAGGGTGTCGTGGTCGATGGTGATGCAATAGGGTGTACCGATGGCATCATGGCGACGATAGCGCTTGCCGATGGAATCCTTTTCCTCATAAGCGCACTTGAAGTGGTATTGCAGGTCGTGCATGATTTCACGTGCCTTTTCGGGCAGCCCGTCTTTCTTGACGAGAGGGAAGATGGCCAACTTGATGGGCGCCAAAGCAGCAGGCAGACGCAGCACGATGCGGCTGTCGCCGCCTTCGAGGGTTTCCTCTTGATAGGCGTGGCACATGACGCTCAGGAACATACGGTCCACACCGATGGAGGTCTCGATGACGTAAGGCGTGTAGCTTTCGTTGGCCTCGGGGTCGAAGTATTCAATCTTCTTGCCGGAGAACTTGGCGTGCTGAGAGAGGTCGAAATTGGTACGGGAGTGAATACCCTCGACTTCTTTGAAACCGAACGGCATGCGGAATTCCACGTCGCTGGCTGCATTGGCATAGTGGGCCAACTTCTCGTGGTCGTGGAAGCGATAGTTTTCTGCGCCGAAACCGAGTGCTTGGTGCCAAGCCATACGCGTTTCTTTCCACTTCGCAAACCAGTCGAGTTCGGTGCCGGGCTTGACGAAAAACTGCATTTCCATCTGCTCAAACTCGCGCATACGGAAGATGAACTGGCGCGCGACGATTTCGTTGCGGAATGCCTTACCGATTTGAGCGATACCGAAGGGGATTTTCATGCGGCCTGTCTTCTGCACGTTGAGGTAGTTCACAAAAATACCTTGTGCTGTCTCGGGACGGAGATAGATGGTGCTGGCACCTTCCGACGTTGAGCCCATTTCGGTTTTGAACATCAGGTTGAACTGACGCACGTCCGTCCAGTTGCGCGTGCCGCTGATGGGACAAACGATTTCTTCATCGAGGATGATTTGCTTCAAACCTTCGAGATCGTTGGCGTTCATGGCTTCGGCAAAACGTTCGTGAAGAGCGTTGCGCTTGGCAGCAATTTCCAAAACGCGGCCGTTGGTGGCGCGGAATTGTTCTTCATCAAAACTTTCCTTGAAGCGCTTGCGGCCTTTGGCCACTTCTTTTTCAATTTTCTCTTCGTACTTCGCGATTTGGTCTTCAATCAGAACATCGGCACGATAGCGCTTTTTGGAGTCGCGGTTGTCGATGAGCGGATCGTTGAACGCATCCACGTGGCCGGAAGCCTTCCAGATGGTGGGGTGCATGAAGATGGCAGAGTCGATGCCCACGATGTTTTCGTGCAGGCGCGTCATCGATTGCCACCAATATTGCTTGATATTGTTTTTCAGTTCGACGCCGAGCTGTCCGTAGTCGTAGACCGCGCCGAGACCATCATAGATTTCACTGGAGGGAAACACAAAACCGTATTCTTTGCAATGTGATACGATTTTCTTGAAAACGTCTTCTTGTGCCATTATTGTTCTTTTATTGCGTATTTCGTGCAAAAGTAGTGATTTTCTTTGAGATAGGCGCTCTTTTAGTGATTTTTGCGCATTTTGGGCGAGAATAAGAGGATGAGGGAAGTTCATCCGCGACCACACCGACTTACCTTAAAAAAGCGACACACCAGAAAGCAGCAAGGCCACTTTCTGGTGCGTCGGTGCGTCCCGTTGGACGACTACTGGGAAGAGAGAACTGAAACCATAGGGTTCAGCGGGGGTGTTTTAATATGGAGCAAAGTTGTTGTACTTTCGGTTGAGGTTCGCCCATCGGACGAAGAAAGGGGCTATTGCGCTTTCGCGGGAGAAAGGCTGTCGCCGGTAACGGCCATTTTCATCCCCTCCTCCACTTGGCGATAGGGAGTGGTGCCGGGTTGCGTTTCATCGGGCGTGATAGACTTGGCAGCCGCATCACCATTGTTGAGAATAATTGAGGTGGGATGATGGATGACCGACTGGCCTGCACCACCAACCAAGACGATGACAATAGCCACGGCTGCAGCAGCACGCCACAAGGGCTTGATGCGCTCGCCAAAGGTCATCCGCTTCACCTTGACGCGCACTTCGGGAGCATCGCCCTGAGCGGCAAGACGCGCCAACACGCGCTCATCAAAGTCGCCTCCCAAGACATCGCTGTCCTGCTGTTGCAGCGCATAGCCGAAGAGGTCGGCATACTGCTGCAAATGCTCGGGCACATCGCTCTGGCTGAAGAACGTGTGGAGGATGTTTTCCTCCGCCACCGTGGTCTCCGCCAGAAAATAGCGCTCAATGAGTTGTTCGATATATTGGTAGTTCATAAGGGTGCGTTGACTAAAAACTTAAATGTGATGACGATGCGCCTCCAATTGTGCTTTCAAGGCTTGTCGTGCTCGGTAGAGCGTCACTTTCACATCGGCTTCGGAAATGTTCATCACTTCGGCCACTTGTGCGTAGGAGTACCCATCGATGTCGCGGAGTTGCAAGGCGGTGCGTTGCTTCTCGGGCAACCGGTTGAAGAGTTGGTGCACCAGCGCCAAGCGCTCTTCGCGCTCCATCTGCTCGTCCGGCAGCGGTGTATGGTCCGGGGCTTCTATGGTTTCGTGGTCAAGCGAAAGATGCTGGGCATCCTTCTTTTGCGCCCTATCGAGAGCCAGATTGCGGCAGATGGTGAGACAGTAGGTTTCGAGATTATTGACTTCATCCAAGGTGGCTCGTCGCTCCCATGTTCTGACAAGGGTGTCCTCCACAACGTCTTCCGCTTCAAGGCGGTCGAGCGTGATGCGTAGTGCCACCCGAAACAATTTGTTTTTAAGGGGGAGCAGGTCGTTTTGGAAGTCAATTTCTTTCATGCCTCTAATGGTAAGACGGACAAGACGCTGAAAAGTTACAGATTGCCGCTGTTTTTTTTGAAATCTTGTTCGATTTGTTCTGATGAGGGAGATTTCTATTCGCAGGCCATTACCTTCGAGAGACGTTCTTTCGCGCTATGATGATGGCCTTTGTTTCGTCGTGGAGCGTACATGCAAACAGGTAAGCATCTCCCCCCTCTTGAAGTTTGAGCCGTTTGCGCAGTTCAGCCACCGTTGCCGGAAAGTTGCGCACGGAGAGATTGGCACGTTTGAGGGCGGAGAGTTCTCGCTGCTCCTTTTTAGAAAAGCCGACCACGTTTTCTATTTTGAAGACACGGCCCGGAAAATCCGTGTGTTCCACCTCGCTCACATATAAATGAGTGTTCGGATGCAGTTTTTGCAAGTCATAACGCACCGCGATGGTTTTGTAAGCACCGGCTTTCATCACCGCGGCGTCCGGTTCGTAGAGAAAGCCGCGGACACTATCGGCAAAGGAAACAGGAAGTGCGATTTCATCGGAGGCACGGAAGAAGAAGTTCGCACGCTCATTGGCGCAAAAAATAGCGGTTTCATCGGAAAAATCGGAACGACAAACCAGCAATAAATCCTTGCACTCTCCTTGGGCCGCAAACACGTGGGCTTCTGCCACACCACCGAGCGCGTCTATGGCCTGTCGCAAATCAAGCATCGTGGAGAGTTTGAGCATCAGCACGCGACACTTCGCCAAGAGTTCGGGAAGCAGCACCTTGACGTCGGGCTGACAATCTTCGATCAGCACCGTCTTCCGCCCGGCGCCATCACGGCGGGCAGGATCAAGGAAGAGCAAATCGACCGGTGCCATCGCACGAAAATAGTCGATTCCATCGCTCTCCACACACTCCACCTGTGCCAGCCCAAGCAATGGAAAATTGTGCCGTGCCAGCGCCACCAATTCTGCCTGCCGTTCCACATAGACCGCGCGAGAAAAGAGAGGGGCGAGAAAAGAGAAATCTACCCCAAAACCACCGGTCAAATCGGCCATTGAGAGTGAACGATGGGCAGCAATGTCTTCGGCAAAGAGCCGCTCCACGACCTGCGCCTTGTAGCGTGCCGCCGGTTCACCGCTGCACTGTTCCAACGAGAGGCGCACAGGATAGAGCAGTTCGTCCACAGCCGACCAAGTGGGCACTTTCTCGCGGAGTCGCTGCCGTCCTTCGATTTGGCGGAGGATAAAAGCGGCATCGGGATGATGGGCGTTGGCCAGTTCAAGGGCCACGTCTTCCACTTGTCGATACTGGTTTTTCTCGATGAAATCGCGGTTTTTGAGCAAAATTTCCATTTATCGTATGAGGTGATAGTGCGCCCGAGCTTCGGCACGCGTTTTGAAATTGAAGTGCCACCATTCCGTGGGAAGCACTTTGAAACCTCCCACTGCCATCACTTCGCGGAGGAGACGACGGCGTGTCAAGTGCTGTCGGGTGAGGCTCTCTTTGCGAAAATGCGCGGTTTCATCGCGCACATGAGCCAACTTTCCGAGGTAGTCTATCGGTGTGCCCATCGACAGGCCGGTGGTATCGCCGGCGGCGTGGAGCAAACGTCCGCTGCGGTCGTAGACATTCCGACGCCAGCACAGGGTGATATCGACCGCCAGTCCATAGTTGTGCAGTCCGCCTCCACGCGCCGGATTGCTCACGTAGATGCTTCGGTTCGTCCCCTTCACCACATCCCACATGTGTTGCTGCACCGACATGGGCCGGGTGGCATCGTAGACCTTCAGACTCAGGTCGGGATGCCGCCGTTGCAATTCGGTCTGTGCCTTGCGAAGGGCACGTGCCGTTTCGGGGAGCAAATAGGCGGTGTGCAAATCATGATACAAGATTCGGCCGGTGAAATTGTCGGCTCGCGCATACATCAGACTGACAAAAATCGTACTGTCCACGCTGTGCACATCGACCAAACCTTGCTGTTCGATGCGCCGTTCGAGGGGCGTTTTTTGTGCCCAACTCATCGGACTACCGACAAAAAACAGAAGAAACAAAAGACGTAAACACATAAACAGGTGCAATCAAAAAAGACAACTGCCCTCTTCGACTCGGCGTGAGGTCGGAGAGAGCAGTGGTGAGAAAAAGGCCGTCCGGAGGACCGCACAAGATGACGCCCTTAGCCGTATCAGCACTATGCGTCGATGGTGGCGTATTTGGCATTCCGTTCGATGAAATCGCGACGAGGCTCAACATCGTCTCCCATGAGCATGGAGAAGATGTGGTCGGCCTCAGCAGCATTTTCGATGGTCACGAGTTTAAGCATACGCGATTCGGGATTCATCGTCGTGTCCCAAAGTTGGGTGGGGTTCATTTCACCCAAACCTTTGTAGCGCTGCAACGTGATGGAGTTTTCGCCCTTGGTGGGGTCGCCATAGGTAGCGATGAAGTTGTCCTTTTCGCGGTCGTTGTAGCAATACTCCTCCACCTTGCCTTTCTTGCAGCGGTAAAGGGGCGGCATGGCGATGTACAAGTGGCCCTCGCGAATGATTTGGGGGAAGTAGCGATAGAAGAGCGTCATGATGAGCGTGGCGATGTGCTGACCATCGACGTCGGCATCGGCCATAATCACGATTTTATGATAGCGGAGCTTGTCGATATTGGCCTCCTTGGAGTCTACCTCACCGGTTTCGCCCTCTTTCTGAATGCCGAAGCGGATGCCGAGGGCTTGAATGATGTTGTTCACCTCGTCACTCTCAAAAGCCTTGTGCCACATGGCTTTCTCGACATTGAGGATTTTACCACGCAGAGGCAGAATGGCTTGTGTGGCACGGCTGCGTCCTTGTTTGGCAGAGCCGCCGGCCGAGTCTCCCTCGACGAGGAAGAGTTCACACTCTTCGGGCACTTTGCTGGAGCAGTCGGCCAGTTTGCCGGGCAGTCCGCCTCCGCTCATGGGGTTCTTGCGCTGCACGGTTTCGCGTGCTTTGCGGGCCGCGATGCGAGCTGTGGCGGCGAGAATGACCTTATCCACAATCACCTTCGCCTCCTTCGGATGCTCTTCGAGGTAATTGGTGAGGGCTTCACCCACCGCCTGATTGACCGCACCCATCACCTCGCTGTTGCCCAACTTGGTTTTGGTTTGGCCTTCAAACTGCGGTTCGCTCACCTTCACGCTGATCACGGCGGTGAGCCCTTCACGGAAGTCTTCACCGGTGATTTCGATTTTGGCCTTTTCGATTTGCTTGGCAGCGGTTTCCTCGGCATATTTCTTAAGCACACGGGTCACCGCAGCGCGGAAACCGGCCAAGTGCGTACCACCCTCGATGGTGTTGATGTTGTTGACGTAGGAGTGGAGATTTTCGCTGTACGACGTGTTGTAGACGATAGCCACTTCTACAGGGATTCCTTCCTTTTCGGTGTTGATGTAGATGACATCCTGAATGAGGGGCACGCGCGTGGAGTCCTGGTAGCGCACGAACTCGCGCAAGCCCTGCTCGCTGTAGAACGTCTCGCTGCGCGGTTTGCCCTCCTCGTCCAAGTCGCGCTCATCGGTAAGGACGATGGTCAGCCCGGCGTTGAGGAAAGCCAATTCGCGCATACGGTTGGCCAAAATGTCATACTTATATTCGGTCGTGGTGAAAATGTCGGCATCGGGCCAAAACTGCTGGCGCGTGCCTCGGCGGTCGGTTTCGCCCACCACCTTCACTTCGTAGAGCGGTTTTCCGGTTTCGTATTCCTGCTGATAGATTTTCCCATCACGGAACACCTGCGACTTCATGCGCGTGGAGAGCGCATTGACACACGACACGCCCACACCGTGCAGACCGCCCGACACCTTATAGGAACCTTTGTCGAACTTACCGCCGGCATGGAGCACCGTCATCACGACTTGGAGCGCGCTCACACCTTCTTTCTCATGAATGTCCACAGGGATGCCACGGCCGTTGTCCTGCACCACGATGGAGTTGTCCGGACAAATCGTGACTTCAATATGGGTGCAATATCCTGCCAAGGCTTCGTCGATAGAGTTGTCCACCGTCTCATAGACGAGGTGGTGAAGTCCTTTTTCGCTGATATCACCGATATACATGGCCGGACGCTTGCGCACTGCCTCCAGGCCTTCGAGCACCTGGATATTGGAGGCAGAATAGCCGGCCGTTTGGTTCTGTATTTCTTCCATTCTTATGGGGTTAATAATGGGGCAAAGATACAACTTTTTTTCGAAACGACCAATTTCTTACGTAGAAAAGCCGGTGCCAATCTTTCGGATCTTCTTGCAAAATACAGCCTTACAAGAAGAGAGGCGTATTGATCTATCGCGACAAGACAATGCTGTGATGTACAATGTCGCCTTCAGCGACAGCCGTTGAGGCGATACAGCGCGGGGACGCAGGTGCAGTGGCACAGGCAAACCTACACCGCAGAGCGCCTCGAAGAGGAAATACCACAGCAAGTCCAACGCAGCAGGACGGCCCCGAAGGGGGCTTCTTTTAATATCCGGAGGAGAGCTTGCCCGACGAACCTACGGGAGGTCCAATACCGAAGGGAACGTCCCCGATGGGGACGCTCATCGGTAAGCCATCAGCCATTGGTGAACCACCATACTCCCCGATTTCCTCGCGCGCGCGTCCCTACAATAGTTCTTGTTTTTATCCTTCACGCCTTCACCACCAAAACAACCTTTTGACTATAAAGCACTTACAGGTGAAGGCAAAGAAACATTCTCCCTTCACCTGCCTTCACCAACACCTCACTTCGGTGAAGGCAGTGAAGGCAAAAAGACACGACCTATTGTGTAGTATATACGCGCGCGAGAACAAACAAAAGGAGGCAACACGCGCCCACATGCCCCACTCCACCCGACTCAGGAAGCCCGCCTTTTCTACCTCCCAGCTAAATCCAACTACCTCAGAGGTAGAAAAAACTATCTCTGAGGTAGCTGTTCCTCCTTCCCCGAAATGTTAAATCCAAGTTAAAGTAGGGTTGGAGTGGCTGATTTTGAGGCCGAGATGTCTATATCTAAATAACCAGGTGTCCAAAATCAATCGTAGTTATCTTAGTCGTAGGATGCTCTCTACTATGGTACTATCTTTGTATCAATTTATTCTGAGCACCTACTTATTCCTTGGAAACTTACGAAGAAAAGCCGAATAACAGAAGGCCGTGTGTGGAGAAATGCCGCTGTACGGTGCACATTTCGTCAGTGATTGACCTTGGCTTCTCCCTTTCGAAAAACGAACCGACCTAAAAACGCAAAAAGCACCTGCGAGGGGTTCGCAAGTGCTTCATTGGGAGAATGTGGACCAGCTAGGGCTTGAACCTAGGACCTCCAGATTATGAGTCTGTTGCTCTAACCAACTGAGCTACAAGTCCGTAGAAAGACGCTATTCTTTCTTTCTGCAAAGGTAATGAAAAAGAAAAAGGCGACCAAATTTTGGCACGCCTTTTTCATAAACGTACAGAAGGAGGAACACTAAAATTTCCAAGCCGATGGAGTAGCGATGCGCTCAACGGCAACTTCGACCGCATCGGGGAGGTTGTGGAAGAAGTCGATGCCGGTGAGCGTTTGCAGTTCGGCCACCGAAACGACGTGTTGCAGCATTCGTTGCTTAGAACCTTTGTGCCCATAGTCCTTGTGTTCGAGCCGAAAACCGATGGCGGAATACGTGCCATTCTTGACTTTGAGCAAAGCCATGAAGTAGTATTTGGGCACGGGCAGGCGCTGGGAAGTGATGCGGCGAAGCACGTTGGGCTCATAGATGGTGCCTCCCTTCACCACATAGAGGGTGTCGGCAAAGTCGGGGTCGCGCCCGAGGGTCTGCACATGGTTTTCCAGCGCGCTCCAATAATCCTGGTTGAACTGCGGGTCCTGCGGACTCATGTTGGAGATGTAGAACGTTTGGTCGTTGGCTTCGCGCGAATAGAGGCGGTCGGCCGAGGCGCAAAGGTGGCCATGGTCGTAGCCTTTGAAGCTCAAGTCGTCGGCGAGGGCGTACTGCACAGGGAGTTTAGGGTCGCGAGGATACTGAGGGCGGATGGTGTGTGCCTTGCGCGTCACGTTGCGGGGACGCGTGTCGCCATCGAAACGGAAGGCCACCCATCGCGTGTGGTAGAGCGAGGTGTCGTAGGCATAGGCATAGTTGAGCACAGAGTCACCGCCGGTCCGGACAGGCGCCGTGCGGTGGACCACAAAGATTTCGTGGGCATCCTTTTTGAGCGCCGGCATTTCCAAGCGGGCAAGGTCGTTTTTGGGCAAAACAACGTGACTCGGTTTGTCGTCACCGCCAAACTGTATGTTGGGATTGTGGCCGTCGCAAGCTGTCAAAAGGAGAGACGCCAGTATGAAAAGGGGGATGGCAAGAGATTTCAGCATAAAGAGAAAGCAACTCACGCACCTCGTCTCCACAACAATAGCGGAGAGTGGGTGCGTGAGGAGTAAAACAATCGCGTCTTGAAAGAGACTTATTTGACCACAAAGTTCTTCACTTCCCAAGTAGAGGCCACGCTGGTGGTGCTGGTGTAGCAGAAGCCAAACTGCACCGTCTTTCCGGCGAAACTACTCAAATCGACCTTTCCGGACGAGATGAAATTCCAGTCGGCTCCTGTGGGATAGGTCGGAATGGTGAGTTGCTGCCAAGTACCGGTAGTGCCCTCGCGCACCCAGAGGGTGTTTTCGGTTTTGGCATCAGCGGCATACTTTTGTGCGTGGTCAAAAGTGAGCACGTTGCCCGTGGTGAGGGTGATGGCGGGCGAGATAGCCCATGCCTTGGTGGCATAGCGCGTGCCGCCCACATAGGCGGAGGCTTTGAGACCGAACTTGGCATCTTGTGCCCAGACGCGGGTGATACCTGTGGGGAGTGTGCCTTGCTCCAGCGTCCAGCCGTCGGCATTGTCGGTGAGCGCCTTCGAGTAGATGGGCGTGCCAGGCGTAGGAGTGGGGGTCGGGGTCGGAGTTGGCGTAGGAGTGGGCGTTACGCTTTCGGGCGCACCCTTTTGGAAAATGAAGTTCTTCACCTCCCACGTCGAACCACTCACGTTGTCGGTGTTGTAGCGCAAGGCGATGCGCACCTTCTTGCCCAAGAACTGTGCAGGAACGGCCAAGTCGGCGTGTGAGAAGGTGGTCCAGTCGCGGCCTTCGGTCCAAGTTTGCGAAATCACCGTCCAGCCCTGGTCGGCTTTCTTCTCGTCAAAACTTTCCGTGATGAGGAGTTGTTGGTTTTCGTCGGCTTTGCTATAGCGCAAGATGTAGTCGAAAGCGATGTGGGCGGCCTCAACGCCTTTGAGGTCGACCTCCTTGCTCACCAAGTAGTAAGTGCCGGCCGTTGTCTTTTTGGTCGAGTTGTCATAGCCGGCAGCTTTGGCCGTTTTGAAGTCAATTTTCCATCCGCCCTGACCCGAGGTGGTGAAGTTGGTGAAGACCCCAAGTTCGGAGGAGAAGGACTCTTCGATGAAGGTCGAGGCACCGGGCTTGGGGGTGTCCGGGGTTTCAGTAGGAATTTGATAGGGCGAAGGCACGTCTTCGCAGGCCGTAAAGCCGAGAGCGAGGGTGCAAGCCGCCAGAAGAGAGGCAAATTTGTTCATATCATTATGGTTTGATGGGCGCAGTGGACGCCTGTGAAGTTGAGGTTACTTTGAAAGGTTCGGAATGATGTCGTGAGGGCTTCGCAGTTGGAGTTGCCATCCGCTGTAATAGCTCATCACGCCGGTGTAGTGGCGCACATCGGCCGGGAGGGGCAGAAAGGAGAGGTCGTTTTGAGTGGAAGTGCGCAACGTAATGGTCGTGCCGGCAGGGGTGACGAGGTTGCGGTTGACGGCATAGCCCGCATCATAAAGCGCTTCGGGGGCAAAGATTTTGGGAAGGGGTTCTTTTTTGCCGGAGAGCGCCCCAACCTCAGCCTTGTTGCGAGCCGTGCCCTGCATCTCACGAAATGAGCCTATCACGCTGGCCAGGATGGGCGAGTTGAGATAGTTTTGGTGGTTCTTGTCGACCAGCCACGTGGCGCCCTGGGTGGTGGTCAGGTCGAGGGGTGTGAGTTCGGGGAGCGTGGTGTTGGGCTTGCCGACCAGTTGCACATTGTGCGCCACGCGTTCCATCAGCATCGGGCCGAGACGGAGATTGCCGGAAGAGGTATAGTAGGGTTCGCCCACCTTGGGCGTGCGGCTATAATTGCCGATGTAGAGGCCGCGGAGGTTGATGCGCACACGCTGGCCGAGGGCAAAGTAGGGATAGAGGATGGTGTGCTTGATGCCCACCTGGATGCACTGGTCGTCGGCAGCACCGGCCGTAGAGCCGATGTGTCGCAAGATCAGTGTTTGGTAGAGGTTGCCCGAAACGTCGTTGGCTACCACAACGCCTTCAAAAATCAAGTCTTCTTTGACTTGCTCAAAGGTATTGTTGCCCGTGATGGCGTTCTTGAACTTGTTTTTCACATCAAGAATCGTTGTGTTGGGCGCTGCAAGATGGGTCGCAGTGATGGTGAGGCGGCCGGTGTCGGGCTCGTCGTGGCTGTCCATGCAGGCGGTCAAGGAGAAGGCCATCACACCGCCCATGAGGAGAGAATATAGTTTGTTCATGAGTGGACGAGATTAAAACTTGAAACCGAGGTTGAGGAAGAAGTTGAGGGCGTTGGCATAGTAGTACTTCGAGTTTTTCGAAAACTTGTAAGCCTTTCCTTCGCTGCGGGAGTAGGTGCCGCCGCTCTCTTTGTAGTAGAAGTCGGAGCGGTTTTGTTCGTACCCTCCCGTGCGCAGATTACGGTTGTTCGTCAGGTTCTGCACAGAGAAGTTGATGCTCAGACTCTTGCCTCTGCGCAAGCGGATGTAGCGGCCTATCGAAGCATCGATCATCACACCGCCCTTGAACTTCTCTTGCTGAGCTGCATAACTTTTGACTTCACGTCCGTCGGCTGCGAAGAGCACACCGCCATTGGTTTTCAGTTCGGACTCCTTGACATCGTAGACGGCCTGTCCCTGCGCGTTCACAGAGGTGGGCAGATAGAAGTGCCCATCGGTGGCGTAGGTGCTGTTGAGGCGGCGATAGGGAGAGAAACCGACATAAACCCGGTCATAGTAGTTGGCCGAGGCTTCAAAGAACCACCCCTTGATGCTGTATTTCGCCCCGAAAGAGAGGGCGGTAAGAGGAGTAGAATCTTCTTTCATACCTTTGGCGATGACGCGCATCGGCATCGGGGCTTTCGTTACCGGGTTGGCCACGGTGTTGAGTTTCGCCAGTTCGGCGGCATTCATTCCCTCGTAGCTCACCTGTGCATAGGGGTTGTTGTCGTACTCGGCATTGCCTATCGAGGCGATGGCGTTGAGTGAGAAGTTGGTGGTCAACTGCCAGTCGATCGCAGCTTCGAGCCCATAGTGCACCTTGTCGATACCGCTCATCGTGAGGTAGGTGAAGGTAGACTGCTGGTCGTTGTAGAAGGCCGTTTGCTCCACCTGGTTGTAGAAGGCCAGATAGTAGCCGCTCACCTTACCCACCACAGGACCTATGCGGAAAGCATAGTTCAAGTCGGCGGAGAAGATGTCTTCGTTGGTAAGGTTGTCGACAAAATTATTTTGTGCCCGTGCGGCCACGAAGGCGTTGCGCGACAAGGGTGCCTGCGAGGAGAGGCCGAGGCTGAGCGCCAAGCGGTGGTTGCGAGTGGGGGTGAAAGCGACCGTGGCCTTTCCGCCGCCCCCCAAGAACTTCGCTGCCCCGCTCTTGCCATAGCTGTTGTTTTGGTAGCGGCCGTTTTCCATCAAGCCGTTGCGCTCCATAGTCGTGCCATCGACATGTCCGGCCAGCACCAACTGAGCGTAAGCACCGGTGTACTGGTAGTTGCTCCACATTTCGGCTTTGTTCACATCGATGTTGTAGTCGTAGCCGAAACGATCGCCCTTGTTGATTTTCCGGTTGGGATGGCGCAAGTCGTTTTGTGCCTCCACGCTGTTGGGACCATAGTCCTTGATGGCAAACTTGTCGATGTCGATGTAGCGAGTGCCGCCCAGCAGGTCGGCCATCGTCTTGTAGTGCATGCCATGCGTGTGGTTGGCATAAGCACCGATGGCGATTTTGTGATGCTGATTGAACGTCTGGTTCCAGGTGGTGGAGAACATCCACACCGTTTGGTCGTTGTGGCGGCGTTCTTGGTAGTAGAGGGCATCGCCGCCATTGGCTTCATTTTGGCGGTTGATGAAGTACATCCGATCCCAGTTGATTTGCCGATGGGCTTTGTCGGCCGTCCAATAGTCATAGAGGCTGTTCCACTGGTCGCGGAGGAAACCTTCTTTGCCCACGTAGTGGTCCGACCGAGAATCCCAGACGTCACCCACACCCGATGGTAGATTTTTGTAGTAGTCCGGACGAGGGTCATAGGCATTGCCGTTCCAGCCCAAAGCCGTACCGCTGTAGCGATTGTAGACAAAGCCCAGGTTGGTGGTCAGTTTTGACGTGTGCTTGTCGTTCTCCCAATCCCAAGTCAAGATGGTCGTGGGTGAAAAGCTCTCCACGACGCGCGAATTGCGTTTCTTGCCGTTTTGATAGCCCCAGTTGGGATTGTAGTAGTGGGAATTGGCGAGCCAATAGACTTCCTCGGTCGATGCCCCTTGTTGAGCACGCTCGGTGGGAGCGCCGTAGGTTACGAGCGAAAGCGCATGGTTCATGCCGAAGCGCTTTTCGGCAGCGAGGAAATAAGCGGCAGAGTTGTAGAACGTGCCTTCAATCACGCCTTCTGTGGCGCCACGATAGCCCACACTTCCGGCAAATGCCCATCCGTTGGAGAGCAGCCCCGTGGCAAAGGTGTACATGCCGCGAAGATAGTAGTTGCGGTTGGTACCGGAGAGCGTGAGTTTGTTGCCCATGGCAAATTGCGAAGCGCGAGTGTTCAGGCTTTGGCCTCCGCCCATGCCCACGAGTCCGAAACGGTTGTAGTCGTAGGCGTCCACCCCTTCTTTGTTGCGCGTGGCATCGTTCAGTCCTCCCAAAGAAGAGTAGTTGAAGCGTCCCAGTTCCAAGTCGTTGAGGCGCAGTCCGTTCATGTAGGTTTGGTTGTACATGTTGTCCAACGCACGCACGCGGAAGCGCATCGGGCTAAAGCGAAATCCGACGCTGTTGAGGAAGGGATCGTTTTTCGCCTGCACCGATGCCACGGCTTGCGAAGCGTCGAGGTCCTCATCGAGTTGCGACTCCGAGAAGGTAAAGTCGGCGTTGTCGTCTTGAAGTTTTAAGGTGTCGGCCGTATGCACTTGCGCCAAAGCGGTGGCACCCGCCAAGCACCACAGGGTGGCCAACACAGATACTCCTTTTTTCATAAATGTATATCGAGGAATGTTAGGATTGAAGCCTATGCCGAAGCGCACGTTTGCTCTGCAAGCGCGACTACCGAAGGACATAGACATCATAAGTAGGTCTTCAAAATTAATCGTAGTCACTTAACCGTAGGATGTTCTCAACTTTGATACCCTCTTTGCCTCCCTTTGTCTCCCTTTTCCGCCATCTCGCCTTTGTTCATCAGTCGTGTAGCTCGCTACACTCCTTCCTTCTTCGCAAAGATAAGTTGACGAAAAATGGAAACAAATAGAGTATCAATTAATTTCGAACACCTACTTATTTCTACAACGTTTTTACGACCGCAAAAATAGGAAATAAAATAACATTCCGCCCCTCTTTCTCAGCTTTTTTCGCTTTTCCTCCTCATTTTTTTAATTATTCATTGGCATTTTAGAAAGATAACCCCCTAAAAAGTCGGCTATTTCGATTTTCTTGAGTACTTTTGCCCGAAATTTATCACCTCAATTATCTTATGAAACGACACCTAACCCTCACCCTCCTCCTCTTTCTGACTATCTTCGGAGGAGTGGGTGCTCAGAAAAAAGTGCTCTACGGCATCGCCTTCTACAACGTGGAAAATCTCTTCGACACCACCCACGACGCCGGACGAAACGACTACGAGTTCCTGCCCACTGGTTCCTATAAGTGGACAGAACAGAAGTATCAAGCCAAACTCCAAAACATCTCGCAGGTGCTCAGCGAGCTTTGCACAGAAGTGGGCAAAGCTAAAAATCCGGCCGGTGCAGCCGTCATCGGTCTTTCAGAGGTTGAAAACCGCCACGTCCTCGATGACCTCCTTCGGCAACCCTCTCTCAGCGCTCGCGGCTACGAGATTGTGCACATCGACGGGCCCGACCGCCGCGGCGTGGACTGCGCCCTGCTCTACAACCCGAAGGCGTTCAAATTGGAGCGTACGATGCTCGTCCCCTACATCTACCGCGACACCAACCAGCCCAATGTGGACCTTGGGTTCTACACCGATGCACAAGGACAGGTACAGCCCTACCCCTACGAACGCGGCAAACTCGTGGGCGACACCACCTACATCACCCGCGGTTTCCTCACCGTTTCGGGACGCTTGGGCGGCGAGAAGTTCCACTTCATCGTCAATCACTGGCCTTCGCGTGGCGCACAAAGTGCAACGCGTGAGCGTGCCGGCTATCAGGTGCGCCGTCTCAAAGAGTCGCTCCAACGCCAAGACCCCGATGCCAAAATCATCATGATGGGCGACCTCAACGACGACCCCGGTGACGCCTCCGTCACCGCCCCCGAGGCGCTCGCCGCCAAAACGGAAGCCAAAGACTGCGCGCCCACCGACTTCTTCGACCCTTGGTATGACATGCTCTACAACAAGGGCACCGGCACGCTCTACTACAATGGCAAGTGGAACCTCTTCGACCAAATCATCTTCACGGGCAACCTTTTCCACACGCCCAAAGACCGCCTGCACTACTACACCCACGCTGTCTTCACACGCGACTATCTCTTCCAAACCGAAGGACGCTACAAGGGCGCTCCCAAGCGCACCACAGCCGGCGGAACTTGGCTCAACGGCTACTCCGACCACCTGCCCACGCAACTCTTCCTCATCAAAGAGGCCAAGTAATTTCGGGTCAGTTGCCCTGCCCTACTCTCTCTAACTCCTACTCTCTCTTTCAAACCCATGGCACAAAAGCCCAGCATACCCAAAGGCACACGCGATTTCGGTTCGCTCGAAATGGCGCGCCGCAACTATATTTTCGACACCATCCGAAGTGTCTACCGCCTCTATGGTTTCAGCCAGATTGAAACCCCCGCAATGGAAAACCTCTCCACCCTGATGGGAAAATATGGAGAGGAGGGCGACAAACTCCTTTTCAAAATCCTCAACAGCGGCGACTTTACCCGTTCCGTCAGCACGGCAGATTATGAAGAAGCCTCTGCGGCGGCCCTTGCGGCCAAGTTTTGCGAGAAAGGACTGCGCTACGACCTCACCGTTCCGTTTGCCCGCTATGTCGTGCAGCACCGCGAGGAATTGCAGATGCCTTTCAAACGCTATCAGATTCAACCCGTTTGGCGTGCCGACCGCCCACAGAAAGGCCGCTATCGCGAGTTCTATCAATGTGATGCCGATGTCGTGGGTAGCGATTCGTTGCTCAACGAAGTGGAACTGATGCAGATTGTCGATGAGGTGTTCACCCGATTCGGCATCCGTGTGGCCATCAAAATCAATAATCGCAAAATTCTCACCGGGATTGCTGAGGTCATCGGTGCCGCCGACAAAATTGTCGACATCACCGTAGCCATTGATAAACTCGACAAAATCGGCCTTGACAAGGTGAATGAAGAATTGGCGGCCGGCGGACTCTCTCCCGAACAAATCCAAACGCTCCAGCCCATCATTGCCCTCTCGGGCTCCAATGCCGACAAACTCAACACCATGCGCCAAGTGCTCGCTTCCAGCGAAGTGGGATTGAAAGGCTGCGAGGAAGTGGAGTTTGTGCTCAATTGCTTGGGCGACGACCTCACGAACGTCATCGAACTCGACCTGACACTGGCGCGCGGTTTGAACTACTACACCGGCTGCATCTTTGAAGTCAAAGCGCTGGATGTCGAAATCGGCAGCATCACCGGCGGTGGCCGCTACGACAACCTCACCGGCATCTTCGGGCTGCCGGGACTTTCGGGTGTAGGTATCTCTTTCGGTGCCGACCGCATCTACGACGTGCTCAATCAACTCGAACTCTATCCTGCCGACACCGCTTCCGGCGTCGATCTGCTCTTCATCAACTTTGGTGAAGCCGAAGCCGCGTGCTGCC
This sequence comes from Alloprevotella sp. Lung230, assembly GCF_014385435.1. Taxonomy (GTDB): domain Bacteria; phylum Bacteroidota; class Bacteroidia; order Bacteroidales; family Bacteroidaceae; genus Alloprevotella. The sequence goes on from NZ_JACSUD010000006.1 coordinate 100,510, forward strand.
TCCGTATGGCGCGACAGACACGTGCTGCCGGCATCTCAACCGAAGTCTTCCCCGATGCCGCCAAGATGAAGAAGCAAATGAACTATGCCAACACCCGCAACATCCCCTTTGTCGCGCTCGTCGGCGAAAGCGAAATGGCGGCCGGCACCATTGCCTTGAAAAATATGACAACGGGCGAACAATCCACCTGCACCCTTGACGAAGTCATTGCACGTATTAAAGGTTAAGCAGGGATTATGCCTTCTTCCACCTCCTGAAATTCTTATTTTTCTAACTGAGGGCTTTCCTCACTAAATCCTTTTGACCTATGAACTTTTCTATCGGCGATCTTCTGGACAATGCTTGGCAGTTGGCCAAACGTCACGGAATCCTCCTTGCAGTCTATCTGTTCGTAGCCTACATTGTCAGCAACTTGTTTGTACTTCCCTTCTACCCTTCGGGCTATTGGGAAGCTGCCATGAGCGGCCACTCTCAACCCCTCGTCTTAACCCCCACCTACTACTTCGGTTCTTCCTTGAACTTCCTTGTTATGTCTGTTTTCTCAGTAGGTCTGGTACACGCCCTGTTGCGTATGACCCGTGGCGCTAACGAAAACATCGCATTCTCCGATTTCAACCTGCCGCTTTCCGTCTATTTGAAATATATCGTTTGGCAAATCCTCTACAGCCTCATTGTCGGGGTTGGCATGATTTTTTTCATCATTCCCGGCATCTTCTTCGGTGCACGCCTTTCTCAGGCGTCCACTTATATTATCGACCACCCCGAATCCGGTCTTTCCGAAGCCATTAGTTTTTCTTGGCGCGTCACCAAGGGACAAGTGCTTTCTTTGTTTGGTCTCTTCATCGTGTTGGCGGTCATCGTATTGGCCGGTTTGCTGATTTGCTGCATCGGCGTCTGCTTTACGGCGATTATTGCCAAGTTTGCCATCACCAGCCTCTACATTTTCTTCCACGATCGGAACGAAGGTACTCCTTCCTCCTTCGACTATCAAAAGATGTACTAATGCGCAAACCTTCGTTGCGTTCCCTCCTATTTCCCGCTGCCCTTGTGGCGGCGGGAATTTTGTATTACGCCGTCGATCCCCGCTCAAAATTTTGGCTGATTCAATGTCCGTTTCATCGCCTCACGGGCTATGCCTGCCCGAGTTGTGGGGCGCAACGCGGACTGCACGCGCTGCTCAACGGCCGCTTCGTCGAAGCCGTCGGGCACAACCCTTTCCTCGCCGTTGCGCTCCCCTACTGGCTCTTCCTGCTACTGGCCGCACGTGTGCCCCGTCTTCGTCCCCTCCATCAGCGGCTCACCTCGCGTTCGGCCCTCGTGCTTTACGGCCTGCTCACCCTCGCCTGGTGGATGGTCCGCAATGTCTATGGTTGGTGAGTCAACACAAGCCGCACTCCCTATCGCAAGATAGAGAGTGCGGCTCAGTCCTATATCAGTGGTCCAGTTGTATAAGCAGCTCGGGCTATATAAAGAGGAGCGGGCCACCCACAAGAAGATGTCAAGGCTGTGTCTTCAAGAAAGCGAGGACTTCCGAGATGTGGCAGAACGCAAGGGCGGTGACGGTGTCGGCCGCGCCGTAGTAGATGGCGCAGCGGTCGCCCTCCACCAGAGTGGCGCAGGGGAAAACCACGTTGGGTACGTCTCCCATAAGTTCGTAGGGAGCAGCAGGAGCCAAGAGGTAATCCATCGAGCGGCGGAGCACCTTAGAGGGGTCGTTAAGGTCGAGGAGTGCCGCTCCCATCGAGTAGCGGAAACCGTTGCACGTGGTGATGACACCATGATAGAAGAGCAACCAACCCTCTTCCGTGCGAATGGGCACAGGGCCAGCTCCTGTCTTGGTGCACTGCCAGGCGCTGTCGGGGAAAGGAGTGGGACGCATCACAAGGCGATGGTGTCCCCAAAAATCCATGTCGGGCGAATAGCTCAACCAAATATCGCCGAAGGGTGTGTGGCCGCTGTCGGAGGGGCGGGAGAGCATGGCATAACGTCCCTTGATTTTTTCGGGGAAGAGCACGCCGTTGCGATTGAAGGGCAGGAAGGCGTTTTCGCATTGGAAGAACTCCTTAAAGTCGAACGTGTAGCCGACACCGATGGTGGGACTACCGCCGAAGCCGTTGCACCAAGTAATCCAATAGCGGTCGTCAATCCACACCACGCGTGGGTCGTACTTGTAGAGATGTTCGGCCACGGCGGGGTCAGTGCCGGGAGCGGCTTGGAAGTGAATGGGCTCGTGGTTGATGCTCCAGTGGATGCCATCAGGAGAGAAACCGGCAAAAATGTTCATCTGCACACTGCGGTTGTCACAGCGGAACACGCCGGCAAATCCCTCGCCGTAGCGCACCACAGCGGAGTTGAAGATGGAGTTGCTCGAAGGGATGGCATAGCGGTCGATGATGGGATTTTCGCTGTAGCGCCACACCACGTCGGTGCAGCCTGCGGGGCGTTCTTGCCAAGGAATGGGTTGCATAGGCCGAAAAGAGGGGTTTATGAAGTTAATGAGATAGACGAAGAGAAAGGGTTAGTTTTCAATCACACCGGCTTGGGCGCGGAGTTCGTTGAGTTCACGATTGATTTCGGCCATACGCTTCTTGCCGAGCGGGTAGCAGGCAATGAAGACAAAGCTCACCACGGCAATGAAGGCAGGAGCGAAACTCATGAGCCAACGGATGCCGTCGATGGCGGCTGTGGTTTGCACGGCATCAGCCTGCGTGTTGTAGCCCACCCAAGCCAGCATAGCCGTCACACCGGCCGTACCAAAGGCAGCGCCAAACTTCTGCGCCATCGAGGAGGAGGAGAAAATCAGTCCTGTGGAGGCCGTACGGAAACGCAGTTCTGCATAGTCGGAAATGTCGGCATACATGCTCCACATCAGCGGCGAGATGACACCGGTGAGTATGCAGAAGACGATTTGCAGGAGGAGCATCGGCAGATAGGCTTCGGCCGAAAGGAAATAGAAAGCAGCGCTCGACAACATCACACCCACGAGGGCGAAGAGGAAAGTAGGCTTCTTGCCCACGGCCATGGAGAGAGGTGAGGCGAGGGCTACACCCACCATATTGGCCACTTCGCCTACGGAGAGGAAGAGGCCGGCATAGAAAAGCACTTCCCACGAGAAGAGGGAGAGATGCGCTTCACGGCTCACCACCGAAGCGAAGAAGAAGGGAATGACGGTGTAGCGGATGGCATTGAGGAAGTTGAAAGAGATGACGCCGCCCAACAAAATCCACCAAGGGCGGTTGCGAAGCAGGGCGCGGAAGTCGCTGCCAATCGACACGTTGGGCACGGTACGCAACCGTTCGCGCGTCAAGGCGAAAGTGAGGAGGAAAAGGGCGAAGCAGGCAGCACCCACCACCATCATTGCCCACTGCCAACTGTTGGAGTTGCTCGCTTCAAGCGCCAATCCCTGTCGGGCGTTGAAGTAGCGGCAAAGCGGTTCCCAGCCGGCCAATACGATGAACGAACCACCGTAGGCAAAGAACATACGATAGGAGGAAAAGATGGTTTTCTCGTCGGAGTCGGCCGTCATCACACCGAGCATCGAACCATAAGGCACGTTGATGGCCGTGTAGACGGTCATCATGAGCAGATAGGTCACGTAAGCCCAAATGGTTTTGACCGTTTCGCTCGCATCGGGGGTGGTGAAGAGCAATACACCGGCGATGGCAAAAGGAGCAGCCATCCAAAGCAGATAGGGGCGATACTTACCCCAGCGGGTTTGCGTGCGGTCGGCCAGTACGCCCATCATCGGGTCGCTCACGGCGTCCCAAATGCGCGCCACCAGCACAAGGGTGGAAGTGGCCGTCAAACTGAGGCCGAAGACGTTGGTATAAAAGAAGGGGAGGTAGGCTGAAAAGACTTTCCAAAACATGGACGAGGACATATCTCCCAGACCATATCCGATTTTTTCTTTGATTGAAGCCATGGTTTGCATGGATTTAAGGGTTATATGCTTTATTAGCCTTGCAAAGGTAGCACAAAAAGCGCAAATGGACAATCTATTCCCCCTGAAATTGCCCCTGCACTCGAGCACACCGCCCCCGATGACAGGGTGTGCTGCCCTGCGGTCGATGAGTTTATGACGTCATAAACCAGAGTTCCATACGGCTGAAAATCGGATTTTCACCGAATGAAAACGGGAGCACTCACGGATGAGGACAAAAAAGTCGGTGCAGAAACATTCTGCACCGACGATATGAGGTGGGAAGACCCCTGGAGGAGAGCACCGCGCCTTACCGGACGGCAGAGAGGCGGAGCTTGAAGTGTTGCGGAGCCGCGGGGACACCAAACTCAGGGAGGGTGTCCACACCGCCGCAGGAGGCATTGCCCACGCCGCGGTGGGCGGCATCGAAGTGGAGCACGGTGTAGGGACGGCGGTGGAGTTCCCACGTGTGTTGGGCGTCAGCGAGGTCTTCATCGAGGTAGGGGATGGCGGTGAAGCTTACCGTGCCTTCCGTGATCACGCGCAGGCCGCGGCCCTTGGTGTCGGTGAAGGTAACTTCGCGCAGTCCTTCGCGATTGCCGGTACTCTGCGGCTTGATGTAGCGCTCCATAGAAGACTCGGGCGTCATGGAGTAGCGGCCTAAGAGTTCGCCGTCGAGGCGGTCGTTGTGGTTTTCGAGCGGGCCGTGGGCATAGTAGTCGATGTGGTCGAGGTCGGCGTTGAGGCCCACTTGCAGACCGGTGCGGCGCAGGCCGGCACTCTTGGGGGTGAACTCGGCCGCGATGTCAACCACGCCCTGGGGATAGAGGGTGTAGGTGAGGCGCAGGTCGCAGAGGGCGCCTTTGCGCTCGGTGGTGACGATGGCTGCGCCGGCCGAGCGGCTCACGCTAATCGTTCCGGTGGCTTCCATGCCGTTGGTGCGCTTGACGTTGCGATCGTTTTCGATGAAGCGGAAGTTGGTGAAGTCGAGGTCGAGCCCTTTGCCCAGCACTTCGCGGCCGTCGAGGGTGAGGGCGGTGAGGCGGGCGGTACGGGTGTCGAAGCGGGCGGTGAGGTGGGGCGAGGTGAGAGTGAGGAGGCTGTCGGTACGCTGCTCGGCGAGGGTTTCACCTTGGGCGGCGAGGGGGGCGAGGGGGGCGCGTTCCACCAGCACCTTCTGCGCCATGCTCTCTACGTGGTGGGGCGCGCTCCACACGGTGGCGGCGCGGCGCTCGGCATAGAGGTTGAGGAGAAGTTCTTCGCCCGTCTTTTCGGCCTTGTCCAGCTCCTTCCGAGCGATGCGGAGGCGGAGCATGTCGTCCTGCCCGGGCAGGAGATTGGGCAGGGCCAGGCGCTTGGAGAGGACGACTTTGCCGTTGCGGAGGAGCTCCCAGCGGAGGTCGAAACCGCCGAGGGAAGTGAAGGCAAATCCGTTTTTGACGCGGACGAGGGCGGTGATGCCGGCCTTTCCCTCATCGGTATGGCCGTAGTAGGAGAGCTTGACAAAGGCGTGGGCGGCTTTGACTTCGGCGAGCTTGGCACTCTCGTGGCGGGTGGCGGGGAGGATGCCGTTGGAGCAGAAGTTGCCTTGGTGCGGGCCGGGATAGTCGTAGCCGGTGTGAAGGCGTCGGATGCCCTGCTTGAGTTCCTGCGGGTCGTAGATGGCTTGGTCTACCCAGTCCCAGATGCAGCCGCCGATGCAGGAGTTAGAGTTTTCGATGACCTCCCAATACTGCTTGAGGTTGCCGATGGCGTTGCCCATAGCGTGGGCGTATTCACACACAAACATCGGTTTGTCGAGGTTGGAGGTGTGGGCGTTCATCCAATTCATGTCGGGGTACATCTTGGAGTAGAAGTCGGAGAATCGCTCGCCGCCGTAACTGTGGTTGATGCGGGTGCCCTCGTAGTGGATGGGGCGCGTGGGGTCGAGACGTGCAGCCTCGTCGTAGCACTGGCGGAAGTTTTCGCCGTTTCCGGCCTCGTTGCCCAAACTCCAAATGATAACGGAGGGGTGGTTGCGGTCGCGGGTAATCTGACGGTTGATGCGATCAACAAAAGCCGGAATCCACGACGGCATATCGGAGATAGACTGGTTGGCGTGGTCTTCGAGGTCGGCCTCATCAACGGTGTAGAGGCCGTAGTGGTCGAACATGGCATACATCCGTGCGGCGTTGGGATAGTGGGCGGTGCGGATGGTGTTGATGTTATTTTGCTTCATCAAGAGGACATCGCGGAGCATCGTTTCGTTGGTAACGGCGCGTCCGCGCTCGGGGTCGGTGTCGTGGCGGTTGACGCCCTTGAAGAGCACCTTTTGGCCGTTGATGTAGACGAGGGAGTTCTTGATTTGGATGTCGCGGAAGCCCCACTTAGTACTCCACGCCATCTCCTCGCGGCCCTGTTCGTCGCGCTGGATGAAACGGACGGTGTAGAGGTTGGGCGTTTCGGCCGTCCAAGGCAGCGCAGCGGGTACGGCCAAGGAAAGACCGGCTTCCGTTTGAGCATTGGCCACAGCCACGGCTTGAATTTTATCTTCACCCACGAGTTTGCCGGCAGGATTGTAGAGCGCAACGCTGATTTCCTTCTTTTCGGCATGGAGGGTGGGGTTGCTGAAAGCCAGTTGCACCTTCAGCACAGCATCCTTATAGTGGTTGCGCATCTCGTTGGTGAGGACGTGGTCACGGACGCCCACCTTGGGGACGTTGTAGAGGACGACGTCGCGATAGATGCCACTCATGCGGAACATGTCTTGGCATTCGAGGTAGGAACCGTCGCTCCAGCGGAACACCTGCACCGCGAGGCGGTTTTCACCAGGGCGGAGATATTTGCTGATGTCGAACTCGTGGTCGTTGTTGGCGCCCTGAGTATAGCCCACTTGTTGACCGTTGACCCAGACGATGGCGGCAGAATAGATGCCCCCGAAGTGGAGGATGGTGCGGCGAGCAAGCCAATCGGCAGGAACGGAGAAAGTACGGGTGTAGGAACCGACGGGATTGATGCCGTAGTTGGCGCCGTTGTCGTTAAATCCGGGTCGGGCGGTAATGAAGGGCGGTGTGTTGCCGTGGGGGTATTCGACATTGCAGTAGATGGGTTTGTCGTAGCCTAGCATCTCCCAGTTGGAGGGGACGGGGATGCGATCCCAGGCGGTGTCGTCGTATCCGTTTTGGAAGAAGTCGAGGGGGCGCTGCGAGGGTTCGCTCACCAATTTGAAGCGCCATTCTCCGTTGAGCGAAAGCACGCACGAACTCTTCGGTTCGGTCCAGGGGGTGGCGTAGAAGTCGCGGTCGGCGAGCATCTCACGCTCGGTGGCATAGGGGGTGTAGGTGGCGTGTCCCGGCTCTTTGTTGATGGCAAAGACGGTTTCATCCTCCCACCAATCAGATTTGATTTGCGGTTTTTCGACAGGTTCCAGCCACATCCAAGCCCGCTTGTCGGCAAGGTTCAGAGGCACCAATTTCAGACGATCGCCATCGAGGACGAACATCGTGTTCTTCTTCTGATGGGAAACAAAAACGAACACGTCTTCTTGTCTGGGCACGGTGAGCACCTCAAACTGTGCATTGCCGGGGTTGCGCAAGTTGGCCTGCCACTGGATGAGGTGCGTGATGGAAGCATTGTTGCCGCCATCATCGAAAAATTGGTTGAAAAAGGCGTTACTCACCATGCGCCGACGGAGGTCGAGCATACGAATGTTCCAATACTGCCCACGGCTGTTGACATCGGTCTTTTCAGCCACGATTTGGGCACCGTTCTCAAAGGAGTTGGCATTGCCCAGCACGCGGTCGTTATCGCCAAACGTGTGGATGCGGAAGATTTGGGCTTCGTTGAAGCCCTGCCGCTCGGCATATTGCTTGTCAAAGTGAGCGGTCTTATTCTTTTCCACCTTTCCCTTTTCGGCCACAACAAGGGTGCCGCCCACAGCATTGAGCGCCATTGTGGTGCGGTTGGCAGGGATGAGGAAGGATGTTCCGGAGGGAGCGTTTTCCAATCGCCAAAGCTGATTTTCGTCCGAACCATTGATTTCACCCATTTCCACTGCGTTGCCGTTGTGGCGCAAGGCTTTTTGGGTGAAAGGGTTGATGAGGCGGTAGGAGCCGGAGAGGTTTTCCAACTGCCAATACTGTTCGCGACGTTCGGGGTCGAGGGCCGAAAGCCGGACGGTGTTGTCTTGGTGGTCTAAGGCTTTGCCATCGACCACGATGTGATAGAGTATCCCCACGCGCTGACGGGTGTTGGCACTGAGCGGCAGGGCCAACACGGCAATCAGGGCGCAGAGAAAGAGCAATTTGAGCGTTCTCATGAGCTGATGAGGGTAAAAATAAGGAGTGATGAAAAAGAGGATTTCGTGGGGGAAGTGACTTTATGGACGACCGGCCTTGGCGGCCAAGTGGTCGATGGCGCGCTCAAGGATGGTGTCGACGCCGCGCCGGTAGTCGGCCGAGGTGATACTGACTTTCACATCGGGGTCGATGCCAAATTCGGTGTGCTCCATGTTGCGGCCGAGGAGAGGGGCAGCCGAGAAGCGCACACCCCAACCGCCGGGCAGTTCGCTGCTGAACGGCATCCCCGAGCCGCCGCCTGTGCGGTCGCCGATGAGAGTGACGTTGGGCAGGCTTTTCAAGTAGAGCGCAAAGGTATTGGCAGCGCTGTAAGTCCGGCGATTGGTGAGCACGACCACGGGCTTCTGCCAGCGCAGACTATTGGAAGGCCGGAGGGTGATGGCTTGCGGAGTAGCAAACGCGTTGTGCCCTTTGCCCGTCTTGTGGGTCATGTAGCCCACCATCGTGGGGCTATTGACAAATATCGAAGCGAGGTCGGCCGCGGTGGTGAGTTTGCCGCCGCCATTGCTTCGGATGTCAATGATGAGCCCATCGGCCGTGGCGAAGTAGCCCACGATTTCGTGGAGGTTGCCTTCGCCGATGGTAGTGTCGAAGGTGGGGCAACGGAGGTAGCCGATGTTGTTGCGCAGCATGCGGTACTTCATCGTGCCGGTGAGGCGATGGTCCTGGCTGCGGCCGAGGGTGATACGTTCCAAAGAGTCACTGTAGTTGGTCGGATAGGCTTCGTACCAGTCGGCATAGCGCACGATGTCGGCCGCGCTCCAAAGGTTGACGTGTCCATCGCGCAGTTCGTTGCACATGTTGCCCAAAATTTGGAAGAGGGCGCGGCGCGAGAGGGTATCGTTGATTTGGGCGGAATAGCGATTGTAGACCTCGTTCCAGTCCAGCCCATATTCTTTTTGTTTGTAGTCGAAGAAGCAATAATGCTCGTCGATGATGTGCCAAAGTGCCTCAAAATCGCCGCGACGCGTGGCGCTGTAGTCCTCAGAGGTGATGCAGGACGTGAGTGACACCCAAGGCAGGAAGATCCACAAGAGAAAGGAGGAGAAGCGTTTCATCGGTCAAGGAATTTGAGCGTTCGGGTATAACTAATCACCAGCATCGTGCTCCAGGCGTGTCGTTTCAGTCCGTTGATGTGGCTTTGGCGGATGTTGGCGTCCAAGCCGATGGCAAAGCGGCGATGGGCAAAGGGCAACGACAAGGTGGAAAAGATGCGCACAGAGGGCGCATTGAAAGGATGGGCCAAGCGGAGATTGTGGTCGTAGTGCCCGAGTCCGAAGATTTCATAGTACGACTGCCCGTATTGCGGCGAGAACATCAGCCCCGCCACCGGCACATCCACCTGAGTGCGCCACTGCCAACGTTGTTTCAGCGCACGGAAGTGATAGTCGGCCACACCGGTGATAGCTCCTTCGAGAGCGGCACGCCCTTGTGCAGGATTGTTGCCGTTGCGGGTGGAGTAGGTGCCGCCCACATGCAGCCCGAGCGCTCCACCCACGCCCACCCTCAGACCAGGCGCCGGCAGGCGGTTGTAGTGGAGGCCGTAGGTCAGTTCGCCCTCGGCATCCCACAACAGCCCCTCTCCGGTCGCTTTCTTGGCTCGTGTGCCATTCAGGTTCCAGCGGAAGAAGGAGGTGATGCGCCCTTTCGCCCAACGTTTTTGGCGCTCGCTCAGGCTGCCGATTCCGAGGGTCAGCCCCGAATAGTCCAGCGGCGAGAGGTAACTATCGTAAAGGTGGTTGCGCCCCATCCCGACAAAGAGGGTGGTGCGTGTCGCATCGTGGCTCAATCCCTGCCATGAGATGCGGGGGGCATCGACGCTATCTTCGGGCGTGGCGGTTTGGCTTCGCAGCGTAAGCAGCGGGCAGAGGCACAAAGCGAGGGTAAGTAGGACGGATTTCATCGGTGAGGGGAGGTAAGGGCGACTCGTTGCCATAAGCATCCATTGCCACCACGACGTATCGGTCGTGGAGCAGGGCCGGCAGCGAGGGTGAATAGTCGTAGAGCGTGGTGCGCAGGTGGTGGGCGATGAGCTGCGGCCCCTGAGGGGCGAGGCGGTAGATGTTGTAGACCACCGGCGTTTCGTCCTTCACGGCATCCCACCAGATGCGCAGTGTGTTGCCGTAAATTCGGGTGGCGAAGACCGGCGCAGCGGGCGGAATACTGTCCTGCCACGTCATCGGCGGAGTGAGTGCCGGTTGGCGATAGAAGTCGGTCACGAAGTCCAACACGCCGTCGCAGTTGTCAAGCAGAAAGCGACTGCGGAAGTAGGCCTGTCCACCGATGCCTTGCTGCCGCAACACATTGAGTTGGCGCACCACCTTCGGCAGTTTCCAGTTGCCTTCTTTGGGCGAAAGGAAATAGATGCCCAGCCCGGGAACGATGGGGCGGCCGGAGGCATTCTGCTGCCAATCCTGTGCAAAAGGATAGAAGTGCTCCCCATCGAAATACATCATCGGGAAAAGGGCGTCCATCCATCCCTCACGCAACCACAACTGTGCATCTTGCGACACCGCATCGCGCGCATTCCATCCGCGGGACGTCTGACGCGGCAGGTCGGCATACTTTCCGATGGGGGAGCAGGTCAATCGCACCCAGGGACGCACGGCCTTGATGGTGTCGTGGATAAGGCGCACCGTGCGGGTCACGTTGTCACGTCGCCATTCGGACTTGGGCTTGCCGCCTCCATAGCGGGCATAGGTACGGGCATCGTTGAAGGCGATTTCCTTTTCGGGATAGCGGATGTAGTCGAGGTGGATACCATCGACATCATAGCGTTCCACTATCTCTCGGCACAACCCTGCGATGTAATGGGCGGTACCGGGGATGCCGGGGTCCATCATCCACTTGTCGCCGCACTTCTGGCAGAGGTCGGGGCGGCGCACCGGCAGTGCTTGACGTCCCAACTGCTTGGCAAGAGGTACGCTGCAAATGGGGTAGGCCACGATATAGGCATGGAGTTCCATACCGCGCAGATGGGCTTGCTCCACGGCAAACTGCAACACATCGTAGGGAGGGGCAACACCGGGAGTGCCGGAGAAAGCGCCATCCCAAGGTTCGTATTGCGAGGGATAGGCCACGGTGGAGCGGATGCGCGTCTGGAAAAGAATGGTGTTGATGCCGGCGGCTTGCAAGCGGTCGAAAGTGCGGATGAGTTCCTGGCGTTGCACTTCGGCCTTATATTCCGTTTGGGCATAGCGTCGTCCCGGCCAGTCCATCCCCCCAAAGGTGCAGAACCACACCGCGCGATATTCGCGTTGAGCAGGTTGCAGCGGCCACGATTCGGGCAACGATTGTGCAGGCGCACAGAGGGGGAACAGCAGAAGCAGGGCGTAGAGCAGTCGAAGAATCATAGTGTTGTGTTGGGAGGGAGGGAGAGGGGAGGAACCGAACAGGTTACTTCTTGTGAGGGCGTGCCGAGGCGATGACGCTTTCCGAGCAACCGAGCTGTCGGGCTTTGTTGAGATCGGCTGTGGCGGCATGTGGGCGGTCGAGGGCGAAGTAGAGGGCTGCCCGCTGCACATAGAGCGTACCATCGTCGGGGGTAATCTCCAAGGCTTCATTGTAGTCGTTGAGCGCCACATCGTAGTCTTTTTGGGCCATGGCCATTTGGGCGTGCAGGAGGCGGGCGAGCACGAGGCGAGGATGGCGCTCTTTGAGCATACTGAGGCGCAACATCGCTTCATCCATGCGCCCTTGTTCCTCTTCCATGATGGCCGTGAGCAGGTGGGCTTGCACATCGTAGGGCGCAAAGGCGAGGATGGCGCGCAGGTCAGCCTCTGCCTTGTCGTAGGCTTGCAGGTGCTTGTAGGCATCGGTGCGCAAGAGGAGCATTTCATGTCGCTGTGCGGTGTCGGCTGGGGCAGTTTGTGCCAACACCGTACTGCAATCCTCCACCACCTGCTCCCAGTGGTTCATCGCACTATAAGCGTTGGCGCGCAACCGGCGCGTTTCGGTGGCTTCGGGATGAAGGCGGAGCGCTTCGGAGAAAGCCCGCACGGCATCTTTCGGCTGGTTGCGCGTGAAGAAGATGCGCCCCAGTTGGTCGTGGATGAGGTAGTTGCCGGCGGCTTTGGGTTGGAGGCGCAGCGCTTCTTCAAATTGTCGTTGTGCTTTCCCCAGCGAGTCCAGCGCAAGATAGTGGAAAGCGCTTTGCAGACATTCGCGGTAGATGCGGGCGTCTTCCTGCGCCATCGCTTTGTCGCGTTCCATGATGCGCGCTTTGTTGAAAGGGTTCGGATGGAGAGAAGGGCTCACTTTGGCACTCTCCACGGTGCCTTTGTTGAGGTCGATGACCGTCTGAGCACCACCCGTCAGCACACTGCCGAAGAGCAGAAACAGAAAGAGGAGGGATTTCATAGGCTTTGGAGCTGGTGGAGCGTGTCGAAAATGAGGTGTGGTTCGAAACCGCGAGAGGCAGCAAACCGTACCAGTTTCTGAGTGGCTTTGAGCGCTTCCCGGCGGTCGTCGGCATCGAAAGAGAGGGTGCGGAGTTTGCTCGACAAGATGCGTTGCAAAACCTCCAAATAATGATCTTCTTCAATCACCTCGGCCAAAGCGGCTTCTACAACACCGGCAGAAAACTTCTTCTGTCGCAGCGCCTGACTGATTTTGAGGCGTCCCCAACCGTCATATTCCAGTTTGTCGTGTGCAAACGCCCGCGCATAGCGGCCGGCATCGATGAAATGCTCGTCTTCGAGGGTGTCGAGCACCTCATCCACCTCCTCGCGGGAGAGCGGGGTTTCACGGAGTTTCTTCTCCAAATCGTAGCGGCAGCATTCCCGCTGGGCGCAACGTGTGGTCGCCCAGTTGAGCGCTGAAGTTTTATCGGTAATTTTCATCGGAGTACAAGGGCGCGCACCACAAACCAAGCGTGGAGCATCAGGGTGGAAAAGAAGCCGTAGTGGCGGCACATAATGGTAAACCGCTCGCGGAGCGAAGCCTTATGGTGGCGGGTGGTCGTGCCCTCCGAAAGGTAATCGGCCACGACCAAATGGGTGTTGTGCAGAGGTAAGGACGCTTCGTCGGCAGCGCGCAGAATGCGGATGCACCAATCAAAATCGGCCGAAAAGCGATAACGGAGATCGTAGCGGTGCTGCTGCGCCAAATCGGTGCGGGCAAAGAAGGCTTGATGACATACCAGCATACCTTGGGAAAACGACTCCCAATGCAGCCTCTCGGGAGGAGAGAGGCGGCGGCGACGCAAAAAATGTCCTTCCTCATCGACCAAATGCGTATCGCCGTACAGCACAGCCGGCAGGGAAGTTTCCCCCTCGGTCGGCAATGACTCCACGATGCGTCGCAGGGTGGTGGCGCTGTGCAAGCGGTCACCGGCATTGAGAAAGAGGATGTACTGCCCCGTGGCAAGCCCCAGGGCTTTGTTCATCGCATCGTAAATCCCCTTGTCCGGTTCCGACAGCACCACCCGCTCATGATGTTGAGCGGCGGTTGAAGCCGTTTGGGCTTGATAGTCGGCCAGCAAGGTCGCTGTGCCGTCGGTCGATGCCCCATCGACAATGAGGTGCTCCACGGCGGGATAGTCTTGCTCGGCCACACTCGAAAGGGTGGCAGGCAGTAGGTGGGCAGCGTTGTAGCACACCGTGGCAATCGTGATTTTAATCATTGCTGGCGGGTATAGACTTCGATGTATTTTCGGGCAATCGCCGATGGGGCATAGCGCTGCAACACCCCTTCGCGCAGGTCGCGGCGGTCGATGCACTGCCCATCGCCCAAGCACCACTCCAGTCCGTCGGTGAGGTTTTCGATGTCCAGCCGGGCAGCGAGATAGCCATTTTCCTTGTGGTCGATGATGTCGGCCTGTCCGCTGCCGTCAAACGAGAGGGGCAGGCAACCGCAGGCTTGAGCTTCGACCATCGTCTGCCCAAATGTTTCGTAGTGTGAGGTAGACACAGTGACATTGGCGGCCGAATAGAGGCGCGAGATGAGGTGGGTGTCGCGCACAACGCCCATTTCGGTATGGGAAATGGGGAAATCATCGAGCAAATGTTCGTCTTTGATTTGGCCGAACAAAAGGAGGTGCAACTCTTCGCGGCGATATTCGCCACGTTGGAGCAGACATTCGATGGCGGCCCGCAGAAATTCAAATCCCTTGATGGGGTCGTCGATGCGGGCAGCGCCGAATAGGAGGATATAGCGCCGGTCGGCCAGGCCCAGTTCGCGCCGGCTTTCGGTGCGATCGAGTAGGTCGAAATTGTCGAGCGAGAGGGTGTTGGGGATGATGTCGCGGGGCTTCTCTCCGAGCAGTGCACTCTCTTTCATTCGTTCGGCCAACCAGCGGCTCACGGCCACCACACTCAGGTTGGGGTGTAGACCACCATAGGTGCGCTGTTTCTGCCGAAACACGCGGGCCGAAAGGTCGTTGCGTCCGGGGGCGGCGAGGAAGGGGCAGTCGTGACACGCCACATGATAGGCTTCGCAGGCATAGGCGTGGTGGCAGATGGCAGTGGCGGGCCACATATCGTGGAGCGTCCACACCACGCGCTTGCCCGAAAGGAGGATTTTGCGGAGGTCGCGCAGCGAGAGAAATCCTTGGTTGATCCAATGCAGATGCACCACGTCGGCTTCTTGAAATTCGGGCAGGCGCGTGATGTCAAATCCGGTGTTGGCGATGGACACCTTGAAGAGATTGCGCCGCGTGAAGCGGTTGGCCGCCCAAATCACCACACGCTCCCAAAGGAAGCGCAAGCGCCCCTTCCAGTGCCCATGCACTCGGTGCACGAGTGCCGAAGGGTGGTCGGTGTCGCGCACGAGCATACGTGCTTCCACGCCCTCAGCGCGGAGGGCGTGCATCAAGCGGGAGGCGGCAATCGCTGCTCCTCCTTTCTGCTCTGAGGTGTTGACAATGAGTACGCGCACGGAGAAAATGAAGGTGAAAAACGCCCATCAAAACGGAGAGAGATTCTCCTCCCTCTTTCGAGGGCTTTCGTTAGGGTAATCTTGGCTACGAAGTTAGAAAGAAATACCGATATGGCCAAAAAACTCTCCCTAAAATACCGCAATTCGCACGAAGCGAGAGAAGAACGTAGAGTCAACCGGCAAGTGCAAAATTAAGCTATTCTTTTGAAGAACTCTGCTTTTGGTGTCTCAAACTTTAATTTTTTCCTGGGTCTACTGTTGATTTTCTTTTGTATGCTTGCAATCTTTTTATCTGTAACTTCATCAAAGTTGGTGCATACTTTCAAAATCGAAGTGCAACAAATCATTCGTTTTTTCATAGGTTCTAATCTATGAAAAACACCGCGAGTTTGCCTCGCGGCCGGGGCGCGCAGCCCCGAAGAGCGATACCGGCAATACATAAAAAAGAGTCCCCTTTTGAGAACTCTGGAAGATTAATTATCTTTGTATTGCCTATGTACAAACAACTAACCTCAGAGCAAAGATCGCAAATCTTTGCCTTACTACAAACGTGCTTGCCTTCCGTCAATGATTAGCCCTTTGATAAGATAACCTCTAGCCTCTATACTGCGCACTGCATTTCAGTCATCAGCAGTGGTTTCACTCTTGATAAAATCGACATACAAAGGGTATCCAGAAGCGTCATCTAGAGCAAGGAGAACTCCCCAATTATGTCCCCAATAGGTTGCGTCAAGATGAACGTATCCACTACGTCCTGACAGATCGGGTTGAACCCATTCTTTTGTCACGTGAGCCAGCATCCGTTTAATGGTTTAATGGTTGAATCGCTGACGTTGAACATATCTGAAAGTTCAGAAATCGTCTGTTTATTCTCTTTGTATATATTCCAAATTTCTTCTTCGCAAGGTAGCTGCTTGCGACGGAATTGATAGCCACAATCTAAGCATTTATAGACTTGTTTTCCATTGCGTTTTCCGTTTTTCTTCGTATGTGTTGAGTCACAACAAGGGCATTTACTCTTATTCATAATACCTTACTTTGAGATTTTGAATCTCGTGCAAAGGTAACATATTCAACACTTTACGCAGTATCTCAGCCTGCAATTTGACCTATACGCCATTTGTATTAAAATAGATTAGCCATATCTCATCCCGACGTGGGATTTGACATGGCTAATGGCATCATAAAATACTTATTACAACTATTTTAGTTCATGCAACATATAAGGAGCACCAGAAGTTTTTACTTTTACATTTTCATAGCTTCCATCATTCATATGATAGACAGAGTAGCCCATGCCTTGGTCTGTTGACATGCCGAAGATGATATTATTGCCAGACTTGCAGATGGATGTGGCCCAGCCTACAGTTCCAGAAAAATTCATCTTCTTGCAAGTCTTATTGTATAGATTAATTTCAAAGGCTTGAAATGATTTGTCATGAACGTAGTCAGGTGGATTGCTTGTCGCTCCGGGAATGTTAAGGTATCCATAAACCTTTCCGTTTCCACCATACACTTTATTATAAGCATACGATGTTCTGTTCCCCTTTACTCCTTCTAAGTTTACGTCTGCAAGGGTGAAGCAATATGAGTTGTCAAAGTCTTGCTCCCCTTTCTTAATGCGCAAGAATCCTTCTTTGACCCCAGGCTGGTATCCAAACATAGCTACGCAATAGAAATAGATGTCACCCTTCTCGTCCACGAATGGGTCCCCAGCAGGGGTCATAGAGGAGGACATTGTAGCACGAGGGTCACTAATCATTTTGATGGGCTTATCGGTCTTGGTATCTATTAAGGCTATATGTGCCCCCTTCTCGCATGAGTAGGCAGACTTTAATTGGCAGAGCGTCACGTATAAGATGCCGTCTCTGATGATGGAAGCACATGGTTCAGGATTATTGTCGCCAGCCAACTTCCCCAAGGAATAGCCAGATAAATCTATTTCTCCTGTTTTTGTCATGGAGGACGGATCTATAATCCACACCTTTCCTAATCCAAGACAAGAAACGTAGGCTTTCTTCTCGGATAAGAATGTGATGTATGTGGCCTTTGCACCACTTGGAAATAGCATGGTGTTTCCTTCTTGAACAAGGATTCCATCCTTAGGGATGTACTTGTAGAGGTGTTCCGTGTCAGTCACATATACCTTGCCACCATGCACAAATGAAAATGCACCCTTGGCAAACACCAAAGCATTGTCCGTATTGAGCGAACCAGCTGTCAAGTCTTTGAACAGACTGATATATGTGTTCTCTCCAATATTCACGCTATGCACAAATCCTGCCTCGGACTTTGCTGGTGGTGTTGGAGGAACATCTGGAGTGTCTTTACTACATGAGGAAAGACCTGATAACACAAGCAGCGCCGTGGCTGCGACTAAGAAATAATGTTTCATTTTGACTATAAATTTTTGAAATGAATAATAAGAATTTACATACTCATAGCTCCTCCTGAGACTTTGTCTCGGAACAGATTAAAACGCAATTTAGCCTTAAAGGTTCTGCCTTGCAGTGGCATTTTGAATTCCATGTAGTTCTCTTTGTCAAAAATATTTTCGACCTCGAAACTCAGAGAAACATTGTTATGCCAAAATGACTGTTGAAGCCCTATGGTAAACACATCGTTGGAAGGAATGATCCATTTCTTTCGTTGGTCGGGCAGTGTGCTCATTTGCCAGCCCCAATCGAATTCTCCGACATGAGAGACATCTACATAAACTCTGGACAACTCTTTCTTTCCCAACAAACCTTCAACGTGATATTCCATGCCATAGTTGTAATAGAAAGACGGTATGTTGGGTACATGTTTATTATATGTGGGATTATCCGTCCCTTTTGCATCGTTTAACCATTTCTGCCGGTCTCGAATGTCCTGCAATGTAAGATTAAAGTATGCATAGACGTTTGGGGTTATATCTACCTTTAAGTCAGTATCGAAACCAAGCGTACTTGTCTTTCCTAAGTTTATGTATATGGAACGGATATCAGCGGGGAAAAGCCTTATCATATTCTGGATATACATGTAATAGAAGTTTGTTTCCCACTGCACGCGGGTAAGTCCCATCACATTTCTTGTATCTATGATGGTTCCAACGTTCAGGTTGTCTCCAATTTCAGGCAGTAAGTTCACTGATGGCTTGATGCTCATTCCGTTACCGAAAAGTTCTCCTGTGTCAGGGAGTCTCACATTGTGTGAAAACGAGAACTTTCCCCTCACGCCTTTCCAAAACTCATAGCTCACTCCCTCACTAAATCCGTAGTACGTTTTGTTCACACTTGTCTGTTTGGGAGCTGATGCATCTTTCATTTGGGCTTTCGACAAGGCATCGCTTGTTCTAAAGATTTTTGACTTCAGATAATAAATGCTTATCGTCAAGGAATTCTGAAAACGATGATTGGAAGAGGCATACAAATGACTGAGTCCGATATTGTTTGAAATCATTTTGCTGGGAAACGAGCTAGGATCGAACCCGAGATAGTCATTCATGCGTTCATCTTTAGGACGGTAGTCCGAAAGAGCAAGTTGATCATTTATGTTGAATGTATGTTGTCCAAATGTATATTTCAGGTTAAATTTGTTTCGCAACTCAAATTGTCGGTTATGGGATTCGTTGAAAAGGTTGTCCTCCGTCTCCCCGATAGCTTGTGTGTCCGTCCCATCCCATTGCATCTTTGTAGTTGCCGTATCCGTCATGTTCGAACGTATGATGGGAGCAACGAGTGTATTTTTCAGATCTAACCCTTTGAATATGAAATTATGTTTCTCCATGTCCAAAGTGGGCATTATGTTAAGACTTCGCGTATAGGCATGTCGCGAGTCAAAGTTAAGAGACTGTATGCCTTTCTTATTCCTGTAAAAAGCACATTCCAAATCCAGTTTGTCGAAGTATAGCTTTCTAAAACCAATGCCGACATGATAGAAGTCTGCGTCATAATAGTCATTATTTCGTCTTACCTTTCTGTATTCTGAGACTGGCAGGTTTATTTCGAATACTGGCCATGACATCGTGTAGTTGTTCTTGGATTTATTCTTAAAGAAAGCAACATTAAATAATATGCCTGACTTTGCAAAAAGCTTTTGAGCACTTGTAAGTGTCTTGGATGTTCCGAATGATGCCAATTCCTGCGTGAATCCTACTAGGTCGCATTCATCCTCACGTGTCACAATATTGATGGCTCCTCCTAATCCGTCGCCTCCATATTCTGCAGGCACAATACCCTTGTACACCTCTATATATTTGATCACATCTATTGGAATATCGTTGATGTCGAAAGAACCGTCAGGACTGTTGAGTGGGAAACCATTAATATATACGGCGACACGCTTACCTTCTAAACCATGTACAGATATGCGCGACGCACTTCCCAATCCGCCTGTCTTTCTTACTTTGATGCCAGACGTGCGTGTAAGAATCTCTTCTATACCGCTTGAACGTCCCCGCAGCTTGGATCCGTCCACTACGGTTACAGCCATAGGACTCTGCCGAATGCGGTTTATTTCCGCCTGCTGGGAAGATCCCTTCACTACAACTTCGTTAAGGACGTTCGCTGATGATTCTAAGAAAAAGTCTTTTGTGATATTGCCGTTTAACACAATGACTTGCCTTACTCGTTTATATCCAACAAATGAAACCTCAACGAGACATGTTCCATTTGAGAGAATGTCAATTTGATAATTGCCTGTTTTGTCAGAAACTGTTTTCTGTTTTGTATTTTTGATTGATATGTATGCCCCAGATATGGGAAGTCCTGTTTCTTTATCTATGATTTTCCCACGTAATATATTTTGGGCAGACAAAACTGTTGTACACAAACACAGTATCGTTACGATGAATAATCTGTTCATAATCTTATTGATTAATGAGTTCTCGCCATCCTGCTGTATTATAGCGTATATATTCAGACAAAACCTGTTTTGCCTCTTCTTTACGGATTTCTGGATTTGAGACAATCTCTCCGACGATTGTTACCCATGTAGAAGAGGAAATCCGAAAGAATAGTGACGAAACTTTTGTTTGTATTTGTGGATAGACTTTTTGCATTTGGTCAATATATTCTTTACTTATTGCAACTTGTTCTTCGATAAAATTTTCACGGAAAAATTCTACAGAAGTACCTTTTGATTCAAAAAGCAATAACTTTAATTCTTCTTTATACAAGAAAATTATTCTAAGCGTTTCTCTCAGCAAATCCTTTTGGTATTCTTTGATGAAATCAATTCTGTCTATTTTGTCATGTTCCATACGGTAGGAAGACATCCTTGCATCCAAGACATCAAGTAACGGTCTGAGAACAGCACAGAAAATGTCATCTTTTGTCTTAAAATAATTGTATATGTTGCCCAAGACAACTTCTGACTTTGCAGAAATGGTTCGCATAGATGTCTTTCTATAGCCATTTCTTATGAATTCATTGCGAGCCACCGTAATAATTCTGTGCCTTATATCCTTTTTTAATGTTTTCATCGCGAGGTTATTATTAGCGGACGTTGCTTGGATTTGTTCATAAAAAAAGCGTACTGTCTAAAATGACAGTACGCTTTTTTGTGATTGCCTTTATATGGCTATGTAGAAATTTCATCATTATCTCAATTTTAAATGCAAAGGTAGGGGGAAAAAACTACACAGACAATACCTATTAATGGGTATTTTGAAACCTAATTTCACTACTGTCCCGTCGTAGAGTCAACCAGCAAGTGCAAAATTACAATATTCTCTTGTAGAACTCTTTTTTGGGTGTTTCAAAATTAAGTTTCTGTCTGGGTCTATTATTGATTTTCTTCTGTATCATTGCAATCTTTTTGTCGGTGTAGTCATCAAAGTTTGCCTGCTTAGGTATATATTGTCTGATGAGTTTGTTCGTATTCTCAATAGCCCCTTTTTGCCATGAAGAATAGGGATCTGCAAAGTAAACCTTTGCGCCTAGATACTTTGTGATGAGTTTATGTGCAGCAAATTCAGGTCCATTGTCGGTGGTAATGGTTTTTATATGTTCTTTGTAAGGAAGGAGTAGTCTTCGCACCTGCTGCATAGCAAGTGGCTCCGACATCTTACCATGTGGTAATTTTGTCATAAACAGCATGTTCGTGGAACGTTCCACGATGGTGAGGATAGCATGACCGAAATGGTCTACGATTAAGTCCATCTCGTAGTCGCCAAATCTCTTTCCATCAGCTTTTTCTGGGCGTTGGTGTATGCTGATTTTTCGGCTATAGGGAAACGTTTGTGCTTAGGTCTACGTCTGTATTTTAGCTTATGACGCGTATGTTGTGCCAATATTCCAGTAGCATCAGCATGTATGATGTTGTAGATGCTTTGATGTGAGACACTGACGCCTTCCTTCTTCAATACGCCCGATATTTGTCGTGGAGACCATTGTTCTTCTAGGATGAGTTGTTTGATTCTCCACACCAATTCTGGAGCAAGGGCTGCATTGCGTGTGGGACGCTTGCGACGCTCCATCGCCTTATCGTGCGCCTTGAACCAAATGTACTTGCCCGACCGAGTACTGTTGCGTCTTAATTCACGAGAAAGCGTGGATTGACTGGTTCCCACGATACGTGCGATTTCTTTTCTTGGGCATTTTCTTTGTAGTAAGGCAAAGATTTGCGATCTTTGCTCTGAGGTTAGTTGTTTGTACATAGGCAATACAAAGATAATTAATCTCGGGGAGTCCTCCAAAAGGAGACTCCTTTTTTGTATTGCCGGTATCGCTCTTCGGGGCTGCACGCCCCGGCCGCGAGGCAAACCCGCGGTGTTTTTCATGGATTAGGACCTATGAAAAAACAAATGATTTGTTGCACTTCGATTTTGAAAGTACGCACGAAGCGAGAGAAGAAACGAGAGAAGGTTGCCCCCATTTCTTCTCGCGCGTGCGCGTATCTCCTACAACAGCGTGGGGATTTTGCCTTCACACCTTCACCCAACGAGGTAAATCACAGAAAGACAGGAGGTTGCGGGTGAAGGCAGGACATAGATTTGCCTTCACCTCCTTCACGAATTTTGCCTTCACCGGCAACCCACTCATTGACAGATGGTTATAAATTCCGGTGAAGGCAGTGAAGGCAAAAAACGGGGTTTTACATGTAGTGATGCGCGCATACGCGCGCGAGAGAACGCGAGAGAATATAGAGAATAGGGATAGGAGCGCAGAAAATTTACCTCAGAGATAAATGCAACTCCCTCAGAGGTAGAAAAAACTACCTCTGAGGGAGATTTGGCGGCCGGCCACAAAAAACTGTGCCCCAACAAGTGGGACACAGTTCCAAAAAACAATTATAAAAACTAACCGACGTAATGCGAAAGCAAGGCATTACGCCAACGAAGGAAAAAGGAGACTACTTGACCAAGATGCGCTTGCCGCCTTGGATATAGATTTGGCCGCTTTCGGGCGTCACCACACGGCGACCACTCAAATCGTAGAGCTGTTCGCTACCCACCTGGGCCGGAGTGACCACTGCATCAATGGCGCTGAGCACATCGAGGTCGGAGCGAGTGAGCTTGAACTCCTTGATCGAAGCGATGGTCTGTCCGCCCATGTTGATGACCAAGCCGAGGGCCACTTCCGTCTGTTCGGGAAGCACGAAGGTGAGGGTGTTCACCGCGTTGGCACCGATGTTCTCCATACGTGCGGAAGCGAGGGCACCATTGAGTTCAGCCGTGTTGGGGAGCGTCTTGCCGGCAGCCACCACGAGGTGAGAACCGGAGGCATTGCTGTCGTTGAAGCCTTCGTCGAAGGTGGTGCTGAAGTTGTAGACACCGGCGGGGAGCGTCACCACTTGGTAGCACTTGTGGTCGGTGAGCGTGGAGAACTTGTCCCAGCCTGCGGTGAAGGTGAAGCAAGTGTTCTTCTGGCGGTCAACGTGTACGCCGGTGATGATTTTGCCATTTTCGGTGGTCACGCTGTTTTCGAGCGTCCAGTCCTTGATGGCATACCAGCGATTAGACTGGGTGTTGTTCACCTGCTTGGCACTGTTGTAGGCGAAAGGCTTCTTGAAGTTGCTGAGATGATCTTTCGTCACATCTTGCACCTGGCTGTCGAAGTTGAGGCAGAACACACCCTTCGAGAGACTCCATGCGTCGCCATCGGGGCCGAAGCCGGTGCGGTGGCCGTTGTTGCCGGTCGTGGTGCGGTCGGTCACATCGCCACCGGTTTGGTTGAAGTCGTAGTAGAGGAGGAGCTTGTCGGCGCCTTGCTCAGCAGCACGAACATCGGCGATGGGGGCGTTGGCATATTCGCGCAACTTCTCTTCGCTGAGGGCAGTGCCCCAAACACGAAGTTCGTCGATTTGGCCACTCATCTCGGCCGAACCGGTGCCGATGGCAAACTGGCTCATGGCGGGGAAAGTGGTGCTGGTGATGTTCATTCTCCGTAGCAAGAGACCATCGCGATAGATGGACACTTGACCATTGCGGAAAGTCACTGCGTAGTGGTGCCATTCGCCGGCGACGACGATTTCTGCACCGGTTTCGACCTTCGTGTTGTGGCGGTGTACGATGAGTTTGCCCGTAGAGGACACCTTGATCTGGAAGGTGGCATCGGCATCACCCAAACCGCAAGAGAAGTCGGAAAGTTTGGCGGGGTTCATCCACCACTCGATGGTGGCTTCCTTGTCGCCTTGCTTGATGGGAGAGTGGTCGGCCACAACGCGCGAAGCACCACCACTGAAGTTCAATCCATTGCGAGAGTCGGCATTGGTCACGACGAACCCACGCGATTGGCGTTTGATGCTGGTGCCGACGCCATTCTTCACAGTGAGCACTGCATCGTAGACGCCGGGGGCATCGATGGAGATGTTGCATTGCTTGCCGTTGACAAGGTAGCTCTTGGCAGGGCTGCTGAGAATCCATTGCCATTGGGTGGGAGCAAACTTGGAAGCGTCGCGCAGGCTACCCTTTTCGCCTTTGAGCAATACGCCTTCGGGGATGTTGAAGTCGGCCACAGGCGCCACTTCGGTCACTTTCACTTTGTGAGAGGCAGTGGCCTTTTGTCCATCAGGGGCGGTGACGGTGAGCGTGACGTTGTAAGTTCCGAAAGTGTCGTAGGCCGTAGAAGCCGTGATGGCCTTTGAGACAGCGACATCGCCACCAGGCATACTCCATTCGTAGAAGTAGCCGGGTTGAGGCGTGGTGGGCGTGAGGGTGACGCGCTCACCGGCAGCCACTTCGGCTGCACTGACGGCAAAGTCGGCCACGGGCGCTGCACCGGCTGCAACAGTGACCGCCTTGGTCACGGTGATGTTCTTGCTGCCGGTGGTATTGGCCGCTTTGAGGGTGATGTTGTAAGTGCCGGGGCGGGGATAAGTGAGCGTTACGCGGTCGCCCTTAAACTGGGTGACACCGGCTTCTGGAGCATCCCATGTGAGTTGAGTTGCGGCATCGGGATAATAGGCCGTGAACTCGGTCGGCATACCGGCAACGAGTTTGTCTGCACCAACGATTTTAGTGTTGGCACTGCTCAAGGTGGAGTTGACTTCCGTGGCAAACTTTTTGTCGCTATTCACCTGCTCGTAGGTCGAAGCATCGGTGTTGGCGAGAGGAGCGTGGTGTCCGCCCACGCAGTCGCGGAGGTAAGGACGGCCATCGATGGTGATGATGTCGCCCTTGTAGTAGGCAATCAGACCTTGGGGCATCACATCGCCGCTGAACTCAACATTCTTGGTCGCGTTGAGGCTGTAAGCCACACGTGCGTTGTCCCAAATGCGGATTTCATCGTAGGTGGCATCGTTGTAGTTGTTGTTGCTGTTGCTCGCAGAGAAAACGAGGTCGCCGAAGCCACCGATACCTTTATATTCGGTACCACCGCTGGCCGTCTTGGCCACACCGCCATTGACGTGGAGGCGCAGGACGCCGTTGTTCACCACCATGGCAATGTGCGACCACTTGCCCACTTGGAGCGAACCGCCGTCGGTCGTCACGCGGTGGTTGGTGTCCCACCCTGCGGTGTAGCTGCCCGAAGCATCGGAGTGGCTCATGAACTGACCCCATCCCGGACCGGTGGCTTGGTTCCAAGAGGTCAGAGAGTTGGGACGAATCCAGAATTCGATGGTGGCCGAGGAGAACTTCTTAGAGAAGATGTCGGGGATAGAGAAGCCATTCTTCTTGAGGTTGATGGCCACATTGGGGGTTTGGGCGACAACAGCCGAAGCAACGGTTACGGTCTTAGAGACAACACCCGTTTCGTAGACGGCGGCAACGCCATACACCCCACTTTCGGTGGCGGCAAAGGTGCGTTCGGTGGTTTCGCCCAGCAGTTCGCCATTGCGGAACACCTTGTAGGTCTTCACTTCATGACCACCGGCTTGCGGAGCCATCCAAGCGAGTTTGCCATTGTCGAGGGTGAGGTTTTGAGGCATGCCGTATTGCTCGCCATACACCACTGTCGTGATGACAGTCTCTTTTCCACCAGGCACATCGACCACCTTGTTGGTACCGAGGTCGAAGGGCGTTTCCACTCCCTTTTGGTCGAACTCATAGTCAATCACACCGGCGTGGTAGACATGGCCCTTGCCGACAGCACCGCTGCCCGACTTGGTACGGGCGTTGATGGTGAAGAAGAACTTGAGGGGACGCGAAACGTCGAACTTCGAAGTGAGGTCGGTGAGGTCGTAGCCGAATTCCATCGGTTCGTCGTGGAGTTTGCCATCGGCCCACTTGCCGAGCATCGGAATGGCGGGGGCGGGCTTGGCATCGCCGTTCTTGCCATCACCGGCAAAGCGGAAGTGTTCCAACTCGATTTCTTGATCGGGGTGCGTCGCATTGAGGTTGGCGCTGACACCGACTTTGAGCATGATTTCAGAGCGGTGGGAGTAATCCATCTTCACTTTGAGGGTGCGGAGGGGACGATAGTTTTTGCGCACGCGGTAGATTTCGGGCGTCCATCCACCGTTGCCCGTGCCCACAGGGCCGGAATAGGCATAGGGGCAGTAGATGAAACCGTTGTTGGCCCAGAGTCCCCAAGAGTTGACAATAATCCAGGCACCGCGCTCATTATCGTTTTCGCCGGCCTTTCCGTTGCCGTCAAGATCAAACTCGATACGGTCGTCATAGCCTACGATGGTGAGGGCATGGTCGACCTGCTTTCCCCAAGAGGCGACGTATTTCTGTCCGACCACACCAGCAGCTTGGTTGGCATCGGTGTTGGGGATTTGTCCTTGGGTCACGGCCGAAGCCACACCGATACCGAGCAGACCACCGGCATGGAAGTCGGGGTCGCCGTTGTGGTTCCACAGCCAGTTTTTCGCTATCTCGCGACTTTCGGGCGTGTTCAGGCTGCCGCCGGGAAGGCGTGCGGGCCAAAACATACGGTTGTGCATGGCTTCAAACCACTTGTCGTAACCCGTCATCCACCCGAAGTCGTTTTGCGTTTCGTCCTGCGGGCCAAAGAGGGAGGAGTAGGTGCGGCCACCATAGGTCGTGGCCGAAGGCACGCCCACGCGCGACACCATCTGATCCTTACCGGAGCCACCCGAAGTGAGCAACCAAACGAAGTGGGTGGGATAGAGATGGTCGGGCACGGAGGCATCGAGATCGCGGAAAGCGTTGATTTCATGGGTGAACATGTAGCCGATGCGCGAAGCGGAGCCGCATGAACCACCAGACTGATTGAATACCGGTGGGAAATACTTGGTCGATGCGTTGTTGAAGTGGTCGGGACGTTGCGCCACAGGAGCGGGGCGCAACCCCTTGACACTGGGCGTTGCACCATAGCGGAGCAAGGAGGCATCGACCCGCGTCACAGGGGTGAAGTCGGTGTACTTCTTGCGATCGACATTGTAGGGCTGCGCGGCCATCGGCAGGGCAAGTGCAGCCAACAAAGTCAATGAGTAAATGCGTTTCATGGAGCGTAAAAATTAAAAAGTTTCTGCTGAAGAATAAATAAAGTTTGCTGATTGAAGATTTCAAAAATAGGCTCAAATGGCTACTATTTGGCTGCAAATATAAACCAAACCTTGCATTCTCACAAGAGAATGGTGAAAAAACTATCATTTTTTCGCACAATTAGCGGTTTTATGTCGTATCTATGCAGAACAAAGAAGAAGAGGCAGGGATAGACAAACAAAGACGGAACTCGCGGGAGGAGTTCCGTCTCTGTGTGGATGGAGAGCATCGAAAAGGAGGCTTATTCTTTGACGCGGGCGGTGAGGATGCGCACGTCTTCGATTGGGCGGTCGTTGGAGTCGGTGGCGACCTGCTGCATGCGGTCGATGACCGAAAGGCCGGCGGTCACTTCGCCAAACACGGTGTATTGTCCATCAAGGAAGGGCGTACCGCCTTCGGTCTCGTAGGTGCGGGCCATGTCTCCGTTGATGACGCCTTGGAGGCCGGTGGCGGCTTCGACTTGGTCGATGATGGGAGCGAGGCGGGAAAGAGAGTAGGTTTTGCCCCAAACGATGTAGAACTGGGTGGCGCTGCTACGGCGCTCGGGATTGACGTCGTCGCCCTGACGAGCAGCGGCGAGGGCACCGCGGTGATGGAAATAGTAGGGCAGGTCGAGTTCAAGGGGGAGTGTATAAGGGAGGTCGCCTTCACCGAGTGTTTGTCCGGGCTGCGCGGTCTTGGAATCTGGATCACCGGCCTGCACCATAAAGTCGCGGATGACACGGTGGAAAAGGATGCCGTCGTAGAAACCTTCACGCACCAGTTTTTCGAAGTTGCGGGAATGCTGGGGTGTGTCGGGATTGAGCGCCACGGTGAAAGTACCTACGGTGGTCACGAACTCGATGTGAACGCGTTTGTCGCGGGCATGGAGAGTGAGCGACAGGGCGAGAAAGCAGAGGAGAAGCAGACGTTTCATCGACAGAAGGTGGGGAGAAGAGTTAGGCCTGAGTGAAGGCTTCGCTCGTGATTTTGTTGGGCTCTTTGGCGAGCGAATGGAGGGGCGACATGTCTTTACGACGTGCAGAACGGCTCACGGAGAGAATCATCCCGAAGTAGACACCGGTGATGATGGTCGATGTTCCACCTTTGGAAATGAGGGGAAGCGTTTGTCCCGTGACCGGACCGACACCGACGGCAACGAGCATATTCAGCAACGCCTGCACTACGAGAAGCAGTCCTAAGCCCATCGCCAAGAAAGCGGGAAAGTTGTGTTCGCAACGGCTGGCGATGCGCCCGACGCGGAAGAGGAGGGTAAGATAGAGTACCACAACAAAGAGGCAACCGGGAAGGCCCAGTTCTTCACCGATGATGGCAAAGATGAAGTCCGAGTAGGCGGCGGAAAGGAAGTCGCGCTGTACGGAACGCCCTGGTGCCACACCAGTGCCGTGGGCGCGAGCCATGGCGATGCGGGCATGAACCACTTGGCGGTTTTTGTCGGTGACCACAAAATCGTGGGGGTCGGGGGTGATGACCATATGCTTGCCGTCCAGGCGAGAGCGCCAAGTAGAGAAACGCTGCAGGGCACGCCCTTCGTAGATGGGGTCATCGGGATCGGCCGGGAGTGCTTTCAGCCCCAAATAGAAGACTCCTCCCAATGCTCCGACGACAAGTGTTGTGATGAGCAACTGCTTACGAGGAATGCGTCCGACCACCATCATCAGAAAGACGACAAATCCAATGAGAGCCGCGGTGGAGAAGTTTTGCGTCACAATGAGCACTGTGATGATAAATGTAATGCTCAGTATGGGGATGATGGCTTTTTTGTTGGCTGTCTTTTCTCCTTGACTTGTGCTCAGAATGAGTGCTACTGTTGTCACCACAATACCTTTGGCCAATTCAGAGGGCTGAAAGGAGAATGGGCCGAGGGGAATCCATCGTGCACCATTGTTAAGATTGGCACCTGCTACGAGGACGTAAAAGAGCATAAAAACGATGGCGGGAAAACCGAAGATAGGGATGAGCTTGAAGAGGCGGCAGGGGAAATTATGGATACAAAAGGCTGCCACTCCTGCCAGCAGCAGGAAAAGTCCATGATGAAGCAGGGGTGACCAGAAACTACCTTCTTTGAGTGCGAGAAAACTCCCGGCACTGTACACTTCAATCAACGAGATGACACTAAGAAAGAAGAAGATGGCCCAAACCACGAGGTCGCCTTGGAGACGGAAGAATTTCATATCGAAAAGGGGAACGAGAGTGGGAGGTTGGAAAAGAGAAGACGAATACGAGCTCATCAGAGCGCGCTGACAAGGGCCTTGAACTGCCGGCCGCGGTCGGCCATGTTTTGGAAGAGGTCGAACGAAGCGCAGCAGGGGGAGAGCAACACTGTGTCACCGACTTTTGCCAATGTTCGGCAGGCGGCAACGCATTCGGCCATCGAACCGGTGTCGGCTACAGCGATGCCGGCTTCGGCCGCGAGTGCATCAAAAGCTGCGTGCAGTTTGGCATTGTCGGCTCCCAGATAGACCAAAGCGCGGCACTTCTCGCGCACCAAAGTATAGAGGGCCGAATAGTCGTTGCCTTTGTCCGTGCCGCCCACGATGAGGACAACGGGGGTGGTTTGAGCTTTCAGCGCTACGAAGCAGGCATCGACATTGGTGGCTTTGGAGTCGTTGATGTAGTGCACACCATGGAAAGTGCCCACCGGTTCCAGGCGATGCTCGACACCTGAAAAATCGTGGAGACAGGCACGCACCACTTCGGGCGAGACACCGGCTTGCAGAGCCGCCATTGCCGCGGCCAGACAGTTGCGGAGGTTGTGGCGACCGGTCAGTGCCAGTTCGTCAAGAGGCATCTCAAAGGGGACGGGAGCCGACAAACACAGCACAGCACCGGGAGCAAACCCATAAGCATCATGACCGGACTGCCCTACTCCACTACCCAGCGAACCTTCGGCCGGAAGGTCGGTGAAAGGAAGAAGGTGCTGCACGTGAGGCAGCTTCTCCAGTTCGGCAGGCACGTATTCATCGTCTGCCCAATAGATAAAGGTGTCGTCCGGCTGCTGATTGCGGGTGATGCGCATCTTCGAGTGGACATAGTTCTGCATGCAGAAGTCGTAGCGGTCGAGGTGGTCGGGCGTGATGTTGAGGAGGACGGCGATGTTGGCACGAAAATCAAACATCGTGTCGAGCTGGAAAGAGGAAAGTTCGAGCACAAACCAATCGGGCATCCCTTTTTCTTCGGCTTCCGCCACTTGGAGGGCGAAGGAGCGCCCGATATTGCCGGCCAATCCGACACGAAAACCGGCTTTTTGGAGGATATAGTAGATGAGGGAAGTCGTGGTGGTTTTGCCATTCGAACCGGTGACGCAAAGCATCTTGGCCGAAGTGTAGCGGGCGGCAAACTCGATATCGGCTATCACGGGCGTACCTTGGGCGTGAAGTTTCACGATAATGGGCGCGGTGTCGGGGATACCGGGGCTTTTCACCACTTCTGTGGCGGCGAGAATACGCTCAGTGGTGTGTTGTCCTTCTTCCCACCCGATACCGTGGGCATCGAGCATCGCTTTGTAGTGGGGTTGAATGACGCCTTTGTCGGACACAAAGACTTCGTAACCTTTCTGCTGCGCGAGGATGGCAGCACCGACACCGCTCTCGGCGGCACCCAGAATGACAAGTTTCATCGTGTTTTATCGAATTTTGAGCGTGATGATGGTAAAGGCGGCGAGAAGAATGGTGGTAATCCAGAAGCGCACCGTAATCTTCGATTCGTGGAAGGGATGGCGCGGCCAGCGGCGAATGAGGTAGATGGAGGTGGGGTCGAGCTGACTGTCGAGACGGCGGAAAGCATCGTGGATGGGCGTGCTCTTGAACACTCGGACGCGGCGGCCTTTGCGCTTAAAGAACTTGAACACCTGGGTTTGCACAATGACACTCACGCTCTCAAAGAGGAACACCCCGCAGAGGATGGGCACGAGCAGTTCCTTGTGGATAATGATGGCCAGCACCCCAATGATGCCGCCGATGGCGAGCGAACCGGTGTCGCCCATGAACACCTGGGCGGGATAGGCATTGTACCACAGAAAACCGATGAGCGCTCCCACCGTGGCGCAGATGAAGATGACCAGTTCCTGGGAACCCGGCACGAACATGATGTTGAGATAGGCGGCATATTCAATGTGGCTCGACACATAGGCCAAGACACCGAGAGCGATGCAAATGAAGGCACTGTTGCCAGCGGCCATTCCGTCCATTCCATCATTGAGGTTGGCCCCATTGGACACAGCGGTGGTCACGATGATGACCATCAGCACAAACACAATCCAGCCTACAGCCTGCTTGTGTTCACCCAAGAAACCCACGAGGTCGGCGTAGTCGAAGTTGTTGTTTTTGACAAAAGGAATGGTGGTTTTGGTGCTTTTCACCGCCTCACTCTTGTGCACAATCTCTGTGCGGTCGCCCACACGCTGGTGCTCGATGTTTTCGCGGATGACGGCATCGGGACTCAGATAGAGCGTCAGCCCCACCACAAAGCCCATGATGATCTGCCCCAAAATCTTCCAGCGACCGGCCAGACCTTCTTTGTTTCTCTTGAAAATCTTGATGTAGTCGTCCAAAAAACCGATGGCGCCGAACCAAAGGGTGGTGGCAATCATCAGGAGCATATAGATGTTGCGCAGACGCCCCAGCAAAATCACGGGAATGAGAATGGCCACAATAATGATGATGCCGCCCATCGAGGGGACACCTTTCTTTTCCACGCCAAAGGGATCGATACTGATATCACGAGCCGTTTCGCCAATGTTGCGGCGCTTCATCGTCTTGATGAAATATTCGCCAAACACCATCGAGATGACCAAAGCAAGCATCAACGCCAGCAGAGAGCGGAAAGAGATGTAGCCCCACATGGCCGAACCAGGAATACCGAACTGCTCAAGGGCACGGAAGAGATAGTAAAGCATGAAAGGAAAGAATTTCTATTTTTTGAAAGGTCGAAAAAGGAAGCGAAGGGGGAAAGCTCTTCGTGGGATTACATTCCGAAGGCGGCGCGTACCTCTTCGTGGTCGTCGAAGTGGTGCTTTACGCCTTTCACCTCTTGATAGGGCTCATGTCCCTTTCCGGCCACGAGGATGACATCGCCGGGTTGCGCCATCATGGCAGCTGTGCGAATGGCTTCGCGGCGATCGACGATGGCGAGGGTGCGCGTGCGCTGTTCTTCGTCCAAACCGGCCAACATATCGTTGACAATATCTTGCGGTTCTTCAAATCGTGGATTGTCGCTGGTGATGATGACACGGTCGGAGCGCTTGGCCGCTTCCTGTGCCATCAATGGGCGCTTCCCTTTGTCGCGGTTGCCACCGGCTCCACAAACGGTGATGACACGGCCACGACCATTGACGATTTCGTTGATGGCCACCAGCACATTCTCCAGAGCATCGGGCGTGTGGGCATAGTCAATGACTGCACTAAATCCTTTCGGCGAACGGATGGTTTCAAAGCGACCATTCACGGGTTTCAATCCCGACAACACGCGAAGCACTTCGTCGGCCGCCTTGCCCAGATTGAGGGCTGCACCATAGACGCCGAGGAGGTTGCTCACATTAAACCGTCCCACAAAAGGTACGCTCACCTCATGCCCATCAATGTCAAGCAACATTCCCTCGATACTCTCCTCGATGATGCGTCCCTTGTAGTCGGCGGCCGCACGGGTGGAATAGGTGAACACACGAGCGGCGCAGTTTTGCACCATCACGCTCCCATTGCGGTCGTCGGCGTTGACGATGGCAAAAGCCGTCTTCGGCAGTCCGTCAAAGAACATCTTTTTGGCATCGCGGTAGTTCTCAAACGTGCCGTGATAGTCGAGGTGATCGCGAGTGAGGTTGGTGAAGATGCCGCCTTGGAAAGTCAGCCCGCCGATGCGGTGCTGATGGATGGCATGGGAAGAGCATTCCATAAAGGCATACTCACAACCTGCTGCCACCATCTCCGCCAGCAAGGCGTTGAGCGAAATGGGGTCGGGGGTGGTGTGAGTGGCTTCGACAGGGCAATCGTCGATGTAGTTGCACACGGTGGAAATCAGTCCCACCTTATGCCCCATGGCGCGGAAAAGTTCGTAGAGCACGGTGGCAATGGTGGTCTTGCCATTCGTCCCCGTTACGCCCACCAATTTGAGATGTGCAGTGGGATTGCCGTAGAACGTGGTGGCCATCTGTCCCAGCACACGCTCCGTGTCGGGTACTTGCACAAAAGTCACGCCTTCCGGCATCTCTGCCAAGGCTTCGCTGTGCAGTACAGCGCCGGCTCCGAGTTCAATGGCTTTTCCGATATAGGCATGTCCGTCGGTCTGCGTTCCTTTCACGGCTACAAACAAGTTGCCGGGTTTTACAAGGCGTGAGTCGGTGCAGACGCCCGTGATATCAAGGTCCGTGCTGCCGGCAATGTGCAGCGTTTGGAGGGATTCGATGAGTGTGGTAAGAAGCATGGCTATTGTTTTTTCTTTTTATGGGTCTCGGGCAGGGCAGCCATCTTTTCTTTGGTTTCCTGCGTTGGAGGTACTTTTTTAGTGGGTGTCGGTGGAGGAAGAGCTTGCTTTTTGAGGCTGTCTTTCTTCACAGAGTCGGGACTTGCTGTCGTTGTGGGCAGTTCGGTGTCCTCTTCGTCGGGAATATGCTTCGGGTCGGTCGACAGCAGAAGTTCCACCCGCGTACCTTTTCGCACCGCTGTACCGGGCTTGACGTTCTGCCGCACAACGCGTCCCACGCCGCGCACCTTTACCCTCAAGCCCATTCGTTCGAGTCGATAGACGGCATCGCGCAATCCATAGCCTGTCAGGGCCGGCATACCGGCGCGTCGAGGCTCAGAGGTGAGTTCGGCACGTGCCGTGCCTCCGGTGTTGCAGCCCCATGCCATACCATCAACGCGGGCAATGCGATCGGTGTGCGGGATGCTGAAGCCATCAAGCACGGTGTTGAGCGCCTCCAGATTGCCGGGGAGCATCGTGGGGAGGGCATGCCGGAAGTCGGTGCTGTCCATTGCGGTCGTATAGTTGGTGTTGAGGTCGCGCGCCATCACCGTTTCGGCCACTTTCTTGAACACCGGACAGCAGTGCAGTCCACCATAGGCAGGAGCGCCCTTCTCGATGCACACAATCATCGAATAGCGAGGGGCATCGGCCGGAAAATAGCCGGCAAAGCTCACCAGATAGTCCGAGGCAAAACCGGCTTTACTCCAAATCTGCGCGGTGCCGGTCTTGCCCGCCACCTTGAAGTGCCGAGAATAGGCCATCTTGCCCGTACCGGAGTTCTTACCCACCACGCCTTCCAGGCAGAGCTGAATGTTGCGGAGGGTCTCGTCCTTACACATCTTCTCGCGAATGACCGACACGGGAAACTCCTGCACCACTTCATCACCGCGCTTGATGGCGGTGACAAAGCGAGGGCGAATGAGTTTGCCACCGTTGGCCACTCCGTTGTAGAAGGTGAGGGTGGAAATCGGGGGTATCTGCGTTTCGTAGCCGATGCTCATCCAAGGCAGGGTCGTGCCATACCAGCGGTCGGGATTGTCGCGGCGGTGGCGGATGCGGGGCACCCTGTAGCCGGGGATGGGGATGTGGAGATTTTCGGCAATGCCGATGCGATAAAGTCCGTCGACAAACTGGTCGGGATTGCTTTGGTAGGCATTGTCGATAAGGGTACTGACCCCCACATTGGAGGATTTTTTGATGATTTCCGGCACACTGAGCACGCCGTCGCCACCCTTTCGCCAGTTGGAGTCGCGCATCTTGCGACCGTGCATCTCTCGCACACCGCAGCCGGTGTCGCAGGTCGACGACATCGTAATTTTTCCATCGTCCATCGCCACCATAAACGACATCGGTTTGAACACCGACCCCGGTTCCATCATGTTGGTCAACGCCCGCGGTTCAATCTCGGCATAGGTGCCGTCTTTGAGGCGCGAGAGGGAAGAGATGGCTTTCACATCACCCGTGGCCACCTCCATCAGGATGCACATCCCGGCTTTGGCTTCCAAGCGGCGCAGCTGGTCGCCCAGTGTTTTCTCGGTGATGTCTTGCAGGGCCACATCGAGGGTGGTCACCACGTCGCAGCCGTCAGTGGCCATCGTATCGATCACGTTGAGATAGCGATTCGACACCTTCTGGCGGTGGTAGATGCCCGGGACGCCACTCAGTTCCTTGTCGAAAGCCAACTCCAAACCACTCAGGGCCGAGTCGTTGTCCGAACGCAGGGTGCCGATGGTGCGTGCCGCCAATCGTCCGAAGGGATTCTTGCGCCGACGAAACTCCTCGGTGTAGAAGCCACCGCGTGCCGACGAGAGGCGAAAGAGGGGGAGTTTCTTGAGTTCGGTGAGTTGGATGTAGGTGACGCGGCGGTTGTAGAGGGATATGTTGTGACTTTTCTTCTTGCGGCCTTCCAGAATGCGCCGTCTCACCTTGTCCGGTTCGATGCCGGGTACAATGCGGTGCATCCCCACCACAATGCTGTCCAAGCAGTGGGTGAGGATGGAGTCACGAAAGTGCTGATCTTTGATGGCCCGCAAGGAGTCGCGCTCCCAAGTCATGGGGTCGAGGTAGATGCGATATTCCGGCAGGGAGGTGGCGAGCACCTGCCCGTCGGCTGCCAGGATGTTGCCCCGTGTAGCGGGCAGCACCTTATAGTTGCTTTCATACTTCGCACTCACCGTCAGCCAATAGTCATGCTCGACAAACATGATATAGGCCGCCTTACCGAGGATGACAAGTCCGGCTATGGCACAAAACACCACGATTGCGACGTAGCGTGGAATGATGTCTTTGGAAGGAAATGTCGGTTTTCTTTTCTTCATGTTTTGCAAAAACGGATGAGGCTGTCAGAGTGGTAGCGTTTCGCCGGAGCGTGCCGACCTTGGATTTCGGCAGGAAGATAATGCAGAAGTGAGTGCTGTGTTTTTTTGCACTTCATTCTGCCTTCTCTTTCTCCACCGGCAGGCAGAAGGGACGTTCTGTAGGCTGCCGCAACGTGGTGTCTTTGAGCTGACTTTCCACCTTTGAGCCCAAGGTGCGTTCACGCAACTCGCTTGAGAGGGTGAGCGACTTGTAGCGGCTGTCCAAAAGGTTTTTAGAGAGGGTGTCGTTCTCAATCATCTTTTCGCGGGTGAAGTAGCCCAACGACACGTAGACCATCGAGAAGAAGATGATCAAGCTGAGCAATTTCCAGTTGTGTCGGAGAAGCCCTACCAACCCTGCGCCGCCGAGGAGTTCGCGTATCATCTCTTTGGAAAACATCGTGTCTTCCTCGCCCAAATATCGACGCAAATTCTCGCGTAGGTTTTGTCGTTCGGTCTCTTCGGCCGAGGGCGCGTCTGCTTCGGCGGCAGTCTGCACGTCTTCCACATTCACGGTGTCGGTGCCCATCTCTGCTTCGTCCGCAGGGAGGTCGGCTTTAGGCTCCTCAGTGGGAGTTTTGATTTCAAATGCAATATCCGGCTGTTTCATCACGTCTCAATTCAATGTTCGTTTCACAGGCGTTTTCTCGCCACGGCATTGCTCAAAACTCATGCTTCGTTTTGACACGGCTCGTTGGGCTGAACGAAAACGTTCGTTTCACAGACGTTTTAGGGCTTCTTTTCGGCCACTTTTTCTGCGATGCGGAGTTTGGCGCTGCGGCTGCGGGGGTTGGTGCTTTGCTCCTCGGGCGAAGGCACAATGACCTTGTTGTTGATGGGGCGCAAAGGCGAGAGGCGGTTACCAAAGAAGTCCTGCTCCACCTTTCCCTCCACATTGCCCGAGCGCATGAAGTTCTTGACCATTCGGTCCTCAAGGCTGTGATAGGTGAGCACCGACAGTCTTCCGCCGGGCTTCAAGCAACGCAAAGCACCGCGCAGCATTTCTTCGAGGGCTACCATCTCGTGATTCACCTCAATGCGCAGGGCTTGAAACACGCGGGCCAAATCCTTCTTCTCCCGATCGCGGGGCATCATCGGTTTGACCACTTGCAGCAGGTCGTCGATGGCACTGAAAGCCTGCTCTTGTCGGCGCGCCACGATGGCGGCTGCCAGCCGTCGCCCATTTTTCAGTTCGCCGTAAAGTTGGAAGATCTTGGCCAAATCCTCTTCGCTACGGGTGTTGAGCACCTGTGCAGCGGTCTCGCCCCCACGGCCGTTCATACGCATATCGAGGGGAGCATCGAAGCGGAAGGAGAAGCCCCGCTCCTCGGCGTCAAAATGATGGCTCGACACCCCCAAATCGGCCAAAACACCATCCACCCCCTCCGTCTGTCCATGATAGCGCATCCAGTGGGTGAGGTAGCGGAAGTTGCTGCGCACAAAGGTGAGGCGGCTTTCGTCCGCCGGCACGTTCTGTTCGGCATCGGCATCTTGGTCAAAACTGAACAATCGCCCTTCGCAGCCCAAGCGCGACAGAATTTCACGGCTGTGTCCACCGCCGCCGAAAGTGACATCGACATAGACGCCGTCGGGCTTCACATCAAGGCCGTCGACGGTTTCGCGCAGGAGTACAGGGACATGATAGGTGGGGCAGAATGTGGGCATAGCGGAGCGTGTATCGGGTTGCAGAGAGCAAAGGTAGCAATAAATCTTCACATTCTCTCTCTCGACAGGAAATTATTTTCTCAGTGCCTCCACCAACCCTCCCAACCATCTGTGCTAACCAACTTATTATCAATGTATTTTTGTTTTCCACAATCGGAATGTGTAAGGCTTTATTTCCATCCCTCCACAATAAAACCCCAAATTGCCGTTATTATTATTTTAATATAGGTATCCTCTTCCCCTCTGCCGCCCCTGCCACATCGGGCGGAATACTTCCTTATTCTTAGAACATGACGACAAGTTTTGCCTTTGCACGCCCGATGTACGTGATGCTCAAACCCGCCGGCTCACTGTGCAACCTTCGCTGCAAATACTGCTACTATTTAGAAAAGAACAAACTCTACAACAACACCCGGAAGCAGGTGCTGTCGGACGAATTGTTGGAGAAGTTCATCAAGGAATATATCGAAGCTCAGACCACCCCCGAAGTACTCTTCACCTGGCACGGCGGCGAAACGCTCATGCGTCCTATCTCCTTCTATCGGCGTGCCTTGGAACTCCAACGCACCTACGCCCGCGGCCGCGCCATCGACAACAGTATTCAGACCAATGCCACGCTGCTCACCGACGAGTGGTGCCGCTTCTTCAAGGAAAACAACTTCCTCGTGGGCGTCTCCATCGATGGGCCGCAGGAGTTCCACGACGAATATCGCCGGACGGCGGGCGGCGGTCCCACCTTCCGCCAGGTGATGCGGGGCATTGACCTGCTCAACAAGCACGGCGTGGAATGGAACGCGCTGGCGGTGGTCAACGACTTCAACGCCGACTACCCCCTCGAGTTCTACCACTTCTTCAAAAGCATCGATTGCCACTACATCCAGTTCACCCCCGTTGTGGAGCGCGCCGTGGAGCGCACCGACGGCCTCACCCTCGCCCCCGGCATGCAGGGCGATGCCGCAGGACTGACCGACTTCTCCGTCACGCCCGAGCAATGGGGTAATTTCCTCTGCACCATTTTCGATGAGTGGGTGCGGCACGATGTGGGCGAATACTTCATCCAAATCTTCGACTCCACCCTCGCCAACTGGGTGGGACAGGCACCAGGACTCTGCACGCTGGCCAAAGAGTGTGGGCACGCGGGGGTGATGGAGTTCAACGGCGATGTCTACTCGTGCGACCACTTCGTCTATCCCGAGCACCGACTGGGCAACCTCCACGACAAGACCATCACCGAAATGATGTATTCCGAGCAGCAAAACGAGTTTGCCCGCCTCAAGCACCGCCGACTGCCCCAACAATGTCGCGAATGTGAGTTCCAATTTGCCTGCCACGGCGAATGTCCGAAAAACCGGTTTATGACGGACAAATACGGCCACTACGGTCTCAACTACCTCTGCAAAGGCTACTACCAATTTTTCCAGCACGCCGCGCCCTACATGGACTTCATGAAAAAGGAACTGGAGCAGCAGCGCCCACCTGCCAACGTGATGCACCAGATTTTCGTATAGTCCGTTTGTTCTCCCACCCTTCAAAAAAAAGAGACGTTCCCATCGTGGGAACGTCTCTTTTTTATCATCTCGGGGAACTAAGCCTAATGAAGCATTTAGTTCATATCCGCCCAAAGGCCGGAGGGATCTTTTTCGGAGGAAAGAATAGAATTCTCGGTAGTGATGGTACTACCGGAATCCAGTTTAATGGTTCCGCCGCTGGCGGCAATCATACCTTCGGTGCACATACGCATCATTTCGGCGCGGGGCGCCACATATTTCTTGTTCATAGGAGTATCGTTTACTTTTGGATGAATTTCTTACCATTTTGTAGATAAACACCACCTTGGGCAGGGGTGAGTACGCGGCGACCGCTCAAATCATAGATGGGAGCATGGGCGGCTCCGGTGTCGAGGGTTTCGATGCCGGTGACGTGTCCGAAGGAGAAGTCGAGCGCTTGTGCAGATCCCGATGCAGTGGTCACGAAGGCGCGGAAAGCGCGCTTGCGCAAGCCGGTAGCAAGTTTACCGAACACGGCTTCACCACTTGCATTCTTCACGAGTGCGTAAACATTTTCAGAGGCAGTGATAGGAGTTACAGCAGTTGTAGTAGCACCAGTCAAATCATTGTCGGTCAATGCAGCGGCAGTGTCATCGACAAGTTTGAGATTCACCGTAGTGTTGGGTGTTGCACGTACAATAAAAGCTGTATTGCCGGGAATTGTACCTTCAATAGAGGTAAGAACAAGATTTGTACCTTGTCGCTTTGCCTTATAAGCTGTTCCATCAGACAAAGTAGCAGCAACTGGAGTGAAGAAAGTGGCATAGCCGGTTTCACCAACCACAATGGGAAGTTCATTTACCTCTTCGAGTTTGAAACGATAGCCATCGCTGTCGGAGTTCTTAGCACCCGCATCAGTTTTCTGACTATTAGCATCAGCAAAAAGACCACGATTACCTACATTGATACGATAGATACTAAAGGCATTGGCATTTTTACTTTCGTGAAACTCGATGGTCTGACCTGCACTGCTATAATCTCCTATCGCAGGGAAATTAGACTTCAGAGCAACAAACTTACCAGCATCCACACCCACGAGATTTGTACCATCAAAGTAGAAGAGGGTGGAAGCCTCGGCCGAGGCTACGATGCTCAAGCGATTGTCAACATTATTCGCACTGATGTACTTTTCACCATTCTTCGTAGTCTTAATGCGGAAGAACTGCCCTTCCTCCGGCATATTCAGTTTTGCATTTAACGCCGCAACCAAAGCCTTTTCAATCGTTGGGATATCCTCACTTTCTTCTGCCGCTATGTAATCTTGAGCAGGTTCAGGATAATATTGTCCCAACTCAACACCCAATGGGCGAAGTTGTTCTGCCTCACTTAGACGTTGTTTGGCAGCAGCAAGAAGTTGTCCTTCATTATAATTGGATTTTTCTACTTTCCAAGTAGAACCTCCTACACTTGTGCCTTCCCATGCTACAACGTAGCCATTGTTATCGGCATGAATTGAGTTGTGGTGCGTATGTCCGGGCTGATTGCAAATAAAAGCAACTTGGTCGGTATTACCGTCAAAAACTTTGAGTTTAAAGACACCTTGAGTTGCAGAGTCACCGAAGCCAGCCAAAAGACCTCGACCTCCAGCGTTTCCAGTATTTCCTACCTTTCGAGTTGAAGCAACATGAGTGAATGTTACACCGGCAGCAGAGCCTTTCACTAAAAACGCAGATTCAGCTCCTTTTGTCGGTTTATGGCAGACGTTACCAAAAATATCTACTGTAACATACTTTCCTGCACGTGCAGGAGTTTGAAGGGTAACTTGGGTGTCAATGCTCGCATAAAGCGTGTTGTACCAACTGTCTACTTTAGCCAACGCTGTGGTGTTTCCTGCTTCAGTATTTTCAGGATCGTAAGCAGTCATCTCATTTTTGACAGTTGTCACAGTAGTAGCGTTAAAGAGGGCCTGTGCTGAAGTGTTACTCAACAAATGATTGAGTTCTGCCTTGCGCTTCTTATAGCTAATAAGGTGGTCATTGAGGTCGATTTTGGTAAAAGTGAATTTACCACCGACATCATTAGCAGCTGCACCATTCATCCAGTAAGAAACTCCTTGGTTGTCATTGAGGTAACCATTGGGTGTATCTTTTTCTCTGAAGTGGAAGCCGGAAGCATTAGTAAGCACATAGTTGCGTGCTTGAGTCTCAGCCATCATTTCCAACACCACTTGGTCAGCCACAGAGGCAGAACCGGCAGCTTTACCCGTACCGGCTTGACGATTCAAGATCTTGTAGCCATCAAAAGGATTACCCTTGAATTGGAAGAGGTAGTTATCGGAGTAGGTAGTGGGAGCCGTTGCGGACCTTTCCAACTTGTGAGATGTTGAATTATAGCTAATGTAAAGGTTACGTATCGTGAGTACGTACCAGTTATCGTTTTGCGTAAAGTTGGTAACAGGAACAAAAGGATAATCACTGCCAAGCGTAACATTGATATCATATTCATGCGTACTGGCAGATGATACCGTACCTGTGGGGAAAGTGGCTGTGCAGTTCGCAGGAAGTTCGCAGGAAGGATAGTTTCCACCAATCTTAGCAGGAAGCGTCACGGTCTTCTTTTGAACACCTTGATACTTCAAATTGTAGGTGAGCGTTACGGCATCATTTTCTTTACAGATTTCCCAAGAGGAGTTGGGGTCATTCGCATTCCAACCACCGATGGGACGCTCATCCAAAAGTCCTCCATGGGCATTCCAACAAGTCGCATCATGTGCATAACTGCCATTAGTTGCAATAATATCGAACGCACCATTGTAGGAGCTTGCATTATTGTCGTTCACCACCAGCCAGTCGTTGGCAGCGCTCTCTTCTACAAGTTCTGTAATATTACCTTGTTTAGCATTAGTCTTCCATTTTACAAACTTTTGGGCATCAACTGCATAGATTTTGTAGCGATTGGTTGTACCCGTCTGGATAAAACGAAACTTATACTGCTTACCCGATAAGTTATTGTCCACTTTCAATTCATTAGCCAATGCCCCCACAAAGTAAGTCGTATTATTGTGGTTGCGAATCACCACGTCTTTAGAATCACCTGCGGTGGCAGCATTTGTTCCTGCCGGCCACGACCAATCGGCCTGCGACACGTCTTTCGGCTCATAGGTATAAACCGATTGTGCCATTGCTCCCATGGTCACTGCCATAAAGAGCAAGAGGAGTGAGTAAATTTTTCTCATGTGATAAAAGATAAAAGAGATTAAGAATTTCCGTTTTTTCAAAAGAGTGCATACCGCTTTGTCAGGTCGGCCTGTCAATCTTAAACAATCGTTCGCAAAGATAATCTAAAAAGCAAAATCAGCACTTGCTTATCAACTAAAAAGATGTTAAACTATCGCATATTTGAGCGTTTCAATGAAAAAATGCGCCAGAAAGTAAGTAAAGATAAGTATTTTATTTCTTTTTGATGATTAGAGGGATATTTGTGTCCGTGCAAATGGTCGTGGCAGAACCTGGGAGGAACTTTGCGACTCCCTACTTGCAGCCCCAAAAGGATTGATCGATTGGGTCTCT
This sequence comes from Alloprevotella sp. Lung230, assembly GCF_014385435.1. Taxonomy (GTDB): domain Bacteria; phylum Bacteroidota; class Bacteroidia; order Bacteroidales; family Bacteroidaceae; genus Alloprevotella. The sequence goes on from NZ_JACSUD010000006.1 coordinate 143,057, forward strand.
ACTATCTCTGAGGTAGCCGGATTTACCTCTGAGGTAGTTTGAATTAGTTCTGAGGTAGTTTGATTTACCTCTGAGATAGTTTTTCTCCCTCAAGGTCGCTGTCCTTTTCCTCGCGCGCACGCGCGCGTCACTACACTATAGCTGTGTTTTTTTTCCTTCACTGCCTTCACCTATGGGCGCTATGCCTCAGCCATCGTGGGGGCGGGTGAAAGTTTTCCTTCGGTTTGCCTTCACCCACAATACTTTGTCTTTCTGTGACTTAGGGGGCGGGTGAAGGCAGTGAAGCTTTTTCCCACA
>NZ_JACSUD010000007.1 GCF_014385435.1 Alloprevotella sp. Lung230
TCAATACCCTCCTCCCCAATGCGATGGCGAAAGTGAACCAATTCGGAAGAGGCACAAGGAGCAGCGGGTATAAACTCCTGCATACCACAAAAGTGTTGATAATAAGCGTTTTCACTCCATTGCTCCACAACGGATTCATCTGAGAGATTGCGAAGGTGCTTGAGTATCAACAAACCACACATCAAACGTATCGGCTTACTTGGGCGACCATTGTGCTGACAATACAAAGGCTGGAAAGCAGCATCGAATTTCTCCCAATTTATTTTGTCGGAGAGTTTATAGAGAGGGTGAGAGGGGTTCAGCATATCCGACAAACTGCTGAATAATGAAGGGCTGGGATAGGGCTTTTTAATCATAAAAATCTGCAAGTTTCTGAAGACAAAGATAAGAAAACTTGCAGATTTATCAAAGGAATATCTTGATTAATTTACTGAATATCAGATGATAAATGGGAATTTAAGAGACGACTATATAAGTTATTCCCAATAGTGTCTTCGTATGCTATTCGGAAGTGCCGGTACTCCATATCGACCAATATATGCAATATATCGCTGTCTTAACTGATGAATATATGGAGAGTTCAATTTATATCTATATCTTTTATTCAACAGATCACTATCTTCTTTAACAACACGCATTGCTGAGGCAAAATTTATCAAAGCAATATCATTGTATATTTCCTCTTCAAAAGGAAAGGACGCTAATACATGTCGACTAATTACCCCATTATTAAAGACGTCATTAACGGAATCTGGGTTTTTATCATGCTTTTTCTTCTTCTGATTTTGATATTCTTTGGATTCTGTCTTATCAATCACTAAGAACTCAAAGGTCTTTCTACCATCCATATATCTACTCGCTAAATCACATTCAGGAGTAATTAAAATCCCATATTCGTTTTCATTAAATTTAAAAATATCACCTGTCATTAAAGGAGCCTCTGTAGGAATGACTGTATAAAATATCCTTCTGTATAATTTTATTGTCTTTGCTTCTACAACGTCATGCTGCTCAGGATTATACTCTTCTAGTTCTTTTCGTAAAGTAGCATCTTGTATCAAAGATTCATTTAGTAAGTTATGAAACATCTCTATCAATTCGGAAGTTGGGTCTCCTCCATCATTTAATACAGTGTCTTTAACTTCTTTGATCCAATGTTTATTAGCAATCTCCAGATCGTAGAAAATTTTTTGAACAGATTGGTTAATAGCATGACTCCAAACAAATGGAATCTTCATATGACTATTAATTTCTTCAAAATCTTTGATTTCTTTTATTATCATTGCGGCATCATCGTCAATAGCCTCTGGTGTCTTCTTCTTGAATTGAACCTTTTCTTTATATCGTTTTTGTAACTTACTCTTAGTAATAGCACCTAATTCATTCTCTGAATAAATATATATCAATGAATAAATATCTGCGACATTTAAAAGTTGCTCTGGTGTTTTGTCTGGCAGTACTGCTCCTTCTAATTCTTCGAGTTCATCTCCCTCATTTTTAAAATTCCAGTCCAAAATAATAGCTTTAAATGTTGACGTAGCTTTTATTGTTGACTCTAAATCATGTATGCTGCACACAGGAAGGACTGAAAAAGATGAATCTTGTCTAAGTTTATTAAATAGTTTATTTTCAAATGATTCAACTTCTAACACTTTATTATCTGCAAAAACAACTACTCCATCCATTTTTAAGCCTCCTCTTGTTTAAACTTAATTATAAAATTAGCACCAGGTAAAATCACATCATTACTATTACTCAAAAGATGAATTTCTGCATTTATTCTATACAATAGTTCCTTCACTATATATAAACCGAGTCCCCGACCATCAGCCTTCATCGAAACGAACTCATCAAATATGAATGGTGCGATATCTTCTCTAACGCCATTGCCATTATCAGCAATAATGAGAGTTCTTTCAGTGGGATTAATTTCAAAGAATAGTTTCCTATTTTGCCTCTTTGTTTCATTAAGCCAATATATAGAATTGTCAATAAGATTTATTAACACTTGTAAGATGGCTCCTTCATTTGTTGATACACTAAAGTCAGTTGATATTTTATCAATGTTTGTTTCTATCTTATCAGTGAATTCATATCTAAAATATTTTACAACCTTATTAATGCTGCCTAGTATGGAAACATCTTTAATAGCCTTACGTTGAATCTTAAACAGTGGTTGAATGAGCTGTAAATCATCATATACTAACATCAGATTTTCATCTATTTCATTCATGAAATCAATAATATCATCAATTGAAATTGAATTTGTTTTAAGATTGTGGATAATGCCCTTGATGTTCTCCCTCATTAAAAGAAGTAATCGTAAAGTATCATGTGATGATTTTTCAACAGCCATACCAAGTCCTGCAAGGTCCTCTACTATTCGCATCCTTTTTTCTACAACCGCTAAATGCTTGTCGTATACAGAAATAAATTTATTGGCTGCAGCAAGTGATTCTTTATCATCAATCTTATTTAACTTATTCCTTAATTCTTCAAAAGAAGAACTTAAAACACTTTTAGTTTGATTGAAATGTCTTTTTTGCTGCAATTCAATTTTATACTTGTCTATTTTAATTTCCGCATTAAAAATTTCAGTAGCAGCAGTAACAAGATTTCTAAAATCATCAAATGCGCCATCTGTATTTACTATCCCTTGTCTATTTGAGGCATCTCTAAGTCGTGGGTTATTTTCTTGGCTAATATATACAAAACCCGTTAAGTCATTATAACTAATAAATTGCCCAGCCTTAATAGTTGAACGTTTTTTGTCTAACTCCAACCAATCAACACCTTTTTCTCCATAAGGATAGACCCTAACCCCATCACGTAAGACATATACAAAATTATCTTTGATAAACCTCTTTAGATCTTCATTTAAGATTGTTCTATCTGGCTTTTTGAGGTCAAATGCATAAAAAGTGAAACAGAATGGCCCACATTGAGGTTGCCGTTCTGCTTTTTCAATTTCTTTAATTCCGGTTAAATTATAGCCTCTTTCTGAAAGAACATCATTATCCATTAGATTCAAAGAATATTCCAAGACTCTTTGTGGGGCTTTTGAAGTATATTTGAAATTAATATTACAATTATTATCAATAGCTCCAATCATTGTAAATTGAGCCCTCTCAATTACATCGTCAAAAGTCATTACTTCTTCTGATAAGTAAGGGGTATTATCTATAAACATAGAAATATCAAAATCTCTTTGTATATTAATACCTAGAGATGTAGCGTTCATATCTGTAGGAGGAATTAAACGCTGAATATTTTTATATAGATTCTTATAATCTGCAACAGTCCAATGTTCCCTTAAATTATATATGCGAATTATGGTGCCAGATTTATAATCCAATAATTCCGGTGGATCATTTACATACCAAACATTTTTCACATCTTCTAATAGTTTATATGATGATATGTCTTGATTAAACAAGTTTGCATTCTCAGGATTGTAATCGGAAAAATCCATCAACAGTTTAATCTCATTTTCACCGTTGGATTTAGTATACAGTTCTATCTTCTCTCCTAACTTGTGAATAGCAAAACGTCCAATCCCTTTTTCTCCTTGAATTACCCTACCACGAGGAGTCCTTGCTTGCTTTTGCTTTTTCTTATTCAATTTGTCAGGAGTTGCAGGACGTAACCATACATTTTTTATTGTTTGAAGGCTCATGCCACTACCAAAATCTTTAATTTCAATATATGCTTGCTCTTCCAATGGCAAAGTGTTAAAACCAATGTTACCCATATTGCCAAATCTGATTTCAGCAATAGGGGAATCTGCATCATAGCAATTTTTTAGAAGTTCTATAACAGCGACTATTTTATCGGTGATTAGTTGATCTCCTAAAATATTCATAAGCCTTGCATATGGCTTAAAGGGCATACTATTATTTTCGATTATAGCCATAATTATTTCTTTCTTGCAAATATTACGAACTCTTCTGAATAGATCTTTCTGCTACTTCCTTTTATTTTTGCGAACTTACCGTTTGCATCTCGATATGGAGTTAAAATTTTATTGGAAATTTTACGCCTGTCAACTTCTACATTTATAAAACCTTCTTTTAACAAACACTCGGTTAAATGTTTTGCATTATCTATTTTAACACCCTTATATTCAGTATTACCTATAACAAAAAGACAACCACCATTTGATCTTAGCATCTTATAAACTTTATGGACAGTGGTCTGCATATCTATATAGTACTGCGCGACAGAACGAGTTTTTCTCTTGTCTATTGAATACATCTTAGATACTATATCTTGAGCCGTTTCATTCAATTTATTTATATTATCATTAAAGTTATCAGCATGATATAAACTTCCAATTGTACCCTCTCTAAGAGTTCGAAAATCATTTGTAAATCCTAACCATAAAGTAGATAATTGATGAAGATCTGCATATTCATAGGAAGTTACATAGGGAGGACTTGTAACAACTAAATCTACAAAAGAAAATGATATGTCAACATCAAGAAAATTTACACAATTGATATCTGCGCTCCCTTGTGTGTTACCAGTATTATCCAAGTTTGCATTACGCATCATCTTTACTTGAGACTTAAACGATACCAATACATTTTTAGGCTCCTTGTTTGGGTCTATTTGGGGCTTAATCGACTTGGTCAACCATCGTGAACAAGGCTTCAATATGTTCGAAAATGCACAAAGAAAGAAATTACGATAGATCTCGTTATTCACTCCTTCGCAAATAGCGGTCTTAAGCTTTAACAATTCATCAATATGACCATCATCAAACCAATATCTTATACGTTCATTCTTGTATATTTCATCATCTTTGTTGACTACACATGTATTATAACAAGAAATTATATTATTATAATATTCTTCTAAAATCTCGTCATCATAACTTTGGCTTTTTGTTTCTGCTATAAGGGTTGCAACAGGGTTAATGTCGCATCCCCAAAAATGTTTACCATTTCGTACAGCTTCATATGCAACTGTGCCACAGCCACAAAAAATATCCGCTACGGTTTTAACTGATATATCGCTTTCTTCGGCTTTATGAATTGCTTTTGTCGTTATAAATGCAGGGAATTTCGCAGGATATGCATGGATACTATGCATACGTTTTTCCCGTTCGGCTGTCATATTCCATTCTTCCTGTATATCTATCGTATCAAAATTGAGTGTACGATAATTATCAATTGTGATATTCATGACAAATATTTATATTATTCCTTACAATATTAGCGCAAACAAGTGTGCGTATACAACGCACCCAAGTTATAAGCAAAAGTACAAAAAATCCTTCATATGTACAATGTTTATTGGTTCGAAAAAATAAGACCGTATAAAAATGTCTTTTCAATGTGTTATTGTAAGTTGAAAATTAGTATCTTTGTATTCAAGAATAAGTGTTCTTTTGATTTAACGCAAAATAAGACAGAATATAGAACTATGCTCGTTTCTAAATCGTTACCTGTCGAAAATTAAGCGATTATAAATTACTCTCTTTCAACAAGAAAGATGATTTACTATGCCTAGCCAAATGGAAGGTGAGGTTTTTCTTGATACCACAAATATCGGCAATTTCTTTGAGATACGAATTCGTTTTCTGATTGGTAAGCATTGGAAAGAGTTTGCCGTTTCGATAAGTCTTCCCACCATACTTAGCAATGATTGCTTTGGGAATGTCCAAAAGAAGAACATTTGTTTCCACACTTGTTTTCTGTCTCTGAGTCATAATCCACTGCTTATCGCCAAGGGTGACGATGTGATCGGGAGTGAGGTTGGACACATCTATATAGTCGTCCCTTAAAAAGCTTTGATAAGTGAAAAGTCACTCCTCCCCTGCCTCTCGCTTATTATTTTGAGCAGCCACAAAAGAACTCTCATGGCTCTTTTGAAGTTGTAAGCAGCTGCTGCCATCAGTATGTTTACAGCGTCTCCTACCACACCTTTGTAAAAGTTGCGGCCTAAACGATGATCTGCTTTCAAATGTCCAATGGTAGGTTCTATGCCTGCCCGCTTGCAGAATAGTTTGTGTTTCTTGCGCCTTTGATATCTGCTCTCTGATGGCTTGGGGCTGTCCGGTATTAAAATCTGAGTACCATTCACCTCTTTCCTACCTCGATAACCTCTGTCTCCTGCAAGTATTTTAATCTTTCGTTGTGTGAGACGTTCAACTTGTCCTAACGCAGCTTCTATCGTGTGTCCGTCATATTCATTACGAAAAGACATCGCACCAAGAATGATACCCGTAGCCGAACGTATGATGGAGACCTTGTTGCCGAATTCGTACTTCTTGTCTTCTTTTCCCTTACTAATACATTGCACCTCGGCTTCGTGAATGGAATAAAGTTTTTTCCGGCTGTTACGTCTTTGTGAAAGAATGGTTTGAAATCTATCAATGAGTTCAGTGTAGAGAGAATTCTCTCCAAGATTGCGCTTGAGCTCTCGAACCAACCGCCCGGCTATTGTTCGCAATTTCCGGTCTGCTCTCAGTGCCTTCTTGCGATTCTTGGGATGATTGCGAAAACGTTGGTCGCGATAAATGCCTTTCAACACAAAGGTATAGCTTTGGCCAAGAGGAAGATGCAGTTTATCGACGAGATGCAGCACCTTGCCCACTATCTTTTTATGCAACTTGGCATCCGTAGGAAAAGTGATGTTCTTTTCCTGAACGGTTGAATCGATAAAAGCGGTATCATGGTGATGTTCATCATCATCTTCGTTATTGACACGAATACTTTCCTGAAAGATGAGTTCAATACCCTCCTCCCCAATGCGATGGCGAAAGTGAACCAATTCGGAAGAGGCACAAGGAGCACCGGGTATAAACTCCTGCATACCACAAAAGTATTGATAATAAGCGTTTTCGCTCCATTGCTCCACAACGGATTCATCTGAGAGATTGCGAAGGTGCTTGAGTATCAACAAACCACACATCAAACGTATCGGCTTACTTGGGCGACCATTGTGCTGACAATACAAAGGACGGAAAGCAGCATCGAATTTCTCCCAATTTATTTTGTCGGAGAGTTTGTAGAGAGGGTGAGAGGGGTTCAGCATATCCGACAAACTGCTGAATAATGAAGGACTGGTATAGGGCTTTTTAATCATAAAAATCTGCAAGTTTCTGAATACAAAGATAAGAAAACTTGCAGATTTATCAAAGGTATATCTTGATTAATTTACTGAATATCAGATGATAAATGGGAATTTAAGGGGCGACTACTTATATTCTTCTTATCCAACGTTTACTACTTTCCATTCCCCATTGCACATGCCACTTTTTGCCACTTGTTTTATCAATGAGTATGAACTGATACATGTTCTTGGTTGGGTACAACTCAAAAGACCCGGAACCATAACCATATCCATAGGTTAAATCATCTGAGTTAATGGTTACACTTCCTTCATTGTCAGAATCTAACGACCACTGAACTTGTTCTATCATACCCGTTCTTGTGTCCAGCTGAAGGAAAGTATATATGTTGTCAGTTTGATACAATTTGTAGCGTCCCTTTAGAGAGGAGTTTATATCCAAGTGCTCCAAAAGCTGATTGTTAATCATAAGAAGCGTGTCGATTTTGGACAGAAAGGAGTCAACCTTCTGCTCGTGCTTCACAGACTTGGCATTAGTGGTTGTCTTTGCGGTCTGTGCGTTTACGCCGATTGTTGAAATCAACAAAAGAAAGAAAACTGCTTTTTTCATATTCGTGAGATTTTAATCTGCCATTATAATCATTCCAGGAACTGTTTGCATTTTCTTACCACATTTTGGGCAATGTCCCTCGATAGGATTCCAGTTGTGTATTTTTTCGTTCTGAGCCCCACATTTTGGACATGTAGGGAGATAGCTCTGAGCCGCAAGGTCGTCAGCCGAAATGGAAATTATTTCTTTGCATTTTGCACAGCGGAAGTTGTAAAACTCTCCGGCGAAAAGTTCATAATGCCCAGTGGGTTCAGTTTGTACTTCATACCCGCATTTGCATCTAGTAGGTTCTTAATGTTGTCATACTTCATTTGTTTTTAATGTGAGTAATTAAATCTTAGGCGCAAAAGTAGAGATCTATTGTGCAGCCTATCTTCATAGTTTCAAGAAATAAACAACTAACGCCAACATTTCTTATTACCATGCAGCTTCTTGTCTTTTCAACATGCAAATATACTAAGAAGTCGTCCCTTAAAAAGCTTTGATAAGTGAAAAGTCATTCCTTTCCTGCCTCTCGCTTATTATTTTGAGCAGCCACAAAAGAACTCTCATGGCTCTTTTGAAGTTGTAAGCAGCTGCAACCATCAGTATGTTTACAGCGTCTCCGACCACACCTTTGTAAAAGTTGCGGCCTAAACGATGATCTGCTTTCAAATGGCCAATGGTAGGTTATATGCCTGCCCGCTTGCAGAATAGTTTGTGTTTCTTGCGCCTTTGATATCTGCTCTCTGATGGCTTGGGGCTGTCCGGTATTAAAATCTGAGTACCATTCACCTCTTTCCTACCTCGATAACCTCTGTCCCCTGCAAGTATTTTAATCTTTCGTTGTGTGAGACGTTCAACTTGTCCTAACGCAGCTTCTATCGTGTGTCCGTCATATTCATTACGAAAAGACATCGCACCAAGAATGATACCCGTAGCCGAACGTATGATGGAGACCTTGTTGCCGAATTCGTACTTCTTGTGTTCTTTTCCCTTACTGATACATTGCACCTGGGCTTCGTGAATGGAATCGTGAATGGAATAAAGTTTTTTACGACTGTTACGTCTTTGTGAAAGAATGGTTTGAAATCTATCAATGAGTTCAGTGTAGAGAGAATTCTCTCCAAGATTGCGCTTGAGCTCTCGAACCAACCGCCCGGCTATTGTCCGCAATTTCCGGTCTGCTCTCAGTGCCTTCTTGCGGTTCTTGGGGTAGCACCGGAGTCTAAGAGGTGAACCGAAAGCGTATCGCGCATGGTTGTACTCTTGGTGAATTGCACATTCACTCGTTTGATGAGTTGTGCACCTTTCCGTTTGGCTTCGGCAGCTGTTTCTGCTCCTTCTGATTTCATGGTGAGGCGGAAAGAACCCAAGTCTCCGAGGCGGACGGTGCTTCCTGATGCCAACGCTTCCATCACCTCATATTGCAAGGCGTCTAAAACCGCTTTGACATCGGCACTCGAAACAGTGGAACGTTTTTCCACACGTTTGATAATCTGATCAAGAGTCAGCGGAGAGGTCGGTGCCATTTGCGGATAATACTTGACTACATCCTTTTTCAGTGGATTTTTCTTTGCACGAATGACGTACTTAATCATAAATTATAAATTTAAGGGGTTGATAATCGTTGCAAATGTAGTTTTTTTCTATCTAACTCCAAAGCAAAAAGGCTAAATTTTGCCTACCATTTTGTATTGTTGATACAACACTACAAAATCAACCTATCTTTCCTCTTCACTCTCGGCCACCATCATGTCGTGCACCAATCGGATGGCGGCAAACTCAACATCTTCGCCGATGGCTTTGCGGGCTTCGGTGAGGGTGGAGGGTGAAGGATTTTGAGTGTAGAAAGCAGTGATACGGGCAATCTGTTGGGGAGGAACGAGGTCGTAGAGGGGCAGTCTTCCCGCTTCGACCTGTTGCGCCAGATGGCTGAAGATGGTGCCGGTGGTGAGGTTGCGCTCTCGGGCTATGTCTTCGATGCGTTTGCCTGCTTTGTAAAGTTGGAGGGTGAGCTCACCGGTCGGGATTTTCTTTTCTTTCGGTGTCTTTTCGGCCTTTTTCTTACCGGAAGCGGAGGAAGGTTCTTTGCCATCGCCGAGAAGCACATTGATGCGAGCTTGCTGAAAGGCTTTCAATTCAAAGCCCTGTGCGGCAACGTGGCGGAGGAGAGCGGTTTTGAGGCGCAAACTTTCAAACAAATCTTCCCGCACCTTCTTGGTACGCTTGGCCGTCTCTTTATTGTTGGTGGATAGAGGCGTGTTGAGGAGCAACTGCCACAGCGGTTGGAGTTGCTGGTTGAAGTAGTCCGCCCCCTTTTTCAGACGTTCCTGCAAGGTGGTGTCGGCCGCATAATCGGCTGTTTGTGCCAAGAGTTGCGCATATTGCAGATAGAAACGCTCGGCCACTCCGACCACTTGAACTTCAAAGTCGTGTTGTGCCTTTTTGAAGTCGGCCACCACACCGGCAAAGGTTTTATAATAAAACTCATCGAGAATGCGCACAAAGCCTTGCACTTCTTGTTGTAAGGCCGAGAAAGAAAAAAGATCGCTCACACGGTGGAGGAGATAGTTGCGCTCCATCTGCTCCACTTTCTCGGAGGTGGGGTGTTGCTGTTCGATGCCCTGCGTGAAATGAAGCACCGTGGCGTCTTCAATCACGTTGCTGCCCGAAATGGGGGCAGAAAGCACCATCCCTTCGAGGGTTTTGCAGCGTGAGAGTGCCACATAGGCCTGCCCGTGGGCAAAGGAGCCGCTGACATTGATGATGGCGTAGTCGAAGGTCAGCCCTTGACTTTTGTGAATGGTAATGCTCCAGGCCGTGCGCAGCGGATATTGCTCGAACGAACCCTCCACCACCTCTTCAATCTCCTTGGTGCGCTCGTTGAGGGCGTAGCGTGTGTTTTGCCACTTTTCGCGCTCCACCTCGATGAGGTCGCCGCTGTCGTGTGCTTTTACCACGATGCTTTGCTGCGTCATCGAGGCCACTTCGCCCAGCATACCATTGAAATAGCGGTGTTCGATTGAACTGTCGTTTTTGACAAACATCACCTGCGCTCCGACTTTGAGCAGGAGGGTTTCGGCGGTGGGGTAGGAGCCGGCGGGAAAGTTGCCCTCCACGACGGCGGTGAACGAAAATTCGGGAGTGGTGAGGGCTTTGAGTCGCTCCTGATTGATGCGGTCGGCCTGATAGTTGTGCGTTACGAGCCGCACGTAAGCCTTGTCGGCAGGCGGGACAAAGTGAGGGAGGTAGCGGCTGTTGAGTGCGGCAATGGAATCGCTGTTGAGCGTGTTGGTGCGCACGGCATTGAGGAGGGCTAAAAAACGCTCATCGCTTTGTCGATAGACGGTTTTGAGTTCGATGGTCACAAATTCCGTCTGTTGCAAAGCATGGCTCGCAAAGAAATAGAGCGAATTGTAATGGTTGGAGAGCAGTGCCCACTCCTCCTCTTTGGCCACGGGCGAAAGTTGTTGCAAGTCGCCGATCATGAGCAGTTGCACCCCGCCGAAGGGGCGATGTCGGTCGCGATAGCGGCGCAGCACAGCGTCCATGTTGTCGAGCAAGTCGGCGCGCACCATCGAGATTTCATCGATGACGATGAGGTCGAGGGAGCGAATGAGCCGCTTTTTGCGCTCACTCACGCGAAACTGCTCCCGGCTGTAATTGGCCCCGGGGATGTAGGGGGCAAATGGGATTTGCAGAAACGAATGTATCGTCACCCCTCCTGCATTGATGGCCGCGATGCCCGTGGGGGCCAGCACCACCAAGCGCTTGGTGCTTTGGGCCACCAAACGCCGCAGGAAGGTGGTCTTCCCCGTGCCCGCCTTTCCGGTAAGGAAGACGTGTGTGTCGGTGTTTTCGATGATTTGGCGAGCCAAAGCAATTTCAGGGTTGGACATGTTGGACATGATAGAGAAGATGAAAAAACGGTGAAAAAGAACGGATGCAGAAGGCGTTGCGAGCAAAACCGCACAAAGTTAAGCATTTATTCTCGGATGAGCAGGGTTCGCCCTTCTTTTCTGCTTCCCTCCTTTTCGAGAGAGGTGTCCGTACTTTCAAAATCGAAGTGCAACAAATCGATGGGTGGTGTGGTCATCATCTTTTGCCGAATTTGTGACCAAAATTCTTGCAAGCCTGATGCGAAAGTCGTACTTTTGCAGCCAAAATTTTGACCATGTCTGCAGATTCCTTTTCTCGGCCTCACCACCATCCCGATGTGGTGGACTCCACCACTCCCCGCCCGACAGGACACCCACACTCCGACACCCCGCTCCACCCCAGCGTGCAGGGACGCCCCTCCATCCGTGTGGCCATCGTAGACAGCAACATGCTGGCCTGCATGGGATTGCACCACATCCTGCAAAACATCATCCCCATAGCGACCGTGCAAGTCTACCATTCGTTTGACGACTTGATGGCCGACGAGCCTGAAAACTTTGCCCACTATTTCGTGTCGGCACGCCTCTATTTCGAGCACACCCAGTTCTTCCGCCGGCTGGCCTATCGCACCATTGTTCTCATTAACGGTGAAAATCTTCCCCCGATGCCAGGCATCCTCACGCTCAACATCTGTCGGTCAGAACAGGAAGTAGTGACCGACTTGCTCCAACTCCACAGCCACGGCCACGGACGCGGTCCGCACGTGGTGCGCCAACCGATGAGCCAGGAGCGCCATGCCGAAATTCAGCCCCTCACCGCCCGCGAGATTGAAGTGGTGACGCTCTTGGCCAAAGGTTTCATCAACAAGGAGATTGCAGACAAGCTCCACATCAGCCTGACCACGGTCATCACCCACCGCAAAAACATCATGACTAAACTCAACGCCCATTCGCTCTCGGACGTCATCATCTACGCCGTGATGAACGGGCACATCGACTTGGGGGAATAGGGCACCTCTATGGAAGGGAGGCCACTCTGCCTTCACTGCCTTCACCTCGCGGATAAAGCACAGGAAATCAAGCCATTGCGGGTGAAAGATTTCCAAAGGAAAAGCTTCAAAGAATGGGCACAAGGTGAAGGCAGTGAAGGCAAAAAACGCACCTATAATAGTGTATACGCGCGCGAGAAAGAAAAAAGAGACGCAGGAAAGTGAGCCGTTTGGCCGTAGATTTGCTGGCATAGGAGGTAGATTTTCTCAGCTCAGAGAAAAATAATTCTACCTCAGAGGTAGATGCAACTACGTCTGAGGTAAGTGGCCCCTTACCACTTCGGACGAGAAGACGAAAGGGGGCTACGTTGCCACTTTGTCTTTTTGCAGCCCATAGGTAAAAAAGTTGTAGAATTGTTCGTTTGTCTCGAAAGTTGTTTATAACTTTGCGATAGCAACAAATTCCACCTTTATCCTTATACCTATGGCAACCGACATCAACCTGCACGACAATCTGCACGATGCGTTAAAGAAATACTTCGGTTTTGAGACCTTCAAAGACAACCAAGAGGCCATCATCCGCACCCTGCTTGATGGCAAGGACGTGTTTGTCTTGATGCCCACCGGAGGCGGCAAATCGCTGTGCTACCAACTCCCATCGCTTTTGATGGAAGGAGTGGCCATCGTGATTTCGCCACTCATCGCCTTGATGAAAAATCAGGTGGATGCCGTGCGCCAGACGAGCGACGACGATGGCGTGGCCCACTTCATCAACTCTTCGCTCCCCAAGGCTGCCATCGATAAGGTGAAGAGCGACATCACCTCCAGCCGCACCAAGTTGCTCTATGTAGCACCGGAACAGCTCACCAAGGAGGGGAACATTGAATTCTTGCGCTCCATCAAGATTTCGTTTTATGCGATTGATGAAGCCCATTGTATTTCGGAATGGGGACACGACTTTCGTCCCGAATATCGGAAAATCCGCCCCATCATCCAAAAAATCGGGACAGCGCCTGTGATTGCCCTCACCGCTACTGCCACCGAAAAGGTGCGCACCGACATCAAGAAGAATCTGGGGATGCAGGACGCAGCGGAATTTACCAGCTCGTTCAACCGCCCCAACCTCTACTATGAGGTGCGACAGAAGTTGCAAACGGTGGATCGCGACATCATCAAGTTCATCAAGCAGCGCCCCGGTGTGAGCGGCATCATCTATTGTCTCTCGCGCAAGAGCGTGGAAGAGTTGACGGAAGTGTTGCGCACCAACGACATCAAAGCAGCGGCCTACCATGCCGGCCTCGACGCTCAGACGCGCTCCGACACGCAGGATGCCTTCATCAAGGAGGACATCGACGTGATTGTGGCCACCATCGCTTTCGGCATGGGCATCGACAAGCCCGATGTGCGCTTCGTGATCCACTACGACATCCCCAAAAGTCTCGAAGGCTACTACCAAGAGACGGGGCGTGCCGGCCGAGACGGTGGCGACGGCTACTGCTTGGCATTCTTCTCAAACAAAGACTTACAAAAACTGGAAAAGTTCATGGAGGGCAAACCCGTGAACGAACAAGACATCGGCCGACAGCTCCTGAAAGAGACCGCTGCCTATGCGGAATCGGCCGTGTGTCGACGCAAACTCCTGCTGCACTATTTTGGTGAAAATTATGAGCCGGAGAATTGCGGTAATTGTGACAACTGTAAAAACCCTAAAAAACAAGTGGAAGGAAAGAACCATCTCTGTAAAGTCATTGAAGTGATTCTCGAAACGAAGGAGAACTTCCGAGATGACTATATCAAAGATATATTGATGGGCAAGGCGACCGAAGAGGTGATGGCCCATCATCATGATGATTTGGAAAACTTCGGATGTGCCGAAGATGATGATGACGAACACCTCTGGAATGCCGTGATTCGTCAAGCCCTCATTGCCAACTATCTGCAAAAGGACGTTGACAACTATGGAGTGCTCAAAGTGACCGCCGCCGGCAAGAAGTTTCTCAAGAAGCCCACAAGTTTCAAAATTGTGGAAGACAACGACTTTGAGGAAGACGAATCGGGTCATACCCCTCAGAGCGGCGCCGCGGGAGCACTCGACCCCACGCTCTACCAAATGATTAAAGACCTGCGGAAGAAGATGTCGAAAGAACTGGACGTGCCGCCCTACGTCATCTTCCAAGATGCTTCGCTCGAAGCGATGTCCACCATCTATCCGCAGACCATCGATGAACTCCAAAACATCCCTGGTGTAGGCGCAGGAAAGGCCAAACGCTATGGGCAGAAGTTTTGCGAACTCATCCGCAACTACTGCGTGGACAACGACATCGAGCGTCCCGAAGATTTCCGCATCCGCACCGTGGCGCGCAAGTCGCAAATCAAAGTGGACATCATCCAAAGCATCGACCGCAAAATAGCCCTCGACGACATCGCCAAAGTGAAGGGCATCGAATTTACCGACCTGCTCAACGAGATTGACGCCATTGTCTACAGCGGTACGAAAATCAACATCGACTACTTTATCAACGAGGTGATGGACGAAGATGCCGTGCTCGACATCTACGACTACTTCAAAGAGTCGGACACCGACAGCCTGAAAGAGGCGGTGGACGAACTGGGCGATGACTACAGCGAAGAGGAAATCCGCCTTGTGCGCATCAAGTTCCTCTCGGAAATGGCAAACTAACGATAACAGAAAAATATGTGCACCCCTCCCGAAAGTACAACCGAGAAAAAAGAAACGCTCAACTTCATTGAGCAGATTGTGAAAGACGACCTCGCAGCAGGCAAGAACGGCGGACGCCTCCAGACGCGCTTCCCACCCGAACCCAACGGCTATCTGCACATCGGGCATGCCAAAGCCATCGCGATGGATTTCGGCATCGCAGAAAAGTTTGGCGGGGTGTGCTACCTCCGTATGGACGACACCAATCCGCAGAAAGAAGACCACGAGTATGTCGAAGCCATTGAGCGCGACATCCAGTGGTTGGGCTATCATTGGGGAAAGGTGCTTTATGCGTCCGACTATTTCCAAGATCTTTGGGATTTTGCCGTGGCGCTCATCAAGATGGGACGTGCTTACGTTGATGAGCAATCGTCCGAACAAATTGCCCAACAGAAAGGCACTCCCACCCGTCCGGGAGTGGAGAGTCCCTATCGCAACCGCCCCATTGAGGAGTCGTTGCGGCTGTTTGAGGAGATGAACAGCGGTCGTGTGGAACCAGGTAAGATGGTGTTACGCGCTAAAATCGACATGGCGAGCGACAACATGCACTTCCGCGACCCCATTATGTATCGTGTGCTCAACCTGCCTCACATCCGCACCGGCAACAGGTGGAACGCCTACCCGATGTACGACTTCACCCACGGACAGTGTGACTTCCTCGAAGGTGTCACCCACTCCATCTGCACGCTTGAGTTCGTGCCCCACCGTGCACTCTACGACTTGTTTGTCGATTGGATGAAAGAAACCCGCGGTGAAGACCTCTCCGACAACCGTCCCCGCCAGTTTGAGTTCAACAAGCTCAACCTCAACTATACGCTCATGTCGAAGCGCAACCTGCTCATCCTCACTCAGGAAGGTGTGGTGGACGGATGGGACGACCCGCGTATGCCCACCCTCAGCGGCATCCGTCGCCGCGGTTACAGTCCTGAAAGCATCCGCAAGTTTATCGACAAAATCGGCTACACCACCTTCGATGCCCTCAACGATATCAAACTTTTGGAAAGTGCGGCACGCACCGATTTGAACGAGCGTGCCACCCGCGTTTCGGCCGTGCTCGACCCAGTGAAGCTCATCGTCACCAACTACCCCGAAGGGCAGGTGGAAGAACTGGAGATGCAGAATAATCCCGAACGTCCCGAAGACGGCACACACACCATCGAGTTCAGTCGCGAACTCTGGATTGAGCGTGCCGACTTCAAGGAAGAAGCCGACAAGAAGTTTTTCCGCATGACTCCGGGCAAAGAAACCCGCCTGAAAGGTGCCTACATCGTGGAGTGCACCGGTTGCAAGAAGAACGAAGCCACGGGCGAAATCGAAGAAATCTATTGTACTTACGACCCTTCTTCAAAGGCAGGTACAGAAGGTTCAAACCGCAAGGTGAAAGGCACTATCCACTGGCTCAGCGTGGGGCACTGCCTCCCGGCCGAAGTGCGCAACTACGCCTGCCTCTGGACGTGCGAAAATCCTCGCGACGCCATCAAGGACTACGAAGAAGCCAACGGCGTGCGCGGGATTGACGCGATGCGCCCCTTCCTCAACCCCAACAGCATCAGCATCAACAAGCGTGCTTTTGTCGAGAAGTTCCTGCTCACCCGCAAAGCCTTCGACTATTTGCAGTTCACCCGCACGGGCTACTACAACGTCGACCCAGACTCGACGCCCGAACACCTGATTTTCAACAGCACCGTTTCGCTCAAAGAAGACAAGCACAAATAATCATTCGCCGCTTTGGCACAGCAGAGACTCGTGGAGAACCGCTTCCCTGCGAGTCTCTGCCCTTTTTATTTTTAGTTATCCACCCCATGAAACGCAATCCCCACGAAGTGCAGCAGCTCGTCCGTCACTACGAGCAACAACTGGCCAAAGCGCCCGCCCCCTTGTGGATGGAAGCCACGGACCTCTTGGATGTGCTCGACCATTTCGAACAGCAGAATGCCTATTTCGAGTCGGAGCAGTGCATGCGTCTCGCCCTACGCCTGCATCCCGACAATCCGGAGGTCGTCATCCGCCGCGCCTACCGCTTGAAGAACGAAGGACGGCTGGCCGAAGCCGAGGAAGTGGTGCGTGCCTTGCCCGAACAGGACACCCTTGATGTGCGTTTCTTCTTGGCCGAAATCGCACTGAGCCGCCTGGAGTTCGACCGCGCCGAACAGCTTTTCAACGAGGGGCTGAAAGGCGAGCGCGAAATAGATGCCCAACTCTTAGCCGAAGACGGCGAAATGCCGATGGGCGTGAGCGACCTCCTGCTCGAAGTGGGCGAACTCTTCCTCGACTATGGCAGCATAGCCCGGGCACAGAAGTTCCTAAAACAGATTGCCGCCGATGCCCCCGAACACCAGCGCGCACAGATGCTCCTGGCCGAATGTGCTTTCCAACTGGGCGACACCGACACTGCTCTCCGGCAGTTGGAGACGCTGCTCGACGAAAATCCCTACTATCTCGATGCGTGGCTCATGGTGGCCGACGTGAGCAACGAGGCGAAGGACTTTGCCAAGTGCAGCGAAGCCGCCAACTTTGCCCTCGCCATCGAGCCTCACAACGAGAAAGCGCTGCGCTTCAAGGCCGTGGCTGCACTGGGGCAGGAACATTATGAAGAGGTACTGACGGTCTATGAGGACTACCGCACGCTCTACCCCAACGACTACACAATGGCTCTCTCGGCCGGAGAGATCCTCCTCAATCAGGGCAAGTTCGATGCAGCGCGCGAGGTACTGGTGCGCTCCAACCAGATGTGTCCCAACGAAAACCCCGACAAGGCACGCATTCTCTCCGACATTGCCACCACCTATGCCGCCCAAGGCAATATGTCCAAAGCCTACGACACCCTGTTGGGCTGCTGCTCGCTCGGGTCGAACTATGAAGAGGTGCTCTTGCAGGCCGTGCAGATGGCGCTCCACTACCGGCATCTCCCCTTTGTCGTCCGCGCCTTGACGCACTACCTCGAAGTCTACACCCTCACCGCCGGCACCCGTCTGCGCATCGCTCGCATGCTCTGCGAGAGCAACCTCTTCGGCGAAGTGGGGGCTGTATGGGAGCAGTTGCTCAAAGTGACGGAAAGCGGCACCACCCTTGCCGCGCCCTATCTGGCCTATGCCGCGCGGCGGCTGATGCGGGTGCGCGAATACCACTTCTGGTTGGCCTATGCTCTCTATGAAGACCCGACCACCACGCAACAAATCTTCCGACAAATCTATCCCAACGCTGCGCTTTCGGACTACTTGACGCAAGCACGCCTCGAGTTTCCGGAAGCCCACACTTAAACTCCTTTACCTTTTTAATCCTCCATGAAAAAAGCATTCTTTGCGCTTTTGCTCGCTTTCGGTGGCACCTTGGCCGTGCTGGCCGAAGTCAATCCCAAACCCTTCGTCGTGCCCGAACTCACCTCTTGGCAGGGCGCCGAAGGCCGATTTGTCCCCTCGGGTCGCATCGTCGTGCCTCCCAACAAGTCCCTGCGGGTGGTGGCTGAACGCTTTGCCGCCGACTACGCCACAATGTTTGGCCGAAAGCTCACCCTCGTGAGCGGTGATGCCCAAGCTGGCGACTTTGTCTTCTCCCTCCAAAAAGACGTGGCCGAACGCTCCTTGGGCAAAGAGGGCTACGTGCTCCGTATCGGAAAGACAGCCGCTGTGTCGGCTGCCGATGCACAGGGGGCGTACTGGGCAACGCGCACCCTGCTGCAACTCAGCGAACAAAACCGCAGCCACACCCTACCCTGCGGCACCACTACCGACATCCCCGCCTACGCCCTGCGCGGATTTATGATTGATTGCGGCCGCAAGTTCATCCCCATGGACTATCTCAACAAGCTCGTCAGTGTCATGGCCTACTACAAGATGAACACCCTTCAAGTTCATCTTAACGACAATGGTTTTAAGCAATACTTCGGCAACGATTGGAACAAGACGCAGTCGGCCTTCCGCCTTGAAAGCAATTTCTTTCCCGGACTGACGGCAAAAGACGGAAGTTACACCAAGCGTGAGTTTATCGATTTCCAAAAGATAGCCGAACAGCAATATGTCGACATCGTCCCCGAAATCGACGTTCCTGCCCACTCCCTCGCTTTCTCCCACTATCGTCCCTCACTCGGCTCGAAGGAGTACGGCATAGACCATCTCGATCTCAACAACCCTGCTGTTGTTCCCTTCCTTGACAGTCTGTTTACCGAATACTGCGGCGGCAGCAATCCTGTGTTTCGCGGTAAGACAGTTCATATCGGTACGGACGAGTACAGCAACAAAGATAAAGCGGTTGTAGAGAAGTTTCGTGCACTCACCGACCACCTCATCCGCCACGTTGAGAAGCACGGCAAGCAGGCCATGGTGTGGGGTGCTTTAACCCATGCTCAGGGAGAAACACCGGTCAAGGTCGATAACGTAAAGATGCAGATTTGGTATAATGGCTATGCCGACCCTCTGAAAATGAAAGAACTGGGCTACAAACTGGTGAGTATTCCCGATGGACAGGTCTACATCGTGCCCGCTGCCGGCTACTATTACGACTATCTCAACACCCAATGGCTCTACAACAACTGGACACCGGCCACCATCGGTTCGGTGAAGTTTGAAGAAGGCGACCCCTCGCTCCTCGGCGGAATGTTTGCCGTTTGGAACGACCACGTGGGTAACGGAATTACCGTCAAAGATATTCACCATCGCGTGATGCCCGCTTTGCAAACGCTCGCCACCAAGTGCTGGACAGCGAAGCAGACTTCTCTGCCTTATGCCGACTTTGAGCGACAAAGCCGCTTCTTGAGCGAAGCCCCCGGTGTGGACGAACTCGGTCGCACCCTCGGCAAAGGCACGCGCACCACGGCCGACTATCCCAACACCACCCTCCTCCCCTCCACCACCCTCGACTGGATAGGTCCTGAAATCGGCTACGACTACTCCGTCTCCTTCGACCTCGAAGCCACCGCCGTCAACAAGGGCGACACTCTCTTCACCTCTCCCAATGCCATCCTCTATCTCGCTTCGCCCGAAAGCGGAAAACTCGCCTTTGTGCGTGAAGGATGCCTCAATGAGTTCGATTATGCGGTGCCCAAAGGCAAGCGCGTGCGTCTGACGCTGCAAGGTAACCGCCACGAAACCCGCCTGCTTGTCAATGGGCGTTTCCATCAAGCGCTCTATCCCCTCACTCTTGGTGCTGTTTCGCCCAATGCTGGCGCGGCAGGCGCAACTTCCAATCCATATAGCGCGGCCAAGATGTACTATCAGCGCACCCTCGTCTTCCCCCTCCAACGCACGGGAGCGTTCCACGGAAAAATCATGAACCTGAGTGTGTCGAACTTCATCGAATAGTCGCTCTCCTCTTTCCGAAAGAGATAGGGAAGGCAACGCCTGCACAGCTGCGCCCTCCTCTCCACCTCCGCCCTATCCCCCACGGGATAGGGCGGAGGTTTGTTTGTGCCCCCTCGGAAGCGGTACCGGCATTGCCGATGGTGGAAGCGCTTCGCCCCTCACTCGTGGTATGTTCCGCGTCTCCACGGGTGAGTTCCGGTGGCATTTCTCCCGCGGGTAGATTTCGTCCCTTCGGGAAGGGACAAACGTCTCTTCGAGAGGAAACAAACGTCCCCTCGCGAAGGGACATTCGTCTCTTCGGGAAGGGACGATGACGGAATGCGTGTGAGAACGGACGGCGAGGGACGTGTGGACGAGCGGAAGACACGGCACACCAACAGCAGGTAGCGCCCATGGGTGAGCAACCGATCGACACCACTGCGCCCCCGACACCGAGGAGACGGTGCGGGGGCGCAAATGGAAATGAATGGTGATGGAGCAGTGTCGAGGGAAGCTCCAGAGAAAAGCTTCAGAAGGGAAACCTTAGAGAGCTTGGAGCACGTCGTCGACAATTTGTTCCGGCAGGAGGCGGTATTGGCTGAGCAGAGCGGTGTAGTCGTAGCGATCTTGAAACTCGCGCGTGGCCCCGCGGAGCAGCACCTTGCGGTCGGTCATGGCAAAGTGAGCCGCCACCTTTTCGGCCCATCCACCGGCCAGACAGCCGTCTTCAAGCGCGACAAAAAGGGTGTGGTCGGCCGCCAGTTCGTCAAGCAATTCGGCATCGACACCGTTGGCATAGCGGGGATTGACCACCGTGGCGTCCACGCCCTTTGCCGCCAGAGCATCGGCCACCTGATGAGCCAGTTGCAGGAAGTTGCCCAGCCCGAGGAGGGCCACTTTCGTGCCGCGACGCGTCACCACGCTTTTGGGCGTGAGGGAGAAGTCGGGGGCCACCGTCTCGCCCGTGCTCACCACGCGGCTTGGCATGCGGATGGTCACGGCAGTGTGCGTCTGGTGGATTGCCCAGTGGGTCATGGCGATGTATTCCTCCTTCGTGGCGGGCGAGAGGAAAATCATGTTGGGGATGTTGGCAATGAGGGGGATGTCGAAGAAACCGAGGTGGGTGACATCGTTCATGCCGCAGATGGTGGCGTAGGTGAGGAGGAAGAGGGGGGCCGTCTCGTTGACACACACGTCCTGCGCGAGCTGGTCGTAGGCACGCTGCATGAAGGTGGAGGCAGTGGCAAAGACGGGCTTACCACCGCGCTTGGCGATGCCCGAAGCCATGGCCACGGCGGTCTGTTCGGCAATGCCGACATCGACAAACTGCCGGCCGGCACGGCGGCGCACATCGGGTGTGAAGCCGAAGAGTGAGGGTGTGCCGGCAGCGATGGCCACAACGGTGGGGTCTTGCTCCATCTCGTCGAGGAGGAGACGGCCGGTGATGTCGGCATAGCTTTCGCCGAAATGGTAGGCCGGTTTCGTTTCTCCGGTGGCGAGGTCGAAGGGAAATCCCCAGTGGAAGCGCTCCTTGTGGGCCTCGGCAGGCGCATAGCCGCAGCCCTTGACGGTGTTGATGTGGAGCACGATGGGATGATCGATGTCGCGCACGGCCTCAAAGGCTTCGATGAGCGCAGCCACGTTGTTGCCTTCGGCCACATAGCGATAGTCGAGTCCCATGGCGCGGAAGAGGTTGTCGGGCGAGGCGCCGTTGGTCTCACGCAGACGGGCCAGCGTCTTGTAGAGTCCGCCGTGATTTTCGGCGATGGACATCTGGTTGTCGTTGACGATGATAATGAGGTTCGACCCCAGTTCGGCTGCCGTGTTGAGCCCTTCGAGGGCTTCACCGCCCGACAGACTGCCGTCGCCGATGAGGGCAATCACGTTTTCCGTGCCGCCGCAGAGGTCGCGCCCTTTGGCCAGACCGCAGGCCAGACTGATGGACGTCGAGGTGTGGCCGATGACGAAGAGGTCGTGTTCGGACTCGGAAGGCTCGGTGTAGCCCGACACGTCGTCGTACTTCTCGGGATTGAGGAAAGCATCGGCGCGTCCGGTGAGCATCTTGTGGATGTAAGACTGGTGGCTCACGTCGTAGACTATCTTGTCGGTGGGCGAGTGAAAGACGCGGTGCAGCGCCACGGTGGTCTCGACCATGCCGAGGTTGGGGCCGATGTGTCCGCCGTGGTCGGAGAGTTTTTGCAGCAGCGCGGTGCGGGCTTCTGCGCAAAGGTCGGTAAGTTGGTCGGTCGACAGCGCCTTGAGGTCGGCCGGCGATTGGATGTTTTCTAAAAGCATAGGTAGAACGTTTTGGAGGAATTGCAATCCGGAAAGAGTCCTTTACGGATACGAAAAAGGCCCTTACGCCTTTCTCGGCGTAAAAGCCATCGCAAAAGTACAACTTTCCGAAAGATTATTCTTCCCTCTTAGGCTGCATTTATCCTTAAAAATATCGAAGATGAATGTAAAACCAACCGCTGCCAGCGCTTGCAGCC
The DNA here is from genome assembly GCF_014385435.1 of Alloprevotella sp. Lung230. Lineage (GTDB taxonomy): Bacteria > Bacteroidota > Bacteroidia > Bacteroidales > Bacteroidaceae > Alloprevotella. The sequence goes on from NZ_JACSUD010000007.1 coordinate 23,024, forward strand.
GCAAAAAACCACGGCGAAAGGTTGCACCCTTATGCGAAAAGTCGTACCTTTGCAGCGCAAACGCAATGGCGGAAATCAGAACGCTGTTGTTTCGTCCTTATGAACATCAAAGAAGTCGTTGAGGCCCTTGAAAAGTTTGCTCCGCTGCCCCTGCAAGAAAGCTACGATAATGCCGGCTTGCAGATCGGAATAACAGGGAGTGAGTGTTCAGGGGCATTATTGTGTCTTGACGTGACCGAAGCGGTCATCGAGGAGGCCGCCCGCGAGGGGCTGAACCTCGTCATAGCCCACCACCCGCTGCTCTTCCGCGGGTTGAAGTGCGTGTCCGACGCCACGCAGGTGGAGCGCTGTGTACGTCTGGCCATCCACCATGACATTGCGCTCTATGCCGCCCACACCAATCTCGACAATGCACAAGGCGGTGTGTGCCACGAGATGGGCCACCGCCTGGGACTGCAAGAGGTGGAGTTTCTCGACCCGGCTCCCGATGGACGCAGTGGAAGCGGCATCATCGGGCGGCTGCCGCAACCGATGGAAGCCCACGCCTTCCTCCGGCAACTCAAAGCCACTTTCGGGGTGGAGAGCCTGCAATATGCCGCCGCCCGGCAGCAACAGGTGCAGCGCATCGCCCTCTGCGGCGGGGCCGGCGACTTTCTCATCGACCGCGCCATCGCCGCCGAGGCCGACCTCTTCCTGACAGGCGAAATCGGCTACCACCGCTTCTTCGGCCACGAGAACGACCTTTGGCTCGCTGCCCTCGGCCACTATCAGAGCGAGCGCTACACCATCGACCTGATGGAACGTATTGTGCACGCGGCCTTCCCGACGCTGCCCATCCACAAGACGCGGTGCAACACCAACCCCATCCAATATCTCTAAACCCTACCTTTCAGACAACAAAAACACTTTATCTATATGGCAAGCAAGAAAGAAACCGCCACCGACAACGCGGTGGAACAGAAGCTCAAAAACCTCTATCAGCTTCAGACCAAACTCTCTGAAATCGACAAAATCAAGACGCTCCGTGGCGAGCTGCCCCTCGAAGTGCAGGACCTCGAAGACGAAATTGAGGGGCTCACCCACCGCCTCCACAAGTATGAAGAGGAGATTGAGCGCCTCAAAGCCGACATCGAAAAGAAGCACACCGACATCGACGAGGCACAAGCCATGATGAATCGCTATCAGCAGCAACTCGACGACGTGCGCAACAACCGCGAATACGACAACCTCACGAAGGAAATCGAATTTCAGGGTTTGGAGATTGAACTCCTTAAGAAGAAGATTGGCGAAGCCGAACGCCTCATCAACGCCAAGACCAACGATCTCGAACGCGGCCGCGGTGTGCTCGAAGAGCGCCGCAAGGACCTCGACCTGAAGAAGTCGGAACTCGACGAAATCGTGTCGGAAACGAAGGCCGAAGAGGAGAAACTCCGCGAGAAGTCTAAGGTGCTCGAAGCCGCCATCGAACCCCGCCTGCTCACCGCCTTCAAGCGCATCCGCAAGAGTTCACGCAACGGACTGGGCATTGTCTACGTGCAGCGCGATGCCTGCGGCGGTTGCTTCAACAAGATTCCCCCACAGCGCCAGCTCGACATCCGCATGCGCAAGAAAGTCATCGTCTGCGAATACTGCGGTCGCATCATGATCGACCCCGAGCTCGCCGGCGTCAAGATTGAAAAGCCTGTGGAAGAAAAGCCCAAGCGCCGCACCACCCGCCGCAAGAAGACGGAAGAAGAAGATTGACCCCATCAGTAGACAAAAACACGTGTGCTGCCGCCAGAGAATGCTGACGGCAGCGCATTTTTAATTTTCCTCACACCCTTCTCCCTCCTTTCCCCACGCACCCTCCTCATGAAACTCCACCTTCTCGTTGTGGGGCGCACCGTCGACAAGTATCTCGATGCGCTCATTGCCGACTACGCCGCACGCATCAAGCACTACATGCCCTTTGAACTGGAAGTCATCCCCGAACTCAAAAACGCCAAGTCGCTCACCACCGACCAGCAGAAGGAGCGCGAGGGCGAACTCATCCTCAAAGCCCTGCGCGAAGGCGACCACCTCGTGCTGCTCGACGAAGGCGGACGCGAATTTCGCTCCATCGAATGGGCGGCTCATCTGGAGCAACGACAGGCCGGTATGGCCCGCCGCATGGTATTCGTGGTGGGCGGACCTTACGGATTTTCGCCCGCAGTCTATGCCGCTGCCCGCGAAAAACTCTCCCTCTCCCGCATGACCTTCTCCCACCAAATGGTGCGTCTCTTCATGGTCGAACAGCTCTATCGCGCCATGACCATCCTGCGCGGCGAGCCCTATCATCACGAATAAGCCGATGCCCACGCTCCGTTCTCTGCTCTTCGCCCTCCTCGTGCTCGCGGCCTTTTGTGCCGAAGCTCAAATCTTCTCCTCGACCACACGCCCCACGGCCACCCAGGAGCGGCGGATGCGCGTGCTGTGGTGGAACGTGGAAAACCTCTTCGACACGCTCCACGATGCGGGCTTCGACGACCGCGAGTTTCTGCCCGAATCCGATCGGCGCTGGACCTCCTCACGCTATTGGCACAAACAGGGGGCACTGGCCCGGGTGATTGTGGCGGCAGGCGGCATGCAGCCGGTCGATGTGGTCGGGATGTGTGAGGTGGAAAACGACAGCGTCATTGCCCATCTCACGCACCGCACCCGCTTGGCACGACTGGGCTACAAAGCCGTGGTGACTCACTCGACCGACCGCCGCGGCATCGATCTCGCGCTGCTCTACCAGCCCGAGACGTTTGCCCTCCTCTCTTGGTCGCAACACTCCGTCCCTCACGACAGTCTGCGCGAGCGCCCCACGCGTCCGTTGCTGCTTGTTTCGGGACGTCTCCCCACGGGTGACACCCTCGACGTGGTGCTCGCCCACTTTCCTTCCCGACGCGGTGGTGCCCACCTCACCGAGCCCTATCGTCTGCGCGCTGCCGGTGTGGCTGTGGCCTTGATGGACAGTTTGGCGTTGCGACGTACCCGCCCCCTTTTCCTTCTGATGGGCGACCTCAACGACGAGCCTTCCAATCGTTCCGTGAGCGAAGTGCTCGCCTCGCGCCTTGTCCCCATATCAGCCGAAGCCCGCCCCCTCCCTGCAGCGGGCAACGACGACATCCGCGGCACCTACTTCTTCCGCCGCCGATGGAGTCGCATCGACAATCTGCTCGTTTCCTCCACCCTGCTCTCGCCCACAGCTCCGCTCCACACGCGTCCCGATGCGTGCCGCATCCTGGCCCTTCCGGAACTGCTCGAAGAGGTGAACATCGGTGAGCATCGGCCGCGCCACACCTACCTCGGCCCGAGATACCACGGCGGCATCAGCGACCACCTGCCGCTGCTCATTGACCTGTGGTATTGACCGCAACGCATCACGACATTCACGCCTCGGCGCGAAGGGAAACGGCCTCCCACGAGTGTTCCTTTCTCACTCACCACCTTCTTACTTATCCTCCCATCCCTCTGCTTTATGAAATACCTCATCGTCTCCGACATCCACGGCTCCATCAATGCCCTTGACACCGTGCTCCAACACTTTGAGCGCGAACGCTGCGACATGCTCCTGTTGCTGGGCGACCTCCTCAACTACGGTCCGCGCAACAGTCTGCCTCCAGGTCTCGACCCGCGTGCCGTGGCCGAACGCCTCAACACACTGGCCGACCGCATCGTCTGTGTGCGCGGCAACTGCGACAGCGAAGTCGACCAAATGTTGCTCGACTTCCCCGTCCTTGCGGACTACGCCTGGGTCATCGACGAAGGACGGCGCATCTTCCTCACCCACGGCCATGTCTATAGCGAAGAGTGCCGACCGAGGGGGAGCTTCGATCTCCTCTGCCAGGGACACACCCACCTGCCGCACATCGCTCCGCAACTCGATGGATCGGTGTGCCTGAACACCGGTAGCCCCACTTTCCCCAAAGGCGGCAATCCACCCACCTTTGCCCTGCTCGACGGCGGCGACCTCTCGCTGCGTCTGCTCGACGGCACGGTGTGGCAATCCTATCAATTCTAATCTCCACTTTCTCCATCCATTATGGCTTATCGTCTCATTGCCCTCGACCTCGACGGCACTCTCACCAATAGTCAAAAAGAAATTTCACCCCGCACCTTCAGCGCCTTGCAGCGCGCACAGGAACAGGGCGTCACAGTGGTGCTCGCCTCGGGCCGCCCCACCTACGGCATCGCACCGCTGGCTGACCAGCTCGGCCTGGACCAACGCGGCGGATACGTGCTCTCTTTCAACGGCGGTCGCATTGTCGACTGGCGCACGAAGGAGGTGATTTTTGAGCAAGTGCTCGACCCGGCGCTCCATCAGCGGGTCTATGCCTTTGCTCAACGCGAAGGTCTGCCCATCGTGACCTACACCAAGGGCGAAATCCTCTGCAACAGCGAGCCCGACCACTACATCGCTCTCGAAGCCGGCATCAATCACCTGCCCGTGCGCCACGCTCCCGACTTCTTGGCCACAGTAGCAGCACTGCCTCACGGTGTGCCCAAATTCCTCATGGGCGGTGACCCCGAACGCCTCGTGCCTCTCGAAGAGGAGATGAAGGCGGCCTTGGGGGCAGAGATGGAGATTTGTCGTTCCGCCCCATTCTTCTTAGAACTCATGCCCCGCGGGGTGGACAAGGCGCTTTCGCTCGAACGCTTGTTGACCCATCTCGGGCTGTCCCGTGAAGAGAGCATCGCTTGCGGAGACGGCGGCAACGACCTCACGATGATTCGCTTTGCCGGCCTTGGGGTGGCGATGGCCAACGCTGAAGACTACGTCCGAAACGAAGCCGACCACATCACCCTGTCGAACGACGAGGATGGTGTGGCCGAAGTGTTGGAGCGCTTTGTGCTGAAATGAAAAATTAGCGCTTGTCTTGCTCTTGGCGAAAGCGCTGGAGGACTTCTTGAAATCCTGCTGTGCGCAGGGCTTTGTATATGTTGTCGAACGCCTTTTCCCAATCGGTGTCGAGCGAGAAGGGCGTGAAGTTGGAGCAGGTGCTGTTGACAAACTGCAAGGAGGTCGTCTCGTCGGGGTCAACGAAGGCGGGGTGGGCCAAGGTGGCATCGCGAAACATCATCTTGAGCCGGGCGTGGTCGGCCTCGCTGATGTTCTGGTCAGTCACTTCGATTTGGTAGAGCGTGAGGAAGTCGGCCAGATGGTAGGCTTGATTGTCGAGCCAGCGGTCGCGCGAGGGAGTGATGGCTGCATCGGCTTTCCGCTGCATGTAGACTAGGGCTGCGTTTTTGAACGTGGCCAGCCGCATCGGGACAAAGCCGGCCATCGAGTTGCCCATGGTGCGCGCACTATTTTCCAACTCAAATTGGTAGACCGTCTGCGCCTGCACCGAGACACCGGCCAGTAGCGACAGCAGGAGAATGAGAAGCGTTTTTTTCATGAGAGGATACCTTATTATATATAGCGTGTGATGGAGCGTTTTTTCAAGCAACGGAATGTGAGAGGTCGGCTCAGCGGCGGATGCGCTCGGCATTGTTCTTGGCAAAGTCAGCCCACGAGGCACTGCTCTTGCGAGAGCGGGCAGCCGTGGCTGTGGCAGTGTGAAGAGTTCCTTTCACCCCGCGCTGCATCGTGGAGAGATGGTGGCAGTAGGCCGCTGCCAGCGCGTCGGTAGCATCAAGGAAGGGGAGCATCTGATCGTCGGCAATGGCAAGCAAGCGTTGCATGAGTGCGGCCACTTGTTCTTTGGAGGCGGCTCCCGTACCGGTGATGGCTTGTTTGATTTGCATCGGAGCGTATTCGCAGATGGGGATTTGCCGCGCAATGGCCGCCGCAATGACCACCCCTTGTGCCCGCCCGAGTTTGAGCATCGACTGCACGTTTTTGCCGAAGAAGGGCGCTTCGATGGCCAGTTCATCGGGATGAAAGGCATCGATGATGCCCATGATGCGCTCGTAGATGCGGCCGAGTTTGAGGTAGACATCGCTCACCCGCCGCATGTCGATGACGCCCATCGCCAGCATCTTCACCTCCCGACCGCGCACAGAGAGCAGTCCGTAGCCCAGCACATTGGTGCCGGGGTCGACACCGAGAATGATACGTTCGGTAAGTGTCGTTTTGCTAACTTTCATGCGGCAAAAATACACAATAAGGAAGAATGCTTGAAAATTATTCTATAAAAGTTTGTTATTCCCTACGAATTTGTTTGCTTTTCAGAATTAAATGTTTACTTTTGCCGACGTAAATCACTTCAAAATACCTATTTACAATGATGAAAAAAGTATTTTTCGTGCTGGCATCAGCACTTGTATTGGGCACTGCCAGTGCAGCTGCTCAAGCTGTGATCACTTTCAAGAAGACCACACACAACTTTGGTAAGTTTGCCGAAGACAAAGAACAAGCTTACGAATTTGTCTACACCAACACCGGCGACAAGCCTCTCGTCATCGAGCAGACCGTTGCCTCCTGCGGTTGCACCGTTCCCACCTACACGCAGGAACCCGTAGCCCCCGGAAAGACCGGCAAGATTAAGGTGGTCTACAACGGCCGCGGCAAGTTCCCCGGTCATTTCCAAAAGTCTATCTCCGTTCGCTCTAACGCTTCCAACTCTTTGGAACGCATCTACATTGAGGGCGACATGACGGCCGCTCCCAAGGAAGGCGACAAGAAGTAAAAATCACCGCCTCGCTTTCTGAGCATCCCACTGATGCTCCGATGACATCCCACCATCTTATCCGCCTCCTTTTGTCGAGGGGTTAGGATGGTGAGATTTGTTTATACCCCTTTCTTCTTTTCACCAGAAAACCTTTTCCCCTATGGCAAACAACAACCATCTCGTCATTATGGCCGGCGGTGTCGGCAGCCGCTTTTGGCCGATGAGCAGCGAAGCCCGCCCCAAACAATTCATCGACATTCTGGGCTGTGGACGCACCATGATACAGCTCACTTTCGACCGCTTCGAGGGGATAATCTCTCCCGAAAACGTGTGGGTGGTCACCTCAGCACGCTATGCCGACTTGGTACGGGAGCAACTCCCCCAAGTGCCGGTGGGCAACATCCTCCTCGAACCCTGCATGCGCGGCACCGCCCCCTGCATCTGCTACGTGTCGTGGAAAATCAAGAAGCGCAACCCTCGTGCCTGCGTGGTGGTCACCCCTGCCGACCAAAAGGTGGGCGACATCCCCGCATTCCGCACCGCCATCACCGAGTCGATAGACTTTGCTGCGGAGACCGACGCCATCGTCACCCTCGGCATCAAGCCCACCTTCCCCTCCACCGGCTACGGCTACATCAAGGCCGACCTCACCTACTCCTCCTCACGGCGGCAAAATATCTACGCCGTCGACCAGTTTCGCGAAAAGCCCAACTTGGAAACCGCCCAAGAATACATCGCCCAACCCAACTACTTCTGGAACTCCGGCATCTTCGTGTGGAGCGTTTCGACCATCGTCAATGCTTTCCGCGTCTACGCTCCGCAGACATCCACCATCTTCGAACAGCTCCTCCCCGACTACGACACGCCGCGTGAGCAAGCCCTCATCGACGAGCGCTTCCCCGAGTGCGAAAACATCTCCGTCGACTACGCCATCATGGAGAAAGCCACCGAAGTCTACGTCCGCCCATCGGCCTTCGACTGGAGCGACCTGGGCACATGGAGTTCCCTCCACGAGCAACTGCCGCACGACCCTTACGGCAACTCCATCGTCGGCACCGACGTGAGCCTCTTCGACACCACCGGCTGCATCGTCCACACTTCCGGCCACAGAAAAGTCGTGGTGCAAGGTCTCGAAGACTGCATCGTGGTGGAAAAAGACGATGCTCTGCTCATCTGTAAGCTCTCCGAAGAGCAACGCATCAAACTCTTCCACTAATCCCATCGACGGCACAACCTCGTCTCGTTCCCGAAAACCACCGCACGCCTTGGTTTTCGGGAATGTTTTCGCTATCCCTGACACATGTCCCACTTCACCCAAACCCTCCTCGACTGGTACGCCCAAAACGGCCGCGACCTCCCTTGGCGCGACACCACCGACCCCTACCGCATCTGGATTTCAGAAATCATCCTCCAGCAGACCCGCGTGGCACAGGGCTACGACTACTTCCTGCGTTTCGTTCGCCGCTTCCCCACGGTCGACACGCTGGCCGCCGCCTCACAGGACGAGGTGATGCAGCAATGGGAGGGACTGGGCTACTACTCCCGGGCTCGAAACCTCCACGCTGCAGCCCGACAAATCGTGGAGCACGGCACTTTTCCCACCGACTATGCCGGTGTGCGGGCCCTCAAAGGCGTGGGCGACTACACCGCAGCGGCCATCTGCTCCTTTGCCTACGGGCTGCCTACGGCCGTAGTCGACGGCAATGTCTATCGCGTTCTGGCCCGCCACTTCGGCCTGTCGACCCCCATCGACACCACGGCAGGGAAAAAGCAATTTGCCGATCTCGCTGCTCGGCTCATCGATCCTCACCACCCCGCGGCCTACAACCAAGCCATCATGGACTTCGGCGCCATCCAGTGCACGCCCCGCTCGCCCCGCTGCCTCGTCTGCCCGCTGGCCGGCAGTTGTGCCGCGCTCGCGGCCGGCACCATCGAAGTGCTCCCGGTGAAGTCGAAGAAAACCGCCGTCGCCCACCGCCACTTCGTCTACTTCATCCTCCAGACCACCGAGGGCGAAATGCTCGTGCACCGTCGTCCCACGGGCGACATCTGGGCCGGACTCTACGAACCACCGCTGCTCGAATTTCCCGAGATGCCCTCACTCGCTACCCTCGTCGACCACCCCGCGGTGCACGCCCTCGGCCCCGGTCTCACCTTCCGCCCCGTCGTCCTCGGCCTGACCCACGTCCTCACCCACCGCCGCATCCACGCCGACTGCTATCTCGTGACCCACCTCGACCCCGCCCGGCTCGCCCACCATCCGCTCTGGGGCGACTATCGCCGGTTGTCCCTCGCCGAGCGCAACACGGTGGCTTTCCCTCGTCTGGTCAATATCCTCTTCGACCATCTCGACCGCCGGGAATGAACGAAACTCCCCCATCGCTACAACATAGGCGATGGGGGAGTTTTCGTAAAAACGAGGTGCGACTTACACTTCATCGAGGGAGATGCGATGCGAAGGACGGACATTGCGGAAGTCGCGCGGTGACATCCCCGTGACCGACTTAAACTGGGCGCTCAGATGGGCAGCGCTGGAATAGTGGAGCCGGTAGGCGATCTCGGAGATGGTGAGCTCGTCGTAGATGAGCAGTTCCTTGACGCGCTCAATCTTCTGCAGGATGCAGTAGCGCTCTATAGTGATGCCGCGGTCGGTGGAGAAGAGGGTGCTGAGGGTGGCGTAGTTGGTGTGCAGGCGGTCGGAGAGGAAGTCGGAGAGATTTTGCTTGCCCATGAGGTGCGGATCGGATACATAGGCGATGACGGCGGTGCTGATTTGGTCGATGGTGCGCGCCCGCCGGTCGCTGATGAGTTCAAACCCGAGGACCGAAAGCTCCTGCTCTATCTGTGCGGTTTGGTCGGGCGTCAGGTCGTGGGCAAAGACCACTTCGCCCAACTCAATGCTCCTCGTGGGGAGATTGAGGCGTTCAAAGAGTTGTTCGACCACCATCTTGCAGCGGTTGCACACCATGTTCTTAATGTGGATGACGTTGCCGGGCATAAACCAGAGGATTTGAAGGGGAGTTAGGAAATGGAAATCTCGTAGCCGAGTTGGCTTACCGCCGTGCAGATGGCCTGAGCGTCGGCCCTGCCTTTCACACAGGCTTCGCCGCGCTCCAAGTTCACCTCGACGTCTTCGACGCCCTCGACCGAACGGATGGCGCGCTCCACATTGTGCTGGCAGTGGTGGCACGACATGCCGCCAACGGAGAAGGTTTGCACCTTCGTGTCATGGGCATGCACCGCCGGCGCGATGCGGCGTTTGCGGAGCGGGTCGATGACAAAGGCGTTGAAGAGCAGGAGCAGGAGCAGTCCCGTGGACAGCCACTGGTAGAGCGGCGTGACGGGAGTGCAGCAGTCGTGCATCTCGCCGGCAAAGGTGGGGATGAACCATTCGTGGGGGAGGAGGTAGTCGATGCCCAAGGCAAAGGCCACGGCGCCGCCGACGATGGAGATGAGGTAGAGCACAAGGGTGCGGCGGCCCAGCACTTTGTTGATGACCAGGATGGAAGCGACATTGCAAGCCGGGCCGGCCATCAAGAGCACCAGAGCCGCGCCGGGCGACAGCCCTTTGAGCATCAGCGCCGCCGCGATGGGGATGCTTCCGGTGGCGCAGAGGTACATCGGCACGGCCAGCAAGAGCACCAGAACGATGCTCAGAAGGGGCGTATTGACGTAGTCGGCAAAGAAACTTGCCGGCACAAAGGCGGTGATGAGCCCCGCCACGATGAGTCCGATGATGAGCCATTTGCCGATGTCCTGCATCATGTCCACAAAGCCGTAGCGCAGAGCCAGAAGCAGTTTTGCCCCAAAGCCTTGGGGCGGTTCGGGCGCCTGGGTGGCGTCGCACGTCCCCTCGCAGCAGCAGTGGCCGGTGTGCTCGTGGACAGCGGCAGGCGTGTCGGCGGTGGCGTTGTCATCGCTGTTGCGGTCAAAGCGATTGATCAGCACACCCCCGAACACCGAAGTGACGAGTGCCGCAAGAGGGCGGATGATGGCAAAAGGAAGTCCCAGCAGCGAGAAGGTGGCGATGATGGAGTCGACCCCCGTCTGGGGCGTGGCGATGAGAAACGAGACCGTCGCGCCCTTCGATGCCCCTTCGCGGCGCAGGGACATGGCCGTGGGCAGCACCCCGCAGGAGCAAAGCGGAAGCGGAATACCGAAAAGCGCGGCCAGAAGCACGGAGCGCAGATTGCCTGCCGAGAGGTATCGGCTGTAAAGGCGGCCGGGCACAAAAGCGTGCATCAATCCGGCAATCAAGAACCCCAGAAGGAGGTAGGGGGCCATCTCGTTGACCAAGTTGAGAAAATCTGTCATAACGTTGCGGTTTGTTGTATTGTTGTTCTGCATCGGCAAAGGTAGTGGCTTTTACACGACAAGGTGTTACAGAATTTTCAGTAAAACTTATCTCCCTCACGTTTTCATCACGCCTTCCGTTGCAGACGACTTCGCTTTTTCGAGCACAAAGGTACGCCAAAAAGTCCACATTCATCGCTCCCGCCCTACTAATAATCATGAAAAACATTTCTTCAATCCACTGCAATCCCCTACCTTTGCAGCACAACTTCAACCCCTTCCAATCCCCTCTTCGTCCTTATGTTTATCCTCGACCAACACCCCCTCCGCGACCTTCTCCTCGCGCTCCGCCCCAACGCCAACACCGCCTTCACCCAATCCCTGCACCCCGGCATCGACAACGTCCTCGGCCTGCGTGTGCCCGACCTCCGCGCTTTGGCGCGGCGCATCGTCAAGAGCGGCCGCTGGCCGGACTATCTCTCCGATCCGGGCCATGAATATATGGAAGAGCGCATGCTCCACGGCCTCGTGCTAAGCCTCATCCCGGTGGACGATGTGGAGGCCTACCTCGCCCGCGTCTCCACCTTCGTGCGCCAAATCAACTCCTGGTCGGTGTGCGACGTGTTTGCCTTCTCGGGCGGAAAACACTTTGTCGCGGCCCATGCCGACCGCCTCTGGCCATACCTCTGCACGTGGATGGAAAGCCCACACGAGTATGAGGTGCGCTTCGGCGTGGTCATGACGTTGCAGTACTTCATCGACGAGACCCACCTCCTTCCGCTCCTCGAGCGCTACGCCGCGATCGTCCACGAGGGCTACTATGTGCGCATGGCCGTGGCCTGGGGCGTGTCGTATGCCTACATCGCCTTTCCCGAAGTCACCCTCGCCTTTCTCCGACAAGAGCGCCTCCCCGCATGGACGCACAACAAGGCCATTCAGAAGATTTGCGAGTCCCGCCAGGTGGACAAGGCGGACAAAGAAGCCCTCCGAGCGCTGAAACGCGAGGGGTGAACCTCCCATCTCACGAGTTCAGTACTCTCTTCAACCTTCCAACATGAGGCGGTAGCCCACGCCGTGGACGTTGTGGATGTGGAGGCGCGGATCGAGGGCGAGCTTGGTGCGCAGGCGGGAGATGAACACATGGAGCGAACGTGCATTGCTCACCGTGTCGTTCCCCCACAGCGCGAGGAGGAGGGGCGTGCGCTCCACCACCCGACCCGGCGCACGGAAGAGGCGCTCGAGGATGGCCGCCTCGCGAGAGGACAGCCCTTGCGAAGTCCCGTCGTCGGCCGCGAGGAGCTGCCCAGCCGGATGGAGGGTGAAGCGCCCCAGGGTGAGCGTGACCGAGGAGGGCACGGGTTCAGGCGGTGCAGCAGCGGCAGCGATGGGCGGCGGTTGCGCCCCCTGCCGCCGGAGGACCGCCTCGATGCGCACCAGCAGTTCGCGCATGGCAAAGGGCTTGCGCAGATAGTCGGTGGCCCCCATCTTGAAGCCGCTCACCACATCGTCCGTGTCGGTGCGTGCCGTGAGCACAATCACTGGTGTGTCGGCATCGATGCTGCGGATGTGGCGCAGGAGGGTGAAGCCGTCCATCTGCGGCATCATCACGTCGGTCACCACGAGGTCAGGGCGCTCCTCGTGGTAGCGCTGCAAGGCCGTTCGGCCATCGGGAGCGAGCACCACCCGATAGTCGAGCATGCACAGGGTGTCGCGCAGGATGTGGGCGAGGTCTGTTTCGTCTTCGGCAATGAGGATGAGGGGAGATTTCATAAGCAAAGGAGGAGGAGATAAAAGGTGAACCGGTCTAAGCATCGGGCAACCAGAAGCGCACCGTTGTGCCCGAGGCGGTGGGGACGATGCCGATGCGACCGCCGTGGAGTTCGACGAGCGAACGGACATAGAAGAGCCCCAGACCATAGCCGCGCACCTCGTGCCGATCGCCTTGCGGCACGCGGAAGAACTTCCGGAACACCCGCTCACGATAGCGGGCTGGAATGCCGATGCCACGGTCCGTCACCGAAAAGACGATGCGCCGACGGGCCTTGTCGCGCTCCACAAGGAGGTCGACCTCCGCCTGCTCGGGCGAATACTTCACGGCATTGTCGATGAGGTTGCTCAGCACGTGGGTGAGGTGGTCGGCATCGGCGCGGACGGTGAGGCCCTCGGGGACGACCTGCACAAAGATGCTCACCGGCTTCGTGGCTTTGAGCTCGTGTTCGTCCTGCAAGCGGTGGAGGAGCGGGAGGAGGTCGACGACGGTGAGGTGAAGCCCGGTCGGAGCAAAGGCGGGCCTACTGACGGCAAGCAACTGCTCCACCATGGCGGCAAGGCGCTGCAACTGCCGGCGCGAGGTGGCGAGCAGGTGGCGCCGCCGCACGGGGTCGAGGTCGCCGCCGAAGTCGGCCAAGGCTTCGTGGGCCGCGAGCGCCACGGCGATGGGCGTTTTGAGTTCGTGGGTGATGTTATGGGTGAAGTCGCGGGCCGTGGCTTCGAGTTGGCGGCGCAACATCAGCAGGCGGATGAGCCAAATCCCCGCACCCAACAGCAGCACGAAAAGCAGCCAGACAGGCCACATCTCCTGCAACACCAACGGCACCACGCTTTCCCGCCGCAGCACATAGGCACGAAGGTGGTCGTTGTCAAGGTAGAGGGTGTCGGCCGCTGCCAAGCGCGGATGGGCCGATAAGAGCCACCAGCGGCGGTAGGTGTGGTGGGCGACAAAGAGGGTGCGCCCTTCGTAAAGATGCTCCCAGCGCAACTCGTAAGCAATGGGCAGATGGTCGGCCACGAAGGCCGCATGCAGGAGGCTGTCGGTCGTTCGGGGTTGTAATGGCAGCCACCCATCAAGGCTTTCGTGCTGGCTGCGCTGCATCTCAAGCGCCACTTCCCGCGTAGGATTGAGGTTGTGCGCTGTCGCTCCGAAGAGGGTGTGGTCGGTGGGAAAGTGAAAAAGCAGATTGTCCACTTCGTGCTGACGATGGGTGCGCAATACAATCTCCTGCAAATCAACCTCCACAAAACGATCGGCAATGCGTTGCTCCTTCTCCCCCACCCTTTGAACAAAACTCACCACCATCCACCAACCCAAAAAGCCCGGCACCATCAAGATGCCGAGCGAAAAGACGAAGAGGAGTTGTCGCGAGGAAAGCCGCATCGCACAAATCGTTTGGAGAAAATTCATCTCAAAACAAAGCGCACCGGTACGACAAAGACAGCGTCCACCTTTTTGCCTTTTGTCGTGGCCGGTGTCCACTTGCCGGGAAGTGCCATAACCGCACGCACGGCCTCGGCATCAAGCAGAGCATTGCCCGCGGTCTTCTGGATATGAACCCCGGAAATGCGCCCTCGCTTCGTGACGGTGAACTTCACGATGGCCAGGCCTTCAATGCCTTCGGCGAAACACTCCGTCGGGTAGCGTGCCGCAAGGTCTTTCATCAGTTGCACGTTGCCACCTTGGTAGACGGGCTGCGTGTCGACGGTGAACTTCTTTTGCTTTTGCTGCGGTGGCAGTCCTTCGTCGGAGGTGGTGTCGACGATGGTGATGCGCTCGCCGGCAAAGTCCATGCAGGAGGCAAAGGCCGCCGATGTGCAAGCGGCCGAGAGGGTGATGAGACAGAAGAATAAGCGTTTCATGACGTAAAGGTGTTGAGGGTGGAACATAATACTTAACACTTCGCGAAGGGTTGGGCGTCGTCATCGGCCGCCTCGAGGTCGGGATGACTGACACTGCGAAATTACAGTTTTCGCCCAAGCGCTCCAAATGCCTGCCCCGAAAAAGTGCCTTTCGCCCTGAAAAAGATAAGTTTACCGCAAGCCTTCTTAAGCATTGATAAGCCTTTCGGCCGTCCGGCTCGCGCCCTTTGTGGGAGTTTCAGACATCGAAACACTGAGTTTCAGACGTTGAAACACCAAGTTTCAGACGTTGAAACACCGAGTTTCAGGCGTCGGAACTGAGAGTTTCAGACGTCTGAAACTAGAGCAACAGACGACCTGCCGTCACGGAGGAGAGGGAGCGAGAGGGGGAAAGCGGGAGAAGAAAATGCCGAGGTCGGAGGTAAAATAATCAAGTTTATATGCTTGCATCTGCTTTTTAATCCTTATATTTGCCCGCAAAAACACACGGATTACCCAACGAAACACGCTGACAACTATGCAAACCTTTCGCAACATCTATGGCATCGGCGAAGCTGTCTACGACATCATCTTCAAAGACGACATGCCGCAAAGCGCCGTCCCGGGAGGCTCGACGCTCAATTCGTTCATCACCCTCGGCCGCTGCGGCCTCCACCCCTCGCTCATCACCGAGACGGGCGATGACCTCGTGGCGGGGCTCATCCGCCGCTACATGGAGCACAACGGCGTGCGCACGGACTTTGTGCAGACCCATCCCGGCACGAAGAGCCACCTTTCGCTCGCCTTCCTCAACGAGCAGAACGATGCGCAATATGAGTACTACCGCGACCACGAGAACGCAGCCATCACGGCTCGACTGCCCGTGATGACGGCCGACGATGTGGTGATGTTCGGCTCCTACTTCTCCATCAATCCCGAAATCCGCCCCCACACGCTGCGATTTCTCGAAACGGCCCGGCAGGCCGACGCCACGATTTATTACGACCTCAACTTCCGCAAGAACTATCGGCACCGAGTGGGCGAACTCCTGCCCTCGATTGAGGAGAACATGCACTTTGCCACCGTGGTGCGCGGTTCGCTCGAGGACTTCGGCTACTTGTTTGACCTGACCGACCCGGACGAAATCTATGAGCGCCACATCCGCCCGCACTGCCCGCACTTCATCTGCACCGACGGCGGGCGCGAGGTGGTGGTGTTCGACGGGCGCGGCGGCCGCCTGCGCTTCGATGTGCCGGAGGTGACGACGTTGAGCACCATCGGGGCGGGCGACAACTTCAACGCGGGTTTTGTCTACGAAACCATCCTGCTGGGCCTGCGGCGTGCCGACTTCGAGGGGCTTTCACCCGAGCTGTGGACGGCGCTCATCATGCGCGGCCAGGAGTTTTCGCTCCATGTGGTGCAAAGCTATCAGAACTATGTGGACACGGCTTTCGGCAGTACGCACCGCCTGCCGCAGAGCTATTGAGGAGTTTTGCCTTATGAGACACGAGTTTTTCTCTCTCCGCCGCCTGCGCGCGCTGTCCGGTGAAGTCCTCTGTCCTTGATTTGCTCACAAAGAGCGGGAGCGAAAGCAAGAAAAGCCTCGTTTTGCTTTGCCTTTCGCCCAACAAATGGTAATTTTGCAGCGTTTAGAAACACCCTATATCTTATGGAAAGAAACGACAGTCTGGTCATCATCCCCACCTACAACGAAAAGGAAAATGTCGAAGCCATCGTCCGCACCGTGACTTCGCTTGAAGAGCACACCTTCGATGTGCTCATCATCGACGACGGTAGTCCCGACGGCACCGCCGACATTGTCAAAGCGCTGATGGCCGGCGAACTGGCCGAGCGCCTGCACCTCGTGGAGCGCAGCGGCAAGCAGGGCCTGGGCACGGCCTACATCTGCGGCTTCAAGTGGGCGCTGGAGCACGGCTACGACTACATCTTTGAGATGGACGCCGACTTCAGTCACGACCCCAAGGACCTGCCCCGCCTTTACAAGGCCTGCGCCGAAGAGGGCTACGATGTGGCCATCGGCAGCCGCTACGTGTCGGGGGTCAACGTGGTCAACTGGCCCATGGGCCGCGTGCTGATGAGCTATTTTGCTTCGAAATATGTGCGCTGCGTCACGGGCCTGCCCATCTGCGACACCACCGCGGGCTTCAAGTGCTACCGCCGCCGCGTGCTGGAGACCATCGACCTCGATGCCATCCGCTTCAAAGGCTACGCTTTCCAGATAGAACTCAAATTTACCGCCCACCGCTTAGGCTTCAAGATTAAGGAAGTACCGGTCGTCTTCGTCAATCGCCGCCTCGGCACGAGCAAGATGAGCGGTGGCATCTTTGGCGAAGCGCTCTTCGGCGTGATGCGCCTGCGCTGGGCCGCACTGACGGGACAAATCCGTCCACGCAAAGTCTAAACATTTGCTTCTCGCGATGCGACAGTGGTTTCCTCTCACCGTGGCATCGCCTTCATTTTGTTTCAAATTCTTCCTGCCATGTCTTGCAGAATTCAGATTAAGAACGCCACGATTGTCAATGAAGGGCGCTCCTTTGTGGGGAGCGTGCTCATCGACCACGACCGCATAGACGAAATCCTCACCAGCCCCGATGCCGTGCCCGAACTCCCCGCCGACGAGGTGGTCGATGCCACGGGGTGCTACCTCCTGCCGGGGGTGATTGACGAGCACGTGCACTTCCGCGACCCGGGTCTCACGCACAAGGCCGACTTCTCGACCGAAAGCTTGGCCGCTGCCGCAGGCGGTGTGACCACGATTCTCGACATGCCCAACACGCTGCCACCGAGCGTAACGCGCGAAGCGGTCGTGGAGAAGCTCAGCATCGCCGCAGAGTCTTGCCACGTCAACTTCGGGTGCTTCATCGGTGCCACGCGCACCAACATCGACCAACTGCGCAACATCATGCCCAACCTCGTGGCCGGCATCAAGCTCTTCATGGGCAGCAGCACGGGCGAAATGGAGGTGGAAGGCGACGATGCGCTCACCGCCATCTTCGAGCAAAGCCGCCTGCCCATCGTGGTGCATTGCGAGGACAACGCCACCATCGCGGCCAACATGAAAGCGCACAAAGCGCAATATGGCGACGACCCGGACATCGCCCACCACCCTGCCATCCGAAGCGAAGAAGCGTGCTATCGCAGCACCGCCAAAGCCATCGAACTGGCGCGGCTCACGGGTGCCCGCCTCCACGTGGCGCACATCACCACGGCTCGCGAACTCGAACTCTTCGATCCGGCCGACAGCCGCATCACCGCCGAAGCCTGCCTGCCCCACCTCATCTTCTCCGACACGGACTATAGGCGATTGGGCAGCCGCATCAAGTGCAACCCTGCCATCAAGACGGAGGCCGACCGTGCCGGACTACGTGCCGCCCTCACCGATGGGCGCATCCGTTGCATCGGCACCGACCACGCGCCCCATCTCCTCCGCGAGAAAACCGGTGGTGCGGCCCGCGCCACGAGCGGGATGCCCTTTGTGCAGTTTTCCCTCGTCTCGATGCTCGACCTGGTCGATGAGGGGGTGTTGCCCATCGAGCGCCTGGTCGAACTCATGTGCCACAACCCGGCGCGCGTCTTCGGCATCGAAAACCGCGGTTTCCTGCGTGAAGGCTACATGGCCGACCTCGTCCTGCTCCGCCCCCATTCGCCGTGGACGCTCACGCCCAACCGCATTTTCTCCAAGTGCAACTGGAGCCCGATGGAGGGGCACACGTTCCACTGGCGCATCGAACGCACCTATGTCAACGGCTACCTACTCTACAACAACGGACAAATCACCAACGATGGGCACCACGGCCGAATGATTACCTACATGCCGCGCCGCGCCCCTCGCCGATAATCCTCGCCAACTTATGCTCGTTCACTACGCGCTCCACCAACTCACCGACTACGTCAACTGGACCTTCTTCCTCTTTGCTTGGAACATCAAGCCCAAGTTTGCCACCGTGGCCGATGTCCTCGCCACCCACGACTGTCCGGCCTGTCGCGAAGGCTGGATAAGTGGATTTCCGGAAGAGGAACAAGCTGAAGCCCGCGAAACCCTCCGCCTCTACCTCGATGCGCAAGACCGCCTGCGCCGCCTCGACGAGGCCGGCATCAAAGTGCACGCCCTCTTCCGGCGCTTCCCAGCCTACAGCGAGGGCGACAACATCATCGTAACCCATCCCGACGGCAGCACCCTCACCCTCCCCTTCCTCCGCCAGCAGCACCAACAGACCGACCGCCCCAACCTCTGCCTCTCCGACTTCATCGCGCCAAAGGGCTATGTCGATGCCGACCATGTGGCCGATTGCCTCGGTGCTTTTGCCGTATCGGTCGACACCGTCCCCGAGCTCGACAATCCGGACGACCCCTACGAACGGATGCTCATCCAGGTCCTGCTCGACCGCATGGCCGAAGCCGCCACCGAGCGCTTCCACCAAGACATCCGCACCACCCACTGGGGCTATGCACCGCACGAAGCTCTCACCCAGGCCGACCTGCTGGCCGAACGCTACCAAGGCATCCGCCCCGCCGTGGGCTATCCCTCCATCCCCGACCAGAGTTTCAACTTCCTGCTCCGCGACCTCATCCCCCTCGACAGCGTGGGCATCTCCCTCACCGAAAATGGGATGATGCGCCCCCACGCCTCGGTGAGCGGACTGATGTTTGCCCACCCCGCTTCCCACTATTTCGCCATCGGACAGGTCAGCGACGAACAACTCTCCGACTACGCCCGACGCCGTGGCACCACTCTCGAACAAATGCGCAAATTCGTACCCAAGAAATGAACCCTCTCACCCTCCTCTACCGCCTCTATCAGCTCGTCTTCATCGCCCCCTTCCTCCTGCTCACCACCTTCCTCACCGCCTTCTTCACCGCCTTCGGGTGCATGCTCGGCCTCTCGCGGTGGTTTGCCTTCACGCCCAGCAAATTGTGGGGATGGACGCTCATCCGCGCCCTTTTCATCCCCGTCACGGTCGAAGGTCGCCACCACCTGCAGCCCGGCCAGAGCTACGTCTTCGTGGCCAACCACCAAGGCGCGTTCGACATCTTCTTCCTCTCCGGCTTCCTCGGCCGCGAGTTCAAATGGATGATGAAGCAATCGCTCCGCCGCATCCCCCTCGTGGGCTATGCCAGCGAAAAGGCCGGCTTCATTTTCGTCGACAAATCTACCCGCCAAGGCATCATCAACACCATGCGCACCGCCAAGGCCCGCTTGCAAGGCGGCACCTCTCTCGCCGTCTTCCCCGAGGGCGCCCGCAGTTTCACGGGCCACATGGGCGACTTCCGCCGCGGTGCCTTCCAGCTCGCCGACACCCTCCAACTGCCCGTCGTGCCCATCACTCTCGACGGCTGTTTCGACCTCCTGCCCCGCATGCGCGGCTTCGGTTTCGTCACGTGGCACCCCCTCCGCATGGTCATCCACGCTCCCATCGCCCCCATCGGCAAAGGCGCGGACAACCAAAAGCACCTGCTCGACGAGAGCTACCGCATCATCATGGCCGCCCTCCCCGAGCGACACCAAGGCTACGTGAAGAACGCCGACCAGTAGCACGCCGCCGGCCCATCTCCCCCAAGGCATGATGAACCCTCAGACCTCTTTTGGGTCTGTCGCTCAGAAATTTGCCCTCCCGACCGCCCTCCACCAAGATGACGTCTCAATCGAAGAAATATGACGTCTCAATCGGACAAAGATAACGTCATATTCTTCCAAGGGTGATATCACATTCCACAAAATATAATATCACATTTTTCTCACCGGGCCGAACGACACCTTATATATAGTGTTTCCACCGCCGACACATCTGCCTAACCACCTCCCCTGCTCACATCATGATTTCTGCCTCGCCGCTCCTCCGCTTGCTGCTCCCGATGGCTGCCGGCATCGCTCTGGGAGAATGCACCTACAATCGCCTCGCCCCACAGCCCGACCTCACGCTCGGGTTGTGGGGCGTGGTCGTTGCGGCCGTGATTGGGGTTTTGGCATCGGGGCGGAAGGTCCGGTGGACACTTCGGCATGTGCAAAATGGGCTGTTCGTCGTCGCGGCGTTCCTTTTGGGAGTACTCCTTTTGTGGGGCGAACGCCGCGGGCAGGCGGTCGTTTGGCCGACCCACGACAACACCGCGATGCCCCTTGCGGCAAACTATCGCGCCAGAGTGTGCGACATCCCGAAACCCACGGCGAAGGCATGGCGCGCACGGCTGCTGCTGATGGACGGGGCAAACCGCGGGCAAACCCTCGAAGCCATCTTGGTCGACCGCCGCCGGCCGCTCCGTTTGGGCGATGTCGTAGTCGGTCATTTTGCCGTCCGGCCGCTTCGACCGCATCGCAATCCCGGGCAGACCGAACGCGCCACCTTCCTTCGCCGGCAAGGCGTGACGGGCACAGCCCTGTGTTTTGCCCGCCGGTGGCGGGTGCTTTCGGCCTCCACACCGCTCACGCTGAAGGAGCGCGCCCTGCTGCTGCGCGAGCGCTGGGTGGCGCAATATCACGCCCATTTTCCGGCGCACGACATGGCAGTGCTCTCGGCCATGACGCTGGGGCATCGAGGACTGGTCGATGCCGAAACGCGGGCGCTCTACAGCGAGACGGGGGCCAGTCACGTCCTGGCGCTGTCGGGGTTGCACCTCGCCATCCTCTATGCCCTCTTCGAGTACACCCTCGGGGCGTGGTCGCGGCGCCGTTCGCTTCCGTGTCAGGTGGGGGTCGGGCTGCTGGGGCTGGGGCTCATCTGGGCTTTCGCCTTTCTCACCGGTTTCCCCACCTCCTTGGTTCGGGCCGCTCTGATGTTTTCCATCGTCCGCCTGCTGCTGTTTTTCTCGCGCCCTCCCCGTCCGCTCCACAGTCTCACGCTGGCCGTCTTGGTGATGCTCGTGGTCAGTCCGTCGTGGCTGTTCGACGTCGGTTTCCAACTCTCCTGCGCTGCCGTGGCCGGCATTTTGATCCTGCGTCCGCTGCTGCCCACGCTGCAATGGTTCAGCCTCCGACCCACCCTGCCCCCCTACACTCCGCTGCCGCGGTTCACCCGGTGGAAAAAATCGGCCGTCCGCTTCGTCTACGAACTCCTTGCGGTGTCCCTCGCGGCACAAGCGGGCACGGCACCGCTCGTGGCCTACTATTTCAATCTCCTGCCGCTCAACGGGATTTTCTCCTCGCTCGTGGTCATCCCTGCAGCCTATCTACTGCTTTCAGGCAGTCTGCTTTTTCTCCTTCTGCCGTTTGCCCGCTCCCTCTTGGCGCCGTTTCTTTCCGGTGTTTTGGGGGCGATGGAAAGTGGGCTTCGCCTGCTGCAAGCGCTACCCGGCAGTGTGCTGACGGTCCATCCCACCCTCTTTGCCGTCGGCCTTTCCTACCTGTTCCTCCTTTCGTGCGTCGCCTTCGCCGGCAGTCGGACGGCAGCCCTTCGCCGGCGGTTTCTGTTCGTGAGCCTCGGTCTCCTGCTCGTGGGCGGCGTCCACTTCGCCTACATTTCCCACCGACGTGCCCGGGTCGCTCCGGAAGTGCGACTCTATCACACCACCGGCGTGACGGCCCTCCACTTCATCGCCGACGCTCGGCACTCCTACCTCCTCGCCACCGACACGCTCCGTGCCCGCCGCGCCCTCGCCCAAACCGCCCGCCGCGACTGGGATGCCCACAATCTGAACGTCGCCTTCCTCCCCCTCTCCGCCCTCTCCACTGCCGAGGGATGCACCGCTTTGCAGCAACGTTGCGCCCCCGCCGGCAGTCGGCCGAACGCCTCCCCGACCCTCATCGACTTCTCGCCGCGCGTTGTCCTCTTCGCCCATCGGCGCTGGGCCGTCGTCCGGGAGTTGCTCCCGCTCTTTCCACCGCGCGAGCCCCTTACGGTCGACTATCTCGTCCTCACCCGCGGCGCTCGCAACCATATTCCGCGACTGCTCCGTTTCTATCGGCCGCGCCTCCTACTCCTGGCCGCCGATCTCTCCGACCACTATCGTCTGCGCTATCTCGAAGAAGCGGTCGCCCTCCGCCTCCCCGTCTTCGATGTCGACCGCCAAGGTGCGTTTTTAGAGAAAATCTCACCGGTACACACTTCACCCTAAATTTCCATCAAGCGTTGTTCATCTTCACCTAATTCCCCCCTTCCTGATGAGTATCCTTTTTCCTCACCTCAATAGTTTTTGGGCAGAACGCTATCGTGTTCGTAGTCAAATCTACGAAATGCTATACCAAAATCCACGCCCTCAATACGATAAATTATGTACTGAAATACACTTCTGCGAATCGACAGGTATACAAATAGACTTCGTGCTCAATCATACCGAGCGCTTTGCTTTTTGGATAGACAAATTAGAGGGTATCGACCAGCTCATCTCTTTTTTGGAAACGCTCACTTTACCTGACTTTTCCGATGTTTGTTCAGAAATTTGGACTGACTCAAGTCCTTACCCCGACCTATGGTATGGTATGCGACAAAAGCTCTATATAGAGCGTCTGTTTCGACCGGACTCTATCAACACAGCCCCATCAGAAGAATATGTTCTCTTCAATGCTTATATTGATGATGAACACCCTCAACTTTTGGCATTCTGTCCCAAACTCTACTTTATTAAAGCGGTCTACTATACCCTGATGGCGCATTTTTCAATCTTGTCTCCATCAATGGCGCAACACGAGCGAAACCTTCCTTTCTGTGAGCCTCTTAAACTCTACAATCTCTTTAAGTCCCCTATCGTGGAGATGTTTTTAGATGGGCGCACAATAACAGAGAAAGAACTGAAGCGCTCTTTCGATTTCGTGCAGATTCGAGAGGTACTGCGTATTATGCCCCAAGGAGAACATCTCTTTTGGGATATGCAAGGCAAACCTCGTGGCAGTCAAGAGGAAGTGGCCGTCTATGAAGAAGCCCCCAAGACCTATCCTTCCACAACTCCCTATCTGGGGGACGTATGGGTAAAAGATTTTGAAAAATGTTATCCACTCCAGAACCCAAATCCCCAACGATTTGCTTACGAAAAAGAATTTGTTTGGTGGGAAGGTTGGGAGGCAGCACGACTTTCGCGTTACCTACTCCCCAACGATGTCGATTTACTCTTTCTCTCTTGGAATCCTGACGCTCCCGATGATTTGGAGCATTTTAGTTTTGACCTTCCGGGCTGTGTTTTCCCCAACTATCAGCGCACCCCTCGACGTGATGAGATTTGTTATCTTTGGCCGGATGAAGCCGGTGCGGTCTTATGGAACGAACAAGACAGATTGGTAGGATTCATCGGGGTTTTCTGCGACACTCCGGAAGTAGACAATGAGTTTCAAAGTTGGTATTATCGCGTAGATCAGGATGGTGCTCCCTACTCCAAAGAATCTATGGCGGAGAACTATGCCTATCAACTTGAAGGCTTGCGCATCGCACAGCACATGCGCAACAGCACCCGTCTTGACCACTATTTCATTTTCAGCTCAACACACATTTCCGAAGAAGACCTCTTAGATTTTGAGAAGAACTATCGATAATGATTTCTTCTCTATACTAAGGACACCGCACTGAAAAAACGGGGACTGAGTCGCGCTATCTCAGAGAAAAAGCGTAAATTTGCCTTCGAAATAATTCTAACAAAAATCAACATGGGAAAAGTTCTGATTATCGGAGCCGGTGGCGTGGCCACCGTGGCCGCTGTCAAGGTGGCCAAGAACTCCGACGTATTCGATGAAATTATGATTGCCAGTCGCACCAAGTCGAAGTGCGATGCCATTGCGAAGCGCATTGCCGACATGGGCCTGCGCAACGACATCAAGACCGCGCAGGTCGATGCCGACGAAGTGCCTCAGCTCGTGGCTCTCTTCAACGAGTTCCGCCCCGATCTCGTGATGAACCTCGCCCTTCCCTACCAGGACCTCACCATCATGGAGGCGTGCTTGCAGGCCGGCTGCAACTACCTCGACACTGCCAACTACGAACCGAAGGATGAAGCACACTTTGAGTACTCCTGGCAATGGGCTTTCCGCGAGCGTTTCGAAAAAGCAGGACTTTGCGCCATTCTCGGCTGCGGTTTCGACCCCGGCGTGACAAGTATCTACACCGCCTACGCCGCCAAGCACCATTTCGACGAAATCCACTACCTCGACATCGTCGACTGCAACGCCGGCGACCACGGCAAGGCGTTTGCCACCAACTTCAACCCCGAAATCAACATCCGCGAAATCACGCAGAAAGGACTCTACTGGGAAAACGGCCAATGGGTGGAAACTGAGCCCCTCGAAATCCACCAACCCCTCACCTATCCCAACATCGGCCCGCGCGAGAGCTATCTCCTCCACCATGAGGAAATCGAAAGCCTCGTCCTCAACTTTCCCACCATCAAGCGCGCCCGCTTCTGGATGACCTTCGGGCAGGAATACCTCACCCACCTGCGCGTCATCCAAAACATTGGTATGGACAGCATCGTGCCCATCAACTACGAAGGTCACATGATTCAACCCCTCCAATTCCTTAAAGCCGTGCTGCCCAACCCGCAGGATTTGGGCGAAAACTACGAGGGTGAAACCTCCATCGGTTGCCGCATCCGCGGTGTGAAGAACGGTGAAGAACACACCTACTACGTCTACAACAACTGCTCCCACCAAGCCGCCTACGACGAAACGGGCATGCAGGGCGTGAGCTACACCACCGGCGTCCCCGCCTGCATCGGTGCCCGTCTCTTTATGCAAGGCGTGTGGAGCAAGCCCGGCGTCCACAACGTCGAGGAGTTCGATCCCGATCCCTTCATGGACGAACTCAACAAGCAGGGTCTCCCCTGGCACGAAATCCACGACGGCGACCTCGAACTTTAAGTCCCTATCGTTTCTCTCCTACGAAAAAACTCCACGGCCCAAGGTCGGGGAGTTTTTTCGTAAGAGTTCTTTACAAAATTATTGCTGTCCGCTAAACTTCAAAACGACACGATTTCCCTATCCGCAACGCCCATCAATAGGCATTGCGGATTCCTTTTTCGAAAAGTAATCCCCCTTAGTCAAAGAGTGAAGGTTCGGTGGGTGGCTTATCGTGGGTATCCAAAATCTTCAACCAATCTTTTTCCGGATGCTCGAAGAAACTATAGCAGTCAATGTAGTACATGAGCATGATGCGCACCATCGTGGCCAAATTAGAGAAACTCCAATTGCGTTTGATCCGCTTTTGCAGCACCATGAGCAGTAAATTGGCAATCAATGTGACCCAAATCTGAATTTTGATGGCATTGGCGCTCTCTCCATAGAAATATCTGAGGGGAAAATTCTGTTTGAGTTGCTTGAAAAGTAGTTCTATCTCCCACCTTTGGCGATAGATCTCGATGATGTCCTGAATCGACATTTCCATGTCATTGGTAAGCAGCGAGATCAGTTTGGTTTTGTGCTTCTTACGGTCAGCGTAGGTGATGATTCTTGCCCGGTGTTTTAGTTCCTCTCCTCCTTTGCTCCGTTTGGTGAACACCACTTGCTGCACGCGGTATACCATCACCTCTTCCGAGGTCATATACATCACATCTTCAAGGGTTTCGTACCGGAGATTCTTCTTCATCTTGGTGACATACTTCACGCCGGCTTCCGTCATTTCTTCAAACTTGGTGTAGTCGATATAAGCTCTGTCAAAGGCCAAGATATCGCCGCAGTGGTAGTTGGAGGGGCGGAGCATAAAGGAATCACCCTTTGCCGCCGAGGTGAAGCGGATATCGGAGGGCACAAACTCGTTGGCATGAATATTGGCGTGGACTTTGATCCCACCCTTCTTTTTCCCTGTCTTCGGATGCCGTCCGACACCTTTGAAAATGAGATTGGAGAAGAGCGAAATGGTCGTCGAATCGATGATTTGCAAGCGTTCGATCCACTTTGGACACCCGCGCCGTCGGCTGTCCGCGGAAAGCACGTGCTTATAAGTGGCATACAGCTCTCGGTAAATGGCTTCGAAGATACATTCGTTGCGGCGCAGGTTGGCGTCCGAGAGTGTGGAGCGACGCGGCATGGCGTTAATGCCCAAATGTCCCAATTTACGGGCTTCGGGTAGCATAGATGCCACAATTTCGCGCAGGGAGTCAAAGCGTTTAACCACTGCATAGAGCATAACGACCAAGTGTTGCCAAGCATCGAAGTGTTTGACGTAGCGTTCTCCACCGTTTTCTTGACTGATACGAAGAATTTGCGCTTTGTCGAGCAAACTTATAAGCTGACCGTACATCGGCTGTCCGAAGAAATGAGTACCTTTGTTCATGGTTATCATGTTTTGTGGTAAAAACAAAGATAAACCAAAAGGCTGAAGTCCAACTACGGACTTCAGCCTTATTTTATGTGGAGAGAAAAACTTTTACCGGACAGCAATATTTACAAAATCTGTGAGCATAAAATAAGTGCAAGGGGAAGAAGTCTTCCCCCTTTGCCCCTTCCCATCCTCGATTGGGCTTGAAAGGGGAAAATAGGGAACAGCATTTTCCCTCTATGCGAAATACAATGACATTTCAAAGAGAACTGAAAAATCTTTTGAGCCGTTCCGTCGGTCGTAAATCACTTTCCGCAGCCGCTACCTAACGACTAAAATTCTCTACATCACACGTATTTTTTTCTACCTCCCTTCTAAATTCAATTACTTCCTTGGTAATTTTCACTGGCTCGGTACTATATTTCCTTAGTATCGGGCTGTTTTTTGTTCTTTCTGTTGGACTCTTTTCCAGGAGTATAGGTACAGTGTCCTATAAGTGGTTGTTTTTCAGTGGCTTCTCTTTTTGAGGGTTTTCTTCCCTTTTCGCGATGCACTTTCACGGTGGGAAAGATATCGCCCAAAGGTCTCCTTCTCGCGCTTTGTTACAGCGAAATACTGCGACATTTTCAGAACCTTCTGTCGATCTGCAATTTGAGATGCTACGAACTCCCCGATGAGGGCGAATATCGGAGCAAGCCTCCCACAAAAGAGACAACGCTCGCACAGCAGGGGCAGCGAGGAGGCATCAAGCGTAGGAGTGCATACCGCCGAGGAAGAAATTGACGCCAAAATAGGTGATGAGCACACTAAGGAAAGCCAGCGCCAAAAAGAGATGGAAGTTGCGCTCACGGCGGAAGAACGGGAGCGAAGCGCTGTGGAGCGCGAGGGCATAGATGAGCATCGTGATGAGCGCCCACACCTCCTTTGGGTCCCAGCCCCAATAGCGCCCCCACGACTGGTTGGCCCAGACGGCGCCGATGAAGATGCCGGCCGCCAACAGGAAGACAGCGGGCGTGAGCAAGAGCTGGTTGAGCACGGTGAGTTGGGCAAGGCGGTCGCGCTGCAACGGGTGGGCACGATGGAGCAGCCAGAGGGCATAAAGGCTGTTCATCGCCATGAGTGCAAAGAGGGCGTAGGAGAGCATGACGATGGTGACGTGCACACTGAGCAGAGGCGAAGTGAGCACCGGCATGAGGGGCGTAATCTGCGGATTGAGGTTGCCCAAATGCGCAACGAGCAACGAAAAGCCCGCCAGGAGGAAACCGAACGACAGGGCGAAGGGAAAGCGCCGTCCCAAGGGCAGAGCGAGGACAAGGGTGCAGATGGCCATGAACAGCATCGTCTCAAAACCATTGCTCAACGGCACAAAGCCACCGAGATACCAACGGAAGGCAAAGACGGACAGCAGCACGATGAGCGCGGACAGCAGCACGAGGCGCTGCACAAGCGCCCACCAGCGGCGACGCACACCGCCCACCAGCGTGGCAAAGCCCACGAAACCGAAAGTGAGGCAGAGCATGAAGCCCCACTTCACCACATCGAGGCGGTTGTAGAGGAGTTCGATGTCCACCTGCAAGGGCGAAAGACGGGCGTCTCGGGCACGCACATCGACCGGCACGATGAGCGTGCCTTTGTGGAGCATGAGGATGAGTCCCACCTTTTCGTCGAGTTCCTGCACCGCCCGCGAGAGGGGGGAGTTGGGGTCGGTTTCGCCCTGTGCGATGGCCTGCAAACGATAGGTCGTGCCGTCATATAGCTGCGAGAGGCGGGCATAGTCGCCCTCGATGCCCAGCCGTTGCCGCAAGGCGCTGCTTTTGATTTTGAGCATCGGCACGTCCTGCCACGCCTCGGGATAGAAGAGCCAGGAGAAGAGTACTTGTTCGGCCGAGAGGTGGCGGAAGGTGGGGCGGCCGTAGAGTTTTTTGCAGAAGTCGATGGCGAGCGTATTGACGGGACAGATGCGGTTGTTGTAGACCACCTGCCGCCGCATCAGGCTGTCGGCCTGAGTGCGGGGGATGGTGGGCAGTTGTGCCGCGTGGAGGGGCTGCACCAGCGTTGCGCCTACGACTCCCAGGACGACAAAGGCGGAGCGACGCAATGCAGGATGACGCAAGAGGGTGCGGAAGCGGCCGTGCTTGTCGACCAGCAGCCAGAACATGGCGAGGAGAAGCAGCCCATAGCCCAGGTAGGTGAGCAGAATACCGTAGGGATCGTAGCTCACGGTGAGGACAGAGCCTTCGAGGTCGTCATCGTAAGACGATTGGTAGAAGCGGTGGCCCTCCCACTGCCCGATGTGGTTCATCGCCACCACCATCGACTGCGCACCACCGACACGAAGCCGACTCTCGTAGTCGCGTGGGGCGTTGGTGCCGGGATAGTATTGGACGCGGAAGTCGGTGAGCATCACTTCAAAAGGGAGCGTGTGCACCTCCCGCCGGTCGTCGAAGAAGGTGCGCGTGGTTTCGCCCTTGCGCAAATGAAGCATCCCGCTCGTCGAGGTGAGGGAAGTGGTGAGCGCCCCGGCGAGAATGACGAGAAAAGCCGCGTGAAGCAACAACGCCGCCGGGCGCCGCCACAAGCGTTTGCGCACGATGAGCCACGTGCCGGCGACAGCAAGCGCTGCCCAAAGGAGGCGGAAGGCGAGGCTGTGGTAGATGTGGGTGTAGGCGACGGCCGAACCGAAGCGGTGCTCGACAAAAGTGGCGATGACCAAGACGGCCACCACCACGATGATGAGGAGGAAGGGAAGTTTAGAAAGCGCGGTAGTTTTCATTCGTGCGGGGAGCAATGGCGATGCACTCCATTTCGATGAGCCACTCGGGGCGGCAAACGGGGGCAAGGGTGATGACGATGGGGATATTGGGATAGCGTTCGGCAAAGAGGTCGCGCACGGTTTTGTAGTCGGCCGTGTCGCGCAGATAGACGATGATTTGCATCACGTGGTCGGTGATGTTCATCGCCCCTTCGGCCAGAAGAGCTTCGACATTCTCCCACATGCGCTGCGTCTGCCGCACGATATCGCCCACGTGCACCACCGCCCCTTTGTTGTCGATAGAGGCGGTGCCGCTGATGTAGGCGTGGGCACGGTCGCCAAATTCGAGGAGAGTGCCGCGCTCAAAGGTGACGCCATATTCTATCGTGGGGTTGAGGTGGGTGAGGGCGTAGAGATAGCGCTGCTGCTCGGGCTGAAAACCGGTCAGGGCGTAGGTGCCGAGCTGGATGAGGGCGTGCGGGTCGGCCGGAAGTCCGCCGATGCCGGTGGAGGAGATGTAGTGCGTCTCCTTCGTGAGTCCTTGCTGCTCAAAGTTGTCGAGCCGCGCCCGCACCATACCGGCATATTGCGTGTCGACATCGCGCACGAAAAACCACGTCCGCACGCAGTGGTCGGCAAGGGTGGCGTTGAAGTGGGCCAAGGTGCGCTCATAGTCGGTGAGGACGGTAGTGGTCTGCTCGGCCGAGTCGCCGCGGCTGTCGCTCAGCCCCATCTGCCAAAGGTGGCGATAGCCGTTGTGCTCAACGAGGGTGACGCCGGCCTCTTGGCGCAGCGTGGTGCCGCGCTGGAGATAGACCCACAGCGCCACTTTCGACCCATCGAGAGGCGGCTGCTGGATGAACGACACAGCACAGTCGCGCTCCTCGCGCATGAGGGGATGCTGGTTGGTGGCGTCGCTCAGGAAATAGCGCTTCATCACCACCTCTGTGTCGCGCAAGAGGGGGAAATTGGAGAGCTGTTCGGTGGCGAGATAGAGGCGACGGAGCTGACCTTCAAACTGTTCGCGATGGGGCGCGACGTGGAGCATGAGGTGAAATTCGGCCACGCCGTTGTCAGGGATGAACGCAGAGATTTCGGCCGTGACGCCGAGTTCGTCCCAATGATATTGGTGGAATGTCATGAATGTGTTTAGGATTGGTCGATGAAAGAAGAGGAGGGGCAAAGCGTCCGCCTTCGGGAGGGGTGCTCCGAATGCGGTCAATGAGGCTTTGCCCCGGGGCAGAACCTCATTGCCTTACGTTGTGCGTGGAGCGTTGCTTACTCTTTCGCCCCGTGGTTGATCCAGTCTTTGAGCAGTTTGAAGTATTTCAAGTCCTGCTCGTTGTTGAGGATGTTGGGATGGTCGGCATAGTGGGTAAGTCCGCTGTTGCCGGGGGTGAGTACGCGCACCAGAAAACTGTGGTCGGCATCACCGGGGACGACGCGCGTCTGGGTGGGGTCGACCGTGGCGGTATGGTTTACCAAGGCGGCGTAGGCGTGTTCGGGCAGGAGGCTCATCCCACCGGCAGCCTTGTCGGGATGGCCATGGCAGCGTGAGCATTCGCCCTTCTCCACAAACACCACTCGCTTGAGGGTGCTGAACATGCCGGCATCGACCTTGTTCACCTCCAATCGGAGGGTGTCGCGTTCGTTTTTGCGCATGGCGTCGGTCACCTCCACTTTGTCGAGCGTAACGATGCGTTCGCGCAAGCGGTCGACGATGGCCAGTTCGATGGTGGAGGCTTGGGGCGAAATGTTGTCCAGCACCAACGGGCTGCCGGGCGAAACGTGTTTCTGCACGATGGAGTACGGGCTGTCTTTGCCGAAAGCGGCCAGCACGAGGTCATACTCCTCCGGCCATTGGTCAAAGCCCGAAATCTCACCGGTGAGCTTGGCCACCAGTCCGTCGTGTTCAAACGAGATTTCCTTGGGATAGATGTTGCCCGAGTCGCACGCCGCAAAGACGAGGAGGCTCAACAGCGCTGCAAAGATACTGATTTTCTTCATTTGGACGGCAGTTGGAGGGCGTTAGAATGAGTATTGGAGCTGCACACGGGCCGAGTGGGTGGCGATGCCGAGGTCGTCGTTGTCGCGGTCGAGCTGCGTCTGGTGTCCCCAGCGGCCGGTGTATTGGTACATGGCAGAGAGTTTCAGTCCCGTGCCGCGGAAGAAGTAGTTGATGCCCACGGCCGGCGAGTTGAGATAGCCATCGAGGCCGCTGCCGTTGCGGTCGTAGAAGTCGTAGCGCGCTGCGAGCTGGAGTTGCGGTGTGGCAAAATAGCCGATTTGGGCGTAGGCACCGAAATAGTTGAAGGTGTCGCGTATCTTCATGCGCTTGGTGAACCCGACATGCATCATGTAGGCCTCAGCGCCCACATACCAGCGGTGGTAGAGGAGGGCGTATTCCACGCCGAAGCGGGTGTCGTTGGTGCTCTCGTTTTCACTCTCCACATTGAGGTTGGCGCTCGCACCGATGAGCATCTTCTTTTCGTTCAGGCGCTTGGCGTTGCCCTGCGTGGTGGGCATCACGCCCCACGGCATGTAGGTGAGGCGGGCAGCGTAGAGGAGCGAGGGGATGTGCCAATCGTCGGAGAGGGTTTTGGTAGCGGCATTGGTGTTGCCGGCCGTACCGTTGTAGATGCCCACTTCGTAGCCCCACTTGGCAACGTCCTTGCCGTCCTTGCCCAAAAGGCCGTGAGCCTGCACGCCCATGTCCCAGCCGGTCATCATGGAGGGCGTGACGGCGTTGAGAGAGTGAGGCATGATCACAGCGGCCGTGAGCGAAGTGGGGAGCAGGGGCATGAGGGTTTCGCCCAAGGTGGTATTGAAGGCGTGGGTAAAGGGCGTCTTGAACTTACCGGCGCGGAGCGAAAGGCGCTTGTCGAGGCGCACGTCAAACCACGCCTGCTGGAGCAAACCCGCACCGCTGCCGGCAGCGTTGATGGAGAGGTTGTAGGCCACGCGGTCGTAGGCTTTTCCCGTAAATCCGAGCACGGCATAGGGCATGGCAAATCCGGAGTTGGCCACGTTGTCTTGGTTGTAGGCCTTGTCGAGCCCTTCGTCGTCGTACCAGTTGAACGAGGCGTTGGACTGCACCATGAGGTAGGGCTTGAACTCAAAGTTGCCGTTGTTGCTGCGGATGGTCATGGCGCGGTCGTCGTCGATGCTGACCACACCGTTGTCGATGCGCTCTTCTTGAGCAAAGGTGGGGAGGAAAGCCGCCAAAAGGGAGGCGGCGAGGAGATATTTTTTCATTGTTATGGAGTTGTAAGGATGAGGTGAGGGAGAGGAATTTTCGTAACCCTCCGAATTTTAAGCAACTCTGTCGCCACAAAATCGCCAAAGGGTGGCGACGCGTCGCCAAAAGCGTGGCGTTTCATCGCCAAAGGGGCGGCGTTGCAACGCCACGGCGCGGAGTTTTTTGCGGCAAGGACATGGAAAGAAAATTCCAAGGACTTGGCGTTTTGGGCGATGCTTAGAGCGAGTTGACAAACTTGATGAGGGCTTCGCGGTCGGCCTTTTTCATCTTCATGAAGAGGCGCTTCGAGGCTTCACCTTCCCCGCCGTGCCAGAGGATGGCCTCTTTGACATTGCGGGCGCGGCCGTCGTGGAGGAAGTAGGTGTGGCCGTTCACTGTTTGTTGCAGCCCGATGCCCCAGAGGGGCGTGGTGCGCCATTCGTTGCCGCGGGCCAGTCCGCTCACATAGTTGTCGTTCAGGCCGACACCCATGATTTCGCTGCCCATGTCGTGGAGGAGATAGTCGGAATAGGGGTGGACGGTTTGGTTGCCGAGCCAGGGCAATTCCGTGCCGTTGAGGAGGGTGGCACCACGGGGACGCGTGCGGAGGGTGGTGACATGGCAGAGGTGGCACTTGGCTTGATAGAACATCCGTTCGCCGTGCTTCACCTCGGGATCGTTCACGTTGCGACGCGCCGGCACACCGAGGGTGTGGAGATAGAGGTCGACGTCCTCCATGTCGCGCGTGGAGACATCGAGCTTGTGGTAGCGTAAGCCCATGGATCCGCCCTCTTGGATTTGCCGCTGACCTTCGGAGATTTCCTCGGGGAAGCGGCTGTTGGTGGCGCCCATGTCGGAGGAGAAACCGAGTTCTACGGTCAGGTCGGCGTGTTGTGCTTTGTTGCCCGAGAGGCCGAGCTGCATCCGGCCGCGCTCGAAGATGTAGTTGGCACGGCCCGAGATGCCATATTCAGGATAGTTGCTCTTGCGCGCCAGGGCTTCGATTTCCTTCGGGTCGAGGGCCATCATCTGGCCTAAGCCCACGTGGCGGAGAGGGATGCGCACGGTGCAGAAGAGTTCTTCGGGGCGGATGTTGCGGCCATCGAGCCCCGGCATGTACCAGTCGGTGATGGTGTAGGTGGGAGCAGCGAGTTCGTAAGTTTCGCCGTCGGGAAATTGTCCCTTTTCATAGCGCCAGTCCACTTTGAGTTTGCCCTCGGGTCGCACGCCGTAGATGCTCTGGTCGTGGAGGACACGGCCATAGTTTTGGAAGAAAGCACCATTACGACGGGTGATGTAGATGAGCATTGAGGAGAAACCGTAGTCGCCCGATCCATAGGCGCCATCGGCACGCTTCGTCCACACCGATGGCGTGGTGCGGCCGGCGTTGCGGTGGCAGCTTCCGCAGGCGTAGCCGGCATAGACCGGGCCGAGACCGCTGCTTGAGGTCAGCGCGTCGTCATAGAGGCCGTCGCCATCGCGGAAGCGTGCGGCCAGTTCGCCCCGCACCCAGTCGCTGTTGGCATCGTAGGCATAGGTAGAGGTGAGGAACACCGTGGAGTTGCCCGCCGAGAGGGCGAAACCTTCGGGTACGGGTTGCTCCACGACTTCGAGTTCGTCGCCTTTGTCCTCGCAGGCCGTCAGCGGAAGCAGGGGCAGCAAAAGAAAGGTGAGTTTACTTAAATTGTTCATTGTCGTCTGTAAAAGAAGGAGGGACTTTTCCTATCCAAGAAAAGCCGTCAAAGAAAAGCAGAAACTCGCAGCTGCTCCAAAGAGGTCTTTGAGCAGCCGCGAGAAAGAGAGATAGAGCCGTTTCGTGCTCCGCGCGATTTACTTGATGGTGCGGGGCATGCCGTCCTTGAAGAGGAGGTATTCGAGCGTGTGGAAACCGCGGAGCCCTTGGGCTGCACCGATGGCCTTGTTGTCTTCATCGAAATCACCTGACCAGTTCAGCGCGTCATACTTGCCGGACTTGAGCACATTGACAATACCCACTTGGTCGAGCGGCCAAGAGTCCATGTTGGGGTCGAGACCGAGGTCGGCCACCGGACCAAAGAGGAAAGCTTCGCTGGTCTCCCAGGGTGTGCGAGCAGCAATCCAACTTTCGGCAGCGGCTTTGAAGGCAGCATTGGAAGGTTGAGCTTTGAGAGCATCAATCTTGGCTTTCAAGTCAAGGGTAGCACGTTCCAAGTCAGCATAGGTGGGGAGCACCACGTTGTCTACGTAGACCGAAACGATACGAGTAAATTCGGCTTCGTCGGCGGCAGTGTTGCTCTCGGAGACGAGGGGCTTCACCTTCTTGTCGAGGAGTTCGTTGAGGGCAGCGCAGGCGTCTTGAGCGGCCTTGGCTTCCTTGCTGCCGATGTTGTTGCGGAAAGGTTGAGGAATGTCTTGGATGGCCTTGGCAGCTGCGGCAATGGCCTTGTCTACCTGAGCGGCGAGGGCAGCGTCCTTGCTGTAGATGAAGCCGAGGAGCGAAGGAGCGGTCTGGGTGTCTTTGTTGTAGACGCCCGTGCGGTTGCCATAGAAGGCGTTGCGGATGGAGTAGATGTTGTTGGTGTAGTCGTCGCGAGAGTGCCAGGAGTACCAAGACTCAACGGCATAGAGGGCTTCGGTGCGTCGGCCGCTCAACCACTTGGTCAAGGGGTCACCGATTTTGGTTTCACCCACTTCGTTGGAGATTTCCACACAACCGTCAATGATTTGCACCACAGCGTTTTTCAAAGTGGGGTACTTTGAGTTGGCCTTCTTGAAGGTTACGCCAAAGGCTTCGCTCTCCTTATAGCCCTTGCTCCAAGAGTCGTTGAGCGTTTTGGCGTCATTCACGAGGAGCTGTGCGGCATAGGCGGCATAGTTCACCCAAGAAGAGGCGTTTTCTTGATTGTAGTCGAGATGGATGGCCATCTCCTTTTCGTCGACCTTGTCATCGCTGCAAGCGGTGAACATCGTTGCGCCCGAAAGCAAGAGGGCAGCACAGAGGAAATCATTGTAGATATGTTTTGTTTGAGTAGAGTTTATTTCTTCAAGAACCAGCCGGTGAAAGCGATGCCGAGGGCAAACTCGTTTTCGGAATTGAAGCGTCCGCTACCGATGGAGCGCGTGGTGTAGTCGGCTTTGAGGATGACGCCGTTGCCGACGCGATAGTTCAAGCCCATCGTCCACATGGAGGTTTTCAAGCGCTGGTCGGCCACGTGGGGAGCGAGGACTTTCTCCTGCGGATTGTAGTATTCATAGCGCACGAAAGGCAGAAGCTCGGGCATCGTGGGGCAGCTGATGATGTTGCGCAGATTGACGCCTACTTCACCGCCGCAGCTCATGGCGTTCTTGGCCACCGGCGTGACGCGCGAATAGGGCGAAGCGTTGGAGTGGCGGCCGTGGCGGCTGCTGATGACGTCCGACTTGGCGAGGTTGCCCCAGACCACGCAACCGCGGGCAGTGACGTAGCGATCGGTGTATTGAGCATCGCCGGAGAGGATGCTGAGCGGTGCACGGCCCATGTTGCCATAGTACGAAGGTTTGTCGGAGTTGGCCGACGTGTCGTGACAATAGTAATAGCTGGCGCCGACGCGCAGCCCTTTCACACCCACCCAGTCGAGGCGGGCGGCATAGCCGGGGCTGGTGAAGTTGTCTTCTTCAAAAAGACCTTGTTTGCCCGAAGCCACCCACGTGTTGCGGTCGAATCCATTGGCGTTCAGGCCGGCCACGACCATCACCTGATAGTCGAACGTGGCGGCACGGCTACCCACACGACCGAAAGCGGCAAGTCCCGTCTCGTGCCACGTGCAGGGCAACAGCATGCGCTCGCCTTCGGGGCGGACGGTGCCGAAGAAGTTCATCGGTTCGTGGTGGGCGTTGGTCAAGCCCACGGGCACAATCATGTGGCCGGCGCGGAGGTTGAAGGTGGGCGTGATGAGCCGCGTGATGTGGAACTGCTCGATGGCCACTTCCCCTCCCTTTTCAATTTCAGTTTCGTACTCTCCATTCTCTGTATTTTCCAACTCTACAGCCTGTCCTGTGCCACCGGACTCAAACTCGATTTCAGCACTCAAAATCCAGTTTTTGGAAAACTTGTAGTCGAGTGCGAGCCCGAAGCGGGGAATGGAGATGGTGTTGCGATGGGTGCGCGGATTGCCGTCGGCACCGCCATAGAAGCGGTTGATGCCGTAGTCCTTGAAGGCCGCCACCGCTTCGCCATAGCCACCGAGGCGAAACTGGTGGAAGTGGTCGGGGTCTTGATGTTTATGGGGTTTCTTTTTTTTATCGTTCGAGCGGCCTTGCATGGGCGTAGTAGCACTGGTCACGCCATCGGGATGGTGGTGTTCGGTGGCCCCTGTTGTGCCATCCAGCACGGGCGTATCGATTTGCGACATGATGGAGTCTTTGATGGGACATTGTGCCGTGGCCGTGGCCGACATCAGCAGTCCGGCAAAAAGCAGAAAGGAAAGAGGAGAACGAGACATTGTTGCGAGAAAGATTACGAAAAAGATTTTTGCAGATTTGTTTACATAATGATTTGGACTGCAAAAGTAAGGACTATTTAACAAGCATGCAATCACCAAAATAGGGTAATTTCGGCAAGCCGACAAGAAGAAATGAGATGGGCAACACCCACTTTCGGGCATAAATTTAGCATAAAGCCCTGTTTCCTTTCACTGATAGAGAAGAACAGTCGTGCCGCTGCAGCCGCTGAAAATGAAGTTTTTCGCCCGTAAATTTGCCATATTCAAGGAAAGATTGCATAAAAAACACAGTCTACGAAGCAAAAAGGAAGGAACAAACAGAATTATGCTTATAGATAGCGATGATAACTAAAAAATATGTTGTAACTTTGTCCCGAAAAATAGGGCGTACAAGGGTGCTATGACACCCTCTGCCATGGGCTGCGCCCCCAAGCAACAATAAGAACTATGATTACCAGCTATAGCGAACAAGACAAAATCAGCGATGTCATTGCCTCCCAACCCTCGCTCTTGCAGATGATTTGCCGCTTCGGAATTCAGCTCGGTGTGGGCGACAAAACCGTGCGCGAAGTGTGCACCGCAGCGGGTGTCGACACCACGACTTTCATCGCTGTGGCCAATGTCATGAAACAAGGTGGTTCCATCGCCCCACTCTACATCGACAAAATCGATATGGTCACGATGATGCACCACCTCAAGTCGGCACACGAGTTTTTCCTCGACTTCCAACTTCAGCACATCCGTCGCAAACTCCTTGAAGCCATCGACTGCTCGCGACAAAACGAAGTGGCATTTCTCATTCTCAAATTCTACGACGAATACATGAGCGAGGTGCGCAAGCACATGGAGTATGAAAACCAGCGTGTCTTCACCCACGTCGACCATCTCTTGGCCGGGAAGCTCGACCCCGATTTTCGCATCCGGCACTACTGCAAAAGCCATGATGGGATGGACACCAAGCTTCAAGAGTTGAAGAACATCATCATCAAATACTATACCCCGGCCGAAGGCACCTCGTCCGACCTCCTCTGCAATGTCCTTTTCAGCCTCTACAACTGCGAGGCCGACCTACGCGCCCACTGCGACATGGAGGAGACCCTCTTCTTCCCCGCTGTGGCACGTCTCGAAGATCAAGTGGCTGCTACGGCTAAAGACACTCCTGTGGAGAAGGAAGAGCCTGCCCCCGAAAACCTCTCCGAACGCGAAAAGGAAATCATTGCCTGCATTGTGCGCGGCATGACCAACAAGGAGGTGGCGGCCCAACTCTTCATCTCGGTCAACACCGTGCTGACACACCGCAAGAACATCTCCCGTAAGCTCGGCATCCACTCGGTGAGCGGCTTGACCATCTATGCCATCGTCAACCAGATTGTCAAGGTCGAAGAAATCGAATTGCAATAGCGCCATGGAGAAAGCTTTTCCAACGCTCAATCTACCTGCCGCTCCGCTGCACGTGAAAATCGGGCAAGCGGGGCGGCAGGTTGTGTTTGATCCTCTGCGGCGGCGCTTTGTCACCCTCACGGCTGAAGAGTGGGTGCGCCAGCATTTTGTACACTTTCTCGTGGCGGAACGCGGTTTTCCTCCAAGCCTGATGGCCAACGAGGTAGGGGTGAATGTGAGTGGCGTGACGCGGCGCTGCGACAGTGTGCTCTTTGCCCGCGCCGATGCCTCTCCACGCGTCATCATAGAGTATAAAGCGCCCCACATCGGCATCACCGAGGCCGTGTTTCGACAGGTGGAAAGCTACAATAGCATTCTGCACGCCGACTATCTCATCGTGAGCAACGGCCTTCGCCATTTCTGTTGCCACTTCGACTACAACAAGGGGCGGACGCAATTTCTTCCCGACATTCCCCACTACCATCAGCTCGCCCCACGATAACCTTTCCCACCATTCTCGATAACCTTTCCTACTCTATGAAAACAACATCCCTACTGCTTGCTCTGATGAGCCATTTCGTTGCACGTGCCCAACAGCCCAACGTCATCGTCCTCCTGGCCGACGACCTCGGCTATGGCGACCTGAGCGCTTACGGCGCCCAACGTGTGAAAACGCCCAACGTAGACCAACTCGCGGCACGCGGAACACGCTTCACCAACGCCTATGCCGCGGCCTCCACAAGCACACCCTCGCGCTACGGCCTGCTCACAGGCGAATATCCTTTCCGCCGATCCGGCACGGGCGTGGCGCAAGGTGACGCTGCCCTTATCATCCGCCCCGAACAGTTCACCCTGGCCGACTTGTTCCGCCAAGCGGGCTACACCACGGCCGCTATCGGGAAGTGGCATCTCGGGCTGGGCAGCCGCAGCGGAGCACAGGACTGGAACGGCACGCTCGACCAAACGCCCCACGACTTGGGCTTCGATTACAGTTGCATTATGGCGGCTACGGCCGACCGTGTGCCGTGTGTATTCATTGAAAACGGTCGCATCCGCAACTTCGACCCTACGGCTCCCATCGAGGTGAACTACGCCCACAACTTCCCCGATACCCCGACCGGCCGCGAAAATCCCGAACTCCTGCAACTCCGCCCTTCGCACGGCCACGACATGGCCATTGTCAACGGCATTTCTCGCATTGGCTACATGCGTGGCGGGGGCAAAGCGCTGTGGAAGGACGAGAACATTGCCGACTCGATTGCGGCCTACGCCACCCACTGGATGCGCGAACAAGTGAGCACTCGGCCGCAACAGCCCTTCTTTCTCTACCTTTGCACGAACGATGTGCACGTGCCGCGCTGGCCGCATCCCCGCTTTGCAGGAAAAAGCCCGATGGGACTACGCGGTGATGCTATCCTACAGTTTGACGATACTGTCGGGAAAATCCTTGCAGCGCTCCATCAGCTCGGCATCGCCGACAACACCCTCATCATTTTGAGCAGCGACAACGGACCGGTGCTCGATGATGGCTATGACGACCAAGCCGAAGTGCTTGCCGGCACACATCGTCCCGGCGGAAATCTACGAGGAGGAAAGTACAGCGCATTTGAAGCCGGCAGCCGTATTCCCTTTATTGTGAGTTGGCCGGCCGGAGGGGTGCCGCAGGGACAAAGGAGCGACGCCCTGATTTCCCAGATTGATGCCGTCCGCTCCCTTGCCGCAGTCATCGGGCAACCGCTTCCCACCGATGCTGCTCCCGACAGCCGCGATGCCCATGCCGTCTGGCTCGGGCGGTCGTCCCAATCGCGCAGTGAAATTGTCATGATGGCCTACAACCGCAGCGTAGCCCTCCGCACGAGCGACTGGAAATTCATCCCCGCCGGAAAGGGAGCGCCCATCGTGCCTTGGGGGACGGGCATCGAAACGGGCTTCTCGACACAGCCGCAGCTCTACAATCTGCAAAACGATCCTCACGAACAGCACAACTGCGCCACAGAGCGCCCCGACATCGCCCAACAAATGCAGCAGCAGCTCAACCGCATCCTCCAAACACCGTCTCCGCATTGAGCAAAACACAAAGCGGAAACCACACAAAAGCCCACGTTGTCTTGGCGACAACGTGGGCTTTTGCATGAAGCAGAAGTAGGAAATATCTGAAGCAGAAATATCCGTGGCAGAAAGCGAGAAAATTCGGTGTCGCAAGCGTGAAACCGCAAACGCGCCTTACTTTCGCAAGTGGGAGATAATCTCGTCCAACTGCGGGACAATCTCCATCACCGAGTCAGGATTGAGGCCGCTCTTGCAGAGCATGTCGAGCATACAATTCGGAACGTTGGACGCCGCCTCTTGGAGCGCCTTCCCGCGTTCCGTGAGCGAAACAATCGTTTGGCGCGTGTCTTCTGTCCCTTTGCGGCGCGTCACCAAGCCTTCGCGCTCCATGCGCTGTATGAGCGGCGTGACGGTATTCGTTTCCAGCGCCATCTGCCGAGCGATATGATTGACCGGGCGTTCGTCTTTCTCCCACAGCACCATCAGGGCGAGATATTTCGGATAAGTGAGTCCGAGCGGCTCAAGATACGGATGATAAGCTTGGATGATAAGGCGGCTCGCTGCATAAAGCCTGAAGCAGAGTTGATTGTCGAGTTTGAGTTGTTCGTAGGACATAAGAGGAAGAGGAGAGGAATTAGCAAACCAGCAGTGGGACGTGCCCACTGCCGGTTTGGTCGATAGGTGAAAAGTAGAAGCCGAATCAGGACGCCAAAGTTAGAGCAACGCTTGCACGCGCGCAGCCACATCCTCGGTGTCGTGGGTGGGTTCAAAACGTGCCACCACTTCTCCCGCACGGTTGATGAGGAACTTCGTGAAGTTCCATTTGATGTCGTTGCTTGTGCGCCACGTGGAGTCCGCTTTGTCAAACATCTGCACGAGGATGGGCGTGAGTTTGTGAGCAGAATCAAAGCCTTCGAAGCCCTTTTCGCGCTTCAGCCAGGTATAGAGGGGCAATTCGTTCTTCCCGTTCACCTCGGCCTTTTTGAACTGGTCGTACTTCACGCCGAAGCGGAGCGCGCAAAATTCATGGATTTCCTCGTCAGTGCCGGGGGCTTGGCCTCCAAACTGGTTGCAAGGAATATCGATGATTTCAAAGCCTTGCCCATGGAAGCGGGTATAGAGGTTCTGCAGGTCTTCATATTGGGGCGTAAAGCCGCATTCGGTCGCCGTGTTCACCACAAGGAGCACTTTGCCTTGGTAGTCCGCGAGGCTCACCGTGTTTCCTTGCTTGTCGAGCAGGGCGAAGTCATAAATCGTTGCCATTTTGTCTGTTGATTTTAGTGAGAAAAAAGGATGTATCTTTATTTTTGCACGCAAAGATACGAACTTTCTCTCCACATCGCAAGCGACCCTTGCGAGGTTTAAGAAACTTTATAGCCCACGTCCGTACCTCCGCGATCAGACGACCTGATAGAGCAACCAGCCTAGATAGCCCAGGAAGACCGCAAGCAACGCTCCACCCTCCCAGCGCTCAATGCGCAGGCGAGTGTAAGAAAAGAGCCAAAGCGCCAACATCGAGAGCACGAGCATCATATAGTCCACCGACGTTATCCCACTGATGCGCATCGGAGAAATGACTCCCGTCGTGCCGATAATAAAGAGAATGTTGAAAACATTCGACCCAATGACATTGCCCATCGCAATCCCACTGTTGCCCTTGCGAGCGGCCACGACGCTCGTCGCGAGTTCCGGGAGCGAGGTGCCTATCGCCACAATCGTCAGGCCTATGACGGCTTCGCTCACGCCAAAGGATTTCGCCATGGCTGAAGCCCCATCGACAAACTGGCTGCTGCCGAACACCAGCGCCCCCAGCCCAACCACCAGCCAAAACACCGACAGCCACAGGCGCTGCTTCGGGCGTGCCGTCTCAGCCCCCGTGCTTTCCTCACCGGAGCCTTCCGTACGCGCCTGCCGCACAGTGATAATCATATAAGCAACAAACAGCAACAAAAGCACAGTGGCATCCACTCGCCCGATGTAGCCATCAAGGCCAAACACCACCAGCAGCAGCGAAGCCACGAGCGCAAAAGGGAGATCCCGCTTCACGGTGAGCCGAAGGATCGTCATGGGAGCTATCATCGCTGCGACGCCCACTATGGCAAAAGCATTGAAAACATTGCTTCCCACCACATTGCCAACGGCAAGATCGGGCGTGCCTTTCAGTGCAGCCGCAAGACTTACCGTAAATTCCGGCATTGATGTGCCCATAGCCACCACCGTAAGCCCGATGACAATTTGAGGAATACGCAAACGTTCGGCCACCGCCACGGCTCCTTCCGTGAGGCGATCGGCACCGAGAAGCACAAAGATTGCTCCAAAAAGAATTTGACCAAGAGAAATCAGCATAGGGACAAGATATGAGAGGAAAATTAAATGTGCCGGCGCAAAGCGAGTGTTTGCGCTGGCACATAAGTATTGTCTTCCTCAACAAGTGAGGAAACGGCTCGTACGACAGATTACTTCTTGAGTTTGAGGTCGTAGTTGAGGTCTTTACTTACAGCCTCCTCAAGTTGATCATTTACCATACGGTAAGTTGTCTCATCGATTTGCTTGAGGTAAAGCGCATTGCCTTCGCCCAGCGTCAACTTCAAGCCCTTGTTTTGACCTACAGTCACTTCTTCAGCAACACCGTTGTACTCATTCACTTGGTCCTTGCCATTTTCTGCTGCAAGGAGAGTTTCCGTCACGTGGAAATGAGCAGGAGTATCCTTTGTGAGAGCAACCACATACTTCGTGCCGGGGCCGTCAGCAGCGGGGATAGTACCTTCATAAGTAGTCAAAGAGTCGTTTGCCATGCTGTCGGCTACTACTTGTGTAGAATCTACTTGTTCAGCACCTTCAGTCTTCTTTTGATTGCAAGAAGAGAGGGCAAAAGCGCCGACTGCGAGAATAAAGAGAACTTTTTTCATTTCTGTAAAATTTACGTTATGTAATTAGCGATTTAACGAGTGCAAAGGTAGACAATAAGTTGAGAACAGCAAGGGTGCAGTCGTATAAATTACGTTAAGCCCATCTTCGCCTCCTGTATAAGAAACGATTGATAAGTAGGTGTTCAAAATTAATTGATACTATCTTAGTCGTGGGAAGCTCTCTACTTTGATACCATTTTTGTTTCCCTTTCCGCCATCTCGCCTTTGTTCAGCCCTCGTGTAGCCCGCTACACTCCTTCTTCGCAAAGACAAGCTGACGAGAAATGGAAACAAATATGTATCAAATGCTGAACACCTACTGACCTATTTCTTATCCAGATATTCTCGTATCTCTGAGATGAGCCAATAGGTGTCTTGGATACATTCCAAGTCGGAAGCACAACTTTTTCTCTTTTTACTTTGATGCTCGACCTTGTCGGCAAAAGTTCTAATCTCGGAGAAAAAGCCTTGCGAAACAAGCTGATTGTCGGCCGTAGTAGGAAGAAAAGCATTACGTCCATATAGGTTGACAACGCTTGTCCGGCTTTGCAGCACCTTTTCCAGCGGAATGCCCAACACCGCAGAGCGTTTGGGCATGAAGTCCAAACGCTCCAGATTGTTCAACCTATAAATGCCCTGCTCCGTATTGACGCTCAACAACTCTT
Organism: Alloprevotella sp. Lung230; assembly: GCF_014385435.1. Lineage (GTDB taxonomy): Bacteria > Bacteroidota > Bacteroidia > Bacteroidales > Bacteroidaceae > Alloprevotella. The sequence goes on from NZ_JACSUD010000007.1 coordinate 67,190, forward strand.
GCGCCTCCTGCCAAGAATAGTCGGTCGACACTTCCAAAACACCCATTACCTTGTGATGCTCCAAGATGAGAAATAATGTTTGTCCTCCTCCTTGCTCTACCCTCTCCATCGCTTTCAGCTTTGCCTTTCCGAAAAGGAAGACAACATAATCCAAGGGGTGGATGAACAAGTCGAGCAAAGCGTCTCCTTCTGGATACAAACCCGTCAGATAGCGATAATGATAATGGTGCACCTTCTCTTTTCTCAAACGTTTCTGCAGAATTTCTGTGGCCGGGGCAAAGCGCCTTTGTAGTCCGACGACCACGATTGTTGTTTTTGCTTGTCGAGCAAGCTCAATCAGGATTTCCAATTCCTTTTTGCTCCGACAAGGAGGCTTCTCTATAAAGAGCGCTTTGCGGGCTTTGAGCACAGCACTTGCGATTTGAAAATGCGCATCAGGGTGAGCCGCCACAAAGATTCCCGCAATCTCCTCGTCTTGCAAGAGGGCTTGTAGTGACGTCGTCCCGATAACGTCTTTGTACTTTCGGGAAATCAGTTCTGCCTTTTCTCTTGAAGTACAACAGATGTACTTCAGCGGTAACTGAAGATGCTGTATCACGGGCAAAAGATTACTGACACAATGACCGCCCAACCCTACCAACGCATACCGGCGAGTATAGATGCGGTGTAGCTCTCTACGGCTACGTCTGCTCTTGTAGTGGGCAATAAGTTGTTCTAAATAGCTCATGTTCATGCTTCCTTACGTCATTTTCTGAAAATGTGCCTTATAAGTAATGTGACACCCTGCAGCGAAAGCAGGAAACAGCAACAGCAGGAGCAAAGAGAAAAAAGAAGTCCGTCCCCGAATGGCATGGGAGCGGACGATTTTTGTCGTTTTTCTTCGCCTGACGACCTCTCAAAGTTTATGGGAAGTCTCAGCATGGAGAGTGGGAGAGCCAGTTGTGCATCAATATTTCGCCTTCGGGAGTGAGCACACTCTCGGGATGAAACTGCACGCCGCGGAGGTCGAAGGTGCGGTGGCGCAGAGCCATGAGAGTGCCGTCGGGAGCTGCGGCGATGGGTTCGAGCACGGAGGGGAGGCTGTCGGGCGCAACGCCCCACGAGTGATAGCGTCCCACAGTGAAGGGATTGGGCAGCCCGGCAAGCAGATAGTCCGCTGTAGTGGGAAGGCAGGGCGTGGCGATACCGTGGCACACCTCCGCAAGTTGATGCAGATGCGCACCGAAGACTTCGGCGATGGCTTGATGACCGAGGCAGACACCGAGGATGGGTTTGCGGCCGGCGTAGGTGCGGATGACGTCGAGCAGGAGACCGGATTCACTCGGCAATCCCGGGCCGGGGGAAAGCAGGATTTTGTCGTATGCTTCCAACTCCTCGAGGAGAAAGCGGTCGTTTCGCACGACATGAACTTCTGCGTCGAGGCGACGGAGGAGATGGACGAGATTGTAGACAAACGAATCGTAGTTGTCGATAACAATAACTTTCATAAGCAGGAGAAAGGGATGAGCGGTAGGGGCGGGGCGCGCTTTCTTACGGCAGGGTCGGCCTAAACATCCGTGAAGCGCGATTTGTGCTTCAAGTAGGTTTCGATGTCTTTGTCGCCTCGGCCGCTCACGGTGAGCACGACCACATCATCGGACTTGAAGGAGCAGCGGGGGAGGAGGGCGAGGGCGTGGCTGCTTTCGAGAGCGGGGATGATGCCTTCGAGGCGGGTGAGTTCGAAGGCGGCATGGAGCGCTTCATCATCGGTGATAGGCAGGACGGTAGCGCGGCCGGTGTCGGCAAGGTGGGCAAAGAGAGGGCCGATGCCGGGATAGTCGAGTCCGGCGGAGATGCTGTAGGGTTCGATCACACGGCCTTCGGCGTCCTGCATGACGAGGGTACGACTGCCGTGGAGGATGCCCGCGCTACCGATGTTGATGGTCGCGGCGGTGCGACCGCTCTCTACGCCTTGCCCACCGGCTTCTCCCAAGACGATGCGCACGCCGAGCGTGCCGAGGTAGTGATAGATGCTGCCGGAGGCGTTGGAGCCACCGCCGATGCAGGCGAGGAGATAGTCTGGATAGTCGCGGCCTTCCTTGGCTTTGAGCTGGGCTTTGACTTCCTTGCTGATGACGCTTTGAAGGCGTGCCACGAGGTCGGGATAAGGATGCGGGCCGACCGCAGAACCGATGATGTAGAACGTGTCGGCCGGATGCGCCGCCCAGTCGGCGATGGCAGTGTCGACGGCATCTTGGAGCGTGCGACTGCCACTCTGGACGGGGCGAACGTCGGCGCCGAGCATTTTCATGCGTTCCACGTTGACGTGCTGGCGTTCCACATCGACGGCTCCCATATAGATCACGCAGGGCATGCCCATCAACGCGCAGGCGGTGGCAGTGGCCACGCCGTGCTGTCCGGCTCCCGTCTCGGCGATGATGCGTGTTTTTCCGAGGGTTCGCGCGAGGAGGATTTGTCCGATGGCGTTGTTGATTTTGTGCGCCCCGGTGTGGTTTAGGTCTTCGCGCTTGAGATAGATGCGGGCACCATATCTCTCGCTGAGGCGTCGCGCATGGTAGAGGGGACTGGGGCGTCCGACGTAGTCGCGCAGGAGGGTTTGAAATTCGCTTTGGAACGCTTCGCTTTCGATGACTTCGCGGTAGCACGCTTGGAGTTCAGCGATGGCGGGTCGAAGGACTTCGGAGACGTAGGCTCCGCCGAAGCGGCCATAGAAGCCGTCGGGAGCGATGCGGTAGGAGGAAGAGGGAGCAGACATGGGGAAAAGTTTTTAGGGAGTTGATGGTGTGGGCAATCGTTGTGCTTTGTTGTTTTTGTCCGGAGAATCGTGTGGGGGAATTGTAGGCTTTCATCCATAAAAAAAAGCGAGGCTTACCGTGAGCAACGGCAAGCCTCGACTAATCAAGCCCTATTTATTAATTCTCAAATTAGCACACACGAGGAAGCGACTCACGATTGGAAAATCCTGAGCAAAGCCACCAAAAGTAAGTATGTGCGGTAAACTGCCTCATTTGAATTGGAGTTTATTTGAGTTGTATCGTTTGCAAAAGTAGAACTTTTCAGCAAAACTGCCAAACGAAAGAGACTTTATTTCACCTCCAGCAGTTCGATTTTGAACACAAGCGCCGAGCAAGGAGGAATGTTACTGCCACTACCTGCCTCGCCATAGGCCATATAGTGCGGCACGTAGACTTCCCAAACGTCGCCGGGCTTCATGGCCTTGAGGGCGACCTGCCAGCCCGGAACGACACCGGAAACCGGAAACTCCGCCGGCTCGCCGCGCCGGTAGCTGCTGTCGAAGATGGTGCCGTCGATGAGGCGGCCTTCATAATTGACCTTTACAGTCGATGTGGCGGTAGGGGAAGTCCCATTGCCCGACTTCAGCACCTTGTAGAGCAAACCGGCACCGAGGGTTTGGACGCCCGTTTCTTGGGCTTTGGCAGCCAGAAAGGCTTCGCCCGCGGCCAGGTTTTTCGCTTTGAGCGAGTCGGCCTCAGCATGCGTCGGCGTTTCTTCTATGGTCGTGGCGTGGCGCTGTTGATACCAGTAGCCACCGAAGACGACAAGCACGGCAAGGACAACGAAGAAGAGCAAAGGGCGGTTGCGGCCACTACGCTTGGCGGAGGAGGGAGGAGTGGAAGAGGGTTTCATAAAAAAGGAAATGAGGATGATTTAGAAAAAAAGGAAAGCAAACCAGAGGACGCGGCTCAGCCTTCGGCTTCGGACGTCTCCAGCTCACGCACGCGCTCGGCGCAGCGCTCCATCAGCCATTTGGGCGTGGACGTAGCCCCGCAGATGCCGACACTGCTCACCCCGCGGAACCATGCAGCATCGAGCTGCGAGGGATCCTCGACGAAGTGCGTGTTCTCGTTCACTTTTCGACAGGCTTCATAGAGCACGCGTCCGTTGCTGCTTTTCAATCCGCAGACGAAAAGGACAACATCGTGACGTTTGGAGAACTCCTGCACCCCGGGCAAGCGGTTGGAGACGCGGCGGCAAATGGTGTCGTAGCAGCGGAACTCAGCGGGTGGGCGGATGTTTGCAGTCAGGTAGTTGATGAGCGTTTGGAAACCTTCCAGAGGTTTCGTGGTCTGCGAGAAGAGATAAGTGTTTCGCGTGAGATCAACTTTGCCTATTTCGCTCATATCAGAGATTACAATCGCTTCGCCCGCCGTCTGCCCCACCAGCCCGAGCACTTCGGCGTGGCCGTGCTTGCCGTAAATGACGATTTGCGGGTCGGTCATCTCGTGATAGACACGCATGATGCGCTGTTGCAGATTGAGCACGACGGGACAAGTGGCGTCAATAAGCGTGATGTTGTTGCGGCGTGCCGTTTCGTAAGTAGAGGGTGGTTCGCCGTGGGCACGAAGCAAAACGCGCACATCACGAAGTTGCGCAAACGTTTCGTGGTCTATGATGACCAGTCCTCGCTCACGCAGCCGCTCGACTTCGCGGCTGTTGTGGACGATGTCACCCAAACAATAGAGGATGTCGTGGTGCGTCAGTTCTTCTTCTGCCCGATTGATGGCCGTGGTCACCCCGAAGCAAAAGCCGGAACCGGCGTCGATTTCGATGTTCAACATGGAAAGGAGAGGAAAATGTAAGTAGGAAAGTTTAGTTAGTGTGAGCCACGTTTAGAACGTGTAGGCCACAGTGCCCATGAGGGAAGCCGTGGATTTGTGATACTGAGCGTAGGCCAAATTAAGCTTTATCTGTGAGAAATTCAAGCCTATGCCGGCAGTCACTCCGGCCCAATGTGATGCTCCGGCCGCTTTGAGTTCGTAGCCGCGGCGGAAGTTGTAGCCGACGGAAAGAGTGAGCACGTCGGAGGGAAGGAGTTCCGCCCCCAGGACAAGGTGATTGAGCGCCAGGCGACCGAAGCCCATCGGTTTGTCGGACGGCACATAATAGTGGCGCTTGTCCCATCGCGTTAGGTCGACGGCCGTGAGGCTGAAACGCAGCGGCAGGTGTTCCAACCCTTTGGTCAGCCCGAATTGGAAGGAATAAGGGACGGTTTCGGTGCGATTGTCGTAACTTTTGATTTGCGCTCCTGCATTGCGCAAAGTGGCCGAAAGGCTCAAGTCCTCGTCTTCGTCGTAATAGTTCAGCCCCAAATCGACCGCAACAGCCGCGGCGTGGTAGTTGGCGATAGAGGAATACAGCAGTTTGAACGCTGCTCCCCCGGCCCAGCGATCGGAGAGCAGGTAACTATAGCCGACGCCGGCGACCATATCTTTTGGGGAGAACGTACCGATGGCCGCGCCCGACGGGTCGGTTTCGGTCATCTCTCCGTATCCCATGTAGTGCACAAAGGCCGCGCCGGTGTGGCGTTCGCCAAAGGCTCGCACATATTGCGCTCCCATCCACTTCGCTCCATCGGCGTAGGTCATGAAGGAGAGGCCGAGCGTGCCGGAGGAAACGCTGCTCAGCAAGGCAGGATTGTGCAGCACGGCCGAGGCATCGTCGTCGATGGTCGAAAGGTTCTCGCCCCCCAGTCCGGCCAGATGGGCAGAAGTGGGCAAGCGTAGGATTTGAAAAGCCGAGGTGCTCTCTTGGGCGACCAAGGAAAGCGGGAGCACGCAAAAGAATGCTATAATTAGATATTTTTTCATTATGCGCATAAAATAGTGAGGCAAAGGTACTACTTATTTTATATTTTGGGCGTAATTTTGTCGGGAAAATAGCGCCAAGACAGCGCTTCCCACATACTTTTGAGGCTGAAAGCGAGGGGCAGTGGACCATTTGTCGGTTTCCGCTCCTTTTTCTCCCTTTCTTTGCCTCATCACTTTCTTTTTCCTAACGTGAGCAACTCGCTTTTAGTATCCAAAGAATGGTGCGACCTCGTGTTTGAACACCGCAACAAACGATACGGCGCTTACCTGATTCGCAAGCAGGCAGGGCGTCGCTATCGTCTTGTGGCGTTGATTTTCGCTGGCATCCTGGTAGTGCTCCTCGGGGTGGCGGGTGCCGTGGGCTATTTTGTCTATCGCGCGGTGCAGGAAACTGCGGCTGAGCTGGAACAAGTCGTGAAACTTCGACCACTCAAAGCGGAAAAAGGGTTTGAGGTGAAACGCATCTCCACGGGGCGGCGCGCTGTCGCCGTCAAGGCCACGCCCGGCGCGTCCAACGCGATGCCCGAAATCGTGGACCGCCGCACGATATCTGTGCCGATGGGCATAAACGGCGTGACGGATGCAGCCACTCTGGAAGAAGCCTCTTTGCGCGACGAAGACCTGACGCACAATGCCGACCAAAAAGACCTCCCCATAGAAGGCGCGCAACTGGTCAAGACGGAGCGTGTGGAGGAGTTGCCCATCTTCCCCGGAGGCGTGCAGGCGCTGATGCAGTATATGGACTCAACGGTGCTTTATTCGGGCGCAGCACAACGGCGCAAAGCGGAAGGCGATGTGCTGGTCGCTTTCATCGTCGAGGCCGATGGCTCTGTCAGCCACATCGAAGTCGAGAAGAAAGCCGACGATGCCTTGAATCGTGCCGTCGTCACCGCTGTCCGTCGTATGCCGAAGTGGAAGCCCGGTCGACGCAATGGGCAACCGCTGCCGGTGAAAATCAGTATTCCAATCCATTTTCAGTTACAGTGACACCGCGTGATGTGGGAAGGACTGTGCATGTCCTCGTCAATGTCCATAGGGTTGCCGAGTAGCTGTGGCACACAATGTGGATCGTGCTGATTCACCGAGCGCATCCATCATCTACCTCAAAGGGAGTTTCATCTACCTTTGAGGTAGTTTTATTTTTCTCTGAGGTAGTTTTATTTTTCTCAAAGGGAGTTTCCCCTGTGATGAACCATGGGACGGGACGAAGTAAGACGGCGCACTTTCGGTCTTTTCGGCCTGCTTCTCTCGCGCACGCGCGCGTACACTACTTTATAGCCTTGTTTTTTGCCTTCACTGCCTTCACCCGCTTCTTATATTCTCACGATCATCGCTCCTTTCACCCCCTGCTTTTGGCATTTTTTCCAAATCTGCCTTCACCCACAAATATCTGTCGATGAGCGACTTGCAGGGCACGGTGAAGGAGTGAAGGCAAAAAACACAGACTATTGTAGAGTATACGCGCGCGTGAGGATAAGTGGGAAGTCGGGCGTGACTGTGGTAAAACCGGCCGACCAAGGAGAAGCGCGCGGTCTTCTCTTTTGATCTTTGCCTTGTGTTTACAAAGCGTAAAAAAACTACCATTTATTTGGGCAAGAATACAGAAATCGGTATTTTTGCAACCTAAATTGTCCTTTTTGAAATCAACTATCTATCATCATTTATTCACTATCTCTATGCACGTCTTTTCAATCGCCAGTCAACGACTGAAAGCTCGGGGTCTTGCATTGGGAATACTCTTCGCGATTTATTTTGTCACGAGTCTGAGTGTATATGCCCAAAATGCGAACCACACCTTCTCCCTCTCGTTTAAGGACAAGCCTCTTACTGCCATTCTCGATATGGTGGCACGCCAAGGAGACTACATCATGTCCTACACCGATGAAGTGAAAGCCTACTCTACGACCCTCACAGTTTCGCTCGACAGCGTGACGACGCTTCAAGCCACCCAACAACTGCTTTCGCACACCCCCTTCACCTATAGTGTGAACGGAGCGAACATCAAAGTCTTCCGTTTGGAACAACAGCAGGAAAGCGGTCAGCACCTCGAAGGCTCCATCAAAGACCATAAAGGACTGGGTGTACCCTTTGCTATCGTGCGTTTGAAAGGTACGACCAAAGGTGTGCAGGCCGACGACAATGGTAAATTTTCTCTGCCCGTCAATAAGGCTACGGGCGAAGTGCTCATTTCCTGCTTAGGCTATGATGCTCAAAGCGTAGCCTACACTCTTGGTAAGCCCCTGAGCGTAACCCTCAAAGCCACTTCTACGGCTTTGGGTGAGGTACAGGTGATTGCTTATGGTAAGCGCAGTCAGCGCGACTTGGTGGGTGCGGTTTCCAGTGTGAAAAGCGATCAAATCCAAAATGCCCCCACCCCCAGCATTGAAAATCTGCTGCAAAGCCGCATGGCCGGTGTGGAAATCACCAACTTGAGCGGAACCCCCGGCGGCGGTGGTTCGCAGGTCACCATCCGTGGTTTCTCCTCGCTCAACCAGCAAGGAGTCAACGATGGTTCGCCCCTTTATGTCATTGACGGTGTACCCGTGACTTCGACGACTTCTGTGAAGACAGGCGGCATCAACACCTTGGCAGGTCTCGACCCTTCCAGCATCGAATCCGTGCAGGTGCTCAAAGATGCAGCTTCTGCCGCGCTTTATGGTTCGCGTGCCGGTAACGGTGTAATCCTGATTACCACGAAAAAAGGTAAGTCGGGTAAAGCAGAATTTAATGTCAATGTATCGCAAACCTATTCGTGGCTGCCTGCCACCCCCGTACAAATCATGGGTAAAGGCGAGCGCGATTTTGCCACCCTTTTGGCACTCAAACAACGTTTAGGACACTATGACTGGGCTACCGACAACGTGGTAATGCCCGGCAGCCACAACGACACTTGGGGTTGGGACTCCAACAATGACGGAGCTTACGACTACTTTTGGCGTAACGGTGCTGTGCTCAACGGTGAAAATAGTCTGCCCGGAATTGTGCAAGACTCGCTCAATACGTTCTACAACAATCGTACCAACTGGTGGAAATATGCCTTCCGCGTGGGACGTATCACCAAGGCCGACGCGACCATCTCCGGAGGAAAAGACAACGTGCGCTATATGGTGAACGCCGGTCTTTATGATGAAAAGGGCATCATGATCAGCTCTAACTTCCAGCGCTTCAGTTTGCTCTCCAACCTGGACATCAACCTCACTCCACGTCTCAGTTTCTATCTGCGCACCAATCTTGCCTACACGGACAAAAACTCGGGTGGTTCGATGGGTAAAATCCAAGGATTGACGTTCGACCCCAAAGAAACGCCTTCTCTCCTTCCCGGTAAGGGGTCGGTGGCTGAACGTGAGGCTTTGCGCCGTCTGCAAGACGTGAAACGCTCCAATACCAACTACAATCTTCGTCTCAATGGAGGTATAAACTATCAAATTCTCAAAGGGCTGAAGTTTTCTTCTTCTGTGGCACTTGACCACTACTTCACCCGCTCCTATACCTTCACTCCCGACTACTTGGGCTACAACAAACTCTCGAGAGCCGAGGGGGCAGACTATGCCATGACCATGATTCAGAATGAAAACCTCCTCACCTATAACTTCAACCTTAAGGAGGCACACAGTTTTGAATTGATGGCCGGTATGACCTACAATCGTGATTTGGCCTTGTCACTCAGCGGTTCTGCCATGGGCGGCCCGACCAATCAAATCACTTACATTGGTGAAGGTTGGCCGAAACTCCGCACCAACGAATACGGCACTCCCGAAGCGCTCCAAAGCGTTCTGAGCAATAAGGAAGAGCAAGCCATGCAGAGCTTCTTGGGACGTTTCACCTACAACTATCGTCAGCGCTACCTCACCGAGTTTTCTATTCGTACGGATGGTTCTTCGGTCTTCGGCAGAGATGTGCGTTGGGGCACCTTCCCCGCCGCAGGATTAGGCTGGGTGTTCAGCGAAGAACAATTCTTGAAAGATTTCTGGTGGATGAACTTTGGTAAGCTCCGTGCCTCTTGGGGACGCTCCGGTCAAAAGTTCCAAGAGCCTTATTTGGCCTTGGGTGTGATGGCTGAAGCCAACACCTTCTTCGGCAATTTGGGACTCATTCCCACTTTCATGGCCAACAATAAGCTCACTTGGGAAAAGAGTGACCAATATGACCTCGGTCTTGACTTCTATCTGCTCGACTCCCGCCTGCGCTTCAAGTTCGACTACTATTATAAGTACTCTGATGCGCTGCTCATGCAGACGCCGCTACCCGGCAACTTCTTCCTGACCGACAAGATGTGGAACAATGCTTCTGCCATCTCCAACGAAGGTATAGAGTTTGAAGTCGAAGGCGATGTCTACCGCAACAAGAACTTCAAGTGGACCGTCGGTGCCAATTTCTCCAGCAACCGCAATATGTTCCGCAAGTCTTACGGCAATGTCGACCTCACCGACAAAGTATTGGGACGTCCCGTTTATGGTATCTATACTTACCACGACGAAGGCATCGTGCAAGACGAAAAGGACATTCCTTACTACTACAACCAACAGGGCAAGCGTATGCCGCTCTATTTCGGTACAGAAAACAATCCGCTGCGCGTGGGCGGTCGTAAAATTACCGACCAAAACTCGGATGGTAAGATTGACTCACAAGACCTCTACTATGCCGGCAGCACCCTCCCCAAGCTCTATGGAGGTATCACCAATCACGTAGAGTGGAACGGCTTTACGCTCGATGTGCTCATGAGCTATGTCATCGGACGCAAAATGATGAACATGGTGCGTAACTCAGCGTTCTTGTTCACCAAGAAGTTTGGTGTTGTGATGAACGACTATCGCAAAGCTACTTTCTGGCAGAAGCCCGGTGACAAAGCCGACTATCCTTCGCTCGAGTTTGCCGATCAGGGATACATCGGACAGTTTGATGGCAACATTGACTCTAACATCGAAAATGTAAGTTATCTGCGCCTCAAACAGCTCACGTTGGGTTATAACCTTCCGACGAAGTGGACAAAAGCCCTGCACTTGAAAGGCTGCAATCTTTACCTCTCGGGTGAAAACCTCTTCCTCATCACCAATTACTCCGGCGTAGACCCTGAAGTCGTAGATCCCTATACGGGTAAGGACTTGGGCGACCAGTATCCCCTCAATCGTAAGGTTACGCTCGGTATCAATCTCAAATTCTAAACTTCCAATGAAACAGCATATCGTCCTCCTCGCCGCCGGTCTCTTGCTGGCGTCCTGCAACCTCGATTTGCAGCCAGAGAATGGTTTGACCTACACCAATTCGTTCAAGACCGAGAAAGAACTGAACGCTACGACCTCTTCCATTCATTATTTCCTCAACAGCGCCCTATCTGAAGACTACGTGTTTCAAACGGCCGGAGTTGTGGCAGATGAACTGCAAGAAGGCAATCAAGTGCGCGAATGGAACCCCAAATCCATCATCGATGCGCAAGATTGGAAGAAGCTCTATGATGTCATTTTTGAAGCCAATCTGCTCATCGACAACATCGATCGCACAGAAGGTCTCACCGAATCACGCCGTAACTACCATTTAGGGCAGGCTTACTTTGCCTTGGGCATGTCTTACCTCACCTTGGTACAGCGCTTTGGGGATGTGCCGGTGATGGAAAATTCGAAAGTCATCAAGGCCTACGACACGACCCCTCAACTTCAGGTGCTTGATAAAGCTGCTGAATATGCTCAGCGTGCACTCGATTTGCTTCCCACACACGACAAGCTTCGTGATATCAATGGTTCTCCCATTAGCTCACGCCAGTTTGCTTCAAAGGGAAATTGCACTGCTTTGCTCGCGCACATCTATGCTTGGAAAGGGAGCATCATCGACCTGTACAAGTTGAAAGGCGATGCTCAAGAAGCCTATCGTAAGACGGTGGAATACGCCACACAAGTCATCGATCAGAAAGTCGGTTCTTATCAACTTTGCGACAGTCCCGAGACATTGTGCCAACTGCTCTCTGAACCCACCAAAACCAACCCCGAAGTCGTATTTACACTGAGCTACGATGTTACCCGCTCCATCTATACCACTACGCCCAACCTCGTGGCTTCGGCCTACACCAGTTGGCCGGTCAACGAAACAAAGACGCTCGGTAAGATAACTTCTGAAACCACTGCGCGCCTCTATGCCGAGACCATCAATGCGATGTACGAAAACAATGATTTGCGTCGTACGGCCTACTTCTACGAAATCGACACCCCTCACGAAGTAGACGGCAACAACTATGCTTTGTTCTACAAGTTCCGCAATGGCGTGTATGATGCCAACCAATATGCCGAAGGCGGAAAAGATTTCCGTAGTCTGAACGCCGATTTGGTGCAATGGCGTTTGGCCGACCTCTATCTGCTGCGTGCCGAATGTAATGCTAAGCTCGGCCAAGATGCCTCTGCCATCGCCGACCTCAATGTCATCCGTTCGCGTGCACAAGCCACGGCCTACCCCGCAGCCACCGACACTGAAGGGCTGCAAAAAGCCATCTACCTTGAGCGCACCAAAGAGTTCTTGGGCGAAAACGACAGCCATTATTTCGATATCATTCGTAATGGTTACTACGCTACCGAACTGAAAGGCAAATTCCGTGTGCTCAGCGCGCAAAATGTGAATGGAGGAGCGCTGGTACTCCCCGTTCCGGCCGGAGCGCGAGAAGACAAAGATGGACATCTGGTCAACCCTCTGATCCATCAGAAACCCTATTGGGTGCAATATCAATAAGCGCCTCTTCCTTATCACTTCACCCCAAGTTTCCAATCTTATGAAAAGAATCATCTATCTTGCCTTTGCGCTACTACTCATGTTTGGGGCGCAGAGTTGCACCGAATACAACCTCATCGATACAGGAGAGGCCAACGGCAACCACAACACCACTATGTGGGAATACTTCAAAGGCGACCCTTACAACTGGGATTCTCTCCGTGTGATGGCGGTACATGCTGATCTCGTACCCCTCTTTCAAGGTACGAGCAGTTACGGAAAGGACATTACTTTCTTCGGCATCACGAACCACAGCATCCGCCGCTATCTCCTGAAAAATGATTTGAAGCAAGTCACCGACATTCCCAAAGCTCAGTGTCGAGACTTTATTCTCGACTGCGTGTTGAAAAAGCGTCTTCTGCTGGACGAATTTACCGCAGGACATGCCAGTACCAACGCCTCTGAAGTCATCGGTACCGGTGGAGAAACATTCGACATGGCTTCCGGAAAAAAGTTGTGGATTTACACTTTCCGTTCTTCCTACAACGGAGTGCCGGAGATGGGACCCAAACAAATCCACCTCCTCTCGCCGACCACAACCAAAAGCACTGTCGTAGCTTCATCTAACATCCAAACTTTGACGGGCGTAGTACACTCGCTCGACTACAACTTTACCCTTAGCGATTTTTAGTATGAAATCATCTCTTTTCAGCAGCCTTTTCGCGCTGCTACTCATCGCTTCTGTCTTTGCCGCATGCGACCGCATGAAGGTGGGCTACCTCAATGCCGACCACGCCTCTTATGTTCCCGATACTGTTTTAGTCTACCGTACGCCGGCTCCCGACAGCGAGCGTGCTAAGACCGGTGCACCCTGGACATCGACCCGTATTCAAGGTGTGGCAGGTACCAACCCCATCAACTACAAGTATGTGCGCGTTGTAGCCAAAGAAGGTGGCGATGCAGCAGCTTTTGACGCAGCTGTCAAAGCGGGCGAAGTGCTTATCCAAGGCGGTATCGTGCAGGTTTTCCCCGCAGCCCTTCAGCGTATTCCCAATGGTGTTTACACGCTCACGTTGCTCGTTTACAATGAAGACCACAGCCGTGAACTTACCGATGTGCTCACCTTCGTGGTGAACGATGACGAACCGACCCCCTAAGCATTTTCACCATCGACGGCAAGAGGTTTTGCAAGTTTGAAAATCCCTTGCCGTCGTTGTTTTTCCTCATTTGAACCCACCCTCTGCTCCACCAGAGAGTTCCCCACAATCGTAGACTCCTTCGGCAGCGCAGATCGGTTTGATACCGACCTCTCCCAACGACAATTATCGACTCTCCTCTTTCACATCATCTAACGCACAATCATTATGTACAGACTATCTTCTCTTCTCCTGTTCTTTGCCTTTCTGTTCGCATTCAACGGACAAGCGCAAAATGCAGAAAAAGGCATCACCTTCTTCAAAGGTTCATTCAAGGACGCCCTTGTCGAAGCCCAAAAACAAAACAAGCCCCTTTTCGTCGACTTCTACGCCGTGTGGTGCGGCCCTTGCAAGCGCATGGCCAAAGAAGTGTTCACCCAAGACTCCGTGGGGGCTTATTTCAATGCCAACTTCATCTCCCTCCAGCTTGATGCCGAAAAAGGCGATAACGTTGCCTTGGCCAAGCAATACAATGTAGAAGCCTTCCCCACACTCGCTTTTATCGCAGCCGATGGTAAGGCAATTTCTGTCAACACCGGCGCTATGAATGCTGCGCAACTGATGGAAGCCGGACGCATTGCCGCTGGCGAATCTTTACGCTTTGAGGACCTTTATGAGCAATACAAGAAGCAGACCAACGACTTGTCTATCCAGCAAGCCCTCCTGATGAAAGCCCCTGCCTTTCTCGGAGCACAAGAAGGTATGGATGCCGAAAAGTGGGCTGTCCGCCTGCGCAAACTCTACGCCGCCTACATCAAGGCCAAGAAAGGTCCTGCCCTAATCAACAAACAGGACTATCTCATCATCAATTCGGTGGGTGGCAATGACAAGAACGAAATTCGGGAGATGATCGACTTCATCAACGACAATCTTCCCGCTTGGCAGGTTGCCATCGGTAATGCAGCTGCTTACTATGTAGTGGAAAACAATGATGCGCAAATTGAAGCGCTGGCCAAAGCCGGTGATGCCCACTACAAGGAACTTGTGGAAAAAGTAGGTACTACCTATCAAAAGTCCTATGCCGTGGTCAGCACGGAAAGTATCTCTCCTGCCGAACGCACAGCCATCTATGCCGATGCGCTCTATCAGCTCTACAAAAACAAAGACACCAAGACCTACATCCAAGCGATGTCTTCGCTCTTGCAGCGTTTGGGTAAGGAAGCCACTCCTGCCGACTATGGTAAGGCCGCACAAGATCTCTACTATGCCGCAGGCGATCAACTCACTGCCGACCAACACCGCCAAGCCATTGCTTGGGTGGAACACGCCCTTGCCGGTGAACAAGTAGTGATGAACCGCGTGAACTACCTCGTCATGTTGGGCGACTCCTACCGGCAACTCAAAGATTTCGGTAAAGCCCGCGAGCAATACAACCTTGCCAACATCGAGAGTCTGCGCATGGCCGAAATGGAAATGGTGCAAGCGATGGTACAGCAAACCATTGCCCGCAAACTGGCCGAACTCGAATTGCTTGAGAAATAATTCTTCCCCTCATGCCTCTCCATCTTATGTTTTCATCTTTCTCTTCCCGTCTCCTCCGCATCTTCATGGTAAGTTGCGTGTTCACATTAGCGCATGTGTGGACGGCTCGTGCACAAATCGAGGGTTTGCGCACAGGTACGCTTCCCAACGGCTTGACCTACTACGTCTGCCACGATAGCAGCACGCCCGGCGAAGCTCAATTCTACCTCTATCAGAATGTCGGTGCTATCCTCGAAAACGACCGGCAGAAAGGTTTGGCACACGTGCTTGAACACCTCGCGTTCAACACCACCGAGCATTTTCCCGAGCGCGTGATGACTTTCCTGCGCTCCAACAATCTCCACGATTTTGAAGCCTTCACCGGCAAAGATGAAACCCGCTATGCGGTGCACAATGTCCCTGCCGCCAACACCGCACTGACCGACCGCATGCTTCTCCTCTTGGCCGACTGGTGCCACGGCATCAAGATGCTTCCTGCCGATGTGGAGAAAGAGCGCGGCATCGTGCTCGAAGAGTGGCGTAGTCGCTACAATGTCGACCAGCGTATGAACGACGTCATCGATCCGGTGCTTTACAACAATGCACGCTACGCCCAGCGCAACGTCATCGGTTCGCCGGAGATTTTGCAGCAATTCAAAGCCAAAGACGTGCAGCGTTTCTACGACACGTGGTATCGCCCCAACCTCCAGTTTGTCGCCATCGTCGGCGACATCAACCCCGAAGAGTGGGAAGCCAAGGTGAAGGCCGTGTTGAGCAAGGTGCCCAACAAGAAAGCTCCTGTCGATCTTGATGCGCGCACCATCGCCGACAATGCCACACCGCTCTACACCCGCTTCATCGACCGTGAGAATACTGCTCCTTCGCTGGGTATCTATCAGCGTTTCGACCAGCGCGACAGCACACGCATCGCCCATATCAAGCACAACACCTTCTTCACACAAATCTTCAACCGCTTGGCGCCACGTCGTTTTGCTGCATTGCGCAACGATGGTAGCGAAGACTTCATCGCCGCCTCGGTGAGCCTTTCTCCCTTGGTACGCTTGCAAAGTCAGATGGCGTGGGATGTTGTGCCTTTCCACGGAAAAGAGTACAATGCCCTGTGTCAAGTGCTGGCCGTCCGCGAAGATTTGCGACAGCGTGGGTTTAGCGAAACCGAATTTGACGCTGTACGCAAAGAAATCTACAACGGCATCAAAACGTTGCTGGAATCAGAAGAAGGCCTCGGCACGCCCGACAACCTTTTCCAACTTTTCAAAGAAAACTTCCTGCTGCAACGCCCCATCAAGTCTTTCCGTCAGCAACTGCAAGACAACCTCGAAGAACTCGTAGAACTGGAGGTCGACGACATGAACGAGTGGCTTCGCTCGATGCTCGATGGACGCAATCTCAGTTTTGTCACCTTTTCGAGAACGGCCGATGAAATGAACCTTACGCAGGCACAATTCACCGAAGCCCTTGCGCAAGCCGACCCCTCCACGGTGCAACCTGTTGCTCACGCTCCCATCACCCGCCTCATCGACTTCGACCTGCCGGCCGGACACATCACCGCCACCCAAAACATCACGGCTCTCGCAGCCCAAGAGTGGACGTTGAGCAATGGTGCACGCGTGTTCTACAAGTACGTGCCCAACCCCAAAGGCCGCTTCTTCTTTGCCGGCTCTGCGCCCGGTGGCGCTGTTTCCATCACAGCACGCGACCTTCCGGCCTACACCGCCGTGACGCAGCTCATCATGCAAAGCGGGGTGCACAACTATTCGCGCAATCAGCTTTACGAATGGGTAAGAAACAAGGATTTCGATCTCTCCATTTCCTCGTCTGAAACCTCCAGCGGTATCGGAGGCGAATCGGCTGCCGCTGTGGCCGACGATTTCTTGGGCTATGCCCATCTTGTCTTGGCGCATCAGCGTTTCGATCGTAACATCTTCGACCGCTATGTGCAGCGCAGTGCCTATGTCGCCTCTACCCGCAGCACCACTGGTATGCAGGCTGTGCAAGATTCTATCCAAGAACTGCTCAATCCCATCACCCCCGAAAATCCTCGTAAGGACGCCGACTTTTACAAAAAGATACGTCACGAGGATCTCGCTCCGCTCTTTGCCTCCCAGTTTGGACGTGCTGAGGCTTTCACTTTCTGTATCGTAGGCGACCTGCCCGAAGCACAGGCACGCCAACTTGTGGAGCGCTATCTGGCCTCCCTCCCCGGCCATGCCGACCGCCGTACCGCCACGTTGCAATCGCTCGCACCACAGCGCAGTCTCGATTTTTCTTCCAAAGCCCCCGAAATCAAGCGTGAGTTTCTCGTAGACACCGAGGGCGACCAAGGCGAAATCGAAATCGCTTATCTCAACGACCTCAACCTCAATGAGCGTGAGCAAGCCGCTCTCGAAGTGTTCCGTGGCTTATTGGAAAACCGCTATTTCGAGGAGTTGCGCGAAAAAGCCCGCGCCACCTACACCATCGGGGTGCGCAGCCGCTACAACGCTCCCACCGATGCCGAGACAGCAGGACTGGCCACGCTCAACATTCACTTTACCACTGAGCGCGCCCGTACCGATGAGATGAAAGCGCGTGCCTATGAACTTCTCCGCGACATCGCTGCCGGACATTTCTCTGCCGACGAGTTCAAAGCCGTACAAGTGCCTTTGGCCGTCAATGCCGCTACCGAAGAAACGCACACGGAAAGCAACACGCCCGAAGCCCTTTTGTGGATGGGAATGCTCAACGTCTATGCCGAAACAGGGACGGTACCTCAACTTCCGGCCGATCTCGCTGCCGAAGTGGACAAAGCCACCGTTACATCGGGTAAGACCAAAGGCAAAACGCAACAACAGCCTAAGGCGCAGCCCACTGCTGCCCAAGCGCCCGCAGCGTTGGTAGACAATGCTTTCAGCCAACTCACGCCGGAAGATGTGCAGTCCGTTGCCACTCGTCTGCTGCAAGGAGCCCGCCACCGCGACATCGTGGTCAAAGCCCTTCCTCCTGCCGAGCGCAAGTGGGAAAAGTAAGATCTCTTCATTCTCCTAAATACGACAATGGGGTGTGCCACATTAGGCACACCCCATTGTTGTTTAGGTAAATTGGAAGTACGTAGTTGAGGGGAGACTATTTATTAACTTCAAGTTGTGCTTTTCCATTCACATAGGTAAAGCTGAAAGTTTGTATTTCACGATAAAAATGGTAGGGAACATCCGAAGTTTCTCTATTTGTCTCACATTGCTTCACCACAATCTTATAAGTGGTGGCATTTTTCAATCCGGAAAATTCATAAGTAAAATCATGATGACACATACAATTTGCAGATATTCCTTTTCCGAGAATATACAATATGCACTCTTTATCAGAATTTTCTACTGTTCCCGATAAGAGAGCATCACATGGGAAAGTAAGATTTTTTACAATCATACGAAGCCGACCTTCAGGCAAGGTAAACAATTGCACTTGATCTTCATTGGCTATCTGTTTTTCAGCCTTGCATTCTGAGAAAGAAAACTTTTGGAGATTTTTACCCAGCAGTACTCCTACCCCTTCATTCTGAATAGGTTCAATAGAATTCTCCGAGCATGCTTCAAACATTAATAGTGCTAACAAGCAGCATAAGAATTTTAATTTACACATGACTTCTAGTATTATGAGATTTAACAACATTGATGGCAGCAAATATAAGATTTTTCATTTTAATCTTCCAAATAAATTGCACCAAAAAATCCCGAAAGACCAAAACATTTAACATACAAAAAAATCCCCCTCGCGCGCGTATACCCTACAATAGCACGTGTTTTTTGCCTTCACTCCTTCACCACAGGGGATAGACGCCAGAAAAACAGTCCGTTACGGGTGAAGGCATTCGACGTCTGTGCCTTCACCTGCCTTCACCACTGTTGCCCCTCGGTGAAGGCGGTGAAGGCAAAAAACAAGCCTATTGTGTAGTGATGCGCACGTACGCGCGAGGGAGAAAAAGCAAAGTATCGCTGTCTCCTACCTCTGAACATCTACCTCTGATCTAAGTCCATCTACCTCTGAGGTAGAAAAAACTACGTCTGAGCTAAATTCCTCCAGCTCCCTCGCAGGAATGTTAAAGTCGTGTTAAAGTCAAGGATGAGTGGCACTTTTCGTGGACGAGATGTCTATATACTTATAGGGGCAGGCCTTCTCTCTGGAAGTCAAATTGGCTGGTTTCTTTCAGCGTTGGACGTTCCGTAGGTTCGTCGTCCTTCCTCCTCACACTACGGCTATTCAGAGAAGCCCCCTCCGGGGACTACCCTGCGGCTTTGGACTTGTACGATGTAGAAGAATGTCTGATATTCACCGCACGAAGTAGAAGCCCCCGTGGGCGGTTTTGATGAAGTTCGGCGGCAGCGCAAGTAAAGTTGCGCAAGTGCCGAAAAAAGTTCGATAAGTCAGAGAAATTCTATAAACCAAACTTTGGTTTATGTAATTCAAACTTTGGTTTATGTAAACCAAACCTTGGTTTATATAATTCAAACCTTGGTTTATAGTTTGCGACGCTCGCCGACCAAAATTTGAAACGTCCCGTAGACTTTGTCAAAGGGCGCACCGACTACATAATAAGCGTTTTCTTTGGCACATTACTGATAAAGATGTACCTTTGCAGGCGATAATTTGGGGAGATGTGCGCCGAAAGCAAGCGCCTTTTTCTGTCGAAAGGGGAAAGTCCCCCCGAGAAATCTCCCAACCTGATGTAAAATCATTGACTCAATGTCCTGCATACTCCATATCGAAACCTCCACTTCCGTTTGCTCCGTAGCCGTGAGCGAAGACGGGCAAGTGATTTTTGAACAGCAAAACCTGGAAGGCCCCAACCATGCCCGTGTGCTCGCCCCCTTTGTGGACGAGGCCTTGAGCTTCGCTGAGAGCCACGCCATCCCGCTCGATGCCGTGGCCGTGTCGAGCGGACCGGGCAGCTACACCGGGCTGCGCATCGGTGTGTCGACCGCCAAGGGCGTGGCCTACGGCCGCGGCGTGCCGATGATTGCCGTGCCCACGCTCAAGCTCATCACCGTGCCCACGCTCCTCTTCCGCGACGACCTGCCCGACGATGCCCTCCTCGTGCCGATGATTGATGCCCGCCGCATGGAGGTCTACGCTGCCGTCTACGACCGCGCCCTCAACGCTGTGCGCGAGGTGCAGGCCGACATCGTCGATGCCGACACCTATCGACCTTGGCTCGACGAGCGCCCCGTCTACTTCTTGGGCGACGGCATGGAGAAGTGTAAGGCTGTCATCGACCACCCCAACGCTCACTTCATCGACGGCGCTCTCCCGCTGGCCAAATATATGGCTCCGCTGGCAGAGCGTGCCCACGCCAAGGGCGAATTTGTCGACACCGCCTATTTCGAACCTTTCTACCTGAAAGAGTATCAAGCCACCACCCCTAAAAAACGCTTCTGAACATGCTACCCTACAACACGCAACTTCCCCCACTGCGGCTGCGCGCCTACGGTCGTGAGGTGCAAGAGATGGTGGAGCGTGCGCTCGCCATGACCGATCGGGAGGAGCGCACCCGCTATGCCCACCAAATCGTGCAGGTGATGAAGATGGTGGCAGCCAAGACGAAGTCGGGGATTGACAACGAGGTGCAAATCTGGAACCACCTGGCACGCATCGCCGACTATCGCCTCGACATCGACTTCCCGTGCGAGATTGAGCCGCACACGGAGGCTGTGCGCCCCGGGAGGTTGGCCTATCCCGACCATCGTCTGCGGATGAAGAACTACGGCAAACTGGTGGAGCAACTGTTTCGGAGGATTGAGTCCGAAACCGACATCGCCACACGCAACGCGCTCCTCCGCCAAGCCGCTGCCCACATGTGCACCACACTCGCTGCGGCCCGCAACGGACATCCCGACCAACGGCGCATGGTGCGCGACATCGTGGTGGGCGTGAACGGCGCTTTGACCGAAAGCGAAGTGGCCGACGCCTTAGAACAATAATCCCCTACACCTACTTATGGCTTCTTTCATCATCGAAGGCAATCGCCGCTTGAAGGGCGAAATCACTCCTCAGGGCGCTAAGAACGAGGCGCTGCAAGTGATTTGCGCCACCTTGCTCACTTCGGAGGAAGTGCGCCTGCAGAACGTGCCCGACATTGTCGACGTCAACAACCTGATACAGCTCCTTTGCGACATCGGCGTGAAGGTGACGCGCTATGGGCACGGCGACATTTCCTTCCAGGCCGATGCCCTCAATCTGGACTACCTGCGCTCGGAGGAATACCTTGACCGCTGCGCTGCGTTGCGCGGTTCGGTGCTGACCATCGGTCCCCTCGTGGCCCGCTTCGGTCGTGCCACCATCAGTAAGCCTGGTGGCGACAAAATCGGCCGCCGCCGCTTGGATACCCATTTCTACGGGCTGAAACAACTCGGGGCGGAGTTTCACTTCGATGCCGAAAAAGGCATCTTCGAACTCGCTGCCCGCCGACTGCAAGGCGCCTACATGCTGCTCGATGAGGCTTCCGTGACCGGAACGGCCAACATCATCATGGCCGCCGTCCTGGCAGAGGGCACGACCACCATCTACAACGCGGCGTGCGAGCCCTACATCCAGCAACTCTGCCACCTGCTCAACCGCATGGGCGCCAACATCTCGGGCATAGCCTCCAACCTCATCACCATTGTCGGCGTGACGGAACTGCATGGCGCCACCCACCGCATCCTGCCCGACATGATTGAGATAGGGTCGTTCATCGGCATCGGCGCTATGGTGGGCGACGGGCTTACAATCAAGGACGTCTCCCTGCGCGACCTGGGGATGATTCCCGATGCTTTCCGCCGTCTGGGCATCCGCGTGGACGAGCGCGGCGACGACCTCTTCATCCCCGGCCGTCAGCGCTACGAAATCGAGTCGTTCATCGACGGCTCGTTCATGACGCTGGCCGATGCCCCCTGGCCGGGACTCACGCCCGACCTCCTCTCCATCCTCCTTGTCGTGGCCACGCAAGCCAAAGGCAGTGTTTTGTTTCACCAGAAGATGTTTGAGAGTCGTCTCTTTTTTGTCGACAAACTCATCGACATGGGAGCGCAAATCATCCTTTGCGACCCGCACCGCGCTGTGGTCGTGGGGCACAATTTCGACATCGCCCTCAAGCCCCACCGCATGGTCAGCCCCGACATCCGCGCCGGCATCGCCATGCTCATCGCCGCAATGTGTGCCGACGGCACGAGCCGCATCGACAATGTCGGGCAGATCGACCGCGGCTATGAACGCATCGAAGAGCGCCTGAACGCTTTGGGCGCCTCCATCAAGCGTGTGTAAGACACAACTATTATAGCTTATGATTAAACCCGAAGACGTTTACCTCATCGGCCGCCTCACCCGCACCCACGGCATCAAGGGCGAAATGGAACTCCAATTCACCGACGATGCTTTCGACCGCGGTGAGGTGGACTATGTTGTGCTCCTGCTGGACGGCATTTTCGTCCCTTTCTTCTTTGAAGAATATCGTTTCAAAAACAACGAAGCCGCCCTCATCAAGTTCGAGGAGATCGACTCTGAAAAAGATGCCCGCCGCTTGGTCGGTGTTTCCGTGTATTATCCGCACGCCGCTTTGCCCGCTGATGATGCTCCGGAAATCCGCAGCCTCCAAGCCTTTGTAGGCTACACCGTACTGCTCCCCGACCTGACCGCCGTCCAGGCCGATGACACCGAAGATGCCGGTATGCCCACACGCGAACTGGGGTGCATCACCCACGTGGCCACCACGCCTTCCAGTGCGCTGCTCACAGTCGAAACCGAGGAGGGCGAGGAGGTGCTGCTGCCGCTGCACGACGACTTCGTCCTCGACTACGACACGCGCCGGCGCTATCTCGTGCTCAATGTGCCCGAGGAGATTTTAGAACTCAATGCAGCCCGGTAGGAGCGTAAAAAATCCTTGACTGCACGACATCTCGTACAGGATTTCCACCCACTGAGAGGAGGAGCATATAGGTAAATCGCAAAGCAACAGAACGATGAATGCCATAGAACAACGAACTTCGCACGCGATTGCGTGGTTGCGCCTGCCGCTTATGGTCGGCGTGGTGTTGCTACACAACCAATACACCACCTTTCAGCAGTTGGCACAACCCAATGTGGTCAGCGTCTTGTCCTTTCTTGAGCAAACACTCAATTTGGGTGTGCTCCGCGTCTGTGTACCTTTCTTCTTTCTCATTTCGGGCTATTTGATTGTCTCTTCCGGCGGCGATGACGCACGAGCGTGGCCGCAGAAGATGAAGCGGCGTTTCTTCACGCTCTTTGTGCCCTATGTCTGCTGGGGAAGCCTAACCTTGCTGGCGGCCCTCGCCCTGCATCAAGCCACGTGGCACGATGTCTTGCCTTCTTTCTGGAACTACCATGGGCAAGGCACACCGCTGCACTTCCAGTTTTGGTTTTTGAGAGATTTGATGTGCCTATCCCTCGTCTATCCGCTTTGGGTGTGGCTTGCCAAGGGCACGCGCTCCCTCTCCCTCGGGGTGCTCTTGGTGCTCTATCTTTGCAACGTGCCCATCCTCTCGCTGTTCTATTTCTGTTTGGGCATTTCGCTACGCTTGGGGCATCTGAAACGCTTACAATCTATCGCAGCTCGTCTGATACCCTCCATCTCCTCCTTGCTGCTGCTCCTCTTGTTGATGGTACGCCTCACGGTCTTTTATCAACAACTCCCAGCGGCTATCCTGCCTTACGTTGATGCACTCATCCCCTTCCCGGCGATATTGCTGTTGTGGCGCTGGGCAAAAATGGGAACCTCCTCCACGCGCTGGGCGTGGCTGGGGCGCAGCGGGCAGTTTGCCTTCTTTCTCTACGCCTTCCACGAACCACTGTTCGGAATGCTGCGCAAGAAAGCCCTTCCGCTGATGGACACCGGTGTCATCGCTGCGGCAGCCTTCTACGTCCTCCTCCCATGTGTCATCATCGGCATTTCGTGGGCTGTCTTCCGAGTGTTACAACTCTTCTTTCCCCACCTCTTGTCTCTACTCACCGGCCGAATTACAACTCATCCTTCATGAAAAAACTTGCCATCCTGGGCTCAACCGGATCCATCGGGACACAAACGCTCGACATTGTGCGCGAGCATCCCGAAGCCTACCAAACCTACGCACTCACCGCCTGCAACAACGCTGAACTCCTCATTGCACAAGCGCGTGAGTTTCGGCCCGAAGTCGTGGTCATTGCCAACGAAGCCCACTATGCGACGGTGCGCGATGCGCTGGCCGACCTGCCCATGAAAGTCTTTGCCGGTGCCGATGCTCTTTGCGATGTGGTGCGGATGAGCGAAGTCGACGTCGTACTCACTGCGATGGTCGGTTTTTCGGGACTGCGCCCCACTATCGCCGCCATCGAAGCAGGGAAGAACATTGCGCTGGCCAACAAGGAAACGCTCGTGGTGGCCGGTGAACTTATCACTCGGTTGGCGGTGGAGCACCGCGTAGCTATCCTTCCCGTCGATAGCGAGCACAGTGCCATTTTCCAATGTTTGGTGGGCGAAGGCGGCAACGCCATCGACAAGATCCTGCTCACCGCTTCGGGAGGGCCTTTCCGCAAGTTCATCCTGCCCGAGATGGCAGGCGTGACGGCAGCGCAAGCCCTCTGCCACCCCAACTGGGAGATGGGCGCCAAAATCACCATCGACAGCGCCACGATGATGAACAAAGGTTTTGAGATGATAGAAGCCAAATGGCTCTTCGGCGTGATGCCCGAACAGATAGAAGTGGTGGTGCACCCCGAAAGCATCGTCCACAGCGCGGTGCAGTTTGCCGACGGTGCTGTCAAAGCCCAGCTCGGTGTGCCCGACATGCGCCTGCCCATCCAGTATGCCCTCTCTTTCCCACAGCGTGAAGTGCTGAGCGGCGAACGGCTCGACCTCTTTGCACTACGCAACCTCACCTTCGAACGCCCCGACTTTGATCGATTCGACTGCCTGCGCATCGCCTACGAAGCTGCCGAAATCGGTGGCAACATGCCCTGCGTCGTCAATGCCGCCAACGAAGTCGTTAATCTCGCTTTCCGACAAAACCGCATCGGCTATCTCGACATCGCGCGCTGCATCCGCCGCGCCATGGCCGAAGCCACCTTCTGCAAGCAGCCCACCCTCGACGATTATTTCGCGTCCGATGCCGAAGTGCGCCGTCTCGTCGCGGCCTATTGCGATGCACCCTCTGCCTAAACGCGCCCTCTCCTCGGTGGCATCCGTCCACCTTATTTCAACACAAAACTCCACAACAAGTAAGCAATGGAAATCTTTCTCACCAAAGCTCTACAACTTATTCTGAGCATCTCCCTACTGGTCATCCTCCACGAAGGCGGCCACTTCTTTTTTGCCAAACTCTTCGGTATCCGAGTCCACCGCTTCTGCCTCTTTTTCGACTTTTGGCGTGGCAAGCGGGTGGCGCTGCCGTTAGGCAAATGGCGCGGCACGGAGTTTGCCATCGGCTGGTTGCCCTTTGGGGGCTATGTCGAAATCGCCGGTATGGTCGATGAGAGCACCGATGCCGATGCCGTAGCCAAAGAAGAGGCTACCATTCCGGCTCACGAACTGTTCAAGAACAAGCCTGCCTGGCAGCGCCTGCTGGTGATGGTGGGCGGTGTGTTGATGAACTTCCTCGTGGCGCTGTTCATCTACTCGATGGTGCTGCTGGCGTGGGGCGAAGAGCGCCTGCCGATGCGCAACATCACCCATGGTTTCACCTTCTCGCCCACAGCGCAACAACTCGGTTTCCGCAACGGCGACATCATCACCGGGGCCGACGGTAAGACCTACACTCATTTCAACCAAAGCGAAATGCTCCGCGACTTGGGCAAAGCACAGACCATCCACGTGTTGCGCCGCGGCGAACAGGTGGACATTGCCACCGGCGGCCGCATCGACCTGCTCAAGATGATCAAGGAGCAACCGCCCTTTGTTGCCCTTACCCTGCCCGCTCTCGTTGACGACCTTGCCCCCGACAGCCCCGCCCGCAAGGCCGGCCTGCGCGAGGGCGACCGCATCATCGCGATGAACGGTACCCCCGTGCAGACTTGGAACGAAATCGATGCCCAACTCGCCGTGGTCAAAGACCAAATCGATGCCGCCGACGGCAAAGTGGCACCCGCCGTGCTCCGTACCGCCCTCGTGGTGCTCCACGCCGACAATGCCCTCCGCGACACCCTCCGTTTTTCACTTACCGCCGAAGGCAAACTCGGTGTGATGAAGCACAACGTCTTGGCCGACTACAAGATGGAGACCATGCACTACAACTTCCTCAACTGCTTCCCCGCCGGCATCCGCCACGGCTGGGAGGTGCTCACCGGCTACGTGAGCGACCTGCGCTACATTTTCACTCTCGAGGGCGCCAAGAGTGTCGGTTCCTTCGGCACCATCGGCAGCCTCTTCCCCTCCACGTGGAGCGCCCCCGCCTTCTGGCAGCTCACGGCCTTCATCTCCCTTATGTTGGCCTTCATGAACTTCCTGCCCATCCCCATGCTCGATGGTGGTTATATCTTCATCACGCTGCTCGAACTCATCACCCGCCGCCGCTTCCCCGACAGTCTGATTGAGCGCGTCAATACCATCGGTTTCTATTTGGTGCTCGGCTTGATGGCACTCGGCATTTTCAACGATGTGGTGCGCTTCCTGTTCTGATGACTGCCCTTTCTGAGCGAAAATGGCCGATAAAAAGCCGGAATACGAAGATTTCTTCAAAAAAACTTGTCTGCTTGCACAATAAACGCTATTTTTGCTCTCAAACCATCACGTGGAGCACGTCCCCACGCCCTAAAGTCTGATTTGATATGAACTCTGCTATACGTCTTCTCCTGCTCATCGCCCTGGCTTGGACCGGGACCTCGGCCGTTGCCGCTCCGTTCCAGTTTCCCGAACCTTGGACCATGACACCCGTTGCCACTGCACCCAATGTGACAGAAGTGCCCACCGGTGGTGATATCCTCATCACGACCAAAAATAATCAGGTGCGGGTGCAGAATGCCGAAGGGCTCACGCTCGACCTCTACAACGTGGCAGGGGTCAAAGTGGCCACCTATCGTGTGGACAGCGACGACAAGACCATCACGCTCAACCTCAACCGCGGCATCTACATTGCCAAGGTGGGCAAGGTGGCGCGCCGCATCAACCTCCTCTAAGCCGACGATAGGCCGAAGACACTCCGTTTTCTCTCCTCAACAACAAGAAGCGAGACCACCACAAAAAGTTGTGATGGTCTCACTTCTTAGTCTATTTGCTGAGCACTATCGGAGCATCAGGGTCGCGTCCTCCTCGATGGCGTAGAGCGGGTGGGTCGGTTCGTAGCGCGCAATGACAAAACCGCGGCGGTCGACGAGAAACTTGGTGAAGTTCCACTTGATGTCGGGCTTCGTGGCGTAGTTTGGATCGGTTTTGCGCATCATTTCGTCCATCCGTCGGCCGATGTCCGAGTTGAGGTCGAACCCCTTGAAACTTTGTTGGCTCTTGAGGAAGGTGAAGAGGGGAGCGGCATTTGGGCCGTTCACTTCCACCTTGTCAAATTGCGGAAATGTGATGTTGAAGCGTGCTGTGCAAACCTGATGGATTTCCTCGGCCGTACCAGGGGCTTGCTCGCCAAACTGGTTGCAGGGAAAGTCCAAAATCTCGAAACCCTGATCGTGCAGGCGTTCGTAGAGGCGTTGCAGGTCGTTGTATTGCGGTGTGAAACCGCATTCGGTGGCGGTGTTCACAATCAAGAGGACCTTGCCCCGATAGTCCGACAAGCTCACGAGCTTGCCATCGCGATCGGCTACTTGAAAATCATACAAGCTCTGTTGAGCCAACAGCCCCGGCACAAAGGCACAAAGGGCAAAGAGAGAAAGCAAAAAACGTTTCATTTGATATGAATAAAGAGATAAGATTGCAAAAGTACGGATTTCTTAGCGAAATCTGCCGCTACCATCTGTATTTTTGTATCCCCCTCGTTGGTAGATGAAGCAAATTAGCGTGTGTCCAAAGCGGTGCTTTGCCACATCAGTTGCGCAAAACATACGAAAGTGAGCAGCAATATCGCTTATTTCTGCACAATTATTTTTCTCGTGTGCAGGAAAATCGTACTTTTGCCGCCGTAAATAACAATTTTACCGTAAATCATGAAAAAGTTCTTTCTTTCTGTGGCACTGCTCGCCACAGCCTTCTCTGCCACCGCAGGCGGCTACTTGACCAACACCAACCAAAGCGTAGCCTTTCTGCGCAACCCTGCACAAGACGCTGCAGTCAATCTGAACGGCGTCTACTCCAACCCCGCAGGTGTGAGTTTTTTGAGCAACGGCATCCATCTCGGTGTCAACTGGCAGGCGGCTTTCCAAACGCGTGAAATCACCTCTACCTTCGGATCTTTTGCCTATGGGCAGAACAACGGTGGTCGCACCCAAAAGTATTTTGAAGGACGTGCGGCGGCTCCCGTCATTCCTTCCCTTCAGGCTGCTTGGGTCAAGGATCGCTGGACGCTCCAATTCAACTTTGCCTTAGTCGGCGGTGGCGGGAAGGCCGAGTATGAAAATGGTTTGGGTTCGTTCGAAAGTCAGGTTGCCCTCCTCGGTATGCTCGGCAAGAACCAAAACCTTGGCTTCGACAAGTATGATGTAGATGCCTACATGCGCGGCAAACAATACTATTTTGGCACGACCCTCGGCTCGAGCTATAAAATCACCAATCACCTCTCGGCCTATTTGGGTTTGCGCGGTATCTATGCCACAGCCAACTACTACGGCTATCTCAAGAACATCCGTATCAATGCCGGTGCCGGTGGTGCGATGGTAGGTGCATCGAGCTACTTCAATGCGGCTTCCGACAAGTATAAGGCCATGGCTGCCGCAGCACAAGCCGCGGGTCAGCATGCAGCCGCAGCACAAGCCGCTACCGCTGCACGCACAATGGGTGTGCTCGGTGTTGCCACACAGGACGTGTTGCTCAACACCGACCAGTCGGCTTTTGGCATCGCCCCTATCGTAGGTGTGCACTACCATCATGACAAGTTTGATGTGGCTGCAAAATACGAATTCAGCACACGCCTTGAGTTTAAGAACACCTCGGCCAGCTCTGCCAGCGCCGACAACCTCACCGCTCTTGCAGCTTATAAAGACGGTGCTAAGGTGCGCGGCGACATTCCCGCCCTGCTCACCCTGGGCGTACAATACCGCCCCATCGAGCGTCTCCGTCTGAATGCCGGCTACCACTACTATTTCGACCGTGAAGCCAAATCGGGTTCGGACGTTTCGGGCTGGAAAAACCAACTCCTCGACCATGGCACGATGGAATACAACGTGGGTGCGGAGTACGATGTGAATGAGAAGTTTGAACTCAGTGCCGGTATGCAGCGCACGATTTATCCCAACACTGATGCCTTTGTCAACGACCTTTCGTTCAACGTCAATTCTTACAGCGTGGGTCTCGGCTTGGGCTATCGACTCAACGACCGCGTGAAGTTCAACGTGGCCTACTTCCAAACCTTCTATGGTGACTACACCAAGACGGCCGACAACTACAACAACACCGCCAACATCATCGCCAAAGCCCAAGGCGAAGAACGTGCTAAGGCCATCGTGGCTTCAGGCGCTCTGCGCGGTACGGACCACTTCACCCGCAGCAACAAAGTGTTTGGCATTGGTGCCGAATTTAAGTTTTAAGTAAGTGCTACCCCCTTCCTCTCGAAATCTTTCAAGGGAAGCAACCAGCACACACTCCGCAAATCTCCCCCCCTGTCCTCCTCCAACGAGCCCTAAAAATGGTAAGCCTGCGGCGCTCCTCTCCCACACATTCACCGAAAAGTCAGCGCAAAATGGCGAGCCGTTCTTTCAGAAAATATCGCAGTTCAAATATTTTACACGATAAATTTCTCCCTTCGGGCTTGTTTATTAAAAATACATTTACTATCTTTGCGGCATACTTAAACACTTAAAAGAACCATTAATTCCTTTTACAGTTATGAAGAAACTTTCTCTCGCTCTTGTAGCGGTGTCAGCTCTCGTTTTCACGAGTTGCGCGACGATTGCCACTCCCGCAGGTTTGGGTACAATCTACACCGACATGCAATCCGGTGAAACTGCCACCTCTAACACTGTTGGTAACAAAGTAGGTACGGCTGAAGCCGTGAACATCCTCGGCGTTTTGGTTACGGGTGACGCTTCGATCAATGCAGCTGCAAAGAAAGCAGGCATCAAGAAGATCAGCCACGTAGATAGCAAAAAATACTCTATCCTCGGTCTCTACGGCAAGTACACCATTTTTGTTTACGGTGAATAATCACACCGACAAGAACTCCGAACAACTTACGAGGTCGCAGTGCAATCATCTCTGCGACCTCGTATTTGCTTACAACTGGTGGGCTCGATTTTTTCCACGTATACTTTTTTAACACTGCTTACTACGATGAAACGATCTTTTCTGACTATACTTTTCTTCCTTCTTGCCGCTTTCGCCACTCTGCAGGCGGAAAATTTCATCAAATACATCGTTTCACGACCCACCGAACGGGGAATGCTCTATTTTGTGCTGCCCAGCAAAGCGGAATGTCGAGAGGAAGGCGCCCACAAGAGGAGCAAACTCACCTTCGACGTCACTTATATCAGCCCCGACGATTCGCTGAGGCTCAACACTTCGCTACTCTTTTCCGTGCCACAAAAGGTGGATAGTCTCACGTTTCGAGACGCCCAAGGAAAGAACCATACCTTTCCTACCGAACGGCTGTACTTAGAGCCGCGAAAATCCAAATGGGAACTGCGCCTTTCCATCCAATTGCCCTATACTCTGTGGCAAACGTTGCTCAGCGCACAGACGCCTTTGACCTTCCGCTTCTGCCACAAAGGTCAACCGGTGGTCAGCTATAGTTTCTCCGACAAAGCGTGGCGCCGTCAACAAGGCATTTATCAGTTGATCGAACAGATGAAAAATGACTAAGTCGTCTGCCGGGGGTGGTTTCTCCGCGCGACTGCGGAGAAAAGAGAAATGCTCCGCCTTTCGCCCACCGCAGTGCCTTTCCCCATATCCGATAGAACGAGCATTCACTCGCGTCCCAAGCAGGCAGACGGAAAACGCTTTGGGGATTTTGAGATGGATTTGATTGTGGATAGTCACAACCACGCCATACTCACGATTGTGGAGCGTTCCACAAACATGCTCTTCATGGCCAAACTTGCCCATGGGAAGAAAGCAGAGCACTTGCCGGTTGACTCTACGGGCCCTTCTCCGCCCTCTGCCTCCTCGGAAGCAGAGGGCGTTTTGTTTCGCCATCTCAAAAAAAAATCGTACATTTGCACGCAAAATTAGCATTTTATGTCTTCCAATAAAATCATTCTCACAGGCGACCGCCCAACAGGTCGCCTTCACATTGGGCATTATGTCGGTTCGCTCCGCCGCCGCGTAGAATTGCAGAATGCCGGCGACTACGAGAAGATGTTTGTCTTCATTGCCGATGCTCAAGCCCTGACGGACAACGTGGACAATCCTGAAAAGGTGCGGCAAAACGTCATAGAAGTGGCGCTCGACTATCTTGCCTGCGGTCTTGATCCCGAGCGTGTCACCCTCTTCATCCAAAGCCAAATTCCCGAACTCTGCGAATTGGCTTTCTACTTTATGAACATGGTCACCGTGTCGCGTCTGCAACGCAACCCCACGGTGAAAACCGAAATCGGTATGCGTGGCTTTGAAAGCAGCATCCCTGTCGGCTTCTTCACTTACCCTGTTTCGCAGGCCGCCGACATCACGGCTTTCCGTGCCAACACCGTTCCCGCCGGCGAAGACCAAAAACCGATGATTGAGCAGGCCACCGAGATTGTGCGCCGCTTCAACCATATCTATGGCGATACCCTTGTCGAGCCCTCCATCATGCTCCCTGACAACGCTGCCTGTATGCGCCTTCCCGGCACCGATGGCAAAGCCAAGATGTCGAAGAGTTTGGGCAACTGCATCTACCTCTCTGAGACAGCAGATGAAATGGCCAAAAAGGTCAAAACCATGTACACCGACCCCACGCACCTCGCCGTGAGTGATCCCGGTCACGTGGAAGGAAACACCGTCTTCACCTATCTCGATGCCTTCTGCACCGACGACCACTTTGCCCGCTACTGGCCCGACTATGCCAACCTTGACGAGTGCAAAGCCCACTATATGCGAGGAGGCTTAGGTGACGTGAAGTGCAAAAAGTTCTTGGAAAAGGTACTCAACGAAACGCTTGAACCTATTCGGGCGCGCCGTCTGGAACTTCAAAAGGACATTCCCGCCATCTACGAAATTCTGCGCCGAGGCAGCGAAGCCGCTCGCGAAGTGGCGGCCGACACATTGGCCGATGTGCGTCGTGCCATGAAAATCAATTATTTCGACGACGCCGAACTGATAGCCGAGCAAGTGGCACGTTTTGCACAGTAAGTGCGCCAAGCAGCCAGCCAAACTGCTCTCATTGTGCAGAAAGTAGCACAAAGGTTTGGCTAAATGAGATTTTCTTGCTAATTTTGCTGTCCGAATGACGAATGCGTGAGCATTGTACAGAACAACAATAATATCGATATAAAAAATGAAAAGAACGTTCCAACCCCACAATCGCAAGCGAAACAACAAGCATGGTTTCCGTCAGCGTATGGCCACTGCAAACGGCCGTCGCGTTTTGGCTTCTCGTCGTGCCAAAGGCCGTAAGAAGCTCACCGTATCTGATGAAGTACACGGCAAGAAGTAATTCGCTGTACTGCGATACAACCTCAAACAAAACCGAATTCCTCTTTTTGAAGAATTCGGTTTTTTGTTTGTGTAGTGGAGAAGAGTGCTCCTCGAAAAGTCGAAGAGCGCCCTTCCCCTTACTTGCTCCAAAACGACAAGTAGCGCTCTGTCGCTGCCTGCAGGAGAAGGGAGTTGGGTTCGAGATGAGGGGCAAAGAACGTGGTTGTCACTAACAGCGCTTTCCGCTTCTTTTCTGCCTTCCACAGCCCTACCGCATTGCCTTGGTCGGCAATGAGCGGATAGAAAAAACCATTTTTAGAGCATTGATTGCGTCCTCTTCCGGCTTCGTGAATCACCTCCGCCCGCTCTTTGTAGGCTATGGTGTATTCATCAAACGCCGGCAGGAGATGTACCGCCGCTTCCGGAGTCGAGATGAGGGCGGCCGCTTCCGTATGCAGATAGTAGGTGGTATTTTGGATCGTCAGCAGTTCGAGCCGGTCTTTAATCTCCTCTATGCCTGCCCTCGCTTCTCGAATGCCCAACCCCGACCACCAAACAAAGTCGGCGAGGGTGGCTGGCGAATGGCTGCGGAAGTAGCGTTCAGCCAGTAAAGCGATGCTTTCTTCTCTGGAGCGCTCCGGTGTGGGCGGCACCCGTTCGTCCATCAGGGCGTAGGTGGGTTTGCCGTTTTGGTCGATACCACTGCAAATCAGTCCGATGGTTTCGGCAAACATGAGGAGGCGATACATCGTACCGGTAACGCAGGGTATTCCCTCGGCCACAAAAATCGCTTCAAGTTCATCTTTCGTCATCCCTGTCGTTCCGGCAAGATGCTGCTCAAAGAGCCGGCAACCTTTCCGAAAGGTGTCTTCGCTCAACAGCAAAGCGGCCATTCGTTTCTTATCCCTGATGGTGGCTTGTAGGCTTGAGGCCGACAATGCGCACATCCAGCGGATATCTTCGGCAGGGACGATGTGCCATGTGGGGCGCATCACATGGGTGCGTAGAATTTTACCTTCATCGAAAGCCTTTTGTACCACCGAGAAGCCGCCTTCCCCTTTCAGCCGTATGCCCACAGCCCATTTGACCATGTTGTAGTCTTGCGCCTGCATGGCACCCATCCACGCCACAACCTCTTCGGGCCTTACGAAGGAAGGAAAGACCAACTGTTGAGAAATCTGTCTTAAAACTCTGAAATCTGTCGTCATCGCATCTCTCTTTTGGGCTGTTGGATAAAGGGAAACCTCCCCAATGGGGCGAATATCGGGCATCACTGAGAAGGATTGTCCCTCCTTTTACAGCGCTGTGATAGATGCTCCGAAACCAAAGAGAATGCCGGGGAAGTTGGCGATGATGATGGGCCAATCTTTCTTCTTACGGATAGCACCATAGCCCACCCACAGTGTGCAGTTGATGCCGGCTACCAAGGGTTGAAGCCAGTCGCCTTTGTGTCCGGACAGATTAGAACTAATCTGCGGGATGTAAGAGATGTACATCGCCATAGCGGTGGCCGTGGCAATCCAGCCGAGAATGGTTAAAAACTTTTCTTGATTCATTTTGTTGTGGTGTCAAGTTGTTGTATTGATGAGAAAAAGTGCTTCCAACACCTCCTCCTAACTTTTTGGAGCAAGGTGCTATCAGATTGCAAAGGTAGTAAAAAGGAATTTTCTATTCGAGAAGAAACGGGCAAAATCTTTCCGAAGCAACAAAAAGTTTCCTTCGGGAACACCTTTCTTTTTCCTTTGCTTCTCTCCCGCTCGATGTCGGCCTCTGTGAATATATAGACATCTCGCCCAAGAAATCCGCCACTCACCCTCGCCTTTAACACGACTTTAACATATCTGCGAGGGAGCAGGAGGAATTTAGCTCAGACGTAGTTTTTTCTACCTCAGAGGTAGATGGATTTAGTTCAGAGGTAGATTTTCAGAGGTAAGAGACAGCGGCATTTCGCTTGTTCGCCCTCGCGCGTACGTGCGCATCACTACACAACAGGCTTGTTTTTTGCCTTCACCGCCTTCACCGAGGGGCAACAGTGGTGAAGGCAGGTGAAGGCACAGATGTCGAATGCCTTCACCTGTAACGACCTGTTTTTCTGGCGTCTATCCCCTGTGGTGAAGGAGTGAAGGCAAAAAACACGTGCTATTGTAGGGTATACGCGCGCGAGGGAGATTTTTTGAGGGGAATGTTCAATGTTTGCACATCCATTAAGTGGTTCTTCATATTAGTGCGTATTCCCGTGACGATGTGAACTCCCCTATCGAAGAGTGAAGCAAAAAGAGATTGTGAAATGTATTGCTGTGGAACAAGACAAGAATGGTAATCATTTCTGCATCGCTCATTCTTCCCTTTCTATTGCGAGTTTTAGGGGTGTTGGGAGCTGGATTTGAAAGCGAAAGTGCCTTTTTGTTCAATTCCAGCTCATATTCTTTGCAGAAATCATCTGCAATACAATAAATTTCCGTAACTTTGCTGACAAGTTTCATAGAGGATTGTTTTTTGTTATCTGTTTGGTTATCAACAACAAATATACGAAAAATAATCCTCTTTTTTTGGCTTTTGTTAAAACTATTTTAAGGCAAAAAACAAGCTTTGCTTATCCCGAATTGGGGTTAGTAATAAAGAAAATAAATTCATACCAGTAAAGTGACTTTATGAGAATGTACAGACGAGGAAATTTTGCTA
>NZ_JACSUD010000008.1 GCF_014385435.1 Alloprevotella sp. Lung230
CAGTAGGGAGCAGACGAAACACAAAAAAAAGCACCGCAGCGGAGCGGGAAAATCGCTCACACTGCGGTGCAAAGGAAAGCGTGCCGATGAGGGCAATAAGAGGATGACGCCTTAGTCGGCAATCAGGCCGAACTCGGCCGCAACGGCATAGTCGACGCCGGTGTGGCTGTTGATGGCCTTGAAGCGGATGTAGCGGGCAGAAACGGGAGCAGCAAAGAGGATGCGCTGCGGCGTACTGTTGTTGTCGAGCGTACCTTTGGCCACGGGTTCGCCCCATTCCTTGCCGTCTTGGCTCACATAGACCTCATAGTCCTTGATGCGGTTGGGGTTGTTTTCGCGACCGATGTAGACAAAGCCCTTCATCGTCTTCGTTTCCGAAGCATCGAAATCAATCCAGTGGGGATATTTGGCCATCGTGACGGAATACATCGTGTGCCAATAGGTCATGGGGTCGCCATCGAGGATGTTGTCGGCATCGCCTTCGTTGTACTCCTGACTGGAGCAGAACACCACCTTGAGCGGCATTTGCTCGATGCGTGAGAAGGAGCGCGAGAAGGTGAGGCGGCGGTTGTCCTTGTACCAAGCCTTGATGTAGCCTCCCTCGCGGAGGGGGATGGGGGAGGTGTAGGTCTGGGGCTTGCTGCCGTTGAGGGTGTAGAGGATGGTGCGATTGGGCGAAGTGGTGGTCAGAGAGAGGTCGCCGAAGGGCTTACGCTCAAAGGCAATGGGGCACTCTCCGGAGGGGCTCACCTTCACCGCCGTGGGCAGTGTGGCGGTAGTAACGGGGCGAATGGTAAAGCCAAAGGAGGTGTAGTCGCCGGAGCGGATGAAGTCGCCTTCGAGAGGTCCGCCCTGTCCGCAGCTGTTGCCGCCGAGTCCCGTCACTTTGGCATCGATGTGCAGATGAGTAGCGGTGCTGGGCGGAAGCTGGTGGGGATGGGCAGCGCCAAAGAGTTCGAGGGCGCTCCAAGGCAGAGCAGAGGTGCTCATGGTGCTGTCGGCAATGAAGGCTGCACCACGACCGCTATCGTCGGTGAGAGCGCACCAGCGCACTTCCTCGCGGTTGCCCATGGATTGGGGTTTGGGCAGCATGATGTCTTGTTCGCCCACAACGCCTTGGTGCACTTCGATGAACTGCCCCGTTTTGCGGTCGTTGTAGTTGTTGACGGGGCCGCGGCCGTAGTAGGTGAAATGCTTCATCGAGGTGGGCAACTGCATGGCGTAGCCGATGCGAGGGAGCTTGATATAACTCTGATTGGCCGAAACCGCGGTGTGGAGTTCGATGGTCCCATCGGGATAGACGGTGTAGATTTGGTTGGTGACAAACTTAAAGTCGTCCGGTCCGAAGGGCTTGTTGGTGTCTTCGACAATGTGGTGAACATCGCCGGGATTGCGGTCGCGGTTGCTGTAGTTGTCATGGCCGCCATAGGGGGCTTGGCTCTCGACGGTGAAGGCGAGGATGATGCGCCCATCTTTGAGCTGCTGGATGTGTTCGCTCACGGCCTTGTGGCGGAGATTGTGGAGTCCGGATTTCGGCCAACGGTCGGCCATCCAGTTGTCGTTGTCGGTACGGGCACGGAAGGCATCAAGCTTCGGTCCGTTGCCGTCGGCAAAGATGGTTTGGTCGCCATAGGTGAGGGCGGAGAGGCCGCCGGTGGTGAGGTCGAACTTGGCCTGATAGTCCGTGCCCTCGACTGTGACGATATTGCCCAACTTCGTCACGCGGCCGGGCTGTGCACTCTGCTGCGCCAGCACATTGACCGGGCGCTGGGGCGTCTGCACGGGAAGTTGCTCCTCCATCTGGACGTAGCCGCGCTTTGCCCAAGGTTTGTCGGCCTTTTGGAGGAACTGCACTTTGAGGAAGTACTCCTTAGCGGGATCGAGCGTATAGCCGCGGTAGTCGAGCTGAAGGGTTTTGCGTTCACGCGCCTTGATGGCGGTTTGTTCGGCTGCAAGGGATTGTTGCGTGAGGGTAGGAACAGGGTGTCCGTCTTCATAGAGCGACCAGCGCACCTCATAGTCGGTGAGAGGCTCGAAGTAGTTTTTGTTGAAAATCTCGATGCGGCCGGTACGTGCGTCAACGGCTTTGACACCGACGTTCTGATAGACTTTCTTCACCTCGAAATACTGTGCTTTGGGCGAGAGGTCGGGGCGCATCACACCGTTCATACAGAACATGCCGTCATTGGGTTTATCGCCAAAGTCACCACCATAACCCCAATAGCGCGTGCCGTCGGGGGTGTAGTTGAACATAGCTTGGTCGACCCAATCCCAAATGGCACCGCCCATGATGTTGTTGTTGCTTTCGATGATTCGCCAATAGTCGACCAAGTTGCCGACGGCATTGCCCATCGAGTGGGCGTATTCGGAGATGTGGTAGGGGTATTTGATGCTCTTATCCGTACCCTGAGCGATATACTCGGTCAGACCGATGGAGGGATACTGATTGGAGCCCATATCGACGATGTCGTTGTTGCGCTCATACTGCACAGGGCGGCTGGTGTCGAAGGCTTTGATGGCGTTGTAGGCCTCTACAAAGTTTTTGCCGGGGCCGGCTTCGTTGCCCAAACTCCAGATGCAGACGGAGGGGTGGTTGACGGTGGCGTGCACCATCTCCATGTTGCGCGCCACGTGCTGATCGCGAAATTCGGGGACGTGGCTCAGCGAAGCATCGAGATAGTAGTACTGATGGCTCTCGATGTTGGCTTCATCTTCAAGATAGATACCGTATTTGTCGGCCAGATAGTACCAATAGGGATCGTTGGAATAGTGGCTGTTGCGGACGTGATTGATGTTGGCGCGCTTCATGAGCATCACCTCTTGCTCCATCTGTTCACGCGTGATGGCGTGCCCGCGTTCGGGGTTGGTTTCGTGGCGGTTCACCCCTTTCATCTTGATGGTCTTCCCATTGAGGTAATAGTAGCGACCGGCTTTGCCGAATTCATCGGCTGCTGCGGGGGTGTCTTTGATTTCAATTTTGCGGAAGCCGACGATGGTGGAGAAGGTTTCGAGCACATTTCCCTTCTTGTCCTTCAGTTCGCCCACCAGTACATAGCGGTAGGGGGCTTCGGCGCTCCAAGGCTTCACGCCGTTGCCGGCGTTGAGGATGAATTGCACGTCTTGTTCGGTGCCGCCTTTCACGGCAATGGGGGTCGTGTTGCCCACGATGCCGGCGGAAGTCGTGGCTTCGCCGTAAAGTTCCTTTTGGAAGAGGCTGTAACTGAGGGTGAGGTCTTTCAGATTCTTCTTGGAGAGGTTGGCGACAGAGGCGGTGATGCGGAGGGAGGCATTCACAAAGCGGTCGTCATAGTCGGGAATGGCAACGAGGTCGCGCACCTGCACTTTGGGCTTTGCCGTGAGCGAAACCGTGCGGAAGATACCGGGAAGACGGAACATATCCTGACTCTCGAGAAACGATCCATCGCTGTTACGATACACTTCAACCGCCACAACGTTTTCGCCCTTGACGAGGTAGGGCGTGATGTTGAAGGAGGCGAGGTTGCGGGAGTTTTTTGAAAAACCGACATACCGGCCGTTGATATAGAGATAGAAGAACGAATCGACGCCATCGAAATTGAGGTAGACTTCGCGCTCTTTCCAGTTTTCAGGAACGGTGAAAGTGCGGCGATAACTGCCCACTTCGTTGCGATGCTGATAGGTAGGCCAGTCTTTGCGCGGTTCACGCATCACGCCGCCCTTCCAGTCGCCCACGGCTACGCTGTGCTGGAAGATGACGCGCTGGTTGCTGTAAACGGGCGTACCATATTTCAGCGTACCATCCTTTTGCACACCAACGATATTCCAGTTCATCGGCACCTCGACCTTGTCCCACTTCGACACGTCGTAGTTGGTTTTATAGAAATCGACGGGGCGTTTGTCGGGCGTTCCCACCCAGTGGAAACTCCACTTTCCGTTCAGGCTTTTCCAGTAAGAGGAACTTTCGGGAAGCACGTTGAGCGCTTCCTTTTCGTTGGCGAAAGAGAAGAACCAGGCATGGGGTTGCTCTTTGTTGAGCGCCACCTTGTCGGGACTCTCCCACTCATTGCCCTGAGGGGCTGTGACTTGGTGCTGGTAGGCGTAGCCCGAGAGGGGAATTTGGTCGGCCAGTGCCGGAGTCCCAGTCGCCAACGCCATCAACAGCAAGGCATAGATTGGATTACGATTCATGGTTTTGTATGTTGATTTGCTTAAATTTGAGGCTTGTCTAACTTAGCGATTTTACGATGAATGACTAAGTGCAGCAAAAATACGAATATCTTTTGAGGTAGCCAACCTCAGAAAAGAGGAAAAGGCAGAAAAAGCAAGTGAAGAAGACAAAAGAACGTATTAAAAGCGATTTTATCCAGCATAAAATTTGGTTATCGACAAAATAAGTCATACATTTGCAAAAATAAGGATTTCACAGGCCGACACCATGGAACAACTTCTGCACTACGTTTGGCAGCACCGCATTTTCCCGCTCGGAACGCTCCACACCGACCAAGGTCAGGTGGTAGAAGTGATTGACCCGGGTCTGCACAACACCGACGCCGGACCGGATTTTTTCAACGCCAAAATCCGACTGGACGGCCAATTGTGGGTGGGAAATGTGGAAATCCATCTTCACGCCACCGACTGGTATCGGCATCACCACGAAACGGACATCCACTACAACAATGTGGTGCTGCACGTGGTCGAAACCTTAGACGGTGTGGCGAGAAATGCCGCGGGCAATGCTCCACCACAACTGCAGTTGTCCATCCCCGACACCCTCCGTTCTTCCTTTGAGGCGCTCCAACAGGAAGCGCAATATCCGCCGTGCCACAAAGTCATTCCGGACATTCCTGCCCTCCACATCCACAGTTGGCTCGATGCGTTGGCGCGGGAACGATTGCAGCAGAAGACGGAGCGCATTGAGCGTTGGCTTGCACAAACCACCGACGACTGGGAGCGCACTTTCTTCATCACGCTGGCACGTGCTTTTGGTTTTGGCAAAAACACCGATGCTTTTGAACTTTGGGCGGCCACCATCGACCCACAGCACATCGGTAAACACCGCGACAACCCGATGCAGGTGGAAGCCTTCTTTTTCGGACAGGCGGGGTTGCTCG
The DNA here is from genome assembly GCF_014385435.1 of Alloprevotella sp. Lung230. Taxonomy (GTDB): domain Bacteria; phylum Bacteroidota; class Bacteroidia; order Bacteroidales; family Bacteroidaceae; genus Alloprevotella. The sequence goes on from NZ_JACSUD010000008.1 coordinate 5,091, forward strand.
ACGAGCACACCACCCCACCCGAGCGCCAGGACGAACACTTCCATCGCTTACAACAGGAATATCAGTTTTTGCAAAAGAAGTTTAATCTCACACCCATCAGTTACGCACATTGGCGCTTTCTACGCCTGCGTCCGCAGAACTTCCCCCATCGTCGGCTCGCGCAACTGGCGCTATTGTACAGCACTGCGCAACTCAATTTTTCAAAAATCAAAACTACCGACCGCCTTGAAGAAGTTCGCAAACTACTAAAAATCAAAACAATAGACTATTGGTCTACCCACTATCGTTTTGGCGAGAAAGTGAACATAACTGCGAAATACGCGGACAAATCAAAAATTGAAACCAGCGCGAAAACAGACACCGAAAGCGAAGTCACCCCTCAACAGCGAGCAAAAAGGGCAAAAACGTCGTCCACCGAACTCTCGGACGCGACCATCGACCTTTTGCTCATCAACGCTGTTATCCCCATCCTTTTCAGCTACGGCCGCCGACACAGCGACGAGACCTTCATCGAGCGCGCTATCGAATGGCTCGAAAGCATCGCACCGGAACAGAACGCCATCATCCGCGAATGGAAGAGAGTGGACATCACCGCACAACATGCCGCTGACTCACAAGCACTCCTTCACCTCAAAACGCGCTACTGCGATCGGCGCGATTGCCTCCGTTGCCGCCTCGGCTCTTTCTATCTCCGACACAAATCCACTTAACCATTCAATCCCAACTATTTAACAAGAGATGCAACCTACTTTTGTTTACAAAATGCGAGTGCGCGACTACGAATGCGACCTGCAAGGCATCGTCAACAATGCCATCTATCAACACTATACCGAGGCATGCCGCCACGAATTTATCGAGACGAAAGGTATCGAATTTGCCGAACTCCACGACCGCGGCATCGATGTGGTGGTCGCCAATCTGGAGATGCGCTTCAAAACTTCCCTTCGCCCTCGCGACTGGTTTGAAGTACGTCTCTCGATGGAAAAAAATGGGCTGCGCTACGTGTTCCACCAAGACATTGTGCGCCTGGTCGATACTGCACGAGCAGAGAAAGACCCATCTTATGCCAAAGAAGCTCTCTGCGTCCGTGCGAAGACGGACATTGTGGCGATTGTCAACGGACGCCTCTCCGACTGCCCTGAATTGAACGAAAAATTTGGTTTGGCGACCGAACAATAAGAAAAAGCACACATTTTTCTCAGACAAAACCGTTTTTACCTTTCCTGGAAACGAAAGTCTTATTTTGAGCGATTTCATCGCGTTTTTTCCAAATTACACCTTTGTTGCAGCCAGCGATCGTGGGCAACGAAGGTGCTTTTTTGTGGCCGAAAAGCGGAAGCGGACTTCGCCTATCTGCCACAAAATGACTATCTTTGCAGTCTATGGAACAGATTTTTCACTACGACGTCATTGTTGTGGGTGCAGGTCATGCCGGCTGTGAAGCAGCAACGGCAGCTGCACGAATGGGCGCTCAGACCGTACTCATCACAATGGACATGAACAAAATTGCGCAAATGAGCTGCAACCCTGCCGTGGGCGGCATTGCCAAAGGACAGATTGTGCGCGAGATCGACGCCCTGGGCGGTCAGATGGGGGAGGTCACCGATGCCACCGCCATCCAGTTTCGCATGCTCAACCGCTCCAAAGGTCCGGCCATGTGGAGTCCTCGTGCCCAATGCGACCGTGCGCGATTCATCACCGAATGGCGTCGTCGGGTGGAAAACACCGAACACCTCGACATCTGGCAAGACGAAGTGAGTGAATTATTGGCTAAGAACGGCGAAATCATCGGTCTACGCACCATTTGGGGCGCAGAGTTTCGCGCCAAATCCATCGTCATCACTGCCGGTACTTTCCTCAATGGACTCATGCACATCGGACGAAAGATGGTACCCGGTGGACGCTGTGCCGAACCGGCCTCTACCCTACTCTCCGCCTCCATACAGTCGCTCGGCATCGAGCACCAGCGCATGAAGACCGGAACACCCGTTCGCATCGATGCGCGTTCGGTGCATTTTGACGAGATGGAGGTACAACCCGGCGAGAACGACTTCCACCGCTTCTCCTTCATCAGTCCCGCTCGCCCACTTCCCCAACTCAACTGCTGGACGTGCAACACCAACGCGGAAGTGCACGAAGTGCTGCGCCGCGGACTGGCAGACTCTCCGCTTTACAACGGACAAATCCAATCCATCGGCCCGCGCTACTGCCCTTCCATCGAGACGAAACTGGTCACTTTTGAGGGACGCGACAGCCACCCCCTCTTCCTCGAACCTGAAGGTATCGACACCAACGAGCTTTACTTAAACGGCTTTTCGTCCTCCCTGCCGATGGACATCCAAATCGAAGCTCTCAAAAAAATGCCGTGTTTCCGCGACATTAAGATCTATCGTCCCGGCTACGCCATCGAATATGATTTCTTCCAGCCCACACAGCTCCATCCCACGATGGAATCAAAGAAAGTGCGCGGTCTTTTCTTTGCCGGACAAGTCAATGGCACCACAGGCTACGAAGAAGCGGCCGGTCAAGGTATTATCGCCGGTATCAACGCTGCCCTTCACTGCACCAGCAGCGACACGTTCACCCTCGGCCGCGACGAAGCCTATATCGGCGTACTCATCGATGATTTGGTGAGCAAAGGGGTCGACGAGCCCTATCGTATGTTCACCTCGCGCGCTGAATATCGCATTCTTCTCCGACAGGACAACGCCGACATGCGTCTCACCCCCTATGCCGAGAAGTTCGGCCTCGCCACTTCTGAGCGCAGCGCTCGATTTCATCAGAAGAAATCCGGCATTGAGCAACTCATCGAAGCGGCTCGCCACTGCAATCTGAAGCCGGGAAGCATCAACGCACTTTTGGAGCAAAAGCAATCGCAGCCCCTCATGCGCGGTGCCAAACTCTTCGAACTCATCGCGCGTCCGGAACTCTCTCTGGCCGACTTCATCAATTTCAATGCCGACGGTGCACTCGACAGTTTTCAGTCTATCGCCCAAGCCATCGACACCGATAGAGAGGAAGTGCTGGAAGCCGCCGAAGTGCTCATCAAATACGATGGTTACATCGCGCGTGAGCGCGCACTGGCCGACAAGATGCAGCGCCTCGAAAACATCAAAATTCACAACCGCTTCGACTACGCTTCGCTCCAACAACTTTCCACCGAAGCCCGCCAAAAGCTCGAACACATCAATCCCGAAACGCTGGCACAGGCTTCGCGCATTCCCGGCATTTCGCCCTCCGACATTTCCGTGCTCTTGGTATTGCTCGGCCGCTGACGGAGGAAACTACGCCTCAGCAAAAAGTAGGAGAAAACCTCGTTAAAACCACAGAAATTGATTACGTTCCACGTGAAACAAAACCTATCTATAAGTCGAAATATCAAACCTTTATGAAAAAAGAATTGCTACTGGCTCATCTGCGAAACATCCCCGATTTTCCGAAGCCAGGCATCCAGTTTAAGGACGTTTCCACTCTTTTCAAAAACCCACTCTGCATCCGCGAAATGCTTGACGAAATGGTGAGCCTCTACAAAGACAAGGGCATCACCAAAGTGGTCGGTATCGAAAGCCGCGGTTTCGTGATGGGTGCCATCCTTGCTGCCGAACTCGGTGCAGGATTTGTGATGTGCCGAAAAATCGGAAAGCTCCCGGGCAACACGCGAAAAATGAGCTACGGCAAAGAATATGGCGAAGACACCATCGAAATCCACACCGATGCTTTCTCCCCCACAGATGTCGTACTCATCCACGACGACCTGCTCGCCACGGGCGGTTCGATGAAAGCCGCCATCGATCTTGTCGATTCGTTCGGGGTGAGAGACATTTACGTCAATTTCATCATCGAACTGCGCATGGAAGGGCTGAAAGGTCGCGAGTTTCTCGGCAACCGCGCCGACATCACTACCCTACTCACGCTGTTCGAATAATCCACATCCGTTGATTTCTTTTTCTTCCGGTGCGGTGATGCTCCATCGCCGCACCTCTTTCGCTTTATATGACTGCTGAAGAACGCAACGCCATCGAGCAACACCTGAAAGGCATCGTGCTCAATCTGCCCGAAAAGCCCGGAAGTTACCAGTATTACGACGATACGGGCACCATCATCTATGTCGGTAAGGCAAAGAACCTCAAGCGTCGCGTTGCCTCCTATTTCAACAAAGACCAACAGAGCAGCAAGACGCGGATGCTCGTTTCCAAAATCAGGAACATCACCTACACCGTCGTCAACAGCGAAGAAGATGCGCTTTTGCTCGAAAACTCCCTCATCAAGCAATACCGCCCGCGCTACAACGTACTCCTCAAAGACGACAAGACCTACCCCTCCATTGCCATCACCAAGGAATATCTCCCGCGCATCTTCCCCACTCGCCACATCGACCGCAAAGGTGCTACCTACTACGGTCCTTACAGCCATGTGCCCACGATGCACGCGCTGCTCGACCTCTGTCGCCGCCTCTATCACCCTCGCCCCTGCCACACTCCGATGTCACAAGAAGGGGTGGAGAGCGGAAAATACGACGTTTGCCTCGACTACCACATCCACAAGTGTGCCGCCCCCTGCGTGGGCAAACAGTCGCACACCGACTATATGGCCAACATTGAGGCTTGCCGTGAGATTCTCAAAGGCAACACCCGAGATGTCGCACGCCGACTGCGCGAAGAGATGACCCAACTGGCAGCCGAGATGCGTTTTGAAGAAGCACAAGCACTGAAGCAAAAATACGATCTCATCGAAAACTTCCGCGCCAAATCGGAAGTCATCAGCAATGTGAGCTACGACATCGACGTCTTCTCCATCGAAAGTGCGGAAAAGGTGGCCTACATCAATTTCCTCCACGTGGTCAATGGCGCCATCACGCAATCCTTCACCTTCGAGTTCAAGAAGCGCCTCGACGAAAGCGATGCCGATCTTCTCGCCCTCGGCATTGTGGAGATGCGCAAACGCTTCGATTCCCACTCCAAAGAGATTGTACTCCCTTTCCCCATCGAACTGCCCGAAAACTATGCCACACAGGTCGTCCCCCAACAGGGCGGCAAGAAGACGCTCCTCGACCTCTCGCGGCAGAACGTGTTGCAATACAAATTCGATCGTCTCAAACAGGCTGAAAAGCTCAATCCCGAACAAAAGCAGGTGCGGCTGATGAAGGAAATCCAAACGCAACTGGGCCTGCCGAAACTCCCCATCCACATCGAACTTTTCGACAACTCCAACATCTCCGGCGAAGATGCCGTAGCCGCCTGCGTAGTGTTTGAGCGGTTAAAACCGGCAAAAAAGCGGTATAGGAAGTTCAACATCAAAACTGTCATCGGCCCCGACGACTATGCCTCAATGCGCGAAGTGGTGGAACGCCGCTACAGCCGCTTGGTGGAAGAAAACGATACCCTACCCGACCTCATCATTGCCGATGGTGGTAAGGGACAGATGGAAGCCATTCGCAGCGTGGTGGTCGACAAACTCCACTTGGACATCCCCATTGCCGGACTGGCCAAAGACAGCCGCCACCGCACACGCGAAATGCTCTTTGGCGACCCTCCCATCTCGGTCGCCGTCAAGCCCGACAGCACCCTCTTCCACCTCCTCACGCGCATGCAGGACGAGGTGCACCGCTTTGCCATCACCTTCCACCGCCAAAAGCGCTCCAAGCGCCAGGTAGCCTCCGAACTCGACCTCGTGAAGGGCATCGGCGAGAAGACCAAAGCCCTCCTCCTCTCCCGCCTGGGCAGCGTCAAAAAAATCAAGTCGGCCTCTCTCCCCGAACTCCAAGCCGTCATCGGCGAAAAGCGCGGTGAAAGCCTCTACGAACAACTGCACACAGAGGGGAAGGCATGAAACCCTCTACTCACATATAGACATCTCAGCTTCCAAAACCGCCACTCGCCTCGGAGTTTAACACGGATTTAACACTGAGTAAGCCGAAACACTGCATTGCGGAATGCCCTCGAAGGGGACACCCATCGAAAAAAACATCTATGTCAGAGCAAATATCGGGTGTCGTTTCACTCCTACTCTTTTGACCTTCTCGCGCGCGCATACCCTACTACAATAGTGCAAGTTTTTTGCCTTCACGCCTTCACCACAGAAAATAAAGCGTTATAAATCAAAGGATTACAGGTGAAGGCAATTCTCTAGAACCTTCACCTCGTAAAAAGCAGAACTTCTGAAAAATCAGCGAAGAGGTGAAGGCAGTGAAGGCAAAAAACATGGATATGTGTAGTGTGTATACGCGTGCGCGAGGGGCAATACACAAAAGATGGGGTTCAGCCACACACAACTCAGAGGTGGTTTCATCTACCTCAGAGAAAAATAAAACTACCTCTGAGGTAAATGAAACCACCTCCTTTGTAAAAAAACAGATGAGCGGATGCTCCGTCTGATAGAGCACTCCCTCCTTCCGCCATCTCCTCTGCAAAAAGCCCCGGCACAGGCCTCCGAAGTGTTAAATTCGCGTTAAAACCGAGTGCAAGTGGCTGAAAACGCCGACGAGATGTCTATATATCAGTGGGGAGAAGACCAAGAAAGGACGGCCGAGACATCGGCCAAGTGTTGTTCAAAATCAATCGTGGCTGCCCGAGCCGTAGGGTTCAGTTCGGTTTGAACCTATTTTTGTCTCACTTTTGCAAAGCCTTGACTTGCTGCTTGAGTTCGTTGATTTGTTGTTGCAGATCGTCGTTGGCGGCTTTGAGTTCCTTGACAGCATTGATGAGCATATAGGTGAACTCGTTGGGATCAACGGCCTTAATGTCGGTCAAATCACCCATTTTCTTCTTTTGCACCGTCACCATAGAGGGCACCACCTGTTCCACTTCTTGGGCAATCACCCCGACATAGCGTTTGTCGCCGGTGCCCATAAAAGGTTTGTAGCGAAAAGAAACGGGGCGGATGCGAAGCAAGTCGGTCAAGCCGCGGTGATAGTTTTCCACCTGCTCTTTGGTACGGGCATCGGAAACAGCAATCCACGTGCCTCCACCCTTTTTAAACGCTTCGCCATTGGCACGAAAGCGGAAAGCCTCATCAAATTGATTGACCGAGGACAGCGTCCCAAGAGCACCCTCAACCCACCCTCCATGTTCCGGTCCTATCACAAAAGCGTCATAACTATTGATGTTGTCGCCTATCACCAAACGCAATTCAGATTCATCCAAAGCTCTATCATAGCGGTAGAAAGCCATTGGGTCGGAGTTACTGACAATCATCCCCGACCAAGCGCTGGAATATGTGCCCTCGAAAGCCAAATAAGGGCCCCACTGGGGATAAGAGGGGATATTATTGGCCCAGTCAGTACTCTTCATCGGTCGTCCGACCCACACATTCCCCTCAACAATGAGCTTTTGGCGAGGATCGTTGTAGCCCAAGCCCATGTTTCCTTGGTCGTTGATGAAAACTTGGTTGGTGATGGAGCGCGTAGTGTTGTTGTCGGAAAGGTTGCGCAGTTGCACCATATTTTTGGCAGGGTCGTTCATCCATAGCCCACGCATCTGCACCCACTTCGTGCCGTTGAAGTAATAGTAACCTACGGCTGTGACATCACTCACCGCCACATTGCTGCCGGAATAGGTGGAGAAGATGCTCGACGTTTGCGCCACCACATAGACCATCGTCCCTTCCTTGGGAGCAGAAATGGCAGCCAATCGTGTTTTGGTGAGTCGAGGTGCACGAATGCCCTCGTTGGTGTTGCCTGTGGCGCGTGAGGGGAGCACATCGAGCGTGACTTCCGGTGTTCGGGTGTTCACTCCGACATTAGCCCCGTTTTGTGCCGACAAGAGCGATGGGGTGAGAAGAAAAACGCAGCAAGAGCAGCGCAAAAAGAGGTGAGAGAACATATATGCAAGTATTTAAACGACTATGGTGTGAGCAAATATAAAGAAAAGGCAGCAATGTACAAAATGAATAGGATGAAATCGGTAAGCAACGCGCTACCCCCCCCATTTTGAAAACTACGATTTACAATATACTGTTATTTTATCATCTTTCAGCGACTGTTTTGTCGGAAATGGGGCAATATCGATGGGCGTCCCCTCCGGGGGCGTATCCTTGCGGTGTAGAGGTCGCGCATGTCGCTACGTCCATCCCCGGTGCGGCATTTTTTGTAGATATCGGTAAGCCACACCTGAACGAAAACATTCCGAAAGCGACGTCCGTATCGAAGAAAATCAGTAACTTTGCTCCCAGAAAACCTATTGACTGTTGAAAAGATGAGAGTCGTCATCCAACGTGTGGCACACGCCAAGGTGTGCATTGACGGAGAAGTGCACAGCCAAATCGGCAACGGTCTGCTCGTCCTTCTGGGCATTCAGCCCACCGATGGGCAGGACGACATCGACTATCTGGTGCAGAAAATCACCCACCTGCGCATCTTTGACGATGCGGCGGGAGTGATGAATCTCTGTGTGCGCGATGTGACGGGCGAGGTGCTGGTGGTAAGCCAATTTACGCTTATGGCCTCCACGCGCAAAGGCAACCGTCCCAGTTACATCCACGCTGCGCCTCCTGCCGTCGCTGAACCGCTCTACGAAGCCTTCGTGGAGCAACTCTCCACTGCAATGGAGAAACGCGTGCAGACGGGCCGATTTGGCGCCGACATGCAGGTGTCGCTCCTCAACGACGGTCCGGTGACAATCTGCATCGACTCGCGCCACCGCGAATAGTCCCCGTCTGCCCCTCTTTCCAGGGGCGCGGACGAACAGCATAATGGAAGGCCGGCTTTCGGTCTTCCACCGAACAAAGAGGAAACCTTAAACCCCACCCTTCTCTCCCCCCGTGGGAAGAGCGGAAACCCTATCTTCAACTTCAAAAGCACATCGCCTTCCTTCTCTCACACGGGGGCAGAAGGACGGCGATAGACTCCCCTACCCTTATGGCAGAACACAACCACTGCTGCGGTCACGACCATGACCACCACGAGCACTCAGCACAGCTCGACAAGTACGAACAGGCCTTTGCCAAGTATGAACTCAATCTGAGCGACGAGCGCGTGGCCGAAACGGTGCGCGACATCATTGCCACCCATCGCGAGAAGTACAACACGCCCGAGGTGCTCCGCACGCTCCTCAGCACGGTGGAACTCACCACACTCACCGTCACCGATTCGCACGAAAAGGTGCTCAACTTCACCGAGAGTGTCAATCGCTGGAGCGACAGCCACCCCGACCTTCCGCCCATCGCCACCATCTGCGTTTACCCCCGATTTGCCGCTACGGTGAGTCAAAATCTCGAAGCCGACGGCGTCAAGGTGGCCTGCGTGAGCGGTGGATTTCCGGCCTCGCAAACCTTCCTCGAAGTGAAGACCGTGGAGACGGCGCTTGCGCTGGGCGATGGTGCCGACGAAATCGACATGGTGCTCTCGGTGGGCGCTTTCCAAAGCGGCGACTACGAAACCTGCGCCGACGAAATCACGGAACTCAAAGAGGTGTGCGGCGACCGCGCCCTCAAAGTGATCCTTGAAACGGGCGAACTCGTCCACGCCGGCGACATCAAGAAGGCATCGCTCCTGGCCATGTATGCCGGTGCCGACTTCATCAAGACCTCTACGGGCAAAACGCCTGTGGCCGCCACGCCCGAAGCAGCGCTCGTGATGTGCAGCGCCATCCAGGAATACCAGCAGCAGGAAGGCCGTCTCGTGGGCTTCAAGGCGGCGGGCGGCATCAAGACGGTGGACGAAGCCATCGACTTCTACACCATTGTGGCCGAAACCCTCGGCGAAGAGTTCTGCCGCGACGGACATTTCCGCATCGGCACGAGCCGTCTGGCCAACCTCCTCGCTTCGGCCATCGAAGGCCGGGAGATTGCTCCTTTCGGCATGAGTGGCAACTACTAAACCACGATTTTACAAAAACAAGCGCGGAAGCTGTAGAATGTCTACGGCTTCCGCGCTTTGTTATATTTGACTCGTTATGGTTGAAGCTTTCCGGATTGGGTAATCCCTAAAGAAAAACCATTTTCATACCAGTGTGCGTAAAAGTATACTTTTCGTGGTTGGTCGGTAGGATTAGGTTCTACCTCGACCCGCATCATGTGCTTTGTATTGGGATAGTAGAACTTCACCCAGCCTGCATCTACCTTGTAGGAACCATCCGACAACATTTCTTCTTTTAGTTTTAAGGGAGTATACCCGCCCATAGTCAGCTCTTCCTGAGTTCCTTTATTTGTATAGAGGTACACACCATCAAAGTTCCAATCAACCTTTTTATTAACCAGTTTGTCTGTACGAGTAGAATTAAATGCCACCTTTTCTTGACCGCCTTCGGCAGTAAACTGCAATTCTTTTTTCTGAGGATAGGCCGATTCATGAGAGTCCACACAAGACCAGCACAAGGAGAGCAAGCAGACAAGCAGGGAAAAGAGAGAAAACCGTGACTTCATAAATCGCTTATTTAGGGCGTACAACGAAATAGGAGGGGTTAGCATCATAATCCATTTTCTTATTTTTGAAAGTAACCACATAAAAGTCTTTACCCACTCCGTCTACAAAGGGAGTCGTTGAACGAGTTTTAGGGAGTGTCGAAAGATCAAGTACAGAATCTACTTCACGAGAGAAATCTCCCGTAGCTCGCACTTCCCATAATCAGGGAAAAGAAAAGAAGTTTGGTTTGCATAAGAGGTTTTTAGAGTTAAATTATAATCGTGTGCAAAGGTAGACCATCGAAAGAAGGTGCACAATACCCATTTATAGGTATTCTTACACAATCTGTCTAAACCCGTCATGGGGAATGTTACAGGAAACTCTTCGTTTTCAATAAACATACTTCGTGCCGACTTTTGGCAAGTATATTCTTGTCAAAAGTCGGCACGAAGTGTGTTGTTACAACTCTCTTCCAATCACGAAATCGACATATTGCGTGAGGGCAGTGCGCACTCCGGTATGGCGGAAGTCGGCAATGAGGTCGAGGCATTCTGCGCGCAATTCTTCGTGGCCGAAACCCTCGGCGAAGAGTTCTGCCGCGACGGCCACTTCCGCATCGGCACGAGCCGTCTGGCCAACCTCCTCGCTTCGGCCATCGAAGGCCGGGAGATTGCTCCTTTCGGCATGAGTGGCAACTACTAAACCACGATTTTACAAAAACAAGCGCGGAAGTTGTAGAATGTCTACGGCTTCCGCGCTTTGTTGTTTCTGATTCGTTATGTTTGAAGTTTTCCAGATTGGGTAACCCCCTAAAAAAACGTCTGATGCAAACCGATATTCGCTTCCTTCGGAGATTCTATGCTGTGTGTGCCACCCTACCGTAGGTTCGTCGATGTTTGCCCTCATCAAGGACACTCTACTTCGCGACTAACACAAGAACAAGTTCACCTTACACAATATTTTATCTTTATTAAATCTTCCAGGGAGGGTAATCTGAAATAAATGCGTAAATTTGCAGAAAACCTCACACTTATGAAAAAATTTACCCCTTTATTCAGTTTTATTTTTATGGTCACCACGAGTGGGAGTGCCCAAAGAGTTGGGGTAAACACTCGTACTCCGCTCTCCACTCTTGAAGTAAAATCGGAAACGAGCAATCCGAGTGACCGCAATTTACAGCTCAAAAATAATGTGGGCACGTCTTTGGTCACTGTGCTCAATAATGGGAATATGGGAGTTGGGACAGCCACCCCCTCTACCCCCTTGGAAGTGAACAGCAACGCAGCCGGAGCCGTGAAAATCACGGATGGAACACAAGGAGAAGGCAAAGTGTTTACTTCCAATGCGACAGGGGTGGGCACGTGGCAGAACGCAGGGGCTCACAACATTGTGGGAAGTTTCGGTACAGGTGTTACCATCTCTCGTACTGAAACCGGGTATGTCTATACCGGAGCAACGATTACCCTTCCTCCAAAATCGAAATATCTCGTCAATATCTCTCTACTGATGACGTATGGCAACAACTACACAGTAACCTCTGGTTCATTGTGGCTACGCACTTATTTCTCCGATTCACCCGCCTATGCCCCCTCGACACCCACCCAATCGGCAGACAATGTAGGCGGAAAGTTTGCCGTCAGTGGTCTCCTCCCTCCCAATAGCCCATTCAATATGCTAACGGGTTTTATTATTCTCCAAAATTCCAATCCTGCCCCGAAGACCTACTATCTTATGGCAGGAGGTATCACCTCCAACGGTCCTGTGCTTGATTTGGCTAACTTTGCGGCCGCTGGTTGGTGGGAAGGTAACATTGCGGGATTTTCACTACAATAATCAAACCTACTCTTTTTCAATAAATACAAAACAACACACTTCGTGCCGACTTTTGGCAAGTATATTCTTGTCAAAAAGTCGGCACGAAGCGTATTTTACAATTCTCTTCCTATCACGAAATCGACATATTGTGTGAGGGCGGTGCGCACTCCGATATGGCGGAAGTCGGCAATGAGGTCGAGGCATTCTGCGCGCAGTTCTTCCATACGCCGGTGGGCGTAGTCAATGCCACCATGCTGCTTGGCAAACTCGATGAGGTGGGCAATGTCGGCGGATGTGGCTTCACCCTGCTTGACACGCTGCGCCATGGCGAGGGCATCGGCATCGGCCGTGTGGGTGAGGGCATAGATGATGGGGAGGGTGAGTTTTCCTTCGCGCATGTCGTTGCCGCTGGGTTTGCCCACGCGTTCATCGTCATAGTAGTCGAAGATGTCGTCGCGGATTTGGAAGCACATCCCTACCCTATCGCCGAAGCGGCGCACGCGCTCAAGATAGGCGGCATCTCCCCCCATGGAGAGCGCGGCGAGGGTGCCGCAGGCTTCAAAGAGGGCGGCAGTTTTCCGACGGATGATGCGGTAGTAGGTGGTTTCTGAAATCTCTTCACCCTCGGCATGAGAGAGTTGCAAAATCTCTCCTTCGGCGAGCGTAGCTCCCAGTTGGGCAACAGCTTCGACGACGTGCAGATTGCCGGTGAGGGCCGATTGCCGAAGGGTTTGCGCCAACATATAGTCGCCCAGGAGCACCGCGATTTTGTTGCTGTAGATCTCATGCACGGCAGCCACTCCTCGGCGCTCGTTGCTCTCATCGACCACATCATCGTGGACGAGGGAAGAGGTGTGCAGCAGTTCGAGCGTGACGGCACTGCGCAAGGTGGACACCCCGATTTCTCCCAGTTCGCGCGCCAACAGGAGCACGAGGATGGGGCGCATCATCTTCCCCTTACGACTGCGCACATGGGCCAAAGGTTGGTCCATGAAGGGTTCATCATGCACCAGAACTTGGTCGAAGAGGGCAATGTACTGCTCAAGTTCAGCAGCAATGGGTTGTCGGATTTGAAGGAGTGCATCCATCGGGTAGAAATCAAGAAGAAGTGGCGAAAATTCGCAGAAAATACTGCACAAAAGTACAAAAAAAAGAGGAGAATACGGATTATTTTTGCTACTTTTGAAGTTCAAAAACTTCCCCCTATGCAAAAATTAATACTCCTTGACGCTTACGCCCTCATTTTTCGGGCTTACTACGGTCTGATTCGCTCCCCGCGCATCAATTCCCAAGGGCAGAACACATCGGCAGTGTTCGGTTTTGTCAACACCCTTGAAGACCTGCTGCGCACCCTTCAACCCGATTTGATGGCCGTGTGCTTCGACCCCTCCGGACCGACTTTCCGGCACGAAATGTTTCCGGCCTACAAGGCGCAGCGCGAAGCCACCCCCGAAGACATCCGTTGGGCGGTGCCTCAGATTAAGCGCATTGTCGAAGCCTATCGCATCCCCCTCATCGAGGTGGCCGGATATGAAGCCGACGACGTGGTGGGCACACTGGCGGTGCAAGGAGCGGCAGCCGGGCTGGATGTCTATATGATTACGCCCGACAAGGACTATGCACAACTGGTGCGTCCGGGAGTGACGATGTGCCGGCCGGGCAATGGTGCAGCCGGGCTGGAACGGCTCGGCGTGGCGGAAGTGTGTGCCAAATATGGCATCGAAAGTCCTTCACAAGTCATCGACCTGCTCGGGCTGATGGGCGACAGTGCCGACAACATCCCTGGTTGTCCCGGTGTGGGAGAGAAGACGGCAGTGAAGCTCATCGCACAATTCGGCTCCATCGATCACCTCCTCAACGCAACCGACCAACTGAAAGGGGCATTGAAAAAGAAGGTGGAAGAAAATGTGGAGCAAATTCGGCTCTCCCGTCAGCTCGCCACCATCAAGACTGATGTGCCCATCGATTGGGAACTGTCGGCACTTGCTCGGCAAGAACCCGACAAAGAACTATTGCGCGCGATATTTGAAGAGTTGGAGTTTCGGAGTTTCATCTCCCGATATATCGACAGCGAGACGATGGAAAAGAAATCAGTCGCTTCCGAACCGGATTTGTTCTCTTCTGCCGGCTCATACACCGCCTCTCAAACGACCAACGGCACAGAAAATGTTTCAGAGGCAAACTATGAAGACATTTCTACCCGACCTCACGACTACCATCTCATTGATACGCTGAAAGATACAGAAGATTTATGTGGAAATCTGTTGACATTTACAGAAGTAGCAATAGACACCGAGACCACTTCAATCGATGCGATGGCTGCAAAATTGGTCGGAATGAGTTTTGCGGTGGAAGGCGGACGAGCTTGGTACGTCAGCGTTCCACGTGAAACAAACGAAGCCCAAAAATTTGTCGATGCCCTGCGTCCGGTTTTTGAAAATGACAAAATTTTGAAAGTGGGGCAAAATCTCAAATACGACCTCACGGTGCTCTCTCATTATGGGGTGGAGGTGAGCGCACCATTTTTCGACACGATGCTCGCCCACTATGTGGTGCAGCCCGAACAGCGCCACAACCTCGACCACCTTGCCGAAATCTACCTCCACTATCGCACCATCCACATTGACCAACTCATTGGGACGGGACGCACGCAGAAAAACATGGCCGACATCGAACCAGAAGCCATCGTCGACTACGCCTGCGAAGATGCCGACATCGCCCTCGCCCTCAAACCGCTCCTCGAAGCCGAGATGCGGACGAACGAGGTGGAGAGTGTGTTTCACGACATCGAAATGCCACTCATGCCGGTGCTGGCACGAATGGAGCAGAACGGGGTGTGTCTCGACACACAGGCGCTCAAAGAGACCGAAAGGCAATTTCAGGAGCGCATGCAGCAACTCGAAGCGGAGATTTACGCCCTGGCCGGCCACGAATTTACCATCACCTCACCCAAGCAAGTGGGGGAGGTGCTCTTCGACGAACTCAGCATCAGCGAAAAAGCCAAAAAGACCAAAACCGGCCAATATTCCACCTCGGAAGACGTGCTCGAATCGCTCCGCAGCAAGCACCCCATCGTGGAGAAAATCTTGGCACATCGCGGTTTGAAAAAACTCCTTTCTACCTATGTAGAAGCCTTACCCCGCCTCATCCTGCCCGAGACAGGACGCGTGCACACGTCTTTCAATCAAGCCGTTACGGCTACGGGGCGTCTATCCTCGTCCAACCCCAACCTGCAAAACATCCCCGTGCGGGGAGAAGACGGGCGCGAAATCCGCCGTGCCTTTATCCCCGAAGAGGGGTGCACCTTTTTCAGTGCCGATTACTCCCAAATCGAACTGCGCATCATGGCTCACCTCAGTGGCGACGAGCACATGATTGCCGACTTCAACGCCGGGCGCGACATCCACGCCGCAACGGCGGCACGCATCTTCGACAAACCGCTGGAGGAGGTGGATCGCGACGAGCGCCGCAAAGCCAAAACGGCCAATTTCGGGATTATCTATGGTATTTCGGCTTTCGGACTGGCCGAACGAATGGGCGTCCCACGCGGCGAAGCCAAAGCGCTCATCGACAACTACTTTGCCACCTACCCTCGGGTGCGGGAGTACATGAACGAGAGCATCGAACGTGCCCGAAAAATGGGCTACATCGTCACGCAATTTCAGCGCCGCCGCTATCTGCCCGACATCAATTCGCGAAACGCCACAGTGCGTGGATATGCCGAGCGCAACGCCGTCAACGCCCCCATTCAAGGTACGGCGGCCGACATCATCAAACTGGCCATGATTGCCATCGACCGCCGTCTGCGTCGGGAGCAACTCCGTTCGAAGATGATACTGCAAGTGCACGACGAACTCAATTTTTCTGTGCCGCCCGAGGAACTTGACGCCCTCCGCACCCTCGTCATCGAGGAAATGGAGCGTGCCTACGCCATGCGCGTCCCTCTTTTGGCCGAATGTGGAAATGGGGAAAATTGGCTCGTGGCCCACTGACCCTTCTCCCCACTACCCCACCCCATAAATTCAGGCTTTTCTTTTTTTGAAGAGAAAAGCATCCTTCTCCCACAGAAAAGACGTAATTTCGCCACTGCTTACCCCCCTAACTTCTCATCCACGATGAAAATCATCCACACCGCCGACCTCCACCTCGGACACGTTTTCCATCAGCACACGCGCACGGCCGAACATCGGCATTTCCTTCATTGGCTGCAACAAACCATCACCGACGAACAAGCCGATGCGCTCATTGTGAGCGGCGACATCTTCGACACCCACAATCCGAGTGCCGAAGCACAGCGTCTTTTTTTCGATTTTCTCATTGACACCGTCGAGACCAACGAGGGTTTGCAAGTGGTCGTCACTGCCGGCAATCACGACTCGGGTGCACGTCTCGAAGCAGCGACTGAATTGTTGCGCCGCCACAACATCTACGTTCGAGGCACCATCGCTCGCGATGCCGACCATGAGCCTGATTTCGAACAACTCCTCCTCCCACTCGCCCCGCGCGGCACGAGCGAAGCAGCGGTCGTTTGCTATGCCCTACCCTATCTCCGCCCCTACGACTACGCCTCCGGACTGAGTGCTGCCAAAGGCTTGAAGCACTACCTCCGGCAACTCGACCAGCGACTCAAAAAGAGCGATTTCCGTAAGCTCCCCGTCGTTGTGGCGGCTCACTTCTACGCCACAGGCGCTGAGATTGCGAGCGACGAACACAGCGAACGCCTTGTGGTGGGCGGCGAGGATGCCATCGATGTCGATGCCCTCGGCCTCGACTATGCCTACGTTGCCCTCGGCCACATCCACAAAGCCCAGTCGGTGGGCAGTCGCGACAACATCTACTATGCCGGCAGTCCCATCCCACTTTCCTTCTCCGAACGCCACTACCGCCACGGCGTGATGTGCATCGACATCGACGACAGGGGGCGCACGAGCCATCACGTCCTCCCCTATCGCCCCCTCGCCACACTCCTCAGCGTGCCCGAACGCGGAGCAGGGACGCCCGAGGAGGTGAAGCGACTTTTGGCCGAACTCCCCGATGCCGACCGACAACCCAATCGCGAAGAGTGGCCCTATCTCGAAGTCAATCTCCAAGTCTCGCAGCCCGAGCCCGACCTTCGCCACGAACTGATCGAACTCGTGCGCCACAAGGCCGTGCGCCTCTGTCGCATCACCACCGACACCGCCCGCCGACATGCTGCAACACAACTCCGGCAGCTCCCCACCCTCGAAGGCAGCCTCAGCGGTTTGTCCCCATTAGACATCGCCCAGAAGTTCTACACCGACCGCTACGGAAGCCCCATGACACCCCAACTCGCCCGGCGCTTCCACCAAGCCGAAGAAAAGGCCGAACAGTCCGACGCACAATAATCTACCTCTCCTCCATTATAGCCGCTTCGCCGCATGACCATCGAAACCATCACCCTCTGCAACCTCACCTCCATCGGAGGCGAACACCTCATAGACTTCACCGCCGAACCGCTCCGCTCGGCAGGACTTTTTGCCATCACCGGCGACACAGGAGCCGGCAAAAGCACCCTCCTCGATGCCATCTGCCTTGCCCTCTACGGCAAAGCCCCGCGCCTCGAAGGCGTGCGCACCAACCTCCCCTCCGGTCCCGACGAACAGCCACAGGAGCTCAATCCCTCCGATCCGCGCACCTTCCTGCGACGCGGTGCACAGGAGGGCTACGCTCGTGTGCGTTTTGTCGTGCCCACCGGCGAGCGCTACGAAGCCCATTGGAGCGTGCGCCTCACGCGCAACGGCACTTTCGCCCGCCCCACACGCGCCCTCTACCAGCTCCTGCCGAAGGGCAAAGAGACCCTCCTCGCCGATCGTATCAGGGAGGTCGACCAAGAAGTGCAGCGCATCGTGGGGCTCGACTACGACCAGTTTGTCCGCACCGTCCTCCTCGCGCAAAACAGCTTCGCCACTTTCCTCCAAGCCGACAGCAAAGACAAGAGCCAACTCCTCGAAAAGCTCACCGGCACAGACATCTACGGCAACATCTCCAAGCAGATTTTCGCCCTCGCCCGAGAAGCCGGAGAAACCGTGACCAAACTCGATGCACGCCGCGAAGAGGCATCCCGATGGCGCCTTTGCGAGCCCGAGGTGCAACAGTACCAAGAGAGCATCGCCCACCTCACCAGCACCATTGCCGACCGCCGCTCTCAGCAGCAGAACATCGACGCCCTCCTCGACTGGCACCATCAGCACCAAATCCTGCGACAACGGCTTGACACCGCCAACGAAACCCTTGCCGACATCAACAAAAACTACCTCGCACAGCGCGGTGAAGAGGAAAAACTCGAACGCTTCGACTCCGTGCAGGAATTTCGCTCCCTCTTTGAGCAAATCAACGAAAACCGCACCGGCATTGCTCGGCTCAAGAGCGAGGAGCAAACCCTCACCCACCAAATGGAGGAGCAACAAGTCCAACTGACCGAGGCCGACAAGCAGCTCCTCATTGCCCGAGAGCGCAAAGCTGAAGCCGAAACCCAACTGCGCATCAAGCAACCCGACATCGAACAGGGCCATGCCATCAACGGCGAAATCAAAACCATCACCGAGAGCCTCAACGAGGCGCAGCAGAAGTTGGCCCAGTCCCAACAGCGCCTGGAAGAGCGCACCACCGCTCTGCAACGCCAAAAGGCCGAGACCGAACAACTCAAGCAGCGCTTCGAAACCCTCAGCCTCCGGCGGCAGGAACTCGCGGTGCACCAAAGCATCTTTGAGCAGTTCCAAGCCGTCACCGACAAACTCGGACTCTACAACACCGAGATGAACAAAAACGAGCGCCTCCACGCCGACTACACCCGCTACACCCAGCAGCAGAGCCGACTCGCCGTGCAATGCGAAAATGCCGAAAAGGAAGTTCAAAAGCTGCAAGAAAAGAGAACCACGCTGTCCGCATCAAAGGAGATGCACCGACAGACCATCAACGAACTGGACCACACGCTCCTCCACGCTGCACAAAGCGACACCCAACAACGCCTCACAGCCCTCACCGAGGCACGCCGACTCTGGAAACGCCTCGTCGACAACTACACACAGATCGAAGAACGACGCGCCAACATCGAACGAAAAACCCGTAAGCTCGAGCAGAAACGCGAAGACCTCGAGCGCCTCCTCCACGAAGAGACCGCCCTCCGCCGCCGCTACCTCACACTCAGCAAAACATACACTCTCTCGCAGGTAGAGGAAATCAAGCAGTTGCGCCAAAAGCTCAAAGAGGGCACCCCCTGCCCCGTCTGCGGCAGTGCTCACCACCCCTATCACACCGAAGTGGAGCAGGCTTCCGGAGAAACCCAAAGCCAGCTCGAGAAGGACTACCTCGCCGCCGAACACGACTACGAACAAAAGCAGGAAGCCGTGGCACAACTCCGGCAGAACATCTCCCAAAGCGAAGGGGTGCTCGAAGCCGAACGCAGCACTTTTGCCCTCCTCAAGCAGCAGCTCACTCAGCACGAGGCCGACTGGAAACTCTATGCCCCCCTCGACGACTCCTTCGCCGAATGCACCCCCACCGTCAACAGAGACGCCCGAGCCACCACCATCGAAATGCTCATCGACTCTGCCAACCGACGTCTCGACACCATCTTGAACAACATCAAGGTCTACGACTACCAAACGCAGCTCATCCAAGAAGACGACCGGCAGATGGCCCAACTCGAAGAGCGCATCGCCACTGGCGCACAGCAATTTTCCGAGCTCCATCTCCAACTCAAAATTGCCCGCGAACGCATCACCCTCACCCATCGCCAGATGGCCGAAAGCGATGCCCTCCTCGAACAGCTCTACAAAGACCTCGACGATGTGCTCACCGTGAGCGGATGGCGCGACAAGAACATTGAGGACTATTGCAAGTACCTCACCGAAATCTACACCGAGTGGAAGAGCACCAATGCCGAACTCACCACGCTTCAAAACGACCAAACCCTCGCCACCTCCCACATCGACAACCTCCGCGCCGGCACGGAGGAAATGCGCACCGAGGTCAATCTCAACCGCGAACAGCGCGACCGACTCAACCAGCAACTCAACGAGAAGCACGAACAGCTGCGCCGACTCTTCGGCGACAGTTCGCCGGCGGCTGTCGCACAGGCGTTGCAAGCGGCCATCGATGCCGCCACCACTCACCACAACAACATGTTCAGCAGGAGCGAACAGCTCAACCTCGCCCTGCGCCACCTCCAAGGCAAGCGCGACAATCTCATCGCCACCCGACAAGCACAAGAGGAAACCCTCCGCCTGCGCTCCACCCGTCTCGACCAAGAGATTGCCCGCTACAACCTCTCCCACGCCCCGCTCCAGACGACACAACTCGCCGACATCTTTGCCGACCCACGCGACTGGAACGCCCTGCGCCAACGGCTCAGCCAATGTCGCCGACAGCTCCTCCTCGCCCGGCAGGACAAGGACATGGTCGAACGCGACTACCTCGCCCTCACCGCACAACCCACACGACCTTCGGAGCGCGAAGAAGACCGGCCCGATGCCCTCCGTGCCACTCGCGAGCAGCTCGAAGTCGAAATCCGGCAACTCGACAACGAACTTGCCGAAAAGCGTCAGCACATCGCCCGACACAACGACAGCCTCTCGGCCATCCAAACCCTCGAAGAGGAGCTCACCAAGGCTCGCGACAACGCCGCCGAGTGGAACCGCCTCAACGAGATGTTTGGCTCGTCCGATGGCAAGCGCTTCCGCGACATGGCGCAAAGTTTCACCTTCGCCATCCTCGTGGAGCACGCCAACTACCACCTGCGCCAACTCTCGCCCCGCTACGAGCTCCAAGTGTTGAAAGGCAGCCTCGTGCTCGAAGTCATCGACCACGACATGCTCGACGAGCACCGCTACGTCAGTTCCCTCTCCGGCGGCGAAACCTTCATCGTCTCCCTCGCCTTGGCCCTCGGGCTGGCCTCTCTCTCCTGCCACACCCTCAACATCGGCAGCCTCTTCATCGACGAGGGGTTTGGCAACCTCGATCAAGACTCACTCGCCCAGGTGCTCACCACCCTCTCCGCCCTCGAAGCCCATCAAGGCCGCAAAGTAGGTGTGGTGAGCCACACCGAGCAAATCCGCTCCCAGATTTCGCCCCAAATCCGCGTCATCAAGTGCGGCGGCGATGGCCGCTCCCGCATCGAAGTGAAGTGAAGCCGCCCCGTGAGATGGAACCCCTACTTAAGTATATAGACATCTCGCCGGCCAAAAGCGCCACTCTGCCCCGACTTTAACACGGATTTAACACCTTCGGGCGAAAGTCCGGCACAGCCTCTAAAGGCAGAACACGAACATCGAGAGTCAAGAAGTACCCAGCCACTTCGCCTCCCAAGGAGCGAGCCACATTTACCTCAGAGGTAGTTTTGTTTTTCTCTGAAGTAGATGAAATTACCTCAGAGATAGTTTTATCTTTCTCTGAGGTAATTTTGTTTTGCTCTGAGGGAAGTCGGTACACGCCTCGGTTCGCGCGCGTATACACTACACGATACTCACGTTTTTTGCCTTCACTGCCTTCACCACCCCCGCCGATGTGCACTCCCCGTTTCCCTGCATCTGCCGTTTGCCTTCACCTTTGCCTTCACCCATAAGCCTAAGATTTTCAAGCACTTTCACCTCTGGTGAAGGCAATGAAGGCAAAAAACAGCCTCTATTGTAGGGTAACGCGCGCGCGAGGGCAGTGCTCCACATTGAGGCCGATATTCGCCCCCGTTGGGGACGCACGGCTGTGCACCCGTGTTCCGTAGGTTCGTCGGGCAAGCCCGCCTCGCCTACGGTTATTGGGAGAAGCCCCCTCCGGGGACTACCCTGCGGAATAGGGTGCTCATAGACCGAATTAAATCATAGTTGCCAAGATTTCTTTGGCCGCGGACTACCCTGCGGAATAGGGTGCTCATAGACGGATGTCGCTGAAGGCGACATCTTTGAATAACCCCACGTCCTCGTGGGGTAGAGATGCATCCGTGAGCAAGCTGACTGAAGGTCAGCCCGATTTTCGTTGCCTGTACACAATTTCTATGAAGAGGGCAAATATCGGCAGCGCAATAAAAATCCATCGGACAGAGCATCTGCCGACTCACTTTTGAGCGCTGCTTTCTTTGACTTAACCTGTATTTTGCAAGCCGTGGTTTTCAAAACGGGGGGGGTAATTCGATTTGTTCACTTTTTCGCCGTTTCTTTTGTTTATATTTTTTATGCGCATTACCTTTGTGGAGTCCCTATTCTCCTTTCTGCATAAAATATAAACACTAAACATTATAATTTCTCACACTATGCAAAGATTTCTCTCTGCGCTCCCAATCCGTTGGGCACTCCTGCTCGTCACCGGACTGTGGAGCATTCTGGCTGTTGCACAAAGCACTTGTCCGGAACTGAAAGTGAGCGATTTCAAGGTCAACTATTACGCCGCCAATGCCGATTGTGGCACAGCCGGCCAAATCATCGTGACCTATCGCAACAACGTGGCGGGCTTCTCGAAGCTCACCTACGAAACCTCGACCGATGGCGCAACATGGGGCAATCCCGTGGAGCAGACCAGTCTGTCCGTACCCACCACCATTCCCCTCACCGGTTGGACAGCGGGGCAAACCATCCACCTGCGTGTCACCGGCACTTGTCCCTCCGGCACGCAGGAAGTGACGTTCCCCACGCTCACGCACCGCTCCGAACAGCCCCACGCTGTGGCGCCGGTATTTGAGACTACGCCTGCGGGTGGATGCTCGGCCACGGCCGGTTCTATCGACGTTTCGGTGGGCGAGGTTTCGGGCTTCACCAAAGCGGAGTATTTCCTTTATCAAGGTACGACACTTTTGAATTCCATCACCTCTAATACGCCTTATGCTGAGAGCACGTTCTACAACCTCCCTTCGGGCACGTATAAGGTGGTGATGCGCGCCACTCCGGCGTGTACCCCCGCTTCTCCTGGTGCGACTTTCAAAAACGGGGCTTACGAAGTGGAAAAGATGGTCAAAGTGAGCTATTTCTCTATCCTGCCCACACCCATTCCCACGCGCGGCACAGCTTGTGCCGGAGGTGTTCGCGTGGCCGTGGCCCGCGTGATGGGCGTGAACGGCTTGAAGTACGAAGTGCTTCCCTCGGGTGGCGGTGCTGCCTTGCAAACCGAACAGCTTGTCTATCCGAACTTTACACATACGTTCTTCAATCTGCCCAGTGGCAACTATGAACTCCGAGCCACGAGCGACTGCGGTACGGTGGAGACGGTGCCTTTCACCGTCCCCATTGGTGGCGTCGGCACGCTCTCAGCGAGTACTCTGCAAGGCACGTACGCCCATTGCTCCATCGGTAAGATTTCGGCCACGGTGCCGGGCACAACCGCAGCCTGCCCTGTGGACTATGTCCTCACGCCAGATGTCGGCAGCCCCATCACAAAGACAGGTGTTACTACGGAGAGCGTTGTCTTTGAGGGATTACCGGCCGGCAACTATACTGTTTCGGCCTCATGGGCTGCACAGAACCAGTCCGTGACAATCAATGTGCCCATTGTCAGTCTCGGCACACTCAAAGCCACTTCCACTCGGGCGCGGTATTCCTGCGACCCCACAGGTACACTAAAAGTTGAGTTGGAGAACGGGGTATATTTAGAACCCATGACCTTGCTCTTGTCCATCAACGGCACTCCCATTCACACAGTCTCCCTAGGTAGCACTGAACGTGAGAAGATCCTTACCGGACTTGCTCCCAATGCCTACCAGATGACTCTCATCACCGAGTGTGGTGAACGCATAGAGGGAGAGGGATCTGTGCCGATGGAGCAACCTATAGGGAAATTACTATTTGAACATAAATCAACAGATTGTGGAACTACACGAACTATACTTTTCACACATACGTTGGATCCGTCAGATGAAGGCTTTCGTCAATTTATGAATGGAGGCCGTTATGAAGTCTTTGTGGAAGGTGCTATGGTGGCCAATGGAATGATGCCCACATCGCCAACCTCAACAGAGACAGACTGGCAGGGAATTACTAAGGGCATCTACACGCTGACCAAAATCCCCGAAACTGACAAAGAAATCATCATTCGATTGTCTGCTTCTTGTGGAAGTCCAGTTATAGAATCCAGGATACAAAGAGGGTCTTGGGCAATCATACAGGATATTAGATCTATAACATATGAGTATTTGTGCTCTGTTTCTGCGGCTGTAGAAGTTTCTGTTTATGCCACGACAGTAGGTGAAGAGAAGACCGTAACTGTTACTAATACAGACAATAATACGATAATCTATAATAAACCTTATGGTAGTAGCTCAATTTCTCTAAAAGGACTTGTTCCCGGTAATTACAAGATAGATGTATATTATGATTGTGCTCCGAATAATCGCATTTCTAAGACTTTTAACATACCTTTACCACCCAATTACTATCCACTAGATGTAAGAGTTTCACCTCCCAGTTGTAGTGCACCTTTGGGAACACTTGATATCAGAGGTCCCAACCCCTCTAGCCCCAATATATATGTGATAGATGTCCTTAATTCTTCGGGAGATATTGTAGCTACCTATCAAGATAGACGTGTGATGTGGAGCACACCAGGATTACCTGCTGATGTATACCAAGTTAGAATCAGTTCGCCCAGTGAGGGTTGTTCTCAAACTTTCGGGCCTTATGAGATAAAATCTTCTGATTTCGCCTTTAATCCTTACGCAAAGAAGTTCCATGTAAAACGACAGTCTCCAATTGTAGACGATGTCACCTTTGCACTCTTTTCAGCTGACTGTCTTACTGGTCCTGTGGACTGGAAGATTTACGATATGAATAATGTCGAATTACGCCACTATGTGGCCAGTAGCATATCTGAAGAACCTACATTCTACTCTCTTCCCAAACAATTCTATGCTATAGTGACTATTGGTACAGCACAGCAAAGAGTTAACATTGACTATAGAACTACTAGCTCAGATGAAATAACGCAAATAACAGATAGATCTCTTGTCGCCATTGATGAATATAATAGCATCGCGGGTTGTCGAAAAGGAAAAGTTACAGTGACATCACATTTTATTGAAAAAGGATATCCTCAAGGCCCTACAAAGGTATACCTCATCAACAATAGTTTTCAGCGTGTAGACTCCGTCGTTTCAACCAGCATCATTGAGAAATGCTCGTTTGAAATTAATGCCGATAATAATTATCAAAAAATTGAATATCATTATAACGGGAAAATCTATACACAGGAAGATATCTTCGATAAAACCAGCCATATGAAAATGAATGGTGCAATTTACGATATATATAGTATTGTATTCCCCTCTGGCCCTCGTGACAACCCCTATTACTATGGTGGAATTAATGGTATAATGCAAATTTGGTTGAATCCTGTTGATCCAGCTCCTTGTGAAAATGGTAAAATTGAATTCTTCACAATGCCTCTTGATGCGGGATTAGTGCTTGAATATAAACTGACACACCAATCTACTGGAGTGCAGGTGACAGGAAAAGTCACAGCTGCAAATCTTCCTGTCATTCCGAATTTGGCAGAAGGTGATTGGGATGTAAGTATTGTGGCTAAATATCCTTGTTTTGAAAAGGAGCACCACACTGTAGTCACCATTCGGCCTAGTGCTTTTATTCCAGCAATCGAGATACTGCCCAGCACAGTTTGTTACAACAGCGGAGGCGTGAAATTCACTATACCAGATAATGCACGTGGGGGCATTCAAAAAGTAAGCTATAGTTTGACACGCCTTGATGCTATGGGAAATCCTATAGGTCTTCCTACACAAGCCGATGTACCGACCCTCGGACATCCTCTAAAAGATCCTTTTGAGATGAGGGTTTCTTCGGGAAGTTACAATGTCACAGCTACCGCTTTTTGTAGTGATGGCACACAAAAGGTATGGAATAATGGTGGTAGTCCTCTCATTGTGACAGAAAGTTATCAGACATTGCAAGCCATACAAAATCCAAAATTTACGGTTCCGACCCTTTCTTGTACTCCACGAGGTAAATTAGGCATAACCATCAATGGAGGATATAAAGGACCAAATTATAAAGATGATTATAGAGTTTATCTCATCGAAACGCCATTGGGACCTGTTCCAGAAACATTGCTTCCCCGTACGGATGCCTATAAGAATTCTCCATACTATGCCGATCGCACTTATGGAGAAAATCTGGCTGCCGGAAATTATAAGTTGCGTGTCAAAGACTATGCCGATTGCTCCACTTTTGATGTGCCAGTGGAAATACCACAAGTACCCGATATAGCAATACCCAGCCTTAATAGTGAGACGCTAATGTCAATGCAGGGCTGTAAACTTATCGCTAACATTAAAATTGACCTCAAACCAATTTCTATAGCCACGCAACGATATGGTGTTCCAGAAAATTATGAAGTAGCTCTTGTTCCAACGGGAGGTGATCGAACCACAGAACGTTGGGCATCAGTATGGTCAAGTGTTTCTGAAGAATATATTCTAAATCCTATCACACATAGTTATGAGAGAGTACCTTCGTATAGTTATCTGAAGGATACCTTGTCCAACATAGACTTTAGTTCCGGGGCTGACATCCTTATTCGTCAAAAAGGATGTCCGGCTACAATGCGTCGCTTTCATGTGCAACCCAAGTGTGTATACGATATTAACTTCACTGATATCAGCGACCAGTGTGGTTCTAAGAGATTTGTCGTTGTCAGCAATAGTGGTTGTCAAAAGTATCGTTATGTACTAAAAAAAGGAGCGACCATCATTGCAGACAAAATTATCAATTTTACTCCCACACAAAAGAGTTACTACGATGCAGATTTTGATATGCCAAACGATTGTCAAAATTATGGTTTGTCGGTTACACCCATTCCACCACTTACTTACTCTAAAGTATGCGATTATGGGATTCAGGGTGTCGGATGTGCCCCAACAAGGGTGAGTGCAGAGGTAAAAGCTATGTCAACCGATTGCAATGGTGAAAAATATATTTGGAATATGATAAGTAACAACTCCTTATGCGATCCTAAAGCTAGATTTGTCATCTATGAGGACGCCACCAATAATAAAGTCGCAGAGAGTCCTGCCGGCGTTTATTCTGATAAGTATGAGAGCACTTACCACTATCAACTTGGCAAGACTTATCGTGTGGAATTGTATGATAATTTAGGGCGACCTCTTCTCCAAACGCCTCATTTTCATACGGTCTCCTACGACCTAGCGACCTCGTATAAGGTGGACGATATAGACCTTGGATACTACTGCCGAACCAATGAGCGCACAGTGAAAATTGGTATATATTCAGATTCTCGATGTTCGCCAACAGATGATGTTTATCCCATCCAGTCAGTATTTGGCTCCAGTGGAAGCAGCACTCAGCGCATCCCTCAGATTTTACGTATCGAAGCTCGCAATAATACGACCGGTGTTATCTATTTCTCGACACAAAATGAATGGAATCAGACGCCTTCGTGCGGCTCACAACAGATTTGGGGAAAGCACTGGCAGACACGAGCCACTGATGGCACAATCACCGAAGGAGCCGACTTAACGGCCGGCAACTATACACTCAGTGTGACCACTGACTGCGGTGTAAAAACGAGCACATTTAAGATTGGCTATAAGCCTGTGATACTCGACATTCAGACTACAGGAACACTGCAATGTGACAATCGCTTGGATATTATGCCGTCCGGACGTGCCTATATTGAGGGCAGTACTGAAACGATAGATATCCTGGGCTATAAGTTTGAAGATGACTTGACCACATCTTATCCTTGGGGCACAGGTTTCTCTACTTACATGAAGCAGCGCAAAATGATTCTGACGCTCAAATTCCCAGATGGAGAGAGGTGCCAGAGAACTTGGGATTTCGAGGGTGACCAATTCTTCCTCGCCGTGGACAATGCGAAGAGCATCAGTTATTTCTGTACCGATAGCAACAAGGGCATTATCTCTATAGGTGCCACAGGAGGACATCCACCCTACACCTATACCCTCAAAGAACTGAATGGCACAGATTTGGAAACGAAGACCTCAACCGGTGCAGTTACTTTTGAACATGGTACTTTGGGAGAAACTTACTGGATAGACATTACGGACGATTGTGGTCTTGTACACATCAAGCAGCGTGCTGTCCTCAACGATTTGGTGAAGATTGGCTACAATATGAGTACAACTCGCTACTTCTGCGATGGCGAAACGGCCAAGTTTGGTGCTATCAACTGGGAGGGAGCTACCTACGATTGGACAGGCCCGAATGGCTACTCTTCTCACTCAAGAGAGGTGGAGATTCTCACCTCTAACACGACGGCAGGCACCTATCATGTAGTCGTACACCCTCCCACGTGTAGCACAACATTGGAAGCTGACATCAGAGTTGTGGTGGCCAATGTTAAAGAAGTGAACAGCGGAGTAAGTCGAACAGCATGTGTAGGTGAAAAGACGATAGTCAATATCGGCAGTCCTACGGTACTCTTGAATGGGCAGGCCACGAACTTGCATAAGTATCAGTGGCAGATGACCACCGATGCATCCGACCCGACCTCATGGCGCGGAATCTATGGTGCCACCGAAGAGCAACTGGAATATGTGCCGCGCTACACCGGGACTTTCTATCTGCGTCGCGTGACTACTCTAGATGGATGTTCGGATTACTCCCAGGTATCTATGCTAACAGCCTCCCCAGGTCTCAACTCTATTGTGTCTTCCGATGAACTCAATGTCCTCATCGAACACAAGAATCCCTTTACACTCACAGCTGGAATCCTAACTGGTAATCCGAGCCGCACCTATCAGTGGCAGCGTAGTGTAGACAAGACAACATGGAGCAACATTACAACGAATGGTAATGATGTGACCTACACGGAGAAAGAACGCTATGCTGCAATAGTCTACTATCGTCGCATCACGTCTGTCCCAGGGTGCTCTACGGAAAGTCCCATCATCACGGTGCGCTTCAAGAAGCGATATCCCGCCATGGTGAATCCCCACCTGCGCCAGCGTGTGCTGACGGAGTGATAAACTTACTTTTCTCTACAACTGCGTAAGTGTACGTAGTTATTTGGCCGAGGCCCTCCTGCCCCGAACGATGTATAGCTATTATGAGTTATAGCAATATGTGTGAGAGTACATCGTTACGGAAAGGAGCGGCCTCGGTTTCTTTTCTTGAGTAACGTCTGTCGGACAAAAAAATCCCGCCGACCATCGGGAAGAAGGTCGGCGGGAGAAGAAGAGGAGTGGCTACGCGGCATGTCGATGTCGGCAGCGAGAGGAGGCGTTCAGCCCCTCGAATTATGCTTGCTGCTTGTGCTTCAAGACGAGGGCATCGATGACGGCAATGGCCACGATGTTGACAATGTCGCGGGGCGAAGCGTCGAAGTCGGTGAAGTGGATGGGCTTGTTCAGTCCCATCTGGATGGGGCCAATCACTTCGCCGTCGTCGGCCAGCGACTTGATCATCTTGTAGGACGAGTTGGCGGCAGAGAGATTGGGGAAGACGAGGGTGTTGACATCGAGCCCTTTGAGTCGGGTGAAGGGATATTTCTCATCGCGTGCTTCACGGTCGAGGGCAAAGTTCACCTGCATTTCGCCGTCGATGGCCAAGTCGGGGTGTTCGGCTTGAAGTTCGGCCACCACCTGCGCCATCTGGGCAGCGCTGCCTTCGCTGTCCGTGCCGAAGTTGGAGTAGCTGATCATGGCAATGGCAGGCGTGCGGTTGAAGAAGCGGGCCGCCGAAGCCGAAAGGAGGGCGATGTCGCGCAGGGCCTCTTTGGAGGGGTGGCGGTTGATGAGGGTGTCGGCCACGAAGAGGATGCCCTTCTTGGTGTTGACCACGTGCATGGTGCCGAAGTGGTGGTAGGGGGCGCGCACACCGATGACCTCTTTGGCCACCTTGATGGTGTTGGAGTATTTGGTGTAGATGCCGGTGATGAGGGCTTCGGCATCGCCCATTTCGACCATCATCATACCGAAGTAGTTGCGCTCGTACATCTTGTCGATGGCCTCTTGGAGGCTGTAGCCGTTGCGCTGCATGTGGTCGGCAAAGGCTTGCGCGTAGCGTTGTCGCTGCGCCACGTGTTGCGGTTCGCGCATGTCGATGATTTCACAGCCGTCGAGGTTGAGGTTGAGGTCGTCGGCCAGTTGGCGGATTTTGGCCACGTTGCCCAAGATGATGGGGTGGCAGATGCCCTCTTCCTTGGCGCGGATGGCGCCTTCGAGGACGTTGGGGTGAGTGCCTTCGGCAAAGACGACGCGGCGGGGATTGGTGCGGGCGGTGTCGATGAGGTTTTGGGCAAACTTCGTCTCCTGTCCCATGAGTTGGCGCAGTTGCTGGCGGTAGGCCTTCCAGTCGGTGATGGGCTTGCGCGCCACGCCACTCTCCATGGCAGCGCGGGCCACGGCCATCGACACTTCGGTGACGAGACGGGGGTCGACGGGTTTGGGGATGAAGTATTCCGGTCCGAAGGTGAAGTGGCGCACGTTGTAGGCACGATTGACGATGTCGGGCACGGGACGCTTGGCGAGGTCGGCAATGGCCTGCACGGCGGCAAGCTTCATTTCCTCGTTGATGGCGCTGGCGGCGGTGTCGAGCGCTCCGCGGAAGATGTAGGGGAAGCCGATGACGTTGTTGATTTGGTTGGGATAGTCGGTGCGGCCGGTGGACATGAGCACATCGGGGCGCGCTTCTTTGGCGGCCTCGTAGGTGATTTCAGGCACGGGATTGGCCAGGGCGAAGATGATGGGCTGGTCGGCCATGGAGCGCACCATGTCCTGCGAGAGGACGTTGCCTTTGGAAAGGCCGACGAAGACATCAGCTCCGTTGACGGCCTCGGCCAAGGTGGTGACATCGGTGCGGCTGGTGGCAAACTCGCGCTTCTGGGCGTTGAGGTCGGTGCGGTCGGCACGGATAACGCCTTTGGAGTCGAGCATCACGATGTTTTCCTTCTTCGCTCCGAAGGCACAATAGAGGCGTGTGCAACTGATGGCTGCTGCCCCGGCGCCGTTGATGACGATGCGCACCCGGCTGATGTCCTTGCCGGCCACGTCGAGGGCATTGATGAGCCCGGCGCACGAGATGATGGCCGTGCCGTGCTGGTCGTCGTGCATCACGGGGATGTCGAGTTCTTCTTTGAGTCGGCGCTCGATTTCGAAGCATTCGGGCGCCTTGATGTCTTCGAGGTTGATGCCTCCGAAGGTTGGGGCGATGGCCTTGACGGCTTGGATGAAGCGCTCGGGATCCTTCTCGTCCACTTCGATGTCGAAGGCGTCAACGCCGGCATAAATTTTGAACAGCAGGCTCTTGCCCTCCATCACGGGTTTGCCGCTCACGGCCCCGATGTCGCCGAGTCCGAGCACAGCAGTGCCGTTGGAGATGACAGCCACGAGGTTGCCCTTGTTGGTGTAGCGGTAGGCATCGTCGGGGTTCTTTTGGATTTCGAGGCAGGGTTCGGCCACTCCGGGGGAGTAGGCGAGCGAAAGGTCGGTCTGTGTGCTGTAAGGCTTGGTGGGAACGACTTCAATCTTTCCTGGTTTGCCTTGTGCGTGATAGGCCAAGGCAGCTTCTTTGGTCACTTTTACCATAGTTTCAGTGTTTGTTGCAGGATTGTGCTATATTATTGAGTGCAAAAGTACTATTTTTTGTGGAAAGCCTCTTATAAATAAGTGTGTCATTCCTCGAGAAGCCTTGCGAAATGTCAAAAAATACCGTGCACACTCAAAACCAAAGCGCCGATGAGCGTTTCCATTGCCGAGAATTTTGTAATTTTGCAGCAAAAGTACAACTATTATGCCGCAACTCACTCCACACGCTGTCGAAACGCGGCAGCGCATCATTCTGCAAGCCGTGCAAGCCTTTCGCGAAAAAGGGCTGCGAGACGTGCGCATGGACGACATTGCCCATGCTCTGAAAATCTCGAAGCGCACACTCTATCAGCTCTTCAGCGACAAGGAAGCGCTCGTCATTGCCACCATCGAACACGACCACGCCGAATTTGAAAAGTTTATGGAAGCGAAGACGCAAGAGACACAGAACGTGCTCGAACTCTTCTTCTGCATCATCGAATATCGCATGAAGAGCGTCAAAGACTGTTCGCCCTGCTTCTTCAGCGACCTCAACCGATATCCGCGCTTGGTCGAATGCCTCGATAGCAAACAAGCATTGGCCATCGAATCCAACCTCAAACTTTTGTTGCGCGGTGTGGAAGAGGGTTTGTTCCTGCCGATGTTTGACTACCGCTTTATATTGGAAACCATGCACACCCAGGTGCGCAATGTCCTCAACGACGAGCGTTTTGCCGACCAAACCTTCAACCACTGTTTTCTCTGCTTGGTCATCGTCACCTTGCGCGGTTGTGCCACACTACGCGGCATCGAACTCATCGACCGCTTCATGCAGGAACACGAACTCTGCTGATTTCGCCTCCCATGTCCTCTACCGAACAATACACCGTATTGGGCGAAAAGCCCGTGGGCGCCCTCCTGCTCCAATATGCCCTGCCGGCCATCATCGCCATGATGGCCTCGTCGCTCTACAACATTGTCGATGGCATCTTCATCGGGCAGGGTGTAGGTGCCGATGCCATCACCGGCCTTGCGCTCACCAATCCGCTCATGGCCATCTCGGCCGCCTTTGGTGCGATGGTGGGTGTGGGCGGCGCCACGCTGATGAGTGTGCGCCTCGGTCAGCAAGACTATGAGTCGGCGCGCAAAATCTTGGGCAACGTGGTGCTGCTCAACATCCTCTGCGGACTCCTCTTTCAGGTGGGTGTCTATCTCTTTCTCGACCCCATCTTGCGCTCCTTTGGTGCGAGCGATGCCACCTTGCCCTATGCGCGGGAGTTCATGCACATCATCCTTCTGGGCAACGTCTTCACCCATCTCTTCTATGGACTGAACGCCCAACTGCGCTCCACCAACCGCCCCCGACTGGCCATGTACTCCACCTTCGGCAGTGTCTTCATCAATGCCGCTTTCTGTGCCCTCTTCATCTTCGGCTTCGGCTGGGGCATTTCGGGCGCTGCCCTCGCCACGGTGCTGGCGCAGGTGTCGATGCTCTGCTGGCAAATCTATCTTTTTTCCAACAAGAAAGACCCCATTCATCTCTCGCTCGACATCCTCCGCCCTCACTGGCGCATCATGCGCGAGTCCATCCTCATCGGATTGCCGCAGTTTTTGGTCAATTCCTGCACAGCCTTGGTGGGCATCATCATCACTCGTTCCATGGCCGAATATGGTGGCGACACTGCCGTGGGTGCCTATGGCATCATCGCCCGTCTGCTCACGCTCATTGTCTTCATTGTGATTGGACTGAATCAAGGCATGCAACCCATTGCCGGCTACAACTTCGGTGCGCAGAAGATGGACCGCGTGGCGCGCGTGGTGCAGTACACCATCATCGCTGCCACCTGCGTCACCACACTGGGATTTGTCGTGAGCCAACTCTTTGCCACAACCTGCGTTTCGGCCTTTGCCAAGGACGCTCCGCAACTCGTGGAGCGCGCGGCCACGGGTTTGCGCATCGCGATGATTATGTTCCCCTTCGTCGGGATGCAGATTGTTTCCACCGCCTTTTTCCAAAGCATAGGTCAGCCCGGCAAGAGCATCTTCCTTTCGCTCACACGGCAAATGATTTTCCTCATCCCCTGCCTGCTGATCCTGCCCCACTTCTTTGACGACCCCGAACTGGGCGTGTGGTTCTCCATGCCCATTGCCGACTTGGTGGCGACGCTCCTTTCCGGTCTCTTGCTCTATCGCCAAATCCGCCAATTCAAGCGGAGCGCTGCGTAGCCTTTCTCCCTTCTCTCCAACCCTCAATCCTCACTTTTTGTATGGACAACACGCCTTTTGTCATCAACATTGGTCGCCAGCTGGGCAGCGGCGGTTCCGAGATTGCCAAACGCCTTGCCGAGCGCTTCGGCATTGCCTGCTACGACAAAGAAATTCTCTCCAAAGCGGCCGAAGAAAGCGGCTTGAGTCCCCACGTCTTTGAGCGGTCGGACGAGAAGAAAGGTTTCTTCCGCTCGGTCATCAGTGTGGTGCAGCCCTTCATCGGTGGTGGGGGCGACTTCTACAACAACCAACTGAGCGACGAAAATCTCTTCACCCTCCAAAGCCGCGTCATCCAGAAAGTGGCAGCCGACCGATCGTGCATCTTTGTGGGGCGCGTGGCCGACTACATCCTGCGCCATCATCCACGCCATGTAAACATCTTTGTGGCCGCCGACCTCGACGACCGCCTGCGCTGCATCATGGAGCGCTGTGGGGTGGACAAGAAGGCAGCGCGCGACATCATCGAAGACAGCGATGAGCAACGCTCCGACTACTACAATTTCTACTCCTCCGGCACGTGGGGCAGCGCCGACACCTACGACCTCTGCATCAACGTTTCGGCCCTCGGACTTGACGCCACGGTGCGCTTCATCTCTGCTTTTGTGGAAGAAAAACTCGGTATTCATTAGCCCGAATTTGTCCTTTCCCTGATTAAAACGTAATTTTGCACATTGAACTCAAAATCTTTTTCTTACGAATATGTCAGCAAGCAACGTTCGCGTGCGTTTCGCACCCTCGCCCACCGGCCCGCTCCACATCGGTGGGGTGCGCACAGCACTCTATAACTACCTCTTTGCCCGCCAGCACGGCGGCAAACTCATTTTCCGCATCGAAGACACCGACTCCAATCGCTTTGTCCCCGGTGCAGAGGAATACATCATCGAGTCCTTCCGCTGGCTCGGCATCGACTTTGACGAAGGCGTAACTTTCGGCGGCGACAAAGGCCCTTATCGCCAAAGCGAACGCCGTCACATCTACAAGAAATATGTCGACCAACTTCTGGCCGAAGGAAAAGCCTACATCGCTTTCGACACCCCCGAACAGCTCAACGAGAAGCGCGAACAAATCCCCAACTTCCAATACGACGCCACGACGCGCGGCATGATGACCAACTCCCTCACGCTCGATGCGGCCGAGGTGGAAGCCCGCATTGCCCGCGGCGAGCAGTATGTGGTGCGCTTCAAAATCGAACCCGGAGAGGACGTCCACGTCGACGACATCATCCGCGGCGATGTCGTCATCAATTCCTCCATCCTCGACGACAAAGTGCTCTACAAGAGTGCCGACCAACTCCCCACCTATCACTTGGCCAACATTGTGGACGACCACTTGATGGAAATCTCCCACGTCATCCGCGGCGAAGAATGGTTGCCCTCGGCTCCCCTCCACGTGCTCCTCTATCGCGCCTTCGGATGGGCCGACACAATGCCCCGATTTGCTCACCTGCCCCTCTTGCTCAAGCCTACCGGAAACGGCAAACTATCGAAGCGCGACGGCGACAAACTGGGCTTCCCGGTGTTCCCTCTCGAATGGCACGGCGAAGATGGCACCGTCAGCGCGGGCTATCGTGAAAGCGGCTATCTGCCACAGGCCGTGGTGAACTTCCTCGCCCTGCTGGGCTGGAATCCCGGCGACGACACCGAATTGCTCTCAATGGACGAACTCATCCAAAAGTTCGACCTGTCGAAATGCTCCAAAGCCGGTGCAAAGTTCGACTATGTGAAAGGTTGGTGGTTCAACCGCGAATACCTCCTCGCCACGCCGGCCTTGAAGTTGGCCCCCTCCTTCGTCGACCTCCTCGCACAGCACGGCATCACCACCACTGCCGAACGTGCGGCAGCCGTCATCGACATGATGAAGACGAAAAATGTGGAGTACGTCGACGCCCAAAGCGGACAGACCAAAAAGCGCAGCGTGAGCTTCATTGCCGACCTCTGGCCGCTCTGCGACTTCTGCTTCATCGCCCCCACGTCATTCGACCGCGAAGACAAGTTTGTCAAGAAAAACTGGAAAGACGACTCGGCCGCCGTGATGAGCGAAGTGGCCCGTCTGCTCGAAGGGCTCGACGACTTCGGCGTAGAAGCGCAAAAGGCCGTCATCGACCCTTGGTGCGAAGCCACCGGAGCCAAACCTTGGAACGCATGGCGTGTGGCGCTCGTGGGCGAAGGCAAAGGCCCCGACATGTATGAGTTGTCGGCCTTCTTGGGTAAAGAAGAAACGCTCCGCCGCATCCGCTTTGCCATCGACAACCTCTAATTCCCGACAACCCCTCTCCTCAGTCTATGTACAGTTTCGGCATTTATCTCTATGCCTTCATCGTGCGCCTGCTCGCCTGCTTCGGCCATCGGAAAGCCGGACTTATGGTGCGCGGCCAGCACGAGACGTGGCGCATCCTCCGCCACCAAATCCGCGAGGACGAACGCTACGTGTGGTTTCATGCCGCTTCGCTGGGCGAGTTTGAGCAAGGGCGGCCGCTCATGGAGCGCCTGCGCAGCGAGCAACCCGACTGCAAAATCCTGCTCACCTTCTTCTCCCCTTCGGGCTACGAAGTGCGCAAAAACTACGATGTGGCCGATGTGGTGTGCTACCTGCCTTTCGACACCCCCACGGCGGTACGTCGTTTCATCAAAGCAGCACAACCCGAAATGCTTGTGCTGATTAAGTACGAGTTCTGGCGCAACTACATCGATGTGCTCCACCGCCGCCACATCCCCATCTACAGCGTAAGCAGCATCTTCCGCTCCAACCAAGTGTTCTTCCGCTGGTACGGCCGCAACTACGCCCGTTGCCTGCGCCGCATCACCCACTTTTTCGTGCAAAACGAGGTTTCTCGCCGCCTCCTCGCCACCATCGGTGTGACAGACAACGTGACCATTGTGGGCGACACGCGTTTCGACCGCGTGCTCGACATCCACCGCGCTGCACGCCCCCTGCCGCTCGTCGAAGCCTTTGCCGCCAACCACTGCGTGCTGGTGGCAGGAAGCACCTGGGCGCCCGACGAGGACATCATCATCGACTATTTCAACCGCCATCCCGAACTGCGCCTTGTCATCGCCCCCCACGTGGTGAGCGAACAGCACCTTGCCGAAATCGAACAAAAGATGGAGCGCCCCGTGGTGCGCTACTCCCACACCACACCCGAGGAAGCCGCCCACTACGACTGCCTCATCATCGACAACTACGGACTGCTCTCCTCCATCTATCGCTACGCCCGCGTGGCCTACATCGGCGGCGGATTTGGCGTGAGCATCCACAACGTGCCCGAAGCGGCGGTCTACGGTGTGCCGGTGGTGTTCGGGCCGAACAACAAGAAGTTTCGCGAGGCCCAAGACCTTCTCTCCCTCGGCGGTGCGTTTGAAATCCATACGGCCGACGATTTCAACGCCCTCCTCGATGATTTCTCCGCCCATCCCGATCGCGTCGATGCTGCCGGCCATGCTGCCGGCACCTACATCCACGACAATGCCGGTGCCGGCGACATCATTTTCCGACACATTTGGGGCTGACCGCCCCCGCCCCTTTTTCAAAAGAAGCACCTCAGGGTGCTTCTTTTTTTGTAATAGAAGAAAAGGAAGGGTCTCGACCATATCCTTATCGACCATGCAACCGATATTCTCCCCCCGTTGGGGACGCACGGCTATGCACTCGTGTTCCGTAGGCGAGGAGGACGAAGGACGACCAACCTACGGAACACTTTTTGTATAGAGGCAGCGGTGCCGCATCGTTATCCCGGAGAATTTTCAACGTAATGAAAAAGAATTTTCAACGTGGTGAAAAAGAGTTTTCAACGTGGTGAAAAAGAATTTTCAACGTGGTGAAAACTCCACCGGCTCAGAAGAAAAAAACAACGCGAAGCCTTGTAGGCGAAAGTCCAGCCATCGCAGATTTGTTTTTTCCCTAAGAAGAATGCAAAAGAAAGGCACGGCATTTCTCTAAACACTCAAAAATGCGTACCTTTGCGCTATCATTCATCAAAATCCTTCCCCCATGATTTTCTTTTTCCGTACTCCTACGAAAAGCATCATTGCCACCGGTGTCGACCACGCACTCTCGAGCGATGAAGTTCAAAAACTCTGTTGGCTCTATGGCGAGGCCGAATTGTGCAGCGAGTCTGTGCTCAGCGGCTGGTTTGTCGGCCCGCGCCGCGAGATGATCACGCCGTGGAGCACCAATGCCGTGGAAATCACGCAAAACATGAACCTCACCGGCATCAGTCGCATTGAGGAATTCTTCCCCGTGGAATCTGCCGAGGCCGACCACGACCCGATGCTGCAACGTATGTACGACGGACTGGATCAAGACATCTTCACCATCCATCACGAACCGGCCAAAATCCAGACCGTAGAAAACTTGGAAGCCTACAACGAACAGGAAGGACTTGCCCTCTCTCCTGCCGAAATCGACTATCTCCACGGCGTGGAACGTCAGTTGGGACGTCCGCTGACCGACTCTGAAATTTTCGGGTTTGCCCAACTCAACTCCGAACACTGCCGGCACAAAATCTTCGGAGGTACTTTCATCATCGATGGCGAGGAGAAAGCATCAAGCCTCTTTGCCCTCATCAAGAAGACCACACAGGAAAATCCCCATCACATTCTTTCGGCCTACAAGGACAATGTAGCGTTTTCAGCAGGTCCTGTGGTAGAACAATTTGCTCCGAAAGAACACGCCACCAGCGATTACTTCGTGATTCGCGACATCGAAAGCGTCATTTCCCTCAAAGCCGAAACCCACAATTTCCCTACCACCGTCGAGCCTTTCAATGGAGCATCGACCGGTACGGGAGGTGAAATCCGCGACCGTATGGGGGGCGGTGTCGGAAGTTGGCCCATCGCCGGAACGGCAGTGTACATGACGGCCTATCCCCGCCTTGAAGGAGGCCGTCCTTGGGAAAACCAAATGCCGGCACGTGAATGGCTCTACCAAACACCCCGACAAATCCTCACCAAAGCCTCCAACGGTGCTTCCGACTTCGGCAACAAGTTCGGTCAGCCCCTCATCACAGGCTCCGTACTCACCTTCGAACATGAAGAAAATGGTGAGAAATATGCCTACGACAAAGTGATTATGCTGGCCGGCGGCGTGGGCTACGGCACAAAGCGCGACTGCTTGAAAGGCACACCTGAAAAAGGTAACAAAATCGTTGTGGTGGGTGGCGACAACTACCGCATCGGATTGGGCGGCGGTTCGGTGTCGAGTGTAGACACCGGTCGCTACGCTTCGGGCATTGAACTGAATGCCGTGCAGCGTGCCAACCCCGAAATGCAGAAACGTGCCAACAACTTGGTGCGCGCCCTCTGCGAAGAAGAAATCAATCCTGTGGTTTCCATCCACGACCACGGCAGTGCGGGACACGTCAACTGTCTTTCTGAGTTGGTCGAGGAGTGCGGCGGGGTCATCGACATGGCACAACTCCCCATCGGCGACACCACCCTCTCCGCCAAAGAAATCATTGCCAACGAGAGTCAGGAACGCATGGGCTTCCTCATCAAAGAGGAACACCTTGACCACGTGCGCCGCATTGCCGAGCGCGAACGTGCACCAATGTACGTAGTGGGCGAAACCACCGGCGATGCGCATTTTGCCTTTGAACAAGCCGACGGCGTGCGTCCTTTCGACCTTGATGTGGCACAGATGTTCGGACACTCTCCCAAGACGGTGATGGTGGACAAGACTGTCGAACGCCGCTATGCAGACGTAGACTATGATCCGGCACAACTCGACACTTACCTCGACCAAGTGCTGCAAATGGAAGCCGTGGCGTGTAAAGACTGGTTGACGAACAAAGTGGACCGCTCTGTCACGGGAAAAGTGGCGCACCAACAGACACAAGGTGCCTTGCAGCTTCCTCTCGCCGACTGCGGTA
This sequence comes from Alloprevotella sp. Lung230, assembly GCF_014385435.1. GTDB lineage: Bacteria > Bacteroidota > Bacteroidia > Bacteroidales > Bacteroidaceae > Alloprevotella. The sequence continues at coordinate 44,877 of NZ_JACSUD010000008.1, forward strand.
TCGTGGCGCTCGACTACCGAGGACGCGCCGGTATCGCCACCGCCATCGGCCACGCCCCACAAGCCGGCCTTGCCGACCCTGCCGCAGGCTCTGTGCTCGCCGTGGCAGAGTCGCTCACCAACCTCGTTCTTGCTCCTCTCGCAGAGGGTCTGGACAGCGTGAGCCTTTCTGCCAACTGGATGTGGCCCTGCCGCTCACAGCAGGGTGAGGACGCGCGCCTCTATGCCGGAGTGGAAGCCCTCAGCGACTTCTGTTGCGCGCTCCAAATCAATGTTCCTACCGGCAAGGACTCCCTCTCGATGACCCAGCAATATCCTTCGGGCGAAAAAATCATCAGCCCGGGTACGGTTATCGTCAGCGCCGGTGGCGAAGTGAACGATGTGCGCAAGGTGGTGCGTCCTGTCATGGTGAATGATTCGGCCAGCACCCTCTACCACGTTGATTTCTCCTTCGACAGCCTTCGCTTGGGAGGTTCGGCCTTTGCTCAGAGTTTGGGTAAGGTGGGCAGCGACGTTCCCACGGTGAAAAATCCCGAATACTTCCGCGATGCCTTCAACAGCCTCCAGCAGTTGGTGCAAGAGGGTGTGTTTCTCGCCGGCCACGACATCAGCGCCGGTGGTCTCATCACAGCCGCTCTCGAAATGTGTTTTGCCAACGTCGAAGGCGGTTTGTCGTTGCAACTCGATGCCTTTGCCGACCATGACTTGGTGAAAGTTCTCTTTGCCGAAAATCCGGCTTTGCTCGTTCAGGTGAGCGATGCGCAGCGGGGTGCATTTGAGTCGCTGCTCACAGCTCAAGGCATTGCCTTTGCCCCCATCGGCCGCCCCTGTGCCGAACGCCGCATCTTTGTCGAAAAGGACGGCCAATCGCATACCTTCGACATCGACCGGTTGCGTGACGTTTGGTACAGCACTTCCCACCTCCTCGACACCAAACAGAGTTTCAACGGCAAGGCCGAAGAACGCTTTGAAAACTATAAGCAGCAGCCTCTCCACACCCATTTCCATCCCGCTTTCAACGGCAGTTTTGAAAGTCTTGGCATCAGCCCCGACCGCCGCACGCCGTCGGGTGTGAAAGCCGCCATCATCCGTGAGAAGGGTACCAATGGCGAACGTGAAATGGCTTATGCACTCTATCTCGCGGGATTTGACGTGAAAGATGTCACGATGACCGACCTCATCACCGGTCGCGAAACGCTCGACGACATCCACATGATTGTCTTCTGCGGCGGGTTCTCCAACAGCGATGTGCTGGGTTCGGCCAAAGGCTGGGCAGGTGCATTCCTCTACAACCCCGTGGCCAAAGCCACTCTCGACCGCTTCTACGCCCGTCGCGACACCCTCTCTTTGGGTGTGTGCAACGGCTGCCAATTGATGATCGAACTCGGTCTGATTCATCCCGACCATTCGCCCCGTCCTCACATGCTCCACAACGACAGCCACAAGTTTGAAAGCGGATTTGTGGGCGTGAAGGTACAGCCCAATCAAAGCGTGATGCTGGCTTCGCTCTCGGGCGATGAACTGGGCATTTGGGTGGCACACGGCGAAGGTAAATTCTCGCTTCCCCTTGCCGAAGATCAGTATAACGTGGTACTCAAATACAGTTACGAGGGTTATCCCGCCAATCCCAATGGTTCGGACTATGGCGTGGCCGGTATCGTCAGTGCCGACGGCCGCCATTTGGCCATGATGCCTCACTTGGAACGTGCCTTCCTTCCCTGGCAAACGCCTTACTATCCTGCCGACCGCCGCAACGACGACTGCACACCTTGGCTCGAAGCCTTTGTCAATGCCCGCCGTTGGGTGGAAAGCCATCAGCGTTAAGTCGCGGACTCGCCCCTCTCAATCACAACCAAAAGAACAGCCATATCTTAGCAGATGATGCTTTGATATGGCTGTTCTTTTTTTAGTTTGTAGAAAGGGCATTTCGTTTGTGAGATGTCCTCATGCTCTTAGGATAAGGCGGCTTACTTGACCATCACCTTGCGAGTGGTTCCGTCGGCCGACTTGACGATGTTCAAGCCCTTCTCCAAGTGTTGGAGACGGCGGCCGTCGATGGAGAAGTATTGCTCGGCAGCGTTCTTGTTGGTCGTAGCGTCGATGCCGGTGGTAGCAGGAAGTTGAGCCGTCATAGGTTCGCTTACATATTTCTTGTCACCTTCTTCGTAAACCATCACTACTGAAAGTTTCTTGATGGAAGTGTCGTAGAAGTGGAGGATGCGCTGGTCGTCTACAATCTTGATGTCGTCGTTCTTCTTGTCTTTATAGTTGAAAGGAATGTTGATCATATCCTGTTCCAAATAGAAGAACTTAGATTTTTCAAACTTGAAAGGCTCTGTATTTTCGTTGATATAGACATTGTAGTACATGTTATCAGGATTGAGGTAGTTGCCATCAACATCTACATTTTTTGCATAGAAAGCCAAAGTGATGGTGGTCGTCGTATAGTCGTAGCTTGGAGTGGACGAACAGTAGTGGAGTTTGGGAGTCGCGGGCTTTCCGGCCTTTTGCTGGTAGGGAGTCAGCACGATATTCTCAAGACTTTCGAGGTCGTCTTTGGGAAGATTGGCGGCACTACTCTTTCCCATGACAATTTTGAGGATTTTGTCGGTGGTCAGCACACCTGTGGCGGCATCGATGGTAAATTCGAGACGATCGGCCACGGTTTTGTCATCACTAAAAGCGGCAGCATAAGTGTGGTATTCCGACTTGTCGCTGGAATAGCTCATGAAATCCGTCTTGACGGTTGTGCCGAGGTATTGGTTAGTGAGCATCACAGCCTTATTGCCTTCTTTGGTGAGTTTCACCCAGATGTTGGCGAGTTTAGCACTTTTGAATACCCCCTTCAAGTAGATGTCCTCGCCACTAATGGCGGCATCGATGATTCGGGGTGAGGTACCCTCTTTAGAAGTGAGGGTGTATTGCTTCTTTTCAGCAGATTCGGGCGGTGTGATGAGGGGGGTGGTGAGCGTTTCGATGGTCAAACCCCAGTCGCCATAATTACCTTCCAACACATTATTATAGGTCAAAGCCAACATTTCGTTTTTTGTCCCGACACCCAGCATTTTGAGGGTTTTACCATCCCAAGAAAATTCCATGAAGTTTTTGTCGGAAGAAACAACTTCGTACTTGTCGCTGCCGTTGTTGATCATTCGGTTGAGCATCAAGATGCGCTCTGTGTTGGCCGACTCGTCGTCATCGTCGCCACCGTAATTGTCTTTGTCAATGGCCTGTGGCAAAACAGCCTTATAGTTGCCGTTGCTACCCTTCTCGAGTTTCAACCACGACTTGCTGTTGAGTCCTGAAAGAGGATTGTAGACATAGATATTACCGTCCTTGCCTTCCACAATTTTGGAAACCAATCCTTCGTACTTACCGGGTTCTTTGCCAATCCATCCCTTCTTGACCCAAGAGTCGCTGGAACGATACATGTTGTCGATGAGTTTTCCTTCGGGAGTGGTCGTCAGCTGTGCGGAAGCCGTAAGACTCATTGCCAAAGCACAAAGAGAGAGTAAAGTTTTTTTCATAATCTGAAATGTTAGATGAAATAAATGATGTTTGATTAGAAATCATATCCGAGACCAATGGTGCAATAGTTGCTGCCTTGGTCGGTCGTTTTCAACAGGTAGCCTGCGTTCAGGCGGAAGCCGTGGCATTGGATGCCTGCCCCCATCGTAAAGTGGCTGAGCTGGTGGTCGCCATATTCGTAGCCGGCACGGAGGGCTACGCTCTTATTATAGGTGTATTCGAGTCCGCCGCCCAACATGAATACTTTAGAATCTGAGGGTTGGAAGAAGTAGCGGGTGGACAAGGCTGTCCCGACTTGGTGACGGTCGGCCACATCAACTGACAAAGCACCGCCCACAGCCACATGCGTGGGCATTGAAGCCTTGCTGCCGTTTCCGTAGTCGAGACGAGGCCCTATGGTACCCACTTTGGCATCAAGCACGAGGTGGGCCGGCTTGTCGGCAATGGACACCGCGCGGTTCTGATAGGAAGCCCCGAGCGTGAAGGCACCACCGGTGGCATTCTTGGAAAGGTGACTGAAAATGACGCTTCCGATGGCATAGGCCGCAAAACCTTTACCCATCTGATAGGCGTAGCCCAAGTCGATGGTCCAGTCGTAGGGGAGATAGTCTTTGGTGGGATTGCCAAGCAAGTCAAATCCTTTCAACTTCAATCCGCCGGCATAGCGGAAACCGGCAAATGCAGCATGGCGCGCGGCCAAGCGGTAGCCCACAGTAGCGGTGTAGAGGCCGAAGGTGCCGTCAATGCCTGTTTCTTTGGCATAGAGGGAGGCAGCAACATCGCTCGTCAGTTTCTTGTCTGTGGTCAAGAAAGCAGAAGGGTTGTTGTAGAGGTACAGGCCTTCGGCCGCTGCCGAGGCGTTGCCCATAGCCGCAGTCCGTGCATCGGGATTTGCCGTGAAGATGGAGAGGTTCTGCCCTTGGGCATCAACCTGCACAGCACCTAAAAGTACTGCACCGGCGATAAGGAGGATATGTTTTAGGTTCATTTTTTTGGCCATTATCGTTTGATGAACATCTGGGTGTGCTTGCCCTTATTGGTATGTACCGTAAGTTTGTAAGTTCCCGGAGACAATTTAGAAAGGTTGAGCGTGGCTACATGATTTTTGTCGGGCGTTGCAGTAGCAGTCATCACGCGCTCGCCTACGGTGGAAGTAATCAAGAACTCAGCCTGCTGCACTTCGGGATTGAGCAAAGCGTTGATGTCTCTCTTCACCGGAATGGGATAGACGGCATAAACCGGAGCCGACTTCTTTTCGACCACACGGACTTGGAAAGAACCGTCGGAGGCCGTCTGTCGGCCATCTGAGGCAGAGACGTTGATGCGGGTGATGCCCTTGGCGAGGGGTTTCAGTTGCAGATGGTCATTGCTGACGGCGACCGTGGCAATGCTACTGTTGGTGGCTTGTGCCTTATAAGTCAGCGTGCTGCGACCACTATGCGCATAGTGTCCCTGCAAAGGCAGCGTCACCACACCCTCATCCAAGCCGATGATATAGTCGTCGAAGGGCTTCTCCAGGCGAGGTGGGAGATAGGGGAGAATCTTAAAGGTGAACGCCTTCTCCACACTTGCCCCCAAATCGTCGGAGATCACAAACGTACAGGTGTAAGTGCCGGCTGCCAGCACCGGCACAAGGCGCACGGTCACGGTGTTGCCCTTCACGGTGTAAGACACTCCTTTGGTCTCGCCGACGGCCTTGACGTCCCAGTTGTGTCCATCGGCATCGGCCACTTGGAAAGTGAAGGTTTTGTTGTCGTCCTCGCTCACTTCCATCACGCCTTCGGGGAAGTCAGTGGCCTCGGGAGCGTGGTTGAGTTTGGTCGTGCATTTCTGAATGGCCGGGACGGAAAGATGTCCCCAACGGTCTACGGCAACCACGGCAACACTATATATATGGTTGTCTTTGAGCCCTTCAAAAGTATATTTCAGCGTTTCGCCCAAACGATGGCCCATACCGTTGATTTCGGTGTAGTTCATGTTTTGGAGCTGGTCGGCCGTGAGTTCGTTGGAACTGATGTAGAGGCGATAGAAAGCCGCGGTCTGGTCCTCGTCCTTCGCAATGTTCCATTCGGCAGTGATGTCCACAAAGTCGGGGGTGAGAGTGAGGGCTCCCACCTTTTCGGGCGCAATTTTAGTGTCGGTCTCAAAAGCCGCCTCAGCATCGATGTAGCCTCTTCCTAACTTGGCTTTGTAGGTCGGATTTTGTTCGTCGATGTTGTAAGGCCGATAGGCAGTAATCAGACGCGATTTCAACTCTTCGTTAGTGAAGCCCTGCCGCCCGAAGTAGGAAGCGATAAGGGCCGCAATGCCCGAAACGTGGGGACAAGCCATTGACGTTCCTTGCATGAAGGCATAGCCCGAAGCGACTTTGCTCTTCGGCACAGTGCTCAACACACCGGCTTCCGTCCCGAAGCGGTCTTGGTCGCCACCCGGGGCCATGATGGTCAGCCACTTGCCATAGTTGCTGTAACTGGCCTTGGTGAAATCCCAAGCCATGGCCGACACCGATACCGTGGGCGCATAGCAAGCCGGATAGGCCGAAAACTCTTTGTTTTCATTGCCGGCAGCAAAGATGACCACACCGCCTTTCATCGGAGAGTCTGCACGTTGCTGTCCCGTGGCATCACAGCCCGCCATCTTGATGAAATAGTCGATGGATTCTTTGAGCAATTGGGGCATTTCCGTGACACCGGATGTAGAAGAATATCCCCAAGAGTTCTGGCAGATGACGGCTCCATTGTCGGCGGCATATTTGATGGCAGCGGCGGCATCTCCTTGTTCGGTCTTCTTTCGGAAGATTTGGCAACTCATCAGGCGCACACCGCTATCAGCCGTGCCGTTGCCACCGGCCACACCGGCCACACCCTTTCCGTTGTTGTTGCGTGCACCGACCGTGCCGGCCACGTGGGTGCCGTGTCCTTCATCATCGGGCTCGATTTTGCCCCCGACCACGTCTTTGGCTTCCACAAAGTTATAGCCATAGACATCGTCGACAAATCCGTTGCCGTCGTCATCGACATTGGGCTGTCCGTTCTTTTCCTTTTCGTTGATGTAGAGATTGTCCACCAAGTCTTCGTGGGTCGTGTCAATACCGCCATCGACAATGGCCACAATGACCGACTTCTTGCCGGTAGTGTACTTCTCCCACACGGGTTTGACGTTGCAGTCGGCTCCTTTGACGGCACGTGCATTGACCGAGCCGTCATTATAATAGTGCCACTGCTTGGCCAAAAGAGGGTCGTCAAAACCGCCGGGAGCCGCCTTTCGGGGTGCACTGCTTGTCGTCGCATCGGCATAGGACTTTACCATCGTTGCGGGGCGCACCATGGGGAGGACGCGCTCTGCACACTCTACGCCCTTCACCTTGTTGAACTGTTGCAACACCGTTGCCACATCTTTACTCTCGTCGAAATAGAGGGTGTACCAGCGGTCGAGACCTTCGGCCACCGTTCGGGCTTCATAGATGCCTGCGGGCTTGAAGACTCTTTCCATCTTGTAGGCCGAAGCATATTGCAGGGCCGAGGCCATGGCCGATGGCACACTCTGCATCTCTACGTTGCCGCTGCGGGTGGTGGATATCGTTTGCTGAGCGCTCGCTGCGAGCTTCAGATGAATGCAGCCTTTCACGGCAAAAATATCCTTGTCAAGGCTCACGGAGCGTGTGTTGGCGTGAGTGGCTTCCATCTCCAAGTTGTCTTGACACGATGTTGCGAGCATCAGACCGGAGAGGACACACGCCGATAGGTATATGGTTGTTTTTCTCATGGTTGTTTATTTCAACGTGATTGGCTGGGATTGTGTTTCTTCAGCAGGCGTTCCACCTTTGCCATCCTTTCCTGCTTACTTCCTTCAAACACAGAGGGCTTGTAAAGTACGCTCATCTGCATGACCGGCTGTCCGTTGTTGACATCGGAAAACTTACCGCCGGAAATGGCCAAAGTCAGAAAATCAGAGCGCCGAGCATAGACATGGTGCTGTCCACTATAACCGACAAACTCAAAGTTGTGGGAAGTGAGGAGTCGGTCAAACTCACGAGTGATGGACCATTCTCTGCCGTGTTGCCATATCCCTAAATTCGGGCGGCTAAAACTCATACTATATTGTTCGACACTTCCCAGCATGCCTTGAGGGGCAGGCTTCTCTCCACCACGTGTGTAGAAGTAGTAAGTGCGCGCCACCAACGTTGGGTCGGTCGTTTTGTAAACGATGGCTTCGATTTCCCGGTTTTTGGAAATCTGCCGTTGCGTCTCTTCACTGTTTTGCAGTTTTTCGTAGGATTCAACAGCGGCTATCTTCTGGTCGGCTTTGTTCAGGAGTTCCAACGGACCCAAATCGAGACTTTTGAACGTTTCATAGTCGCGGTCCTGCACGTGCATCTGATTGAAGAACAAGACAACACTGTTGTTGTTTTCCAAGATGTCGACGTCCATGGTGAAAAGTTCTTTCTCATTGACATAGTGATTGGGGTCTTTCTCGTCCCGTACATAGCCGTTGGCTTTCAGAAAATCTTGGAAAGCCGGCGACTTTACTGCATCAACCCCTTCCTTAACGAGCGAACGTGTATAGATGCGGGTAGGCGTGAAGTGCTGCGTATCATGAACATAAACAACGTCTTTGAACAAGGGCGAAGGTGTTTTGAAGAAATAGCTCTCTTCATATATTCCGTTTGTTGTGTCCGGAGCACCATATTCTTTAAGTAGGCTGCCTCGGCGATGCTCAAAATCCATCATCTTATGAAGACTGAAAGGGTTGCCCGGATTGCAAGCCAAGATGAAGGTGGAGATGCCCGGCTGCTTGACCACGATATTGTGGGTCTTGCCGCCCAAGGAGAGGGTGAGGCTCAAGTTTCTTTCCGCCACACTATGATTGGGCTTGGCCATTAACTTCAAGCCATGCTTTTTCTTGACCACTTGCAACCATTCGGGCTGCTGATACTCCAAGAGTTCGTAGGCACTGCTTTCGACATTGACATCTACGGTCGTCGTGCCGCCTGCTTGGGGCAAAACCACTTCCCCACGAGCAAGATCCAACGCAAGGTCGGCAGCACTCTGCTTGACCACAACCTTCCGAACGGCCAGCCCAGCATCTACAAGGATATAGCTGTTTCTTTCCAAACCGGTCTTGTTGGCATCGACCTGCACGGAGATTTCGTTGCCACTTTGGCGGAGGTGAATCCACGCCTTAGGGGTCGTGGCTATCCATTCTTTGCTGTTGGTGCTCACCGTCAGGGTTTGCTCACCGAGTTGGTTGGAAAAGGAGATTTCCTGTGCAGAGACCGTCAACTGCGGTTGTTCAAACACGTCGTTGTCGGCACATCCCGCCACGATAGCCAAAACCATAGTCGTCAGGGAGAGTCGCAACCACTGATATAATTTTATGATAGACATATCGGATAAAGAATTAAGTAAAGGTACAATCACTTGACTACAATTTCAAAGCCTTCTTGGCGGCCAAGAAGTTTTTGACCATCCGATTTTGAGCCTCTACGGCTTTACGGCCTGCACCCGACACAGAAGCATCATAGTTGTAGAGCAAAGCGAGAACCGGCACATTGTTGTCCACGACGCAGGTCACCGCAATGACCAAGTGGTCGCGCTCACGCACAAAGAAGTGATTGTTGCCCGAAGAGCGGAGGAAAGAGAAACCTTCTTCTCCCAATTTCTTGGCAATCTCTTGCGTGTAGAGCCATTTGTTTCCATACTTCCACACGCCGAGGCCCGTGTCTTTGAAAAGTAGTGCGCCAATCTGCACACTTCCCAACTTGGCAGGAGCTTTCCCATCCTTGTCAGTGGTATAGAAGATGTGGATGCGTCCGTAAGCCGCTTCGGCATCGGAAGTCTTTTTCAGCGTATACTGGATTTGCGACACCTCCGTGTTCTTCGTCTCGTTCATGGTGCGCTCTTCTTCTTGGCTTCCTGCCTGCTTCTCGTAGTCCTCCACTTGCGCCAACTTCACCTTGTCAGATTGCAGGAGTTCGAGCGGATAGTAAGGGATTTTGTCGAAAGTCTTGTAGGTGCCCACCTGCTTGACAATGGGTGTGAAAGTCAGGTTGACGCCCTCATTGTTGGCCTTTTCGGAGATGTAGATTTTCAGCGACAGCAGTTCCTTTTCGTTGCGGTATTCCTTGTTCGATTCAGAATTGCTGCGCACATAGCCGTTGTCGGTGAGAAATTTCTCAAACGCCTTGTCCTTGACAGCGGCAATGGCTTTGTTGCCGTCGCCGATGGTGATGATTTGCGAAGGGGTGATGCCGTCGGGACTGCAATACTGCATCAGCGTGAATATAGGAGAAGCTGTAATGAAAGTATACGTTTCCTCAATACTATAAGCCGGCATGGCCGACTGATATTCGCGTAGGTAACTGCCACGTCCAAGTTCAAATTCCATGATTTTGTGCACATCCTGCGGTGCACCGGGATTGATGGGGAGAAGATAGCGTTGGATGCCCGACTGCGACACGACAATCTCACGCGTCACGTTGCCACTCTTGGCATAGAGTTTCACTTCGCGCTTTTGGTAGGTGTCGTTGCGTTCGGCCACTAATTTCACCTCTTCTTCCGAGGGGATGACTTTGAGCCAGTCGACCTCTTCGCTCGGGGTCACGGTATAAGCCGATGAATTGGTGGTGATGTCCACCGTCTTTTCGCCTCCCATCTGCGGGAGATAGATTTCGCCCGGGATGACGTCCAGCGTCACGTCTGCCGCACTCTGCTTGACTTCGATTTTTCCAGCAGCCCCATTGGCATTGACGAGGACATAGCTTGTGCGCTCCGTTCCCTTCTTGTTTTCTCCCACCTTCACTTTGAGCAGGTTGCCTTCTTGCACGAGCGAGAGCCATTCGCCTTCTTGGGGAGAGGATGCCACCCAACTGCTTTGGTTGGTGGTGACGCTGATGTTTCTTTCGCTGACGCCTTTGTCAAACGTCACTTGATTTTCCGAAAGCACCAACGTAGGCAACTCAAATTCGTCTTCCTTTGCACAAGAGGAGAGGCAAAGCAGGATTCCCCCTAAAAGAAGGGAGAAAAAGGTCTTTTGTAGATACATACTTTTGAAAGTTGTTTTATAAATTGATATTGGTCTGATTTTTTTGTGGAATGCTTTTTTCTGATATTCAAAATCCGACAGCTTTTTTTTCCGATAGGCGTCCCCTTCGGGGGCGTTCTCTGCAGTATTGGGCTTTCCGTAGGTTCGTCGGGCTGTGCCCTCCTCGCCTACGGTTAATAAAAGACACCCCCTTCGGGGGCAACCCTGCGGCATCGGGATTACTCTCCTCCCCTGCGGTGTAGAGGTCGTACCTGTCGCTACTTCCGTCCCCGAAGAGGTCTTCTCTCAATAGCCGTAAGTGAGGAGGACGAAGGGCGACGAGCCTACGGGACACAAGTGCACAGCGGAGCATCCTTGAAAGGGGCGAATATCGCAGGACGGTTGTCACGTAATGAACCGCGGGGCAGTCCCCGAAGGGGGCTTCTCTCAATAACCGTAGGTGAGGAGGACGAAAGGCGACGAACCTACGGAACACAAGTGCACAGCGGAGCGTCCCCGAAGGGGGCGAATATCGGGTGAACTATCGGCGTTCCAAACGTAAATATGAGATAGAAAGTAGCCCAAAAGCCAAGTTCATTGCTCGCAACCTTAAATAACGATGCAAAATTACATTCTTCTTATTGATGCGACAATACCTATTTTTAGGTAAATTAAAGCAGATTGTCAGAAGAAAAGAAGAAAAGTTGCATTTCTATTGGATATGATGAGTAAATGGGTAAGAGTAGACAAGTATATACCCACCAGTACATAAAAAGGTTGAACTTCTGCTTGAGAAGTTCAACCTTATAGAATATAATGTGTAGCGAGTTTAGTTGACGCGAGTGGCGTACATGATGTTTTCACCGGCGAAACCACCTCCAAAATAGGGAATGTCCATAGGAGTAAAAGGATCACCGAATCTATCACTGTAACCAGCTACATAGTAATATCTTTTGATTGCCGTCGAAGTGTTGTCCACTAATACACTTCCAGTGACAAGTCCATATCCTGAATTTGCTTTGATAAATCCACAAATAAGATAAGCATTGGTCTTAATATCCGATGAACGATGAGTAATCCCTGCCTGAAGGGTACTAGAAAAGGTGTTGTCTTGAAAGGTAGAACGCAACCATATGTCAAAGCTACGATTCGGCACGCTTCGGCAATCTAAGACCATCGTTACATATACTATCCACCTTCCCGGTGGAAGGTCTATGTAACTATTGGTGTAGTACCACTCAGGTCTTGCTACCGGTATATTTTGACCACTTCCCAAAGTTCCCAATATAATATCCGTTTTCGCCGCCTGCCAAGTGCCTACTCCATTGGCATCGCTGGTTAGAATTTTCCCATCGCCTTGCGTGCCGTCGATAATTTTCACTGCACCTTGCGTGTTGCTCTGTACCTCAAGTTTGGTGGTGGGTGTAGAGGTGCCGATGCCCACATTGCCGGAAGAGAGGATGGAAACGAGGATGTTGGAGTAGTTGTCGCGCCAGTATTGCAGCGGCGTGCTGCTGTTGGTGGCATGGACATCGAGGGTCGATACCGGCGTGCGGGTGTTGATGCCCACCCGCTCGGTTTGAGCCAGGGCGCTCGGGGCGAACCACGTCGCAAGGAGCGCAAGAAGAAAGAAGGAGTGTTTCATATCGGTTTTCGATTCAATTTTTCGGTTTGTCCTCTGCGCAAAGGCAGGGTTGTGCTGCGAACAAAGATAAAAAGACTTCCCAAAATCCCAAAACAAATCTTCAAAAATCAAACAAAAATAATTACCCCCCCCGATTTTGAAAACTAAACTTATCAAAACGATAAGATAATTCAGTTTCACTTTTCTTTTTAGACGCTTCTCTCTTATTTTCTTTTCCAAGCCGGAAAAAGTCAACGCTCTCCTTCGAAATCTATAAACCAAAGTTTGGTTTATATAAACCAAACCTTGAATTATATAAACCAAGGTTTGGTTTATAGTTTGCAAGCCATGTAGAGAAGTTTAGGACGCAGCCGGAGTAGAATTTCTCTGAGAGAGAGAAATTCCGCTCTTCTTCCCCAATCTCCGGCGCTCAGTCCGAAAGTCGGCAGAGAGGACACCCCACTACGATGAGAGAAGCAGGCGAAAGAACCTGCCTTTTTCATCGCCCTCACAGCTGTGGATAAATCTGCGGATAACCGGCAAAAAGAAGGCGCAAAAGGCCGTGGACAACCCACTCATAAGTAGCTTCTGCTCGGCGGGACACGAAATCGCACAAATCCCCGTTTTTTCAGCCGGATTTCCCCATATTGATGAAAGATTATCCCCCAGAGGTGAGTAGGTCGTAAATGCCCCATTTTCAATCCTATATTCATCCTTTTCTACGCCTTATCCACACTATCCCCAACCGTTATTTTTCATTCTTGACTCAACTATCTTTTTTTGAAGATCATTCTCTCTTTTCAAAGTAAGTCGAAAGAAAAAAGGAAGGGAGAAAAGGCTGTGGGGGAAAACGGTGGGGCAAAGAGGACGTAATGAGGACAAATGGGGCAGGAAAGCAGAAAGAACAGAAAAAGGGGAAAACGAAGAAGGGAGAACCTTGCCTTGCCGAGAAAAGGCCGGCAAAACAAACTGCACAGCGGCCGGAGTAGAACAAACCTATATAAAAACCTTAAAATAGGGCGAAAAAAGAGCGTTTTGTTTTTCTCTTGGGAAAAGTCTTTTTATTTTTGCACATTAAAGTATCATACCCTTACCCTATCCTTACTTTATCCCATTTAGAAAGAGATAGGTAAGATTTATTTATATGTCCATGCTCCACACCTCCAAAACGCTTACTTTCCTGCTCATCACCCTGACCACAGGAGGGCTTTTCACAGCTTGTATGAATGACGACACCACGCAAACGGAGGTGTCCAATGAATGTGTGTTGACCGGAATGAAAATGGGGCACATCACACGAACGCTCACCACTCGAACCAAGGATGGGAAGCGCGACAGCACCTACAACGTCAAGGTGACGGCGACCAACTATCCGCTCACCATCGACCAGCAGCACAACTTTATCTATAATGTCGACTCGCTGCCGACACACACCAACCTCAAGAAGGTGCTGGTGGGCAGCCTCACCGCCATCGGGGGCTACACCCTCAAATCGCTGACCACGGGCAAGGATACCATCCTCTCGCTTAAAGACACGCTCGACTTTTCCCAACCTCGCGACATCACCATCCATGGGGCCGACGGCGTTTCGAAACGTACCTATCGAGTTGAACTACGGGCTCATCGCGAAGAGGGCGACAGCGTGGTGTGGACTTCCCGTACAGCGGCCGAATGGGCGACACAAAACTTCGAAATTCCAGCGGCCGGCACTTTCACGGCTTTGGGACGCACCTATGCTTTGGAGAGCAGCCCTTGGGCGCTCATCTCGAAACTCTCCGACGGGAGTGATGTGCAGGTCGAAGCCTTTGATGCTCCGGCCGAGGTGCAGCCTTTCACCAACATGACCGGTGCTGCCCAGCCTACCCGCACCAACAGCAATCTGCAAGAAGTGTTGCTCTACGCCCATGCCGGAAGCAACGCGGTGCTCTATAAGCGCTACATCGATGCTACGGGAAAGTATACGTTCAAGTGGGCTTATCTTCCCTCCATCGACAACGAGAAGTACAAAGCCCCTCTCCTCACCCAAGCCCGCCTGTTGGCTTTCGACGATGGCTATCTGTTGGCAGGACTTGATGCTGCGGGAAAGGTGGTGGTGAAGTACAGCATTGACCGCGGTCGCACGTGGAAAGCCCATCCTTCGCTGCGCTTGCCGGCCGGTCTTCCGGTGGGCACGACTTTCGAAGCCGCCCTGGACAGCCGGCATAACCTCTGGCTGCGCATCAACGGCACGGAAGTGTGGCGCGCCCATCTCAACCGCCTCGGCTGGACGAGCGTCCCCACGATTTTCTACAAAGCACCGAAAAAATAGCCGAAAAAATAAAATCGCTGTTTCACTCAACGTCTTTTCTTATGGCCATCACACTGTTTCGCTTGTTGCTGCTTCTGCTGCCGATGGGGTGTGGTGCATTGGTAGGAAAGGCGCAGGAACGTGAATTCTACACCAAAGAGATTGGTGTGGCTTTGGGGAGCAACTTTATGCTCAACGATGCCAACTCCACCGCCTTCGGACATCCCAATGTGGCAGGTGGGGCATTGTTGCGCTTTGTGCTCAACCCGCGGTCGGCCGTCAAGACTATGCTCACCCATCAGCGCATCAGCGGCGATGTGAGCGGCGTGAAGGACTTCTATCCCGACACCTTCGCCCAGCCCACGCCCCGGCGGCTGAACCATCGCTTCTCGGGCGGCATCACCGACCTCAGTGTGCTCTATGAGTTGCACTTTCTGCCTTATGGCTACTATTCCGGCTACGAAAACCTGCAACGTCTTGTGCCCTTCTTCCAACTGGGTTTTGGATTAACCTACAGCGATGCCGGCAAAGCCTTTACGACGCATTTTCCCCTGGGCATTGGGGTGAAGTATAAACTCGCACCACGGCTCAACCTGGCCCTCGACTGGACGATGCACCTCACCTTTTCCGACCGTCTCGAAGGGCTTGAAGCTCCGAAGGGCATCAAGAGCGAAATGTTTCGCAACAAAGACCACTATGGGCTGACCCTCGTCACGCTCACCTACGACATCTCCCCACGCTGTCCGGCGTGCAACAAAGCAGACTGATATGATGAATGCACTCGACTCTTCCCGCATCCCTCAACACATAGCCATCATCATGGATGGCAACGGCCGCTGGGCAAAAGCCCGCGGTCTGGATCGCTCCATGGGACACCAAGAGGGAGCGGCACGAGTGCGCGACATCACCGAGGCCGCTTCTAATTTGGGCGTGAAGTTCCTCACGCTCTACACCTTTTCCACTGAAAATTGGAATCGCCCTGCGCCCGAAGTTTCGGCACTTATGGCGCTCATCATCGAGAGCCTCGAAGAGGAATTGTTCATGAAGAACAACGTGCGTCTGCGCATCATCGGCGAGCGCGACCGTCTGCCTGATTTTGTGAAAGAAGGGCTGGATCGTTGTGTACGCAACACCGCCGGCAACACCGGAATGACGATGGTGCTGGCGCTCTCCTATTCCTCAAAATGGGAAATCACCGAGGCTGTGCGCACACTGGTGCAGCAGGCGGCGGCAGGGACATTGCGTCCCGAGGCTGTTGACGAGACGTGCATCAGTCGGGCGCTCACCACGGCCTTCATGCCCGACCCCGAACTCCTCATCCGCACCGGGGGAGAATTTCGCCTAAGCAACTATCTGCTTTGGCAGGCGGCTTACAGCGAACTCTATTTCACCGATACCTTTTGGCCCGACTTCACGCCCGACTGCTTGCAGGCCGCCATCGCCGACTATCAAAATCGGGAGCGGCGCTTTGGCAAAACTTCCGAGCAAGTGGCCGGCCCTCAATCATAGCTGCCCGATAGCAACGACTCTCCTTCTTCTTTTTTGAACAATCGCTTCTTATGAAATATCTGCACCCTTCTCTTCTGTTCATGGTGTGTGCCCTTTTTGCCTTGACAAGTGCGGCACAGACCAAGGTGAAACCCGAAATCATCTATTCCACACAGCCTCAAAAGTACGTCTTGGGCGGTGTGGCCATCGATGGTATCAAAGGCTATGACGACGATTTGCTGCTCAACATTGCCGGGTTGGAAGTGGGCAGTACTTATGAGGTGCCGGGCGAAGGCATCAGTCAGGCCATCCGCAACTATTGGAAGCAAGGGCTTTTCTCCAATGTGGAGATTGACGCCGACAGCCTCGTGGGCGACACCATCTATCTCCACATCCGCCTCACCGCACAGCCCCGCATCACCTCCATCAACTTCACGGGGATGAAGAAGACGGAAAGAGAGGAAATCGAAGCACGTATCCCCCTCCGTGCCGGCAATCAAATTACGCCCAACTTGGTGGACAGAACCAAGCGCCGCATTCTGAAATACTACGAAGAGAAGGGCTACAAAAACGCAGAAGTCAACATCGTACAGCACGAAGATCCCACCGACACCCACAAAATGCTGGTGGACATCGACGTCAAGAAAAACAACAAAATCACCGTCCACAAAATCTTCATGACGGGTGTTGACCCCAAAGAAGCTCGTGCCCTTAAAAACGCCATGAAGAAGACGAGCGACCGCTCGACGTTCAAAAAGTGGATTACATTCAGTTCGCGCAAGTTCCTGCCTGAAAAGTATGAAGAAGACAAAGGCTTCATCATCGACAAACTCAACTCTTGGGGCTATCGCGATGCCTTGGTGGTGACCGACTCCGTCGTGCCGATCGATGCTAAGCACGTCGATATCTATCTCGACATCCGCAAGGGCAAGAAGTATTATGTGCGCAACATCAACTGGGTGGGCAACACCATCTATCCCTCCGAAGGACTGGCTGCTACCCTCAAAATGAAGAAAGGCGACCTCTACGATCAAACCTTCATGATGAAGCGCCTGCAAGCCGACGAAGATGCCGTGGGCAATCAGTACTACAACAATGGCTACGTATTCAGCAGTATCAAGCCCGTTGAAGTCAATGTGGAAGGCGACAGCATCGACCTCGAAATGCGCGTCACCGAAGGCACACAAGCCACGCTCAACCGCATCCGATTTGCCGGCAACGACCGCGTGTATGACCACGTCATCCGTCGCGAACTCCGCACCAAGCCCGGCGACCTCTTCTCGATGGAAGCCATTCAGCGCACCGTGCGCGAACTGGCCTCGATGGGACAGTTCGACCCGGAATACCTCACCCAGGAGATTTTCAAAAACATTCGTCCTGACGGACAGACCGGAACGGTAGACATCACCTACCCTCTCGCCACCAAAGGCGGCGACCAAGTCGAGCTTTCCCTCGGTTGGGGACAAACGGGAGTTCTCCTGCGTGCCGGTTTGAAGTTCACCAACTTCTCCCTCCAAAACCTTTTAAATACTAAAGGCTACAAGCGCGGCGGCTTCATTCCCCAAGGTGATGGACAAACCCTCTCACTGTCGGCACAAACGAACGGTCGCTACTACACCAACTTCTCTTTGGCCTTTACCGATCCCTGGTTCGGTGGAAAGCGGCCCAACCACTTCTCCTTCTCCGCGTTCTATTCGCACCAGTCCGATTATAGTTCCAACTATTACAACAATTATAGCAATTATTATTCGCAGTATTACGCCGGCTACGGCACCAACAGCAGCTACTACAACGCGGCCAATTACTACGACCCCGACAAATACATGGACATCATCGGTCTGAATGTCGGCTTCGGAAAGCGCCTCCACTGGCCCGACGACTATTTCCAATTTATGGTCAATGTCGGCTACACGCGCTACAACATGAAGAACTGGAACCGTAACTATTTCCTCATCTCCAACGGCAACAGTAACAACTTCAACGTCGGTTTTACGCTCTCCCGCAATTCTACCGACAACCCCCTCTTCCCCCGCAGCGGTTCGGACTTCAATTTCCAACTCACCCTCACTCCACCCTACTCCCTCTTCGATGGGAAAAACTATCAGGGACTGGCCACCAACTACAACAGTTCGACCTACGACAAGGAGGCACAAGAGAAATATCGCTGGTTGGAATACCACAAATGGATACTCCGTTTACGCACCTACACCGCCCTCAATTCGAGTCTGAAGCACTGTCCTGTCATCATGACGCGCACCGACTTCGGTATCGTTGGCGCCTACAACAAACACCGCAAATCGCCCTTCGAAACCTTCTACGTCGGTGGTGACGGTATGACCGGCTACACCACCTACGGACAAGAGACCATCGCCCTGCGCGGTTATGAAAACGGCTCCATCGCCGGCAACAACACCGGAAACGCCTATGCCTACACGCGTCTCGGTCTCGAACTCCGCTATCCCCTCATGCTTGAAGCTTCCACCAACATCTATGCCCTCGGCTTTGTCGAAGCCGGAAATGCTTGGACGGACGTGAGCAAGATGAACCCCTTCTCCCTTCGCAAGTCGGCCGGTGTGGGTGTCCGCTTGTTCCTCAACTTTATCGGTCTGATGGGTATCGACTGGGCCTATGGCTTTGACAAATACGCTCCCTCCGGCCAGAAGATTGGCGGCAGCCACTTCCACTTCATCCTCGGTCAAGAGTTTTAAGTTTCCCTCTTGCTTTGTGGCGCACAAAAGCAGCCGGCGAACTTTCCTAAGAAAATTCGCCGGCTGTTTGTTTTCATCTGATGTCCACCATCAAAGCGCTTGTGCAAAAAGAAGTGCCCCATTGTCCTTCAACTTCCGAAGGGCAATGGGGCACAATATGATGTAGACTGAAATGTGCCGACCAATCCAGACAATGGCGGAAAAGGGAATCAAAGATGGCATCAAAGTAGAGAACACCCTACGAAGAAGATAGCTACGATTAATTTTGAACATCTACTTATAGCGCATTGAACTCTCACAGCACCTCGATTTAGGCGACATTTCAGGCCGTGTGGGCAAAAAAAAGAAGAAAGCGCGGTCGATGTCGGTCGAAAGTGGTAACTTTGCCTTGAATATACAACGCACGCGCCTGCTCCATGCGTGCCAACTCCCCTCTTCCCGAATTCTCGAAATGCGAAAGAACATAGCCGTGCTCTTGGCAGGCGGCGTGGGCAGCCGACTGGGTGCCGACCGTCCCAAACAACTCCTCACTCTGGCCGGAAAAACGGTGCTCGAACACAGTATCGCGGCCTTTGAAGCCTGTGCCGAAATCGATGAAATTACGATTGTCGCCAACGCGCAATGGCTCGACGAAATGCGCCGTGTGGTGGAGCGAAATCCTCACCCCAAACTGCGCCACTGGTTCACCGGTGGAGCGGAACGCTACGACTCTTCGCTGGCGGCCCTTCGTGCCTATGAAGGAGCCGACGTAGATCTCATCTTCCACGATGCGGTGCGCCCTGCGGTAAGTCTACGCATCATCAGCGAAGTGTGCCAAGCCTTGCAAACGCACGCGGCTGTGAATGTCGTCCTGCCCACCACCGACACCATGATTGAGGTGGACGAACAGGGGCGCACCATTGCCGTGCCCGACCGTAGCCGACTGCGGCGCGTGCAAACCCCGCAAGGATTTCACGCCGACACCCTCCGCGAAGCCTATCGGAGAGCCATGCTCGACCCCGACTTCCGCGGCACCGACGATTGCGGTGTGGTGTTTCGCTACGCCCCCGAAGTCGATATCGCTTTGGTGCGCGGTGAAGAAACCAACCTCAAACTCACCTATCCCGAAGACCTCATCGTGCTGGAACAGTATCTCAATCAATAACCTCCTATGCTCAACATCACCCCCCTCGTTCGCCAATTCTTTGCCCATCGTGTGCGTATCATCGACTCCTTTGCCGAGCGCGCAGAAACTCTGCAACGTGAAGTCCTCGCACGTCTGCTGCGCCAAGCGGCGCGCACCGAGTGGGGCGAGCGTTACGACTATGCCACGCTGCGCGGCTATGAGGATTTTGCCGAACGTGTGCCGCTCAACGACTACGAAAGTCTGAAAACCGACATCGACCGGATGCGCCACGGAGAGCGCGATGTGTTGTGGCGCGGTGCAGTGCGGTGGTATGCCAAGTCATCGGGAACGACCAACGACAAGAGCAAATTCATTCCCGTCAGTGCGCAAGGTCTCCAAGACCTGCACTATGCCGGCGGCCGCGACTCTGTGGCACTCTATCTCCGCAACTATCCCGAGAGCCGTTTGTTCTCCGGAAAAGGGTTAATATTGGGCGGTAGCCACCAACCCAATTACAATTCGCCAACGGCATTGGTGGGCGACTTGAGTGCCATTCTCAACGAAAACGTGAGTACCTTCGTCAACCTGTTCCGAGTTCCGAAGAAGCAGACGGCTCTCTTGGCCGATTTTGAAGAAAAGCGCGACCGCATTGCCCGCGAAACGATGCACGCCAACGTCACCTCGTTGAGCGGTGTTCCTTCGTGGATGATGGCCGTACTGACGCGGCTGCTCGAAATCACGGGAGCCAAGACGGTCGACGAAGTGTGGCCGAACCTCGAAGTCTTCTTCCATGGTGGGGTGGCCTTCACTCCCTATCGCGAACAGTACCTCCGTATGATACCTTCAAAGAAGATGCACTATATGGAGACTTACAACGCCTCCGAAGGCTTCTTCGGATTGCAGACCGACCCGGCCGACAAAGCCATGGAATTCATGCTCGACTACGACGTGTTCTACGAATTCATTCCCCTCGAAGAAGTGGGTAGCGACCATCCCACCGTGCTCCCCATTTGGGAAGTGGAAGTGGGCAAAAACTACGCCCTTGTCATCAGCACCTCCTGCGGATTGTGGCGCTATCAGATTGGCGACACGGTGAAGTTCACCGGCACACGCCCCTACAAGTTTATCATTTCGGGACGCACCAAGAGTTTCATCAACGCCTTTGGCGAAGAACTCATGGTCGACAATGCCGAGCAGGGACTCAAACAAGCCTGTCAAGCCACCGGAGCCGAGGTGAGCGAATACACCGCCGCACCGGTCTTCATGGACGCCGAAGGCAAATGTCGCCACCAGTGGATCATCGAGTTCCGCCGCGCACCACAGGATCTCGAAGCCTTTGCCACTGCGCTTGACGACGCTTTGCAGCGCATCAATTCCGACTACGAGGCCAAGCGCTACAAAGACATCACCCTCCAACGTCTCGAAATTCTCCCCGCCCGCGAAGGCCTCTTCAACGACTGGCTGAAAAGTCGTGGCAAACTCGGTGGACAGCACAAAGTGCCCCGCCTCGCCAACCACCGCGATATTATCGAGCAGATCATAGCCATGATGTAGCATAGGGCCGTCGGCAGGTGATTTTTCAAACCACGAACGCCGCCTTGCCTTGGTGCGAAAAACTATATAGGTCGTAGAAAAATTTACCTCAGAGGTAGTTTTTTCTACCTCAGAGCTAAAAAAAACTACCTCTGAGATAAATTCACCCCCTCCGCTTCCCCTTTCAAACAAGCGTCCTATAGAGACTTCGGAAACCCTATTTTTCTTCTTCCATTTCAAACATAACATTCCCTTGAAACGCATTCCTTTCCTCTTCCTCCTCCTCCTTGCCGCCCTTGCTGCCGTGGTGGGTTGTGCCAATCAAGGCAGCGGCCCCGATGGCGGCCCCTATGATGAAACTCCGCCGCGCATCGTCTCGGCCACCAATCCTGAAAAGGTGGCCGGTGGGAAGCGCACGAAATTCACCCTCGTGTTTGACGAACTCATCAAGGTCGACAATGCCAACGAAAAGATTACGGTGTCGCCCCCACAGAAGGAGCAGCCTGAAATTAAGGTGTCGGGACGCCGTGTGACGGTCGAAATCCTCGATTCGCTCATCCCCAACACCACCTACACGGTCGACTTTTCCGATGCCATCACCGACAACAACGAAGGCAACCCACTCGGGCAATACACCTACATCTTCTCGACGGGCGCAGTGACTGATACGATGCAAATCTCGGGACACGTGCTCAACGCCGAGGACCTCGAACCGATGAAGGGCATACTCGTCGGCCTCCACACGAGCGATGCCGACACCGCCTTCACCCGAACGCCTTTCGAACGTGTGGCACGCACCGACGGACAAGGCTATTTTTCCATCAAAGGGGTGTCGCCCACTCGGAAATATCGCATCTTTGCCCTCCAAGATGCCGATGCCGACTATCGCTTCTCACAACCGAGTGAAATCATCGGTTTTCTCGACAAAAAGCTCGTCCCATCGTCCTTTCCTGACACACGCTACGACACGCTGTGGATAGACTCCGTGCGCTACGACTCTATCCGCGTCATCCCCTTCACCCACTTCACGCCCGACGATGTCGTGGTCACGGCCTTCAAGGAGGCTCGCCAGCCGCGCCACTTCCTCAAGGCGCAACGCGATGTGCCGGAGCAGTTCACCACCTTCTTCACCGCTCCATCGACCCACGTTCCCACCCTCAGAGGGCTCAACTTCAAGTCCGAAAATGCCTTTGTCGAAAATCGCAACCTCGCCCTTGACACCCTCACCTACTGGTTGGCCGACACCACTCTCCTGCGCCAAGACACGCTGCGCCTGGCCTACACTTTCGAAGAGTGGGACGACTCGCTCCAACGCCCTTATCTGAAGACCGACACCCTCGAACTCGTGCCCCGCACCACCTTTGCCAAACGGCTGGCTGAGAAGGCCAAAGAACTCGAAAAGTGGGAAAAGCAGCGCGAACGGCGCCACAAGCGCGGGGACTACACCGACGAAAAGCCGCCCGTGGTCTTCCTACCCACGCAACTGCCCACCGACCGCACCATCAGCCCCGCGCAAAACCTCACCTTGAAGTTCGAGCAGCCCCTTGCGCGCCTCGACACGACACGTATCCATCTGCGGCTCAAAGTAGACAGCACCTTCCGCGAAGCTCCCTTTGAGTTGGACAGTCTGCCCGGCAACCTCCTTGCGCGACGTCTGAGGGCCGAATGGCGACCGGGGCAGCAATACGAACTGCACCTCGAATCGGGAGCGCTGACGAGCCTCTATGGGCTGTCTAACGATTCCGTGCGTTCTTCCTTCTCCATCGGCAAACTCGAAGACTACGGTACGCTCTTTGTCTCCCTCTCCCAAGCCTCCGACACGACCATCGTGCAACTGCTCGACCAGAGCGGAAATCCCACGACACAGGTGCTTGCACAGGACGGCCGTGCGGAATTTTACTACATCCGCCCCGGCAAATACTTCCTCCGTTGCTTCTTCGACCACAACGGCGACGGCCGATGGACGCCCGGCCGCTGGGACACCCACACGCCTCCCGAGGAGGTCTACTACTATCCTGAGGAAATCGAGGTGCGCGCCAACTGGGACAGCAACCCCGCTTGGAATGTCAAAGCCCTTCCGCTCAACAAGCAGAAGCCTGCCCGCCTCATCAAGCAAAAGGAGCAAAAGCGTCAAAACAACACCCATCAGCGCAACATCGACCGCCTGCGACAGCGCGGCGGCCGCTGATGCTTTCCTTTCTCAACATCGACACTACCCTACCCACAACGAGGAGGTGCTCCGTATGCCGGGGCACCTCCTCGTTGGTTGTGGTGTGATGGGCGTGAAGCACTGAGTGCAAACGACCCTCTTTTTGGGGATGAAAACTGCCTTATCCGCGCACGGAGACGGCAAGGGCATACATCTTGATGCGCTTGATCATGGCGAGCAAACCATTGGAGCGTGTGGGGGAAAGATGCTCGGTCAGCCCGATTTCGCGGATGAAATAGAGGTCGGCATCGAGGATTTCCTGTGCCGTATGACCGTTGACCACACGGAGGAGGAGAGTCACGATGCCCTTGACGATGAGGGCGTCGCTCTCAGCACGGAATTGGAGGATGCCGTCGGCGTGCTCGTCGCACACAATCCAGACGCGGCTCTGGCATCCGTCAATGAGGTTCGACTCGTTCTTTTCTTCGGCCGGAAGGGCATCGCACGCTTCGCCCAAATCGATGAGCAACTGGTAGCGGTCCATCCAATCTTCAATCTCGGTAAATTCCTCGATGATTTCGTCTTGTATTTCGTTGATGGTCATGTGGTAAATGGGTGATTTGATGTTTTTAGAAAGCGAGCACTACAACTTTTCCTGAGAAAGGAATTGCAACACCGTCTGTCCGACGGCGCGGAGGGTGGCCGGGTCGATGTTGTCCGGGGTATCGGTGGTGGTGTGCCAATGAGGCGTGAAGCCGCCGTTTGGATTGAAGGGGATGATGTCGATGGTGGGAATCAGCGCAATGGTGTTCATCGGGATGTGGTCGTCGGTGACATAGCCACCGTTGGCTTGGGGGAAGAAGTCGGCTGCTCCGGCATAGCGCGCAGCGTCCCACACGCGGACGGCCACGTCCTGTGCGTTTTGGAGAGAGAATCCCTCGTAGTGGAACTTGCTGCCGCGGCCGCCCACCATGTCGAGAAGGATGCCCAAACGGGCTGTGTAGCCGGGACGATGGGGGTTCTTGCTCCAATATTGCGAACCGAGACACCAGGTATTTTCATCATTGCGGGCGGATTCGGGTGCCCAGTAGGGAGCACCGTAGTCTTCGGCATCAAAGCAAACGAAGTCGACGCCGAAAGCCGGATTGAGCCGGTGGATGTGGCGCGCCAATTCGAGCATCACCGCCACGCCCGATGCGCCATCGTCGGCCGCCATGACCGGCAGGCGGTGCTTCGTGGAGTCGGGGTCTTGGTCGGACCAGGGGCGGGAGTCGTAGTGGGCCGCAATGACGATGCGGTCTTTGGCTTCGGGCTTGTAGGCGGCAATGATGTTGCGACAGCGCAGAGAAGTGCCGTCCCAACCCTTGAGAGTGGTCTTTTGTTCCGTAATGTCGAGTCCGTAACTGCGGAATTTGGCGACGATATAGTCGCCGCAGCGTTGAATGGCGGTGGAGTTGGGCGTGCGTGCGCCGAAATCGCATTGTTCCTTGACGAAGTGGAAAGCAGAGTCGGCATCAAACTGCACCTTGCACACCAGTGCAGAGTCAATCGCAGGGGTATCGCCGCTGGATTTGCTGCCTTTGCAGGCCATGAGCAAAGGCGCGAGGCAAAGGAAGAAGAGAAGTTTCGTGTTCATATTTTGTGATAAAATAAGGTAGGGATGATTTTCCTCAAAGTTTGATTTCGCCCGCCTCTTGTACTGCCTGCATGACGCGGAGGAAGTTGCCGCCCCAAAGTTTTTCAAGGTCGCCGTCGGTCAGTCCCTCGGCTTGCAGACGGCGGGTGAGGTGGAGCAGTTCGGAAGCATCGGCCAAGCCCGGCACACCGCCGTCGCCGTCGAAGTCGGTGCCGATGCCCACGTGGTCGATGCCGGCCACGGCAATCATGTGGAGCATGTGGGCCACGGCATCGTCGATGGATGCCTTGTCGCTGTCGGTGCGCAGGAAGCCCTTATAGAAAGTGCACTGTGCCACCCCACCCTTTTCGGCCAAAGCACGGAGTTGATGGTCGGTGAGATTGCGCGGATGGTCGCACAGGCTGCGTGCCGAAGAGTGGCTGCACACGATGGGGAGCGAGGAGCAGGAGAGCGCGTCGTAGAAGGTGCTTTCGGCCGCATGGGAGAGGTCGACCATCATTCCCACGCGGTTCATCTCCCGCACCACCGTGCGACCAAAGTCAGAGAGGCCGTCGTGTTCCGCTCCTTGTGTGGAGGGGAAGCGCTCGAGATCGTGCTTGCCGGGACGTGCCGAGTCGCAGATTTCGTTGTTTCCGTTGTGACAGAGCGTGGTGTAGACCACCCCTCGCCGGCGGAAGCGCTCCACGTTGGCCGGGTCGGTGCCGAAGGCATAGCCGTTTTCGATGCCGGGCATGATGCTGTGCAGGCCGGCCGCCTTGTTGGCATAAAGTTGTGCCGGCGTAAAGGCGAGGCGCGCCTGCGGACAACGCTCCACCATGGCTTCGAGGCGGTCGAGGATGTTGTTGGCGCGGGCGGTGGCTTGGCGGTGTTCGGCTTCGCTGCGTCCCTGTTGTGCCAGATAGGCCACCATGATGGACGTGTCCAGTCCTCCTTCGGTCATCTTGTGGATGTCTACCAAAATCTGGGGGTCGCGCCGATTGAAGTCGATGTCGCGGTCGAAAAACATCGGTGTGTCGCAGTGGGAGTCGAGCGTGAGATGACGGTCATGAAAATCCCGTGCACAGCGATAGCTTTCGGCCTCACCGACGAGGTGGGCAAAGAGTGGCCGCATCACCTCGCGCTCCATGCACTCGGGATGCCACTGCACGCCCAGAAGGCTCTTGTGCTCGGTGCTTTCGACCGCTTCGATTTCGTTGTCGGCAGCGCGAGCGGTGATGCGAAGTCGTGGCCCGGGGTCGGCCACCGTCTGGTGGTGGAAACTATTGACGGCGATGTGCGTGCCGAAGAGTCGGCCCAAAGTGCTGTCGGGCTCAATCGTCACGCCATGGGTGGCTTCGTTGCGCGGTGCCGTTTGCGAATGTTTGACGAGCAACGGTGCATCTGTGGGACGCTGCACAGCGGTGTCCTGATAGACGCGACCGCCCAAGGCCGCCACCATCACCTGCATACCGCGACAGATGCCGAGCATCGGGATTTGACGGTCGGCCGCGAGACGCACGAGCAGCAACTCTTGACCATCGCGCACAGGGTTGATGCCGCCGAGCTGAGGAATGGGCTCTTCGCCCATCCAGAGAGGATTGAGGTCGGCACCGCCCGAGAGGAGGAGTCCGTCGATGCGGTCGAGAAGCGGTTCGAGGGCTGCGAGGTCGGCCGAAGGCGGAAGGACGAGAGGTGTCCCCCCGGCCGCGAGCACCGACTCGTAATAGCCGGCTGCCAGTTCGCAACCTTTCTCTCCGAAATTGCCCGTGATGGCAATCAGCGGCCGCTTCGGGGCAAAACGCTCCGTGTGTTGCGCATAGAGCGTTGCTAAATCGTGGTTCATAGCGCTTATTTCTTTTTGGCCTTGCCCTGATAAGGCACAGCGTCGGCAGGATAGGTGTGTTTGCGTTCTGGATTCATCGGAAACCAGCCCTTGATGACGCGTTGGCGCTGCTCAAAGATTTCGATGATGCTCCAAAGGCACGAAAAACCGACAATGGCCAAGACGGCACTATAGAAGACGCTTTGGATGTACAGCGCACCGATGACGGCAGCAATGCCGGCCACCAGAAACGCCCACCAAGAGCGCGTGCCGAAATAGTACTCAGCCTTGATGACAATCGGATGGAAAACGCCGATGATGAGGAAGGTGCACAGTCCGAGCAAGGCACCTTGATAGTAGAGGGTCATAGTTTGTAGAATGATAGAAAGGGAAAAGCACGCCGAGCGTGCTCAGTGTTTAGTCTTCGACCTCATCGACAAGGTGGATGGGTAGTGGGCCGTTCTTGTCGAGGTAGTCCTCCACTTCAAAGAGGATGGGGACGGTGCGTGAGATGCTCTGTTCGAGCGAAATCATCGTTTCGGTGGAGGTCACACCGGGGATTTCTTGGATTTTGTTGTTGAGCAAGTCTTTCAGGTGCTCGTTGTCGCGAGAGTAGAGTTTCACCAAGACGGTGTAAGGGCCGGTGGTGAAGTGGCATTCCACGATTTCGGGAATTTTGTTGAGTTGGTCGACCGTCTGCTTGTACATCGAGCCGCGTTCGAGCTTGATGCCGATGTAGGTGCAAGTGCCGAAACCCAAAAACTTCGGACTCACCTGATAGCCGCTTCCGGTGATGATGCCCTTTTCGATCATGCGCACGACACGCTGATGGATGGCAGCGCGCGACACACCGCAATGTGCAGCAATCTCCTTGAAACTGCGGCGGGCGTCGATGGAGATGATTCTAAGGATCTTACGGTCCAGTAAATCTGCTTTCTTCATATTGTAGTTCGTGTTTTGTTGAGAGTACAAAAATAGGTAAAACTTTTGACAAAGCGCTTTATTTCTACTTTTTTTTATGCGAAGTGTCATTTTGGAGGAGGAATTTGCGGGAAAGCAGTTGTCGGAAGTAGACATTTGCGGCTTTTGCAGTGCCGCCGACCTTTGTGGCCGGTGCTCCGGTGCGTGTGCCGCCGTCGTCTTCTCGTTACGTGATGGAATTTTCTACACGTTGAAAGAAAACTTCATTAGCCAACGACCCGGAACACACTGCACAAGGAGAAAGAAAGCAGCACTCCTCTCGGAAGAAGGCGCCACCACGCCCAAACAGCGCGGAAAACGGCCTGCAATCGGCCGATGAAGGTGGAAAGTGCAAAAAAAGTGGGTAAATCTTTCTTCGTTCATCAAAAACTCTCTACCTTTGCGGCAATAGGGCCGCGTCCCTCCCAAAAACACTCTTTTTCTCGGAGCTTGCTCCCCTTTTATTTCACTGCTTTTCTTTCCCGCAGATTTCATCATGTGGTTCATCGACCTTCTCACCACGCCCTCGGCCATTCAGGCCGTCATTGTCCTTTCGGCCGTTTGTGCCTTAGGGCTCTCGTTGGCGAAATTTCGCTTCAAGGGCATCAGTCTGGGCATCACGTTCGTGTTCTTTGCCGGCATTTTGGCCGGTGCGCTCGGACTGGAGCTCGACCCTCAGATGCTCTCCTATGCCGAAAGTTTCGGGCTTGTCCTTTTTGTCTACACCCTCGGCCTGCAAGTGGGTCCGGGCTTCATGAGTGCCTTCAAGCACGGCGGCACAGAACTAAATGTACTCTCGGTGGGCATCGTACTGCTCGGTACGCTCATGACGCTGGCCATGGCAGCCGCCGGATGGCTCCCCTTTGCCGACCTCATCGGCGTGCTGTGCGGCGCCACCACCAACACGCCTGCCCTCGGTGCCGCCCAACAGACGCTCAAGCAGCTGGGGCAACCCTCGGCCGTGGCAGCATTGAGTTGCGCCGTGACTTACCCCATCGGCATGATTGGTGTCATCATCGTGCTGGTGGTGATGAAAGGGTGGCTCAAGCGCCACGAGCACCCCGACGACAGCGACAGCGATAGCGAAGCCTTCATCACCTCCTACGGCGTGTGCAACCCCGCCCTCTTCGGCCTCACCATCTACGAAATCGTCACTGGCTTTGCCCATGCCAAGTTTGTCGTGTCGCGCATTTGGCGCGAGGGCGAAGTCATCCTCCCCGGCAGCGACACTGTCATCCAGAAGGG
Organism: Alloprevotella sp. Lung230; assembly: GCF_014385435.1. GTDB lineage: Bacteria > Bacteroidota > Bacteroidia > Bacteroidales > Bacteroidaceae > Alloprevotella. The sequence continues at coordinate 73,963 of NZ_JACSUD010000008.1, forward strand.
CGACCGCCTGCTCGTCATCACCCAAAAGACGCAGGTCGACCTGCTCACCAAACTCTTCGGTAGCCACGACGACACCAACTGGATGGAGAAGAACATCGACTGGAACACCATCGACCCTCACCTCGTCTCGCGCCGCATCCTCATCACTCGCTCGGGCATCAACGGCAAGCGCCTGCGCGACCTCCACTTGCGCAACCGCTTCGGCGTGACGGTGAGCCGCGTGAAGCGTGCCGACCTCCAACTCCTGGCCACGCCCGAACTCATGCTGCGCATCGGCGACCGCATCACCGTGGTGGGCACGAAGGACAGTGTGGAACAGGTCATCGACGAATTGGGCAATGAGGTGAAACATCTCGAAGAGCCCAACATGGTGACGATCTTCATCGGTATCACGCTCGGTCTGCTGCTGGGGAGCATCCCCCTCAACTTCGGCCTGAGTTATCCCGTCCGGCTGGGGCTTGCGGGCGGACCCATCATCATGGGTATCCTCATCGGCAGCTACGGCCCGCGCCTGCACATGGTGGCTTACACCACACAGTCGGCCAACTTGATGCTGCGTTCGCTCGGCCTTTCGATGTATCTGGCCTGCCTGGGGTTGGATGCCGGTGGCGACTTCCTGGCCACGGTGATGCAGCCGGCGGCGCTCAAATGGATTGGCATTGCCGCCCTCCTCACTGCCCTACCCCTCATCCTCGTGGCCGCCATCGCGGTGAACTATCGCCACAAGTCGCTCGCCACCACGGCCGGCATGCTCTGCGGCGCCATGGCCAATCCCATCGCCTTGGGCTATGTCAACGACACCCTCCCCGGCGACCGCGCCTCCATCGCCTACGCCACCGTCTATCCCCTCGGCATGTTTCTGCGCGTCATCATCGCTCAAATCATCGTCATGCTCTGGTTTGCCTGAACCACCGACGGTAACACCGTTGAGCAAACAAACGAAATGAGGTCTTAGGTAGAAATCGCTCTACCTAAGACCTCATTTCCTTTCAGAGGGATGTAAAAGGCCGTGCCCTTACTTCTTCTCCGTGAGTCCCAGTTCGCGGGCGGAGATTTCGCGCATGTCGACCTTTCGGATTTTGCCGGCAATGGTCATCGGAAACTCCGTGACAAACTTCCAGTAACGCGGCACCTTGTAGTGAGCGATGCGGTCTTTGCAGAAAGCGCGGAGGTCGTCGCCGGTGAGGGTAACCCCTTCTTTGAGGATAACCCAGGCCATGAGTTCTTCACCATATTTCTCACTGGGAACACCGATGACTTGAGCGTCCATGACACCGGGGTGGGTGTAGAGGAAGTCCTCAATCTCCTTGGGCGAAATGTTTTCGCCGCCGCGGATGATGAGGTCTTTGATGCGTCCTTCGATGTAGACGTAGCCCTCTTCGTCCATCGAGCCGAGGTCGCCGGTGTGCATCCAGCGTTGCGCGTCGAGCACGCGTTGGGTGGACTCGGGGTCGTTCCAGTAACCCAGCATCACAGAGTAGCCACGGGTGCAGATTTCGCCGGCTTTGCCGCGTGGGAGCACGCGTCCGGTGTCGGGGTCGATGATTTTGATTTCGATGTGGTCCTGCACGGTGCCGACGGAGTAGATTTGCTTCTCAAAGGGTGCCCCGATGCGGGTCTGGGTCGATACGGGGGAGGTTTCGGTCATGCCGTAGCAGATGGTGATTTCGTGCATGTTCATCAGTTCCTTCACCTTTTTCATCACTTCCGGCGGACACACCGAACCCGCCATGATGCCCGTGCGGAGGGAGCGCAGGTCGTAGTCCTTCTTCTCCATCTCTTCCAGTTCGACGATGAACATCGTGGGCACACCGTAGAGAGAGGTGCAGCGCTCGCGTTCTACGACTTCGAGAGTGACCCGTGGGTCGAAACTATCGTTGGGAATGACGATGGTAGCACCATGGGTGGTGCAGGCCATGTTGCCCAGAACCATCCCGAAACAGTGGAAGAAGGGTACGGGCAGACAAACGCGGTCGGCCGAGGTGTAGTGCATGCGCTCACCGATGAAGAAGCCGTTGTTGAGGATATTGTGGTGGGAGAGCGTAACGCCCTTCGGGTTGCCCGTGGTGCCGGAGGTGTATTGGATATTGACGGGGTCGTCAAACTGCACCGCGTCTTCCCACTCGCGCAGCGTCTCGTCGCTCACGCTTTCACCATCGGCCAAGAAGCGTTCCCACGTCTCGTCCCAATAGATTTCGCGGGCAAGGGTGGGCGCTTTCACGCGGCTTTTGCGGAGCATCTGCTTGTAGTTGCTCGTTTTGAACTGCAAGGCGGCAAACACCGTGGTGATGCCCGACTGGTTGAGCACGTAGACCAACTCGTGGGTGCGGGCAGCGGGATTGAGGTTGACCATGATGACGCCGATGCGCGCCGTGGCATATTGGAGCAGCACCCACTGGTAGCAGTTGGGCGACCAGATGCCCACGCGCTCGCCGGGCTGCACGCCGAGGGCAATCAATCCTTTGGCCACACGCCCCACTTGCTCGTAGAATTCGGCATAAGTGGCGCGATAGCCTTGGTGGGCACTGATGAGCGCATCGTTGTTCGGGTTGGCTTCGACGATGTTGCGCAGGTGGCTATTGATGGTTTCGCCAAACAGGTGTGTGCTCGACGCACCTTGTACGTAAGAAGGGGTATTCATGAGTTTTTGTATGGGAGGTTTGTGTTGGTTGTATTGTTGTGTTAGGACCAAGCGAATGTAGGCATTTCCCGAGGGAAGGGCAAAGACTTCTCCTTAAAAAACGTCTATTTCCTCCTTCTTTTGTCCTATTCTCCCCTACCTTGCCCTTTCTGCATTCCATAAGTGTGGGTCCGCTTTGCAAAAATGCCCCTCCCCCACCCTCGCTCCACCCTTCTATTGGGCTGGATTTGCTGGCTTTCTTGACCCTTGTTTTTTCTAGCCATAAGGGCCGAAAATAGGTATATTTTGAGGTTTATTCGTGGATGGAAGTAGCTGGTGCGCGTACCTTTTACAAATTCATCAATAAAAACAACTGCAATCAAGGAGCTTTGAGTTCCTTGATTGCAGTTATATTGTACAATAAAATTCTCTATTATGTAATTTATGTTCTAATAGATAACAGAATAGTGCTAATTTATTCCCCAGTCAAAAGGGAATACTTTAATTTTATAATTTCCAATCGTATACACTTTTAACCGTATACCAAATAATTTTATTCGGAAGAATAGGATAGTAAGTATCTACTTCACGAAGTTGCTCATCATATCCTATATACAATAATTTAGTTGTACATCTTGCGGTTTTACCACCCCAGTTATCTATTCGAGCACCTAACTCCATATTTTCTATAGGTATTGATGGGTGAAATCCCATGTGCTTTTTTCTGCTATAAATAGGAGTGAGTTCATTATATCCACGGATATCTATATTCTGCAAACAAACAGCATACTTTGCATAGTAGATTTTATTGGCTTCAAAACCTTCAACCTTGTCGGTGAATTTTATTCTTATCCAATCTTCTTTTTCTAAAGTGGTCACCCCTCCATAAGAAGTATCAATAACGGGACCTTCTCCCGAAGGTCTCGAATTTCTAAAATTGAGCTTCTTAGGATCCAAAGAGATGACTTCCTCTTTTTTTACCTTAATCACTCCACCATCTGCCGTTTTAAGGAGGTCGATATTGCTATTCTCTTCTTGACAAGAAACGAAAAAGCAAAATAAACATACCAAAGGAAATAAGAACTTTATCATACTCTTTTATTTTGTGCAAAGGTAAAGAAAAAAAACATACACACAAAAAATATCACATTCTTTTTGAGTGGAATGATTTAGGTTTATGCCTTACGTCTTTGGTTGTCGCCCTAATGTCTACAATCATACTCTTTCGACGCGGGATTTGAGGGGAGGTCTTGTTGTGCTCAGAAGTCCACGTAGTGCTGTTGCAGCACAGGGCTTCGCCAATGTCGGTAGCGGGTGCCGAAGTGCGTTTCTTCTTCGGGGTCAAACTCGGCAGGCATCGTGGGTGCCGGCACGCCGTCGCCGAGGCGGACGGTGCTGCGTTCTTCCCACGCTTCGTCCCAGAGGTCGCGCTCGATGAACGATTGGAGCAATCGGCTGCCACCTTCCACAAAGAGCGACTGCACCCTGTCGCGGCGAAAAGCATCCAGCAGACTGTCGATGTCGGCAAAGGCCTGAAAACCCGCTTGCAGGGCGCGCTCATCGACACTTCCCAGCACGCAGCGCAGGGGAGAGCGACCGGGCCAATGGCGCACGGTGAGTGCCGGGCGGTCGAGTTCAAAGGTGCGTCGTCCCACAAGAATGGCTTCATGTTCTGCCCGAAGCCGATGCACCCGCAGCAGGGTGGTGGGGGTGGAAAGTTGTGCCGGACGCCCGATGGGGTTGCCTTCGGCATCGAGGGTACGGCAGCGGTCGATGAACCCATCGGCACTGGCTGCCCATTTGAGGGTGATGAAGGGGCGGCGCAGGACGTTGACGCAGAAGAAGCGACGGTTGAGGTCGATGCACGCTTCGCGAAGCACGCCCACAATGACTTCTATTCCGGCTTCACGCATCATCTTGATGCCGCGGCCACCCACTTTGCTGAAAGGGTCTACGCAACCCACCACACACCGACGAATGCCGCTGCGCACGATGAGGGCAGCGCAGGGCGGAGTGCGGCCGTAGTGGGCACAAGGCTCAAGGCTGACGTAGATGGTCGACTGCGGGAGTAGCGCCTTATCGGCCGGGGACACACTGCGGAGAGCATTGACCTCGGCATGACCTTCGCCGGGACGGATATGGTAGCCTTCGCCCAGGATGCGCCCGCCTTGCTCGTCGGGATAGACGATGACTGCGCCCACCATGGGATTGGGCGAGGTGGTGAGACTGCCGTTGCGTGCCAGTTGGAGGCAGCGCTGCATCCAGTGTTCGTGGGAGATGTTCATGTGTCGGTGGGCAGAGAGATTATTGAGCGTTGCGGGGGTGATTCGGAAGGGTGGGGCAGTGCGTTGCTCCACACGTTCAGGTTGGGGCAGCAGGTGTAGGTTTTGTGTGCTGAGCGTACCGCCGGCACAGAGCAGAAGGAGTTTTCTCACGGGGAAAAGAAAACAAAGAGGGTATCCATTAATTTGGAACACCTACTTAGGTTTCACCGATACAAATTTACGCCTTTTTCGGCAGTGGAGCAACTTCTACTGCAAAAAAAGGCATCGTTTCCTCCTTTCTTCCTTGCGCCATCAGGGCAGGTCGATGCCGGCACGGGCAGCCTGCGAGAGTTGCACGCGATGGGGCAATCGATAGTGCTTTCCGTCTTTGTGGAAGTTGCCTCCCGTCTGCTTGAAGTGAAATCCGATGCCGGCTTCCCGACATTGACGCCGTACGTCCAAAACCCATTCGTAGTGGCAGGGGCGGGCGTTCAGCCCCGACTCGCCGCCCACCGTGATGCGTTCGATACCTCCCAACTTGCCGTGGAAGTCTACGGCTTCAAGCATCGGTTCGACAATGATTTCGCGGTGCACGAGAGGTGTGTGCAGAAAGAGGGGCAGACGTTCGTCCACGCAACGCTGGTTCTCCATCGTACAGCAGAGATAGAGGCGCGATTTCAGTTCCTCCCAAAAGGGAGGCAGGCACGAGGTGATGCGCTCGGGGCGCTTGGTGACCATATAGAACGTCAGGTCGCTGCGCATCCGCATCATCTGCCAAGCCTCGCTGCGCCAAGCGTCCATCTCTTCGAGGAAGAAGTCCGACGAGAAGCACGTCATCACCCGACGGCCTGGTGGGATTTTCCACTCGCCCCGTCGGTTGCGCTTCATCGGCAGGTCGAAGGTGGTCGTTTTGCGCACAAGGTTGGTGTCGATGCCGTGTTGCTCATCGCGGGCAAACACGTAGCAATGTCGGCACCCTTCGCTCTTGCGGTGGCATCCGTGGATGAGGTTCCAAAGTATCATGTCTTGTTACGTTTTTTTCTGTCCGACGATCTGGAAGGACGCTTGGATGAGTCTTTTCACTCTCTTTGTAGAAAATGTCGCTGAAACGAACGTTTTTCCTACATAAAACCTGAGTTCGGTCTAAGCAATCGACCTTTCTCTCTCGATAATCTCGAGGTCAAGCTTAGGTTTCTTGGTCAGGAAATGATAGGCTGTGATGGCTGCTATAAGATTGACGCAGAATCCATCGAAACTCCGATGGCGGGTGTGTTCAATCTGCACGATATTCTTTAACTCGTCGTTGACGGTTTCTACAAGAGAACGTTTGCGAAGCATTATCTTATCGCTCATGTCCATCAACTGATTCTTCATATTTTTGCGTATCTTGGTCACAAGATGAATGCCATCGACAAAGAGTTCGTCAAACAAACTCTTGGAAATATATCCCTTGTCGGCATAGAGCTTTCCAAATATCTTTTTCGTAAAGCTACTCTCTTTCAAAGGAATACGGTCGTCTGTCGTCGATTTGGTGAGTTTCCATTCCACGATTTCCCCCATGTCGTTGATGATGATATGGAGTTTGAAACCATGGTACCATCCCATGGTTCCTTTGCTCTTTTGGGCTGTTCCCAAGAAGACCTTGTTACGATGACTTCTCTTGACATGACACACCTTGATGGGCGTAGAGTCGATGATGGAGAATCCCGTACATTTGCCGGCACAATGAATCTGCTGAAACAAAGAGAGTTTGACGGCCACCATTTTTTGACGTTCTACGAAGCGGTTGTAAGATAGAACTTTGGGAAAGAGACTCCTCCACTCCCGGCAAATCATGAGATAGAAAGCTTTGAGATTTCTATATTGTGAGAGTTGAAAAGCCACGAGAATGGTCATAATCTCGCTGTCACTCATCACAAAAGCCCTCTTTCTCCTCTTCTTATCAGAGGTCGGAAGCGGCTTTTTGGCGAGATGGGGTTCAAATTCCTTGCAGAAATCGTCGATTATGTAGAAAATTTCGAGTACCTTTGTAGGTGTCAATGCAGAAGAATCCATTTGTAACGTTTTGATTTTCACCTATAAAGTTACAAACTCTGTCTGTATTGACCAACATTTCCGCCAACTATTTAACTAGTTGGCGGAATCTTTTTAAGGCGTTTTCTTAGACCGAACTCAGGTTACATAAAATAAAAACAGCCATTTGCTTGTTTGAATCAGAAGCAAATCGTGGCTGTTTACTGATAAGTAAGGTCTTAAATATTAATCGTAGTTATCTTCATCGTAGGATGTTCTCTACTTTGATACTACCCTTGTGTCAATTCTTTCTGAACACCTACTTAGACGACTATAAAATTCTCGAATTAAAGTAATTTCTGATTCTGTATATACCAATGTCGTGCTTATACCTTCCAAAAAGAATTTGAGGATTTACCTCATATTTGTCAGCCTCCTCCTTAATGTAAGGAGCAATTTTGTAAGGCACAACATCACGAGTTCTTGCCAAGAACTTTTTCCAGTCAGCATTTGGGACAACTGCATTCAAAGCAAAATTGTCTGCCTCATATTCTTCAGAATCTTTCTTTTCATCAAACATATTAATCATAGCCTTTCCGTCTTTCGTAAGATGACTATAAACGTGTCCGACTTCGTGTAAGATTGTAAAGGCGAAATTGTCGATAGATGAGATACGCTCTGTGACAACGATAGTAGGATGATTACCCATCCAGAAAGACATTCCATCTACAGGTACTTGCCCAACCTTTTTGACAACCATAAAACGTATACCATACCTATTCAGTACTTTGCCTGTTTTTTTGACCGTTCCTGAATTTTCCTTGAAAACATTATTGAGCTCCTTAGTCAGTGAGTAAACACGATTTTTCTCAAAGATTCCCAATAACGACTCATCGTTTTTGGAAAGATAGTAGCAATAGTATTTCCAAGATAAAATATCAACAGGATTGGTTGTTACTTTTTCGGACTTGCGATAATAATATGACAATTCCATTTCCTTGGCTTTCAGACCAAAGAAATCATCCAAATTATCTACTCCAAACACCTCGAAGATGCGATTGACATCCTCGATGAGGTTGCCTTTGATAATACCGACCTTTCTAAAGAATTGCGTACTCACTTGTTCTTTGAGAACATTCCAAATCTCCAGCATTTTAGTTTGCAACACAACTCTTTCACTCTGTTTCGCACAGTCAAGTTCGTACTGGGTTTGAATGTTCATGAGAAATGTAGCAGAAATGTCGAGGGCATTTTCCAACAATAATGCCATTTCGGGTGTCAGAGAACGTTTACCTTTTATGACATCATTCAGAATGGACTTCTGTATGCCTGTGAGTTCGGACAACTCGCTCTGCTTCATGTTGCGTGCAGCGAGTTCATCTTTTATCACTTCTCCCACATGAGTTGCCTCAAATGGTACTGCCTGATTAAAACTAAACTTAGTCATAATGATATGATATTTCTAATAATTCTATTTCTGTAATGATAATGCTTCCATCGAGAGGAGAACTTTGGAAAATCAATCGCCAAGCGTCATTGCAACGTACAGACTCTTGTCCTTTTCTGTCACCATGCAACGCTTCGTAATTTAATCCTTTCAAGCGATAGAGATCTTCGATTCGTCGAGCAGCTTTCATGTAGTCAACGGCTTTCTTGTACCCTTTTATCACTTGGACCGGCAGTCTTCTGTATCTCTTGTCTGATGTCTTACCATTTTCATATAATTCGAGTAGAGCTTCGTCTTCTGATGTGATATTCATAAATGTTCAGCCATGATTTAATGGTACAAAAATAATGCAATTATTTCTGTTATCAAAATTGATAATCAATAATTGTTTGACTATTGGGCGCTTTTAACAAAAAAGACTTCATTTTGTTGTTACATGACTCTATTTGGGTGGGAACTAAGTATGTGTTCAGTATTAATTAATATCTCTTTGCTTCCCCCTTTCCTCATCTCACCTTTGTTCATCAGTCAAGAGAATCCTGCCCTCGCGCGCGTATACCCTACAATAGGGACTGTTTTTTGCCTTCACTGCCTTCACCAGAGGCGAAAGTGCTTGAAAATCTTTGGTTTATGGGTGAAGGCAAAGGTGAAGGCAAACGGCAAATCTCGGGAGGTGGAGCGCGCATATTGGTGGGTGTGGTGAAGGCAGTGAAGGTAAAAAACGTGGGTATTGTGTAGTGTATACGCGTGCGAGCCGAGGCGTGTGCCGGCTCCCTCAGAGAAAAACGACCCCCCCTCAGAGAAAGATAAAACTATCTCTGAGGTAATTTCATCTACTTCAGAGAAAAACAAAACTACCTCTGAGGAAAATGTGGCTCGCTCCTTGGGAGGCGAAGTGGCTGGGCACTTCCTGAGTTCCGGTGTGCGTGTTCTGCCTTTTGATGCTGTGCCGGACTTTCGCCCCAAAGTGTTAAATCCGTGTTAAAGTCGGGAGCGAGTGGCGCTTTTGGCCGGCGAGATGTCTATATATTTGTGAGGGGCATTTGCAAGAGGAGACTAAAAACAACAGAGATGGAACTTCGCAGGGGAACTTCCATCTCTGTGAGGGAGCATCGGGAGGAGAAAAACCTTAGGCCAGGAGTTCCTTGACCTTCGTGCTGATGGCGCGTCCATCGGCCTTTCCGGCGAGCTGCTTGGAGGCTACACCCATCACCTTGCCCATGTCCTTGGCCGAGGTGGCGCCGACTTGGGCAATGATGTCGCGGAGAGCAGCGGTGAGTTCTTCGTCGGAGAGAGGTTTGGGGAGGTAACTCTCGATGGCCGCCACCTCAGCCAGTTCGCTTTCGGCCAGGTCGGGACGATTTTGCTCGGTGTAGAGTTGGGCAGTGTCGCGACCTTGCTTGACGAGTTTGGCAATGATTTTGAGGGCGGCTTCGTCGGAGAGCTCACCATTGTTGCCGGGAGCTGTTTTGGCTTCGATGAAGTATTTCTTGACGTTGCGGAGTGCTTGTGTGCGCACTTTGTCTTTGGCTTTCATGGCCGCCATGATGTCGGCACTGATTTGATCGAAAAGCATAATTGGATGTGTAGGGATAGGGGATTAGACCATCACCTCCAAAGCCGCAGCTTGATTGGCAATGCTGCGGAAGTGGCGGATGTCATTTTCTGTTCGTTTATAGACGGGGAGGGCATCGACCGCCTCTAAGAGTTTCTCGTTTTCGAGGTCTTCGGAGGAGAAGAGGAAGATGCGGTTGTAGCGTTGGCGCTTTTGGGTGTCGCCATAGGCTTGTCGGCGTCGCTCGTCGAGGGCACGTTCGTGTTCCATCTCTTCGAGGCTGATGGTGCCCTCTTGCGCCTCTTCTTCCTCCTCAGGGTCGAGACGGAAGCCGGAGGCGAGGATGGTCACTTTGACTTCGTCGGTGAGGTTGGGATCTTCTGCCATTCCCCATTTTGTATCGACATCACGGAGGAAACCCTCCATAAAAGAATCCACCTCTTGCATCTCGTCCATCATCAGACTGTTACCGGTGGCTTCGGGAGGATAGAAGAAAGCCACGCGTAGGGAGCGGGAGCGCTTGACTTCTCGGTCGTTGAGGAGTGGCGACTCAAGGGCGTCTTGAAAGGCTTTGGTCATGCGGCCGTCGCCGCGCCCGAAGCCACTCGACATGATGGCCACACCACCACCGCGAAGGCAGGTGTCGACATCGTGGAAGTCGAGGTTTTGCGTGCCGTGCATGTTGATGATTTCCACGATGGAGCGGACGGCCTTGGTGAGGGTGTCGTCGGCTTTGCGGAAGGCTTCCGCCACGGAATAGTCGGAATAGATCTCTTTGAGGCGCTCGTTGTTGACGACAAGGAGGGCGTCGACCTCTTTCGACATGGCTTCGACTCCATCGAGGGCTTGGTCGATTTTCTTATTGCCTTCAAACTTGAAGGGGATGGTGACAATGCCGATGGTGAGGATGTCGCGCTTCATGGCTTCGCGGGCCACGATGGGAGCGGCTCCCGTGCCGGTGCCACCGCCCATGCCGGCGGTGATGAACACCATCTTGATGTTGTCGTCGAAGGCTTCTTGGATTTTCGACAAGTGGGTTTCGGCCAGTCGCTTTCCCACCTCGGGGCGTCCACCGGCACCGAGTCCCTCGCCGAGCTGCATGTGGTCGGGCACGGGAGAGTCTTGCAGCGCCTTGGCATCGGTGTTGCACACCAAGAAGCGAACGCCTTCGATGCGCTCGCGGTACATGTTGCCCACGGCATTGCCGCCGCCGCCGCCCACACCAATCACCTTGATGATGGAAGCGGAAGAGGGCGCTTTTTCCTTTTCAGGAAGGTCGATGAGTTCGTTAGGCATCGATGATGGGGTTTAAGGGTAGGTTGGTGGTCGATTTGGATTTGATGCCGTTGAGGTAGTCCTTGGTGCGCTTGCTGGCGGGCATGGCTTCGACGAGGGTGATGATTTCCTCGTTTTCGAGGTCTTCGGGTTCGAAGAGGAACACCTTGACAAATCGGCGCTGCACGCCGTGGTTGTCGGTGAAACCATAGTACGATCCTCGGCGCTCTTCGAGCTCCACGCGCCATTCGGCGGCGGCTTTGGCTTCGGCTTCGGTCTGTGCTTCTATCTTTTCGCGCATGCCGGTCACGGCGTTCATGCCGAAACCGGTGGCGAGGATGGTGATTTTGACTTTCTTGTCCAAGGAGTTGTCGGTGGAGAGGCCGAATTTGGTTTCGACATCGTCTTGGAAGGACGACATGAATTGGTGCACCTCGTTCATCTCCTCCATCATCAGTTCGCTGGTGCCGCCTTCGTTGCTTTCGGCGCAGAAGGTGATGGCGAGCAAAATCTTCTTGGCGTTGTAGATGTCGTTGTTGTTGAGCAGCGGGGAGTGGAGGGCGTCTTGAATGGCCTTGGTGACGCGGTTTTCGCCTTCGCCGTAGCCGGTGGACATGATGGCCACTCCGCCTTCGCGCAGCACCGTGCCGACGTCTTGGAAGTCGAGATTGACGATGCCGTGCATGGTGATGATTTCGGAGATGGAGCGAGCGGCCACAGAGAGGGTGTTGTCGGCCTTGTCGAAAGCCGAGCGGATGGTGAGTTCTGGATAAATCTCGCGCAGGCGCTCGTTGTTGATGACCAGGAGGGCGTCCACCTCTTTGGCAATGGCATCTACACCGTCGAGGGCTTGGTCGATTTTCTTGTTGCCCTCAAAGCGGAAGGGGATGGTGACGATGCCCACGGTGAGGATGCCCTTCTCTTTGGCTTCGTGGGCAATGACGGGAGCAGCGCCGGTGCCGGTGCCCCCACCCATACCGGCGGTGATGAACACCATCTTGGTGCCGTCGTCGAGCATTTCGCGGATTTGATCGATGCTCTCTTCAGCGGCCTGTCGGGCACGTTCGGGACGATTGCCGGCGCCGAGACCTTCGTGTCCCAACTGCAGGCGGTGGGGCACGGGAGAGTCGGCCAGTGCTTTGGAGTCGGTGTTGCAGACCACAAAGTTGACATCGTGCATGCCGGTGCGGTACATGTAGTTGACGGCGTTGCCACCACCGCCACCCACACCAATCACCTTGATGATTTTGGGGGTTGTGGAGGGAATGTCGATATCTACGGCATGGCTGCGGGGCGACTCGGACGCTGCCGAGGGACGGGGGGCAGCGGGCGTAGTTTCCGGAATTTCGATGTCGAGGATGAGGGCTTTATCTTGTTCAGGAGAAAGGGTGTCGGACATAATGGCAAAATGAATAGAGAGAGAAAGTGGAACAGCACAAAAGAGGGAGGTGAGATTTTTAGCCCTCTCTTTAATCCTCTTCGGTGACGAGCCCGGAAAGGGTCTTCTTGGTCTTGGAGAAGAATTTGGAGAAGATGGAAGTCTTGCTCTTTTCCTTCACCGTGGGAGTGGGCTCTTGCGGCTCCGATTCCGGTTCGGGAGCAGGGGTGGGAGCGGATTCCGGCGCGGGGTCGGCAGGAGTGGGTGTGGGATGGCTTTCAAACAAGTCCTTCTGCACGGTGCGTTCGCCGGCGTTGCAGTTGGCCTCCCCGTTTACCACCATCGCCAGGGCAACGTTGAACGTGCCGCCGTCGTTGAAGTTGCGGTTTTCGCAGCTCACGCTCAGGCGGGTGGGCGTCTTGGAGAAACGGATGTTCCAGTCCTTGAAGTGGGCATCGAAAGCCCGGCCGATGTTGGGCAGTTGGGCGGCACCACCGATGAGGAAAAGTCCGTTGACGAGATTTTCGCGGGTGAAGCCGGAAAGGTCGATTTGGTGCTTGATGTTTTGCACTATCTCCTCCACGCGTGCCCCGATGATGTCGTAGAGGTCGCCTTGCTTATAGGTGCGGTTGCCATCGCGCAAGGGGATGATTTGGTCGGAGTCGTCGTCGAGGTGCTGTATGTCGGGATAGCCATAGGTGCGCTTGAGGGTTTCGGCTTCGCTCTCCTCGCAGTTGAGGATGTTGGCGATGTCGCGGGTGATGTTGGCCCCTCCCAAGGGGATGACGGCCAGATGGCGCAGGAGTTTGCCCTTGTAGACGGCCACCGTGGTGGTTTCGCTGCCCATGTCGACAAACACGCAGCCTGAGGTGCGCTCCTGTTCGGAGGTGACCACCGTGGCCAGTTGGGTGGCGGCCAGAGTGGTGCGCTCGATGGGCAATCCGGCTTTGCGGAAGCACGTTTCGATGGTTTCCACCGTAGTGGCGTTGCAGGAGATGTTGAGGAATTGTGTGTGAATGCTTTCGGTCATCACGCCCAGCGGTTCGGTGGTGACGATGGTGCCGAGTTTATACTCGAAGGGGATGGATTCCAGATAGAGGCGGTCGGCAGCTTTCTCCTCACGATTGAGCACGAGGAGGTTGTCGAGCAACTCTTGGGTGATGGTGAGGCGTTCGTGATACTCCTTGTTGATGCTGTGGATGATGGAGCGCGTGGCCTTGCAATCGATGGCCACGTAGAACCGGCCGATGCTGCGATTGACCTGCTCCTCCAGCCGCTCACGGATGGTTTTGAGGTTGGTGGTCATTTTCTCGACATTGAACACGCACCCCTTGTTGATGAAGTCGACAGAGGGAATGGCGACATAGGCGAGCACATTGATGATGCCTTCGGGCTCTTTACGCCCCACGATGCCCGTCACTTTGGAAGAACCGAGCACAATGGCAGCCACAAAGCTGTTGGAGTTCTCTTTTGCCATATCTGATATATTTTATTTTTGCGATGATTTGATGCCGATGACTTGGTTGCCATAGGCCACGGAGATTTCTTTGTATCGGTGCCAACCCACTTGCGGCAGCACTTTTTCGTAGAACGCACGGAGGTTGCGGAGTTTGCGCGCAAAATTCTCGGGTGCACCGAAATGCACAATTGGGTCGCCCACTCGCATCACCATGTCGATGTCGTGATGGGGAGTGACGTTGATTTGCTGGATTTGTGCCTGCCAGAAAGGGTCGTTGTGGAGGATGCGTCCCAGTTCCACCAAATGAACTTTGGCAAAGCGGTGGTCGACATGTCCCGTCACCACGGCCACGTCGGCTTCGTAGCCACGAGCTTCCATTCGAATGCCTTTGTTGTCCAGATAGTAGTCGTCACCGTTCTCGGAGAGGATGCGCAGGAGGGGAAGGCGTTGTTTCACCACCACTTGTACGTTTTGCCCCGGGGTTTTGACGCAGAGGGTGTGTTCGATGAAGGGGTCGGCATTGAGTTTTTGTTCAATCTTGAGTGGACTGATGTCCTTCATGGACCACCCCAAGGGGTAGAGACTGTGTTTGCGCAGCATCTGTTCCACATCGGCGGCGGTGATGAGGGTGGCTTGTGCGCTGTCGGCGATGACGATGTTGACGCTTTTGCACTGCGATGCGTCCTGATGCGTGGAGAACTTAATCACCACGAAAATCAAGTAGCCGGTGATGCCCAGCAGGAGGAGAAGTTTGAGCACAGTGCGCATAGCGAGGAGAAAGAAAAGCGTTTATTTTCGTTGGAGGATTTCGGTCAGTTGTGCGCAATAGTTGTCGGCATCGCCGGCACCGAGGACGACGAGCACGTCGAAATGGCCTTCTTCCACAATCTGCGGTAGGTCTTCCTTGTGGGCCAGGCGCTTTTGCATGTCCGGACGGAGGCAGTCGAAGATGATTTGCGAAGTCACACCCGCTATCGGGGCTTCCCGTGCGGGATAGATGTCGAGCAAAATCACCTCGTCGAGCATGGAGAGGGCGTCGGCAAATTCGTGATAGAAATCGCGGGTGCGGGTGTAGAGGTGGGGTTGGAAAATGGCGGTGATTTTGCGACCGTCGAACACTTCACGGAGCGATAGGATGCTTTGTCGGATTTCGGCCGGGTGGTGTGCATAGTCGCTGAGGAAGACACATTTGTCCGTCTTGATTTTGAAATCGAAGCGGCGATCCACTCCACCAAACGAGGCCATGGCGCGGCGGATGCTGTCGGCATCGACCCCGGCAATCTGTGCCAAAGCACAAGCTGCAATGCCGTTGTCGATGTTGATGCTCACGGGGACGCCCAGTTCGATGTCGCGCACATTTTCGATGGGTGAAACGAGGTCGAAGACGATGCGCCCGCCGCCGATGCGGATGTTTTCGGCGTGGAAGTCGCCTTCAGTGCGGGCATAGTCGTAGCGGCGCACACCAGTTTGCAGACGCTCCTCAAAACGTAGGTCGCGATGCACGACAAGCGCTCCACCGGGCTGGATGAGACTGGTGTAGTGAGCGAAACTCTCCAAATAGGCCGCTTCCGTGCCGTAGATGTCGAGGTGGTCGGCATCGGCCGAGGTGATGACCGTGGCGTAAGGGCGGAGGTGATGGAAAGAGCGGTCGAACTCATCGGCTTCAATCACCACATAGTCGCTCGTTTCAGAGAGCAGATAATTCGTACCGTAGTTTTTGGTAATGCCCCCCAAAAAGGCGTTACACCCCACACTGCTTTGATGGAGGAGGTGTGCGGTCATGGCCGATGTCGACGTTTTGCCGTGCGTCCCCGCCACGCAAAGTCCTTTCTTTTGGCGCGTCAGTACGCCCAGCACTTCGGCACGCTTCCGGAGCTCAAAGCCTTCGGCCTTGAACCACGCCATCTCGCGATGGTCGGCAGGAATGGCGGGGGTGTAGACTACCAAGGTGTGCTCGGGGTGGCGAAATTTCTCGGGGATGCACTCAGGGTCGTCCTCGAAGTGGAGGTCTGCGCCCTCCTTGCTCAGGGCGTCGGTCAGGGGCGAAGGGGTTCGGTCGTAGCCGCCCACGTGCAGACCTTGCTTGAGAAAATAGCGCTCCAAAGCGCTCATACCGATGCCGCCGGCACCGAGGAAATAGACGGATGTATAGGGTGTCATGACCTGTTGAGGGTTCGTGTAGTGAGTAGTGGAGTGTTGCAGTGAGGAGAAAGCGTTTGTTGTGCAAGCGTTTTCTCCTTTTTTCTTTTTCGTGGAAAAACGACTCGTGGGAAAAACGCCCTTTCAAGATTGGGTTGCTTCGGCGAGCCGAATCACCTCGTCGGCAATGTCGCTTGCTGCATGGGGTTTGGCCAGCAGCTGCGCGTTGTGCGAGAGGAGTTGCAGGCGGGCGCTGTCTTGCACGGTGTCAATAGCCAGCGGGAGGAGTTGTGCCACGGCTTCGGCGTCTTTCATCAGCAGCGCCGCGTCTTTGTGCACCAGTGCCATGGCGTTGTGTGTCTGGTGATCTTCGGCCACATTGGGCGAAGGCACGAGGATAGAGGGCTTGCCCAGCAGGCACAGTTCGCTGATGCTCGATGCACCGGCACGGCTGATCACCAAATCGGCCACGGCATAGGCCGAAGCCATGTCGGCGACAAACTCCGTCACGTGGAGGTTTTTCGGACAACCTTGGGCTTTCAGGCGCTCGGCAATTTCTTGGCTGTAAAACTTACCCGTCTGCCACAGAAACTGAAGGTGATGTTGCCCCTCAATCAGCGCCAGGTGGTGGAGCACACTTTCGTTGAGGGTACGGGCGCCCAGACTGCCGCCGATGATGAGCACCGTGCGCTTCCCTTCTTCCAGCCCGAGAGCGGCTAAGGCTTCGGCGCGACCGGCGGCAGGGTGGAGCAGATTTTGTCGCACAGGGTTGCCGGTCAGCACAAGGCGGTCGGCCGGGAAAAAGTGCTCCATACCCTCATAGGCCACACAGATGCGCCGAGCGCGGCGAGCAAGCAGTTTGTTGGTCACTCCGGCATAGGAGTTTTGCTCTTGCAGCAACGTGGGGATGCCCATGTCGCCGCACACACTCAGTGTGGGTCCGCTGGCATAGCCGCCCACGCCCACCGCCACCTGCGGCCGAAACTCGCGGACGATGCGGCGCGCTTTGCGTTTGGACTTGAAGATTTTGATCAGCACTCCGAAGTTGCGCCACAGGCGTTTGCGGTCAAATCCTGCTATCGGCAATCCCTCGATAGGGTAGCCCGCAGCGGGGACGCGCTGCATCTCCATGCGCCCTTCGGCCCCCACAAAGAGGATTTGGGCATCGGGACGCTTCATACGGATTTCGTTGGCGATGGAGATGGCCGGAAAGATGTGTCCTCCCGTGCCGCCTCCGCTGATAATCACTCGGAGTTCGCTCATAAGTAGGTGGGCATTTTTGGTAAACTGAGCAAAAGTAACAAATTATTTTGGAGAAAACGAACTTTCTCCTCAAAAAAGTGGGTTGTAAACATTTTTGGTCGAACAAAAAAGTAGGAAAAACTTTTCCTGCTTTGTTATCTGCAAACAAGATATTCTGATATGGGCTCTCCAAAAAAAGAAAACCGAGGCCGCTCCTTTCCGTAACGATGTACTCTCACACATATTGCTATAACTCATAATAGCTATACATCGTTCGGGGCAGGAGGGCCTCGGTCAAATAACCACGTACACTTACGTAGTTGTAGAGAAAAGTAAGTTTATCACTCCGTCAGCACACGCTGGCGTAGGTGGGGATTCACCATAGCAGGATAGCGCTTCTTGAAGCGCACCGTAATGATGGGGCTTTCCGTAGAGCACGTACCGGCAGAAGTGATACGCTTGTAGTAAACAATCGAACCATAGCGCTGCGTCTCTGTGTACGTCTGGTCCGTAGCACCTGCGATGTTCGTCCACGTGGTCTTGTCCAAACTGCGCTGCCATTGGTAGGTGCGGGTAGGATTACCCGTTACGAAACCTGCCGTCAGCGTGAAGGGATTCTTGGCTTAATGGTCAAATGTACTCCTAGAATAGCTCAAATCCTTAGTGTTTATCGGGGTTGAAAGCTCCTAATATGTTTCCGATAAGCAGTTCTCTCTTTTCTATCGAAAGTCCACGATGAATACGCAATCTCATCTTCAATACAGAATTGAGAGACTCTATAGCCTTGTTAGTGCGCGGAACCTGATGGATAGGGAATTTTTCAAAGGTAAATAGTGCATTTAGATTGCGTTTTAAGCTGTAAAAAGCACTTCGCGTTCTTCTATGAGTGAAATGCCATTTACCCTCTTCTCCATAAGTCTTTTCTTGTAGAAAATCTTTCCACTTTTGCTCCCACTTTTCAAGAGATTGTTCAAAATCTAAATGATTCGTTTGTGTAAGCCGGTGTGCCAAAGACGTGAGTTCTTTGGCCACAGGCAAACGTGGATTAGTTGTGAGCAAATGTCGTATTCGCTGAAGTTGATGAAACTGACAATACTGATAAGGAATCTCTGGAAAAGCCTCCTTAATGCCTGATAATGCATCACTTACAATGGCTCCAATTGTAAAGCCTTGATTTTGGAGATAAGAAATGCCGGCTTGATAATCACAAACTCGTTCCTTACTACGCAAGAAGCGATAGTGTAAGACTCGGTGCGTTGAAGCATCCATAAAAATGACGACTCCAAAGTTTCGACCCCAATACGTGGCCTCCATTTGTAGCGTTATTGGAATGGGATGAATCGAAAGGGTCACGTTCTGAGTTTTGGACGCGTTTTTGAGATATCGTTGTAGAGTAGAAACTGGAATACCATACTTTTGGGCTGTTTCATGCAGTGTATGGCGTCCTTGTAAGTAGAACTCTACTATAGCTGCTTTATTGACCTTCCAACGACCACTAAAATAACTTAGACAAATCTTGCAATACCAATATGAGGCTGCACCTTTAACTCCTTTGCGGATTACTTCATGAGAACCGCATTTGGGACACTTTTTTTACGATGAATTTCCATTATAGTACTATGAGTACCTGCAAAGGTATGAAAAAGAGAGCATTATGACCTCTTTCAGGAGTACATTTGACCATTAAGCCTTTTTTTATTTGAATACACCGATGATCCATCTTCCTCCTATGAAGACCGAAATTGTCTTATAAGAGAATTTGAATTGTCCTACAAGAGAGTTTGACCCTTAAGCCTCTTTTCGTCCAGCAAAGTGGTGGAAAGTGTGACATAAAAACGCTCCTACTCGAAAGGGAGTGGACGAGTATTCTCAAAAGAAGGATGAGTTTTTTTGCCATGGCAGTGCTTAAGTCTCCTCTTTCGTATAGTTGGCTGCTGTTGCTGAAAGCAATGCCTTTGAACCACTCCACGTTCTCGTGGGGTAGGACGGTCGCAGTAAGCGTGCTGATTGAAGGTCAGCCCGATTTCGTTTTGAGCACATTGTCACGAAGGAAAACAGAAAGACGCAAAGAAGCCGCATCGTGGGAGCGATGCGGCTTCTTGGAAGTGTGCGGGATGAGCGCCCGGGAGACGGCGTGCGTCAGTCGAAGCTGACGGTGCCGAGGTTGCGGTCGACGAGGAGGCCGTCTTGGAGGCGGAGGTTGAAGCGACCGTCCTTCTTGGCGCGGAACTTGATGGTGAAGAGTTCGGGAGCGCCCTCTTCGAGCAGGAAGTTGTTGCCGCGATTGACGAAGGTGGGATAGAGCGCCTTCTTGCCGTTGGAGTGCAGGCGGTCGTAGGTGAGGTTCACCAGTTCCTTCATCCCCTTGAGGTCAAGGCCGAGGTATTCGAGTTCGTCGGCATTGTAGGGGAGGGCAAAGCTGAGGGCATTGACCGCGTGGAGGTCTTTGCCGCTCACCTTCACCTCCAGCACGTCACCAGCCTTGAAGGCCTTGGCCGAAGGCGTGAGCACGAGGGCACCACTCACCTTGGTGTTGGCATTGCTCACACCGCCATCGAGTTCCACACCCACGCAGGAGATGTCATAGGCGTCGATGAGGCCGTTGCGGTTGATGTCGCCGATGGCCACGTAGTCGTAGTCGGCATCGCCGCGGCGCAGGCCGGTGTAGTTCATGTAGGAGGTGAAGTCGTTTTCGTCCACGCGCTTGTCGCGGTTGATGTCGCCCTGCATGACACCCTCTGTGCCGGGACGGCGGAAGACATACATCTCGCGGCCCGAACCATAGCCGCCCACCGCTTCGTCGATGTGGAACTTGACGTAGCGTGCTGTCTGGTCGGCGGTGAAGGCGAGGGTTTTGTGAGCATCGTCCTTCGTCCACGTGAAGGCGGTCGGTTCGCTCCACGTCTGTCTGTCGGTAGAGAGAGCGTAAGTGCCGCGCAGGAGTGTGCCGTTGCCGGCGCCCTCACGAGGCACGTATTCGATGCGGTCGAGCTGGTGGACGGCGCGGAGATCGACAATCATGTCGAAGGGCAGCGCCTTGCTGTTGTCCCACGCCGTGTGCCACATCGTTTTGAGGTCGCGGTCGAAGAGTTTGTCGGTGCCCTGCCCGCCTTGGTTGGCCACGGTGGTTTGCGCACGCACGCCCTTCACCGCCCATTCGAGCGGGTCGCTCACGGTGTTGAGGCTGAAGGTGCTCCACGGTCCGGCGCCATCGGCATTGACGGCGCGGAGGCGGAAGGAGTAGGGCGTGAGGGGAGTGAGCTGGTCGAAGAGGAGGCGGGTGTCGCGGATGGTGCTGTAAAGCTGTCCGTCAAACTCCACCTCGTAGTAGTCGGCATTGTCCACCTTGTTCCAAGCCGGAGTGAGGGTGTAGGCTTGCAGGTCGCTCCGGCCCTTGTCGAGCACAGGGGCGGCGAGCGGGCCGCGGTGGGTGAGGAGGTGTTCGGCGGGCTTGAAGACAAAGCCTTTCACCTCAAGCGAGAGGGCGTTGTACTTCACATTGGTCTTCTCCACCTTGACGAGGAGTTGCGGATTTTTCACCACTTCTCCCACGCTCTCTTCGCCCGGCTTCACCCAGAGGTTGAGGTTGGGGCGCGCGTCGTAGAACCACACGTTGTCGCCCTGGTCGAAGGCTTCGCGGGTGGCGACGCGGGTGAGTTTCACCTTCTTTTCGCCCACACGAGCAGTGAGGCGCTTGGGGGCTGCCGTCACGTTGATGCGCAGTTCCGTCTGCTTGTCGGGGACGAGACCGTCGAAGTTGCCCACAGCCTTGTCGATGTGCAGGGTGAGCACGTCCTTTTTCACCTTCGTGTGGAGTTGTGTGGTCATGCCCTCGCCGTTGAGGTAGGCCGTGGTGCGGCCGTCGTCGTCATATTCTTCGGCCGTCGTTCCGCAGTCGGCATAAATCTCGTAGGCACGGAAGTCTTTGCGGATTTCGCCCGGGTTGTTGTTGGGGTTCGTCATCGGGATGATGGCGTCGGCCTTGACCAGCACGGGAAGTTTCCAGAGGGGCGCATCGAAGTGGTTGAGGATGCGTCCGCCGGCGTAGCGGTGGCCCGTGAAGTAGTCAATCCACGTGCCTTTGGGGAGGTAGATGCCGTCGCGGCGGTCGTTGCCCTCCTTGTCGGCGGCGGTGTTTTGGTAGACGGGGGCCACGAGGAAAGCATCACCACACATGAACTGATATTGCGTGCGCTTGCCGAGGGTGAAAGCGTTGGCCTCTTCCATGAACATGGGGCGAATCATGGGGCGTCCGCTCACCGCCTCGTGAGCAGCGGTGTAGAGATAAGGCATCAGTTCGCTCTTGAGTTTGAGGTACCAGCGGTTGAGTGCCACGCTCTTTCCGCCCAACGCTTCGGGATACTTCGGGTTGGCGCCCCAGCCGTCCATGTTGAGCGCCATGGGAGTGAACGTCTTCCACTGGAACTCACGCACATTGATGGGGATGTTGCGTCCGCCGAAGATGCCGTCGGTGTCGGAAGAGATGTTGGGTTGTCCCGAGAGTCCGGAACCGATGAAAGTGGGGATGTGGAAACGGATGTATTCCCACTCACCGCCTGTCTGATCGCCGCTCCAAATGCCGGCGTAGCGCTGTGTGCCGGCCCAGCCGTCGAGGGAGATGATGAAGGGGCGGGCATTGTTGCCGTAGAAAGGCATGATTTTGCCCACATCGGCCACACCATTCAGTCCGAAACTGTAGCCCCAGCCCACCCAGGCCACGTCGGTCTTGAGCACGCGCACGCCGGCGTCCTTGACCTCCTTCACGATGTCGCGCTGCAAGAGGGCTTCGATGCTGTCTTTGGGATGGAGGTCGCTCTGTGTCCAGAGGCCGATTTCCACGCCTTTCGAGCGGGCATAGTCGCCAAAGCTCTTGAGGTTGGCGATGTTGCCGTCGAGCGTGGCGGTCTGTCCGTAGCCGGCGCCGTAGCCGTCGTTGGGGAGGAACCAGCCGAGCGGCATGTCGTGCTTGATGTAGCGGTCGATAGCGGCACGGGCGGAGAATTGATAATTGTTGAGTTCGCCGTTGAGGCTCTCGCGGATGCCGCCGTTGTTCTTTTGGCTTTCGTTGTAGGTCTTGCCGTCTTCAAACTTCATGAAGCCCTTGCCGTCCTTGGCCTCTGTCCAGTAGTCGCGGTTGTAAGCATTGAG
This sequence comes from Alloprevotella sp. Lung230, assembly GCF_014385435.1. Classification (GTDB taxonomy): domain Bacteria; phylum Bacteroidota; class Bacteroidia; order Bacteroidales; family Bacteroidaceae; genus Alloprevotella. The sequence continues at coordinate 96,503 of NZ_JACSUD010000008.1, forward strand.
ATGCCCCTCGTAGAAACCGAATTTGGGCAATAGGACAGGGTGTCCCGTGAGTTGGTAGAAGTCGTTGAGTAAGGCCGTGGGCTGCGCATCGACCATGAAGAAGAGGTCGATGTATTTGTCGAAATGATAGAGTTCCACCTCGCCCTTCTTTGCCGCGCCGAAGTCGTAGTGACCGGGCTTGAAGGTGTGCCACATCACACCGTAGCCCGCCGTCGACCAGTAGAAAGGTGTGGGCGAAGCCACACCTCCGTCCACCCAGTTGTTGGTGTTTTCGATGGCGATGCGTTGTCCGCGATGGGAGAAGCGGCCGTTTTGCACACCGCCGCCGTAGAAGAACTCATTGTCTTCGCACGCCAGCGTCAGTCCCACGCCTTCTTGTTGGAAAGTCGGGGCGGCAGTGGTGTGCAACACCTCGCGGTTGGAGCGGAGGTCGGTCACGGAAAGGGTTTCGGTCACGCGGTCGATCTTCACCTCCACAGCCGCTGTGGCGAGGGTGTAGTAGCGGTCGGAAGTGACGAGCTGCACCTCGCCGGCCGCCTTGCGGGGTTGCTCCACGAGGATGTCGGCCTCGGGCTTGGCGACGGGCTTTCGCACAGCGTTGCTCACGGAGTCTTGGAAATATCGGAAGATGTTGGGGCCGTAGAAGTCGATGGTGATTTTCTGCCCACGTTCGTTGAGCAGTTCTACGGCGTGGTCGTTGATTTTGCGTGCACCGTAAATCTTGGTTTTGGCCAGATTGCCGGGGCCGGTCTGCACGAGTTGCAGTTTGTCGCTGTTTTGTGCCGCAAGTGCGAGGGGGGACAATCCACCGCCCACCATGGCAAAGGCGGCCATGGAAGAGAGGAGGAAGGGAAGTTGGGTTTGTTTCATGGATGGAAAAGAGTTGTATGTTTGTGTGGAGCAAAGTTACAATTTTCTGTGCGGTTGCGAAAGAAAAGAGGGGCAATTCCTCCACTTCTACTGTGCAAAAAAAGACAGCCTTTCCAAGTAAATCGTTTTATTTCATACAAAAAGGAACTTTTTGTAGATGCAAACTCTACTAAATCAAAACAAATGATTACTTTTGCCCAATACCCATAACGCCTCTCGGCCTTAAATAGGCATTTATCTCATTACCTATGAAATTCTCCACAAAGTTCGACCGGATGCTCCCCGCTCTCGTGATGGTGGGGGACTTAATCCTCCTCTTGCTCATCCTCATTGGTTTCAGATGGCTCAGCGACATTGAGACCATCCTCACCCTTGATGTGTTCAAACTCTTTGTGCTCAACACGCTCATCTACCTGCTGTTCATCGGCCGCAACAGCGTGGTGCTCCATCTGCGCATCGTGCGCCTCGACCAGATTGTGCGCAACATCTTTCAGCGCAGCGTCCTCTTGGCTGCCATCGGCATTCCTTCCACCTATCTGCTTGTGGACAATGCGCGGGAGATGCGTGGATTTTGGACGATTTATCCCGCCTTCTTCGTGCTGGCTGCCATCAGTCGCATCATCCTGCGCCGCTTGCTCAAAGTGGTGCGTCGGCGCGGGCGCAACAGTTGCCAGATTGTGCTCATCGGCAATGAAGCGAGCTTGGAAGGCGTCTTTCGAGAGACGGTGCTCAACAAGCACACCGGCTACAACGCTATGGGCTATTTTGCCGACCAAGAGGTTTCCGCCTTCTCGGCCCACATCCCCTACCTCGGCCTTCCCGAGCGTGCGGTGAACTATCTGCACGAACATTATCCCTGGCTCGACCAGGTGTTCTGCGGACTGTCCTCAACGCGGTCGGCGGAGATTATGCCCATCATCAATTTCTGCGAAAACCACCTCATCCGCTTCTACGTCGTGCCCAACGTGACGACCTATCTCAGGCGTCGCGTGGAGTTTGAAACCCTCGGCGGCGATGTGCCCATCCTCTCCATCCGCCGCGAACCGCTGGAGAAGATGACCAACCGAATCATCAAGCGCACGTTCGACCTCGTGATGTCCACCTTCGCTCTCCTCGTGTTCTTCCCACCGCTCCTCCTCATTTTCGGCACGTGGATCAAACTCACCAGCCGTGGCCCCATCTTCTTCAAGCAGAAGCGCAGCGGTGAGGACGGCAAGGAGTTTTGGTGCTACAAGTTTCGCTCCATGCGCGTCAATGCCGATGCCGACAGCCGACAAGCCACCCGCAACGACCCACGCAAAACCTACGTGGGCGAACTCATGCGCCGCACCAACATCGACGAACTCCCCCAGCTCATCAACGTCTTCTTGGGCGACATGAGCCTCGTCGGTCCTCGCCCCCACATGCTCGTCCACACCGCACAATACAGTGCCTTGATCGACAAATACATGCTGCGCCACCAAATCAAACCCGGCATCACGGGCTGGGCGCAGGTGACGGGCTACCGTGGCGAGACCAAAGAACTCTGGCAGATGGAAGGGCGCGTGCAGCGCGACATCTGGTACATGGAGCACTGGACCTTCTGGCTCGACATCTCCATCATCCTCCGCACCATCTGGAAGACCGGAGAGAAAGCGGCCTATTGAGCGCCGATGCTTCGCTCCTCGCGCGCGTATAC
>NZ_JACSUD010000009.1 GCF_014385435.1 Alloprevotella sp. Lung230
TATATCGCAAACTGCGAGTATTCATCGTTTACTGTGTGGACTACCAGGGTATCTAATCCTGTTTGATACCCACACTTTCGAGCCTCAGCGTCAGTTACACCCCGGACACCTGCCTTCGCGATCGGAGTTCATCGTGATATCTAAGCATTTCACCGCTACACCACGAGTTCCAGCATCCCTGTGTGCACTCAAGACCACCAGTTTCAACGGCATCGTATGGTTGAGCCACACTCTTTAACCGCTGACTTAACAGTCCGCCTACGCTCCCTTTAAACCCAATAAATCCGGATAACGCCTGGACCTTCCGTATTACCGCGGCTGCTGGCACGGAATTAGCCGGTCCTTTTTCTGATGGTACATTCTTTCCAGGGACACGTCCCCGTCGTTATTCCCAACTAAAAGCAGTTTACAACCCGGAGGGCCGTCATCCTGCACGCTACTTGGCTGGTTCAGACTTTCGTCCATTGACCAATATTCCTCACTGCTGCCTCCCGTAGGAGTTTGGACCGTGTCTCAGTTCCAATGTGGGGGACCTTCCTCTCAGAACCCCTACTGATCGATGGCTAGGTGGGCCGTTACCCCGCCTACTACCTAATCAGACGCATCGCCATCACATACCAATAAATCTTTGGTTTAGTGTCCATGCGGACATTAAACAACATCAGGTATTAATCTTACTTTCGCAAGGCTATCCCTGAGTATGTGGTAGGTTCGATACGCGTTACGCACCCGTGCGCCGGTCGCCGGCACAGAAAGCAAGCTTTCTGCCCGCTGCCCCTCGACTTGCATGTGTTAAGCCTGTAGCTAGCGTTCATCCTGAGCCAGGATCAAACTCTTCATTGTAAATATAATAAGTTGTTTGTTTATCTGTTTGTCAGGATGCCGTATCTTGAATCTATAGAATTGACGTTTGCAATGCCTCCCCTAAAAGGGAATTTCATTACCCAAGCATTTAACAATAAATGCTCTGTTGTTTCTTGTACTTCTTGATTCGTTTATGTAAATAAGTCAAAGTTCAATCGCAATTCATAGAGAAAACTCAGCAACTAAGGCTTCGTTCCCGATTGCGAGTGCAAAGGTAGCACAAAAGTCTATACGGACCAAACGTTTTCAAGGAAATATTAGAAAAAACATCCCTTCTCTTTATTTTTGCAGTATAGAGATGACAAGAAGAGAGCTTAACTCTACTATAAGAATAGAAAAGTGTGATTTCCCTCACAATGAGAAAAACCACACTTTTATATGAACATTAGATGCGCTCCAACACCAGTTGTATCAATGTGTCAATGGAGTTTTTATAGTTCGGATTGGCCTTGCCCGCCACACGATTGGCCACGACCATGCAGCAAGTCATCGCTTTATGCCCCATCAGTGCGGAAAGTCCTGCGAGCGCACTACTCTCCATCTCAAAATTCGTGATGGATAATTCGCCATGACGGAAGGCCATAATTTTCTCATTGGCTTGTGGATCAGCCAGTGGCAAGCGAAGCCGACGTCCTTGTGGCCCATAGAATCCACCACATGCAATAGTTACCCCTCTCACCATATCATCTTGAGCAATACGCTCCAGCAACTCCAAGTTGTTGTCGATACAATAAGGGTGAGCGATGCACTGTGTGCCTTTCCAGTCCATGGCCTCTAAAAAGGACTTTTCAAACTCGAGGTCGCAGACTTCATTGCGCCCATCGTAGAAATTGAGCAGACCATCAAAGCCAAGACTTTTTCGAGAGGCTATAAACGTCCCTTCAGGGCAGTGAGGTTGAAGCCCTCCACAGGTACCAAGGCGTACCAACTCCAATTGACGAAACTGTTGAGATTCGGTGCGCGTGTGAAAATCGATATTGGCCAACGCATCAAGCTCATTGATCACAATATCAATATTGTCACACCCAATCCCCGTAGAAATCACAGAAAGGCGCTTCCCTTTGTAAGTGCCCGTAATGGTACGAAACTCACGGCTTTCAACTTCGCATTCGCGCGTTTCAAAATGTTGCGCGACTAAGTTCACACGGCCCGGATCGCCTACGAGGATAATTTTATCCGCAATCTGTTCCGGACGAAGATGAAGATGGAAGATAGAACCATCAGCATTGAGAATCAGTTCTGATTCAGGAAAATGAAGATTACCCATGACAATTTATAATTTAAGGTTTATATCGGCTCTTGAATTGCAGTAGAGAAATGACTACTATACTATAAGAGAGCGTATTATTGGAGTTCAATTTTTCGAATAGCCTTCGCCATTTCGCGCAACTGGTTGTTCAGTTGTGCAATTTGGATTTCAAGTTGGCGGAGTTCTTGTGCCATCCGTTCTGTGCGCATTTCCCCATAGTCGCGCTGCAAAGCCTCACGTCGCTTGATGAATTGTGCCAACTGCTGTTGTTGTTTGTACCAAACCAGCGCTTGCTTTCTTGCTTGATCGTTCTGAAAGTCCGCAAGATTTGTACAAACTCGTTCGTCATTGAGCACAAAGCGAAAATCCGCGAAATCTGAGATGGAGGAGTTTTGCAAAGCCTTACGCCGTACTTGTGCTTCGTTGATGTCTCGTTCATGCCCCACCTGCGTATCAGCAATGCAGGAAATCTGAGCCGCACGCAGAAGGCTGTCTGTGGGCATAGAGGCTACATCATAAACATTTCGCTCGGTGTTGGGCAAAAAGGTGTAAAGACAAACCTTTCCTACCGGCTGCCGGCGATCGGTGGCAAAGTAACCCATCCCACTCCCTTCGTCAATGAGGTAAAGATAGTCATTGGCCGGAGAATTGAAAGGCATTCCGATGTTGGCAGGACGCACATACTGGCGGGTCTCCGGATTGTATCTGGTCACAAAGATATCATATCCTCCTACGCTCTCAGGTCCTTCTGCCGCAAAGTAGAGTGTGGTCCCATCAGAAAGCAGATAAGGCATATCAGCCTGTGCAAAAGTGCTGTCGATTCCCTCCAACGGACGAGGTTTTTCCCAGCCATTAGCCGAACGATAGGCAGACTGCAAGCGCAAAGTACCACCGGGAGCGGAGAGAGAACTGATAGCAGCGGTTTCCAAAGGATTGATATAAGTGCCCACTCCGAGTTGTATGCCCCGCATAGGATCACTTCGAAACAAAGAAGCGGTAGACACCAGTCGTCCGGCATCCGTAGAAAGGCGTAGCACACTCAGCAGTTGCACCTTATCCACGACGACACTATCTATAAAAACTACACGCTCCGTGTTGGACAAGAAGTCGGCAGCTCGCTCCATCTTTCGCGCCTCCACCAGAAGTGAGTCACGGCGAGTGAGCGGTGCTGCTTTCACAGCCATCTCGTGCAAGATTTGAGCCGCAGTCGTGAAGTCATAGCGCGCTATGCACTCGGTCAGTGTCGGCTTAGGAAGTGCGGGACGCACTATACGCTTGCGCTGAGCAGAGAGACTCAACACGCCCAAAATCACAGCAGAAAGGAGAAAAAAGGTCCGTTTTTTCATAAGCGCAGACAAGGATTAAAGGTAAGGATTGTGGACACGCTCATAACCAATGGTGGTGGGCTCACCATGACCGCTGTAAACCACGACATCATCTGGAAGAGTGAGCACCCGAGCGCGTAATGAAGTAATCAGACTTTCGAGATTTCCTCCGGGAAGGTCGCAACGGCCGATGTTGGCACGAAACAGACTATCGCCGGCAAATAGCACCTTTTCTTCAGCACAATAGAAACAGCAGCCCCCCGGCGTATGCCCAGGGGTAGAGATTACACGAAATTCGTGTTCTCCCACCTGCACTGTATCTCCTCCTTCGAGCAATCGCACCGGAGTTGGGAGGTCGAAAGGCACACCTCGCCGCAGAAAAGCCACCATATCCGAAGCCGACCGCTGATAGTTTTCCAGCTCATCGATGTGTATCTCCACACCAACGCCAAAAGTATCACTTGCCCATTGGCATCCCAACACATGGTCGAAATGCCCATGAGTGTTGAGTAAGCACGTCACACGCAGTTGCCGGCTGCGGACATATTCTAAAATGGCTTCGCGCTCCTCGGCATAAAGTGCCCCACAGTCAATAATCGCGGCCTCGTGCGTGTCATCGGAGACCACATAGGTGTTCTCCTCCACCATATTAACAGGAAATACTTGAATGTTCAACATATCCTTATAATGTTACATAGGCAACTTTCTTCGTTTCAAAAAACTCGTTTTGAAAATGCGAAGACAGCGTCCAAACCTCTGAGCAATGTTTGAAAGGTTGCATCTCTGCCTGAATGTCACCACCTTTGAGACAAATGACCCCATTGGGCAGGGAGTTACGCTGCACGTGATGCACATTCTTTTTGATGAGTCTTACCAAATCGCTCATCTGCATCACAGCTCGGCTCACGACAAAGTCATATTTGTCCTTCACCTCCATCACGTTTTTGTGCGAGCAGACCACATTTTTCAATCCGATGGCTTCGGCCACTGCTGCCGCCACTTTCACTTTTTTCCCGATGGAGTCGACCAAATGAAACCGCACTTCGGGAAACAATATGGCCAAAGGAATACCGGGAAATCCGCCTCCGGTGCCTACGTCCATCACCATCGTCTCGGGACGGAAACGAATGACTTTGGCTATACCCAAGGAGTGGAGCACATGATGGGGATAAAGGTTGTCGATATCTTTGCGCGAAATGACATTGATTTTAGCATTCCAGTCACGATAGAGCGCATCAAGAGCAGCAAACTGTTCGCGCTGTTGTGCCGTGAGATGGGGGAAGTATTGGAGAAGTTCGTCCATACTGCAAATGATGAAATCAGGAATACCTGAGTAGGTATTCAAAATAAACCGTAGTTACCTTAGTCGTAAACACCCGCTTATGCTTCGGCTTTACCAGCACCTTTGTTCGATCCGCGGCTACGAGAGCCACGGCGTGCTCGCTGTTGCCCTGCGGGTTTCTTGGCATCATGAGCGTGGGAATGAACCACTTTGCCGGCACTGCCTCCCTTGCGCGAATCGCGGCTACGACTGGAATGTCCCTTGCCGCCACGACCTCCGCGCTGTCCGTCACGAGGCACTTCTTCCGGCTCTTTGCAACCTTCGGGGAGGGGATTGCGGGGGAGTTTCTTTTCGAGCAGGCGCTCTATTTTCGAGAGAGGGTAACGGTCCTTTTCGCCGATGAGGGTGATGGCACGCCCTTCGCGGCCGGCACGAGCAGTGCGTCCGATGCGATGTACGTAGTCCTCCGGATCGCGTGGTGCATCGTAGTTGATAACCATTTTGATATCGTCGATGTCGATGCCACGACTCACGATATCGGTGGCGATGAGCATATCGATTTTGCGCTGTTTGAAGCCCAACATCACCTCGTCGCGCTCCGCTTGATCCAAATCAGAGTGCATGGCCGCACAGTTGAAGCCTTTGCGTTTGAGGATGACGTTCAGTTCCTTGACACGCTGTTTGGAAGAGACAAACACGATGACGCGTTCGGGCGGTTGCTCGGCAAAGATATGCTTGAGAATGGGCGTCTTGTCGCCATCTCGGCAAACATAAAGGCTCTGGTCAATCTTCTCTGCAGGTTTCGACACCGCAATTTTCACTTCCACAGGGTCGTGCATCACCTCCTTGGCCATCTTTGCGATTTCGGCCGGCATCGTCGCCGAGAAGAGGATGGTCTGACGCTCTTGGGGGAGTTCTTTGATAATCGTCTTGATATCGTCAAAAAATCCCATGTCAAGCATGCGGTCGGCCTCGTCCAGAATGAGGTGAGTGGTGCGCGAGAGGTCGAGATTGCCCAGTTGGAGGTGGGAAATCAAGCGTCCTGGGGTGGCTACAATAATATCCGCCCCCTTGGCAAAGGCTTTGCGTTCTTGTTCAAAACGAATGCCGTCGTTGCCGCCATAGACCGCGACTCCATTGGTATGAGTGTAGTAAGCAAAACCTTGGAGCGCTTGGTCGATTTGTTGAGCAAGTTCACGCGTCGGTGCCATAATGAGGCAGTTCACCGCATCTTCTGCGTGCGGTTCGTTTTGTAGCAGAGAGAGCATCGGCAACAGATAAGCCGCGGTCTTCCCCGTTCCCGTTTGCGCAATACCGATGAGGTCGCGTCCTTCAAGAATGTGGGGAATGCACCGGCCTTGCACTGGTGTGCACTTCTCAAAACGCATGTCCCAAAGCGCATCAAGCACATCGTCGCTGAGATCGAGGTCTTCAAAATAGACGATCTCCTCAGCGGGAGGTGTTGCCGTGTCTATCGTATCGGGAGTGACGTTTTCCACTGTGGACGACGCCGTCTGTTGAGGTTCGGAGTTGTTCATATATAATATGGTGTAGGAGTGTTCTTATTGAGGAGTTCTTCGGTAAAATCCGAAGGCCACAAAGGCAAAGAGGATATTGGGCATCCACACCGAAATGCCGGCCGGAAAACCGGCGTTGATAGCAAACGAAGCCGCAATGGTCTGAAGGAGGATGTAGGTGAAAGTGAGGGCCAGGCCGATACCGATGCTCGTGCCCATGCCGCCTTTGCGCTTCTCGATGGAGATGGACACACCGATGAGTGTGAGGATAAAAGCCGCCATCGGAGTGGCAAAGCGCTTGTGATAGGCCACTTCAAAAGTGCTCAACCCAGCAGATCCACGCAAACGCTGGCGATCGATGAAGGCACTGAGCTGCGGGAGGGTCATCGTCTCCTCCTGTCCTTTGATGTAGAAGAAGTCACTGGGCTCCATGAGCAAGGTGGTGTCGAGTTTTTCGCCCGATTCGATTTTCTCTCGCGAGCCTTGCAAAGTGCGTATCGTGTAGCGGTGGAGCGTCCACGAGTTCTTGTGGTTGGCCAGGGTGTCGTATTGGATGGTTTCGGCAGTGAGGCGCGAAACTACCTTCTTTTCAGCCAGTTTGTCGAGCGAAAATCCGGAACCGGATTTCGTGCGGTTGTCGAAATGGGAGATGTAGGCCACCACTCCCGTATCGACCTGCATCTGAATGTTGTCCGCCACATCGGTGACAAGGAGTTTCTTGGTGTATTTGTTTTCAAAACGCACACGAGCCACATTACCGTTGGGGATGACAAAAGCGCCAAACGCAAACGAAATTGCGGCGATGATGAGTGCGCCCAAGAGGTAGGGGCGCAGGAGGCGGTTGAAACTCATGCCTGCTGCCTTCATCGCGATAATCTCCGACTTGCCTGCCAGTCCTGTGGTGAAAAAGATAACGCCGATGAAAACAAACATCGGAGAAAGCATGTTGGCCAGGTCGGGGATGAAGTTGGCATAATAGTCCAACCATATCTCGCGGGAGGTAGCTCCGCCGGTGGTGAGCTTGTCTATCTTCTCGTTGAAGTCAAAGATGATAGCAATCACTGTAAAGATGGCGATGAGGAACACATAAGTGGTGAGAAACTTGCCCAAGATGTAGCGGTCAATTCGCTTAAAACCGATGAGCCGAAGCAGGGCACGTCCACTCCGGTGGAGCATGCGTCCCAACAGCAGCACCAAGAGCCATGGCAACCGCACCAGCCGCAGAAGCCAACGCAAAGTCCAATGGCGCAAGGGCGAAGAAACTGCCTGTCCTTCTCGTTCGCCCGCGTCCAGTTCCCAAGCCTCGGCGGGGTCTTCGGTGTCGAGTTCCGAAGCGGTGGCTGCGGGGTTTTCGGTGTCGAAAACCGCAGTTTCCGGCTCTGAGGTAGGATTTTCTACGTCTGAGGTAGGATTTTCCAACTCTGAAGTAGAGAGTGCCGTTTCCTGTACCATCCCCTCCTGGTCGGAGAAGGGGTGGGCGTTGTGTCGAGAAGTGGGCGTTTGATCCATAAAGCAGGAGAGGAGGATTAGAGACGAGTGGCCAGTTGCGGCATCACGCTGCGCTTCCAGTCGGCAAAGTCATTGGCAAGAATGTGCTCACGTGCCACGCGCACCAATTCGAGGTAGAACGCGAGATTGTGGATAGAAGCAATCTGCATGCCCAGCAATTCTTTAGCCTTGAACAAATGGTGCAGGTAAGCGCGTGTGTAAACGTGGTCGCAGGTGGCAGTGCCCAGAGGGTCGACGGGTGAAAAGTCCTTGGCCCACTTTGCATTGCGGAAATTGATGATGCCTTCCCAAGTAAAGATTTGTGCATTGCGGCCATTGCGCGTGGGCATCACGCAGTCAAACATATCAACACCACGCTCAATCCCTTCGAGGATGTTCATAGGAGTACCTACCCCCATCAGATAACGAGGACGGTCGGTGGGAAGGATTTCATTGACCACCTCAATCATTTCATACATCTTCTCCGCCGGTTCTCCTACGGCCAGTCCACCGATGGCATAGCCTTCAGCATCTTTTTCGGCCATGAAGTGCGCACTCTCACGGCGTAAGTCGGAATAAACACAGCCCTGTACGATGGGGAAAAGCGCCTGATGATAGCCGTACTTTTCCTCTGTTTCGGAAAATCGACGGATGCAGCGTTCCAACCAGCGATGGGTCAGGTCAAGACTTTTGCGGGCATAAGCGTAATCGGCTGTACCGGGAGGACACTCATCAAATGCCATCATGATGTCGGCACCAATAGTACGCTCGGTATCCATCACATTTTCAGGCGTAAAGAAGTGTTTTGAGCCATCAATATGGCTACGAAATTCGCAGCCTTCCTCACGAAGCTTGCGAATGCCCGTGAGCGAGAACACTTGGAAGCCTCCGCTGTCGGTGAGCATTGGCCGCGAAAAGCCATTAAACTTGTGCAGCCCACCCGCTGCTTCGAGTACTTCCAGTCCGGGACGCAGATAGAGGTGGTAGGTATTGCCCAAGATGATTTGCGCTTTCACCTCGTTCAGAATTTCATGGGTGTGTACGCCTTTCACTGTGCCCAGCGTGCCGACAGGCATAAATATAGGCGTCTGAATCTGCCCATGATCGGTGGTGATCAGTCCGGCACGTGCTTGGCTGCTTGTGTCGTTGTGTTGCAGTTCAAAAAAGCGACCTTCTTTGCGCCAAGTGGGACGAAGGGAAAGGTTATTTTGCGCCATTGGTCTTGTCGGTTGAGGTAATCGGTTGGGTAAGGTCGATGGCATGTGCCACCTTCTCCGGAAGCAAAGCAAAATCCCAGACTTCGGAAACATGCTCTACGAAATGGAAGGTCAAACCGGCCACATAGCGCTCCGGAATGTCGTTCACATCCTTCTCGTTCTCTTTGGAGAGGACAATATCGGTAATTCCGGCTCGCTTAGCTGCCAGAATTTTCTCCTTGATGCCCCCGACGGGAAGCACCTTGCCACGCAGCGTAATCTCACCCGTCATGGCAATATGCGGCCGCACCTTGCGCTGGGTGAGCAGCGAAGCAATGGAGGTGGCCAGCGTGATACCGGCCGAAGGGCCGTCCTTGGGAGTAGCTCCCTCAGGCACGTGAATGTGCAGGTTCCAGTGGTCGAAAATGCGATAGTCGAGTTGCAACAAATCGGCGTGGCTTTTCACAAACTCCAGAGCCAACATCGCACTCTCTTTCATCACGTCACCCAAGTTACCCGTAATGGTGAGTCGAGGAGCCTTAGAGCGGCTCACACTACTTTCAATGAACAGAATTTCTCCGCCCACAGCCGTCCAAGCCAAGCCCGTAACCACACCAGCGTAGGCATTGCCTTGATAGGTATCGCGGTTGTAAGGTGGCGTGCCCATAATGTTTTGCACATCGGCCACTTTCAACGAAGCGTTGGGCGAGAACGGCGGGCAACCATTGGCATCGGTTTGAGCATACAGTACAATTTTACGCACCAGTTTGTCAATCTGTTTTTCCAACTGGCGCACCCCGCTCTCTCGGGTATACTTCTCAATGAGAAACTCCGTGGCGGCGGGAGAAAGTTTCACCTCGTAAGGCAGATTGATGTGCTTCAACGCATTGGGAATGAGGTGGCGACGGGCAATCTCTTTTTTCTCCTCCGTCAAGTATCCCTCTACGTTAATCAGTTCCATACGATCGCGCAAAGGACCAGGAATAGTGGAGAGGTTATTGGCGGTGGCGATGAACAACACTTGACTCAAATCGTAATCAAAGTCAAGGTAGTTATCATGGAAGGAGTTGTTCTGTTCGGGATCGAGCAGTTCGAGCAGCGCACTTTGTGGGTCGCCATTGTAGTTCGAACCACTCACCTTGTCTATCTCATCCAGCACAAAGACCGGATTGTTGCTTTCGGCTTTGATGAGACTCTTGATGATGCGTCCACACATCGCCGCAATGTAGGTGCGCCGATGGCCACGGATTTCACTTTCGTCGTGGAGACCGCCCAGCGACATACGCACATACTTGCGCCCCAAGCTCTCGGCGATGCTCCGGCAGAGGGAGGTCTTCCCCACTCCGGGAGGGCCGTAGAGGCAAAGGATGGCGGGGCGATGGGTGGTGCTCACCTTCATCATGGCCAACTGTTCGAGGATGCGTTCCTTCACCTTCTCCATCCCATAGTGGTCGCGGTCGAGCACACGCTGTGCGCGGCGCAGGTCCATGTTGTCCTCGGTGGTCTTGCCCCAAGGGAGCGAAACGATGGTTTCGAGATAGGTCAATCCGATGCTGTAGTCCGGACTTTGGGCGTTGGTGCGTTCCAGACGGTTGAGTTCTTTGGCAAAGAGTTTCTTCACGCCCTCGCTCAGGGGCAGCGCGTCGGCCTTCTCACGCAGTTCTTTGAGTTCGCCGCCCTCGCTGTCGCCCAGTTCGCTCTGGATGTTTTTGATGGTTTGATGGAGGAAATACTCCTTCTGCTGCTGGTCGATTTCCTCACGCGTCTTCTCCTGAATCTTCTGTTTGAGCTGCGCCAGTTGGAGTTCGCGCTGCACGATGTGGAGCAGCTGGAAGGTGCGTTTCTTGATGTCGCCTTCTTCCAGAAGGAGGGCCTTTTCTTCCGTATCGAGCGGGAGATTGGTAGCCACAAAGTTGATGAACAAGATGGGGTTGCCGATGTTTTGCACGGCAAACAAGGCTTCCGGCCCTAAATTGTCGTTGGCGCGAATGTACTTAAAAGTCGTCTCACGCAGGGTGTCGTAGAGCACACGAAACTCCTGATCGCCCTCCTCGGGCATCACTTCGGGCAGGCTCTCCACTCGAGCGCGCAGATAGGGATTGACGCGCGTGGGGGGCGTGGCGATGGCCACACGCCCGAAAGCCTGCACAATGGCAGTGGTGTGATTGCCGGGCAGTTCGATGAGGCGCAACACTTTGGCCACCGTGCCCGTGGGATAGAGGTCGTCGAGCATGGGCACTTCCACCGCGGCATCAATCTGGCACGCCACGGCAAAATGTACGTCATCGCCCTTGCTGACGGCCTGCTTGATGAGCTGCAACGAACTCTCCCGCCCAATGGCAATGGGAGCCACAACACCGGGAAACAGCACCATGTTGCGCAAAGGGAGGATGGGCAGCGAACCTTCCACCTTGTGGCGGAAAAGTTCGTTCATGTCGCCATCGAAATCAGCTATGAGGGAAAAGGGATTTTGCGACATAGGGTCGTTGTTCATATCTTACGTTTACAAATTGTCTGCAAATTTACATATTCCAAGCCGAGTAGCAAAATTAAGCCTCTTCTTTTCTCACTTTCGATCGGAAGAGCCCCCTTTCCCTCAGCCCTGTTGCTGCCACTACGGAGAGACGGTGGTGCTCACCGCTGCCCCACCCCGCCGGACGTAGATCTGACGTAGTGAAGTTTTCAACATGGTGAAAGACAGTTTTCAACATGATGAAAATTCTTTTTCAACGTGTTGAAAGTTTTGCTCCCCCAGAACAAAATTACTCTCGAAAGGACAGCGTTGCCTTTTCCCATGAGCGATTTTGAAACGACCCATAGCAAAAGACACCTGCAACGCCCATAGGGCATTGCAGGTGTCTTGCAAGAAAGCGTCATCGGCAACGAGACCGGAGTTTACAAGATTTTCAAAGCGATGGCAGCACAGGCTTCGGCATCGGCCAAGGCGTGGTGGTGGTTTTCCAAGCGGTAGCCACAGCGCTCGGCGATGACATCAAGATGATGGGGGATTTCTGGCCAAAGGCGACGGGAGCGCTCAAGCGTGCAGTGGAAGGGATAGTCGGGATAGTCCATCCGGTAGCAGCGGAAGGCGGCTTTCAGGCAGCTTTCGTCGAAGGCTTTGTTATGAGCCACGAGAGGCAGGTGGGCAATCTTGGCTTCAATTTGCCGCCAAACGTCCGGGAAGATAAGGGCGTTGTCGGTGTCGTTGGCAGTCAGGCCGTGCACTCGTGTGCACCAATAGTTGTAGTATTCCGGTTCGGGCTTGACGAGCGAGTAGAACTCATCGACTTTCTTTCCATCCCGATAAATCACTACGCCCACGGAGCAAATGCTGGAACGCTCGTTGTTGGCGGTCTCAAAGTCTATGGCTGCAAAGTCTGTCATGGTGAAGCGGGTGAGGAGGAGGGAGTTGTTTTGTTTTTAGAAAGGCCACCAACTTTTCTTTTTCCGCGGTTGAGCCACGCCTTCTTGGATGAGATATTCTTCGATACCCATATTCTTTTGAATCAAGGCATAGATGGTGCCCCAGTCGAGCAGCCCGCCGACGTTGCGGTCGTCGATGAAAAGGTCGGCTTTGATTTTGCGCGAAAAACTGCGTCCGCTGCCGTCCTCTTCTTCAAAGTCGGCATTGACAGCATAGAAGTTGACACCGCGCTCTCTGCAATAGTCCACGGCCTCTTGGAGCAGCCGTCCTTCTCGCACGCTCCAGAGGATGAGGCGGTGGCCGTCTGATTGAAGTTGTCGGAGGGTCTGGATGGCGAAGGGGATTTCTTTGCCTATGGCGGGATAGCGGTGTTCGACGATGGTGCCATCGAAATCTACTGCGATAATCATGATGAATGGGAAGTTTGAGGTGATGAAATGAAAGGGAGAGGACTAAGCGATTTGGCCCCCCGACTGCAAAATCTCGCGCGTGCTGCGCTTGGGCCTCTCCAGTACGGGGAGAGTGTAAGCGTTCATCTTACATTTTCTTTTGACCCGTCCGGTCTCCTGCGGCCCATAGAAGAAGCGGTCGAAAGGGTCGTCGGGCATTTCGACCTTTGAGAATTCCCCTTCAAACTGAAGCGGAGAGAATTGAAGTTTGCCGACATCTTCGCTCCCGACCACCCATTGTTGCCAAACCATGGCCATGTAGAACCGATTGTCCTTGACGACGCGCTGCTGCGTGCGCTGCCCCTGGGGAAGCAGGCGTGCATGGCCGCCTCTCACTTTCAGCGAAGCACTGGTGCACCGCACATCTCGGAAAGGCGCTGTGGAGTAGAGAACAATGCTCACCACACAACTATCTCCGGCATACAGCGGCCGATTGTCGTGCTCTATTTGGACAAAAAAGGTGATTTCGTCCTGTGGAGGGCGAGCGGAGAGGGACAAACCGGCAAGTGACAGCAGGAGAAGGAGCAAATGCAATCTGTTCAGCATAAGTAGAATTTTTTAAGATTCCGAGGAGAGGGGTTCGGCAGTGGTGTCGGGCAGCAACGTTTCGCACTCTTTGAGCCACTCTGTGCTCACCGCATCGGAGGGCATACGCCAATCGCCGCGTGGGGAGAGAGCGCAACTGCCGACTTTCGGGCCGTCGGGCATGCAACTGCGTTTGAATTGTTGGGCGAAGAAGCGACGATAGAAAATCGTCAGCCACTGGCTGATGATGCTCGGCGAATAGTAGGGGCGGCCTTGCTGGCCATCGAAAGCGCGCTCTGCCAAACGGAACACTTTGCCGGGCCGATAGCCGAAGCGCAACACGTAATAGAGGAAGAAGTCGTGCAGTTCGTAGGGCCCGACAAGGTCTTCGGTGATTTGCGCTATCTTGCCCTCTGGGTCGGCCGGCAGCAACTCCGGGCTGATGGGCGTGTCGATGATGTCGAGCAAGGTGAGGCGGTTTTCGCCTTCGGCCACGTTGAGCGCCAGCCAGCGCACCAAGTGGCGGACGAGTGTTTTGGGGACGGAACTATTGACGGCATACATCGACATGTGGTCGCCGTTGTAAGTGGCCCAGCCAAGCGCCATTTCCGAGAGGTCACCCGTGCCAATCACCAAGCCGTTGAGCTGGTTGGCCACATCCATGAGAATTTGCGTGCGTTCGCGGGCTTGTGCATTTTCGTAGGTCACATCATGGCGGGTCGGGTCGTGGTCGATGTCGGCAAAATGCCCCATCACAGCTTGCGAAATGTTGATTTCACGAATGGTGACGCCCAGTCCCTCCATCAGTTTGAGGGCATTGGAGTAGGTGCGGTCGGTGGTGCCAAATCCCGGCATAGTGATGCCGATGATGCCGTGCCGGTCCAACCCCAAACGGTCGAAAGCGTTGACTGTGACGAGCAGCGCCAAGGTCGAGTCCAGCCCGCCGCTGATGCCCAGCACCGCTGTTTTGCCCTGTGTATGCACCAAGCGGGTCGCCAATCCTTGACTTTGTATGCAGAGGATTTCCTGGCAGCGAGCGTCCAGTTCTTCGCCCTGCGGAACGAAAGGAAGTGGGTCTACGATGCGAGTAAGGGGGGCGGAATGAAGCACGCCGGTCGTTTCTATCTCTACCACCGGATAGGGAGCGTCAGTACGGTTGATGGCAACACTGTCTGCAAAAGACGTGTTTTGTCGGCGCTCACTGCCGATGCGGTCGATGTCGATTTCGGTCATAGTGAGCTGAGGCTCTAAGCAATAGCGCTCGGCCTCTGCCAAGACGTGGCCATCTTCGGCGATGATGGTTTTTCCGCCAAACACCACGTCTTGTGTGCTTTCGCCAAATCCACAACTGGTATAAATGTAGGCGGCATGAAAGCGTGCGCTTTGTCCACTCACCAACTGCCGCACATAAGAGTGTTTGCCCACGACATCGTTGGAGGCACTGAGGTTAAAAATGAGTTGTGCCCCCTCAATCGCCAACTGTGAACTTGGAGGGATAGGCGCCCAAAGGTCTTCGCAGATTTCAACACCGAAGTGGACCTCATTGAGCGAAAACAGCAACTTTGCGCCAAAAGGTACGTTCTGTCCACAGAAGTGCACCATCTGGCGCTCTGAAAGCGCAGCCGCAGAGGTGAACCACCGCTTTTCGTAGAACTCTTTGTAGTTGGGAATGAAAGTTTTAGGCACAAGTCCCTGCAATTTCCCTCCATGGATGACAGCAGCACAGTTGAACAGCATACCACGGTGTTGGAAAGGAAGGCCGACAATGAAAGTCAGCGTGAGATTGCGGCTCAAATCGAGAAGACGCACAAGTGCTCCCTCCGCTTCTTCCAACAGCAACTGCTGGGCAAACAAGTCTTGGCAGGTATAGGCAGTAAGGGAGAGTTCGGGAAAACAAAGTATTTCCACCCCCTGCCCCTCCGCGCGGACCACGAGACTTTCTATTTCTTGGGTGTTGTAGGCAATGTCTGCCACCCGCACACGAGGGATGGCGGCAGCCACTTTCAAAAATCCGTCTGTCATTCTTTCAAAGTCTTTTTCTTCATCAGCATTTGTCCGGCGATTTTCACCAGTCGGCGGCCTTCCACTCTTCGCACGACATTACCGCCTTGCGTTTCATAAAGAAAGGTGCCATCCCCTTTGTCGGTGAGGAGGATGGTTTGCGAGTCAGACCCCACATCGTTTGTGAAGCGCAAGGTCGCGGTTTTTCCTTTTATCTTGTGAGAAGTGAGCATCCACACGCCATAGATACTCCCATCCATATAGCCGCCGACGAGGCCGAGAAAGGCCATATCGGGCACTTCCAGGCTTTCATTATAAAGGTCGAGGTGGAGTTTGAGTCCTATCTCTTCGTTATAGAACTCTCCCTTAAAAAGGCTGTCGGCTACTACAAAATCAGCTTCCCACAATAAAGGGGAAGCCTTCAAATGGTGGCAACAAAAACAGCCTATAATAATCAGAAGAAGAAAGCGTAGGCGTTTCATAAAAACAGAATTGTATAAGGTAGATGTCGTGAGCTTAAATCTAGAAGAGCACCGAGGTTAGTTCTCGTCGGTCTCGGGTGCTCCGATGTGCAAAATGAGGGTAGAAGCACCTAAGGTGATGATGGCGCCCTCTGAAAGATTGACACGCTCTTTGACCCCGACCAACTCATTCATCACAAAAGTACCGGTGCCGGAAGGGCCGTCGCGGAGAATGAATTTCAGATGCCCTTGTTTGTTCTTCTGCACACTGATGATGCAGTGCGTGTTGTCTACACTCGGGTCTACCGTCTTGAAAGCTGCGTTGGCATTGGTGCCTCTCACGTGTTTTCCGACACGATTTTCGCCTTCATAGAGTGGCACTTCCTGCCGCAAATGGAACGCATTCTCAATCACGACCAAATAGCCTACCGGCTCTTTTTCCTCCCTCTCTTCCCCTTCATTTTGAAGAGAGCCTTCAGCAGATGGCTTCACACCCATCCCCACGCGAATTTTGAATTGCTTGCGGCAACTCGGACACTCAAACACGAGCGTGCGTCCGGGCTGATACAGCGAGTCGTCAAAGAGAATGGGTTCGTCGCACTTGGGACAATGAAGTCTTTTCATGATGGGATATTATTGGGAGTGTGGCGGGTGGCTTAAGGTAACTCTAACACCCATGCTTCGGAAAACGTCTCTTGTTGATGACGCAGTCGTCGCAGTGCAGTTTGTGCCTCCGATGCTGTGGAATACTTTCCGAAGACAACGCGAGTGATGCGAGGCGTGCGCAACATACGCACTTCTTCAAGCCCTTGCTCTTTCAGCGAGACAATCAGGCTTTCTGCTCCTCGGCGAGAAATTTGGCTGGCCAACACTATGGTGAAAGGTTGTTTTACGAGTTCATCCGCAGGTTCGGCAGAAGCCGTCTTGTCCAATGGCTGCGCTTGAGAGTCGGCAGCAGGCCGGCCGGCAGAGGTCGACTGTGAAGGAGCAGCATCCATAGGGACGGTGGACGCCGGTTCGTGTTGAGGTGTATTGAGCAGTTCGGCAAGGGGCTGAAACACTTGCGCCTCTTGCGAATGGTTGTGCGAAACGTTGTTGAGCGGAGCCGCCCAAACAAAATAGAAAATCACGGACACCAGCACCGCGGCCACATAGTGGAAAGCGCGCTTGTTGATGTGCAGAGTATAACTGTCGGTTCGCTTGCTTCGAGATGTATCTGCTTGGCAAGCGGTGTTCGGCCTTGGAGTCAGCAAAAAGGCATCTAATCCATAGAGTGAAGGTGCCACAACACCTCCTTCGTAAGGAATGAAATCATAGCGTCCTTCGGCCAAACGAGAGAGTCGGCCGATACCATTCAGTTCGACCACCTCCTGCGCTTCAAGCCTACCCTTCAAGCGTGCCACATCTCGGTCGATGTCGCGCAGTGTCTGCGTGTAGTCCGTGCCGTGAGCCTGCATATAAGATTGTGCCAGCAGCCCATCGTTCATTTGCAACGAGGGATTAAACGCGATGTTACGATAAGGCGGGAGAAACAGCTGTTCCTCCTTGACATAGCGCGCAGGACAATTCTGCGCGACAAATCCGCCTAAGTTGGGGACTATCACGCAGTTATGCACGAGCAATAAACTTTCGATGTGTCTGCTGAGTTCAATCATACGTGCAAAGGTAATGCTAAAAGGGCAATCTTCAAAGTTTTTCCGAGGCTTTTTTTACGCTTCTTCACATGGTGATTGTCTCTACCGTTGTACTTTCAAGACAGAGATGCAGCAGCGAAATTGCCCTTTTTTCATCGCCCAAAGGAGCTGCTCGCACCATTCTTCATCAGGTGCGGCTCATTTTCAGCGCACATCCCGGCAATCACCAACGGCGTGCAGTTTTCGTCCCTTCCCGATGGGACGTTTGTCTCTTCGCGAAGAGACATTCGTTTCTTCACGAAGAGACATTCGTTCCTTCCCGAGGGGACGATAGTTATGCAGGAGCAAAATACCGGCGGGAGGGACGCTGAGACCATGCGTCCCTTCGCTGAAAACAGTCGATTGAAAAGAAAAGCCACAGTGCAAATGTAAAAAAACGTCCTTTTCTTTGCTGATTTCCCAACGAACGCTTACTTTTGCACGCAGTAATTCTTGCTCCGGCGGCTCGGCACGGCCTTCTCCTTTGGGAAGATTTCCCCCTTTGCAGAGCCTGGCTTGCAGCTCAACCCACCTTCTTCCCTTAGTATCATGAACAAGATTCTTAGTAAGGAGCAGTTCTCCGAAAAAGTGTTTAAGTTTGTTGTCGAAGCCCCGCTGATTGCCCGCGCCCGAAAGGCAGGACACTTCATCATTCTGCGCGTGGACGAGCGCGGCGAACGCATCCCCCTGACCATTGCCGACAGCGACCCACAACGCGGCACCATCACGCTGGTGGTGCAGAGCATCGGGCGCGGCACGCAGCGCTTGTGTGCCCTCGGTGTGGGCGACTACATCCGCGATGTGGTGGGCCCGCTGGGACGTGCCACGCACATCGAGCGCTTCGGCACCGTGGTGTGTGCCGGCGGTGGTGTGGGGGTGGCCCCGATGCTCCCCATCGTGCGAGCCTTGAAAGCTGCCGGCAATCGTGTGATAACGGTGCTGGCCGGCCGCACCAAGGACTTGATTATCCTCGAAGACGAGATGCGCACTTCGAGCGACGACACCCTCATCATGACCGACGATGGCAGCTACGGCCGTCAGGGCTTGGTGACGCAGGGCATTGAGGAAGTCATCCGCCGCGAGAAGGTGGACAAATGTTTCGCCATTGGTCCGGCCGTGATGATGAAGTTTTGCTGCCTGACCACGAAGAAATATGGCATCCCAACCGAGGTGTCGCTCAACACCATCATGGTGGACGGCACAGGCATGTGCGGCGCCTGTCGCATCAATGTGGGCGGTGTGACGAAGTTTGTGTGTGTCGATGGTCCGGAGTTTGACGGTCATGCCGTAGACTTCGATGAGATGCTCAAGCGCATGGGGGCTTTCAAGCAAGAGGAGATTGAAGCCCTTCACCCCCACGAAGCGCAGACTTCAGCGACCGAGATGCCCCAATCAAACACTCCGGGCGAACCGCAGCACGTGCTCGCCGCCACTGAAGCCGACCTGCACAGCACCGACCGCAACGCCGCTTGGCGCAAGGCACTGCGAAGCGCTGTTCCACCGCGTGAGCGCATGGCGCAACCCCGTGTGGAGATGCCGGCACTCGATGGACGGGAGCGTGCCCACCTGTTGCGCAGCGAGGTGAACCGCGGTCTCACCGCACAGATGGCACAGCAGGAAGCCCGCCGCTGTCTGGATTGCGCCAATCCGGGATGTCGGCAGGGCTGTCCAGTGGGCATCGACATCCCACGCTTTGTCAAGCACATCGAGGCCGGACATTTTCTTGAGGCAGCAGCCACCCTCCGCGAAACGTCCTCGCTGCCTGCCGTCTGTGGCCGTGTCTGTCCACAGGAGAAGCAGTGCGAAAGTCGTTGCATCCACCTCAAGACCCACAAGTCCGCCGTGGCCATCGGCCATTTGGAGCGCTTCGCCGCCGACTACGCTTTGGCCCAGGCTGCCGAGCATCCAGCAACTCCTACGACACCGACTCAGGTGTCGCCGACACACCGCCGCAAGGTGGCCGTGGTGGGTTCCGGTCCTGCCGGCCTTTCGTTTGCCGGCGAGATGGTCAAAGAGGGTTTTGCCGTGACGGTGTTTGAGGCCCTTCATGAAGTGGGCGGCGTGTTGAAATATGGCATTCCCGAATTTCGCCTGCCCAACCGCATTGTCGAAGCCGAAATCAAGACACTGGAAGCGCAAGGCGTGGAGTTTGTGACGGACTGCGTGGTGGGCAAGACCCTCAGCGTCGACGACTTGAAGGCCGAGGGCTATGAAGGCATCTTTGTGGCCAGCGGGGCGGGGCTGCCCAACTTTATGGGCATTCCCGGTGAAAATGCCAACGGCATCCTTTCGAGCAACGAATACCTGACGCGCTGCAACCTGATGGACGCCTCCAATCCCGAGATGGACACGCCCATCCATGTGGGCAGACACGTGGTCGTGGTGGGCGGTGGCAACACGGCGATGGACTCTGTACGCACCGCTTTGCGCTTGGGTGCTGCCACCGCCACCATCGTCTACCGCCGCAGTGAGGAGGAGATGCCGGCGCGCTTGGAGGAAGTGCACCACGCCAAAGAAGAGGGCGTGACTTTCCTCACCCTCCACAACCCCTTGGAGTACATCGCCGACGAAACTGGGGCCGTGAAGCAGGTGGTGCTGCAAAAGATGGAGCTGGGCGAACCCGATGCCTCCGGACGCCGCAGCCCGGTGCCCATTCCCGGTGCCACCGAAACGCTCGACTGCGACCTCGTGGTGGTGAGCATCGGTGTTTCGCCCAATCCCATCGTGCCGCGCTCCATCGCGGGGTTGGAACTGGGACGCAAGAACACCATCGCCGTGGACGAGGACATGCGCAGCAACCTGCCCACCATCTTTGCCGGTGGCGACATCGTCCGCGGCGGGGCCACGGTCATCTTGGCCATGGGCGATGGGCGCCGTGCCGCACAATCCATGGCCCGCCAACTTCGGGCTTCGTCCTAAATGAATACCACAGAAAAGTCGTTTTGCAGCGCAAGCACGACTTTTCTGTGGTATTTTTTTGTATGCCCAAGAAAAAACACTAATTTTGCTTTCGACAAATCTCAAAAGCCATCTGAAACTATGTCAGACAATCGTAGCCTGGTGAGCATCGCCAACCTCTCACGCGAAAAAATCCTCTATTTGATGGAAATGGCGCGTGAATTTGAAAATCACCCCAATCGTAAAATCTTGGATGGACACATCGTTGCGACCCTCTTCTTTGAGCCCTCCACCCGTACGCGCCTCTCGTTTGAAACCGCGGCCAATCGCCTCGGAGCGCGCGTCATCGGATTTACCGACCCCAAAGTGACGTCATCCACCAAGGGCGAGACGCTCAAAGATACGATTATGATGGTGTCGAACTACAGCGATGTCATTGTGATGCGCCACTATCTGGAAGGCGCTGCCCTCTACGCCAGCGAACTCACCCACACGCCCATCGTCAATGCTGGTGATGGCGCGCACCAACACCCTTCGCAGACGCTCCTCGATCTCTACACCATATTGCAGACACAGGGCACTCTTGACAATCTCAACCTCTACTTGGTGGGCGACCTCAAATATGGTCGCACGGTGCACTCTCTCATCATGGCCATGCGCCACTTCAATCCCACCTTCCACTTCATCGCGCCACGCGAACTCGCGATGCCGGAAGAGTACAAGCAGTATTGCCACGAGCACGACATCCGGTTTGTGGAGCACGAGGACTTCAACGAGGACGTCATTGCAGGAGCCGACATCCTCTATATGACCCGGGTGCAACGGGAACGCTTCTCCGACCTGATGGAATACGAGCGTGTGAAGGACATCTACATCCTGCGCCGAGAGATGCTGACTCGCGCCAAGAGCAACCTCCGCATCCTCCATCCGCTGCCGCGCGTCAACGAGATTGCACAGGACGTCGACGACACACCTTATGCCTACTATTTTCAGCAGGCGGCCAACGGCCTCTTTGCCCGCGAAGCCATCATCTGCGATGTGCTGGGCATCACGCTTGATGAAGTGCGCAACGACAAGACTATCCTTTTCTAAATTCCTCTACGCCTTATGAAACGCGAACACCTCATGGTGGCTGCCATCGAAAACGGCACCGTCATCGACCATATCCCTTCCGCACGACTGTTTGAGGTCATTCGTCTGCTCCACATTGACGAAAACAACGAAGACACCATCTTTATCGGCAACAACCTCAACAGCAAACAAATGGAGCGTAAGAGCATCATCAAGATTGCCAACCGCTTCTTCTCCGAGGCCGAACTCAACCAGCTTTCGGTGGTCGCGCCTAACGTGACGCTCTGCATCATTCGCGACTACGAGGTGGTGGCGAAGCGCCCTGTCGTCCTCCCCAACGAGTTGCACAACATCGCCCGCTGCAACAACCCGAAGTGCATCTGCAACAACGAGCCTATGCCCACCCGCTTCCAAGTGGAGAACAGCGTGCTCAAATGCCACTATTGCGAGATGGAGCAAGAACTCTCGCAAGTGAAACTCTTGTAGGACTGCACTTCTGCTCTCATTTTTCATCCGAACACCCCAAATCCCTAAATCTTATGGAAAAAGAAATCTTTGCTCTTATCGATGCCGAGAAGCAACGCCAAATGCGCGGCATCGAACTCATCGCCAGCGAAAACTTTGTCAGCGACCAAGTGATGCGCGCCATGGGTTCCGTCTTGACCAACAAATATGCCGAAGGCTATCCCGGCAAGCGTTACTACGGTGGTTGTCAAGTGGTGGACCAAGTGGAGCAAATGGCCATCGACCGCATCTGCCGCCTTTTTGGTGCCGCCTATGCCAACGTGCAGCCGCACTCCGGAGCGCAGGCCAACGCTGCCGTCTTCCTCGCCTGCCTCAAACCCGGTGACACTTTTATGGGACTCAACCTCGACCACGGTGGCCACCTTTCTCATGGTTCGCCGGTCAACACTTCCGGTATTCTCTACCATCCCATCGGCTACAACCTCAACCGCGAAACCGGCCGTGTGGACTACGACGAAATGGAGCAGCTCGCCTTGCAGCACAAGCCCAAACTCATCGTGGGCGGCGGTTCGGCCTACTCTCGAGAATGGGACTATGCCCGCATGCGAGCCATTGCCGACAAGGTGGGCGCCATCTTGATGATAGACATGGCTCATCCCGCCGGCCTCATTGCCGCCGGGTTGCTCGACAATCCGGTGAAGTACGCCCACATCGTCACCTCCACCACCCACAAAACTTTGCGCGGTCCTCGCGGCGGTATCATCTTGATGGGCAAAGACTTTGAAAATCCTTGGGGCTTGAAGACGCCAAAAGGAGAAATCAAAATGATGAGCCAGTTGCTCAATAGTGCTGTCTTCCCCGGTATCCAAGGCGGGCCGCTTGAGCACGTCATCGCCGCCAAGGCCGTGGCCTTCGGTGAAGCCCTTGATCCGAAGTTTAAGGAATGGGCACTGCAAGTCAAGAAGAACGCTGCCACACTGGCCGATGCTCTCCTCAAGCGTGGTTTCAACATCGTGTCGGGCGGAACTGACAACCACTCGATGCTCGTGGACCTACGCTCAAAGTATCCCGAGCTCACCGGCAAAGAGGCCGAAAACGCTCTCGTGGCCGCCGACATCACCGTCAACAAGAATATGGTGCCTTTCGACAGCCGCAGCGCCTTCAAAACCTCCGGCATCCGTCTGGGCACAGCTGCCATCACCAGCCGTGGTGCCAAGGAGGACTTGGTACTCAAAGTGGCGGAGCTCATTGAGCGTGTGCTTGACCACCACACCGATGAGCACGTCATTGCTGAAGTGCGTACCGAAGTGAACGCCCTCATGAAAAACTATCCTCTCTTCGCTTGGGACTAACCCTCCCCTTTGTCTGAGTTTATCGCCCCTTTGTCTATCCCATTTGTTTCGATCAGACAAAGGGGCTTTTTCGTGAAGTTGAGAACAGCCGGTTCAGAAAAGAGGAGGGAGAAGAAAAGGATTAGTCGTTTTTGAGGAGCTCGAGCATTTCCTCCTGTGTGATGGCGTGAGAGATGTCGGCGCCTTCGAGGAGAGAGTCGGCCAGGTCACGTTTGGTCTTGTGGAGGCGGAGTATTTTTTCTTCGACGGTGTGTTGAGCGATGAGGTGATAGACGGTGACATCTTGTTGCTGCCCGATGCGGTAGGCGCGGTCGGTGGCTTGCTGTTCGATGGCGGGATTCCACCACGGGTCGAGGTGGATGACGTAGTTGGCACCGGTCAGGTTGAGCCCCAGTCCACCGGCTTTGAGACTAATGAGGAAAAAGGGGCAGTTGCCCGACTGGAAATCGCGGACGAGCTGCTCGCGCTTGGCCATAGGGGTCGTGCCATCGAGATAGAGGTAAGGCAGTCGAGCTTTGTCCATGGCGCGGCGCACTTCATCGAAGAAACTGGTAAATTGACTGAAGACGAGGGCACGATTGCCGCTGTCGTTGAGGCTTTCGGCCAAATCGATGAAGGCGAGGATTTTACTGCTGGGATGTTGCCACGTCTCGTCGACGAGGGCGCAACTGCACGCCATGCGGCGGAGGCGGGTGATGTGGGCGAGGGTGCCGACTTTGAGTGAAGGGTCAGCGAGGACAGCGCTTTCGGCTTCGCGGCGGCGCACTTCGTACATCGTCATCTCTTCGGGCGAGAGTTCTATGGGGAGCTGAATTTCATTTTTAACCGGCAGTTCTTCGATGACTTCGCTCTTGGTGCGGCGTAGGAGGAAGGGGGCGATGAGGCGGCGCAGTTGGTATTGACGCTCTTTGTCGTGGTCGGCCTCGATGGGCTGGATGAACTTTTTCTTAAATTGCTCGGCGCTCCCCAAGAGGCCGGGATTGATGAAGTGGAAGAGATTCCAGAGTTCGGCCAGATGGTTCTGAATGGGGGTGCCAGTGAGGATGACTTTTCGCTGCGCCTGCAACTGCATGGCGGCTTTGGACATTTTAGTGCCGGCGTTCTTGATGGTGTGAGCTTCATCGAGGCAGACGATGTTCCAGCAACGGGCGGTGAGTTCCTCTTGCTGAATGTTGAGCAGAGCGTAGGTGGTGAGGACGATGTCGCCGGCAGCGGCATCGGTGATGCTTTGCGCTCGATTGTCACTCTGGTTGAGCAGGATGACTTGAAGGGTGGGGGCGAAGCGTTGGAGTTCGTTGCGCCAGTTAGGGATTACCGATGCAGGCGCCACGACTAGCGAAGGACCTTTGGAGCTTTGCTCAAGTAGGAGAGTGATAGTTTGCAGGGTTTTGCCGAGCCCCATGTCATCGGCCAGACAGACACCGGCCCCCCAGGAGGTGACGCGCGACATCCATTCGAAGCCCTCTTCCTGATAGTCGCGCAACCGAGCTTGGAGCATTTTGGGGACGGAGGGTGTGGTCTTGCTACTTTCTTCGATACGACTACGTAAGCTTTCAATTTCGGGATTGTGCTCGATTCGAAGGGTTGCGTCGTCGAGCACATCGCCCAAAAGTACAACCGCCGCCGGCGCCATTTGCAGATGAGAGCGATGCTCGGTACTGACAGAGTCGATACGCTTGAGGATGCGGGCAAGCTGTGTGCTGAGGGTGAGGTATTCGTTGTCGTTAATGCGGATGAACTTCTGTTTTCCGCTTTGGCGCATCAGTTCGATGAGTTTTTGGAACGATAGGACTTGACCATCGCTGATTTCCACCTCGCCCTCCACCTCAAACCAACCACCGCGCTGCTTGAAAGAGAGGTGGGCGGACCGACTGCTAAGGGCGGGGTGGTAGGTGAGTTTCTTACCCTCGGGCCATTCCATGACGCAGAGATCCTCGTGGCTTCGACACCACTGCATGAAGGGGAGAAGGTGAGCGATGGAGAGCGTGAGGGCATCGGCCGTGCTGTCGGGTTGCCACTCTTCGCCCTCCTCGAAGAAATCGATCTCTATCAAGCCTTCGCAGATTTGATGAAGGTTTTTCTTTTCGGATTTCAGGCTGCGTACCCATTGTACTCTGCGTCCTTCCTTTTCGGCAATGGTAGTCACGTTGCCGCGTCCGGGCACAAAGGCGAGGCTGTCGGTGGGGCAGACAGCAGCGGTGAGGGAGAAGGTGTCGGAGGTGGTAGGAGAAAGGCGGATTGTGATGATGGGTGGTACTTCGGCGCGCTCCAAATTGTCGAGTTCGTCCACCATGTTGGAGTGTATCTCTGTCTTTCCACCCAAGGTGGCAATCAGTTTGACGAGGAGCGGTTCGGCCTCAGCGGGATACTTTTTTTGAGCAAGTATCTCCTTGTAGGCATTGACTTCGAAAGGGGAGGGACGAAAGATGGAGTAGTCAGTCTCGGTGTTTTTGTGATAAAGGGGAGAAGAGTCTCCATGGCAAATCTGGGTTTCGATGTTGGAGGAAACGTTGAAAACTCCGTTCTTCTGCTTGTTGATGATGAGACAAGGCTTCTCTTGGTGTATCGACACGGGTTGCAGGCCTTGTTGCGTCTGGGTATAGGCGCGATTGCAGCCTTCGAGCAAATGGAGATAATCGTCTTGGTCGATTGCGAAGGTCCACTCGGTGATGGCCGTCATTAGTTTTTGATCAGTTTCGTCCAGATAGGGGTCGTTCAGTTTTTTGAAAATCCGCGGTGAGAGTTCTTTTCCCACAGACCAAGCACCACTTTTCAGTCTTTTCTTGTAGACCGGAACAATATTATGGTAGCGCAAGAGGTAGATGAGCAGGGTTTGGCGCGTCTCATCGGTAGACTGTTCTTCGGACTGTTCGTTAACCGCAATGAGATTCTCTAATCGGGTTTGCCACACTGGCTGAATCGGCAGGCGGGCAAAGAGCGGTGTTCCTCCCAAAAGGTGAGCCAATGTCGCCATCTCCTCGGCATTCGTGACCGACTGAACTTCGTGCTTCAGATAGGCCCAGACGGGAGCATCCCTTGGGGCTTCTATTTTTGAGGGAAGTAGGCCCAGCCGCTGGTACATCATATAGGAGAGGCATGAGAATCCCTTGTTGAGATTTTGATGGAAGAAATGTTCATATCTGTCCTCATCGATGTTGAAATCCACTTTGTCGCAGAAATGCCATTGCAGTGGTAAGATAAGGTGAAAGTTGGCAGCATCGAGAAGGGAGTAAGAGGAGCTGCTTGCAATCTGCTTGCTCATGGTCGAAATCTTCTTTAAGGACGCCTCAGAACCCACCATGATGGAGACGATGGCAAAGAAGTAGTTGGAAACGGGGTTGACAAAGATGCCCTTTTGTGTCGACACTTTATTGTTGGCACTCATGGCCTTGACATAAAGTTTGTAAGCCTGCTCGTAGTTGCCTTTGTACAGTTCTGTAATGGCCACAAGTTGTAAAGAGAACTGATCGGGTATTATCGTGCGCAGGTCGATATCGATGTTGCCTGTGCCCAAGAAGTAGAAGAACGCAAAGAGGTTGTTAACCGATTGATGATAGACTTTGGGCACTTGGACGAGATCCACCCACTGCTTCATATAGGTCCAGTTCACCTCCTCGTCTTTGCAGAGTGCGTACAGCAATTTCGTCCTCAAGCACTGAAACAAGTCTAAGCCGGACATCTTTTCAAAGAGAGATTCATAACGCGTGTCATCCAGCAGCATACTGATTTCATAGAAGAAAGGGGAGCCATTCGCCGAAACGTCACGACCTTCCGGCTGTTCGGGATCGATGAGGTGAATGACTTGCCGCAAACTATAAGAAAGAGGTTTTCTCGGGAACTTCTTCCGATAAGCCCCTCGGATGCTTCTCAAAATTGGTTCGTTCTTGGTCTGGAACAATTCATATAGTGCGGGTACCAGTAGAGTATGGTGGAGGCGGTAGCGCTTATCTCCTTTGGTATAGTGTGACCATTCGCTTTCTACCAACTGTTTGCCGAAGAGCTGTTGAAAGGCCTCCATTGCCAAATTCGGTAACATGACTTGGGAGGCCATCTCCAATAGGGAGAGTTGTTTTGCACAAACGTCATAAAAGTAGGCCATAAACATGGTGAAGGTTTGTTCGTGCAAGGTGAGGGAGTAGAAGCTTGTCATAAGTAAATCTTCAAAATTAAACGTAGCTTAAAAGAAAGGAGAAGTTGAGGTGTTTTGTGCATTCTGAAGCGCAAAGGTACACGATATAGGGCAAAGACCAAAATGAAAGTTCCATAAAAGAATCAACTCATTTTGCACTTGCTGGTTAGTTCTATCGGCAATTTCAGTTCAAAAACGATGATTATTTGCCCGCAAAGTATTACCTTTGCATAGTGAACAATCAAACATTTCCAGCTTGAGAGGGCCACGAAAGGCAGAAGCCTCAACGCCCCCCGAAATCCTAATATCGATTTCTTTCCTTCTCAATCCGCTCATCTTAAGTAGGTGTTCGAAAAGAATTGATACTATATTTGTTCCCATTTTTCGTTAGATCGTCTTTGCAAAGGAGGAGTGTAGCGGGCTACACGACTGATGAACAAAGGCGAGATGGCGGAAAAGGGAGACAAAGAGGGTATCAAGGTAGAGAGCATCCTACAATTAAGATAACTACGATTAATTTTGAAGACCTACTTATGAACCTCCTCCTACAACCCACCTTCGATACGCCCCATAACACCTACCCTTTTCCCGACATCTCCGTGGCCGACATCGACGAGGCCGTGCAGCATGGTCTGCAGCAAGAGAAGGAGGAAATCGATGCCATCGCGCACAATCCCGCTGCCCCCACCTTCGACAACACCATCCTGCCACTGGCCGAAAGCGGGGCGCTCTTGGAGCGCGCCACCACGCTGATGTACAACCAGCTCTCGGCCAACACTGGTGACGAACTGGAAGCCGTGGCCGAAAAGCTGTCGCCCATCTTGACGGAACATGCCGCCGACATCATGCAAAATAAGGCGCTCTTCGCTCGCGTCAAGGCGGTCTATGAAGCCGAAGTGGTCCACCCCACCCTTTCCGAGGAAGACCGCATGCTGCTTCAACAAACCTATGACGGCTTTGAACGTTCGGGCGCTACACTCACTCCCGAAGTCCAACAGCGATTTAAGGCCGTCAAGAGTGAACTCGCCCAGCGCTCCCTCCAATTCTCGCAGAACAACATCAAGGCCACCAACTCCTTCTTCCTCCACCTCACCAACGAGGCCGACTTAGACGGACTGCCCGAAGGTCAGATTGAACAGGCCGCCGCAGCCGCACAAGAGCGCGGCCTCACAGGATGGGTCATCACCCTCCACGCTCCCTCCTACGTGCCGTTCATGCAGTATTCCACGCAGCGCCACCACCGCGAAACGCTCTATCGGGCCTATATGACCAAATGCACCCACGACGATGCCTACAACAACTTCGAGCACTGCCGCGCCTTGGTCAACCTACGCATGGAGCAGGCTCAGTTATTGGGATATCGCCACTATGCCGACTACGTGCTGCGCAAGCGCATGGCCGAGCGCGAAGAGCGCGTGGAAGAATTGCTCGATGACTTGAAAGCCCACTATTTGGAAGTCGCACGGCGCGAGGTGGCCGCGGTGGAACAGTTGGCGCAGGCGCAGAAAGGCACCGACTTCTGCCTTATGCCTTGGGACTTTGCCCACTATGCCCACCTCCTCCAACTGCGAGACTACAACCTCGATGCCGAAATGTTGCGCCCCTATTTTGAGTTGAGTCGTGTGGAAGCAGGTGTCTTTGGTCTAGCCACAAAACTCTACGGCATTCGCTTCGAGGAAAACCCCGACATCCCCGTCTACCACGAAACGGTGAAAGCCTATGAGGTGTTTGACACCGATGGGACTTTTCTCGCAGTGCTCTACACCGACTTTTTCCCCCGCGCCTCGAAGCAGAACGGTGCTTGGATGACATCCTATGCCGAGCAACACATCGACGCGCAAGGCATCGACCACCGCCCCCACGTGAGCGTGACGATGAACTTCACACCGCCTACGGCCGGCAAACCTTCGTTACTCACCTTTGACGAACTCGAAACCTTCCTTCACGAGTTTGGCCACGCCCTGCACGGCATCTTTGCCCGTACCCACCACAAGGGACTGAGCGGCACCAATGTCTATTGGGACTTTGTGGAACTGCCCTCGCAGTTTATGGAAAACTATGCCCGCCAGCCCGAATTTCTCAAAGGCTTTGCTCGCCACTATCAGACGGAGGAAGTCATCCCCGACACGCTCATCGAACGCATCAACCGTGCCCACAACTTCAATGTGGCTTACGCCTGCATCCGCCAGGTGAGTTTCGGTCTGCTCGACATGGCCTACTACACCCGCACTACCCTGCTCACGACCGACATCCCTACCTTCGAACAGCAGGCGTGGGAGTCGGTGCAGCTCCTGCCCATTGTGCCGGAGGCGTGCATGAGCGTGCAGTTCGGTCATATCATGAGCGGAGGATATGCCGCCGGCTACTACAGCTATAAGTGGGCCGAGGTGCTCGATGCCGATACTTTCGAAGCATTCCTGGAGGGAGGACTATTCTCCCGTGAGGTAGCACAACGCTTCCGCGACCATATCCTCTCGCGCGGTGGCACGGTGCATCCACAGACTCTCTACAACAACTTCCGCGGTCGACCCGCAACAATCCGCGCCCTTTTGAAGCGTGACGGGATTGTGATGCCAGCTGCCGACTAACCACATAATATCCTCTTTGAGCCATGGACAAAAAGACGGCCTTAGACTACCGATACCTGCGCATGGCAGGCATCTGGGCGGAGAACTCCTACTGCCGGCGTCGACAGGTGGGGGCGCTCATCGTGAAAGACAAAAGCATCATCTCTGACGGCTACAACGGTACGCCGGCAGGCTTTGAAAACGTCTGCGAAGACGAAACGGGGCAAACCAAGCCTTATGTGCTCCACGCCGAAGCCAATGCCATCACCAAGATTGCACGTTCGGGGAACAACTCCGATGGCGCCACACTCTACGTGACCGATGAACCTTGCATCGAGTGTTCCAAGCTCATCATTCAGGCCGGTATCAAGCGGGTGGTCTACACCCGTTCCTATCGTCTGCACGATGGTGTGGCCTTGCTCCAGCGCGCCGGCATCATCGTGGAGCATCTGCCGGAACTCTGATACGTGGGTTGTATTTTCGTCAGGAAGTTCAGCCCTGCCTTCTCTTTATCCCCCGACTTCTACGCATAATCGTTCCTTTATGAAACACTATACCTCCCGCCTTCTGCCCCTCGGTGTTGCTGCCGCCATTGTCGTCGGGGTACTGATTGGCAACTTCTACTCCAACCTCTTCTCGGGCAATCGGGTGAGCTTCATCAACACCTCGAGCAACAAAATCAACGATCTCATGCAGATCATCAGCGACCGCTATGTTGACACCATCAACATGGGCGACTTTGTGGAGCGCACGATGCCTCAAATCCTCAAAGAACTCGACCCTCACTCCACTTATATTAGTGCGAAAGATGTAGAGGCGTCCATGCAAGACCTGAAAGGGAGCTTCTCGGGCATTGGGGTGCAATTCACCATCTACGACGACACCGTGCGCATTGTGCGCGTCATCGAAGGCGGACCTTCGGAACGCGTGGGACTCCGCGCCGGCGACTGCATTATCAGCGTGGACCAAAAGCCCTATGTCGGGAAAGTGGTCAACAACGACGAGACGATGAAGCGGCTGAAAGGCGCTGCCGGAAGCACGGTGCGCCTCGGCATCAAGCGCCATGGCGAAAAGGCACTCCAACACTTCTCCATCACGCGTGGAGCCGTTCCGGTGAAGAGTGTCGATGCCGCCTATATGATGGATGCCCAAACGGGCTACATCCGTATCAACACCTGGGGCGACAACACCTATCCCGAAGTGCTATCCTCCCTCGCTTCGCTCAACGCTCAGGGACTTGAGCAACTGGTCATCGACCTTCGTGGCAATTTGGGCGGATATCTACAAGCCGCCGTGCAAGTGGCCAATGAGTTTCTCCCAAAAAACAGACTGATTGTCTACAACGAGGGCGTGCACTTCCCACGCGAAGATTTCAAAAGCGATGGCCGCGGTGCCTACCAGACGTTGCCTCTCGTCGTTTTGGTCGATGAGACCAGCGCATCGGCCAGCGAAATCTTTGCCGGTGCCATGCAGGACAACGACCGCGCCACACTCATCGGGCGTCGCACCTTTGGAAAGGGATTGGTACAGGTACCCATCGAATTTCGAGATGGCAGTATGTTGCGACTCACCACCGCTCGCTATTATACTCCATCGGGACGCTGCGTGCAGAAGCCCTTCACCCCCGGTGATGAAGCCACCTACGAAGCCGACCTGCTGGAGCGTGCTGCCACAGGCGAATATTTCTCTTCGGACAGCATCAAGACTTCCGGACAAAAATACAAAACACGGATTGGACGCATTGTTTATGGAGGTGGTGGCATCATCCCCGACTATTTTGTGCCGCGCGACACACTCGGAATTACCCCTTATTATAAGGACGTCTATCTCGATGGCACCCTCTATCAGTTTGCCTATTGGTATGTCGACAAGCAGCGCGCGCGCCTTTCTAAGTTTGACACCCCCATTGCCGTGGCCAAGCACCTCCGCCAGCAAAATCTGGTCGAAGCCTTTGCCAACTATGCCGAACAACACGGCAACAAGCGGCGTAACCTGATGATTAAGACCTCGCACAAACTGATTGAGCGGCAACTCACGAGCCTCATTTTGGGCGACCTGCTCGGCACACCTGCTGCCGTGGAGTTCAGCAACGCCACCGACCCCTTCCTCTTGCAGGCTACCACTATCTTCAAGCAAGGCAAGGCTTTCCCTCAAAAAGAAACCACAATTTCATCTCCCAAGACCAAAATCACTTCATGGCTTCCTCCTCATGGCTTCTATGACCAAACCCGAAATTCGCTCTTTCATTCGGCTACGCAAACAAGCGTTGCTCTCCGAGAGTCGACTGACCCTCGCCGCTGGACGGTTGCTCGCGTGTTTACAAAAGCGCGCCGACTTCTCTTCGGCTAAGGTGGTGATGCTCTACTGCGCCCTTCCCGATGAAGTGCCCACAATGGGGGTGCTGAAACACTGGGGAGCGCAGAAGCAACTGCTCTTACCGGTCGTTGAAGGGGAGGAGATGTACGTCAAGACTTTTACCCTCGAAGAACAGATGCGACATGGCACATTGAATATCCTCGAACCGCAAGGACAAGTCTTTTCGGCACTCTCCACCATCGACCTTATCCTCGTGCCTGGTTTAGCCTTCGACCTTCGTGGGCATCGTTGCGGACGTGGGAAAGGATATTACGATCGCTTTTTGGCGCAACCCGAAGTGCAGGCCAAAACCATAGGAGTAGGTTTCGACTTCCAGTGCCTACCCGACATTCCCACCGATGCACACGATGTGGTGCTCGATGATTTGATTTTAGTATGACAAAGCCCATTCTGTGGTTGCTCTGCCTGTTGTTCGCTCTTACTGCCTGCAAGTCAAAGTCAGACAGCCGTTCGACGATGGAGAGCGCCTTTGCCAAAGCTCCACAAACCCAGCAGGGCAGCTATGACCTCGGGGACATTCAGCGCAGTGGTGAACTCATCATTGCTACCCTCTCAGGCCCTGACACCTACTATGACTATCATGGCATGCCGATGGGCGAACAATATGCCTTGGCAGAGGATTTTGCCAACACCGAGGGACTGCGCGTTCGTGTGGAAGTGGCTACCGACACTCTGCGCCTGTTGCACCTGCTCGAAACCGGGCAAGCAGACCTTGTGGCACTTCCGGTTAGCCAGAAGTTGCTCCAAAGCCACCATCTGCAACCCGCAGGATTTCACACCCAAAGGCAGCAAGCCTGGGCGGTCAAAAAGAATTCAGAAGCCTTGGCACATGCGCTTGACGAATGGTATCAACCCGACATTCTCACCAAAGTGCAAAAGAGCGTAACAGAGCGCGTTCGTATGGTGCATCATGTGACACGCCGTGCGCAAGCCGTCTACCTGTCGCGTTCGCGAGGCATCATCTCCATCTACGACCACCTGTTCAAACAAGCAGCCGCCACAACCGGCTGGGACTGGCGGCTCATCGCTGCCCAAGCCTATCAGGAAAGTGCTTTCGACCCCAACGCACGTTCCTGGGCCGGTGCACAAGGGTTGATGCAACTCATGCCACGCACAGCAGCCGACCTCGGCATTCCGGCCCATGAAGTCAACAATCCGGAACGCAATGTGGCAGGAGCGGCACAATTTATCCGAAAGTTGACGACTGGATTTGCCGACATTCGAGATAGACGAGAGCGCATCAAGTTTGTCCTTGCCGCCTACAATGGTGGTGTCGGACACGTGCGTGACGCGATGGCTCTGGCACGAAGGTATGGCAAAGACCCTCAACGTTGGGATCAAGTCGCTCCTTATATTTTGGCGCTGCAACACCCCGCCTACTATCGTGACCCCGTGGTCAAATACGGCTACATGATTGGTGCGGAAACAGAGGGATATGTTCGCTCCATCCTACAACGTTACCAAGGCTATGGGGGAGACGTAATGCTGGCCCATCAGCCCACTTCTCTGCCTGCCACTAACGAGGCGCCCTCTGCTCCATCCTCTATCTCACCGGCTGGACGTGGGAAGACCGCTCCACGTAAGAACAAATACTCTTCCGGGCTGCGTATGATGTCGCCCGATGATCCTGAGTTCAACCAAATGCACCCTTAAATTCTCCATAAAGACCATGATTTCACGCTTCTTGATAGGAGGGCTTTTCTGTGTGCTTTCCTTGTCACTGCACGGACAATCACCGGAAGCACTGCCAACCCGCGAACTCCTCACACTGTTAGACAAGACCATTGCTCAAAAAGAGGACTACCGTGCTCAGTTCGAACAGAGACTCACCTCCTTACGCCATCGCGCACAAAAGGGCAGCGCAGTGGGACGTTCCGAAGCCTATGCACAGTTGTTCCAGAACTATGTGCACCATCAGAGTGACTCAGCCTTGTTCTATCTGCGTCTGATGGAGCTTCATCCACGCTATAAGACCGACCCCGACTATGCCGCGCGGGTGCAAATCGGACGGGCTGAAACCTACGGTGTGATGGGTCTCTACAATGCTGCCAACGAAGCTTTGACCCACATTGATACTCGGCAATTGATGCCTGCCACCCGCCTTTACTACTACCAAGTGTGTCGCACGGTCTACGGCTGGATGAGTGATTTTGGGGAGATTGCCAATCGGCAGCAAGATTTTCTGGCCCTCACCCATATCTATCGCGACAGCATCCTCGCCATTCAACCCCCAGGTATCGACCTGCAGATTGTGCAAGCCGACAAACAGCTAGTAGAGGGCAAAGCCCGGTCAGCCTACCATCTCTGTCAAGAAGCCCTTAAACAAGCCGACAACAAGCAGCGCACCTTCCTCTATATACTCTTGGCCGATGCCACCAAAGTGATGGGACGCGATGAAGAGAGTCTACGTTTTTTAGCCTTGGCGGCTCTCAACGACATTCAACGCGGCATCACCGAATACACTTCCCTACCTCGATTGGCCATCGCGCTCTCAGAGCAAGGCGATGTGGTGCGTGCCTACGACTATCTCCTCTGCACGATGGATGATGCCAACTTCTGCAAAGCCCGCTTGCGTAGTTTTGAAGCCTCCAGCGTGTTTCCCATCATCGAGCGAGCCCACAAAGCAAAGGTACGCGAACAGCAATATGTGGCCACTGTCATCGCCATATTGGTAGGCATAGTATTGCTGATGCTCGTGGTTTTCCTTTTCCTGATGCGTCGGCAGATGCACAAACTTCGCATCGCGCGCCACGAATTGGCCGAAGCACTGAGCGCCATTCGCGAAGTCAATGAGGCGCTCATCCATGCCAACGAAGAACTACACACCGCCGACAAGGTGAAGGAAACCTACATCGCCCGCTATCTGCAACGTTGCCGCGGCTATATCGACACCCTCGACAACTATCGCCGCGAACTCCTCAAACTATCGAAGGCCAAGAAATACGACCAGCTCGGCGCGCAACTTCAAGGCAACGAGTTTCTTCATGAAGAAGAGCGAGCTTTCTTCCTCGATTTCGATGAAGCCTTCGTTACACTTTTCCCGAAGTTTATCGACAACTTCAATGCGTTGCTGCTTCCCGAAGCGCGCACCTATCCCAAGCGCGATGAAATCCTCAACACCGAACTGCGTGTCTTCGCTCTGGTCCGACTTGGCGTGACCGACAGCAACCGCATCGCTCATTTCCTCAACTACTCGCTGCCCACCATTTACTCCTACCGCTCTCGTCTACGCAACAAGAGCATTTGCGAGAAGGGCACATTTGATGAAGCCGTTATGAAGTGTTGAATAGAAGTGGGTATTCAAAATTAGCCATATACTCTCTATGAAAATTCTACTTATAGGTGAATATTCCAATGTACACGCCACTCTGGCCAAAGGGCTGAGGGAGTTAGGGCACGAGGTGGTGGTAGCCTCCGATGGCGATGGCTGGAAGAACTATGATCGTGATGTGGATTTGCGTCGGGCGAGCACACGTCGTGGAGTATCTCTCTGTTATTTTCTCCACCTGCTACGGTGCTTTCGTCATTTTCGTGGCTTTGATGTGGTCCAGCTCATCAATCCCGTCTTTATCTCCTTGAAAGGCGAACGTATTGCTCCTTTCTATCGCTATCTGCGCCGCCACAACCGCCGTGTTTTTCTCGGTGCATTCGGTATGGACTACTATTGGGTCAAAGCCGGACTGGACTGCACTACCTTTCGTTACAGCGATTTCAATATCGGAATAAAAGTGCGCGAACGTGAGGACAATCGGATTTGGATTGCCGACTGGCTCAAAGGCAGCAAAGGCACACTCAACCACCTTATTGCTCGCGATTGCGATGGCATCGTAGCAGGGCTCTACGAATACTATACGGCCTACAAAAAAGAGTGGGAACACAAGCTCCGCTTCATTCCTTTCCCCATTGATGCCGATGCAGCAACCCTCATCCCAGACTTTGAGAAGAAAGTCTTTGCACCCAATCGTAAAATCCGTTTTTTCATCGGCATTCAACGCGCACGCAATAGTTATAAAGGCACCGACATCATGCTTCGCGCCCTCCTTCGACTGAAAGAACAATATCCCGATGCCGTTGAAATCGTGCAGGTGGAGAACGTGCCTTTTGAACAATACAAGCAACTCTTGCTTTCTTCCGATGTCCTTCTCGACCAACTCTACGCCTACACTCCAGCCATGAATGCCCTACAAGCCATGGCACAAGGGCTCATCGTGGTCGGTGGCGGAGAACCAGAAAACTACGAAATCCTCGGTTGCTCTGATCTACGTCCTATTCTCAACGTGCAGCCCAATGAGGAAAGCGTCTACGAAGCCCTCAGTTGGCTGGTAGAGCACAAAAGCGAAATTCCCAATCTCTCACACGAAAGCCGCATCTACATCGAACGCTACCATGATCACATCAAGGTGGCACGACAATATCTCGACTTCTGGCAAAGCTCCTCCTTCTCATCATGTCCACCTCTAAACCAACGCTCGTAGGACGCGGTTACCTCACCCCCTTCCTACTCATCACTATCCTCTTCTTCCTTTGGGGATTTGCGCGCTCCTTCCTCGATGTGCTCAACAAGCACTTTCAGGAAATGTTGCATCTCACCCTCACCGAGTCTTCGTTGGTGCAGGCCGCCGTCTATTTGGCCTATGGGCTGATGGCCATACCCGCTGGCCTATTTATCACTCGATGGGGCTATCGACGCGGTGTGGTCTTTGGCTTGCTGCTTTTTACCATCGGTGCGCTGGGCTTCATCCCCTGCGAAGCCATTGGCGCTTTTGCCCCCTACCTCTTTGCCCTCTTCATTTTAGGTTGTGGGTTGGCCTTTCTCGAAACCGCTGCCAACCCCTACTCCTCCTCGCTGGGCGATGCTGCCACTGCCTCGTCTCGCCTCAATCTCTCTCAGTCGCTCAACGGACTGGGCTGCATTCTCGGTCCTATGTTGGGTAGTTATATGCTCTTTGAGCAAAAGTCGGGTTTGGCCCTACCCTACGGCCTGATGGGTGCTGTGGTTCTATTGGTGTGCTTGGCTTTTGTGCGCTTTCCACTCCCGGAGTTGCAGTCGGATTGTGCAGCAATGTCTGCACATCCTGAAAGTCTCTTCTCCGTATGGCGCAATCCCACTTTTGTGTTGGGGCTGACTGCCCTCTTTATCTACGAAATTGCAGAAATCGCCATCAATTCGCTTTTCGTCAATTATATGACCGATGTGCATCACTACCCCAAGATGCAGGCTGCCCACCTTCTCTCGCAGGGTGGACTTTTGGTGTTTATGCTCGCTCGTGTAGTGGGGAGTCTTTTGATGCGTCGTATTCCTTCTGCCCACTATCTCTTCGGCTGCGCTTTGGGGGCTGTCGTTGCCACCTTGGGCGTGATGCTGGGGAGTTTCGGTGTTGCGCTCGCGAGTTTACTGCTCATATATGCTTTCGAGGCGGTGATGTTTCCCACCATCTTTGCCCTCTCCCTAAAGGGCTGCACTGCTCGCCAAGTAAAGCACGCGTCGTCCTTTATGATGATGACCCCCATCGGCGGTGCATTGGGCACTTATTTGATGGCCCACGTAGCTGAACAAGCTGGATTCTCCGTAGCTTTTCTCGTGCCTTTTGCTGCTTTTCTTTTCATCTTGGGCTACACGCTTCTGCTCCTTATCTGTAAATCATGATGCACTCTTTTCTTTATAAAGTGGTATGGATGATGAGCTTCTTTTTCTGCAGTGTTCTTCTGTCCTTGTCAGCACAATGTCCTACCGATGTAACGTTTACAGCCACCATCACCCATTCTATTGGGCCAAGTGATGGTGCTTTCCACATCAGTACAAGTGTTGTGGGAGGTGCAGCCACCGATGTGAACTATATCTTCGAGGCTACGCCAAATACAACCGGCGCCTCTAATCCCGCTCTCACCAGTCAGACCACCATCAACAACTTGGCTCCTGGTACTTACGACTTGACGATGACCGCTGTCTGTATAGCCGACAACAGCAAGGTTTTCCGTAAGACGCTGACCAACCTTGTGGTCACCGGCTCCTACGTTCAGCCCACCATTGTCGAAAGTAGGCTCGTACGTGGTTCTTTCGATGCCTGCCCCACCGGTATTCTTGCAGTCAATGTGAAAAACGGCGGTTCCACTTTTACCTGCACTATCAAGAGTGCTCCCATCGGCGTACCTTTGGGCTTGACCACCTTCTCGAAGCAAGCCGGAGCCAATGGTTCGCATGAACTGGTACTCACCGGAAACTATCCTGCTGGTACTTATAAGCTCGACATCCGCGACCAATATGGCAAGGGACGCGAACTCGACCTCACTCTTGCCACGCTCAAAAACGCCGACCTGCCCACCATCACTCCCCCTGCCTCCTGGATACACGAACGCTTCACACCTGCCGAAGACTGCAATCACATATTCTTCAACTATTGGGGCTACCACAGTGCTCAGTTTTCCAA
The DNA here is from genome assembly GCF_014385435.1 of Alloprevotella sp. Lung230. Classification (GTDB taxonomy): domain Bacteria; phylum Bacteroidota; class Bacteroidia; order Bacteroidales; family Bacteroidaceae; genus Alloprevotella. Next base: position 38,741 of record NZ_JACSUD010000009.1, read on the forward strand.
CGAAAACTTCAAAAAGTACTACGAGAGTGGTTCGTTTGAGATAGCGATTGCGCCTACCGGCGAAACACCCAATATCTGGCAAACGCTCATCACGCCACCTGCTCACGCTCCTGCCCGGCGTTTCGACCTCACGCCCTACACTCTGCGCGACCTTCACACCAAAGGGCTTTCGGTCTTCGTGCGTTTGAAAGACTGCCCATCTATCAGCAATGAGCACAAGATTACACTTCGCAAGCCATTGTTGCAGCAAAGCGGTTCTCAAAGTCAATGTGAAAAGTATGGGTGGACCATCTCTTACCAAACTTTCTCCTTCTACCGACTTTGGTGCTACCCTGTCACACTCACCCTGCGCGAAAATGACAAGACGGGACCGGTGTCCGGGACCTATACTCTCAACTCTGCTACCGACCAAGTGACGATGCCCGTCGATTACAACAAGAAATGGTATGTCGAAGCGACCGATGGCACCAATACCTGGGAAGCAACAACCACTCCGGAGCGCTTTGTCGACTATGAGAAGTTGCCGTTTCAAACTTTCTGCAACCACTGGCGTAAGTTCTACAACCTCAACACTTTCTCAGCCTGTCTCCCTCTCGTACTGAAGATTGAGCGCGAAAGCGATGGCTATGCGCAGAGTGTGCAAACCATCAACAGTGTCACGGATTTCAACTACTTTGGCCCGAATGACAACAGAAGTTACGACAAGGTGTCGAACCCTCTCGAATATGGTGTGGACTATCGCATTAAGGTCTACAAAACCGATGGGACGACTCTACTTTATACAGCGCCCACCACCATTCGGCAAGATGCCCCCAGCAACGAACTCGAATTCCGGCTTTGGAATCCTTCCCCCTGTGGCAAACATATCGGCAGTTTGTTCCTCCGTTTTGGTAAAAACGGCCAAGAACCACCGTTGCGGGATGTCGATGGTAAAATACAGATGTCCTATCGTATACTGGACAATCATGGTCGGGAAGTACCCGGTCGTTTCACAACCAATTCCTCCTACGACGGTACATATTTCGAAACCACCACAGCATCGCTTCCGCCGGGCAGCTACACCCTCGAAGAGATTAACCGCTCACTTCCAGAAGGCGACCCTTGCCGCGTGCGTCTGCTCAGCACCACATGGGCTGGTATGTTCAGCGCACAGGATTTCACCTACTCTTCCAGCATTGATTGCGGCAAACTGCAACTCAGACCTCAAGGGAATATCTTCAGGCAGGGCACTCTCTATAACAGCGGACAAAGCGCCTTGTTCGCCATCATTGATGGTGTGGCGGGAGGCTACACGCCCAACTTACGCGTTAAAACAGGCGAAGTCATCGAACTTACCCAGCCCGGCGACTATGTCTTGGGAATAGGTGTTGACTACAGACTCTCACTCAACTGCAATCTCGACACTCTCCACCTTCATGTACCGGCCCTCAGTTTTGAAGTGTCGCGTCCTCATCTGAAAGCTTATAGTTGTAAGGACACCCCCTCTTCCGTGGGGCACATCGAGGTGAAGAGCCTCAAAGGGAAAGCCCCCATCACCTACGAACTCCGCGCACCGGACGGTATCACCATTGTTAAGTCGGCACCCGACGACATTTCGGCCGATGGTGTAGCTCACTTTGTGGCCGGCGTAACAGGCGACAAATTTATGGTTTATGCCAAAGAAGCCTGTGGGCAATATTTCCTCGAACCCGTCACGGTGATGAGTGCTCAAAGCATGCGCCTCGTCCCGACCAACAGTATACGCGCCTGTCCTCACATCCGACTTCATCTGCGGTCCACCTACGACTTGGATACCTATGAGTGGAAAGCACCTGACGGCACGATTATTTCCACCGACCGCGAGTTGTACCTCAACGATATCCACCCGTCTCAAAGCGGACGCTACCACTTCACGACCCAACTTCGCCATTGCGACGACAAACTTGAGACAGACATAGATGTGCTCATTCAGCCGTGTGAAGTGCCGATCAATCCTCACCTCCTCTCGCCCGTTGTTCACTAAATATCCTTTCTCCCATGTCCTTTCTCTCCGTTTCCTTCCGCTCCGAAACCTTGCACTTCAAGCAGCCTGCCGGCACCTCACGAGGCATCTACCACGAGCGCCGCGTGTGGTATGTCGAGGTACGCGGTGAGCAAACCACGGGCGGCCTTTCGCGTTCTCCCTACGGCATCGGCGAATGCGCGCCCCTGCCGGACTTGAGTTGCGACGACCCCGCACGTTATGAGGAGGTGTTGGCGCAAGCCTGCCGACATTTGCAGCAAACAGGCGAGATTCCTTTCGAAATGCTGCAATCCTTTCCTTCCATCTTGATGGGCTTGGAAACGGCGCTGCGTTCCTATCACGCCTGCTTGGTGGGTGGTTCTCCCTTCCGGCTTTACGACTCTCCCTTCACACGCGGTGAGCAGTCCATCGTCATCAATGGCTTGATCTGGATGGGCAACTACGAAGAGATGGCGGCCCGCGTCGAAGAAAAGGTGGCGGCTGGATTTTCGTGTATCAAGTTAAAGATTGGTGCCATTGACTACGCCCAAGAACGAAGGCTCATCGAGCACCTGCGCAGCCGATTTTCTCCCGCCCAACTCCAAATCCGCCTTGACGCCAACGGCGCGTTCTCCCCTCAGTTGGCCGAGGAGCGACTGGCCGACCTCGCTCCGTTCAGCATCCACAGCATTGAGCAGCCCATTGCCGCCGGTGGCTGGGAAGCCATGGCCGACCTCTGCCGACACAGTCCCATCCCCATAGCCCTCGATGAAGAGCTCATCGGGCACAACAACACTGCAGCACGCACTCGACTGCTCGATGCCCTTCGCCCACAATATCTCGTGCTCAAGCCCTCGCTCCACGGCGGTTTCAGCGGTGCAGAGGAGTGGATGGCACTGGCCGACGAGCGCGGCATCGGCCACTGGTGCACTTCGGCTCTGGAAAGCAACGTCGGTCTCAACGCCATCGCCCAGTGGTGCTCCACACGATATACCGCTGATGCCGCCCTACCTCAGGGTTTAGGTACGGGCCAGATTTTTGTCGACAACTATCCGCACATCGCCCTCTCCCTCGAAGGACAACGACTTTGGGCTGCCGATGCCACGGAGCGTGCTTTCCAAGCGCAAGTACGTGCTTTTACTGATGAATGGCAGCAACCCTCGCCTACGATGAAGGTCAAAACGAGCGGCAGTACCGGACGGCCCAAAACCCTCGAAGTAAAAAAGCGCGATATGGCAGCAAGCGCCCATCGCACACTTGAGGCACTGCAACTTGCTCCCCATCATACCGCCTTGCTCTGCCTGCCACTTGACTATGTGGCGGGCAAAATGATGACGGTGCGCGCCTTGGTGGGAAATCTTCCCCTCATTGCCGTAGCTCCCTCGTCCCATCCCCTGCGCCACCAGCAGGTCGCGCCCTCTTTCATTGCCGTGACACCCATGCAGGCGCTCACCACCTTGCAAACTCCCGGCGAGCGCGAATGCTTCTGCAGCATCCCCCGTATCCTCATCGGTGGTGGGGCTGTCAGTCAGCAATTGTTGGCAGCTGTGCAAGCCTGTGAGGGAGAAGTCTACAGCACCTACGGCATGACCGAAACTCTCTCCCACATTGCTCTCCGACGCCTCAACGGCCCTTCGGCTGCCGATGCCTACACCCCCCTGCCCGACGTGAGCCTGTCGATCGATGAAAGCGGACGCCTACTCATCCACGATCCTCTCACCACCCCCCGGCCTCTTCTCACCAACGACCGCGCCGAACTTCGTCCCGACGGCACCTTCCGCATCTTGGGTCGGGTCGACAACGTGGTGTGCTCGGGCGGTCTCAAACTCCAACTCGAAGAACTCGAAGAGCGGCTTGCCGAGCTACCCTGTCCCTTCCTGCTCACCGCCGTGCCCGACCCACTGCTGGGCGAAGCGCTCACCCTGCTGCACGAACCCACCACGACTCCACTCTCTCAACTTTGTGTCGAATTGCTGAACAAATACGAACAGCCACGCCACTATCTCTGCATCCCTCATCTCCCCCTCACCGCAACCGGGAAGCCAGCTCGTGCTGAAGCCGCACGTTTGGCGCGCACCCTGCTCAAAGGGAATGCCCTCTAAGTAGGTATTTAGAATGATTGGTATGAGTATTTATCCCTACTGATTGGAACGTTTGTCTCTACCAGTTGAGAGGCTCACTACCCCTATGAGTTACGATTGCTGCTCCCTAAGGGAAATGTTCAGGAATGGGATTGGGTAGAACCATGGAATATGCACGGAGACAAATCCGGCAGTCCTCGTCCCACCTTTGTGTATTCTTTCCAGACCACGCACTCATGTATTGCAACAAAGACAACGTCAATATCCTTACCGCCTTGCTGCGTCCCGACACGAACAACCCCACTGCACCGCACGATGCGGTGCTGTGTCCCGGCTCGCGCAATGCCACCATCGTCCACAACCTCACGCAGATAGGGCTGCACGTCCATCCCGTCACCGACGAGCGCAGCGCGGTGTTCGTGGCCATCGGCCTGGCTCTGCATGGACGGCGGAAGCGACCGGTGGTGGTGTGCGTCACCTCCGGCAGCGCCCTACTCAACACGCTCCCCGGAGTGGCCGAAGCCGCCTTGCGCCACATTCCGCTCCTCATCCTTTCAGCTGACCGCCCACCGCAGTGGATTGGCCAACTCGATGGGCAGACGCTGCCGCAAACCGATGCACTTCTCCCTTATGCACGCACCTTCACGCTACCAGAACCGCACAACGAGGAGGAGCGCTGGTGGTGTCGGCGTGTGGCACGAGAGGCACTGGCAGCCACGCAACTCGATGGCGGCCGAGTGGTGCACATCAACCTCCCCATCAGCGAACCGACCTTTGTCCTCACCACGGCCGAGCTCCCCGCACTGACGCCCCTGCAACGCTTCGGCCCTTCCACCTTCGCGCTTCCCGACGAATTGCGCCACCGGTTGGCCGAAGCCAAAATGCCGCTCTTGGTCATCGGGGAGTGGGACGATGCGCCCCTCACGGAGGTCATAGCCGCTGATGTCCTCCGCTCGCGGTTGCTCATCTATGCTGAATGCCTAAGCCATTATCCAGCCCCGACCGACAATGCTGCGATAGACGCTCTTCTCTATCAGGAGGACGATGCGACTTCCACCTTTGCTCCTGACCTCGTGCTGCACATCGGTGGTGCCATGGTCGACAAGAAAATCAAGCAGTTGTTACGTCGTAATCCGCAGACACAGGTGTGGCGAATTGACCCAACCCACGAGACCCCCGACACGTTCTGTCACCTCAGCGTCAGTATCAAAGCGGAGCCGGAGCAGGTACTGCCCAACCTCATCGAAGCCTTACCGGCTGAGAGCGATGGTATCCGACGCTTCCGCAGCACGCACCTTCAACCGGAACCAATCGTGCATCGTTTTGACACGCTGACCGCTGTCTTCCTCGGCAACAGTAGCGCTGTACGCTGGGGCAACCATTTTTTTGTAGCATCGCCCCACCCCATCTTCGGCAACCGTGGCACCAACGGCATCGAAGGTTCGCTCTCGGTGGCAGCAGGCTTTGCCCTCGCTCGGCAGCGGAAATACAGCGGCGAGAAAGTGCTTTGCATCCTCGGTGACCTCTCCTTCTTCTACGATGCCAACGCGCTTTGGAACACGCAGCTCGATGGTACGCTGCGCATCCTCCTCGTCAACAACGGCGGCGGTGGGATCTTCAACCACTTGCCCCGACTGCCGGAAAGTCCCGCTTTCGAAACTTATATCCGTGCCGACCACAGCGCCACAGCAGAGGGCATCGCTCGCAGCTTCAACTGCCACTACGAGGCGCATCATTCCTCCTCGCCCAATGGCCTTCTAACTGATGCACAAGCCGAGATCCTCATCCAGCGCCTGCTCGCGGTGGAAAGCCAGCGTCCTGTCCTCTTCGAGGTGTTCGGCACCTTTCTGCTTTCCCCTCTTTCTTCACTCCCTAACCCCTCCTAAAAATTTCTTTCCCTATGCGTCAATGGACTAAAATCACCGACTATCAAGAAATCCTCTTTGACTGTTTCGACGGCATCGCCCGCATCACCATCAACCGCCCGCGCTATCGCAATGCCTTCACCCCCACTACGGTGGCCGAAATCTCCGATGCTCTGCACTACTGCCGCGAGGCACAAGACATTGCGGTGGTGGTGCTCACCGGTGCCCACTCTCCTGTTCTGCCCGGACAGACGGAAGAAGAGCGCATCCGCACCGAAGCCTTCTGTGCCGGCGGCGACATGCACGTCAAAGGTCGTGGCGGCTACGTGGGCGGCGACGGTGTGCCCCGTCTCAATGTGCTCGAGGTGCAAAAGCAAATCCGCTCTCTCCCCAAGCCTGTCATCGCCATGGTCAATGGTTTTGCCGTGGGTGGTGGCCACGTGCTTCACCTCATGTGCGACCTCACCATCGCTGCCGACAATGCACAGTTCGGGCAGACCGGCCCGAAGGTGGGCTCGTTCGATGCGGGATTTGGTGCGAGCTATATGGCCCGCATCGTCGGCCAAAAGAAAGCGCGCGAAATTTGGTTTCTCTGCCGCCTCTACTCTGCCGCAGAAGCCGAGCGCATGGGCATGGTCAACAAGGTGGTGACTCTTGCCCAACTCGAAGACGAAACCGTGGCTTGGGCACAGCGCATGATGGAACACTCGCCCCTCGCGCTGCGCATGATCAAGGCCGGCCTCAACGCCGAGCTCGACGGTCAGGCCGGCATTCAGGAACTGGCGGGCGACGCCACCATGCTCTACTACCTCCTCGACGAAGCCCACGAAGGCGGCCAAGCTTTCCTCGAAAAGCGCAAGCCCGACTGGTCGAAGTTCCCCAAACTTCCCTAAGTGCGGTGCTACTATGATAGTGCCTGCTCGCTCAACAGGACGTGTTCTTGATTAGACACAAAAAGTGCCCGACATGGAGAGGTACGACTTGACGCTTGTCGAATGTCCTCCGATGTCGGGCACAATAGTGTTCAACTGATTTGTTGCACTTCGGTGTTGAAAGTACAATCATTGTTCTTCGAAAGATAATGGTACTCTTGTTTATATCGCTCCAATCGACCATAATCTTTTCTCGTAGGATGAGGAAGGCGAGATAAATCCATATTGTGAGAGAGATCGTGAAGCTTCACAGCCGTAGCCAAGGGGTTCTGGCCAATCGCTTCAATGTAGGTATTTCTATCGGCTGCCGCATGATGATTGAGGAGATGAAGAGCGGTAGAAAGTTCATCGCGGTAGAGTATCGTTATAGGTGCACCCAGTTCCGCTTCAAGCAGTTGAATCACTTCCTCGACAGTGTGAGGCGTATCCTCGGCAGCATCGTGCAAATATCCGACGACTTGCTCTTGCCAAGTTCTGCCCTTAGCGGCCACCGCAGTAAGATGACCGCTAAAATAATCCATCCCCGCTTTATCGACTTGTCCCTGATGCAGACGCTGTGCCAAACGGGCCGCGGCTTCCACCAATAGTGAGAAATCGTTCTGTTTGTGTTCTGTAAGTGTAGCCATATTTATTGAGTGTTTGGGCAAAGTTAGCATTTTTCTATCAGACAGAAGAGACAATGTGCAAAGAAAACAACTCAGTAAAGAAGATAGCAAAAAAACAACCTCTGCCGAAGCAGAGGTTGAACGTTCATCTTAAAAAATAAGACTATCGGCTGTATTCATCACCGATATTGGTCGGAAAGAGGCGACTCGAACGCCCGACCCCTACGTCCCGAACGTAGTGCGCTACCAACTGCGCTACTTTCCGATAGGCTTTTTGTTTGTTGGTGCAAAGGTAGGTATTTTCTTTGGACTGACGAAATGTTTGTTACTTTTTCATCAACACATGTACTATGATTTTTGTATTCTTGGGGTCGTTGGTAATCAAAAGAAGGCGGCGACCTCGGAAGAAGTCGGATTGTGCGCTGGCCGTAAGTTTCAATTTGGCGCGTTCGCCGGGCCTGATGACCGATTTGGAGAGGGAGACACTGATGCCTGGATTGTAGACTTGGAGCGTCTTGACCACCAGCGGTGCATGGCCTTGGTTGGAGAGGATGAGTTCACCCTTCAACTTTGATTTCCCATTGAAACTTCCCAAATCAATGAGCGTGTCTATTTGTGCCACGGGAGCATTTTCGAGGCGAGTTTGTTCCACCGGTGGGAGCAGGGTGACGGAGAGGTCCAACTCGTTGTGCTTGCCCACATGGTCGCCGGCATAGCGCGCCAGATAGATGGAGGTTTGGGTCAGGCCGATGTCATGCACCTCGTTGGTGTTCAGGTTGAGTGTGATTTTCCCAACTTTGCCCGGCCGCACTACTTCTGGTTCAGCATAGGCCGTGAGGTACTTGGGAAGGTGGAGCAATGCAGGCATATAGTTGGCCTTGCCATTGTTGAGAACGAAGAGAGTTCGCTGCAACTGCTGTCCGCGATAGGCGTCAAATTCGATATTGTCGGTGGAGAGGCGCACATCGCCAATGGCATAAGGAAAACGCACCGCTTCGTCTTGCAACTTATTGACCACGCGCCCTTGCAACTTTCCCCAAAGCGGCTGAGCGGAGGCCGAGGTAACGAACCGCACCTGCTGGACGAAGTGTCCCAGTGTGGCGGCATCGTAGTGGGCAGTGATGGTGGTGGTGCGGCCGGGAGCTATTGCGTTCCGCTCCCAATGGAAGGAGGCACAGCGGCAATCGCCTTCGACAGCGGTGATGGTGAGAGGAGTGTTGCCCACATTTTTCAGTTGGAAGGTGGCAGCGGCAGGAGTTTTCCACCCAACCTCGCCCAAATCTACCTGCGGATTGAGGAGTTCGGCTTTGCCTTGTGCTAAGGTCGTCAGGGCAAAAACGGAGAGGAGCAACGCTATGGAAAGGCGATGAGTTGGTGTCATGGATTGTTGTTTTGGCAGTGTGAAGGGATTAAAAGCCTAAGAGATTTTTGAAGAGGAAGAAGAGCATGGGCATCAGCAAGGCGGGGAGCAGGTTGATGGTTTTGCAGTCTTTGATGTTCATCACGCCCAGTCCGGCTGCGGCAATCAAGACACCGCCCACGATGGAGACTTCGGCAATCAAGTCATCCGAAATGAAGTCGGCCGAGAGTTTGGCAATGCCGTAGATGGTGCCTTGCCAAGCAAAGACGAAAAGGGCGGTGATGCAAGTCCAAAAGCCATAGCTTGAAGCCACGACAATCATCGTGACGAGGTTGAGGGTGGCGGCAGTCATCAGGTAGGTATTGTCGCCTTTGAGCGCGGCCAGCACGGGGCCCATCATAGAGAGGGTGCCGACACAACAGAACAACACGGCGGTGGTGATGCCCTCCACCAGGTTGCTTCCACTTTTGGACATGTGTTTCGTCGCGGCCTCCAAACGTTGGTCTAAGTGCAGCACCGTACCCAAGAGTCCACCGAGGGAAAGGCAGAAGATAAAGAGAACAGGGAGCTTGCTTCGTCCCATATTGCTCATGGCGACATTGATGCCCAACACCAAAGCCGCCAATCCCATGGCGGTATTGAGCACTGTGATATACTTTTCGCCGATGCCTCGTTTGGCCAAGGCGCCGATGGTACTTCCGACGACTACGGCGAGTGCGTTGATGACAATTGCAATCATAGGTTTAGGGAGAGGATGTGGTCTGCTCGGCAGGCCAGTTGATTAGATAGAGGTTGCCCGAGGTGCGAGTGAAAGCGGTGTACAGCCACCGCAGATAAGCCACTGGGTCGGTGTCGTCAGGGATGTAGCCTTGGTCGATGTAGACTTCGTGCCACTGTCCGCCCTGCGATTTGTGGCACGTCACAGCATAGGCATACTTGATTTGCAACGCATTATAATAAGGGTCTTGACGAATGGCTTTCATCCGCTCACGTTGGTTGCGGATGTCGACATAGTCCTGATAGACAGCCTCATAGAGTTGCGCGGATTCAGTGGACGTGAGGGAAGGCGAGTCTGAGAGCAGAGTGCTCAGTAGAATGCGGCAGTCCAACTCGTAGTTGTCGTAGTCAGGGAAACGCAAGGTGGCATCAGCAAACTGAAATCCGTGCATGTTGTGGACATTGTGCAGTCGCACCACTTCGGCACTATCACCGTTGGCCACAAAAGCTAAGGGAAGGGTTTCACCTTCAGCAAGCTGCGTGGCCGCCTGCGCGGTCCAATAGTAGTTGTTCTTGACGGTCATGATTTGATCGCCACGCACCAAGATATCTTCGCGGTCAAAGATTCGGGTGCGCACACCTTGGTTGAACATGTTGGCGCGCTTGTTGCTTCGCGTCACGATGATGGTGTCAGACGTTCCCCAGTTCTGATAACTGGCTTCGAGCGCTTCTATCAGTTCGTCGCCGGGGATAACACGCACTTCGCTGTGCTCGCCCACCGTGATGAGCGGAAGGCCGTTTTCATTGACGGCATGATAGGCGTCCTCATTGTCAGCATAAGCCCCTTGCACCGATGTGCCGTCGAACGTGCTGATTTGCAAACGCAGATAGGTGGCATTGCGGAGCACGGTAGAAGTTTGGGCTTGGCGCACCACTTCCGTCAGCTCGGCCATACGCACATTCAGGCCGTAGCCCTCTAAGGTGGAAGGTTGCAGAGCCGGACTTTCCTCTTCGCCCACGGGCGGCAACTGTGCCGTATCACCCACCATCATCAGGCGGCAACCTGCGCCAGTGTAGACAAACTGGATGAGGTCGTCCAGCAAACAACCGGTGCCAAAGAGGCGATTTCCGCCGTTGTTGGATACCATCGAGGCTTCATCGACGATGAACAGGGCTTCTTTGAAAGGATTCCATCCGGGATTGAAGTGAGTATCCTCCCCCTTGAAGGCGTCTTGACGATAGATAATCTTGTGGATGGTGTAGGCCGGACTGCCGGCATGGTGCGAGAAGACTTTGGCCGCACGTCCTGTTGGAGCCAACAGCACCACGGTGCGTTGCAGTTGCTGCCAAACGCGCACCACAGCGCCCACGAGTGAGGTTTTTCCGGTGCCGGCATAGCCACGCAGGATGAAAGCCTGCGAGGTGCGTGGGTCGGAGAGAAATTCGCCCATCTTCAAAGCCGCAGCCTCTTGATGAGGCGTGATGGCGTGGGGGAAAGCCTCGGCAATGTTTTGCGCAAAGAGTTGACTAATCATTCGTAGGTCGGAAGAAAGAGAAGTTCACCGCCCCATAGACACGATGCTCCAAGAAGCAAGGATGGGCAGAGAAGTCATAATTCTTGCCATGCTCCAGGACAAGCAGTCCCTGCGATGTCAGCAGTTTGCCGGACAAGATGCGGTCAGGCAGTTCGGGCAACTCCTTCAAGGCATAAGGTGGGTCGGCAAAAACGAGGTCGAAAGGTTGTCCGTTTTTCTCGATGAAGCGCAGAGCATCGCCACACAGCGTTCGTACAGCCTTGTCGCCCAACGCCTCAAACATGCGACACAAGAACGTGAAGTGCTGGCGGTCGCGCTCCACACACACCACCTCCGGGCAGCCGCGCGAAAGCAGTTCGAGCGAAATGCTTCCCGTCCCGGCAAAGAGATCAAGCGCACGCGTCTCCTCAAAATCTAGGTAGGCGCGAAGCACATTGAAGAGGTTTTCTTTGGCAAAGTCGGTGGTAGGGCGTGCCTTAAACGAGCGCGGCACTTCGAAATGTTTACCTTTGTATTTTCCAGTGATGACTCTCATTGGTGCAAAATTTGAGTGGCCAAGTCGAAAGGCATATCTGCGATTTCGGTCAAGGGATGTCGATTGTATTCGGCCGACAAGCGCAAACTGCCCACCTCGGCCACGTAAAGTTGTAGTTGCTTCACAACGTCCTGTACCTTCTCCTCTTCTCCGAAAAGGGTGAAGGGTTGCTTCTCCTGCTCCCAACCTAAGCTTTGCGCCAAGTTGAACGTATAGTATGCCACATCGGTGGGCGACTGCACCTCAAACGTGTTGAGCACCAAAATGCGCGTGCCGTCGAAGACACAAATGTCCACCTTCTGGTCGCGGCAATACACGTAGACACGACGCTTACCGGCAGCACCCTTGCCCGAGAGACGGCGCAAGACAGCCGTCAGGTAGGACACGTAATGCACCTCTCCCAGCACGGCTTCGATGTCGCGGCAGGTGTCTTCGGGCAAGGCGAAGAGCAAAACGGCATTGGAGGCCGGAAGCGGGTCGTAGAAGACGCGCATGGCTGGCTGCAACTCATCGTCGCCCGTCACGCAGAAGCGATAGAGCGTGGCGCAAGCCTCCTCTTCAAACTCCGAGAGCGGGACCAGCGTGACCCGACCTTCCACGACAACCTGCGTGGGCTGCACTTCGGCAAACGCTTTATGGGCTTGGCAAAGGTCGCGCAAGTCGGCTTCCAGCGAAAGCGTGGGCGATAGCGCCCGATGCTCAAACGCTACAACCGCTTGAGGAGAGGGGGCCTGCCGCGAACCAGTGCAGGCCACCAGGGTCAAATGGGTGTCATCAATCCTAAGATAGCGCATATCGATGGTTTAGTGAAGAAGAGAACGATGTTGAGAAAGAAACCGGCAGGCCGCACGCCCCACGAAGACGGCCAGCACAACACCCAGGCTGTTGGCCAGCACATCAAGGAGGTCGCCGTGGCGGTGTAGCGTGCAGAGCGACTGGAGCACTTCGATGAGCACCCCCATCGCCACCGGCCAAGCCACACAGATGCTCCACCGCTTGTGAGATGGGAGGTCACGAAGCCCCGTTTCGACCCAAAGCACTGTGCCATAAGCCAGATACATCAGCACGTGTGTGTACTTATCGATGAAGCGCACCTGGTCTAGCGGGGTTTCGGGCAGGTCATAGAGACAGAGGGCAAAGATGACCGCCGTCAGCAACAAGCTGAGCCGATAGGCCACGAGGCGGACAAAGAGAGCGGGGAGCGACATGGGGAAGTAGTGAAAAAGCCTTTGGGGCTACTTCTTGCGAAGTTGCTCCAAAGGCGATAGGGTCAGAGGGAGGGAGAGGGGGTTAGACGCGTTCCGAACGCTCGATGTAGGCAATCACATCACCCTTTTGGACGTGGGCACCCTGCTTAGCATTGACCTCGACCAGCGTACCACCGAGGGCAGCAGGGATTTCGAGGATTTTGCCGAAGCCGTTTTCGATGTAGCAGAAGAAGTCTTTTTCGTTGTACTCCTTGCCGATGAAAGGCTCGATGGCCTTCACCCCTTCGGCATCACCGCCGATTTCCCACAGCAGAATACCGCTTTCGGGAGCTACGATGGCATCGGCCTTGGCGTGCTTGAGGGCAGCGGCCTCTTCGGGCGTCATGCCGGAAGCGTTGGCTTTGTCCTTAGCAGCTTGGAGGTCGGCGAGAAAGCGCTTCTTGGCAGCACCGCTCTTGTAGTCGCGATACTGCGTTTCGTGCATCGCAAACTCAAAGAGTTCTTCGTCGTCTTGGCCACGATCCCAACCGTTTTCTTCCATCTCCTTGATGAAGCGGTCCAGTTCGTCGGGGTAGTTGGTCTGGGGGTCTTCGGTGCTGAACTCGTAGCCCTTCTCTTTGGCCAAAGCCACGATTTCGTCATCGAGCTTACCAGGGAGCTTACCGCTCTTGCCGAGAATCATGCCCCAGATGCTGTTGTCCATCATGGTGTAGCGCGGCTTGTCCATCGACTCTGTGAGGAGGTTCATCAGAGCTATGTTCTTGACATATTGGCTGAAAGGTGTCACCAAGGGGGGATAACCCACGCGAGGCCAAACGTAGGCCACTTCGTCAAAGAGCTTGACGAGCAACGCATCTTCCGAGAGGGGCGCTTCGCCCTTCTTCTCGCGGTTGGCGTTGATGGCACTCATCACGCCCGTCAGGTCGGCCATCATCGAGCCCATCATACCGCCGGGCAGACCGCAGCCGAGGAGGAGAGAAGACATCAACTTATTGCCAGGGTTGATGAAGTAGCCCAACCATTCGTCGATGAACTCTTGCGTGAGCTTGCGGGCTTCCATATAGGCTTCCATGTTGATTTCGGGCACATCGAAACCGGCATTCTTGAGCATACTCTGCACGGAGATGACGTCCGGATGCACCTTGCCCCAGGCGAGCGGCTCGATGGCGCAGTCGATGATGTCGGCGCCGTTGCGGCACACTTCCAGAATAGAGGCCATCGACAAGCCGGGGCCGGTGTGGCCGTGATATTCCACAATCACTTCGGGGTGCTTCGTCTTAATCATGCGGCAAAGTTCACCGAGCATTGCGGGCTGCCCGATACCGGCCATGTCCTTCAAACAGATTTCGGGCGCACCGGCCGCGATGAGCTGGTCGGCAATGCCGGCGTAATACTCAGCGGTGTGGATGGGCGAAGTGGTGATGCACAGGGTGGCTTGGGGCGTCATACCGCCTTCGATGGCATATTTGATGGAAGGAATGATGTTGCGCACATCGTTCAGACCGCAGAAGATACGAGTGATATCGGTGCCTTGTGCGTGCTTAACCTTGTACATCAGGCGGCGCACATCGGCGGGGACAGGGAACATGCGCAGACCGTTCAAACCGCGGTCGAGCATGTGGGTCTTGATGCCCACTTCGTTGAAGGGCTTAGTGAAAGCCCGCACGGCTTCGTTGGGGTTCTCGCCGGCCAGGAGGTTCACCTGTTCAAAGGCGCCACCATTGGTTTCGACACGGCTGAAGCAGCCCATCTTGATAATCACAGGAGCAATGCGCTCGAGTTGGTCCTTGCGGGGCTGAAACTTGCCCGAGCTTTGGAACATATCGCGATAAACCAGCGAAAATTGAATCTTTCTTTTTTCCATAAATAGGACTGAGGTGTTTGCAGTTGAAAGTTGCACAAAAGTGCTAAATCGGTGCAAAAGTACGACATTCTTAGGAATTGACAAAAGAATAAGTAGGTGTTCAGAATGAATTAACGCTATATTTGTTTCATTTTTTCGATAGATTGTCTTTGTGAAGAAGGAGTGTAGTGGGCTACACGGCTGATGAAGAAAGGCGAGATGGCGAAAAAGGGAGATATAGATGACATCAAAGTCGAGAACTGCCTCCGACTAAAATGGCTACGATTAATTTTGAAGATCTACTTAAGTCCGGCCTTTGTGTAGAAAAAGTGTCGACGGCCGACCACTCCAGACGCAGTCGGCTTCGCATCGAGGGCGGGCAAACGTCAAATCAATTCTACAATACTCTCGTTCTTTTGGCCGCCGAGAGAAAGCATTTCGGTTCGGGTCGCTCTTCAACCGGAAATCAGAGGGACAGCAGAAGTCGGCGCGCCCCGCTGACAGCCGTTTCACTCCCATAGTCGGAGTTGATTCCCACTAAGGGTAAATTCACATCCCATAAGTGGGAAGTAAATCTCCCACATATGGGAGATGAACGTCTCACATGTGGGAGTTGATCCGGTAAAACCACTGCTTTTCCACAAAATCGGGCCTCTGTTTTCCCAAAACAAAGCACTTTCTCGACCGGTGCTGGTACCCTTTCTGCGACAAGACTTCGCCTTTCAGGGAGCAAAACAAGGGACTTTTCGGGCATCAGCCGAAGATATCGCATGAAAAAAAGCCAGCCTTCCACTGCGAGAAGGCTGGCTTTTGGGGGCTTTTTCAGGCTGTTTCTCGACGCCCGAATGTATGTGTATTTCGCCATCAACTTATGGCGCATCGGAAGTATTTTTCCACTGCCAAAGTCGGTCGTCTTCCGTCGAAATCTGTGGAAATCGAGCCTGCACTCCGGACAACGACAGGCGCTTGGGGCGCTCCAGGTAGCGACACTCGTAGGCAAATCTCACCTCCTGGAGCGAACAGGGAACGCCCGCGGCATCACAGAGGATGCGGGCGGTGCGGCAGACATCATACTGCAACTGCTCGCTGCGCAGGCGGTAGCCCTCGGCATTCCGCTCCACCCAAGGATGCCGGTGCAGGAGAGGCTGGAGCCAGGAGGCATCGGAGGAATGGAGTTGTGCGGCGAGGTGAGTGCCCTTCACGAAGTCGGGCTGCCACTGGAGTTGCTGCATGGTGTGGCGAAGCAGGCGGCGAGCCCGCAACACGGCGTGGCGGGGGACGATGAGGTCGCCCCCCCACTGGGTCTCAGCGGTCGTGCGGCACAGCAGCGTGAGATGGAGGAAGCGCAGGAAGCGCTCGGGGAGCATGGTGTGCAGGCGCTCCAGCACGGTGGAGGGACAAAACATCAGTCGGCCGCGCAGCTGCTCCAACTTTGCAAGAAAGGCAGCACTCAGCTGCAATCCGTGGAGCGCCTCACCCGAGAGGAGAGGGCGCAGACATTGGCGGTCGACCACACGGTGGACGGCGGCGCGCGAAGCGAGCCCTTCGACCCGCACGATGGTGCTCACGGGCAGTCCTTCGAGGAAGTAGCGCCGCAACACGCCCGCGCCGACGGGTCGGCGATGCAGGAGCGTGTGCAGCAAGGCGGCCAGCGTGCGCTCCACCTCGCAGGCTTCGGCGCTCAGGCATTCGTGCTCCGTGTCGGTGGACTTTTTCTCCGGCACTTCCTCGGCCGAGTCGGCGTCGGAAAGCGCGATGTGAGTTTCCTCCTCCATGTCGTCGGGAAAGGTGAGCGTGGCCCACTCTCTACGCCAGGTGTCGACCAGTTGTTCCGGCGCACGATGCACCTCCTCGCGCATCTCGTCGAGCACGCTCAGAAAGGCCGGGCCTACGCCGGGCCATTCGGCCACTTCCTCGTGCTGGAGCTGGAGCAGCTGCCAAGCGTTGGTTACTCCAAGGGCCGCGAGCCTGCGCAACACCGCACGGCGTTCGGCGTGGGTGTCGAGCAGGGCCAGTTCGACCTGCTGCAAGGCTTCGTTCAAGCGAAGCGCCTGCTCTTGGCTACGCCCATCGTCGAAGGAGAAAAAATCGGGGAAGAGTGTGTGGTACATGTCGCAAAAGTAGCAATAAAAAACGAGACCGCCACGAAAAAGGGGGAACTTCTTTGGCAAACTGCCCATATCTTGCTACCTTTGCGAGCGAATTTCATCCACCATCAAATCTTGCGCTTTTTATGAACGAATTGGCTTTGAAGTATGGTTGCAACCCCAACCAAACGCCTTCCCGCATCTACATGGACAACGGCAGCGCCCTCCCCATCGAGGTGCTCTCCGGACGTCCCGGTTACATCAACTTCCTCGATGCTCTCAACGGCTGGCAGCTTGTGAGCGAGCTCAAAGCGGCCACCGGTCTGCCCGCAGCGGCTTCCTTTAAGCACGTCTCGCCCGCTGGTGCTGCCGTGGGGTTGCCCATGAGCGACACCCTGCGCCGCATCTATTTCTGCGACGACCTCGCCCTGCCCCTTTCGCCCATCGCCACGGCCTATGCCCGTGCCCGTGGTGCCGACCGCATGTCGAGCTATGGTGACTTTATTGCCCTCTCCGACACGTGCGATGAAGCCACCGCCTTGCTCATCAAGCGCGAGGTGAGCGACGGCGTCATTGCCCCTGATTTCACCTCCGAAGCCCTCACCATCCTCCGCGAAAAGCGCAAAGGTACTTACAACGTCTTGAAGGTCGATACCGCCTATCGCCCCGCTCCGCTCGAGCGCAAGCAGGTGTTTGGCGTCACCTTCGAACAGGGTCGCAACGAGATTGATCTTACCACCAACCACCTCTTCGACAACATCCCCACGGACAACAAGGACTTCCCCCTCGAAGCCCGCCGCGACCTGCGCATCGCTCTCATCACACTCAAATACACGCAGTCCAACTCCGTGTGCTATGCCAAGGACGGCCAGGCCATCGGCATCGGCGCCGGGCAGCAGAGCCGCATCCATTGCACACGATTGGCCGGTCAGAAAGCCGACATCTGGTGGCTGCGCCAGCACCCGAAGGTGATGGGCCTCCCCTTCGTGCCGGGCATTCGCCGCGCCGACCGCGACAACACCATCGACCTCTACATCTCCGACGATGACAACGACGTCTTGGCCGATGGCGCTTGGCAACAGTTGTTCACCGAACAGCCTGCACCGCTCACTGCCGAGGAGAAGCGTGCGTGGCTCGCCCAAAACACCAATGTGGCTTTGGGCTCGGATGCTTTCTTCCCCTTTGGCGACAACATCGAGCGCGCCCACCGCAGCGGTGTGCAGTATGTGGCACAAGCCGGTGGTTCCGTGCGCGACGACCATGTCATCGCCACTTGTAACAAGTATGGCATCGCGATGGCCTTCACCGGCATCCGCCTCTTCCACCACTAATACACATTTTATAAGTAGGTGTTCAAAATTAATTGATACTAGATTTGTTTCCATTTTTCGTCAGGTCGTCTTTGTGAAGAAGGAGTGTAGCGAGCTACACGACTGATGAAAAAGGGGAGATGGCGGAAAAGGAGAGCAAAGGGTATCAAAGTAAAGAACATCCTACAACTAAGATAATTACGATTAATTTTGAACACCTACTTATGGCAATATCACGCAACGTCAGCGACGAAGAAATCACTACGGCCATGACCGTGGGCATCACTTTCAAGGGGGCTAAACTCCGCAAGCCCACCGAGGTAAAAGTGAAAACCAAAGCCAAGAAGAAAACCTACATCACGGGCCAGCACGGCTCCGGCGCTGCCAAGAAAAAGGCCGAAATCCGCCAACGCCGCGCCAATCGGCACAAAGGTAAGTAGTGCCTACGTAGGACGGCTATGGGGTTGTACTTTTGGGTCACCCCAAGTGTCACAACTATTACCTCGTGCTCCCATCCAAGAATAGACAGACGAAAGGTCGCCTTATGGCCGGCCTTTCGTCTGCATTTCTATTTCTTCTAAGTAGGTGTTCAGAATGTTGATACTAGATTTGTTTCATTTTTCGTCAGCTCGTCTTTGCGAAGAAGGAGTGTAGCGGGTTACACGATTGATGAACAAAGGCGAGATAGCAAAAAAGAGAAACAAAGATGGTATCAAAGTAGAGAACATCCTACGACTAAGATAGCTACAATTAATCTTGAACACCTACTTATGTCCATTATCCCCATTTCCTCCCTCCATCATCCCGGTGTAGAAATGTTCACCTCGCTCACCGAGGCCCAACTACGCAATCGGATCGACCCATCTCAAGGGATTTTCATCGCCGAAAGCCCGAAGGTCATACACGTGGCGCTCGAAGCAGGCCACACCCCGATAGCCCTCCTCTGCGAAGAGCGGCACATCACCGGCGATGCTGCTTCCATCATTGCACGTTGCGGTGACCTCCCTGTCTACACCGGAGAACGCGAACTTTTGGCCAGCCTCACGGGCTATACCCTCACACGTGGGGTGCTCTGTGCCATGCGCCGCCCCACTCCACCCTGCCTTGACGACGTGCTTCGCGATGCCCGGCGCGTTGTGGTGATTGACGGCGTGGTCGATACGACCAATATCGGTGCGATTTTCCGTTCCGCGGCAGCATTGGGCGTCGATGCCGTGCTGCTCACCCCGGACTCCTGCGATCCTCTCAATCGGCGCTCTATCCGCGTCTCTATGGGTTCTACGTTTCTCGTCCCCTGGACATGGATAACCCCGCCGCTCACCCGACTGCGCGACTATGGTTTCACCACGGCCGCCATGGCACTCACTGACGCTTCCATCCCTCTGGGTAATCCGCTCCTCCCACAAATTCCACGTCTTGCCCTCATCATGGGCACAGAGGGCGACGGCCTCTCGCCCGAAACGATTTCCGAGGCCGACCTCGTGGTGCGCATCCCTATGGCCCATCAAGTCGATTCTCTCAACGTGGCAGCTGCGGCTGCTGTCGCTTTCTGGGAGCTACGTAATAGGGTGTAATCTCGCCCTTTCACTTCACTTTCTTATTCTGCTTACGCTTCATCTCCCTTTTGAGAAGCACTCCAGCACAAAACCGCGTTCCCCATTCGCTCTTCCGTACAAAGAACGAATGGGGTTTTGTTTTTAGGATGAAAGACATACCCCGGCGGCATGCCACCCCCTGATTGCTATTTGGTCAATGGAGCGAACGCCTCAAAGGTTCCATCATCGTAAAACACGCGAATTTCTTTTATTTTTCGCTGAGGCTTGTCAAGTTGCTTCGCATTGGCCAACTGGGAAAGCATCGCCAACTGCATTTCCGACGACAGAGCCGTTGATTTTGCCATTCCTCTCCCTGCCAAGCTTTCCCGCCCCCCCATTGCTGCATCAGGAAAGAGGGAAGGAGTATCTGGCGAAGATGTGGCGTTGCCCCCTTCCACAAAGTTAGGGAAGGACGGCGATATTTGATTTTGCTCAATATCCGTATTTGCATTAGTCGAGAATTTCTCTGTATCTTCAAGCATCATTTCCCCTTCTCCAAACATCAACCAGACAATATTGATTTCCGGAAATGCACGATGGATGGCTTGTACCAAATTATTCCCAGGCTTGGTGCGCCCTGTGAATATACTCGAAATGGTTGAAGGGGACAATTCCAATTTCTGAGCAAAGAGCTGTTGAGGAAGATTATAGTAATCTCTGATTTGTTGAAGTCGTTCTAACATGTGTCTTATAATGTGATTAAACTGAGTTACGAATTATAAATTCAGGAATAGATGAAAACTCAAGAGAAAACCAAAAGTTGAAAGTAAGGAATGGGGCACTCATATAAAAGCGATGGTTTCAAATTGGCGAAGCACGAAGCGCAAAAGAGCAGAATGGAATTCATCTCCGGAAGAGCCCAAGAAATAATCCAAAGGGAAAATGCAGAATTGTATAAAACAACAACATATTCGCCTCGTCGCATTTGACTTTCATAGAGTCAACTCCTACAAAGTTGCGAAGGCAGTCGATGAAAATCTTCCGAAATTTCACAGCTTAGTTTGAACCTCTGACATCATCGGAATTAGAAAGCAGATAGCTTCAAATGCAGCAGCATGGCGACCCCCACTCCAAAGGGAGCTCTTTCTAAGCATCTACAAAGATAAAAAGTTTTTTTGATTTAAGCGACAAAACCACAGCACAAATCAAAACTAAGCAACTTCAAAAACACAAACCAAAAATCCACATTACAGAACACCCCACAACACAAATACACATTTACATTTCTAAATCTTGATATAGGTAATAGAAGGGATTACCTGAAAAGATCGAGCAAAATAGAAGAAACTATTGGTTTTGAAGTGTTTAAAGTATAGAACTGAGTAAAAAACTGAGCAAACCATAGAATTTGTCAGGATACAACGCTTTTCAAAAGCATCTCGGCAAGCACAAATCAGCCAAAACACCTGAATTTCAACAAGATAATAGATAACACAAAAGAGGTATAAGCAATAATACACATATGCAAACTTACACAAATCAAAATTTCAACCTCAAAATCCACATTATCATATTCCCAACTCCCAAGACTCTATAATACAGAAATGAAAAATCAAACGGATCAAATTTCACAAATCCACAAATCAAAACTTTAGAAAACCAAAGCCAAACATTTGCTAATGCAAAAGTAAAGAAATAGGTAAATGCCCTTTTTAAGCACTTTGCAGCGCTCACCCAACAAAGAGACAGGAAAAGGATTTGCTTGATCTTCTCCAGACGTAAAATATCACCTAACCCTCTGTAGAACAGGAATTAGGAGCAGGAAATCAAGAACAGAGGAAAGCTTCTAAAAAATGGGAGAATGCCATTTTTGTCTTAAAGAAAAGGGAGAAATGGAAAGAAATCAGACAGATTTCCCTCGAGAATAGAGCTAAAAAGGAGCAAAAAGGAGGAAATTTAGTTTTTTACAGCCATAAGTTCGACAAAAAGAAAGAGAGGAGAAGAGAAAATGAAGGTAAGCTCACCAGAAAAGTAGGAGTTTTCCCTCGAGGCGAATGCTTCGACACAGAGAATGGAAAAGAAAAGGAGATTTTGTTTCGACCCCTCTTCAGGTTCAATTCATCACCTCAACATACCTTCACCTTCAATATATGCATCTTCGTATTGAGGAAAATCAACCTACAATTTTCCCTTCACACCTACTTTCTCCATTCAGAAAGAGTGCGTCCAGATTCCCCACCTACCCTACTTCCGCTCCGGGAGACGCACTCAGCACAAAGTCATGAGAAGGAAAGGGAGAAGAAGAAACAGAAAACTCATGCTAAAAAAAAATCAAGATGGGCATCCCATCAGATGTTGCTGCGGCATCACGAGTTTGGTGCCCCCACCCTATGTGCATGCTCATAAAAAAGCCCCATACTCCCCGGAGAGTATGAAGCATTGTGTGCAGAACTGACAGATGAGGCGGGAGAGGGGAAGCGCAAACCTATGTTGCAAGATGTCTTCCTTTCCTTCCACGTATGAAGAAATGCAGGAAAAAGAGACTAATGCAAAATAAAGAAAAACAGTTCTTTCATCAGTTCACCTGAAGAGATAAAAGGATTTCCCACACCTTTACTGCGAGCATCTGTTCTTCGGATTTGCTCAATAATGGACATTACCTTCCTACCAGTGTAGAGTTGCATGGCCGGCAAGACGTTTCGTTTGGCCTGCCATTCCTGAATATCCAACCAAGAAGCGATGCCGCGCGGTGACTTGTCTGGCGCATAATAAGCCAACATCAGATTGGAAAAATAGCGGAAAAGTGCAGGAAGCGTCTTTTGGATGGGGTTTTGCTTTTGATTGCTGTCAAAGTAGTTCGCGATTTGATGCACCCTTTTCACGTCCTTACGCCCCAAGGCGTCCATCAGTTCGAAGATATTGAATTCCTTGCTCACACCGATATGCTGTGCCACAAGATCAGTCTTCACTACCCGTTCAGTTTGAGGAAGAGAAATGATAAGTTTGTCCAGTTCACTGGCCATACGATTGAGGTCAGCACCGACGAACTCGGCCAGCATCTCGGCGGCAGCCGGTTCGATGCTCACTTGCTTGCGTTGCAGATAAGCATTGATCCACGCCGGCATCTGGTAGTCACCGAATTTGGCACTCTCAAAGAGAACGCCCACCTTTTCCAGCAGTTTCACCACCACCTTGCGCCGATCCAGCACACCGTGCTTGTGGCAGACAATGAGCACTGTCGAAAGTTGCGGCTGCTTGAGATAGGTTTCGAGCACTTCGATGTGCTTCATGTTCTGTGCCTCCTTGACGAGGACAACCAAACGTTCTGCCCCCATCGGGAAGCCCATGGCCGCCTGCACCACGGTCTCAAAGTCGATGGCGCGCATCGTCTCCCCCTTGACGCGCTCTTGGTCACCCTCAAAGAAAGTGATGAGATTGAAGTCGCGCTCTTCGGGTTTGAGCAACGAGGAGACGATAAATTCGCTCACTCGGTCGATGTAGTAGCTCTCTTCACCCATCAAATAGTAGACGGGAGCTATCTTTCCAGCACGGACATCACGCACGATGGTCTCGTGGGTGATGCCCGATGTCGTTTTCTTTGCCATAAGATAAGGTGAATCTTACCAGTCAAATTTAAGGTGGCGCACCGTCTTTCGGTCACCCTGCAAGAGGCGCAGCGCTTCGATACCGATGCGCACATGGGTGGCGGCAAAATTCTGCGTCACGTGGTGGTCCGACTTCTCCGTCTTCACCCCCTCGGGCGTCATCGGATTGTCGCTCACGAGGAGGAGCGCCCCCGTAGGAATATGGTTGTAGAAACCGCAGGAAAAGAGTGTGGCCGTCTCCATATCGACCGCCATGGCGCGAGTGGTACGAAGATATTCCTTAAACTGCTCGTCGTGCTCCCAAACCCGTCGGTTGGTCGTGTAGACAGTGCCGGTCCAGTAGTCGAGCGAGGCATCGCGCAAGGCTGTGGAAATGGCACGTTGTAGCATGAAGGCTGGTAGGGCTGGTACCTCGGGCGGGAAGTAGTCGTTGGACGTCCCCTCGCCGCGAATACCAGCGAGCGGCAAGATGTAGTCACCCAACTGCGTCTTGTTGGAAATCCCCCCCGTCTTACCCAGAAAGAGGACGGCGCGAGGTTTCACACTCGAAAGGAGGTCCATGATGAGTGCCGCGTTGGGCGATCCCATTCCAAAGTTTATCATCGTGATGCCCTCGGCCGTTGCGGCGCGCATGTTAGCATCGAACCCCACAGCCTTCACCTTCATCTGCTCGCAAAACATATCAACGTAGTTATTGAAGTTGGTGAGCAAAATCAAGTCGCCAAACTCCTCAAGCGGCAGTTTGGTATAGCGTTGCAGCCAATTGCCGCAAATTTCTTCTTTACTTTTCATCATAAAGTTCTCTTTTGATGTTCATGTTCAATGGCCGCAAAGGTAGCAATTATTTCTGACAAAAGGAAATGATTGACCGCCATTGACGGTGAATTGCGCGATAAAGTACGTTCTACAGAGTGTACTTTCAAGATAGAAGTGCAGTGGGAACACGTCACGAGTGGAGGTGAATTCTCAAGAAGCTAGAATATGGGGTGCTTCACCACATCGAGCGATCGAATATTCGCCCCCTTCGGAGACGCAAGGTTACATATTTGCATGACCGACAACCGATATCTCAGCCTCTGCACCCCCAACGAGGGAGACGCAAAGCAGCATATTCGCATGGCCGGCAACCGAGTATCGCTATCCCTGAGCGTGTTGAAGCGTGGTGTGTAGTGTGTGATGGTGGGACGGTGAGTCCCCGAAGGGGGCTTCTCACAATAGCTGTAGGCGAGGAGACGCGCAGCGGTGATGAACCTACGAAATCCCAATGCCACAGGGGAGTTTCTCCGAAGGGGGGGGGCGAATATCGGCTTCTCCGAGGTGGTGAAGCGCCTCAATATTCCCCCTCATCGAGGAAATATAAAAAAACTCCGCCCTAGTCCTGATGGGGAGAGGGCGGAGGAAGAAAGGGATGAAAAGGAAAATGCGGAGGTTAGTCGTGGTTCATCGGAGGGCGGTTGGTCTTTTCAAACTGGGATCGGGCATAGTCGAGGGTGATGGTGAGCTCCTTTTGTCCGGAGGAGGGGGCTTCGAACATAGCGTCCATCATGATGGTTTCGACAATGGAGCGGAGGCCGCGGGCACCGAGCTTGTAGTCGACGGCCTGGTCGACGATGTAGTCGAGCACTTCGGGGGCGAAGGTAAGCTTGACGCCGTCGAGGGCGAAGAGTTTGATGTATTGCTTGACGATGGAGTTTTTGGGTTCAGTGAGGATACTGCGCAGGGCGGTGCGGTCGAGAGGTTTGAGGTAGGTGAGGACAGGCAGACGGCCGATAATCTCGGGGATGAGACCGAAAGACTTGAGGTCTTGGGGCTCGACGTACTGCATGAGGTCGGCGGTGTCGATTTTCTGGAGGTTCTGCACGGAGTTGTAGCCTACGGTGTGGGTGTTGAGACGTTGTGCGATTTTCTTTTCGATACCGTCGAAGGCGCCGCCGCAGATGAAGAGGATGTTGTGGGTATCGACGTGGATGTAGTCTTGGTCGGGGTGCTTGCGTCCGCCCTTGGGGGGGACGTTGACGATGCTGCCTTCGAGGAGTTTGAGCATACCCTGCTGCACACCTTCTCCGCTGACGTCGCGGGTGATGGAGGGGTTGTCGCTCTTGCGGGCGATTTTGTCGATTTCGTCGATGAAGACGATGCCTCGCTCGGCTTTGGCGACATCGAAGTCGGCCACCTGGAGGAGTCGGGAGAGGATGCTCTCAACGTCTTCGCCCACGTAGCCGGCTTCGGTGAAGACGGTGGCGTCGACGATGGTGAAGGGGACTTTGAGGAGCTTGGCGATGGTGCGGGCGAGGAGAGTCTTTCCGGTGCCGGTGGAGCCTACCATGACGATGTTGCTCTTCTCGATTTCGACGCTGTCGTCTTCGGCGGTGCCGAGGCTTCGGATACGCTTGTAGTGGTTGTAGACGGCTACGGAGAGGTAGCGCTTGGCGGCGTCCTGCCCGATGATGTATTGGTCGAGGTATTCTTTGATTTCTTTAGGGGTGGGGAGGGGGCCGAAGTCTTCGACGGCTGCGGGTCGGGCTTGGGCGAGTGTTTCGTCGGCAATGCGTTTGGCCTGTTCGGCGCAGTCGTTGCAAATGAAGCCGTCAACGCCGGCGATGAGCATCCCCACGTCGCTCGATCCGCGTCCGCAGAAGGAGCAGTGGTCTTCGTGGTGTGTTCGTTTTGCCATATAGGGGAGAGGTTATTTGCGGTTCAGAACGCGGTCGATCATGCCATATTCACGGGCTTCTTCTGCCGTCATCCAGTAGTCGCGGTCGCTGTCGGCCCAAACTTTGTCGAAGGTGGTATGGCTGTGATCGGCGATGATGGTGTAGAGTTCTTTTTTGAGCTTCATAATTTCACGGGCCGTGATTTCGATGTCGGAAGCCTGGCCTTGTGCACCGCCGAGGGGCTGGTGGATCATGACGCGGCTGTGGGGGAGGGCCGAACGTTTGCCTTCCTTGCCGGCGACGAGGAGGACGGCGGCCATTGAGGCGGCCATGCCTGTGCAGATGGTGGCAACGTCGCTCTGGATGAACTGCATGGTGTCGTAGATGCCGAGGCCGGCGTAGACGCTGCCTCCGGGACTGTTGACGTAGATGGAGATGTCCTTGCCGGGGTCGGTGCTGTCGAGGTAGAGGAGCTGGGCTTGGAGAGTGTTGGCGGTGTAGTCATCAATCTGCGTGCCGAGGAAGATGATGCGGTCCATCATGAGGCGGCTGAACACGTCCATCTGGGTGACGTTGAGCTGTCGCTCTTCGAGGATGTATGGGTTGAGGTATTGGTTTTGCGCCGCCACGACATCGTCCAGCACGAGGGAGTTGATGCCCATCTTTGAGGTGGCAAATTTGCGGAAATCTTGTGTCATGTTGTGGGTTTGTGTTTTTTTTGAGGGGTAGAAGTTCAGACGAAAATGAGGGGCGAATGGGAAGAACGTTTTCCCATTCGCCCCTTGGTCAGAGAGTTGAGGATGGCCTTCAGCTCGATTAGTTGTTGAAGAGCTTTTGGAAGTCTTCGACGCTCACGCTCTTGTGGTTGAGAGTGACAACGGTCTTGAGAGATTGTGCGAGCTTTTCGTCAATGCAACGTTCCACAAGACCGTTCACTTGGTCACGGTTCTTGAGCATTTCGCCGGCATACTGTTCGAGATACTCTTCGGGCACGTTGTTCATACCATATTGCATGAATTGGAAGCGAGCAGCTTTCACGGCCTGTTCTTTCACGTCAGCATCGTTGACTTTTATTTCACGAGCCGCAACCAGTTGCTCCTTAATCAGGTGCCACTTAAGTTCTTCAATGCTCTTTTCGAAGTTCTTCTCAACATAGTCTTCACCCTTTTCCTTGTTTTGCTCCTTCATAAACTTCTTGAGGAGTTCGAGGGGAAATTCGAGGTTGCCCACTTTCTCTTCGGCATACTTGCGCACATCGAGAAGGAACTTGTAGTCGCTGTCAGCTACAAACTGCTCGGCTTGCATTTCCTTCACCTTGTTGCGGAATTCTTCTTCACTCTTCACCGTACCTTCTTCAAAGACGCGGTCGAAAAGTTCTTGATCGATGGCAGCAGGCACAAAGCGGCTGATTTCTTCAACTTGGAAGGTGAAGTTACCTTTGTGGTTAGGTGCTTCTTCCTTGCTCACTTTGAGCAGAGCAGCGAGTTCGTTTTCGCTGTGTGCTTCGGCAGGATTGAAACTGATAACGTCATTGACTTTTGCGCCATCGAAGATTTTCTTTTGATCCTCGCTCTTGAAGTAAGCGGGCATAAGGCTTGCTTTCTCGATGTTGATACCGCCTTCCAACACATTACCATCGGCATCTTGTTCGGCCAAAACACCACGGAGGATATCCTTATCGGCATATACCTCTACATTTTCAGGGTGACCGGCTTGTTGGGCAAAGTTCTTGATTTGGTTGTCAACGAGTTCATCATTTACCTCGATGTCGTAGTAATCCACCTTGTCTTTCGCAGTGAGTTCAATTTTGAATTCAGGTGCCAAAGCAATGTCAAAGACGAATTCGAAATCGTCTGCATTTTCAATGTCTTGGGGCTGTTGCTTTTCAGACATCATGGGTTCGCCGAGGATATTCAGCTTATTTTCTTGAACATAGTTCATCAATTTTTCACCCAGGATTTGGTTCACCTTGTCGGCTTTCACCTGCACGCCGAAACGCTTTTGAATGAGCGATGCGGGTACTTTTCCGGGACGAAAACCTGGCATTTCAGCCTTTGCTGAGATATTCTTGAGTTCTTTCTTCACTGCATCCTGATAGTCAGCCTTCTCCATCTTTACGGTAACGAGGGCTGTAACACCAGACTGTTCGAGAGTAATGTTCATGTTGATGTTGAGATTATATGTATTACTATTTATTATTGCGTGATAAAACGGCGGCTTTCTTCGCACAAAACACTCCTCTCCCAAAGGGAGATGAGCAACGTGTCTACATTTAGCGGGGCAAAGATAGCGCTTTTTTCGCGAAAAAGACGTATCTTCGCGAGGAAATTATACTATATGACCAAACAAAATCTCAGAATCGTGTTTATGGGCACCCCCGACTTCGCCGTAGAAAGCCTACGCGCCTTGGTCGAGGGAGGATATAATGTGGTAGCTGCTATCACTATGCCAGACAAGCCCATCGGACGACATCAAACGGAACTCTCGCAAAGTCCCGTCAAGCAATATGCCATTGAGCAGGGCATTCCTGTGCTTCAACCCGAACGCCTCAAGGACCCCTCTTTCATAGAGCAGTTAAGCGCCCTCAATGCCGACTTGCAAGTTGTCGTGGCCTTCCGGATGCTTCCTGAAGTGGTATGGAACATGCCGCGCTTAGGCACATTCAACCTCCATGCCGCCCTGCTCCCGCAGTACAGAGGGGCGGCACCCATCAATTGGGCCATTATCAACGGCGACACCGAAACCGGAATCACCACCTTCTTCCTCGATCACGACATCGATACCGGACTGGTGATTCAGCGTGTGCCCGTACCCATCCTCGACACCGACAACGTGGAGGATGTACACAACAAACTGATGATTTTGGGGGGTAAATTGGTGGTTGAGACGATAGATAGCATCCTCAACGACAACATCACCCCCATCCCACAAAGCCAGCTCCTCACCGACCAACCGCTCCGTCATGCCCCCAAGATTTTCAAAGACACGTGCCGTATCAATTGGACGTGGGGAGTGAAACGTTGCTATGATTTTGTGCGAGGCCTCTCGCCCTACCCTGCTGCTTGGACGGAATTGGTGGACGAGGCAGGCAAACACACCGTTCTCAAACTCTATGCTACCGCGAAGGAGTTCAGCACGCCCCAAGAACCTATCGGCACTGTGGTGAGCGATGGCAAAACGTTTTTCAAGATTGCCCTTTCCGACGGCTATTTATCGCTGAACACCCTTCAATTGGCAGGGAAAAAGCGAATGAATGTCGCTGACTTCTTGCGCGGCTTCAAAATCAATGGCACCTTGTGCGTTGAATAACTCATGTTTCTTTCCTCCCTTCGATTCTGCACAAACTTATGTCTTTACAATATCATTTCCCCAACGCCGGCGTTGGCATGACCGGTGAAATAGACCTCGAATCCGTGCGCGAAGAACTCAAAACCGAGCATCCCGAATTTCGCCATAAGCGCACGCTTCCGGCCGAGTGGGCACCCCAAAGTGCCATTCAACTCACTTGGCCTCATAAGGATACAGACTGGGCGGATATGCTGCCCGAAGTCACCACGACCTACGTACATCTTGCCTTTGAAATCGCTCGACGACAACCGTTGCTCATTGTACATCCCGACACCACGGCTCTCCAAACCTTTCTGCAAAGTCAGCTCCCTGAGAAGGTTTTTCAAAACATCACCTTCTTCCAGTGCCCCACCAACGACACTTGGGCACGCGACCACGCTTTCCTCACCATCGTAGGAACGGAAGGCGCAGAACTCATGGATTTCCGTTTCAACGGCTGGGGTGGAAAATTTGAAGCGACGGCCGACAATGCCATCAACCGCCAACTTTTTGAAACCTCCCACCTAAAAGGCCGCTACGTCAATGCACTCGATTTCGAGCTCGAGGGCGGCGCCATCGAAAGCGATGGTATGGGTACGATTCTCACCACCGAGGAATGTTTGCTCAACGCCAACCGCCGCCGTGAAGGCGACCGCATCCCATTGGTAGACCGCATGCAGGTGGAATTATTCCTGCAAGACAGTTTGGGCGTAGAGCGCATCCTTTGGCTGAAGCATGGCTACTTGGCCGGCGACGACACCGACTCGCACATCGACACCCTCGCCCGCCTCTGCCCTGACAACACGATTGTCTACGTCCAAAGTCGCGACGAAAACGACGAACACCACGCCGCACTCACCGCCATGGAGAGCGAACTCCGCGCTTTCCGCACCGCCACGGGACAACCCTATCGGCTTATTCCCGTCCCTATGCCGGATCCCATTTTCGATGAAGAAGGTGAGCGGCTCCCCGCCACCTATGCCAACTTCCTCATCATGAACAAAGCAGTGCTCATGCCCACCTATGCTCAACCCGTCCACGACGAAGCAGCACAACGTGCCCTACAAACCGCTTTTCCGCATCACGAAATTGTGGGTATAGACTGCCGTTCACTCATCCGCCAACACGGCTCGCTTCATTGCGCCACGATGCAATATCCTCGCGGCGTCTTCATCCCCTAAATCCTCCACCACGCTCATGAAAGTTGCTCTCATCCAGTTGGCTTGCACGGCCGATGTCGAAGCCAACCAACAAAAAATCGCTCTACATATTGATCAAGCCGCCCAGCAGGGTGCTGAACTTGTGGTATTGCAAGAATTGCACAACAGTCTCTATTTCTGCCAAACGGAAGACACCCACCTTTTCGATTTGGCCGAACCCATTCCCGGCCCTTCCACCGAGTTCTACGGAAAAATTGCGGCACAACATCAAATTGTGCTCGTCACTTCTCTCTTTGAACGCCGTGCTGCAGGACTCTATCATAACACAGCCGTTGTACTGGAACGTGATGGAAGCATCGCCGGAAAATACCGAAAAATGCACATTCCTGACGATCCGGCCTACTATGAGAAATTCTATTTCACCCCTGGTGATCTTGATTTCCAGCCCATCGACACCAGCGTCGGCCGACTCGGCGTGCAGGTATGTTGGGACCAATGGTATCCCGAAGGTGCACGACTCATGGCGCTCCGTGGTGCAGAACTCCTCATCTATCCCACCGCCATCGGCTACGAGAGCAGCGATACTCCCGAAGAGCAGGAACGCCAGCGCGAAGCCTGGACCACGGTACAACGCGGCCATGCCGTAGCCAACGGTCTGCCCGTCATTGCAGTCAATCGCACCGGACACGAGCCCGATCCGAGCGGACAGACTCGCGGCATTCAGTTTTGGGGCAGTTCCTTCGTTGCCGGCCCTCAAGGTGAAATGCTCTATCGCGCCCCTAAAGACGAGGAAATCGTGCAAGTGGTCGATATTGATTTGAAACGCTCTGAAAATGTTCGCCGCTGGTGGCCCTTCCTCCGCGACCGCCGTATCGAACACTTTGCCCCACTCTCTCAGCGTTTTATTGACTAAGTAAGGCTATTTTTACAGCAAAAAAACTTTTACCAGACAGCAATACCAACAGATCAAGTTCCACGTACCAATAATGCTATTGAGTCACCAAATTCGATGTTAAAGATGAAGTTGCGACTCCACGTGGACTTTCCATTGAAAAAAGAGAATCTCTAATTGGAAGTATATTAAGAGGCTCCAAGACCGATAAACACTAGGCTTTTGAGCTAATATAGGAGTACATTTGACCATTAAGCCGTCTTATAGTTGGTGAAAGGCTCTTTGGGCAATGTAGTGTAGCTCCTTGGAGAGAGGAAGGATTTCTCGAGTCCAAACGGCTTCATCATACCCCCACGCAAAGGGTGCGCTGTAGCTGTCCCATATTAGGCTTGCTTGCTGATCTACGGCCTCAATGAGGGGGCGAATGTCGAGTACTTCGCCAGCACGATCCATCATGATGTGCCAGTTCTCAGCTGGGGATCTGTCTGTCTGGGTAGATCCCTCTCCAGAGAGGAAACATACAAATTCACCGGTGTCAAAGGGGAAGAGCGTGTGACAGGTGGCTAGATCATAAATGTGGTGAGCTAATAATTCTGGCAACTGTTCGTCGCTGTAGCCGAAGGTGGATATATACAACGCTCCACGTAAGATGCCGGCTAGGTTTCTACAGACCGGTGCAAAGGCGTATTTTGAGACTTTAGTCGTTAAGGCTGCATTCCTGATGAAACTAATGGCACTGTCAATCTCTCTGCGTCTAGCCTTTATGTAGGTTATCTGCTTGAATCGCCAGGCTGACATTAGGGTCATGGATTGCTCTATGACTCTCAAGTGCTTGTCCCTGCGGTCTGTCGGTGTGTCGGTCAGCTCTGCGATTCGTATCACCGCCTGTCTCCAAAATGGAATTAGAGTACTTACCCAAGCATGATGTAGCTTAAATAGCTCATTGGGGTCTTCTTTCTGGAGAGCTTCTCTCACCTCTATAATGGTCATTGTATTTGAATTTGAATTGGGATTGGGATCTGAATCTTGCTGTACAAAGATAGTGCAGGGAGATCAAGGTGTATGCTAACCTAGAGCCAAGGCATGGCGGGCTCGGTGTGCGCCTTAGATCTGATCGGGAAATTTCAGAGTATGGGATAGCGAGCTCGTGTCTCAAGTCGAGGCCACTTCATAAAAGAAAAGTGCCGTAACCTTATTAGTTACGACACTAACTGCGGAGAGAGAGGGATTCGAACCCCCGGTACCTCTCGGTACGGCAGTTTTCAAGACTGCTGTAATCGACCACTCTACCATCTCTCCTAAAGTGAGGGAAGCAAAGGTGAACTTTACGACACCTATGTGGGAATTCAAATCGTGGTGCTCTGAATTCGGGTGCAAAGATAGGCATAATTTTTGAATTTGGCAAATTCTCAATATCTTTTTATCTTGAAAGTACGAGAAATGTACGCCGCGACATTTGGAGTGATGCTGCAATCGTGTAGCGCATATAGCCTTAACTCAAAGTACCTTTCGTCCCTAAAACCATAAGCCACTCTCTTCATGATCTTTATCTTGTTGTTTATCTCCTCTACTTTTCCTGTCGATATGGGGCAGTCGTACCATGCAAGAATACCGGTTCTATAAGCCATGATCGTGTCGGCCATTTTCATCAGCTGCGGCACTTTGCTCTCTCGCGCCTGTTTTACCCAATCGTGTATGACCGTTTCGGCTGCTTGCTTATCGGGCTGTGTCCATCTCTCTCTGAGTTGCTCTTTGAGATAGCATGCCTGTGAGAGGGGCTTGTTCATATCCAAGGCATTGTCAAGCCTTGTTCGATACTCCTTGTCGAAGATATCCGCTCCATTGCGTAGCAACAGATAACGTGTCCCTTTCAACACTTTGCGCTTGTTGATGTCCTTTTCCATCTTATATTGCGCCCTGCGTATATCGTCCAACTTCTCATTCATGAGTTTGACCACATGAAAATGGTCGAAGACATGCACGGCGTTCGGGCAGTTTTCAAGTACAGAGGAGATAAAAGCTGCCGAGAGATCGGTGGCGATATACTTGATGTCGAGCTTCTTCCTTCTGATTCTTTTCCAAAATCCGGCCAAAGCATCGGCTGCCTTTCCTTGACCCACATAGAGAATCCCACCGCTCTTGAGATCAACCACGATGGTTTTGTACACATGTCCTTTTCGGACGGCAAAGTCGTCTATGCCTATGCTCTCGACTCCCTTAATGCAGGGCGGAGCATAATGATATTCAAGATGATGAGTGTGAATCGCCTTGATTGTGTCCCACGACACACCCAAGAGATGGGTTGCATCTTTGAGTGTCATCTCCTTTAATAGATCGACCACATATCTTGCAAAGCGACGAGTGTAACTGTGACTGCCCGGGGCAAAGGATATCCGTTCCTGGCAATCATAGTCACAAGCCTCATACTTACACTTATAGCGGCGGACTTTCATCCGCAGAATCACCTTTTTGCCACCGATCGGAAGGCTTATAAAGTCACGAATGCGAAAACCATTCTTCACCAAATGGGGATGACCGCACTTGGGACAGCATTTCGGAGATCGTTTACTTTCAATATATAAGATGATTGTATTACCTTTGATTCCTCACTCAGGCAATTGTGTTGATACAATCCCCAAGCATGATATAGAAAACTGCTGTTCATAACTGTACATTTGTTGCTGGTTAGTCAAATATACAAAATGTTCGGCAGTTTTCGCTTTTTTTAATGCCATCACTCCAAATGTCGGATGAACCAAAAATCTTCGTGCGCGGTGCGGCCCTCTGACGTTTTGTGAGGAAAGGTGGAAGCTATCGTGGCCCGTCACGCTTCGAAAAGCCTCCGATAGAAGTCGGCCTTTTTCTCCAAAGCCAAGGGATAGGCACGCGAGGAGGAGGGCATGCGCCAAAACTCCAGGTCGTGCCCCAGATGGTGGGTGGCAGCGGGGCAGAACACGCAGGTGCCGATGGGCGGCAACTTGGCCACTCCCAAGGCGGCCATGAGCACATCGGAAGCCTTTCCGCCCGTGGTGACAATGCGATGGCAGTGGGGCACCTCTGCCAGGAGGGCAGTCAGATCGGTAGGTTCCACCACTTCCAGAAAGGCATCGGAGGCATTGCCCTTCAAGCGCCGTACACGCCGCGCGGTATCGTAGAAGGCCAGCCCCTCCCTTTCGGAAAACGCGATGATGGCCTCGCGGTCGAAGCGCTTTTCTCCTTCGACCACGAAGTGGAGGCGGTCGGCATAGAACAGCAGTCCCATGATGCGCCAGAAATCATTGATGAAGTTGGGGTAGAAAAAGTCCATCGACCAACGAGCTTTAGGCGGTGGAAAACTACCTAAGAAAAGTATGCGGGCATTGGTGGGCAAAAAAGGTTGGAGAGGATGGGTTTCGATGGGAAGAGAAGAAGACATAGGTAGAAAGAGAAGAGGGAAGAGAGTGGGACGGAAGGGACAATGCATGCAGAGTTTATTCAAGAATAGAGTAAAAAATGCAATGTTTCGCTCCTTAGAATTAAAAAAATACGTAATAGCCGGCTTTTTCCACAAAATAATCCACGAAAATCTTGCATAGTCAGTGAGAAAGAGATAACTTTGCTCGGCAAAAATGAGGGAGGCGTCTCTCATGGATTGCATCCATTGCGAGGCCTTTTTTCAAGCGTCATCGCACACTTTTTTCAAAGTGAGCTCGCCGGGAGGCGACCTATTTTTTTCAACATAATTAGAAAGGATAGTTTAGAATGTGAATCGTTCAAAAGGTCTGCCAGACCCGGTCGGAAGTCCGATGCGTGTATCGCTGCCGTGAGGCATCTACATGTCGGGGGCTTCCGAGAAAAGCCCTCCGGCAGAAGTTTGAACAGAAAAGTTCCCCTTCGTCAAAGATTGCTTTGAGGAGGGGACTTTTTTGGATGGCCTTGTCGGTGGTCGAGGCGCAGAATTGAGCCTCTGATTTGGTGGAACGAAAAATAAGTTGCAATTTTGCAGCGTTTTCATTCCTCCACATGTTTCACCCTTTTGCTTTCTCTTGCTATGCAAAAAATTGGCGTTTTCTTATCTTCACACGACCACGTCCCCACCACTTTTCGTAGCGCCACCGAGGCGCTTGGCCGATGGATTAGCCGCACCCATCGCACCTTAGTCTATGGCGGAGCACGCTGTGGGCTGATGGAAGTGTTGGCTCAGACGGTCAAGCAATATGGCGGCCGCGTCTACGGCATCGTGCCACAAATCCTCTACGACCGCCAGTGCGTGAGCGAGCATATTGATGTGGAGTTTCGCACCGCCGACCTCAACGACCGCAAAGCCGTGATGATGCGCGAAAGCGACATTTTGGTGGCCCTACCCGGAGGCGTAGGTACACTCGACGAAGTGTTCACTGTCTTGGCGGCCGACAGCATCGGCACTGAGCAGAAGCAAGTGGTGCTCTTCGATGTGGACCACTGCTGGCACCCCCTGCTCCACACGCTCGCTGAGATGGAGAAAGCAGGGCTTGTTGCGCCCACGCTGCACCAGCACCTCAAAGTGGTGGACAACCTCGAAGCGTTGGAGCAACTTTGCCAATAGTCTCTGCCCATAGAGGGTTGGCCCTCGGCAGGCTCGCCAACAAGATATCTCCCTTTCATCGCTCATCATTCGGGCAGTGAAAGGGAGATGCTTCATTTTCGGAGCACACGTTCAAGCAAACTCTCCACTGCGCACACCGAGGGCTGCAGTCAGGGAGTAGCCCACGATTTCCGACTGAAATCCGCGACCAGAGATGGGTTGCATCGCAAAGAGCGTGATGTCCTTGCGCGGTAGTGGAGCATCAGCCCCTTCGGGTATGGGAGGGGTGGCACAGAGTTGCTTGATACGTGGAAGGAGAGATTGGCCGGACTCGCCCTCCCCCTCCAAGTCGGCCACCAACATCACGTGCTCCACCTTCGGGTCGAGCAATAGGGCTTCGAAGGTTTCGACCAAGAAATCCTCGCGGCTCACGATAGGTTCGATGGGGAAGGAGGTGAGTTGAAATTCTCCAAGGTTGTCCTTGAAAGCCTTTTCGTGGAGGTCTTCGGCAAAGCGAGAGGGGGAGAAATGTTGCAATGCAGCGGACTCTTTCCGATGAATAAAGACGGCCTGAAAGGTGTTTTCGCTCGGGCGGAATCCACTGTCCAGCACAATATAATCCAGCCAGTTGGGTAAGTCGGCCGTAGGGATGCGCCGACCCAGCATACGCTCGAAGTTAACAATCATTTCAAAGGTCATGGCATCGAGGTGCTCGGCGTCGATAAGGATGATATTGGGAGACATGATATTTTTGCGTTTTTGCGTTTTCTACTTACCATACTCTACTTTCTTCACGCCTTCATCATCGTAGATGACTTCGCGAAACTGTTCGGGAGATACTTTCACCTTCTCGCGCGTGAGTTCGGGCACGTTGTAGCTCTTCATACGCGAAAGGTTAGACTCGGGGTCTTCTTGAGGTAGGAGGAAAGCCTTGTAGTCGCGGCCTTGCTCATCGAAATAGGCAATGTAAGGGCGAGTGAAACTGCCATCATCGCGGCGAGAGGAGAAGACCATCCAACGACCATTGCTCGACCAGGTATGGTAGGAGTCGACATCAGCACTATTGGCTTTGCCCAAAGGACGAACATCGCCCGTTTTGAGGTCTTTCACCCATAGGTCGCTACTCTTGTGCCAAATGTGGAACTGTCCGAAGTCGCCCAGCGTGAACAGGAGGAAACGACCATCGGGGCTCACCCGCGGTAGGCTTGCACTCTTGCCCATGGCAGCGCAGTCCATC
The DNA here is from genome assembly GCF_014385435.1 of Alloprevotella sp. Lung230. Classification (GTDB taxonomy): domain Bacteria; phylum Bacteroidota; class Bacteroidia; order Bacteroidales; family Bacteroidaceae; genus Alloprevotella. Next base: position 75,753 of record NZ_JACSUD010000009.1, read on the forward strand.
TCCAGACGAGGAGCAGAGAAGGAGCGGGTGTGTGGGTCGAAAGCCATCGACCAAAGATTGTAGCGCACCTCCTTGTAATTGCTCATCACTACATCGGAACGCGTATTCTTATTCTGCTTGAGCGAGTCGGGAATGAGGGAATACTGCGGGAGCGGCGCCATGCAATAGTAGAGGCGTTGCCCATCGGGCGTCCAAGCCGGAAAGGTCTCCATCAAACTGTCGGTCTTCAGCACATTGGAAATCTTGTTGCGCTCCACATCGTAGAAGAGAAGGTCGGAACCAAAATCCACGACCTCCACCTTCTGTTGCCCCATCATGGGGAAGGCTTGTCCGGTGAGGTTGGAGGAGAACACCACCCATGGGCGCTTGGGGTGCCAAGTGGGATAGACACTGTTGGAGAGGATACTATCGTTTTTCATGTCCACTCGTCGAACTTGTCCATTGTCGACAAACACCGTCCCGCCATGCTCTGCACGGACGTGGAACAACATGCGCTCTGTGCCGTTGTTCTGATAGTTGTGACAATTGACGCAGTGATTGTCCTTCGCATCAAACTCACTATTGTTTTCGTAGATTGGTGTCTCTTCGAAGTTTGTCAAATTGCGCTGATACAACCCGAGTTGGCGATACAATTCATAGGAAGGTTCTATGAGACGATAGGAAAGATAGGGGTCGATGGGCTCCGGGGCGACGTGCAAGGCATAGGACGGATGGCGCACCCAGCCTCCATCACGCTCTGCATAAAGGGTCACGCTGAGGTCGCTCCCTTTGTTTTCGGCCAACAGATTGCGCCAAGCCAGGGTGTCAAATTGGAGTTTTCCGTCTTCATCGGCAGCCGCCAAGAGGGGTGTCCCTTTCCTGCCTTTGATTTCACCCACGAAAGCTGTCCCGGCACTCTTCACCTGGATGTTGAGAGGAGCGATATTGGGAGGAATCACGATGTCGCGATAGTCAGGATAGATGGAGGCGTCTTGCGCTATGGGTCGGCTCTGCGAAGGAACCACAGCTTCCGGTTTGCAAGCTGCAAAAATCAACAGCAAACCAAGCCCAAAGAGATGTTGAAGTTTCATGAATAGGGATGAGGGTGAGTTCGTTGGAGAGAAGTAAGCGTTTCAGTTGGGAGGATGAGCACCGAGACGAGAGGGGAGTTGAAATCAGTTGACTCCGTGTCCCTTTTCTTCCTGCTGCGGCTTGCCCACGTTTCCACAATAATAGTAGTACATATAAGTGCCAAGCCAGTTTTCACGGAGCGCTTCGGCCATTTCGCGTTTTGATTTGGCTTTTTCCTCATCGTTCATCTGCATTTGCGCTTCGATGTAGGGAGAAACCTCGCTCACAAAAGCACGCAATTGGCTCATGGTGAATTGGTCGACTTCGGGAAATTGCTGCAACACACCCTCGCGCTTGATACTGGCCACGGCTATGGCTTGCAACACCACCGGAGGGAGCGGCATCTTCTGGCGCATCACGCCCACACGCATCAGAAAATTGTCTAAATCCTTAGAGTAAAGGCAGGTGGCCACCGAAGTGATCAGCGTGGGGTCAGCGCCTTGCATCAGTCCGACGTTATAACCCAAGAAAGCCGGCTGACGATAGTTTTGCTCAAAACGGCGCTCCATCGGGGTAAGGGAGCGAATGCGCGCCAGCGTGGGGTCGTGAGCAATCAAAGTCGTGTCGGAGAGCATCGGGCGGTAACGTTTGACAAAGTCGCTTTCAAAAGGCATCTTGCCGATGAGGTGAAAGTAGCGTTCGCCCAGTGCCACCTCATGGTTCAACACGGCACACAGGGCCATCCGCTTAAAGTTGCTCACGCGCGGACCTAACACCACCGTGTTTTCCATCGAAGAGCGATAGGCGGCATTCACCAATCCGGCATGGAGGTTGCAATCGGGCACATAATTCACCGACTCATCCTTTCCGGCCACATAGTCGAGCGTCAGTTCGGGAAAATCATAGTTGATTTCAAACATTCCTTCCAGCAACTGATTTTGCTGCACCAGCGCCAAAGCGTGTAAGGCTGCGATGGTGCGCGAGGGGCGATCGGCAGTGCGAGCGGTTTCGACCATCGCTTCCCAGTCCTCCTGCGCCAGTTCGTTTTGCATTCGGCAGGAGATGACCACATTTTCTTGTAGCACACGTGCGGCACAAGTCAAACCGCCATAGGCGATCATCACCACAAGCAGACTCCACGGGAAGCCTTTCCGCCCCACAGAGGACTGCCGTCCCTGTACCCATTTCACGATCAAGGCATAAAGGGCGCTCAGCAACAACAGTCCCACAGAGAGCAGCACAAAGATAGAAGGATCATTGCGCAAAAAGAGGTTGAATCCTCGCATCACCATCCACCCCAACAAGGCCATCACTGGTAGGAAACCGATGCCTTGCCATGAAGTGCGGCGATGTCCGGTGTCGAAGAGCCAGGCTGTGAGGGTGAATAGGGCGGCCAACAATGTGCCTCCCACCCAAATATTGTTGAAAGCCAGCAGCAAGAAACGTCCTCCCCAGAGCGCTACTCCCAAATCGCGGCGGAGCACATAGGCCATGGTGTCCCGATCAAAGCTGAAATAGTTTTCTGCAGCAATGTGCTGAAAAACATCGCCATAAGTCACAACCACAAACGTCCAAAGCAAGAGAAATCCCACCCCATAACACAAAGCAGGATGGGAGAAAACCGTCCACTTTGTACTCGCTTTTGGGGAAGTTGCTGCTTTGGACTCGTGCTGCGCGGCCGATGTATTCTCAGTCTGACTGCGCGTTGTAGTAGTAGAATAATGTCGTTTTGCCATAATGTGTAGTCATGCTCGTAGCACAAAGGCCTACACTGCCCACTACGAACTTTTTCATAGTGCAAAAGTACACTAAAAGGACGAAATTGCAAACTAAATCCACCACAAACCATCAACAGACAAGAAAAGTTGTGTTCAAAGGTAACAAAATCCCTCTTCGAGGAGAAAAAGTAAGAGGAACATTTGGCAGTTTGCTCTTCAAATCTTAATTTTGCACAGCAATTGGCTCCGTAGCTTAGCTGAATAGAGCGTCAGATTCCGGTTCTGAAGGTCCTGGGTTTGAATCCCAGCGGGGTCACTTCGGTGCAAAAGATGCCATTTAACACTAAACTCACATTTTCTCCCGTTAAAATTTGGCTGTTATAAAATTACTTCCTATCTTTGCACCCGCAAATCAGCAAGAGATGGACGCCACGAGGTGCCATAGCTCAGTTGGTAGAGCAAAGGACTGAAAATCCTTGTGTCCCCGGTTCGATTCCTGGTGGCACCACTACACTACCCTTCCCTTTTGATTTGCAACCTTGGTGCCATAGCTCAGTTGGTAGAGCAAAGGACTGAAAATCCTTGTGTCCCCGGTTCGATTCCTGGTGGCACCACCATCAAAAGATGACAAACGCTGCAACTTTTTAAGGTTGCAGCGTTTTTTTCTTTCTCTCCCCCTTCTCTCTTCAAAAGCTGCCCTTTTCAAAAAGAAGCAGTCCCATCCGCGTAAAAAAATCAAACATCACCTCATCGTTATACACAAAAGAGGCAAAAAAATAACCAGTCAGAACCGGAGTTCCAACTGGTTTCAATTCTCTCAGTGCCCAACTAAGGGCATTGTTCGTAAGGATTAAGCCTTAACGCTGTCAGCCTGTACGCTATCAGCTTGAACGCTGTCAGCATGTACGCTATCAGTCATTACGCTGTCGCTATCGTTGGTGGTAGCGGGAGTTTCAGTCTTAGAACCACAAGAAGCGAAAGAGATAGCAGCGAAAGCTACGAACATGAAAACTAACTTTTTCATTTTGTTTGTTGAGTTAAAAGTAAAACAATCAATTGCTTGTATTAAAACAATGCAAAGGTACGGACTTTTTTCGCCCTTACAAGAGTTTACTGCAAAAAAAGCAGGCCCCTCACTATATTTTAACATTTAAGAGCGATTTAGAAAGTATTTTGACATCCTTATCTAACGAAAGCATAGTATAAATTCCCTTCTCACGTCCTTTTACCCATATCTGTGAGCAACAGAAAGTGGGAGATTTTCAACACATCGCAACGGTTTTGCCATGGAAAAGTAGAAATATATTTGGCCATCGCCCTATTCTGCCGTAACTTTGCAGATAATATGAACAAGAACTCATCTTTATATAATAAGAAAGCCGCGTTTGTCACCTTGGGCTGCAAACTAAATTATGCCGAAACATCAACCCTGCGCGACCGACTTGCCGCACGAGGATGTGCTCCGACCCAAGAAGACGAGCGCGCTGACATCGCCATTGTCAACACCTGCAGCGTAACGGGCGAGGCCGATGCCAAATGTCGCCATGCCATCCACCGCCTGCACCGCGAACATCCCGGTGCTTTCATTGCTGTGATGGGATGCTACGCACAGCTCTCCGGTGAACACATTGCTAAAATGGAGGGTGTAGACCTTGTGGTCGGACAAGAGTCGAAAGGGCGAATCATAGAACTCATTGAAGAGCATTTGGAGGCCAGACAAATGGGCGCCCGTGCCGACTCGACCTCTCACGGTGGTATCTTCTACCACTCCCCACTCAAAGACATCAAGACTTTCGTTCCCTCCTGCTCTCGAGGTGAGCGTACACGCTATTTTCTCAAAGTACAAGACGGATGCAACTATTTCTGCACCTACTGCACTATACCGGCAGCACGCGGCCTGTCGCGCAACCCTACCATAGCCGACCTGGTGCGGCAGGCCGAAGAAGCCGCAGCGGCAGGTGGCCGAGAAATCGTATTGACCGGTGTGAACATCGGCGACTTCGGACGCACCACGGGTGAAACCTTTTTCCAACTCGTGCAGGCCCTCGACCGAGTGGAGGGCATCGACCGCTATCGCATTTCGAGCATAGAGCCCAACCTGCTCACGGACGAAATCATCGAATACTGCGCACAAAGCCGTGCCTTCATGCCTCACTTCCACGTCCCCTTGCAAAGCGGCAGCGACGATGTACTGGTCCTGATGCGCCGTCGCTACGACACGACACTCTTTCGCTCCAAGATGGAGAAGATCAAGGCCGTGATGCCCAATGCCTTCATCGGGGTAGACGTTATTGTGGGCACACGCGGTGAGCGCGATGAGTTTTTTGAAGACGCCTATCGCTTCATCGAGAGTTTGGACATTTCCCAGCTCCATGTGTTCAGCTATTCCGAACGCCCCGGCACAAAAGCCCTCGACATCCCCTACGTTGTCGCCCCACAGACCAAACGCGAGCGCAGCCAACGCTTGCTCGCGCTCTCCGAGGAAAAGCGCAAAGCACACTACCGCCGCTTCATCGGGGAGGAACGCCCGGTGTTATGGGAACATCTTCGTGAGGGCAAACCGCTTTTGGGGTGGACCGACAATTACATCCGTGTGGAAGCTCCCTTAGGTGCCGACATCGCCCCCGACAGCCTCAGCACTGTTCGCTTAGGTGGGTTCAACGAAAGCGAAGAGGCACTGATGGCCCTCACCTAACGAAGCACGATGTGGCGTTCTGTGTTCCGCTGCTCCCCTCCGACATTTTGAACAAAAAGCAACGAAACCGAACAAGTTGAAAGTGCTTCTCTCACCTTCATACTACCGGTCTACTAATCTCCCAATCTACCATCTCATGATAGCCGTCGTCATCCTCAACTGGAATGGAGTCGAAATGCTCCGCCGTTTTCTCCCCTCCGTCTTGGCCCACAGCGCCCCGGAGGGCGAAGTCATCGTGGCCGACAACGGCTCCACCGACTGCTCGGTCGAGATGCTGCGCCAGGAATTCCCCACGGTTCGTCTCATAGAGATGCCCGACAACACCGGATTTGCCGAAGGCTACAACGAAGCCTTTCGGCGCATCGAGCAGGAAACCCCTCGCCACTACGACCTCTACCTGCTGCTCAACAGCGACATCCGCACCACCGAAGGCTGGCTGCGCCCCCTGCGCACCTACATGGACGCTCACCCCGAAGTGGCCGCGGCACAGCCCAAACTGCGGGCCGAGTGGGCACACGACACCTTTGAGTATGCCGGTGGGGCGGGCGGATTTATCGATCGGGACGGCTACCCCTTCTGCCGAGGCCGCCTCTTCAACGTGGTGGAAAAAGACCATGGGCAGTACGACGCCGTCGTCCCTCTCTTCTGGGCCACCGGTGCCGCCTTGCTCATCCGCGTGAGCGACTGGGAGGCGGTGGGCGGGCTTGACGGCCGCTTCTTCGCGCACAACGAGGAAATCGACTTCTGCTGGCGACTGCGTGCCCGAGGCCGCGGTGTGGTCTGCGTGACCGACAGCGTGGTCTACCACGTCGGCGGCGGCACCCTCCCCAAGGAAAATCCACGCAAGACCTACCTCAACTTCCGCAACAACCTCACGATGCTCTTCAAGAACCTTCCCGAACGTGAGCTCCGCAGTGTGATGCGCCGCCGCACCCTCCTCGACGGGGTAGCACTCCTCAAGTTTGCCCTCGGCGGCGACTGGGCCAACGCACGAGCCGTCTGGCGAGCGCGCCGCGACTATCGGGCCTGGCGCGACGACTTCCTCCCCGACCGCCGAAACAACCTCGCCCACACCCGCCTCGACCCCATTCCCGAGCGCTGCACCCGCAGTCTGCTCTGGGCTTTCTTCTTCAAAGGACAACGCACTTTCGGCCAATTCCTCCCCTCATGAACACCCTCTCCCCCGCTCTCTACCTCATCCCTGTCACGCTCGGCAACACCCCCATCGACCAAGTGCTGCCCGCCCACAACCGCGAGGTCATCCTCGGCATCCGCCACTTCATTGTCGAAGAAATCCGTACCGCCCGCCGTTTCCTCAAAGCAGTCGAGCGCTCCATCGACATCGACAGCCTCACCTTCTACGAGATGGGGAAGCACGCCGACACCGCCCGTTTCTCCTCCTTCCTCGCCCCATTGCGCAAGGGCGAAAGCGTGGGCGTCATCAGCGAAGCCGGTTGTCCTGCCGTGGCCGACCCCGGTGCCGACATCGTGGCCATTGCCCAGAGCGAAGGGCTCCGCGTGGTGCCGCTCGTCGGGCCGTCGAGTCTGCTGCTGGCCGTGATGGCCTCGGGCTTCAATGGGCAAAGCTTTACCTTCCACGGCTATCTGCCCATCGACAGCAGCCTGCGCGCCAAACGCCTCAAACAGCTCGAAGCCCGTGCCCGTGAGGAGCACCAGACGCAACTGTTCATCGAGACGCCCTACCGCAACGCGCGGCTCTTTGCCGACATTCTTGCCGCCTGTTCGCCCAAGACGCGCCTTTGTGTGGCCGCCGGGCTGACCACCGAGCAGGAATACATCCGCACGCAGAGCCTCAAAGTTTGGCGCGACTCGGGCCTTCCCGACTTGGGTAAAATCCCGGCCATCTTCCTCATATACGCTTAGGCGAAGCAGCGGAAAGACTACATATACCTCTTCAAAAAAAGGAATATATGTAGCCTTTCTGCTATTTTATGGGAATATCCTTTGCCCATTTCATCATAATTCATATTTTTGCAGCGTTGGTTTTCTTCATTTATAGTTTTAGCCACAATCTCTTTATCCATCATCTTATTCTTTAATCCATCTAACAAAACAAGTCCTATGAAGAAATTTTACGCTTTACTTTTGATGCTGACCGCAATGGGTCAAGCATGGGCACAGGCATGGGATGGCACGACCGCCTCCATGTGGACTTCCGGCGAAGGCACGCAAAGCGCTCCGTATCTCATCGAACAACCCGCACATTTGGCTTATCTTTCCAAACGTGTGGGAGAAGGTGAAACCTTTGAAGGAAAGTATTTCAAAGTAGCCAACAACCTTGATATGGGTGGGTTGGAATTTCCAGTGATTGGCAAATACGACAAGAGCGTAGACTCCCAAACAAATGAAACGAAAGATGCATCTTTATATTTCAAAGGTGTATTCGACGGCAATCACAAAGAGATTGACCACCTGCTCATCACCAAAGCCCCCGAGACTACCGGTTCCATCGCCGGACAATCCGTATCCTTGGGTGGTGTAGCTCTCTTTGCCTGTACGGCCGACGGCAGTGTAGTGCGTAACGTCACCATTGGCAAGAACTCCCAAATCAAAGTCGATGGCGAAATCGTCGCTGCCATCATTGGTGTGATGGAAGGCGGCGTTTTGGAGAATAGTGCCAACTATGCCTCCATCAGCGCCACGACTTTCGGTGGCGGACTTGTCGGATTTATGACCGGCACCAGCACCATGCAGTATTGCACCAACAAAGGCGTTGTGAACACCGCAGGAATGATTTGCGGCGGCATTGTCAGCCAAATCGAAAAGGGCGCCACCATCAAAGGGTGCTACAACGCCGCAGCTGTGACCGGTGGCTCTTATTACGTGGGAGGCATTGTGGGCATCACCTATGACCAAGTGCAGGTGAAGAACTGCTATAACGTAGGTGCTGTGAAAGGCCCGGAAAGTTTCTTGAGCAAGCCTCACGCCATCATCGGCGATAATGATGGCAAGAAGGCTATCTGTGCCAACAACTATTATGTGAAACAACTCACCGGCGTTGATGATGAAGCAGGCACGACTCAGACAAGAGGCCAATTCAAACAGGAAGAAGCGGTGAACGGCCTCAACAACGAACTTGATGTCAAAGCCTTTGTGCTTGACACGGAAAACGTCAACAAGGGCTTTCCCATCTTGAGTTGGGAGAAGACGTCCACCACTGCCATTCATCAGTTGAGTGCCGACCACGACGTGCAGATCAATGGACACGACGTCGTGTGCAACAAGACGAGCACCGTCTATGACTTGAAGGGACGCGTAGTCGCCACCGGAAAGCGCATGCACATCGCTGCTTCGGGCATCTACGTGCTTTCGTGCCCCGGTGCTCCCACTCAGAAAGTCGTGATTCGATAACGTCCTTTTCCGTAACCACCGAGGTTGGTTCTTCCATTGAGATGTGAAGAGCCAACCTCTTCTTTTCCTCCACCATGATGAAACTATCTCTTCCTTCCACAAGACTTCGGCACATCGGAAGCCTGCTTCTCGTGCTCTGCTGCACACTGTCGGCGACACCGATGCAGGCGCAGCGCCGAACGGTATTGTCCTCCAAACTTGATGCAAGAGCCGCGTTGGCGGTGGGCAGGCAGACGGACGGACAAGCCTCCGAGACCTTTGTCCCCATCTATCTGACTCTTTCCGACAGCACCGCCAAAGCACGGCTCGCACGGCAATATCAGATACACTTCAACGTGCAATGCGGCAACATCTACACCGCCATCGTCCCCCTATCGCACCTGTCGGAACTCACAAAGGAAGCGGCCATCGGGCGCATCGACATGGGCGAACAGCTCCGACCACTGACCGACCAAGTCCGGCAGAAAACGATGACCGACTTGCTGCACGCCGGCACCGATCTCCCCACGTCCTACCGCGGTCGCGGTGTGCTCATCGGCATCATCGACACGGGCTTCGACTTCACGCACCCCAACTTCATGGACGCAGCGCAACAAGTCCGCATACTCAAGGTATGGGACCAGAACGCCATCACCGCGCCCAACAGCAGCTACGGCTACGGCACCTGCTACGAGACGCCGGAGCAAATCGCCGCTGCCCGCCACGACAACGCGATGACCACCCACGGCACACACGTGGCAGGCATCGCCGCAGGAAGTGCCGACACGCCCTACAAGGGGATGGCGCCCGAGAGCGAACTGCTGCTCGTGTCGACCAACCGGAGCGAACAGGGCATTGTCGATGCCGTGGACTATCTGCTGCGTTGCGCTCAGGCGGCCGATCGCCCGCTGGTCATCAACGTGAGTCTGGGCACGATGATGGGCTTCAAAGACGGCACCGGCACGATGGCGCGGATGGTCGACACCCTCCTCAAAGACCGCAAAGGTTGCTTGATGGCCGTGGCCGTGGGCAACGAGGGACACCGCCGCTCCACCCTGCACGGCCGAGAGGTTGGCAGCATTTGGAAAATCCCCTCCTCCGGTTCCGACCAGCTCTTCGTCGAAGCGCGGCCGAAGGAGCACTGCACCCTCCGCCTCACGCTGCGCAACAAGCGCACGGCCGAAGTGCTTTTCGACAAAACCTTTGAGACCGGCCGCGTGTGGACGGAGAAATACGACCAGTTTGGCACGGCCGACAAGGCACGCGCCCTTCTGACCGCCCAATGTCTGCACAACGAAGCGACCGACGCTTTCGCCCTCAGCATCCACGTGGGCTACACCCTTGCGGCCGACGAGGAGTGGAAAGCGGAACTCCGCTCCGCCTTCGGGTCGGCTGCAGCCTACTGCAACAACGGCTACTTCTCGGCCGAAGGTCATGCCGACCTCACCGACGGCACGACCGAAAGCACCATCGCGATGACGGCCACGGGGCGCGAACCCATCGCCGTGGGCGCCACCGTCTCGCGCAACCAATACACCGCGCTGTCGGGGGTGACGACCACCAAGCCCTGGACACTCGGCCAGCGCTACCCACTCTCGGCCCTCGGACCGACGAGCGATGGGCGCATCAAGCCCGACATCACAGCGCCCGGTGCGGCCGTGGTGTCGTCCTACAACAGCTTCGCAGCGCCCCGTACCGTGAAGGCCGACGACGTGGTCTACCGCCGGGAAGCGGGCGGAAAGCCCTACTACTGGTACGTGGAGAGCGGCACTTCCATGGCCACGCCCGCCGTCTCGGGCATCCTGGCGCTGTGGCTGCAAGCCTGCCCCACCCTCACGGCCGACCGGGTGCGCGAACTGTTGAGCACTACCGCCCGACGCCCGACCTTCATGGGACAGACGCCCAACAACGAATACGGCCGGGGGGAAATCGACGCTGCTGCCGGGCTGCGCCAACTGCTGCAAACCAGCGGCATCGCTTCCCCTGCCGCTGCGCCGGACTACGTGCTCGACCCCGCCGCACGCACCCTCACCACCACGGGGACAAAGACCATCGGTATCTACAGTCCGGACGGCCGCCGACTGATGCACACCCCCCAAGCGCAGGTCGACCTGAGCACTCTGCCCCGTGGGCTTTACCTCATCAAGATGACCGGCCGAAGCGGCACAAAGGTGATCAAAGTGCGCCTCTGACGGCCGACCGAAGCCGACCCTCACTCCCGACCACGACGAAGCAAGGAGGATGCACCCCGCGGCGGGGTGCATCCTCCTTGTGGCATAAGTGGGGGAGAAATCGAAGGGGGAAAGCCGATGGGAAAAGCCAAGGCCGGCAGAAAAAAAGTCGGTGCTCATCCCCTGTCCGTCAAGCCAGCACAGCGTCGGCGAGGGCATCGAGGGCGGCGCGGTCGGAGTCGTGGAGACAACTTTTGAGTGTGAGCACCGGCTCGACGAGGTCGATCTTTTTGAGGCCGTCGAGCATGGCGAGCATGGCTTTGCCGGCGGTGGGGGCCCAGGTGCCGTTCTCCACGATGGCCACGCGGCGGTTCTGATAGCCCTTCATGCGGAGCTTGTGGAGGAAGAAGTGCATGGGCGGGAACACATCGCTGTCGTAGCTTGAGGCGCAGAGCACGAGTTTGCCGTAGCGGAAAGCCTTGGTCACGGCCATGTCCATCGACCCGCGGGCCAGGTCGACCACCACCACCTCGGGGGCGCCTTTCTGCTCCAGCACCTTGGCCAGGTGCTTGGCCGCGGCCTTGGTGTTGCCGTGGATACTGGCGTAGGCCACGAGCACACCAGGGGTTTCGACCTCGTAGTTCGCCCAAATCTTGTAGAGGCGCAGGGCTTCGGCCATCGCTTCGCCGCGCAGGATGGTGCCGTGGAGGGAGCAGATGGTGCGGACGTCGAAGCGGGCCACCTTCTCCAGCGCCTTATTGACCTGCATGCCGTAGCGGCCGCAGATGTTGATGTAGTAGCGGCGGCCTTCGGTGGCCCAGTCGTCAGGGTGGGCGTCGTAGGTGCCGAACTTGCCGAAGCCGTCGGCAGTGAACATCACCTTGTCGCCGTCGTCGTAGGTCATGAGCACCTCGGGCCAGTGCACCATCGGGGCGGTAATGAAGCTCAGCGTGCGGCTGCCCAGCGAGAGGGTGCTGCCGTCGGTCACAGCCATCGTGCGTCCTTCGAGGGCGAGGGTGTCGTAGAATTGGTGGATGAAGGCGATGGCTTTGGCCGAGGCCACGAGGGTGAGCGAGGGATAGCGCTGCATCACTTGGACGATGGCGCCGGCGTGGTCGGGTTCGACGTGCTGGACGATGAGGTAGTCGGGCGTGCGGTCGGCCAGGGCGTTGGCGAGGTGGTCCATCCACTCGTCGGCGCATCGAGGATCGACGGTGTCCATCACGGCCACCTTCTCGTCAAAGATGACGTAGCTGTTGTAGCACATGCCTTCGGGCACTTTATATTGGCTTTCGAAGAGGTCGAGGTCGCGGTCGTCGGTGCCGATATACTTGATGGTGTCAGAGATGTAGGGTTTCATAAAGGAAGGGTTAGGGGGTGATTGATGCGGAAAATGGGGGCGAAATGTGGAGCATTTCGCAGCGCAAAGTTACGCATTTTCGGTGGATTATCGGCACTATCGGGGCAAAAGTGTGCATTTTCGGACGTCAGGTCGAGCCCATCGGTCAGCCCCACCCCGCCGCCGTTAGTCGTCAAATCGGAAGCGCTCCTCGTAGCTATCGAAGAGAGGGGGCTCGTTATAGCCGAAGGTGCGAAAGATGTCGGCGATGTCGGCCTGCTGCTCAGGGGTGAGCACGTATTCGCCCCGCCAATAGCGATAGTAAGCGGTGCGTCCACCGAGGTAAGCCCTGAGTTGAGTGCGGAGGGCGATAAGGTCGGCCGATTTGACGTTCATCAGAAGGCGGGTCATCCCTTTGGCCGCCCGCATGATTTCCTCTTTTCGGAACATGGGGCAGGGCTTCTTTTTGAGCACAGCGGGGGTGACGGCGAAGGTAAATTGGACGTCTTCCGTGGCGAGGAGGGCGACGCGGTGGCGCAAACATTGTTCTTTGTCGGGGCATTTGTCGAGAAAGCAGACGGGCCATGCCCAGGGGCGTTGATCGAAGGTGAGTTCCATAACAGCATTGATTTGGTCACAAATGTACGCATTATTTTTGATTTCCCAATGCCGCCTCCGTGATTTCTTTTCTGTTTCAACGTATGAAACTTGGTGTTTCTACACCTGAAACTCGGTGTTTCAAGGCCTGAAACTTAGTGTTTCAACGTCTGAAACTCGGTGTTTCGATGCCTGCACTCTCTGTTTCGGCCGAAAAAAACCGGAGTTTCAGCGGTGCGAAACTCCGGTCGAGGGGGCGATAGGTCGGCCGTGGGGGGGCGCGATGGTCGGCCGTTTCAGCCGCGATGGGAAAGCCGTTCTCCCCTAATCGGGAAGGGCGACATAGACGCAGAAGGGGCCGCGGGCATCGATGCGCACTTCGGGACGGGTGGCCACGTTGAGCGTGCCCTGCCAGAGGCGGGTGAAGTCGTAGAGGGGATATTGCAGGCCGCGGGCGGAGAAGTGGGTGGCGCCGAAGCTGAAGATGGACACTTCGGTGCCCACTTCGAGGGCGAGCGTGATCTGGTCGACGGCGGGATAGAAGGTGCCGAAGTCGCTGACCATGCGCACGCGCGGCGGGGCTCCGAGGGGGGTAGGCAGGAGGCGGGCATAGTCCATGAGCAGGGCGATGTTGGCCAGAGCATGGTCTTCCCGTCGTCCTGTTGCACCGAGGAGAGTGAGGTTTTTGTGGCCCAGTCGTAGACAATGGTTCACGGTTTTTGTCAAATCGTTGGTCTCCTGTTCAGGGATGCGAACGATGCGGTCGACAAACCGACAACGGAGTTCTTCGTCAATGCTGTCGCCATCGCCCACGATGACGTCGGGGGTGAAACCTGCCGCTACACAAGCGTTGGCCGCTCCGTCGCAACAAGCGATGAAGTCGGCGTTGCGGAGGTGGCGTAAGGCATGTTCCGTTGTGGGGAAGAGGCCGGCGGCGAGGATGACAGTGTTCATGATCGGGGTCAGTTGAGGGTGGGCTTTTCAGTGTGCTGTTGCTCCTTCATCAGACGCTTCCACTTGGGCAGACCGAAGCAGGCGACGAGGAGCCAGAAGGCGAAGTTGGCGGCCAGCGACCAGTTGGCCAGCAGGAGGTAGAGGAGGGTGTAGCCCAGATTGACGACGATCCATCCGATCCAGCATTCGAGGTAGTTCTTTTTGAGCATCCACATGCTCACGAAGCTGAGTGCCGTCATTGAGGAGTCAAGCATCTGGACGTAGTAGTTGATGGGGCGGAATTGTTCGGGAATGAGGGCCTTGAAGTGCTCAATGCCGAAGAAGAAAGCGGCTGTGAGCGCCAGAAATGCGATGAGGAGGGGAAGGTAGAAGCGTGTGGGAGTGTGGACGATGACGAAGGCCGGTTGTGCCTTGCCCGTCTTTCGGCTTTGGGCAAATTTCTCAAAAAGCACCATGAGCGTCACGACGGCGTAGTAGAGGAAGAGGATGGCTGTGGCGTAGTTGCCCTGCACGGCATTGACGTAGAGCATCGGGAGGGCAGTGAAGAGAGAAACGTACCAAAACCAAGGGTGGGCTTTGTACTGGAGGATGATGTAGACAAATCCTGTAGCTGTGCCGAAGAGGCTGAGTGCCTCGATGAAGGTGGGTGAGGTGAGGATGTTCATGGGTGGATGAGGTTTGAGGTTTTTGAAATGAATGTCGCAAAAAGGCCAAACGACCTCCGCGTCCTTCCCAAATCGGTGAGAAAAGGGGGTAGGCGCGGAGGTTGTCTGTGTTCAAAAGGCGGCAGTGGCTTAGAACTTCAGTCCGAGATTGAACATGAGGTGAGTACCTGCCATAGGATAGAAGCGGGGGTCGCTTAGAAGCTTACCCGTGGCTTTTTCAATAGACGTTTGAGAGTAACCGTTGGTCTCGTATTTCGTGTTGAAAAGGTTGTAGACCGTGGCGCTGATGGAGGCTTCCTTGACGCCGCGCAAGGGGAAGGAGTAGCCGACATTCAGGTGAGAAACGCAATAGGCTTCGAGAGAATTTTCTTTCATCTCCAAGTTGTCAAGGTACTGACGTCCTACGTATTGCGTGGTGAGCGAGGCTTCAAAACGACGATGCCGGAAAGCAAAACAGTTGTTGAAGGCGGCACCCGGAGAGAGGGCAATGGTGGTATTGCCTACTTTGCGCTCATGTTCGCCATAGTCCTCGTCGTAGAGGTAGGCAGTATAGTCCTTGATGCGGTTGGTGCTCAAAGCAAGGTTGGCCTCCCAGCGGAACCACTGCACGGGCTTCCAAACTCCCGATAGTTCGATACCGGCGCGGTAGCTGTCTTTGACATTTTCCACGATGGCCTCACCAATTTCGTTGTAGCGTCCGTTGGCTACGAATTGGTCGCGGTAGAGCATATAATATCCGCCCACGTTGGCTTCCCATTTTGCTCCGGTGTAGCGGTAACCCACTTCAAAATCGGTGAGCCGCTCTGCTCGTGGCGCATGGTTGGAGAAATTTTCCTCGTAGTTGTTGCGGGTGGGTTCGCGGTGAGCCACAGCCACGGAGGCATAAAGCTGGTGGTCGGTAGTCACGTTCCACGTTGCTCCGAATTTCGGGTTGAAGAAGTGGAAGTTTTCGTTAGTGTCGTGAACGGCCTTCTTGTCGGACGTACCCTCAATTTTATAGCCGATGAAGCGATACTGCATATCGGCAAAGAGGTTCAGACTCTCCACAGGGGTGAAGTTGGCACGTACATAGGCATTACCGTCGGTTTTGGTGCCTGTGTTGCGATAATATTCGTGTTTGGGACGCAGGTTGCCGAGGTAGTTTTTTACCCAAAGGACGCGTCCGTAGTGGTCGCCTTCGTAGCGATTGAGCCCCATGCCCGCAGTGATGTCCCATGCCGCCTCTTTATAATTGAGCGAGGCTATGGCGCCGAAGAAGTGGTTTTCGAGCGCTTTGCGTCGGATGAGGTCGCTCTGCTTCTGTTCTATCCCGTTGAGCAGGAACGTGGGCAACTTGTAGTCTTTCAATTTGCGTTGGTTCTTATACTCCTCGTAGTAGCCCGTGCCATAGGTATAGTGAAGGGCGGCCGAGAGGTTCCAACGCGGCGCAAGCCGTTGCGTGAGGAGCGCTTGGGCGTGTTGTTGAAAATAGACGTCGGTTTGATCGTCATAGAAGCCGACCACTTTCTTGCCTTCTTTGATTTCGCCGTTCGGGTTGTAAGTGCGGCGGTGTTTGAGGTCGTCACGACTGATACCATCCCAAGCATGATAAGTCTTCTCTTTTCCACCAAAAGCAAGGAGTTGGAGCATCGTTCCTCCGTTGAAATAGGTGCCTTGTGTGAAATAAGAACCCAGTTGCGTGGTGGCACGATCGCGATAGCCGTCCGAAGCAATATAAGAAAGGCGTGCGTCGAAAGCCCAGTGGTTGTTGAGAAGTCCGGAGTGGAATTTGAGGGTGTTTTTAGTCGTGTTGAACGAACCATAACCCACATTCACTTCCGTAGCGGGCAGCAAAGCCGGTCGTTCCGTTCCCATATTGATGCTGGCACCGAAAGCACCGGCACCATTGGTGGAAGTGCCCACGCCGCGTTGCACTTGGAGGTCGTTGAGTGAAGAGGCAAAGTCGCCCATATTCACCCAAAAGAGACCGTGACTCTCGGCATCGTTGAGCGGAATGCCGTTGGCGGTGACGTTGATGCGTGTGGCATCGGTACCACGTACACGGAGGGCGGTGTATCCCACACCGTTACCGGCGTCAGAAGTGGCCACGACACCGGGCAGGGTGGAGAGCAGGAAAGGAATGTCCTGCCCCTTGTTCACTTGTGCAAGCGCTGCCCGATTCAAGTTGGAAAAGGCAATAGGCGTCTTACGCGTTGCACGGTTAGTCACTACTTGAGCTTCGCCCAAGTTCACACGAGTAGTGTCGACCTCTTGCGCCGACACTGCTGTGGCGGCGACACAGGCGCCGGCCAAAACAAATGTTTTCATAAGAATAACTTTTTACTACGCTGGCATTACCCAGATCAGTTAATAAGGGGTATGATCTCAGCCTAAAATGAGTAAGGCACCCCCAAAGAGATGGTGCAAAGTTAGCCCTTTCGGGAGAATGCTCCAACCCCTTTGCGGAAAGAAAAGGGGAAAATCCCGCATTTTAGAGCGGTTTTCTCGCGGTGTTTCGGAAGAAATGGCTAACTTTGCTATACTTGTTTGACAAAATTCTGACAGTTCAGTGACTTATGGCTCGTATTTTCTCTCCCCTCTCCCGCGAACTTCGTTATGGTCTTCTTGTGCTGCTGGTGGTCCTCATCGTCCTGACCGCTGTCCGGTGGCTTTGGCCGTCTGCCCCTCACGAAAGCGTCCCCGATCTTGCGCTCACCAAGCGAGAACGACAAGAGGTGGCGGCCTTTGAAGCCCGGATGAGAGCCGACTCGCTCCAAGCCGTCCGAAAGGCGCAGGCACAGCGCGACGAATGGCAGGCCGAGCGCGAAGCCCGTGCGCAGGCGAAGGCTGACCGCGAAGCGGCCTATCAGGCGCAGCGTGCCATCTGGGCCGCCGAAAAGGCGGAGCGCCTTTCCGCCCGCGCTGCCCGGCAGGCCCACTTCGACAGTCTGCGCGCTCTACGTCCGGTGAAGTTGTCGCTCGGTGCCGTACTCGACGCCAACGCGGCCGACACCCTCGCGCTGCAACGCATCCCGGGCATCGGCCGCGGCTACGCTCGTGCCATCGTGGGCTACCGCGAGCGGCTGGGCGGCTTTGTGGCCGTACATCAGCTCTCCGAAGTCAACGGTCTGCCGGCGGGGATTGAGCGGTGGTTTCGCGTCGATGCCCATGCGCCCGTGCGTCGTCTCCCTCTCAACCGGGCTTCCTTCCAAGCCTTGGTGCACCACCCTTATCTCTCTTATGAGCAGGTCAAGTTCATCGTCAATCGGCGGCAGAAGCAAGGTCCTTTCCGCAGTTGGCAGGACTTCCGCAACTGCCCCCTCTTCTCTCCGACCGACCTTGAGCGGCTTGCTCCCTACTTCTATTTCTGATTGCAAATGCTATCATTCTCTCATTAGAACAAAGACCTCATGACTCCCGACTCCATATTATAGTCGTCCCTTAAAAAGCTTTGATAAGTGAAACGTCATTCCTTCCCTGCCTCTCGCTTATTATTTTGAGCAGCCACAAAAGAACTCTCATG
>NZ_JACSUD010000010.1 GCF_014385435.1 Alloprevotella sp. Lung230
CTAACAGCGATACCGCTGCTGCCGTTTCTTCGGCCGAAACGACGGCCGCTCCCCTCATCGGCCGCCTCCACTCGATGGAGTCGATGGGCACCGTCGATGGCCCCGGCATCCGCTTTGTGGCCTTTCTGCAAGGTTGCCCCATGCGTTGCCTCTTTTGCCACAATCCCGACACGTGGGACGTCAAGGGCGAGCACCAGTTTGACTTCACCCCCGAACAACTGATGGCTGAAGTGCGGAAATATAAGAACTTCATCCGCCGCGGCGGTGTCACCTGCACCGGAGGCGAACCGCTCCTCCAAGCCGAGTTTGTCGAAGCCTTCTTCCACCTCTGCCGTGCAGAAGGGCTGCACACCGCGCTCGACACGGCTGGAACGATTTGGACGGAAGCCGCGCGCCGTGCTGCTGCTGCTGCCGACCTCATCCTCTTCGATGTCAAAACGGTGGACGACTCGCTCCACAAGAGTTACACCGGTGTGGAGCGCACCCACAATGACCGCTTCCTCCACTATCTTCAAGACATCGGAAAGCCCGTCTGGGCACGCCACGTGGTGGTGCCCGGCATCACCGACCGCGACGACCGCCTCGAAGCCGTTGCGCAATATCTGAAGCAGTTTTCGGTCATCGAGCGGGTCGAAGTGCTGGGCTATCACACGATGGGCGAGTACAAGTACGAAAGTCTCGGCCTGCCCTATCCCCTCCACGGTGTCGAACCCCTCTCGCCCGAGCGGAAGGCCAACGCCAAGGCCATATTTCAAGCTGCCCTGCCCAATGTGGTGGTGCAATGAGGGCGTCGATACTCACTGCGCTCAAAGGCGGTTTCTGCCGCAAAAAAATCACGCTTCCTGCACTCTCGTTGGAGAACAGGAAGCGTGATTTCTTTTGGTCTGGCCCGAGGCGGAGCGCTTCCGCTTAGGCGTGGTGGTGCTTGTGAGCGTGGTAGAGGGCGCGCCCTTGCTGAATCATGGCGATGCACTCTGCCGGATCGGCTGCTCTGGCTTCGGCATAGAGGGTGCCGAGACGGTCGAAGAACTCCTCCGAGCCCACCAGGCGTGCAAAGTTGTGGCAGCCTTTCTCCAGGCTCACCGCCCGCCCGCATTTCATCGAATTGGTGTCGATGAGGGCGAAATGGATGCGCTCATTGACGCGGTCGAAAAGGATGTTGTCGGCCGAGAAGTCGCGGTGCAGGAAGCCGTTGCGGTGAAGTTGAGCGGCATAGCGGGCAAAACTCTGCGTCACCTCTTCGCGGAAATCCGGGTCGAGGGTGTCGATGTCCTTCATCGAGTACCGATAGTTGGAGTGCAGACATACGAAGTAGCTCTGACTGTTGAGCCAGTTTTCGCGGATGGTGACGAACGCCACCGGTTCCGGGCTTTCAAAACTGCGCTCTTTGAGGAGGAGTGATTTGACGTAGGCATTCTTGGCCTTAGGCGACTTGTAGAGACGTGTGGCCAATCGGTTGGTGAGGGGCATCTTGCCGTAGCGCTTCACCACGAGCGTCAATCCCCCCACTTTCAGGGTACGGAGGAGGTTGCGTCCGCGGTGCAGTTCGCGTCCGTGGGCGAAATGCTCGTCGATGTGTTCGAGATATTCGCGCAGATGTTGGTATTTGGGGTTAAGAACGATACGCATTATAAATCTTCGATGGGGGGCACTTTCCCCTTAACTAAGTCCGGTGATTTCGCCGTCCACGTAGTCGATGTGGAGGGCTTGAGGTTGTTTGGGAAGTCCGGGCATGCGAAGGATGTCGCCGGCGATGGCTACAATCATTTCGGCACCGGCGTTGATGACGATGTCGCGAATTTCAAAATCGAAACCTTCGGCCGCACCATAGCGTTTGGCATCGGCCGAGAAGGAAAACTGCGTTTTGGCGATGCACACGGGGAAGTGGCTCATGCCGTTTTCTTCGGCTGTTTTGATGCGGCGCAATGCGGGGGCGGCAAAGGAAACCGTGGCCGCGCCGTAAATCTGCTTCGCCACCTTTTCGATTTTCGTACGAATAGGGTCGTCGTCGGCATATTGGAATTGCAGCGGCTGCGAGGGATTTTTCGCAATGGTATCTACCACGACTTGTGCCAATTCGGCTGCACCGGCACCGCCTTCGGCATAGGCGTTGTTGATGACAAACGGAGCCTTCAGCACGTTTTCGCAGTGGGTGCGGAGGAGGGTCATCTCCTCATCGGTGTCTTCGGCAAAGCGATTGAACACCACCACCACGGTTTGCCCGAAGGAGCGGAGGTTGCGCACGTGCTTGTCGAGATTAGCCAAACCGTCGCGCAGGCCGTTGAGGTTGGGGGCTTTGATTTGGTCGAGCGGCACACCGCCGTGCATTTTCAAACCCTGTGCCGTGGCCACCAGCACCGTGAGGTCGGGTTGCAGTCCGCTCTTGCGGCATTTGATGTCGAAAAACTTTTCAGCACCCAAATCTGCGCCAAATCCGGCTTCGGTGATGGTGTATTCGGAGTGGGAGAGCGCCATTTTGGTGGCAAACAATGTGTTGCAGCCGTGGGCAATGTTGGCAAAGGGGCCGCCGTGTACAAACGCTGCCGTGTTTTCGGTGGTTTGCACGAGGTTGGGCTGGAGCGCATCTTTGAGCAACACCATGACCGACCCCGCCACACCAAGGTCGCGGACGGTGAACGGAGTGCCGTCGTAGCGATAGCCGAGCACGATTTGCTCAACGCGGCGGCGCAGGTCGTTCTCGTCGGTGGCAAGGCAGAGAATGGCCATCAGTTCGGAAGCGGGAGTGATGTCGAAGCCCGCTTGTGTTTCGATGCCGTTGGTGGACGGCCCCAAACCGGTGACGATGCTGCGCAAAGAGCGGTCGTTCACGTCGAGGACGCGGCGCCACAGGATTTCTTTCAAGCCAAATCCCTCGGCGCGGTGCTGATACAGGTAGTTGTCGAGCAACGCGGCAATCATGTTGTGCGCAGAGGTGATGGCGTGGAAGTCGCCGGTGAAGTGGAGGTTGATTTTCTCCATCGGCAGCACCTGAGCATGGCCGCCGCCGGCCGCACCGCCTTTCATACCGAAGCACGGCCCGAGGGAGGGTTCGCGCAAGGCCACCACGGCTTTTTTGCCGATGTGGTTGAGGCCGAGCGCCAAACCGATGGACACGGTGGTCTTACCGATACCGGCGCGGGTGGCGGTGATGGAAGTGACGAGAATAAGGTGTGAGCGTTTCATCTTCTCCTCAGAGATGAGACGAAGCGGCACTTTGGCAATGTGTCGGCCATAGTTTTCGATGTCGTCGGCAGCAATGCCTATCGATTCGGCCACCTGGGCAATGGGTTGCAATTCAGTGGCGTGGGCAATTTCGAGGTCTGTCATCATGGGGTGAAGACGTTGTGATGGGTTGAACAAGGTTGGATCAAAAGGAGAGGAAGCAACCTCGTTTAGGATGCTCCCTCTGCAAATTTACAATTTCTTTGAAAAATGGGCAAGGTTTTGATGAGTTTTTACGAGTGGAGTTGGCAAAATGCGGCTTTCTTGTGCCTCAAAAGCTCCATTTCAGGCTGAGTAACGCTTCGCGGGGTCGTAAGCGATAGCCGTAGGTATAGATGTCGGTGAGCATATAGGTGCGCACTTCGTATCGGCGCGTGTCGGCCAAGTTGTGCAGTTGCAGTTCTGCTTCCCAACGCTTGCGCTTGTAGCGCATCCGGGCGTCGAGGAAGAAGGAGGTGAGGTAGTGACGGCGTTGCTGCTCGTTGCGCGCCATCTCGCCCTGCACTGACACCTCCCAATGCTCGCCCGGAGTGAAGGCGGCATGCACACTGCCACTCCAGCGGTTGAGCGCGCTCCGCGTTTCGGCGAAGTGGAGAAAACTCCGTTCCCAAGCCACCTGTGCCCGTACCTGCAACAGCTGCCGCCACCAGTTGCAGTCGGTGGAAAAGGCCGTGTAGACGTGGTGGGTGCGGGTGGTGAGGAGCGACTGTTGCCGCAACATCGAGCGTTGCGAACCATTGTAGCGGAGGGAAAGTGCAAAGTGCGTGTGGATGGGACGGCTGTAGAGGGTGGCGCGCGCTGTCGTCATCCAGCTGCTTTGCGTGTTGTCGTGAAGCACTTCCTGCGAGGTTGTCCCACCTTGTGGCCCGATGGTCGATGCTTGCAGTTGGCCGGCTTTCGTGCGGTTGTAAGTGGCCGTCCAGTTCACCGACCTCCCCCGATAGGTGTCGCGCCACATCAGTTGCAACTCCGACTGCCACGTCCGCGACCGGGAGAGCGCACCGCTGCCCGGCCATATCTGCTGCCGATAGGTCTGGTAGAGCGGGGCGACGAGAAAGTCCTGAAACCGCCCCACGCCCACGTGATAGGCCGTTGTGCCTGTCACGAAGAGGCTTGACCACCGCTTCAGCAGCGTCACCGAAGGCACGAAGTAGGGGCGGTTGAGCAGAAATTCCGTGTGGAGATAGCGGTTGTGAAAGTCGTGCAGCAGATAGCGGACGGGCAGTCTCACTTCGAGGTGAAAACCTCTGCCGCCCACGCTGTAATGAGGGATACCCTGCAGTTCTGCCCCCAGCGCCCAGTTGTCGTTGCGTGGTGCTGTGAGGAGGTTCGTTTGTTCCGAGGCGAAGCGTTGATAGGAGGCATAGACGTTGAGGTGCAGCCCCACTTGTCCCCATCGTCCGTTCTCCCCCAGTTGGTAGGCATAGTGCGTGCCGGTGGTGGCAAACGCCCGCAGGGCCGACACTTCCTGCCGCACCAATGCCGTGCCGTCGCTTTCGCGGTCGGCCGTGAGTTGTGCCGTGGGCGTGGTGCTCAGCCCCGTCTTCAGTTCCCAGGCGGAGAGATGCCGCCCCTTGCGGCGTTTCCAGGCCAAGAGGTTGTCCCAACTCACGTCCACCTCTCGCCACCGCTGGCGGATGCTTCCTGTGGGGAGGTCGTAAATGTTGCGGCGCAGATGGGCGCGCAGGGCGGTCTTTTCGGCCAGATAGGCACTGTCGCTGTTGTGTTCATACTTCAGGCTCAGATCGACGCCTTGTGTGATCAAGTCGTTGTCCACGGCCTCCATCACCACGAGGGGTGTTTGCAGACCATAGTATTCCGATTGCTGAAATTGCGAAAATGTGTGCCGGCCGAGGGTGTATTGCCCTTTCAGCACGAGTTCTTTCTCCTTGCCGAGGTCAAAGAGGGTGTGCCAAGAGGCAAAGGCCGATCGGTTGTCGGCATAGCGCCGTTGGGGCAGACTGCTTGTGCCGAAGGGTGTGTCGGGGAAGAGGGAGGCGATGGGTGTTTCCGAGTGTTGCAGCAGGAAGTCGATGGTCTCTATCGCATAGTCTTCGGCAAAATTGTTGCCTTTGACGGCGTACATCGTCTGGCGATGGGGAAAGATCTGCATCCCATAGAGTTCCGCCAGCCATCGGGCACCATCGCCCGCGCCAGCCCCCATCTTGGCGTTCCCCACCAGTCGCCCCAGTGCCCCTCTCTTGAGCGAGAGGTTGAGTGCTGCCTGCTTGGACACTTCGAGGTCTTTGAGCAACTTCACCGGTTGGTGATTTTCGAGCACACTCACCGACTGCACATCGCCGGGCTTGATGTTGCGTGTGGCCAGTCCGTAGTTGCCTCCCAGCAGGTCGCGCCCTTCGATATAGAAGCGGTTGATGGCCTCGCCTTGGTAACTGATTTCGCCATTTGTCCCAATGTTGATGCCCGGGATGCGGCGTATGACGTCTTCGATGTTGCGGTCGGCCTTTCCCGCGAGCGACGAGACGCGATAGGTGAGGGTGTCACCCCGTTGGTGCACATAGTTCGACTTCACCGTCACTTCGCGAAAGGCTTGTGCGCGCTCGCTGAGCTTCACGTCCTGTCGCTGCGTGCCGTGGGGGAGGATGACTTCCACGGGTTTGTAACTAAGGTGGGTGAATTTCAGTCGAAACTCCCCCTTTGAGTCGTTGCCAAGTGTCAACCGATACTGACCCTTCTCGTCCGTTTGCGTGTAGGCCGTCACCACTTTTGCCCCTTGGGCATAGGCACGAACAATCACTGCCGGCAGGGGAGTGCCTTCGCTGTCGCGCACCGTCCCTGTCAGCAGTGTCTGTCCGTGCCCCAAGCCGGGAAGCAGCAGGAGTAATAGGAGAAGTAGGGGTTTGAGCATCTACTTGTCGAAAAGATATTTGAAACGAAATCGGGCTGACTTCCAGTCAGCAGGCTTGCAGATAGATTTCTACCCCACGAGAACGTGGGGTTATTCAAAGGTGTCGCTTTCAGCGACTGTTATCAATAAAGTGTCTATCCCACTACTTTTGCCGTCAATCTTTCGAGCGAAAACGCTCGATGTCTCCGTTTAGAAATCCTCGTAGGGCGAGTAGAAGAGACGTCTCTTTTTGGCATTGGCTTCGGGTTCTTTCTTTTCAATCAGTCCGGCGGCGACCATACCTGCTCCCGGGTGAGTGGCGTCTTCATAGATGGCTTTGAGCGCTGCTTCACGCGTCACTTTTCGCCAACTATGGAGGGACATTGTCAAAAAGTGGAGTTTGGGTGAGCGTATGCTCGTCGCTTCAATGTGGTGTATCCCCTTGTCGTCTTGTGCTTTCAGAATCAATCCCGGCAAGCCTTGCAGTTTCCACGGCCCGGCATCAATGGGGATTTCGTCGCTCCACCATGCTGTCCAGACGCGTCCGCGAAAGGGTGCCGTGGCTTTGTGGCAGAGATAGCCGCACACGGTGGCCGTGTCGGGCAGCAGCGTCCACTGGAACACAGCTGTACTGTCTTGGCAACGATAGCGAGAGGGGAAGACTGAAAAGCTTTCGGTGAGCATTTTACTTTTGAGATTGCGTACCAAATGATAGTTGGGGATGTTGGGGTATATGAAATCTAAATCAAGCACTTCGCCCAGCGTGGTGGCTTTCCCTTTTGTTACATAAAGGGAGTCTCGCCGATAGGCACCATAAGATCGGTAAGTCATAAAGGACTCTCCAATGCACAAAACCATCGGGTTTTCTTGCGTTAATGGAATGACCGTGTCTACATCAGTTTGCAGATAGAAAACTTCCAGTCGAATCTTTTTATCCAACGTGTCCTGTTTCTCTGGATTAGCAGAAAGTTTTTGTCCCTCTTCAGATAGAAAAACTTGTGCCCATAAAGTAGAAGGGCAGAGGAGCACAAAAAGAATAAAGAGTTTTTTTAGCATGGTGGTGTTCTTATAGGTGTTAAAAATTAGGTGTTGTGCTGCGAACTTAAGAAAAACAGTCTGATTGACCAAATAAATCGAGATTTTTTTTGAAAAAGTTTTTGAGAAATGTTAGTTCGTAGAGTCAACCGGCAAGTGCAAAATTAAGCTATTCTTTTGAAGAACTCTGTTTTTAGTGTTTCAAACTTTAATTTTTTCCTGGGTCTGCTGTTGATTTTCTTTTGTATGCTCGCAATCTTTTTATCTGTAACTTCATCGAAGTTGGTGTGCTTTGGAATATACTGTCTGATGAGTTTATTTGTATTTTCTATCACCCCCTTTTGCCATGAGGCATAAGGATCGGCGAAATAAACGACCGCTCCCAAATATTTCGTAATTAGCTTGTGTGCAGCAAATTCAGGACCATTGTCAGTGGTAATGGTCTTGATGTGTTTCTTGTAGGGCAGAAACAGCCGTCTGACCTCCTTGGCCAACGGCTCTGCCTTTTTCCCATGGGCAAGTTTGGTCATGAAGAGCATGTTTGTGGAACGCTTGCGACGCTCCATCGCCTTGTCGTGCGCCTTGAACCAAATGTACTTGCCCGACCCGAGTACTGTTACGTCTTAATTCACGAGAAAGGGTGGATTGACTGGTTCCCACGATACGTGCGATCTCTTTTCTTGGGCATTTTCTTTGCTCCGAGGTTAGTTGTTTATACATATGCAATACAAAGATAATTAATCTCGGGGAGTCTTCCAAAAGGAGACTCCTTTTTTGTATTGCCGGTATCGCTCTTCGGGGCTGCGCGCCCCGGCCGCGAGGCAAACCCGCGGTGCTTTTCATGGATTAGAACCTATGAAAAAACGAATGATTTGTTGCACTTCGATTTTGAAAGTACGAATACGTACTATGTGAAAAAAGCAAGGGGCTTTTCCTAAAACATTCCCAATGTCCTTTTCTTCTGGGGAAAACAATAGAGCGGGCGGCTACACTTTCTTCAGAGAAAGTGGTTTTGACTTCAGAGCCGGTTTTATTTACCTCAGACTCCGTGACTTCTACCTCCCATGTTTTTTTGCCTTCCCTCGCGCGCGCATACTACTGTCAAACTTTGTTTTTTTCCTTCACTTCCTTCACCGGCGGCTTTTCTTCTCGTCAAAACAATGAGGCGGTGAAGGTTTTACGAAACGAGAACCTTCACCTGCAATCGGTTAATTATCATGGGGTTATCCTACCTGGTGAAGGAGTGAAGGATTTTTTCATGCATTATGTGTGTATACGCGCGCGCGCGAGAGGCGACCGGCAGCGAGTAGGGGCATCCGAAAGAGGTGGTGTTCGATACGGGAGAAGAGCGGCCATGATGGGGAAGCACCGCCCGCTATTCTTAGCCGGAGATTTAGGCCGTCACGCTGTAAAATCACGGTTTTTCTTTGTCGTGCTCACGGCAAAAACGTATATTTGCAAATGAAATTGAAAATAGAAATTAAAACAAAAAATAATGACAAGTATAAAGCAAAGAGAGGAATTACAATCTGCCATTTGGAGAATCGCCAATGAAGTGCGCGGGGCTGTGGACGGATGGGATTTCAAGCAGTTTGTTTTGGGCACTCTCTTTTATCGTTTCATCAGCGAAAACTTCGCCAGTTTCATACAAGGGGGAGATGACAGTTTTCATTATGCCGAGCTGACCGACGATGCGATTACACCGGAAATCAAAGACGATGCCACGAAAACCAAAGGCTATTTCATTTATCCCGGTCAGTTGTTTGTCAACGTGGCCAAGACGGCCAACACCAATCCCGACTTAAACACCGAATTGGCGGCGATATTCAAGGATATCGAGGGTTCGGCCGTCGGCTATGCGTCAGAGCATGA
Source organism: Alloprevotella sp. Lung230 (assembly GCF_014385435.1). GTDB lineage: Bacteria > Bacteroidota > Bacteroidia > Bacteroidales > Bacteroidaceae > Alloprevotella. Next base: position 8,978 of record NZ_JACSUD010000010.1, read on the forward strand.
CATCAAAGGACTTTTTGCCGACTTCGACACTACAAGCCTCCGCTTGGGAAATACTGTCGAGGAGAAAAACCGCCGTTTGGCAGCCGTCATCAAAGGGGTGGAAAGTCTTGACTTCGGCGACTTTGAAGACCATGAGATTGACCTCTTTGGCGATGCCTACGAGTTTTTGATTTCCAACTATGCCGCTAATGCCGGCAAATCGGGCGGTGAGTATTTCACCCCGCAAAATGTGTCCAAACTGATTGCACGGCTGGCACTCTTGGGGCAGACTTCGGTCAATAAAATTTACGACCCGGCTTGCGGTTCGGGTTCTTTGTTGTTGCAGGCCAAGAAGCAATTTGATGAACACCTGATTGAGGAGGGCTTCTTTGGGCAGGAAATCAACCACACCACCTACAATCTGGCGCGGATGAATATGTTTCTGCACAACATCAATTACGACAAGTTCGACATTGCTTTGGGCGACACGCTCCTCCATCCTCAATATGGGGATGAAAAGCCCTTCGATGCCATCGTTTCCAATCCGCCTTATTCGGTAAACTGGGTGGGGAGCGACGACCCTACGCTCATCAACGACGACCGCTTTGCTCCTGCCGGTGTGCTTGCGCCCAAGTCGAAGGCCGATTTTGCTTTTGTGCTGCATGCTCTCAGTTATCTTTCCGCTCGTGGACGTGCGGCCATTGTTTGTTTTCCCGGCATCTTCTATCGGGGTGGTGCGGAGCAAAAGATTCGAAAGTATTTGGTAGACCACAACTTTGTGGAAGCGGTTATTTCTCTACCTGCCAATCTTTTTTATGGAACCACCATCGCCGTCAATATCATTGTGCTCTCCAAGCATAAGACGGAAGCTAAAACGCAGTTTATCGATGCCGGTGGTGAGGATTTCTTTAAGAAAGAAACCAACAACAATGTGCTTTTACCGGAGCATATCGACCGCATTGTGAGCATCTTTGAACACAAAGAGGAGGTGCAGTATGTGGCTACATCGGTAGACAACGCTAAAATTGCCGAGAACGATTATAACCTTTCCGTGAGTTCGTATGTCGAGGCGGAGGACAAGCGAGAAATCATTGATATTGACAAACTCAACGCAGAAGTGGCTGAAACGGTGAAGCGGATAGACGCATTGCGGGCGGAGATAGATAGTATTATAAAGGAGATAGAGGAGTAAGCTCAGAATACTGAATTTCTGCTAAATGTAGTATGGATTGCAATAAGAAAAGCAACGAATTATGAAACAGAATATCATAGAAACGTCTAATAATTCAGCAAGTACGGCCATCGCTATACTTTCGCAACATGTGCAGCAGCACATCTTTTCCATTCGCCAACAACAAATAATCGTAGATGCCGATATTGCTGACCTATATGGTGTGGAAACCAAACGAATAAACGAAGCTGTACGCAACAATCTGGATAAGTTTCCCGATGATTATATGTTTGTGCTCACCAAAGAAGAAACAGAAATTTTGCGGTCGAAAAATTCGTCCACAAAACTTTCTTCCAAGACTCGAACACTACCGAAAGCGTTTACAGAGAAAGGACTATACATGCTGGCTACAATCCTAAAAAGTAAGAATGCTACTATGGTAACATTTGCCATCATAGAGACTTTCGCCAAGGTACGCAAGTTGAAACGAGAATTGTTAAGCCTTCATCAAGAAAACAACAAGCAGGAACAAAATGAAAAGATGAACCGATTTGGAAAACTCCTATCGGATGTAGTTATGCCCGACCTTGAGGTGGCAGAAACAGAATCATCACTGGAAATCAATTTTTTCATCGGGAAAATCAAACATACCGTAAAGAGAGTCAAACGTGCAACGATAGAAGATAAAGAGTAGTATCAATGCCATCATTAAAGCATTGACCGTATGAGCAGCATTCAGCTTTTTGAACAATGGTGGGCAAAGGTGGCTCGCATGAAATTAGAAAAGCAAACAGGAAAAAGTGTAATTAGCAGCGACAATGCTACTATGCTGCATAGGTTATCTCAAAAGAAACAGCAAGATGAAGAATAACGAACAACATATCATGCCCTTTATAGAACGCTTACTCGATGGGGCTGAAGTGGAGTGGAAGGAACTGGATGAAGTAGCAGAGGTAAAGCGTGGGCGTCGGCTTGTTAGGAAAGAACTGAGCGAAACTGGTCGTTATGCTGTTTTTCAAAATAGTATGACACCTTTGGGGTTTTATAATGAGGGTAATGTCTGTGGAGATACAACTTTTATTATTAGCGCAGGAGCAGCAGGCGAAATTGGATATAGCACAGTAGATTTTTGGGCTGCCGATGACATTTATTATTTTCTTCCAACCACTACTATTTACAGCAAATATCTCTACTACTTCTTATTGACAAAGCAGACTGCTATAAAAGGGCAAGTACGACGTGCGAGTGTTCCACGTTTAGCAAAAAATGCATTTGCAAAAATCAAAATCCCTATTCCCCCTCTTTCTGTCCAACAAGAAATCGTTCGCATTCTCGACAAGTTTACGACGCTGGAGGCGGAGTTGGAGGCGGAGCTGGACTGCCGCAAGCGGCAGTATGAGTATTACCGCAATAAGTTACTTTCCTTTGATATGTTAAATGGGGGGGGTAATTCGTTAAATAATATATTTATTTTGCCATTGGGAGAAGTATGTTCTGTTCTTAGAGGTAAAAGACTAACAAAAAGAGAACTATACGAGGAAGGTTCCTATCCTGTGTTTCATGGCGGAGTAGAGCCTATTGGTTATTATAGTAAACCCAATCGAGAAGCTCATTCTGCAATGATTATCAACGTGGGGGCATCTGCAGGAACGATAGGATATAGTTCAAAGGAGTTTTGGTCTTCTGATGGTTGTTTCTGCTTCTCTCATAGCGAGTCACTAAGTCAAAGGTTTCTGTATTATTTGCTTCAAAGTATGGAAGGCTTCATAAAGGCAAAAGTTAGGAAAGCTGGTATACCTACTTTAGACAGTAAAGTGATTGAAAAAATCAAAATCCCCATTCCCCCACTTTCCGAGCAGAAACGTATTGTTTCTATTCTCGACAAATTCGACATGCTCACTAACTCCATCAGCGAGGGGCTGCCCAAGGAGATTGCGCTGCGCCGAAAGCAATACGCGCATTACAGAGATCGGCTCTTGAACTTTCAAAGATAAAGTCACCCCCTAAGAACGTCTATTATGGATGCGCCAAAGCTTTTGACCGATTGCTGGAAGAACTGAAAGCCGAGAATGCCGCCTTGAAAGCGGAGGTGGCAAGCCTCAAAAGACTGCTCGAAGGAAAAGAGTGAGAGAGGCAGCGCGCTAAGCCGCTATCCTGAGAAGATTAGTTTTCCTATGGGGTAGTTATCATAGGAAATATAGGAATCCTATGATAACTAATAAATCAAGAAAAAACCAAATCAAAAAAATGACTCCTTACAACACTATCGCAGAAATGCAGCACTTCATCGTGCTGGACAGCTACACCAAGTACAGCGAACTTCACGAGCCCCCCGTGGGCTATCAGACCGAAGCCGCTTTGGAGCATGAACTGATAGAAGACCTGCGGCATCAAGGCTACGAGTATCTCTCTGACATAACGAATCCCAAAGCCCTCCTTCTCAATGCACGCGTGCAGATAGAACAGCTCAATGCTGTGAAATTCGCCGATTCGGAATGGCAGCGTTTTCTCGAGGAGTATTTAGATAAGCCGGGAGACAGCATTGTCGACAAGACGCGAAAGGTGCAGAATGATTATATCTACGACTTTGTGTTTGATGACGGGCATATCCAAAACATCTATTTGGTGGATAAGAAGAATATGGTGCGAAACAAGGTGCAGGTCATCCATCAATTTGAGCAAACCGGCACCCACGCCAACCGCTACGATGTCACCATTTTGGTGAACGGTCTGCCCATGGTGCAGGTGGAACTGAAAAAACGAGGCGTCGCTATTCGAGAAGCCTTCAACCAAGTGCACCGTTACAGCAAAGAGAGCTTTAACAGCGAGAGCTCGCTCTACAAGTATTTGCAGATTTTTGTCATCTCCAACGGCACCAATACCCGCTATTTCGCCAACACCGTCAAGCGCAACAAAAATAGTTTCGACTTTACGATGAACTGGGCGAAATCGGACAACACCCTCATCAAGGACTTAAAAGACTTTACCGCCACCTTCTTTCAGAAAAACACGCTGTTGCAAGTGTTGTTCAGTTATTCGGTGTTTGACATCAGCGACACCTTGCTCATCATGCGCCCCTATCAGATTGCCGCTACGGAGCGACTGATATGGAAAGTGAAAAGTTCCTATCAGGCAAAGCGGTGGAGTCAACCCGAAGGCGGTGGCTACATCTGGCACACGACAGGATCGGGCAAGACCTTGACGAGTTTCAAGGCGGCACAACTGGCCACACAACTTGAGTTTATCGACAAAGTGTTTTTCGTCGTCGATCGTAAGGATCTCGACTATCAGACGATGAAGGAGTATCAGCGCTTTTCGCCCGACAGCGTGAACGGTTCGGAAAGTACGGCAGGGCTGAAGCGCAATTTGGAAAAGGACGATAACAAAATTATCGTCACGACCATTCAGAAACTGAATAATCTGATGAAGGCTGAGGCCGCTCTGCCGGTCTATCAGCAGCAAGTGGTCTTTATCTTTGACGAGTGTCATCGTTCGCAGTTTGGCGAAGCGCAGAAAAATCTGAAGAAAAAGTTTAAGCGATATTATCAGTTTGGATTTACCGGAACCCCCATCTTTCCCGAAAATGCTTTGGGGGCGGAAACCACGGCCGACGTGTTTGGTCGTGAACTGCACTCGTATGTCATCACCGATGCCATACGCGATGAGAAAGTGCTGAAGTTTAAGGTGGACTACAACGATGTGCGCCCACAATTTAAGGCGCTGGAAACGGAGCAGGACGAAATCAAATTGACGAAAGCAGAGAACAAAAAATTCCTCCTTCACCCAGATCGAATCAGAGAAGTGTCGGAATATATTCTCCGCAACTTTCGACTCAAAACCCATCGTCATCAAGGTGGCGGAAAGGGCTTTAATGCGATGTTTGCCGTCAATAGCGTTGAAGCCGCCAAACTCTATTATGAAGAACTGAACAACCAGCAAAAAGATAGCGAAAAGCCCTTGAGGATTGCTACGATATTTTCCTTTGCGCCGAATGAAGAGCAGAATGCCGCCGGCGATATTCGGGAAGAAAATTTCGAGCCTTCAGCCATGGATAGCAGCGCCAAAGAGTTTTTGGACAAAGCCATCAAGGATTACAATGCGATGTTCCGAACCAATTTCGGTGTAGACAGCAAGGAATTTCAAAACTACTACCGTGATTTGGCCAAACGCGTGAAGAGTCAGGAAGTCGATCTCATTATTGTGGTGGGCATGTTTCTGACCGGTTTTGATGCGCCCACGCTGAACACCTTGTTTGTCGATAAGAACCTGCGCTATCATGGGTTGATGCAGGCTTTCTCACGCACCAACCGCATTTACGATGCCACGAAGACGTTCGGCAATATCGTGACTTTCCGCGATTTGGAGAGAGCCACGATAGATGCCATCACGCTGTTTGGCGACAAGAATACAAAGAATGTGGTGTTGGAAAAGAGTTACGAAGAATATCTCAAAGGCTTTACCGATATTGCTACGGGCGAGGCGCGCAAAGGTTATATCGACATTGTGAAAGCCCTCAAAGAGCAATTTCCAAGACCTGAGGAAATCGCGAAAGAGTCGGAAAAGAAAGCGTTTACCAAACTTTTTGGTGAATACTTAAAGGTAGAGAACATTCTGCAAAACTACGATGAGTTTACCTACCTCAAAGAACTGCAAAAGATTGACAAAGAGAATCCCGATGCTGTTGAAGCCTTCAAAGAGCGCCACTTTTTGACGGATGATGCCGTTTCGGCCATGATGGAGATTGACGTCCTGTCGGAACGCGCAGTGCAAGATTATCGCTCAACCTATAATGATATTCGCGACTGGTTTAGAAGAGAGCGGGAAGGGAAAGCTCCCGAGCAATCCAAGATAGACTGGGATGATGTGGTGTTTGAAGTGGATTTGTTGAAATCTCAGGAAATAGACTTAGATTATATCTTGGAGTTGGTGCTTGAACACAATAAAAAGACAAAAGATAAAAACGCGTTAGTAGATGAAGTGCGTAGAATGATTCGAAGCAGCGTCGGAAACAGAGCCAAAGAGAGTCTTGTCGTGGATTTCATTCATGAAACCGATCTTACGTCTATTCAAGATAAAGCCGGTATCATTTCGGCATTCTTTACTTATGCCCAAGCACAGCAAAAAAGCGCCGCAGAAAAATTGATATTGGAGGAAAACCTGAATGTAGAAGCGGCAAAACGCTACCTGCAAACCTCCTTAAAGCATGAGTTTGCCAGTGACAACGGCACCGATCTCAATGCAGTTCTTCCCAAGATGAGCCCTCTCAATCCGCTATATCTCACGAAGAAACAAAGCGTCTTTCAAAAGATTACGGCTTTTGTTGAAAAATTCAAGGGAGTTGGCGGAAGTGTGTAATGAGAGTGGCTCTCTCCCTGTGATGGGGGCAACCTTCTGTTTGATGGGCATCTCTCCACAGGTTGTGCGTGTTTTTGAAAAAAATACTATCTTTGTGCTCGAAATTCATTTTATCCCACCTTTATACGTATTCTGATTATGGTAAGAAAACACATGATTCCCTTCTTTGTCGTTCTGCTGATGTTCCTGCCTTTGAGAGGCGGCGCGTCAGAGTTTGTCAATCTCACCCCTTATCCTAAGACCCTCAAGATGGGGCAGGGCACGTTGAGGCTTCCCCAACGCTTTGTGGTGGGAGGAGATGCGCTGGGCGACAGCATTGTTGGTGAAATCAATAAGTTTGTGGCCGACTTCAACCGAGCGGCTACGGGAGTGGAGGCCGTGGCTTCCCCCAACGGAACTGGGGCAACGCTTGTGCTGCGCCTGAACGCCGATTTGAAAAAGACACTGGGCACGGAAGGCTATGGGCTGACCATCACCCGCGACGGCATCACCCTCGAAAGTGCCACTCGGAAAGGATTTTATTACGGATTGGTGAGTATCAAGAAAATGCTGCCGGCCTGCATCATGGCCGGTGTGAAAGACGCGAAGGTGACCACCTATACGTTGCCCTGTCTGACCATCACCGACTCACCGCGCTTCAAATACCGCGGTTTCATGCTCGATGTGAGCCGCCACTTTTTCTCTGTGGCCGAAGTGAAGCGCATCCTCGATGTGATGGCGGCCTACAAGATGAACGTGTTCCACTTCCACCTGACCGACGATCAGGGTTGGCGTTGGGAAGTGAAGCAGTATCCCGAACTCACGCGTGTGGGTTCGGTGGCAGCCAACACCTACATCACCGCCATGTATCACGGTGCCTACTGGACGAATGCGCAATACGGCCCCTACTTCTACACGCAGGATGAGTTGCGCGACATCGTGGCTTACGCTGCCGACCGCCACATTGAAATCGTTCCCGAAATTGATATGCCCGGCCACTTTGTGGCGGCCATGGCTTCTTATCCCGAATACTCGTGCAACCCCGATGCCGCTCCTGCCGTTTGGACGCATGGAGGCGTGTCGAGTAATGTGTTGAATGTCGCTAACCCCCAAGCGGTGCAGTTTGCCAAAAACATTCTCACCGAGCTGATGGACATTTTTCCTTCCACCACCATCCATATCGGCGGTGACGAATGTCCCACCGGTGCGTGGGAGCACAATGCACAGTGTCAAGCGCAGTACAAGAAACTCGGACTGAACTCCTATCGTCAGTTGCAAAGCCACTTCATCAAAGCCATGGACGAACACGTCAGAGCGCGTGGACGCAAATTGGCCGTCTGGAACGAGGCCATCACCGCTGCCGGTTCCGACCTGAAAATTATGGAAAAGACCGGAGCGACCGTCTATTGCTGGACGGGAGCGGCCAATGCCGCGGCCAAAGCCACGCAGTTGAAGATGCCCCATGTCTACACCCCGCAGTTCGGCTACTACATCAACCGCCAACCCGGCCAAGCGCCTTGGGAACAGTCGCTTCCCGGTAATGGCAGCGACGACCTGAAGTCGGTGTACAACCACGTACCTTTCTCCAACCATTACACCCTCGGCATCCAAGGTACATTTTGGACGGAACACGTCGGTACCGATGACGTGTTGGAATATCTCGCTTTCCCTCGCTTGATGGCGGTGGCCGAAGCCGGATGGACGCCGCAGAGCCTCCGCAATTTCGATCGTTTTGTGGAACGTATGCGTGCCGACACCACCATGCTCAACTACAACGGCTATCAGTACGGCCGTAACTACCTGCGCACCACTAATGTACCCGAACCTCCGGCCGACAACACGCCTCCTGCCGTGATGCCTGAAGAAGGTAAAACCTACATTGTTCGCTGTGCGGTGGAGGCGTTCAAGGGTACCGCGTTGGCCGACAATGGCAACTCTGCCTACCCGCAGCATACCGCCGACCGCCGCGCCAACATCGGTTGGATGGTGAACCTCGTGCACCCCTATGATGCCACGAAACGCAATCTGACCCTTCGTTTGAAAAATGCCACTACCCATCGCAGTATCGGCGCTCCCGCTTCTGAAGCCCTCGACCGTCTGGGTTATCCCCTCTCGTTCGGTGCAGCAGCGGAACTGATGCTGACCTACAATCCGAAGCATAAGGATTTCACCATCGCCGCGTCGGGTAAAAATCTTTTCCCCGTTCCCCACACCTCGCCCGCTCTTTCGGGCATCATCAGTGCCGGCAACAAGGAAGGGCTGGGCAATGCCGTTCGTCCGCAGGGAGCAGCTTGGCAGTTGATTCCTGCGCGCATCGTGACCTTCGTCTGCCAAGACACCGAAGGTAAAGCGCTCGCCACCCTCAAAGAATTTACGGAGAAAGGCACTCCCCTTTCGGCAGCCCCCACATTCCCCGGCTATGTGCTGAAAACCCCTCTGCCCACAGAGGTGTCATCGACCGAAGATGTAACCCTTGCTTTGACTTATGAGCGCGCCGCCTATCTCATTTACCGCTCTTGTGAAGACACGCGCGGTGGCCTGCTCCTGCGCGACACGCTCAGCGTGCCTGTTGGGGAAACCTTGATGGTGAAAGCCCCAAAGTTTGATTACTACACGCCGAAAGATGTTCCTGCCGAGGGGGTGGCAGTTACCCCTACTGCCGACCGCCACTTGAAGATGACGTACGAAACCGAAGCCTATTCGGGGGTGAAAGCAGTGGCCGAACCGGTGGGGCAGTTGGAAGATGGTCATAGTTTTGTCATCTATGACACCGCAGTCAATGACCCCAAGCGTGCTGGTTTTCGCAATGTCAATCCCACCACCCAACAAGTGATGCAAGGGCGCCTTGCCCAAGGCGAGGCCACGCCCTACTTTACATGGACGCTCGAAAAAAGCGGTGCGCGTTGGAAGGTGAAAAACGAGCTTCTCGATAAGTATCTGCCTGAAATGGTGCAGTCGGGACGCATTCTCCTTTCCAACAATGCCGGCTTGTTCAACTTCACGCTCAATGCGGATAAGGAGACTTGGAAAGTGCAGGGGAGCAATCGCCAGTATTGGGATGGTGCCGAAGGTTTCATGACGGGTTGGCACACTTACGGTCATCCTTATCGCCTGCATCGCTATTTCGTCAAACCTTATTTCAGCGTTACGGTTTCGGCCGTATCTGCCGGAGAAGGTACCATTCTCTCTCAACAAGTGGCCATCGTTCCTGCCGGCAGTGCTTACACGCTGGTCGCACCTGTCGTTGAAGGTAGAGAGTTGGTGTCGGTGGAAGGGCCTGTTGAGCAGTTGAAGTCTGTTTCGGGACACCTCACCATCCGCTATGTGTATGGTGCTCCTTCGGCGGTGGAGGCGGTGCCCTTGGCGTCTGCCCAACATCATGCCGTGTATGACCTCTCCGGCCGCCGCACAACGCCCTCCCGCCCCGGTTTGTATATCGTGAATGGGGTTAAGGTTTTGGTGAAATAAGCCCACCTTCTTTTCTTTTGCCCCTTGGGCATAGGCGCGAACAATCACTGCCGGCAGGGGAGCGCCTTCGCTGTCGCGCACCGTCCCTGTCAGCAGTGTCTGTCCGTGCCCCAAGCCGGGAAGCAGCAGGAGTAATAGGAGAAGTAGGGGTTTGAGCATCTACTTGTTGAAAATATATTTGAAACGAAATCGGGCTGACATCCAGTCAGCAGGCTTGCGGATAGATTTCTACCCCAGGAGAACGTGGGGTTATTCAAAGGTTTCGCTTTCAGCGACTGTTATCAATAAAGTGTCTATCCCACTACTTTTGCCGTCAATCTTTCGAGCGAAAACGCTCGATGTCTCCATTTAGAAATCCTCGTAGGGCGAGTAGAAGATGCGTCTCTTTTTGGCATTGGCTTCGGGTTCTTTCTTTTCAATCAGTCCGGCGGCTACCATACCTGCCCCCGGGTGGGTGGCGTCTTCATAAATGGCTTTGAGCGCTGCCTCACGCGTCACTTTCCGCCAACGATGGAGGGATATTGTGAGGAACTTTATTCTTGGCGCGTGTATGCTCGTCGCTTCAATGTGGTGCATTCCCTTGTCGTCTTGTGCTTTCAGGATCAACCCCGGCAAGCCTTGCAGTTTCCACGGCCCGGCATCAATGGGGATTTCGTCGCTCCACCACACTGTCCAGACGCGTCCGCGAAAGGGTGCCGTGGCTTTGTGGCAGAGATAGCCGCACACGGTGGCCGTGTCGGGCAGCAGCGTCCACTGGAACACTGCCGTACTGTCCAGACAACGATAGCGAGAGGGGAAGACTGAAAAGCTTTCGGTGAGCATTTTACTTTTGAGATTGCGCACCAAATGATAGTTGGGGGTGTTGGGGTATATGAAATCTAAATCAAGTACCTCCCCCCAAGTGGGCGTCTTCCCTTTTGCCACATAAAGGGAGTCTCGCCGATAGGCACCATAAGAGCGGTAAGTCATAAAGGACTCCCCAATGCCTAAGACCATCGGGTTTGCTTGTGTTGATGGAATGACCGTGTCTACATCAGTTTGCAGATAGAAAACTTCCAATCGGATATTTTTATCTAACGTGTCTTTCTTTTCCGGATTGGATGGACTATTTCTTCCTTCCTCGGAAATAAAACCTTGTGCCCATAAAATAGAAGGGCAGAGGAGCACAAAAAGAATAAAGAGTTTTTTTAGCATGGTGGTGTTTGTTCGGAGATTCTTTTATGAAGGGGTTATTCTTCCTCGTAGGGCGAGTAGAAGTGGCGTCTCTTTTTGGCATTGGCTTCGGGCTCTTTCTTTTCAATCAGCCCGGCGGCGACCATACCTGCTCCCGGGTGGGTGGCGTCTTCATAGATGGCTTTGAGTGCTGCTTCACGTGTCACTTTTCGCCAGTGATGGGTAGACATTGCTGCAAAGTGGAGTTTGGGGGAGCGTATGCTCGTCGCTTCAATGTGGTGCATCCCCTTGTCGTCTTGTGCTTTCAGAATCAGTCCCGGCAAGCCTTGCAGTTTCCACGGCCCGGCATCAATGGGGATTTCATCGCTCCACCATGCTGTCCAGACGTGTCCGCGAAAGGGTCCCGTGGCTTTGTGGCAGAGATAACCGCACACGGTAGCCGTGTCGGGAAGCAGCGTCCACTGGAACACTGCCGTACTATCCAGACAACGATAGCGAGAGGGGAAGACTGAAAAACTTTCGATGAACAAATTGCGTCTGATATTGCGGATTAATTGATGATGGTAGGAGTCACGGAAGAGATTATACACGTCCGTTACTTCACCCACAGTTGGTGCTTTCTTAATCACGCACAAGGAATCTTGTCGATAGGAACAATAAGAACGATAAGAGCAGAATTTTTCTCCAATACTTAGGACAAGTGGATAGGTGATTGTTGCTTTTAAAACAGTGTCTATATCTGTTTGTTGATAGAAAACTTCTAATTGGATGTTCTTGTCTAATGTGTCTGCCTTTTCAATATTAGCAGGAAGGCTGCGTGTTTTGCTATCTAATATAACGCCTTGACCCCAGAGAAGATAGGGAAAGCATGCAATAAAAAGAATAATTTTTTTGAGAGACATAAACTATTCTTGTTTGAAATGTTTGCATTAAAAGAGACACATAGCGCTTGTGAATTTTCCTCGCAAGCGCTATGTGCTATTTTACTCTCTACCGACGGTGTGAATGTCTTTGATGTGAGAAAGTCCGAAACTAATATGACAACCTGGTTGTCCACAAGCATCTTGGGCAAGGCCATCTATATACTTTTGAACTTCTTTTTCCGTAGCTCCACTTTGTCGAAAGGCTTCTGGGGAAACGGCATAAAAACGATGAACACTGTTATCACAGCATCTGACCGTGATTTCACTGGTAGGAGTAGAGATAGAATCTACTGCCGCGAGAGCAAGAAGGAAAAATCTTTTTTTATAAGGCGGAAGATTTTAGGGGTGTGCTGCAAACTTAAGAAAAACAGTCTGATTGACCAAATAAATCGAGATTTTTTGAAAAAGTTTTTGAGAAATGTTAGTTCTTTTGTTTCTCGCGCGCACGCGCGTATACCCTATATAGGGTGTGCAAAAAGCCTTCACTCCTTCACCAGGATGCTTAACGTTTTCTTTTATAGTGGGTTATGGGTGAAGGCAATTTGCACTTTGCCTTCACCCCTCCCTTGGCGATGCCGGCCGATGCTCACCTGCTTTTCCTCTTGGTGTAGAGGGACTTGCCCAAACGGGTGAAGGCAGTGAAGGCAAAAAACAAGAACTCTTGTAGTGTGATGCGCGCGGGAATGCGCGCGAGGACGGAACATGAGGAGCAGAGTGTGCACCCCACGTGAAAGCCGGGCAATGGGGAGGGGGCAAAACGAAATGGGAGGTAGTTTGGCGCGGCTCTGAGGTAAATGAAACTACCTCTGAGGTAAATCTGTCTGGCACGGAGGGGAGAAGGGTCGGCAGTGCTGTCGCCGAAAGTGTTAAATCTGTGTTAAAATCGGGGACCTCCGGCGTTTTTGGCCGGTGAGATGTCTATATGTAAATAGGGGGCTTCTCCCAATAGCCGTAGGCGAGGAGGGCTTGCCCGACGAACCTACGGTAGGTCCAATACCGAGCGGAACGCCTCCGAAGGAGACGCCCATCGGTAAGCCCCCACTCATGACAGAGCGCCGCTTGCCACGTGGCTGAAATCGCGGGATTTATCCAACCAATCTTCTAAAACGAGGAGGGAGACATGGGGACTTTCATAAAGAAACGAAAAAAGAAAAGGGTTTTACGGTAAAACTAAACGCTTGGAAAAAGTTTTTTGTATCTTTGTGCTCTCAATACTTTGTTCACGACATGAAACGACTTTACACGCTTTTCTTGCTCCTCTTGGGGACGATATTCACCCTCTCCGCACAGCGCCTGCCGGGGCGTGTGCTCGACGCCAAGACGGGAGAAGCCCTACCTTTTGTCAACGTTTTCTACGACGGTGGCCGCGGCGTGCAGACCGATGCCGAGGGGCGATTCTCCATCGCCTTCCGGAGCGGAGCGCGCTTGCGGGTGTCGTCGGTGGGCTATGAAGCCTATGCCACCCGCGTGAAAGGCACCGACTCGCTCATCGTGCGCCTCACTCCTGCCGATTTGGGGATAGCCGAAGCCAAAGTGGTGGGGCGTAAGGAGAAGTATTCGCGCAAGAACAATCCTGCCGTAGAATTGATGAAAAAGGTGATTGCTGCCAAAAAGAACAGCGATTTGCGGCAGCACGACTATTATTCGGTGGTGCAGTACAACAAACTTAATTTTGCGTTGAGCGATGTGACGCCACGTGTTTTTGAGGAAGGACAGTTCAAACGGATGCCTTTCTTGAAAAATCACGTGGAGCGGTCGCCCGAAACCGGAAAACTCATCCTGCCGCTCACGGTGGACGAAACCGTGACGGAGCAAATCTACCGCAAGCGTGACAATACGGCCAAGCAAATTGTGGTGGGGCAACGTTCCGAGGGCATCAACGAACTCATCAATACGGGCGATGCAATCAACACCATGCTCAAAGATGCCTTCACCGAGGTGAACCTCTACGAGAACAACGTGCGACTGCTGCAATATCAGTTCATCTCTCCGCTTTCCTCGACCGATGCCATTGGTTTTTACCGCTATTTTCTGGCCGACACCACCTATGTGGAGGGGACAAAGTGCATCGAGGTGCAGTTTACGCCCAACAATGCGCAGGATTTTGGATTTGCGGGCGAACTCTATGTGACGGCCGACTCGACTTATCGGGTGAAGAAAGTGGTGATGGGGGTGCCGGTGCACACCGGTGTCAATTTTGTGGAACTGATGAAAATCGAACAGAGTTTTGAAGAACTGTCCACGGGCGAGCAGGTGCTCACGAAGGACAACATGCTCGTGGTGCTCAAAGTGGCCGAAGGTATTCAGAAATTTCAGGTGAAGCGCACCACCCACTACACCAACTTTGCCTTCGACTCCATCCCTGATGTGCGCTTCAACTTCCGCGGAAAGACCCGCACGCTCGCCGACGCGCAGATGCAGGAAGAGAGTTTTTGGGACGCCCATCGCACCGAGAGGCTCACGCAATCGGAAACGCAGATGGACCTCTTTATTCGCCGCATCCAGAACATCCGAGGGGTGAAACCCATCATCTGGACGGCCAAGGCCTTTATCGAAAACTTTGTCGAAACCTCTCTCGACCCCAAGCATCCCTCCAAACTCGATTTCGGGCCGGTCAATACGACCATCACGGGCAACGACGTGGACGGATTGCGCCTGCGTCTTTCGGCACAAACCACGGCCAACTTGAGTCCGCACTGGTTCTTCCGCGGCTATGGCGCTTATGGTTTCAAAGATCGCCGCTGGAAGGGGATGGGCGAAGTGACCTACTCGTTTCTGAGCAAGCGCTATCTGCCGCGCGAATATCCTGTGAGCCGCTTGGTCTTCTCTTACACCAACGATGTGATGTCGCCTTCGGATTTCCACCTACCCACCGACAAAGACAATGTGTTCTTGGCGGCAAAATGGACGAAGGTCGATCACATGATGTATAACGAAAACTTTCGTCTCTTCTTTGAACGCGAGTGGGAGTATGGTCTGCGCATCAAAGCCCAATTGGCGCACGACCGCAACGAACCTACCGCCCACCTCTTTTATCAACCTGTGGCCGTAGGGACGGCGGCAGGTGTGGGGAGGCCGTTGGGTTCGGCTTCTGACGTAGCGGCAGGGTTTAATCCGGCAGCGAGCAATATGCGCGACATTTCTATATCCGACTTCAGTGTGTTGCTCGAATACCAGCCAGGCGCTACCTATATCAACACCAAGCAGCGCCGCATTCGTGCCAACCACAATGCGCCCATCTTCAGCATCTCGCACACTGTGGGACTGAAAGGCGCGTGGAGCGACTACACCTACAACAACACGGAAGTGGGGATTTATAAGCGTTGGTGGGTAAAGTCGTGGGGCAAGATCGAAACCCATCTCAAAGCCGGTGCGCAATGGAATCGCGTGCCTTTCCCGCTGCTCTGTATGCCTTGGGCCAACACCTCGTTTGTGAAAGAAGATGGGATGTTCAACCTCATCAAGAACATGGAGTTTATGAACGACCGCTATGTCTCGTTTATGGGCTCGTGGGATTTGAATGGGAAAATCCTCAATCGCATCCCTTTGCTCCACCGCCTGAAATGGCGTGAATATATCGGAGTGAATGCGCTGTGGGGGACACTGACCGACAAGAATAACCCTTATTTGGCGCAAAATGCCAATGTTACCGACCTCTTTTACTTTCCTGCGCGCTTCAACCATGATGTCTACGAGCAACAGAGTCGTGTGATGGATCGCAACCGCCCCTATGTGGAGCTGGTGGCCGGCGTGCACAATATCTTCAAACTCCTACATGTGCAGTATGTGCGTCGCGTGACTTATATCAATGAGCCACAGTCGGTCTACGGCAAAACGCAGAAATGGGGCATCCGCTTTATGTTTCGTGCTTCCTTCTGAACCGCTCAGTCGAACACCTCGCTCAGCACCTCCAAACTCCTCAATTCCGGAAAGACGGGGAGGTGTAGGCGGTAGTATTCGAGGATGAGGAAGAGGATGCGCTGCCGCTCCGTGCGCGAGAGGGCAAAGAGCTGCATCGTGCCGAAGTTCATGCGCATGAGCTGGGCAAAGGCTTCGGCCTCCCGCCCCGAGATGTAGTGGCGGTGAGGAGGCGGTGTGGCGCGAAATTGCCCTTCGAGCAAGTCGAAATGGGGCAGGGTGGCGCTGTCGAGCGAAGGCATGATGCCCAGGAAGCGCGCGAGCCGCATCAGGAAGACGATGTGGAAGTTGGCGTAGCCGCTCGGGGCCGTGTCGAACCACTCCAAGCTGTGGGCGATGAAATCAAACAGGAGTTCGCTGCCTTCCTCGTTGCGGAGGATGTGGAGTAGTGCCTCGCTCAGGAAGAGCACCACCATCTGTTTGACCGGTGTGCTGTGCAGTCCGGCATAGGGCGTGAGCACCACGACCGATTTGGGCGAGATGAGCCCGCCGCGGAGTTTAGGTGTCCATTCGGCTTCGAGCAGCGCCAAGGGTTGGAAGAGGCTGTGGCGTACCGCGGCCCGCTTGGCGTGGGAGATGCGCACCAAGAAAGTGACGCGGCCTTCGCTGCGGCTGAGGCATTCGGCAATGATCTTGTCGTCGGCATACCGCAAGGTGTTCAGTACGACAATCGGAGACTTTACGTTCATGAAGCGAAGATACGAAAAAGAAGACAGCTGCGGCCGTTGCTGCCCCAAAAAGCCACCAAAAACGATGGAAAAGCGAGAAAAAAGCACTTTTTTGCAAAAAAAAAGCCCTTTCTCTTTGTTGTAAAGAAAAAAGGTACTACCTTTGCACTCGCAAACAGGGAACAACGCCCCACACGAACAACGAGTGAGACGCTGTCAATTCCTAAGCGCAAATGGTCCCTTCGTCTATCGGTTAGGACGAGAGATTTTCATTCTCTAAAGAGGAGTTCGACTCTCCTAGGGACTACTATTAAAAACGACACGCGGAGGGAGTTCGAAAGGATTCCCTTCCTTTATTTGAAAAAAGGCTACGTCCGAAGCAGTACCGTCGGGATGACGATCTAATTTCCTCCTGCTGAAGAGTGCCGGCAGTCAAATTCTATTCATTTTTCGTAACAACAAAAAAGTAAAGAATAAAATGGCAAATCACAAATCATCTGTAAAGAGAATTCGTCAGACCGCCACTCGTCGCTTGCACAACCGCTATTATGCCAAAACCATGCGCAACGCCGTTCGCAAGCTCCGCGCTACTACTGACAAAGCCGCTGCTGTTGAACTCCTGCCCAAAGTGCAGAAGATGCTCGACAAGCTCGCCAAGACCAACATCATTCACAAGAACAAAGCCGGCAACATCAAGTCGAGCCTTATGCTCCACATCAACAAGCTCGCTTAATCTTCTGGAATAGATAAGATACATCGGAGTCAAATCAACTGAGATTTGGCTCCGTTTTTTGAATAATACATTACTGCGCTCTTTATGAAACGCTTTTTCTTTGTGCTGATGGCTGCTCTCTTGGGGGGCGCTGTGAGCCTCGGGACGCTGGCTGTCGTGACGGCGTGCAGCAGCGAGGGGGACTCTCCTACGCCTGTGCCTGACGACGGCCTGAACTGGGTGAAAGCACCTGCGGGCTGCTACGAAGTGGAAATCAAGTACGAATGCGACTGTCGCGACGAGGTGCAGGCGGTTGTTACGGCAGTTCCCACCGGTCTGCCTGCAACGGAACAGCCCGCGCTGGGACGATGGATTTATTTCCGGAAGACACAGTTGGGCGTGGAGCGTCTGCCCATCGGTTCGAGGACGAAGCTGCGCCTGTTGCGCTATCGTGCGGTGAAGAACTACCACGCCACAGACCTCGCCCATGAGGATGAAGAAGAATTTGTGTGCGAAGCCGCCCAATGCGACCGCTCCTGAAATCTGATGAACAACGATGACAAAGATGAACGAAGATACTTTTGACATCCGCTCCGAACAGCGCACGCCGCCCGCCACCGAACGTGAATTTGAAAACGCCCTACGCCCCCTGTCGTTTGATGACTTTACGGGGCAGACGAAGGTGGTGGACAACCTCCGCGTCTTTGTCGAAGCGGCCAAACAGCGCGGTGAACCTCTCGACCACACCCTCCTTCACGGCCCTCCCGGCTTGGGAAAGACGACCCTCTCCAATATCATTGCCAACGAACTCGGAGTGGGCTTCAAGCTCACCTCCGGTCCGGTGCTCGACAAGCCCGGCGATTTGGCGGGATTGCTCACTTCGCTCGAAGCGAACGATGTGCTTTTCATCGACGAAATTCACCGCCTTTCCCCCGTTGTGGAGGAATATCTCTACTCGGCGATGGAGGACTACCGCATCGATATCATGATCGACAAAGGGCCGGCGGCTCGCTCCATCCAAATCGATCTCAACCCCTTCACCTTGGTGGGCGCCACCACGCGTAGCGGTCTGCTCACCGCACCGCTGCGGGCGCGCTTCGGCATCAACCTCCACCTGGAATACTACGACGCGCAAACGTTGCGCGAAATCGTGTTGCGCTCTGCCCACCTTTTGGCGGTGGGTATCGACCCGAAGGCTGCGGCCGAGATTGCCGGCCGCAGCCGTGGCACACCACGTATTGCTAACGCCCTGTTGCGCCGCGTGCGCGACTTTGCGCAAGTCAAAGGCAACGGAGCGATCGATCTGGAGATTGCCCGTTATGCCCTCGAAGCGCTCAATATCGACCGCTATGGGTTGGACGAGATTGACAACAAAATCCTTACCACCATCATCGATAAGTTTAAGGGCGGACCGGTGGGCGTGACCACCATTGCCACCGCCATTGGCGAAGATGCCGGTACGGTGGAGGAGGTGTACGAGCCTTTCCTTATCAAAGAAGGCTTCATCCGTCGCACTCCGCGTGGACGTGAGGTGACGGAACTGGCCTACCAGCATCTCGGCCGCACCCCTTTGCGGGAGATGACTTCGGCCGATGAACCGCTGCTTTTCTAAATCACCACACTTTAATCCTTTCAGCTCCTCTTGCTGATGAGTTCCTACTTTCTTTTTCCCCTCTTTCTCATCGGACTGCTGATGAAAATATACGACCGTGTCCGTTTTGAACGCCGCCGTAAGGGGGTGAAAACATCGGCGTATGTCAAACTGTACAGGGAGAACAATAATCTCTACCTCCTCCTGTTTCTAATTCTCGCGCTGAGGGCAGGAGGACAGGCTTGGGAGCAATTTTTCGGTCAATAATCTTCCCACACAATGATTACTTACAACAGTCTTTCCATCGCCCTGCCCAACATCGACCAAACTACCGTCACCGAGTGGATTGGACGCGTGGCAGAGAGTCATCAGCGGGTGGTGGGCGACATCAATTACGTGTTCTGCAACGACGAGGAAATCCTCGACGTCAACCGCCGCTACTTGCAGCACGACTACTATACCGATATCATCACCTTCGACTACGGACGAGGCAATGTCCTCTCGGGCGATCTCTACATCTCGCTCGACACCGTACGCTCCAATGCTGAACTGTTTGGAAAACCCTATGACGAGGAACTGCATCGTGTGCTCGTGCATGGTGTGCTCCACCTCGTGGGCATCAACGACAAAGGACCCGGCGAGCGCGAACTGATGGAAGCGGCGGAAGATGCTGCCTTGGCTTTGCGGACGGTAGAGTAAAGGCGTAGGATAACTTAAAAAAGAGATAAAACCTTTGGTGCTTTGCCTTGCGCTCCGTAATTTTGCACCCAAATCAGAGAACTATGCAGAAGAACTTAGTCATCGTGGAGAGCCCTGCCAAGGCCAAGACCATCGAGCGCTTTTTGGGCGACGATTTCAAGGTGATGTCCAGTTTTGGGCACATCCGCGACTTGAAGAAGAAAAACTTTGGAATCGACCTCGAGACGTTCCAGCCCGAATATGAAATTCCGACCGACAAGGCACGTGT
Source organism: Alloprevotella sp. Lung230 (assembly GCF_014385435.1). Lineage (GTDB taxonomy): Bacteria > Bacteroidota > Bacteroidia > Bacteroidales > Bacteroidaceae > Alloprevotella. The sequence goes on from NZ_JACSUD010000010.1 coordinate 28,882, forward strand.
GGTGAGCGAACTCCGCACCCAAGCCAAGAAGGCCAACACCATCTGGCTCGCCTCCGATGAAGACCGCGAGGGAGAAGCCATCTCGTGGCACCTGGCCGAAGTGCTCCAGCTCGATCCCGCCACGGCGCGCCGCATCGTGTTTCACGAAATCACCAAGCCTGCCATCCTCGAAGCCATCGCCCATCCTCGCACCATCGATCTCAATTTGGTCGATGCCCAGCAGGCACGCCGCGTGCTTGACCGCTTGGTGGGTTTCCGTCTATCGCCCGTGTTGTGGCGCAAGGTGCGTCCCAACCTCTCGGCCGGCCGTGTGCAGAGCGTGACGGTGCGCCTCATTGTGGAGCGCGAGCGCGAAATCGAAGCCTTCAAAAGTGAAAGTTCCTATCGCGTCGCGGGGCAGTTTGCCGTGCCCGATGACAACGGTCAAACCGCTACCCTCAAAGCCGAACTCAACCATCGCTTCGCCACCGCCGATGAGGCCGAATCCTTCTTGCAACACTGCCGCGAGGCCGCTTTCACCATCAGTGCCATCAGCACCAAGCCCACCAAGCGCACCCCCGCGCCCCCCTTTACCACCTCAACGCTCCAGCAGGAAGCCGCCCGCAAGTTCGGCTTCTCCGTTTCGGCCACCATGCGTGTGGCGCAGAGTCTCTACGAGTCAGGGCTCATCACCTACATGCGTACCGACTCGATGAACCTCTCCAAACTCTGCCTCGACACCGCGGCCCCCGTCATCGCCGAGCTCATGGGCGGCGACAACTACCACAAACGCCGCAACTACCACACCCACGCCAAGGGAGCGCAGGAAGCCCACGAGGCCATTCGGCCCACCGACATGTTCCGCACCACCATTGAGGGTACGCCCCAGGAGTGCCGCCTCTACGACCTCATCTGGAAGCGCACCATCGCCAGCCAGATGGCCGATGCACAGTTGGAGAAAACCACCGCCACCCTCGCCGTCAGCGGCAGCGACTACCATTTTGTGGCCACCGGCGAAGTGGTGAAGTTCGACGGTTTCTTGCGCGTCTATCGGGAGAGCTACGAAGACACCGGCGACACCGAGAGCGACGAAGGCCGTCTTCTGCCGCCCATGCACAAAGGGCAGGAACTGGCGCGCGAGGAAATCGTGGCGCAAGAGCGCTTTTCGCAAGCCCCCGCTCGCTACAGCGAAGCCTCCTTGGTGCACAAGCTCGAAGAGCTCGGCATCGGTCGCCCCTCCACCTACGCCCCCACCATCTCCACCATCCAGCAGCGCGAATATGTGCGCCGTGGTGAGAGCGAAGGCACACCCCGCCCCTACACCCTCCTCACCCTCAAAGCCGACCGCCTCACCAGCGAGACACGCACCGAAAACTACGGCAGCAACCGCGGCAAGATAGTGCCCACCGACACCGGCATCGTGGTGAACGACTTTCTCCTGCAAAACTTCCCCGAAATCATGGACTACCACTTCACTGCCAATGTGGAGCAGGATTTCGACCATGTGGCCGAGGGCGAAAAGAATTGGATCGACCTCATCCGCAACTTCTACGCTGAGTTCGACCCTCGCGTGGAGCAAGTGATGAACGAACACACCGAAACCCGCGTGGGCGAACGCCTCCTCGGCGACGACCCCAAGACCGGCAAGCCCGTGAGTGTCAAAATCGGCCGTTTCGGCCCGATGGTGCAGCTCGGTGCCGTCGATGACGAAGGCGAAAAGCCCCGCTTTGCCAAACTGCCGAAGGAACTCAGCATGAGCACCCTTACCCTCGAAGAGGCCCTCGACCTCTTCAAACTTCCCCGCATCGTTGGTGAGTTTGAAGGCACAGTTGTCAAAATCGGTGCCGGTCGCTTCGGTCCCTATGTGCAGCACGCCGGCAAATACGTGTCCATCCCCAAGGACGAAGACCCACTGGAGATTACTCTGGAGCGCGCCACAGCCCTCATCCTCGAAAAGCGCGAGGCCGAGGCCAAGACCCACTTGCGCTCCTTTGCCGAAGCCCCCGAACTCGAAGTGCGCTCCGGCCGTTTCGGTCCTTACATCAGTTATCAAGGCAAGAACTACAAAATCCCCAAGGCAAAAGCCGAAACCGCGGCCGACCTCACCCTCGAAGAGTGCCGCGCCATCATCGAAGCCGAAGCCAAAAAGCCCACAACCACGCGCCGACGGGCGGCCAAGAAGTAATTTATGAAGTGTATCGTTCTGATTGGATATATGTGCGTGGGCAAGACCACCATCGGCCGTGCCCTCGCCAAGCACTTGGGATGCACCTTCTACGACTTGGACTGGTACATCGAGGAGCGTTTCCGCAAGCGCGTTCCTCAAATCTTTGCCGAAGAGGGCGAGGCTCGCTTCCGCGACTTGGAGCGACGCATGCTCCACGAAGTGGCCGAGTTCGAGAACATCGTCTTGGCTTGTGGCGGCGGCACGCCCTGCTTCTTCGACAATATGGACTACATGAACAGCGTGGCCCACACCTTCTACCTCCAAGCCTCGCCCCACACCATCTGCGAACACTTGAAAATCAGCAAAGGCGAACGCCCCTTGCTCAAAGGCAAAACGCCGGAAGAATTAGACCTTTTCGTGCGAGAGCAACTGGCCGAACGCACGCCCCACTATCAGAAGGCACACCACACCATCAACGTCGACATCCTCGACTCCTACGAGAAGGTCGACGACGTCGTGCAGCTCATCCTACCCCATCTCTGATCCACCCCCTTTCATCCCCACCATCCCCGCACAATGAGAAAATGGCGAATTGAAGACTCCGAGGAGCTTTACAACATCAAAGGTTGGGGCGTCAACTATTTCGGCATCAACGAAAAAGGACACGCCTACGTCCGTCCACGCAAGGACAACACCCAAGTAGACCTCTACGAAGTGGTGCGCGAGCTGGCAGAGCGCGATGTCGCTGCGCCTGTCCTGCTGCGCTTCCCCGACATCCTCGACAACCGCATTGAGAAAACCGCGGCCTGCTTTGAGCGTGCCGAGAAGGAATACGAATACCAAGGCGAGCACTTCATCATCTATCCCATCAAGGTCAATCAGATGCGCCCTGTGGTGGAGGAAATCATCTCCCACGGCAAGAAGTACAACCTCGGTCTCGAATGCGGCTCGAAGCCCGAACTCCACGCGGTCTTGGCCACCAACATGGACACCGAATCGCTCATCATCTGCAACGGCCATAAGGACCAAAACTTCATCGAACTCGCCCTCTTGGCGCAGAAGATGGGCAAACGCGTCTTTCTCGTCATCGAGAAGCTCCCCGAACTGGACATCATTGCCCGTACGGCCGAAAAGATGGGCGTGCGCCCCAATTTGGGCATCCGCATCAAGCTCGCTTCCCGCTCCACAGGCAAATGGGAATCGTCCGGCGGCGATGCTTCTAAGTTTGGACTCAACAGTGCCGAACTCCTCGAAGCTCTCAACCGCCTCGAAACGATGGGTCTGCGCGACTGCGTGAAACTCATCCACTTCCACATCGGCAGCCAAATCCCCAAAATCCGCCTCATCTCGAGCGCCCTCCGCGAGATGGCGCAATACTATGTTCAGCTCCGCAAGATGGGTTTCGACATCGAGTTTGTCGACTGCGGCGGCGGTCTCGGTGTCGACTACGACGGCACGCGCTCGTCCAACTCCGAAAGTTCCGTCAACTACTCCGTGCAGGAGTATGTCAACGACATCGTCTACACCCTCGTTGAGGCGGCCAATAAGAACGAAATTCCGCACCCCAACATCATCACTGAGGGCGGACGCTCCCTCACCGCCCACCACTCCGTGCTGGTGCTCGAAGTGCTCGAAACCTCCGATGTGCCCCATATGCGTGAGGATTTCCATCCCTCCGAAGACGACCACAAACTCGTGCACGACCTCACCGACATTTGGGACAAACTCTCCACACGCTCCATGCTGGAGGACTGGCACGATGCCGAGGACATCCGCGAGGAGGCGCTCGACCTCTTCCGCCACGGACTGCTCGACCTCCGCACCCGTGCTCAAATCGAAAGCCTCTATTGGAGCATCTGTGCCGAAGTGGCCGAACTGGTGCATCACCTCAAGCACGCCCCCGACGAACTGCGCAAGCTCGACAAGATGATGTCGGAGAAATACTTCTGCAATTTCTCCCTCTTCCAGTCGCTACCCGACAGTTGGGCGCTCGACCAGCTGTTTCCGGTCATGCCTCTTCAGCGCCTTGACGATCGTCCCACGCGCAGCGCCACCATTCAGGACATCTCGTGCGACTCGGATGGCAAAATCTCCACCTACGTCAATCACAACCAGCAGACGGCCTACGTGCCGCTCCACACCTTCCGCCACGGTGAGAAGTATTACATCGGTGTCTTCCTCGTGGGCGCTTACCAAGAGATTTTGGGCAATATGCACAACCTCTTCGGCGACACCAACGCCGTGCACATCTCTGTGTCGCCCGACGGCTACACCATCGACAAGACCATCGACGGCGAAACGGTGGCCGATGTGCTGGAATACGTCCAGTATGACCCCAAGCGCTTGGTGCGCCGCCTGGAAAGTTGGGTGTCGAAAGCCATCGCCGAAGGCAAAATCACCATTGAGGAAGGCAAGGAGTTCATCTCCACCTATCGCGCCGGTCTCTATGGCTACACTTATCTCGAATAAATCTCCCTTAAAATTTTTCTGCCGGGCTGAACTTCTTGTCAAGAGGTTCAGCCCTTTTTTGTTCCCCCTGTTTGTATATAGATATCTCACCCTCCAAATCAGCCGGTGAGGCCCGACTTTAACTCAATTTTAACACTTCGTGCGGTGAGGGTGGAGAAGAGGGTATTTAGCTCAGAGGTAGTTTCACACAGCTGGGAGGTAGTTGATTTTAGCTCTGAGGTAGTTGTTTCGGGGAGGGTGGGAGGTAGAAATAGGGTCGGAGTTTTATAGTTTCTGGGCGATGTGGGAGGGATAGGATTTCCCCTTCGTCCTCTCGCGCGCATCACACTACAACATATCCTCGTTTTTTGCCTTCACTGCCTTCACCTTCCCCGATTTTGCTCGGCATTTGGGAGGGCGGAGTGAAAGCAGGTGAGGGCAGATCCATCAAAAAACCTTCACCTGCAAGATGAAGACAATCAGCGCTTTATCTTGTGGGTGAAGGAGTGAAAGCAAAAAACACGCACTATTGTAGGGGACGCGCACGCGCGCGTGAGGAGGATAGGGCGGAGGAAAGAGGGCGGTTAGCGAGCAGCGATGCACTCGATTTCGACGAGGGCGCCCTTGGGCAGTGTCTTCACCGCCACAGCCGAACGAGCCGGGAAGGGGGCTTTGAAGAAAGAGGCATACACCTCGTTCATGGCCGCGAAGTCGGCCATGTCGGCGAGGAAAACGGTGGTCTTCACCACATTGTCGAGCGTCAGTCCGGCTTCTGCCAAAATGTGCTGCATGTTGGTGAGCGACTGGGTGGTCAATTCGCGAATGCCGCCTTGGGCAAATTCGCCCGTAGCGGGATCGACAGGAAGTTGGCCACTGATGAAAAGCATGCCGCCGGCTTCGATGGCTTGCGAGTAGGGACCGATGGCAGCAGGTGCCTTTTCGGTAGAGATGGGAGTTTTCATAACGATGTATTGAAAAAGTAGATGATTTATCCGAAGAACAAATAGCAGATGCCGATGGCTGAAATCACGCCGGCCAAGTCGGCCAGCAGCCCTGCCGCCACGGCATGGCGCGTGTAGCGAATGCCCACGCTGCCGAAATAGACGGCGAGGATGTAGAACGTGGTGTCGGTAGACCCCTGGAAGATGCAGGAGAGTCGTCCCACGAAGGAGTCGGCGCCGTAGGTGGTCATGGCATCGACCATCAGACCGCGTGCACCCGATCCGGAGAGCGGTTTCATCAGTGCCGTGGGCAGCGCACCCACCCATTGGGCATCGTAGCCGGTGCGCGCCACCAGCCAAGTTGTGCCGTCAATCAGAGCGTCCATCGCTCCACTGGCGCGAAACACCCCGATGGCTACGAGAATGGCCACGAGATAGGGAATGATGCGCACCGCCGTTTCAAAACCGGTTTTTGCACCTTCGATGAAGGCCTCGTAGACATTGATTTTCTTCCGAAGTCCGGCGAGAATGAAAGCAATGATGATAGTGAACAAGAGCACATTGGCCGAGGTGATACCTACGCGGTTCATCATCACGCTGTCGAGCGAGGCAAATCCCCAAATGATGCCCGCTACTGCAAGCGAAACACCGCCCAATCCGAGGAGGAGGGTGCGGTTGAGGAGGTTGATGCGCTGAAACAAGGCGGTAACGATGATTCCGGCGAGCGTAGAGAAGAAAGTGGCCAGTAGGATGGGAATGAACACATCGGTGGGGTTGGCGGCTCCCTGCTGGGCGCGGTAGACCATAATCGAAACGGGAATGATGGTGAGTCCGCTCGTGTTGAGCACGAGAAACATGATCATAGCGTTGCTGGCCGTGTCTTTCCTCGGGTTGAGTGCCTGCAAGCCTTCCATGGCTTTGAGCCCGAGCGGCGTGGCGGCATTGTCCAGCCCAAGCATATTGGCCGCGATGTTCATAAAGATGTTTCCCACCACAGGATGTCCCTCGGGGATGTCGGGAAAGAGCCGCCGGAACACGGGCGAGAGCCACCGCGCCAGCACATGGACCACACCGCCCTTTTCTCCGATTTTCATGATGCCCATCCAAAGAGAGAGCACTCCCGTCAGTCCCAAGGAGATTTCAAAGGCCGTCTTGGCGGTGTCGAACGTGGAACTCATGATGGCAGGGAACACCTCGAAATCGCCGAAGACGATGAGGCGCACCACCGCAATGACGAACGCAATGACGAAAAAGGCTATCCAGATGTAGTTGAGTACCATAGGGTGACGGGAAGGGAGTAGAATGTAAGAAACTTAGGTTTGCTCATCAACATAGTGAAAACTGTCCGTGGCGGAAAGCAATCCGGCCGCTGTCGAGCAGTTGGTCGATGACTTCGCCGGCCAGCTCGGCATCGTTGTGGCGCAGGCCGAAGTCGGTGGCGGCATGAGGTGCACCATCGCCCAGTGTGTGGAGGATGATTTGCTCTATTTCGGCCGCGCTGTGGAGGTGGGTCGAGGCTTCGTCGCACACATCGCAATGGCCGCAAGGGTGGGCGGAGTGGTCGTCGAAGTATTCGAGCAACTGCACGCTGCGACAGGTGTCGCTGTCGGTGCAATAGCGGAGCATACTGTGGATGCGGTGTTCAAACTGCCGCAGGCGCTCCTCGTAGACTTCGGAGGAGAGGTGCAGGCGACCGGGTTCGATGCGGCGGCAGAGGTAGGTGATGTGCGCCACCGATTTGCGCGGAATGTAGTGGAGGATGCGGGCGCGGTTGAGGTCCATCAGGATGGGGTAGACCTCGTCTTCGGTGAGTCCGCAGGCTTTGCCCAAAAGGCTCTCGTCGATGAAGACATAGTCGGAAAAAAGACCGGAATACTGCCGCAGCAGGGCTGTGAGCACGGCTTCTGCGCGCTCGTTGTGGCTGTCGTAGTCGTAGAGGGCATCGCGCTGGGTGATCATCATCAAGCGCGAGCGAGTGTCCTCGGCATCGGTGTATTCGAGATAGCCGGCCCGCTGGAGGATGGTGAAGGCATTGACCACAACGACCGGAAAGTGATGGAAGACGCGGCAGAATTTGTCCAAATCAAATTCCAGCACTGCCCCTTCGCCATCGCCGGCCGCCATCTGGTAGTAGCACGCCACATCGTCGTAGATGGCATAGATGCGCTCCTTGGCCGGGAATGTCTGCGGGATGCGCTGGGCGAGCAGGCGGTGGTCGTGGGCGTTGTAGAGCAGGAGGGCGCGTGCCGGCCGGCCGTCGCGTCCTGCCCGACCGGCCTCTTGGAAGTAAGCCTCGATGGAATCGGGCAAATCGAGATGAACGACCAGTCGCACATCGGCCTTGTCGATGCCCATCCCAAAGGCATTGGTGGCCACCATCACGCGGGTGCGTCCCGTCTGCCACGCCTCTTGGCGCGCATCCTTGTCGGCAGCCGAGAGTCCGGCGTGGTAGTAGAGCGCTGAGATGCCCACGGACTCAAGGGTCAAAGCGGTGTCGCGCGTGCCGCTGCGCGAGCGGGTGTAGACAATGGCCGACCCTTCGGAAGTCTGGAGCAACTGCACCAAATCGCCGATTTTATCGTGGCTTTGGAGTACTTGGTAACTGATGTTGGGGCGTTCGAAGCTCATACGGAACACGCATTTTTCTCGAAACCCAAGTTGTTCCTGAATGTCATTGAGCACGGTGGGGGTGGCCGTTGCAGTGAGGGCGAGGATGGGCGTGCCGGGCAGTTCGGCGCGGAGGGCGCTCACTTGCAGGTAGGAGGGGCGGAAGTCGAACCCCCATTGCGAAATGCAGTGCGCCTCGTCGACCGTGATGAAACTCACCTGCATCTGGTGAAGTTTGACCAAGAATATCTCCGTGTGGATGCGTTCGGGCGAGAGGTAGAGAAACTTGTATTGTCCCAAGATGACATTGTCCAGTTCGCGGAGAATGTCGTTGCGCGACATGCCCGAGTGGATGGCCGTGGCCAAGATGCCCCTTTGACGCAGGTTGGCCACCTGGTCCTTCATCAAGGCGATGAGGGGCGTGATGACGAGGCACGTGCCCTCCATCATCAGGGCCGGCACCTGAAAGGTGATGCTTTTCCCACCGCCCGTGGGCATCAGTCCCACGGTGTCCCTTCCGCTCAGAATGCTCTCAATGATGTCGCGCTGGATGCCGCGGAAGTCCGGATGGCCCCAGTAGCGTTGCAGCACGGCGCGTGGGTCGTCCTCCGTCGCAGCGTTGAGCGGTACGTCGGGGAGCAGGGAGTCGCCGGTCGGCACATAGTCGGTCGGTATGGAAGAGGGAGCACCGATGAGTGATTGGAGCGTGGCGTCTTCCGGATAAACCGGGGCTTCTGGAGAGAAATCGGACATTTTTGAGCAAGAGGTAAGGGAGAAGATTATTCTCGCGGCCGGATGTCTTCGATTTGGAGTTGCACCTCACCGCGTTTGTGGGTGTTTTCTTCGATGGCGTAGCAGATGTCGAAAGCGCGGCGTGTCTTGATGTAGCGCGCCTGACTGCTTTGTCCGAAGGCGATGCCGTTGATGATGGTGTTCGACTTGTTGTCGACGAGTTCGAGTTTGATGTGCTCCTGTCCGCGCCCCACGACCTTCGAAGTGCCGTAGTCGTAGACGCGATGGGTGCAGAAACTGGGACGTTCGTTGCCGGGACCGAAGGGGGCGAAGCGCTTGAGTTGCTGGTAGAACTGAAAGTTGATGTCGCTGAAATCCAGCACCGCAGTGATGTCGAGGGTGGGCTGAGTTTGTTCGTCAAGGATGTGTTCGGCCACATAGGCTTCAAAGCGGCGTGTAAACTCAGGAACATTTTCCACTTTCAAAGTTAGTCCGGCAGCGTAGGTGTGTCCTCCAAAGTTTTCGAGCAAATCAGCACAACTCTGGATGGCTTTGTAGACGTCAAATCCCGTGACGGAGCGTGCCGATCCTGTGGCCATGTCGTCCGATCGGGTAAGCACCACCGCCGGGCGGTAGTATTGTTCTGTGACGCGCGAGGCCACGATGCCAATCACGCCCTTGTGCCACTCCTCGTTGTAGATGACGATGCCGCGGCGGTCTTCGAGTCCCGGCAGGTTCTTCACTTGTTCGGTGGCTTGTTCGGTCATCTGTTTGTCGAGGTCTTTGCGTGCCTCGTTGTGGAGGTTGATGTGTGAGGCGATTTCACGCGCTGTGGCGTAGTCCTTCTCCACCAACAGTTGCACCGCTTCTTTGCCGTTTTGCATCCGTCCAGAAGCGTTGATGCGCGGACCAATCTTGAAGACGATGTCGTTCATTGAGAGTTCGCGATCCGAGAGACCACACACTTCGATGATGGCTTGCAGACCGATGGAAGGGTTGGTGTTGAGACGGCGCAACCCATGATGGGCGAGGATGCGATTTTCGCCCATGATGGGCACAATGTCCGAGGCGATGGAGATGGCGCAGAGGTCGAGCAACTCGTGCAGGCGGTTGAACTCGATGCCGTTGCTGGCCGCAAACGCCTGCATAAACTTAAAGCCGACACCGCAACCTGAGAGGTGGGTGTAGGGATAGTGGTTGTCGCGCCGCTTCGAGTTGAGAATGGCCACGGCGGGAGGCAATTCTTCGTCCGGCACGTGGTGGTCGCAAATGATGAAATCGATGCCCAGTTCTTTGGCGTAGGCAATCTCTTCAACTGCCTTGATGCCGCAGTCGAGCACGATGATGAGGCGCACGCCACTTTCGGCCGCAAAATCCACCCCCTTTTTCGACACACCATATCCCTCCTCGTAGCGATCGGGGATGTAGTAGTCGATGTTGGGATAGTATTGACTGATGAACTTATAGACCAAAGCCACAGACGTCACGCCGTCCACATCGTAGTCGCCATAGACCATGATGCGCTCTTTCCGAAGAAGGGCGCGGTTGAGTCGTTCCACCGCTGCCTGCATGTCGTTCATGAGGAAGGGGTCGAGCAACTCTGTGAGCTGTGGGCGGAAGAAACGTCGGGCCTCACCGGCGGAAAAGATGCAGCGCTCACGCAACATTCGCCCAAAGACGGGGTGAATACCCAGTTCGTTGGCCAAATGGGTGGCTTCTGCGACTTCCTCGGCGGGTTGAGGTTCGTAGTTCCACTTGTAAATCATTGTATATCTTGTTTTTGTTATCGAGAGAGAGGGTTCCACTTCGTGCCGGATGAAGGACGAGGTAGAGTTCAGCAGGCTAAGATACGTTTTTTTTCTGAGATAAGAGGTGATTAAACGAATTTTGTGCCGCTGTTTTTTGTCGAACTCGCTGAGAGAGGGTAGAGACTTGATGCTGAATTTCTCGATGAAATCGCGCTTTTTTGAACTTCAGAAAGAAAAGTGCTGGGGAGACGGAGAGGATGGTCGGTGCAACATCGTGCGCCGGACGGCAATGCGGGATGCAAGGGAATTATATAAAATTGGTTGCTCAAAATCACCTGAATTGGGTATTGTTGCTTTTTAGAAAAAAACCGAACTTTGCAAACGAATTAAAACTTTTAATAAAACAGAATGATGAAATCTGTATTTCGTACAATCGTACTTGCAGGGCTGGCATGGATTGTCGGCTTGTCGGCCTATGCCGCCGACTACGTGAAAGTGAGCGAAAAGGGCGGAAAGGATACTTATTTCGCACTGTCGGACAAGCCGGAGGTGACATTCACTGCCGACCATCTCGTGCTGAAGACAGCGAAGGAAACCATCAACTACCCGCTGAGTGCACTGCTCACTTTTGAGTTTACCAATCGTCCGACGGGTATCAATGCCCTCGGCACGGAAGAAAGCCACGTTGTCTTCTCTTTCGAACAAACGCTCAAAGGACAAGGTTTGCAGCCGGGCAGCCGTGTCAGCGTTTACGCTGTGAGTGGGCAGACTGTCGCCTCGGCTGTGGTAGACGCCAATGGCGCGGTGGAAATTGCGCTCGATGGACAAACCGGCGTCTTTATTGTAAAAACATTAACGAAATCATTTAAGCTCATTAGAAAATGAAAAAGATATTTACTCTTCTTGTTGTTGCCCTTTTGGGGTTGAGCGTGCAAGCGCAAACTGTCACCATCACGAAGAAAGATGGTAGTGTGGTCACTTTCCAAGCCGGCGAAATCCGCAATATCCAGTTTGCTCCGAGTGCGGCAAAGCCCGACACCACCGTGATACGTGAATTGACCGGCTATCTGATGGTGACCAGTGGCTTCTTTCCCAGCACCTACTATGGTGATGCCGCCAAGATGAAGGTGATGATGGTCGAAAAACAGCAGTTGGTTCAGTTCTCCGACCCTATGTGGGGCACCGGCTTGTTCAACATCACGCTGACCAAAGGACAAATCTCCGGTTCCGGCAAACTCGCAGTGCCTAATCAGCATGGCGGCGGTGTGAAGGAATATGATGCCACGATGAGCGGAAAAATGACCGAAATCGCCATCTCCATCCCCACGCTGATGGGCGGAACCACCATTACTTGGCACAACGGAAAACCTGCACCTGCTGTTAAAATCGCCGGTAGCTATCAGGGTGATGACAAGATCAATGTGGGTGGGATGTTCCCCTACACTTCTGCCGACAAGGTGACTTACAAAGTAGAGGCCAATGCCGATGGCACCATCAATCTGGTTGTTCCCGAAGTGAAATACAACGGCACCGTGATGGGCGACCTCACCCTCGGCACCTACACCATCAAGAACATCCCCTACGACGAAACCCAAAAAGCCTTTGTGAAAGCCTATAAGGACGACAATATCAAGTTCCTTTTCACCATCGTGAAAGATGGCAACACCACACAGAAAGAATACACTTTCGACAAACCTCTTTGCAAGGTGATGGTTTCGAAAGATGACAAAGGGGTATTCGTGGTCAACAATACCTACCAGATGGGCGCTATGCCGATGCTCATCAACGGTACTTTCAAAAGCTCAAAGTAATTCTTGATGAATAGAAAATAAGATATGTGTCTTAAACATCTTATTGTGATTGCAAAAGCCGTTGTAGGTTGTGTCATCTTCTCAATGATGGCTGCCTGCAACGGCATTATGGATGGTATCTACGACCAACCGTCCGACCGTCCTGCGCTCGCGCAGGGGCAGCTCTATATCAATGCCACCAGTTGGCACAATTGGTACTATGTCGATTTCGACTCGTTGGCGCAATACATAGAAAAGGGCGACACGGAAGGGCTGATGAAGGCGCAAACCCATTTTACGGCCTATCCCATTCCCACGACCGCCGCTGCTTCTGCCCCTGCCGGAGCGACCACCGGACTTTATACCTATTGGTTTGACGTCTTCGGAAAAGGGCTCTCCAACAACGAGCAGCGCGGCTTTACCCCCACCGCTCCTCAACCCGAACCGCCCTCGTGGAGCATCGCCATCCACCGCAACAATGTGCGGACGAACGGCGGAGCAGTGCTCGCCACGCGCTACAAGTCGCTCAGCGAATTGCCGGCCGGCAGCAAAGAGTTCACCGGAGCCACGTTCGTGCCCGATGAGTGGAGCCAAAACGAAGTGTGGGCGGAGCAGTCGCAGATGTTGCAAGGCATCATTGGCTGCCAAGGCATCAAAATCAACAAAGTTTTGTCGTCGTGGCTGAAACTTGAGATTCCCCCCATGCCCCCCGCCTTCCGCCACAACTCACAGGTCTTCCTCATCCGCTTCCCGAATACCAAAGTAGCTGCTGTGCAGTTGGAAAACTACATGAACGCAGAAGGTACAAAATGCTGGCTGACCATCAACTATAAATACCCGTACTAATGACTATAAAGTACCCACTGTTATGGCTGGCGATTTGCAGCATCGGTACAGCATCGGCCGCCGAACCGCAGGACACTACTGCCTGGCGGGACGCGCAGCTCCACACCGTGGTCGTCACCGGGACGCGCACGCCCAAACTGTTGCTCAACTCGCCCGTATTGACCGAAGTCATCACGGCTTCGCAGATTGCCCAAGCCGATGCCACCAACCTGCAAGACCTGTTACAGCACATCCTACCGGGCGTGGAGTTCTCCTATGCCATGAACCAGCAGACGCACATGAACTTCGCCGGATTTGGCGGACAGAGCATGTTGGTGCTCGTCGATGGTGAGCGACTGGCGGGCGAAACGATGGACGATGTCGACTTCACGCGCCTCTCGATGGACAATGTCGATCATGTCGAAATCGTCAAAGGCGCTGCTTCGGCGCTTTATGGTTCCAATGCCAATGGAGGCGTCATCAATATCATCACCAAGGAGGCCGTGCAGCCTTTCGGGCTTAGTGTGAACGGCCGTATCGGACGACACAACGAACAGCGCTACGGACTCTCCTGGCAACAGGGCGGAGAGAAACTCACCAACCTTTTCAACGTGAGCCGCACCCGGATGGACAACTACGAGGTGAAAAGCGGCGACCATCCCGTGACGCGCGTCTTCTCCACCATCTACGGCGATGCCGTTTGGAATTTCAAAAATCAGTTGACCTATCGCTGCACCGACCGCTTCAAACTGACCGGACGTGCCGGCTACTTCTTCCGACAACTCACACGTACAGCCGATGCTCCGGAACGCTATCGCGACTTGAACGCGGGATTGAGAGGGCAGTGGGCCATCAGCGAAACCGACCATTTGGAGCTTTCCTACGCCTTTGACGAATACGACAAGTCCGACTATCAGAAGCGGATGCGTCTCGACATCCGCGACTACGCCAACGTGCAAAATTCCCTCCGCCTGCTCTACAGCCATAGTCTCGGAGACGATGTCCTCTTGATGGGAGCCGACTATCTGCACGACTACATCTTCAACGACAAACTGGTGGGGCGCACGCGCCGACAGGATGCTGTCGATGCCTTTGCCCAGTACGACTGGAACATCAACCACGCCTGGGAACTGGTGGGCGCATTGCGTTATGACTACTTCTCCAACCAATCCCTCTCCCACTTAACTCCCAAACTGAGCGTGCGCTACCGTCCCGTGCGGCGTCTGACCTTCCGCTTCGGTTACGGCATGGGATTTCGTGCACCGACGTTGAAAGAGAAATACTACAACTTCGACATGGCCGGCATTTGGACGGTCGACGGCAACCCCAACCTCAAGGCCGAGGTGAGTCACAACTTCAACCTTTCGGCCGAATACTTCCGGGGGCGCTATTGCTTCACCATGAGCGGCTACTACAACAATATCAACGACAAAATTGCCACCGGAGCGCCTTACTACAAGAACCCCTCGGACGTGATACCGCATCTGCCCTATCTCAACCTCGCCGACTATTCGGTGGTGGGCGGTGAATTCACTGCTCTGGCGCGTTGGAGCAACGGACTCAGCGCCCGCCTTTCCTATGCCCTCACCGATGAGCATCTGCCGCGCAATAAGAACAACGACCGGGTGAACAACCAATACATCCCTGCGCGCAAGCACTCTCTCTCGGCACAAGCCAATTGGGACCATCAGTTCGGCACTTCCTACGGACTGAACATCGGCATCAACGGACGCCTCCTTTCGAGTGTGGACAATGAAGAGTTTGTCGACTACTACGACATTTCCAAAGGAATCAACACCATCCACTATCCTGCTTACAGCATCTGGAAACTCTCCACGGTGCACCGTCTGGGCAAAGCCGTGAAACTCACCGTGACCCTCGACAATCTCCTCAACTACAAACCGAAATACTATTATCTGAACGCCCCGCTGACGGACGGACTCAACCTCCAAGTCGGTGCTTCTGTGGACCTTGATAACTTATTTTAGAACATGGAACAAACAAAGAAAACGAAGAAAAACTACTGGTTTAAGACCCTTATGTCTTTCCTGCTCGTGCTGCTCACCATGCCGCTCGGACACGCATTGATGATTCTCATGGAGCACTATCTCTCCTCCACCGCCCTGCACTATGCCGGTTTCCTCCTCGGATTTGTGGGCTTGATTATGGTCGTCATCGGTGTCTTTGCCAAAGGCGACACCCGACAGACCCTCTGGGGACTTTTCGGCGGCTTACTCTTCTGGACGGGATGGGTGGAATTCCTGTTCCAATACTATGCCAACCGCTACGGCGTGTTGCCCGAAATGGAAAACGGGGAGATAGTCACCAAACCGGAATACCTCATCATGCCCGCCACCTTCGGCATCTGGATGATGGTCATGCTGCTCTACATCTTCTGCACCCGCACCGGTTGCGACTTCATCAACTGGCTGCAGAAGAAGTTTTTCGCCGGACGTAAGTCGGAGATTGTGGCCCGCCCCATGACCCGCCACACCTCCATCGTCACCTTCATGGAGCTGAACATGATGCTCTGGACGCTCTATCTGGTACTGATGTTCTGCTACGACAAGAATTTCCTTGGCGACCACCATCCCGTCACTGCCATCGTGGGCGTGGTTTGCTTCATCGGTTCGATATTCATGTTCCGCAACCAACTGAAATTGTCCGGCTGGGGCGCCAACATCCGTATGGCCATTGCCACGGTCATCATCTTCTGGACGCCGGTCGAAATCCTCGGCCGTCTCAACTTCTTCCAAGAAATTTGGACCGAGCCGCTCCAATACGTGCCTCAAATGGTGACGGTGCTCATCGCCTTTATCGTTGTGGCCGTCTATTTGTGGGTGAATGCCTCCAAGCAACGCCCCAAGACTCCGCGTGCCGGTGAATGATCCCCCTCGCCTACGGCTATTGGGAGAAGCCCCCTTTGGGGACTCCATGCGGCGTATGGGCGTTGGTTTCGTTGACATTGTCCCTCCGTGTTGTATGGACGCTTTGCCAAACGCAATTCTGTCTAATGACCGATTTGGGATTATGTTTCCTCGACATCGTCCCTCTGTGTCGTAGGGGTATGTCATCTTTGAACCGCGTGTGGGCTGCAGCGTCCCCGGAGGGGGCGAATCTGAATAGCCGTAGGCGAGGAGAGCTTGCCCGACGAACCTACGGGCCGTCCAATACCGAAAGGAACGCCCCCGAAGGGGACGCCCATCGGCAGAAACACAACTGCCGGTTTTGGTCAACCGATATTCGCCCCCTTCGGGGACGCACGGCCCTGCACGATCGCGTTCCGTAGGTTCGTCGTCCTTCGTCCTCCTCGTCTACGGCTATTGGTAGAAGCCCCCTTTGGGGACTCTATGCGGCGTATGGGCGTTGGTTTCGTTGACATTGTCCCTCTGTGTTGTATGGACGCTTTGCCAAACGCAATTCTGTCTAATGACCGATTTGGGATTATGTTCCCTCGACATTGTCCCTCTGTATCGTAGGGGTATGTCATCTTTGAACCGCGTGTGGGCTGCAGCGTCCCCGGAGGGGGCGAATCTGAATAGCCGTAGGTGAGGAGAGCTTGCCCGACGAACCTACGGGCCGTCCAATACCGAAAGGAACGCCCCCGAAGGGGACGCCCATCGGCAGAAACACAACTGCCGGTTTTGGTCAACCGATATTCGCCCCCTTCGGGGACGCACGGCCCTGCACGATCGTGTTCCGTAGGTTCGTCGTCCTTCGTCCTCCTCGTCTACGGCTATTGGTAGAAGCCCCCTTTGGGGACTCTATGTGGCGTATGGGCGTTGGTTTCGTTGACATTGTCCCTCTGTGTTGTATGGACGCTTTGCCAAACGCAATTCCGTCTAATGACCGATTTGAGATTAATTTCGACCACCTACTTAGGAAAAAGAAAAATCTACCTCAGAGCTAAATTTACGCAGCTCTGAGGTAGATTTTTTTAGGTCTGATGTAGTTTCGGCGGCAACCTGACAAAACTGACTCGTGCGAGGTCGAACGCGAGGGAAGGGCCTTTCGCTGTCGTCGGTGCCATCATCGTTCTTCGCGCGCGTATGCGCGTATACTACACTATAAGTCTTGCTTTTTGCCTTCATTGCCTTCACCGCTGCCCTTATATGTCTTGAAGTCAGGTAGATAGGGGTGAAGGCAAGGGAGTGACTTCGAGGGAGGCCTTCACCGCGAGAAAATCTCATGGGTGAAAGTGAGTGAAGGCAGGACAGAGACTTTGCCTTCACCGGAAAGATGCAGACTGTCAGTGAGTTGCCCCTATGGGTGAAGGATTGAAGGCAAAAAATACAGCCTATTGTAGAGGACGCGTGCGCGAGGGTAGAGTAGGGGCGTGGTCGGCTATTCGAAGAATTTGCGCCAGTCGCTCTTGTCGTATTTCTTGCCGTGTGGAGCGTCGGATGTGTCGTCGTGGGTGCGCTTTGCCTTCTTGCCTTTTTTGCCGGTCGGGGCAAAGGTGTTGGCAGCGAAATCTTGTCCCTTCCTGCCGTAGTTGCGCTCGCCCTCATAGCGGCGTGAGCGGCGTTCGTGAGGGGTGGGAGCAGCATTGCCTTCGGCACGGTCGGCCCAGTCTACCACCACGCGGCGCTCGCCCACCTTGGCTTTGGCCATCTTCTGGATGACAAATCGGGCATCGTCCTCGGGTACTTCAAAGAAGGAGCAGTTGGTGAGCAAATCGATGCGGCCGATTTCGACCTTACCCTTGACGTAGCGATTGACGAGGTTGATGATTTCGCGGGCAAAGAAGTTGTCGCGCTTACCGAAGTTGAGGAAAAGACGCTTGTAGCCTTCTTCGGCTACGTGCTCGCCCTTGGCGTTGCGGTCGCGGCGGGCTTCACGCTCAGCACTTTTGGCATCGTGGCGTTCGGGACGCTCGGCAGGTTGCTCGATTTCGGGCGCATTGGCGTAGTAGTTGAGGAATCGGCCGAACTCGCTTTGCACCAAACGCTTGATGAGGTCTTCCTTAGAGAGCCATTCGAGTTTGTGCATCACTTCGGGGAGGAAGGGAGCAATCTGCTCTTCGTCCACCTCCACGTGTTCGAGTTCATCAACGACTTTGTAGAGCTGCTTGGTGCAAATCTCCTTCGGGTCGGGAAGCGTGCCTTTTTCAAACTTCTTTCCAATCACCTTTTCGATGGTACGCACCTTGCCGCGTTCGCGCAGGTGGATGATGGAAATCGATGTACCGCGCTTTCCGGCGCGTCCCGTACGGCCGGAGCGGTGGGTGTAGTTTTCCACATCGTCGGGCAGTCCGTAGTTGATCACGTGGGTGAGTTCATCGACATCAAGCCCGCGTGCCGCCACGTCGGTGGCCACGAGGAGCTGTGTGCGGTGTTGGCGAAACTTCTGCATGGTCAGGTCGCGCTGTGCCTGTGCCAAATCGCCGTGGAGCGCTTCGGCGCTGTAGCCGTCACGGATGAGGTGGTCGGCCACCTCTTGGGTTTCCAGACGGGTGCGGCAGAAGATGATGGCGTAGATGCGCGGGTAGTAATCGACCATACGCTTGAGGGCGGCATACTTGTCCTGCGCCTTCACCATGTAGTAGATGTGGTTCACGTGCTCTGCGCCTTCGTTGCGGCTGCCCACCACGATTTCTTGGTAGTCGTGGAGGTAACTTTTGGCGATGCGCTCAATCTCAGGCCCCATGGTGGCGGAGAAGAGCAGTGTTTGGCGGTTGTCGGGGATGCCGGCCAGGATTTCGTCGATGCTGTCGGTGAAGCCCATATTGAGCATTTCGTCCGCCTCGTCGAGCACGATGTTGCGCACGGTTTCAAGATGTGCCACCCCGCGATTCATCAAGTCGATGAGGCGGCCGGGCGTGGCCACGATGACTTGACACCCCTTGCGGAGTTGACGGATTTGGCCGTCGATGGAAGTTCCACCGTAGACGGCCACGATGTGGAGCCCGTCCATATAGCGGCTGTAATCCTTGAGATCGTCGGCAATTTGCAGACAAAGTTCGCGCGTGGGGCTGAGAATGACCAGCTGCGTGTCGCGTGTCGTGGTGTCGATGTTTTGCAGCGTGGGCAGACCGTAAGCGGCTGTTTTGCCCGTTCCCGTCTGAGCGAGTGCAATGACATCGCGTTGGGGGTCGGTCGAGTCGGGGTTGTGGAGCAGGCAGGGGATGACCGCCTCCTGCACCGGAGTGGGGGCTTCGTAGCCCATTTCGCTGATGGCGGAAAGGATTTCGTCCTTCACGCCCAGTTCGGCAAATGTTTTCAAGAAAAAATGATGTGTTAGTGAGAAGCGCAAACCGGCCTCTCGGGGTGTAGTGCAAACAAAATCGTGTGTTTTAGGGACGTCGCTGCCTTAAAGCACGCAGGGTTTGCAAAAAAAATGAACAGGGCGAACAATGAAACCAGAACCCGACCAGCCATAACGTCTTGTTCGCCGTCCATTGCGCGCTTACGAACGGCAAAGGTAGGTATTTTTCGCGGTTGTGCTGTCACAAAAGGGAAATAAAAGTCATAGTGGAGTTGATTATTTCCAAAGAAAGATGCTAAAAGCTACAAATTAGTAGGTCTACATGGAAATAATCCGCTAACTTTGCATCTTAAAACTATTTTCTTCTGACCATGCAATATGAAATCATGGCGCCGGTCGGGTCGCGTGAATCGCTCGCTGCGGCCCTCCGTGCCGGAGCCGACTCTATCTATTTCGGCATCGAGTCGCTCAATATGCGTGCGCACTCGGCCAGCCGATTTTCCATCAATGACTTGCGCGAGATTGCTGCGCTCTGCGAGGAGCACGGCGTGAAGAGCTACTTGACGGTCAACACCATCATCTACGGTGAAGATCTCGACATGATGCGCACCATCTGCGATGCAGCCAAAGCCGCCCGTATTTCAGCCGTTATTGCGGCTGACGTAGCTGTGTTGAGTTATTGCCACAGCATCGGGCAGGAAATCCATCTCTCCACACAACTCAACATCTCCAACGAGGAGGCGCTGCGCTTTTACGCCAACTTTGCCGATGTGGTCGTCTTGGCACGCGAACTCAACCTCGAGCAGGTGCGCGACATTGCCGACTTTATCGACCGCGAAAACATCTGCGGCCCTTCGGGCGAAAAGATTCGCATCGAAATGTTCTGTCATGGCGCGCTCTGTATGGCGGTGAGCGGCAAATGCTACCTCTCGCTCGACAATCAAGGGTCGTCGGCCAATCGCGGTGCCTGCATGCAGCAGTGCCGCCGAAAATATGTGGTGACGGACAAGGAAACCGGCACCGAACTGGAAGTGGACAACGAATACATCATGAGCGCCAAAGACCTCAAAACCATCGGTTTCATCGACCGAATGATGAAAGCCGGTGTTTCGGTCTTTAAGATTGAAGGTCGTGCACGCTCTGCCGAATATGTCTACACTGTGGTGCGGTGCTACAAGGAAGCGGTGCAGGCCGTGCAGGAAGGCACTTTCACTCCTGAGAAGGTGGAAGATTGGAACCAACGTCTTTCCACCGTGTTCAATCGCGGATTTTGGGATGGTTATTACCAAGGACAGAAGATGGGCGAATGGTCCAAAAGCCACGGTTCCATCGCTACGGAGAAGAAGGTCTATGTCGGTAAAGGTATCAAGTATTTCTCCAAACTCGGCGTGGCAGAATTTCTCATCGAAGCCTCTACCCTCCATGTGGGCGATCGCTTGGTGATTATCGGTCCGACAACCGGTGCTATGTATCTTGACGCTACGGAAATCCACGGCGATAACGGCGCTGTGGAGGTGGGCGAAAAGGGCATGTACGTTTCTGTGCCTGTGCCCGACAAAGTGCGCCCCAGCGACAAACTCTACAAACTCGTGAAAAATGAAACTGCTCTTTGATTTTGGCGGAGTCATCGTCGATTTGAAGAAGGAAGCGTGCATTGCGGCTTTCGACCGCCTCGGCTTTGACATTCGTCCCTATCTCGGCACCTACGTCCAAGGTGGTGTGTTTGCCTCGCTCGAGCGCGGACAGATTTCTCTTTCGGAATTTTGCCACGAGATTAGAAAGATAGCGCAACAACCCGACCTTACCGATGCACAAATCGTAGCGGCTTGGGAAGCCTATTTGGTGGGTATTCCCGAAGATTGTCTGCAACTGTTGCTCAACATTCATCAGCATTATTACACTTGTGTGCTCTCCAATACGAATGTGGTGCATTGGCAACAGGGGTTGCGCAACCTCTTCTCGTGGAAAGGACACACCATCGGCGATTATTTCGACCAAACGTTTCTCTCTTACGAACTCCAACTGCTCAAACCCGAGCCTGCCATCTTTGAAGCGGTGGTAGATCGAATGGGCGGAAAAGCCGATGAAATCATATTCTTTGACGACTCGGAGGCCAATTGTACCGCAGCGCGCGCTTGTGGTTTGCAGGCCGTATTAGCCCCCGAACACGGCGCTTGGATGCCGCTGTTTGATGCCAACGGAAAGTTACGCTATGACAGACTATGAGGTAATTCCGCTCCAATCCACTCCACAGCCCCGCCGTTACGCCGCCACCATCGGTTTTTTTGACGGCGTCCATTTGGGGCATCGCTACGTCCTGGAGCAGTTGCGGGAGGAGGCCGCCCAACGGCGATTGGGGACGATGGTCGTCACCTTCGATGAGCACCCCCAGCGAGTGCTGGGGCGTTCAGATGCACCGGCATTGCTCACCGACAACACCGAAAAGCTTTCGCTCTTGGCCGATTGCGGTATAGATGCGTGTGTGCTGTTGCATTTCACGCCCACGATGGCCCATCTTTCAGCAGCCGAATTTATGCGTGAGTATCTCCACAATGTGCTGCCTGTCGATGCGCTCCTCATAGGTTATGACCACCACTTTGGGCAGCCGATGTCGGGCGAAGGTTTTGCACAATACGTGACTTATGGCGCACAAAATGGAATAGAAGTATTGCCGGCGCACGCCTATGCGCCTGATACGGCCGTTTCCGATGCTCTTCGCTATTCTTCTTCGACGGTTCGGAAGCTGTTGCAGCAAGGCGAGGTACAGCGTGCATCGGTCGTTTTGGGACGTCCGTATCAGTTGGAGGGTCGCGTGACGCAAGGCCGACAAAATGGGCGGAAATTAGGTTTCCCTACCGCAAACCTCTCACCCACGAACGCACAGAAACTCATCCCTCGCAGTGGCGTTTATGCCACTCGTGTCGTGATGGACGGGAGGATGTTTCCTGCAATGACGAATGTCGGCACACGTCCTACCCTCAACAATGGTCGGGATGTCACGATCGAAACGCACATCTTCGATTTCGAGGGCGACCTTTATGGGCAACTGCTTACGCTGCAGTTTGTCGATCGCTTGCGAGATGAACAGCGTTTTGAAACCCTTGCGGCACTCGTCCACCAGTTGAACGTAGATGCCCGGCAGGCACGTCGGTTGCTCGCGGCAGTGCACGTATGATTTAGAGTTTATCTTTTTCTATCATGTTTTTCCCTCATGCGAAAATCGATTATTATATTTCTACTCTTCTTGTTCTCCCAGTTGCTGGCGGGATTTAGTACGTTGATG
The DNA here is from genome assembly GCF_014385435.1 of Alloprevotella sp. Lung230. GTDB lineage: Bacteria > Bacteroidota > Bacteroidia > Bacteroidales > Bacteroidaceae > Alloprevotella. The sequence continues at coordinate 51,609 of NZ_JACSUD010000010.1, forward strand.
ATGAAGAATTGGGACAACATTGCCGCGGGGCGTAGCATCGACTGGTTGCGTGCGGCCGATCCCACGGTGCCTCAGGTCCTGGTTGTCGGCCTGTGGATATCCTATCTCCTCCTTTTCGTCTGTTTGTGGTTGCTTCGGCTCACCAACTCCCCGATGATGGGCAATTTGAAGCGGGGCAGCCGACTTCGTTCTCTCGGTTTCATCGGTAGTTTTCTGCTGGTCTGTGTGGGACTATCTTTGCTGATTACCCCCCTTGGTCTAGACGATGGGGGGATGACGGATCAGGCATTGCAAATCAAGGAGTATTGGGGAGGCGTTTTGTTGCTTTGCATCGGAGGGCCTGCCATCGAAGAAGTTGTCTTTCGTGATGGAATCCTTCGGCATCTCCGCACGAGGGGGCTTAATGCTTGGGCGGCAATACTCATCAGCGCTGCTACTTTTGCTGTGGTTCACGGAAATCTTTCACAGTTCGTTACAGCTTTTCCTCTCGGGATATTACTCGGATTTCTTTATGTCCGCACTGGTGATTTGCGCCTCTGTCTTCCGGCCCATATTCTCAACAATACGATTGCTGTGATGGGACTTTTATTTCCAAAAATAGACGATTTCATCGAACAAATGCCTCTACTCCTGATGCTCGCAGCAGGTGGATTGCTTACAGCTCTCGGTGTGGGATACTTCGTAAAACTCTATCGCTCATGAAAATTCGCAACCTGGATTTAGGGGCACATCCCATCCTTTTGGCCCCTATGGAAGATGTCACCGACATTGGCTTCCGTTTGCTCTGTCGGCGATTGGGGGCTTCTATGGTCTACTCCGAATTTGTGGCCGCCGACGCGTTGGTGCGTATGGTGAATAAAAGTATCGCCAAACTGACCGTCTGCGAAGATGAGCGCCCTGTGGTCATTCAAATCTATGGTCGCGATTCGGGAGCCGTCGCAGAAGCGGCTGAAATTGTCGTTGAAACCGCACATCCTGACGTCTTGGATCTGAATTTCGGCTGTCCCGTCAAAAAGGTGGCCGGCAAGGGTGCCGGTTCGGGAATGCTGCAAACTCCCGAACTCCTTTTGGAAATTGTGCGCCATGTCGTAGACCGCGTTTCCAATCGGGTGCCGGTAACCGTCAAAACGCGATTAGGCTGGGACTTGGAGCACCTGATTATCACCGACCTCGCCGAAGGAATCCAAGATGCGGGGGCAGAAGCACTCACCATTCACGGTCGCACCCGCAGCCAGATGTACACCGGAACGGCCGACTGGACGCTCATCGGTGAGGTGAAGCGCAATCCGCGCATCCACATCCCCATCATCGGTAATGGCGACATCACCTCCGGAGCCGAAGCGCGCCGTGCGTTTCAAGACTATGGCGTTGATGCCGTTATGGTCGGGCGCGCCACCTTTGGTCAGCCTTGGATTTTCAAGGAAATGCGCGATTCCATCGACGAAACGCCTTTTGCCGTGCCCGATGTTATTCCTTCTCAATATGCGCTGATGACGCCTGACTGGATGCTGGATGTACTCAAAGAACAAGTACGTCAAAGTGTGGAGCGTATCGACGAGTATCGTGGTATTTTGCATGTGCGTCGCCACCTCGCCGCCACTCCGCTCTTCAAAGGGCTGCCCAATTTCCGCCAAACCCGTATCGACATGCTGCGCGCTGAAACAGTGGAACAACTCTATGCCATTATGGAGTCCACACGTCCGCTCATCAATGCTCATTTCAACAGCAACTAACTCCTACGCCACGTTCCGCCGACTCCTCAAAGCGGAGCGTGGCTTTGTCTTCTTTTTCTCCACAAGTTTTTCCCTTCTATGAGCTCACCAACTTTTTCCATTCACGACCGCGTTGCGGCTTTGCGCCACTGGATGCGCTGCCAAAATCTCCAAGCATTCATCGTCCCCTCTGCCGACCCGCACAACAGTGAGTATCCTGCCCCGCACTGGAAGTGCCGCGAATGGATCAGCGGTTTTGACGGAAGTGCCGGAACGGCTCTTGTCACCCTCCATCACGCAGCCCTCTGGACCGACAGCCGCTATTTTCTTCAAGCCGAACAGCAGTTGCTCGACACTCCCTTTGAACTGATGCGCGAGGGAGAATGCGCTACCCCCTCCCTTACTGATTGGTTGCAACAAACTTTGGCGGTAGAAATAGCTGCTTTGAAAGATTCTGCCGGCCGCATCGGCTTCTGTGCCGAAACCTGCACTTTGGATTTCTACGAAAGTCTGTCCGCTGTCTTTTCGCCCGACCTGCTCTGCCCCATGACCGACCCTTTCAGTGAAATCTGGCCGGACCGCCCGGCGCTGCCGCAATCGTCGTTGTATCGCCAACCCGATGAATATGTCGCCAAGTCGGCCCACGAAAAGATCGAAGACTTCTGCACACAACAAGGGGAGAGAGAGGGCGAAACGTTTCTCATCGTGAGCGAACTGGCTGAAATAGCGTGGCTGCTCAACCTCCGGGCGTCCGATGTCGAGTATAATCCCGTCTTTATGGCTTATCTTGTGGCCAACCGCGGGCGCACCATTCTTTTCACCCATCTGCAGCGGGTGAATACCGACATTCGGCACTACCTCAGCGAACAGGGCGTGGAGTTGCGCGACTACGCCGAGATTTTCACCTTCGTGACCTCCGTCCCCAAGCACCTCTGCCGCTTCCTCGTGCCGCCCACCCTCAATCTCGCGGTTTACCATCCACTCCGCCTCGCTGCCGAAGCCAATGGACACCTGAGCCTCGCCCTCCAGATGCAGAGCGTAACAGCCCTCAAAGCCGTGAAGGATGAAGCCGAAATCGCGGGCTTCCGCAAAGCGATGCAGGCCGATGGAGTCGCTTTGGTACGCTTCCGTTGTTGGCTCGATGAGTTGGTGAAAAACGGAAAAATCGTAGAAGAAACCGAACTGACCATAGAACATCGGCTCACGGCCTTCCGTGCCGAGCATCCCGACTTCCGCGGACTCTCTTTTGCCACCATTGCCGGCTATGCTGCCCATGGGGCGATTGTTCACTACGAAGCCACACCCGAAACAGCCGCACGACTCGAAAACAAAGGTTTGCTATTGCTCGACAGCGGGGCGCAATACCTTTCCGGGACAACGGACATCACCCGCACCATCGCCCTCGGACCGCTCACCGACGAAGAACGTCGCATCTACACCCTCGTACTGAAAGGACACATCGCGCTCTCGCGGATGCGCTTCCCTGCCGGGACTACGGGGCTGCAACTCGACACTGCCGCCCGCGCTGCGCTGTGGCAGGAAGGTCTCGACTTCGGCCACGGCACGGGCCACGGCGTGGGGTCGCACCTCTGTGTGCACGAAGGGCCGCACCAAATCCGCAAGAACGTCCGCGATTGCACCTTGCAGTCTTTCTCTGCCGGAATGACCATCACCAACGAACCCGGCCTTTATCTTGCCGGAAAGTTTGGGGTGCGCATCGAAAACGTTCTCCTCGTTACGCCTGTCGAAACCACCGATTTCGGTAACTTCCACCGCTTCGAAACGCTCACGCTCTGTCCCATAGACACTGCGCCCATTGTGCCCGAAATGCTCGATGAAACCGAGAAAAAATGGCTGAACGATTACCATGCGATGGTGCGTGAACGCCTTCTTCCCTTGCTCTCTTCCATTGCCGAGCGTGACTGGCTCGTCGCCGCCACCCGGCCCCTCCGATAGTTCCCTTTCATCGTCCCCTTTCCGCCTTGTGGGAAGGGGGCGATGTCTCGTTTGTCCTTCTTTTCTGAAGAGAGGCGTTGTTTCTATGAGGAAAAAGTAGTATTTTTGCTTCCACAACTCAGATAGCGGTGTCGCGAGATGCACAAAAGCAAAAAGCATTCGGTCGCGGTGAAAAGGGAAGTCGGTGCAAGTCCGACACAGTCCCGCTGCTGTAATTCCTCCTTTGCGCGGCAATCACAGGTCACTGTCGTTGAGCGAAAGTTCACGATGGGAAGACGATTGCCGACCGGGGATAAGTCAGAAGACCTGCCGCTGTTCTCGTTTTTCGTTTCTTCCGAGGAGAGGAGGCGAAGAAGCTCTTTTTTATGTTCCACACTTCCCTTTGCTCGCTGTCTTTATGGATGGCGCTGCTGAGTGTTGGTGCTGTCCTTGGTGCCAAGGCTCAATCTGTGCTCCCTTCCTCCGATAGTCCATCGTCTGCCTCTGCGCGCGACAGTTTGCTGCGCGAAGCCCAGGCGTCCACCCTCCGTCTGCCCCAACGGCACCAAGAGGCCGCCCCTCGTTGGGAAATCCGTGCCGAAGGGTTTGCCCGGCGCGGCATCGTGTCGACCACCGATGCCCTGCGTCAGTTGCCCGGCATCAATCTGCGCGACTATGGCGGTGCCGGAGGCGTGAAGACCGTGAGTGTGCGCGGATTGGGTGCTGCCCACACGCAAGTGACGCTCGACGGGCTTCCCGTGCTCGATGCTCGCAGCGGTGCCATCGACTTTGGGCAATTTGATTTTACCCAACTCAACAGCCTTTCCCTCCAGCTCACCGACGATGCCCGCCTGCTTGTGCCGGTGCGCACGCTCGCAGCGGCTGTCATCGCCTTGGAGAGCCGTCCTGAAGGGCGACAGGTCGGTTTGCGCGTGGGAAGTTTTGGCACGATGGCCCCTTCGACCTTGTGGAGCACACGGTGGGGAAAGCACACCCTGGCTGCCGTGGCCGACTGGGCCCATGGCGACAACGACTACCCCTTCACCCTGCGCAACGGCCGCCTCACCACTCGGGAACGCCGCAGCCACAGCGCTACTAACACCCTCCACACTGCCTTGCGCTGGCGGTGTAACACCGCGGCCACACAACTCTCGGCCGACCTCACCTATGCCACCGACCATCGTCGCCTGCCCGGCCCCGTGATGCTCTACACCCGTGCCGGAACGGAGCACACCGCCGACCATGACCTGACGGCCCAACTCTCCTATCGCCACACCCACGGGCGCTGGGAATGGATGGCCGCTGCCAAAGCCGCAGGACACAACACCCACTATCTCAACCTCGATCCGCAATATCCCGATGGGCGCGATGAACACCACTACCGCCAGCGCACAGCCTATGCCACTGCCGGCGCGGCCTACCGATGGACGCGTGACCTCTCCGCGGCCTATGCGGTCGACTATACCTACGAAACGCTGAAATTTGGCAGTACCCTTTGGCGCGATGTCCGCCGCCATTCGCTTCAGCAAAGTCTTTCGTTACGTTGGAGCGTGTCCCGCTGGTCGGCCACGGCACGCTTGCTGCACCATCGGCATTGGAACGATCTTCACGGCACTGACCGCGCCCCCAACGGACTGCCTTGGGAGCACGAAGATCCTGCGCGCAACGCCCGACGCTTCACCCCCTCTCTCTCGCTGGCCTATCGGGCCGTCCGCACCCCACGGGCTGCCCTCACCCTGCGCCTCTATGCGCAACAGCTCTTTCGGATGCCCTCCTTTGCCGAAAGTTACTATTTTCGCTTGGGCAACACTCATCTGCGTCCCGAACTTACGCACCAACTCGGACTGGGCGGTACCCTCCATCTTCTTCCCCGCCACACTCCGGTGACGCGGCTCGACCTGACTTTTGATGTCTATGCCAATCGCGTGTCCGACCGCATTGTCGCCATCCCCCGAAACCCCTACATCTGGCAGACGGCCAACTTCGGGCGGGTGGAAGCTCAAGGCCTCGATCTGACCCTCGACGCCTCACTGCGACTGGCTGCCCGCCACCACCTCAACCTTGCGGCCAACTATTCTTTCCAACAGGTCGAAGATGCTACCTCCGGCGTCACCCCCACACGCCGAAAGCAACTGGCCTACACTCCTGCCCACAGCGGCACGATGGCCTTGGGATGGGACAATCCTTGGGCACAACTCAGCGTGACCGCCACTTTTGCCTCCGAGCGATGGAGCACCCACGAGCACGCCCCCACTACGCGCCTTCCGGCCTACGCCGAACTCGGCCTTACCTTGCGTCGTCGCCTACCGATTTCGCATCGCCGGCAGCTCGACTGCCTCCTCGCTGTGACCAATCTGACCGACCATACTTACGAAATCGTGCGCCGGTATCCCATGCCCGGGCGCACCTATCAGTTCTCCGTAAATTATTCATTTTAACTCCACTTTTTTATGAAACTCTTCAAACACCTTCTTCCCCTCGCCCTTGTGGGCTTGGCTTTCACGGCTTGTAACGACGAGGAAGACCACATCGAACCGCTCCAACCCGGCACAGGCATCAATGGTGTCTATGTGCTCAACCAAGGCAATCAAGGCAAAATCGAGGGCATCCTTTCCTACTTCGACTTTAAGGACTACAAGCCCCTCCACGGCATCTTTAAGAGTGCCAACGGCCAGAGTCTCGGCGACTCTCCTCAGGATGGCGTCATCTATGGCTCGAAGCTCTACATCGCCGTCTATGGCAGTGACCTCGTTTGGGCCATCGATGCCAACACCCGCAAAATCCTGGCACAAATCCCCACCACCGACCCCGAAGGTATCACCGCTGCCGGTGGTAACATCTACGTGAGCAACAACGATGGCTACGTGACAAAAATCGACACCACTGCCCTCAAAGTGGTGAGCAAAATCGAAGTCGGCCCGAACCCCGTAGACCTCGAAGCTCGCGGCAATTTCCTCTATGTCGCTGTGAGCGACGGCTACAACTGGAGCAAGAACTATGTCAATGGCTTCCGCGTGGCCAAAATCGACCTGCGCACCTTCACCAATACCAAGCAGGATGTCAAGGTGGGGATGAACCCCGGCAAACTCACGCAGGACGCCAATGGCAACATCTTCGTCGTGTGCAACGGCAACTACGGCAGCATTCCGGGCACTATCTGGCGCATCGATGCAGCCGATCGTGCGGCTGAATACTGCAAAGGAACGATGGCTGCAGCCCATGGCAACAGCCTCTACGTGGTGAACTATGTGGTGGACTACACCGACTACAAGAATCCCAAAGCCAACACCACCTATGCCGTTTGGGACACCCGCAGCCACACGGCTGACACCTCCCATGCTTGGGGCAAGGATCTCGGCCACATGCCGCCTGCTCCCACCGCCATCAACATCGCGCCCCGCACCGGCGACGTCTATCTAGCTTCTGACGCTGCCGTGGGCAACTACGTTTCGCAAGGCACCATCCACATCTACGACCGCACGGGAAAGTTCCTCCGCACCGTGGTGGCTGGAGTTCATCCCGTAGCCTCCATCTTCTATTGATTTTCCTGCGGTGAATGAGCGGCGCGGTCTATATTGACTGTGCCGCTCGCCTCACCCTTCATTGAACTAAGCCATAGACGCCAACTGCCGCTGAGTGATTTTGTCTCAGAAGGAGTTGGCGTCTATGTTTTTTTGAAAAACATCGTGGGGCAATCTGGAGCAGCACCAAGGGTCGTCGGAAGCCTGATAAAGTTCCGTTCCATCCGATGGACATCCCTTTCAGTTCCGTTCCCTTCAGGGTGAAGAAGGCACTGCCCGACGGACCTGCCGCAAGGAGCGTCTCCGGAGGGGGTGAATATCGGAAACCCGCAAGGCGGGGCGATCCGATGTTGCAGAGTGCGGCCACCGGAGAATGTCCTCGCGCGCACGCGCGTACCCTACTATAGTCCGTGTTTTTTGCCTTCAATCCTTCACCTTTTGGTTTATTGGTTTATTATTCAGGTGGTTACGGGTGAAGGCAAAGGCGTTGCTGCCTTCACCGGAGAGTGGAGACTTTTCTCTTTCTCGTGTCTTCCTACTATGCACTGATGATGAGGGATTTATCGGCTTGGGTGAACGCAGTGAAGGCAAAATGCAGGGATATTGTGTAGTGTGAGGCGCACGCGTGCGAAGGCGGAGGGGCGATTTTTTTCTCAGAGGTAGGTGGATTTATCTCAGAGGTAGTTTCAATTACCTCAGAGGTAGATCATTCTATCTCAGAGGTAGCAGTTCGTCCGATAGTAGAGGATATGAAAGTGTTAAAACTGTGTTAAACTCAAAGTCTTGTGGCTGATTTTTCCGGCGAGATGTCTATATGTAAACAGAGGAGGCTTCAAAAAAAATGTAGAGTTTTGGTCGAGCGGAGGCATTTAGAAGGAGTACAAAAACAACCGCTGTCAAAGAGGAAAACCTCAATGACAGCGGTGTTCAGCAGGGAGTTAAGGCAAAACGGACTATCTTGCCACGATTTCATCGACAAAAAGGAAACCCGGTTTGCCGGCGGCAACGGTGTGCCAAGTGGGGATGGCCTTTTCGGGCACGGCGTGCACCTTGATGTAGCGCACCGACTGCGGGGCAAAGGTGTAGCGATAGGGCAGGATGCCATCGGGATCCTTTTCGCCCATGGGCAGATAGTCCTGCCGGACAACGGGAGTGAAGTCTTGGCCATCGGTCGAGAGGCTCACCACGACACGCCGTGGCCCATAAATCCAGTTGGCCTTTTCGACAAGGGCATTGAAGGACACGCTGCTCACCGTCGTGGGCCGACCGAGGTCGATGACGGCTTCGAGGTCTTCGGTGCTGAAGCCCAACCAGCGTCCGGACTGGAAGTTGAGGTTGCTGCCTTGCAGACCGTCCACCAGCACGGAGGGGCCGGCAAACTTATATCGGTCGTTGATGCCTTGAAGAAGCCGGATGTCTTTGGCCGTGCTGAGGGAGAAGTGGAAATCTTCCTGCTCCACTTGGCTGCGCTCGACCATCGGACGGCTGCCGGCGCGAGGACGACCGAGGTTGCGGAAGGCGGCGGCACGCAACTGGGCATCTTTTTGAAGGACGATGGGCGCTTTGTAGAGCGTGCTGGAAGTTGTGGGTGTGCTGCCGTCGAGGGTGTAGCGGATGTCGGCATTGTCAAGCGTGGAGAGGGTAGCCACTATGCCGCGCTCGGCATCAAGCTGATAGGAAGCGGTGACGTTGTAGACATGCTTGGCAAAATTGTAGTTTTGCTCGCGATAGAGATCGAGCAAACGGGTCAAACGCTCGATGAATTCGGGGAAATTCTTCGTGTTGCGAGGTGTCCATTGGATTTCAGCAAGCGCAGCCATACGCGGCAACTCCATGTATTCGATTTGCTTGAAGTTGGGAATGTACTCCGTCCAAAGGTTGGCTTGTACACCTATGATATGGCGGGCTTCTTCGGGAGTGGCCTTTTCAGGTACGGGTTCGTAACTATAAACCGTGGTGAGGGGGAGGTATCCTCCGATAGCCATCGGCTCTTGCTTCGTATCTTTGGCTTGATAGTAGTCAAAGTAGAGGTAGGTGTTGGGAGTCATGATGGCATCGTGGCCGCTGCGTGCCGCTTCGAGACCACCGGCTTCACCGCGCCAAGACATAACGGTGGCACCGGGAGCCAGTCCGCCTTCGAGTGTTTCGTCCCAACCGATGATTTTGCGGCCGCGGCGAGAAAGGTGTTGCTCGGCATGACGGATAACATAGCTTTGTAGGCGTTCTTCTGCGGTGTGCTTGCCATCGCCTTCAAGTTGGTGTTGCTTGATGAAGGCTTGGCATTTGGGGCAAGATTTCCAACGAGTCTTCGGGCATTCGTCCCCCCCTACGTGGATATATTCAGAAGGGAAGATTTTGACGATTTCATCGAGAACATCATCGATGAAATCGTAGGTTTTTGGATTTCCGGCACAGAGCACGTCGTCGCTCACACCCCAAATGCGCCATACAGCATAAGGGCCTCCTGTGCAACCCAATTCGGGGTAGGCCGTGAGTGCACCGAGCATGTGGCCGGGGAGGTCGATTTCAGGAATGATGGTGATGTGGCGTTCGGCAGCATAGCGCACGATGTCGCGACATTCCTCTTGAGTGTAATAGCCTCCGTGGGGAATTCCGTCATACTTGCCGCTGTTGTGTCCGATGACGGTTTCGGGGCGTTTGCTGCCCACCTCAACGAGGCGGGGGTGCTTCTTGATTTCCACGCGCCAACCTTGGTCGTCGGTGAGGTGCCAGTGGAAACGATTGATGTTGTGGAGCGCAATCATGTCGATGAAGCGCTTCACGCTGTCCACACTGAGGAAGTGGCGTGCCACGTCAAGCAGTGCACCGCGATAGGCGAAACGAGGGGCGTCGTCGATGGTGACGAAAGGAATGTAGATTTGCTTGCCTTTGGGTGGGGTGATTTCACCTTTGTGGCTGTTGTGGGGCAGAGATTTCCGCAACGTCTGAATGCCATAGAAAGTACCTGCTGCGCTGGCTCCGTTGATGTGGATGCGGTCGGCAGTCACGGTGAGGTGATAGGCTTCGAGATTGTCGTTTTTCAGGTTTTGGCTGAGAACGATGGCGTTGGTTTGCGGTGCTTTGTGCACAATGGCAGGTGCAAAACCGGTACGTTCTGTCAGGAAGCGTTGCAAATGGCGGGCATTCGTCTGTTCTTCAGCGGCTTTTCCGCATACGATGACGGTTTGCGCATTGAGGGCAAAGTCGCCTTTCTCAACTGCCGGAGTGACTTTCAGAGGGCGGGGCACAACGTTGAAGTTGGCTTGTGCCGAGGTCGAACCTGGGGAGCAGAGGAACATTACCGCCGCCAAAAGAGAAACGAGGAGGAATTTTTGTTTCATAGCACAAAAAAAGGATGAAATGATAATTGAATTTTCTGTGGCGAAGATACAAAAATCCCTGCAAACGAACAAATGCGCTTGCAGGGATTGTAGGGTGGGGTAGGGAAAGAGATTATTTAATCACCTTCTTACCATTGATGATGAAGATGCCCTTAGTGGCATTTTCTACGCGACGACCGCTGAGGTCGAAAATACCTTGCTGTACCTTACCGGTAGAGAGGCTTTCGATAGCAGAGGGAGTGCCTGTAATCTTGAAGTTCTTCACTTCCCAAGTGGAAGCATCCTTAGTGGTACTGATGTACTTGAAGCCGAACTGTACTGTCTTGCCATTGTAGGCGCTCAAATCAATTTCACCGGATGACACATAGTTCCAAGACTTACCATCGCTGTATGTGGGGATGGTGAGTTGCTGCCATGCGCCGGTTTTTCCTTCGCGCACCCAAAGGGTGTGTTCTTCTTCCACCTTTTTGAAGTATCTTGCAGCATGGTCGAACGCCAATTTATTGTTTTTTGTCAAAGTGATTTCGGGAGAAATAGCCCAAGCTTCAGCAGCATACTTGTTAGACTTAACAAAAGCCGAAGCTTTCAAACCATATTTAGCGTCTTGTGCCCAAACGTGGCTAAGACCTTTGGGGAGAGTACCTTGTTCGAGGGTCCAACCATCAGCATTGTCGGTGAGTGCCTTTGAGTAGATTTCATCGCCGGTAGGAGTGGGGGTAGGCGTAGGGTCAGGTGTAGGATCAGGAGTTACGCTACCGCCATTAGTGGTGGTGAGCATAGCATCGTCTACGAAGATAGAACCAGCTCCCTTGTCGTTACGCAAAATAACCCAAACGGTGCTGTCGCCTTGGAGTGAGAAGTTGTATTTGACTTCTGTCCAGCTGTCTTTAGAAAGTGCTGTTTTGGCAGAATAGTTATAGTTGCTGGTCTTAATGGCACCATCATCTTCACAAACGTAACCTCCCAAAGCGTGCTTGCCATTAACTGCGCCCTTAGCCCAGAAAGTCAGTGTATAGTCGCCTTTCTTGAGGGAAAGTTTCTGTGACAAACGAACATTGCTGAACTTACCTTTATTGGAGACTTCCGTGATTTCAGCACCGTGACCTGTGCGGCCGGTAGCTTGCTTCACTTCTACATTGGTGGCAGTTGGAGCTTCTTTTGAGCCTTTTGCACCCCAGGCGGCCAAATTGTTGCCGTTCCATTTTTCAAAATCACCGTTTTTCAGAAGATTGCTTTGCGCAAAACCAGTGAAAGTAGCTGTTGCAGCCACGAGAAGAGTGAGTAAAGTTTTTTTCATAAGATCGTGTTTTTTGATGAATTAAGGTTGCAAATATAGGGATTTATTTCTGAAAGCACCAAGCCTTTTAGCGAATTAACGAGGAAAACGATGCTTTTTCTGGAAAAATGTGGATAAAAAAGCGTATAAAGTCGGGAAGAGACCTTGTGGGTTTCGTGGAAAACGATTACTTTTGCTTCCTGTGCCAACCCATCGTCTTCTTTATTTTTTAGAAGAAAAGAACAAGGCTTGTGTTGGGTTTCTTTTTTGCTTTTTATTAAAATCTCCTCCATCATGAATCTCATATCCTCAATCACTTCTTATATTACTGCGTTGCGGTGGAAGCAGGTTGCGCAGGACGTACTGAAAATTGCACGCATTGCGGTGAAAGCCATGCAGCAACGCTCTCTCACCACCAATGTGGCAGCACTCACCTACACCACCGTACTATCTGTGGTGCCGCTGCTGGCGCTTATTTTAGCACTGGGACGTGGCTTCGGGTTGGAACAATACATTGAAATGCAACTGCGCTCCAACCTGAATGTACAGGAGAATGTCATCGACCAACTGATGGGGTTTGCCAATTCCTATATCGCTCGCACGCAGGATGATATGGTGATTGGCGTGAGTTTCTTGTTTTTACTCTTTACCCTCATCTCGCTCGTTAATAACATTGAGGAGAAATTCAACGCTTTGTGGGGAGTGACCACCTCACGCGGCCTTTTTGCATTTTCGCTCTCCTATTTAGGGCTGATTGTGTTTCTCATCTTCTCCATCTTTTTGTTGAGCGGAGTTTGGCTCTATGTCCTCAAACTGTTTGATTATCTCCCGCAATACGACCTGGTGCAGTCGTCTATGCCCATATTGCTGTTTATCCTGAAATGGCTGTTGAGCAGTGTAGTGCTGGGGATGATGTATAAGTTCATTCCGGTGGTCAATGTCTATTGGCGCTCCATCGTTGTACCGGCCGCGCTGGCAGGCTTCCTCTTTTGCCTCGTTCAGCAGTTTTACATTCAAGGACAAATGTTTTTGAGTAGCTACAATGCCGTGTATGGATCGTTTGCCGTGCTCCCGCTGTTGATGGTGTGGGTATATGCCACATGGATTATCTGTTTGGGAGGCGTAATTTTATGTCAAACCATTCAAACCTCCTCCGAGGATGGGGCGCTCACCGCTCCACGGCTCAGTGCCTGCCAGCACGATGCCGTTGCACTGGGGTTGATGCGCACCATTGTGCGTGCCTTTCTGAAAGAGGCTCCAGCCTACACCCTTACCGCGTTGGCGAGCGAAACACGGTTGCCCCTTTCCGTGGTCGGGAGCGAACTTCGACGCTTGGAAGAGGCCGGCGTACTATATGTTACCACCGAGAGTGAAACCGAACCTTCGCGCTTCAAACTCGATATAGATATTTACCAACTCACCGTGGCCGATTTGCTGCGGCGCTTAGATCATCTTGGGACGAAACCCGACCTGCCGCCTCTGCCTGAAGAATGGGCGGCTCTTGCCCACTTCCGCACCCGCCTTGATTATGGCGAACCGGGGCATCTTGCTTTGAAGGACCTGCCCTAAATTGGTGCAGACTCCTACTTGCGTCCCAAGGCTACTCCTCTTGGAATTCCTCGCTTTTCAGAGTAAAAGGCGGCCTTTGCAGTCGAAACTCCCAGAAAAGAGGGTGTTTTTACGACCTTTCCCACAAAAAATGAGTAACTTTGCACGTTCGCTCACGGTAAGCGTCAGCGCCTTCCGTCCTTTCTTACCCTGCTCTTTTTCAGCGGTGCGGGCGGCGAACTTCAAAATCTTTCCGAAATCTCCACAATCCACAATCTCTCATGGCAGTAGAAATCAAAAAAGTAACGTCTAAGGCAGACTTGAAAACCTTTATTCGTTTTAACTACCACCTCTACAAGGACAACCCCTACTCTGTGCCCGATCTCTATGAGGATATGCTCGACACGTTCAATCCCAAAAAGAACGGGGCGTACGAATTTTGCGAATCCGAATTGTTCTTGGCTTACCGAGATGGGGAGGTTGTGGGACGCGTGGCGTGCTTGATTAACCACAAAGCCAATCGGACGTGGAACACCCGCAATGCCCGCTTCGGATGGATTGATTTCATCGATGATCTTGAGGTGAGCCGCGCTTTGCTCGATACCGCTGAGGCTTGGGCACGTGAATACCAATGCGACAAACTCATCGGGCCGATGGGTTTCACCGATCTCGATGCAGAGGGTATGCTCATCGAAGGGTTCGACCAACTCTCCACGATGTCGACCATCTACAACTATCCCTACTATCCCGAACATTTGGAAGCCCACGGCTACGAGCGCGAAATCGACTGGTCAGAACGGAAAATCTATGTGCCGCGTCCCGGTCATGAGGCCGACTATGAACGCTACTTCCGTGTGGCGGAAATCGTGCGCAAGCGTTCCAATCTGCACATCCGCAAGTTTAAGAGCGTGAAAGAAATCAAGGACGGCAACTACATCTACCGCCTCTTCGATGTCATCAACCGCTCCTATGCCCCTCTCTTTGGTTTCAGTGAAATCAATCGCCGACAAATCGACAAATACGCCAACCAATACCTCCATTTCCTCGACCTGCGCCTGCTGGTGGTTGTCGAAAACGAAGACAACGAACCGGTGGCGATGGGTATCGGTATGGCCTCCCTTTCCCGTGCTTTGCAGAAGGCCAAAGGCAAACTCTTCCCCTTCGGATGGTGGCACCTGCTCAAAGCCCTCTATTGGAAGCGTTCGCATATCATCGACCTGCTGCTCGTCGGCGTGTTGCCCGAATATCAGAACAAAGGGGTCAATGCCCTCCTTTTTGCCGATATCATTCCCATCGCCAAAGAGATGGGCTTTGAATATGCCGAAGGACACCCCATCTTGGAAACCAACGACAAGAGTGCCAACCAGTGGAACTATCTTGACGTGGAGCTCCATAAACGCCGCCGCTGCTATCAGAAGACGTTGTAAGTCAGTACTGCACGCTTCTCCCCTAACCTTCTCTCCCTATTCTCAACATGACAGAAGACCTCACGCCGCAACCCACTCGTAACGCCGCCGATTATAGCGACGATGCCATTCGCCACCTCGACGATATGACCCACATCCGTATGCGTCCGGGCATGTACATCGGGCGCTTGGGAGACGGATCGCATGCCGAGGACGGCATTTACGTCCTGCTCAAAGAGAGCATCGACAACAGCATCGACGAGTTCAACGCCGGGTTTGGCAAAAAAATAGAAGTAGACATCACCGACGACCTCACCGCCTCCATTCGCGACTATGGTCGAGGCATTCCGCCGGGCAGCCTGATTGAAGCCGTTTCTCAGTTGAACACCGGTGCTAAGTACGACAGCGACCAATACACGGCCTCCGTCGGATTGAACGGCGTGGGTCTGAAAGCCGTCAACGCCCTCTCCTCCCGTTTTGTGGCGCGCAGCTACCGCGAGGGGAAGTATCGCGAAGCCATCTTTGAAGCCGGACGCTTGATTGAGGATAATAGCGGTTCCACCGAGGAAGAAGACGGTACTTACATCTTCTTTCAGCCCGATGCCACCCTCTTTGTCGGCTATCGTTTCCACTCCGAATTTGTCGAAACGATGTTGCGCAACTACACCTACCTCAACACCGGTCTTGCCATCTTCATCAACGGCCGCCGCACCATCTCGCGCAACGGTTTGGAAGACTTGCTCACCGACAACATGACCGCCCAGGGGCTGTACCCCATCGTACACCTGCGCAACGAATATCTGGACATCGCTTTTACCCACACCAGCCAATATGGTGAGGAATACTATTCCTTTGTCAACGGCCAGCACACCACTCAGGGCGGTACGCACCAAAGTGCATTTAAGGAGCACATCGCGCGCACCATCAAGGAGTATTTCGGCAAGAACTACGATGTGCAGGATGTGCGCAACGGCCTTGTGGCCGCCATTGCCATTCGTGTCATCGAACCTACCTTTGAGTCGCAAACCAAAATCAAACTCGGTTCGCTCACCATGGCACCCGACAAGGATGCCAAA
Organism: Alloprevotella sp. Lung230; assembly: GCF_014385435.1. Classification (GTDB taxonomy): domain Bacteria; phylum Bacteroidota; class Bacteroidia; order Bacteroidales; family Bacteroidaceae; genus Alloprevotella. The sequence continues at coordinate 67,424 of NZ_JACSUD010000010.1, forward strand.
GGCAATACCTTTGAACTGAGCGGCGTGAGCGTCAATAAGTTTGTAGGCGACTTCATCAAAGAGCAGGTCGACAACTTTTTGCACAAAAATCTGGATATTGCCGAAGTCATTCAGCAGAAAATCCAAGAGAGCGAAAAGGAACGCAAAGCCATTGCCGGCGTGACGAAGTTGGCACGTGAGCGCGCCAAGAAAGCCAGTTTGCACAACAAGAAACTGCGCGACTGCCACATCCACCTCAGCGATGAAGCTCCCAAACCCAAACGTGGTCAAAATCCCGATGAAATCGAGGATTTACGTTTCGATACGAGCCTTTTCATCACCGAGGGTAACTCAGCGTCGGGTAGCATCACCCAATGTCGTGAGGTGAAAACGCAGGCCGTCTTCTCCCTGCGCGGAAAGCCCCTCAACTCCTATGGATTGACCAAGAAGGTGGTGTACGAAAATGAGGAATTCAACCTCCTTCAAGCCGCCCTCAACATCGAAGACGGACTCGACTCTCTTCGCTACAACAAGGTGATTATCGCCACGGATGCCGATGTCGATGGGATGCACATCCGCTTGCTTATGATGACTTTCTTCCTGCAATTCTTCCCTGAACTCGTCAAGAAAGGCCATGTCTACATTCTCCAAACGCCCCTCTTCCGCGTGCGCAACAAGAAGAAGACTACCAAGGAAGAGCGTGCGGAAGCGAAGAAAACGGGGAAAAAATCAAAAAGCAGCGGCCGCACCGAATATGAAACCATCTACTGCTATTCGGAAGAAGAGCGGTTGGCTGCCATCGCCAAACTCTCTCCCAATCCCGAAATCACTCGATTTAAGGGGTTGGGTGAAATCTCTGCCGATGAGTTCAAAAACTTCATCGGTCCCGATATGCGCTTAGAACCTGTGACCCTCCACAAGAGCGATAAGGTCAAGGAGTTGCTGGCCTACTATATGGGCAAAAACACGATGGAACGCCAGAATTTCATCATCGACAACCTCGTGGTGGAAGACGACCTCGTGGAGGAAAGTCCGGAGGCCGAATGATTTTCTCTCCTTTCCCCCTTCCTGTTCTCGGGAGAGCATCCCTGCCGAAGGGAAGAAGGCTATTTTACCTCAGAGGTAAAAAGTTTTAGCTCAGAGCTGCGTAAAACTACCTCGGAGGTAGATGCCGCTGCGGCACGAAATCCATAAATTGCCCACTCATTCGGCTGCCCCTTCCTCTCACCACGTCCTCCTTTCCTTCGCGCGCGCACGCGTACACTATTATAGTCTTGTTTTTTGCCTTCACTGCCTTCACCCTATCCCTTATTTCGGGGTGTTTCAGACTTTCGGGTGAAGGTAGGTGAAACTTTTATTTCTCATTTGCCTTCACCTTCAACCCTCTGTAAATGAGAGGGATGTCGCCATCGGTGAAGGCGTGAAGGCAAAAAACTTCCCCTAATGATAGGGACGCGCGCGTGCGAGAGACCGGGGCGGCTTCCCCATTTGCCCACTCCACTTTTTTTCTTCCTCCCATCTATCCTCCGACCTATGGCACTCTCCACCAAAATTGCCGTTTTTCCCGGTAGCTTCGACCCCTTTACCATCGGCCATGCCAGTATTGTACGGCGCGGTCTGGAGATGTTCGACCATTTGGTCATTGGGGTGGGCTACAACATCAATAAGCGCTCCTACTTTCCGCCCGAAGAGCGCGTGGCCGCCATCCGCCGTGTCTACGAAGGCAACGACCGGGTGAGCGTTGTGGCCTACGACGACCTCACCGCCGACCTCGCCATGCGCGTGGGAGCCAAGTTCGTGTTGCGTGGCATCCGTTCGGTCAAAGATTTTGAGTATGAGCGCGACATTGCCGGCATCAACCACCGCCTTTCGGACGTCGAAACGGTGCTCCTCTTCACCGAGCCCGAATATGCCGACATCTCCTCGACCGTGGTGCGCGAACTCCTCTCCTTCGGCAAGGACGTCTCGGCCTTCCTGCCCCAACCTCACGACTAACCCTCTCTCTTATGAAACAATTTTTCCTCTTCCTTCTCTGCACTTTGGCTGTCCTGCCGCTCGCAGCACAACGACAACCCGTGCACGAAAGTGTCGATGTAGAACAAATCCGCAAACTCCAACTGGCGCAGCTCGCCATCACGCAACTCTACGTCGACACGGTCGACCAAAAGAAACTGGTGGAAGATGCCATCAATGGTATTCTCGAAAAGCTCGACCCTCACTCCTCCTACTCCAACCCCAAGGAGACGAAGAAAATGAATGAACCGCTGGAAGGCAATTTTGAAGGCATCGGCGTGCAGTTCAACATGCTCGAAGACACCCTCGTGGTCATCCAGACGGTGCCCAAAGGCCCTTCGGAAAAAGTGGGCATCTTGGCCGGCGACCGCATCATCTCGGTGGGCGACACCGCCATTGCCGGCGTCAAGATGGAGCGCGACAGCATCATGACCCTCCTGCGTGGTCCTCGCGGCACAAAAGCCGATCTGCGCATCGTGCGCCGGGGCGTGCCGGAACCGATGAAGTTCACCGTGACGCGCGACAAAATTCCCGTCAACACCCTCGGTGCGGCCTATATGGTCACCCCGACTATCGGTTACATTCAGCTCGACCGCTTCGGAGCGACTTCGGGCAAGGAGGTGAAGGAAGCCATTGCCAAACTCCTCAAGCAGGGGATGCGCGACCTCATCTTCGATCTCGAAAGCAATGGCGGCGGCTATTTGGGCGCGGCCTTTGAGGTGGCGAGCCAATTCCTCAACGAAGGCGACCTTGTGGTCTACACCGAAGGCCGTACCCAACCCAAGCAGGTGTTTGTGGCACAGGGTGGCGGCCTCTTCAAGCAAGGGCGCGTGGTGGTGCTGGTCAACGAGTTTAGCGCTTCGGCTGCTGAAATTGTGGCAGGGGCCATTCAAGACCACGACCGCGGCCTCGTGGTGGGGCGGCGCACCTTTGGTAAGGGACTTGTGCAGCGCCCCATCGACCTGCCCGACGGCTCCATGATCCGCCTCACCACGAGTCACTACTACACCCCATCGGGCCGTTGCATCCAGAAGCCCTACGAGAAGGGCAAGAAGGAGGAATACTCCCAAGACTTTGAGAAGCGCTACACCCATGGCGAACTCATCCACCGCGACTCCATCCACCTTGATTCGACGAAGGTCTACAAGACGCTGGTCGACGGCCGTAGCGTCTACGGCGGTGGCGGCATCATGCCCGACGTGTTCGTGCCGCTCGACACCCTCGCGTTCACGAAGTTCTACACCGCCATCAACCGCAACAACCTCTTCAACACCATTTCGCTCCGCTACATCGACAACCAACGTAAGGCGCTCAAGAAGCAATATCGTACCTTTGCCGACTTCCGCCGCGACTATGTTGTGCCGCAGTCGCTCATCGACCAACTCCTTGACGAGGCCAAAAAGAAGAAGGTGACGCCCAAGGACGATGCCGAACTCCAAAAGACGCTCCCCGACCTGCGCCTGATGCTCAAAGCTCTCGTGGCGCTCGACCTCTGGGACCGCAGCGAATACTTCCAACTGGCCAACGATCGCAGCGACATCTACAAGGCGGCGCTGCACCAACTCGAAACCAATCCCAACATCCCTGTCGGGGCACGATAGACATCAGCCTCGCTTGCTCCCGCTTCCTCGGCTGATGAGGGGAAGCCGGAGTGCCAAACGACCACCGCCGACTGCTCACTGTGAGTAGTCGGCGGTGGTCGTTTGATTTTCTTTTTTTTGAGAAGGAGTCCAGTTAAGCGTGCATCTTCAAGGCGAGCTTGCTGAGCATGTCGGTGGTCATGGCTTCGAGGTCGTAGCGGGGCTGCCAGTCCCACTCTTGGCGGGCTGCCGTGTCGTCGAGACTGTTGGGCCAAGAGTCGGCAATGCTCTGCTTGAGGGCATCGACTTGGTAGGTCATTTCGAAGTTGGGACGTTGTCTGCGGATGGCTTCGTAGATGCCTTTGGGGTCGAAACTCATGGCTGCGATATTGAACGAATTGCGGTGAACCAAGCGCGTGGGGTCGGCCTCCATGAGCTGTACCAAGGCGTTGAGGGCGTCGGGCATGTACATCATGTCCATAAACGTGCCCTCGGCGATGGGGCAGACAAACTTTTCGCCGCGTGCGGCAGCGTAGTAGATGTCCACGGCATAGTCCGTGGTGCCGCCTCCGGGCGGGGTGACGTAGGAGATGAGACCGGGGAAGCGCACGGAACGCGTGTCTACGCCATATTTGTTGAAGTAGTAGTCCGAGAGGAGTTCAGTGGTCACCTTCGTTACGCCATAGATGGTGCGTGGGCGCTGGATGGTGTCCTGCGGCACGTTGTCGCGCGGCGTTTCAGGGCCGAAGCAGGCAATGGACGAAGGCGTGAGCACCGCACAATCATGCTCGCGTGCCACTTCGAGCACATTCCACAATCCGTCAATGCCGATTTTCCACGCCAACTGAGGTTTGCGTTCGGCCACCACCGAGAGCAGCGCTGCGAGGTTGAAGATGGCGTCGATGTGGTGCTTCTGCACAATGTCGGCCAGGGCCTGCCCGTTGGTAACATCACAAATCTCGGCAGGGCCGGTGGCGAGGAGTTCGCCCTTAGGCTCAGCGCCCACAATGTAGCCTGCCACGACATTGTCGTGTCCATAGATGCTGCGCAACTTCATGGTGAGTTCCGAACCGATTTGTCCGGTAGCTCCAATGACCAGTATCTTTTTCATAAAGGAGGATAAGTGAAATAGTGTGTTTGTGCCCGACAGCGTGCCGAATTATGGGACTCGTTCTGCCAAAGCGAGATTTCATTTTACAGGGCAAAGTTACGCCCTTATCTTCAATTTACAAAGCGATAAATACAGTTTTTCGTCTCCAAATTGCATAAAAGCGATGCGTAGTAAACTTTATGCGCAAAGAAATCGTATTTGTAGGAGCTGGTCCACTGTTCTTGCATTTTTAAGAGGTTTTCAAAAGTATTGGCGGCTTTTTGCCTTCTTGTGAGCCGCATCCGGCGATATCTCGGAAGGGATTCCTTCTTCCCCTCTCTCCTTGCTTTTTCCTCCTTTTTTCCTTTCTTTCGGCCTTTAAAAAAAATCCCTAAGTTGGTACGGAGAGACCAACTTAGGGATGGCAATGTGTGAAGCCTCATTGTGCGAAGCCTCCTTCGAGGCGTGCAAAGAGGGTGGGGGAGTGTAGGCTACTGCGCTGCGGGAAGCGCGGTGAAGGCGTCGGGGGAGGAGTTGGCGACAAACTCGGGGGAGAAGACGCATTCAATGCGCGAAAGCCCCGCATCGTAAGTGCCGGCGCGGTCCACAATCATTTCGTCGGTGAAAGTGTGACGGCCTTTGGCAAGATGTTCGATGAAGTATTCGTTTTCGCTGTCGCGCACCATACGGTAGGCGCCCAAGCCATCGAGCCAAGTGTAGCCCGAGAGGGGACGAAGCGTTTCGAAGCAGGCAGGGCGTGTGGAGCGCAACGCCACGTGGTCGTAGTCGCGATCGGCTGTCACCTCATAGACCCAACGGACGTGGTCGCCTACGCGGAGCGTCTGCCTGCTGTCGCTTTCAAGGCGTTGCCACTGTTTGCCGCGTAACACCTCCAAACGGCGGACGAGGGTGAAACCGCTGCTTTTCTGCACCGCTTGAGCCGCGGGGAGGGTGTAGCGTGCCGACACTGCGCCCCAAGTCAATCCTTCGTTGGCTGCATCGGGTTCGCGGAGCAGCGCATAGGTGGCATCGGCCGTGGCACGGGAGGAGTTCCACGTCTGTGTGCGCTTCGATTGAAGCAACCAGAGTTTCATCTCGCTCACCAAGTCGGCCACGGTCACGTTGTCGATTTGGGCCGTGGGCGAGGCGAGGCGTTGGAGGGCTTCGATGGCGAAAGTCTGGGTGGGGATGCGGTAGCTCGCCCAGCCGGAGAAAGCGCGCTCGGTGTCGAAGGAGCGGCCCATCTCTTCCGAAACAACGGTGTGCTCGATGAGGCTTTGCAGCGCCAGTCGGGCTTCGGCGTCGTGGGGTGTCCCGGCCAAAATCACCGCCACGCCGCTCTTGCCGTACATGGAGAGTTCTTTACGCTTTTTCGCAGCGAGGCGGAGGAGGTAGCGCACCTCGTCCGTGTCTGCGCGCCGGAGAATGCGGTGGAGGTAGAGGTAGCGGAAGTGCCATTCGCTGATGCCGGTGTTGGGATGTTTGCGCATTTCGGCCACACTCTCTTGCGTGACTTGGTCGAGATAGTGGAGGGCGCGTTGCAACATGGCGTCCGTCTCGGTGCGGCCGGTGAGGGTGTTGATGCGTCCGAGGAGAGTGGCGATTTCACTCGTAATCCAAGGCGAAGGCTTCATGCCGCTCCACCAGCTCCAGCCCCCTTCGCGTTGCTGCTGTTGGGCGAGGCGGGCGATGAGGTTTTCACGTCGCACGTTGATTTCCTCGTCGGTGAGTTGCGTGTAGGGGCGCAACATTGCTCCGATTTCGAGGCCGTAGAGGGCGGTGGCTATGTCCGTGGCCGAACCGTTGTCGGCCATCTTGAGGAGTTGCGGCACCACCTTGGCCACTTCGGCACGGGCGTCACGGCAGGTGTCGACGGCCAACTGTGGTTGCACACCGCGTTCGAGCGCTGCGAGCAGTTGCTTGCGGGCGGCAGCGAGTTGGGCGTCGTAGTTTTCACCGTGCTTCACGGTGAAGGGCACAGCGTGGGTCAGTTCGATGCGGCGGGAGAGAATGGGAAGTTCTCGCTCTTCACCGTCGCTGAACTCCGTGCTTTTGGCCACCACACGAGCCACGAGCCGACTCAGGCCGTCGGGCACTTCGTAGGCAAAAGCGTGGTGCAAGGCCGCACCTGCGGCGAGATCAAACTTCTGCGAGAGGGTCTTGAGCGTACGTTGCGTTTCGGCATCGACGAGCGTGAGGAATACTTTGCCTTGGGCACGCTTCTCGCTGAGGTTGTGCACGGTGATGGGAATTTCGGTGCGGTCGCCCTCGCGGAGGAAGCGTGGCAGAGCGGCTTCGGCCGAAAGCAGTTTGCGCACCACCACTTTGTCGGAAAGCAAACCTGTGTTGAACTGCGCATCGTGGGCAAAGGCGTCGAAGTTCCACTGTGTCAGGCTTTCGGGAAGGGTGAAGCGGAGGGTCACCACCCCTTGGGCGTCGGTGTGAAGACGAGGGAAGAAGAAGGCCGTTTCGTTGAAGTTTTGGCGCAGTTGCACCGTGGGGGCAGTTTCTTCCTCTTCTGCTGCCGACTCCTGGGTCGCTCCTCCCACAAGTTGTTCATCAGCGAGATTGGCAATGTTTGCAGTGCCCCTTATCCGCATTTTGCCCATCATTTTGCTCACCGGTACCTCAAGGGCGGCGATGCTGATTTTCTCATTGAGCATATACGCCGAGACGCGGCTGCCGGAGTAGTCGAACATCATCGGTTTCCACTGCGTGAAGTCGTAGGTCGGCAGCTCGCGGTGATGCGTGTCGTGCCAGAAGGAGAACGACGGCGTGTAGACGCTTTGCTGCTGCCAGTAGCCCACGGGACGGCTGCGCCAGAAGGTGTGAGTGAAAGGCGTCCAACTGCTTTTGGCAAAAGCATCGAGCGAGGCATCGTAGAGATGGGCCATCACGTTGGCCCGGGCAGGCGTACCATCGGGGCGGAGCACCCGGAGCGTCCACTCCTCGGTGCTGCCGGGTTGGAGGTGCGAGCGGAAAGTGCCCCACTCCATGCGGAGCTTCTTGTCGGGCTTCTGTCGCTCCACGGTGGCGGTGCGGTAGGTGAGTACGCCGTTTTGCAGGAAAGCAAAGTGGGCGGTAGCGGCGTCGCCGTAGGCCGTCTTCCAGCGGAGGGTGAAGGTTTGAGGCTCCGTGACCTCCACCACGCGGCTTTCTTCGAGGCCGTTGTCGATAGAGACGAGGTCGTAGAAAAGGAAGCAGGGGCGGTTGACGCGCACTATGGCTTCTTCGCTGCCATCACCGCTCACCTCGATGGGTTGGGGAGCGGCAGGACGTTCGTCCGTCGCATCGCCCACCACGGTCGAGCGTGAGGCACGTTGCGTTTCGCCGTTGCCGGCCAGCACTTCGGCCGTGAAGGTGAACACCAGGCTCTCTCCCTCGGTGGTCGCTGCCGTGCCGAGGGTGGTGGCGATGTCAAAGTCGCCCGCCTCGTTGGTGGTGAGCGTTCCTTCGGCCGAGAAGGTGGAGTCGCTGCTCGTCTCCTCCTCCTCGCGCCAAGACCAAAGGGCGCGTGCTGTCTTGCGCCACTTCACCTGCGCACCGACGATGGGCACGCCGTTGAAGGCACGGACATGACCGCGCAGTCGGATGCGGTCGCCCAGACGCACGGAAGCCGCGAGGGTGTCAAGTTCGACATGGAAAGTCGGGCGCTTGTACTCTTCCACGCGGAAACTGTGCTGCACGCTTGATATCTCCTCGCCGAAGAGGCGGAGGTAGAAGTTGCCGGGGCGCACATACTTCGGCAGCGTGTAGGTCGCCACCACCGTGCCGAGCGAGTCGCTCACCACTTGGAGCGTGTCGAGGGCTTTGGCTTGACTGTCGAAGACCACAAACCTCCCCTTCCACGCCGGAAAGACGCGATAGTGGTCGGCGTTGCGCTGGAACACCACGCCCGAGATTTCCACCCTCTGCCCGGGGCGATAGATGGCGCGGTCGGTGAAGATGCGGGCACGGGTGTAGTGCACCCTGCCGTAATGGAGATCGTTGTTGCGCCGCCAGTCGTCCTGTTGCACAGGAGCGAGGTAGATGCTGTCGGCAGCGGCCGTGGCGGGATTGCCGGTGATGAAGTCGACAAAACGCGTGCGGTGCAGGCGCCCTTTCCAGCTCTTGGCCGAAAAGTCGAGCCGTGCCGTTGTGGCGATGCGATAAAGGTCGGCATCTTGACACTTGCCGTCGACCATGAGCTGCACCACGTAGATGCCCGCCTCGGGGCAGGTGAACGCCATCGAGTCCTTTCGCTTCAGATAATCCGGTGTCGGTGTGAGCGTGGGGCGAAGCGTGAGGGCTTGCACTGACTTGCAGCGGGAGAGGAGGCGCAACATAGCGTCCTTTCCGTAGACGTTCTTGAGGCGTGCATCGTTGCCGCGCATGCCCACCAAGCGGTGGAAGCGCACCTCCACCTGCTTCACGTTGCGCCACGAGAGTTGAAGCCGATGGGCAGCCCCGGGATAGAGGCGCTCCGAATCGTCTTCAGCAGCCCCTCGCTTCATTTCGGCCGCATTCTGACGCTCAAACGAGAGTTCGGCGTAGGGTTGCTGCCAGTCCTGCAATATGTTGAAGAGGGGGGCACCCGCTTTCTGTCCATAGCGCGCCAAGTCGGCTTTGGCCAAGGCCACGGCCTCCGCCTTCTTTCCGTTGTTCCACAAATGGACGGCCAGTTGGAGCGACGTTTGGGCGTTTTCCGACAGGTCGATGTATTGGTCGTGGAGCGCCTGCCACTTTTCGGCCGACATAGAGGCTTTTCGTGTCAGCGCCAGTTCCATCTGCAGGGCTGCCCGGCGGTTGCCTTCACGCTTGTAGAAATCCACCGCGCGGCGCAACACCCCTTGATAATCCTCCTGAGCGGCTTCGGGCAGGAAGTAGATGCCCCCTTCCTCCTCGATGGGGAGGAGCAGGGCGCTGAGCAAGTCGTCGCGATAGAAGGAGCGACTGTCTTTGCCGAGGTCGAAGAGCGGCAGATAGTCCGTGGTGCGAGCGCGTCCGAGGCGCTCCACGTCGGCCAGCGCGGCGAGCAAGAGGGTGCTGCCTCGATGCCGATCGAGAGTGTCGCCATCGTAGTCGGAACGATTTTGCATCAAGAGCAAGCGTCCCAAGGCATACTGCCACAGGGCATGCTCCACGGGGCGTGTCTCCTGCGTCATCGCTGTTTCGATGAGAGGGAGGGCCTCCTTTCCGCTGTCAGGAGCAATCTCCTGCTGCATCACCGCCTCGGTGAGCAGCGCACGGAGCAGCTGCGGCGCATTCTTGTCGCGCGTGGCACGCTGGCGAATGGCGCGCACGTGCTTGAGTGCCGTCTTTGGCAGGTCGTTGTCGGCGGCCGTTTCCACCGCCTGCCATTGCCGCTCGTAGGTTTGCGCCGCGATGGGCAGCAGACCCGCGACGGCGGCAAAGAAAAAGAGGAAAAATCGTTGAAACATAAGAATAAATGATAGGTGTTGCCGGCAAATATACTGTTTCTTCCCGAATTAACCAATCCTTTGCTGCGAAAAGGGTCGGTATTTTACATTCGTTTTCACCTCATTCCTGCTTCCTTGCTCCAAGACCGGCCGATGCTGCTCCTGGTCGGACCGCATCGCGGTGGCTCGCTGTGAAGTTTTCTACATGTTGAAAGAAAATTTTCAACGTGTTGAAAAATGATTTTCATCGTGATGAAAACTCCACTACCTCACATCGGCGAACACCGCCTTCCTTCTCAATGTGCAGAAAGTATGCGCAAAAAAGAAATAACTGTGCAAAAGCGATGGCTGTACCGAAATAAAGCCGTAATTTTGCCCTATCAAAACGTTCTATCAAACATTTTCCTTTCCCTTTTCCCCTTCTAAAAAACGACAAGCTATGCCTATCTTATGCCACCTCTCACAGCTCGTGCAGCGTTCGGCCGAACGCTACGGCGACCGCACCGCTCTGCAGTATCGCGACTACACGCAGGGTCGGTGGGTGCCCATCTCGTGGAACCGCTTTGCCCGGCGTGTAGAGCAGACTTCCCGCTCTCTGATCGCCCTGGGCGTGGGGGTGCAGGACAACGTGGCGGTGTTTTCGCAAAACAAGCCCGAGAGTCTTTTTGTCGAATTTGGCGCTTTCTCCGTGCGCAGTGTGCTCATCCCCTTCTACGCCACCAGCAGCGGGGCACAGGTGCAGTATATGGTCAACGATGCCAAAATCCGCGTGGTCTTTGTGGGCGAGCAGCAGCAATATGATGTGGTGTGGAGCGTGATGAGCCTCTGCCACTGCCTGGAGCACATCGTCATCTTCGACCGTACGGTGCAGCGCAACGAGGCCGACCACCTCTCCATCTATTTCGACGAATTTCTCCGCCTGGGCGATGCCGATTCGGCCTATCTGGCGCAGATGCACGTGCGCAATGGCGAGGCCAAGGACGAGGACGTGGCCAACATCCTCTACACCAGCGGCACCACCGGCCAGCCCAAAGGCGTGCTCCTCCTCCATTCGCAATATCGCTTCGCCATCGAAGCCCACACCAAGGTGCTCAACATCACGCCGAACGATGTCATCATCAATTTCCTCCCTTTCAGCCACGTCTTTGAGGGCGCGTGGGCAAAACTCTGCCTGAGTTGCGGCGCCCAACTGGCTGTCAACCTCCGTCCGCTCGACATCCAACAGAGCATGCGCGAGGTGCACCCCACGTGCATGTGTGCCGTGCCCCGATTTTGGGAGAAGGTCTATCAGGGCGTCTTGGAAAAGATGGAAGCCGGAAGCCCCCTCCAACGCCGTCTCATCACCGACGCCCTGCGCGTGGGGAGCGAGGTGTGGGAAAAGTACACCTCCAAAGGCCGCCGTCCGCCTCTCGCCCTGCGCCTGAAATATGCCGCCTACGACCGCACTCTCCTGCGCCTGCTCCGCAACAAACTGGGGCTCGACCGCGCCAATTTCTTCCCCGTGGCCGGCGCCACGGTGTCGCCCGAGGTGGAGCGCTTTGTCCACGCTGCCGGTTTCCACATGGTGGCGGGCTATGGACTCACCGAAACTTGCGCCAGCGTGAGCTTCGACTATCCCAACCTCCCCGTCACCCTCGGCTCCATCGGCCGTCCCATGCCGGGCGTAGAGGTGAAAATCGGGGAGGACAACGAGATTTTGGTACGCGCCAAGTCTGTCACCCCGGGCTATTACAAGAACGAGTCGGCCACGAAGGAGGCTTTCACCGAAGACGGTTTCTTCCGCACCGGCGATGCCGGCTACATCAAGGACGGCGAACTCTTCATCACAGAGCGCATCAAGGACCTCTTCAAGACGAGCAACGGAAAATACGTCGCCCCGCAAATCATCGAAGGCAAACTCACCATCGACCGCCACTTTGAGCAGGTGGTCGTCGTCGCCGACCAGCGGAAGTTTGTCGCTGCTCTCATCGTCCCGGCCTATGCTGCCCTCGAAGCCTATGCCCGGGAGCAGGGCATCGCCTTTGCCTCACGCGAGGAACTGTGTGCCGACCCGCGCATCCACGCTTATGTGGCGCAGCACATCGACACCCTCCAGCAGGAACTCGCCGCCTATGAGAAAATCAAGCGCTTCGTCCTCCTTCCACAACCGTTCACCATGGAGGCCGGCGAAATCACCAATACGCTCAAAATCAAGCGCCGCGTCATCTATCAGCACTACGCTGCCCAGATTGAGCAGATGTATGCCGAGGCGGAGGCCGAACAGCGCAAGTAAATGCCTCGCGCGCATGCGCACTCCCTATATATATAGGTGTATTTTTGCCTTCATTGCCTTCACCCTGCGCTCAGGACGTTGATTTTCTGGCTGTTGCGGGTGAAGGATCAGGACGGATTTGCCTTCACCTCTCCTTCACCCGCCTTCACCGTTGAGGCTCTTTCGCAAGGGCTTGCTCTCGCCGGTGAAGGCAGTGAAGGCAAAATGCAAGCCTATTGTGTAGTGACGCGCGCGCGAGGGCAGTGTTGTTGGGTCGAAGAGAGGGGGCGGGATCGACAAAAGAATTAGCACCCACTACCTCAGAGATAGTTTTTTCTACGTCTGAGGTAAATCCCACTATCTCTGATGTAAATCCGTTCCTGTTGCGTCGGCCAGTAAACGTCTGTCGCTTTCAGCGACTCAGCCATTGGACTTTGACTTCAATAGTCGGCCATCTGTTAAAGTCGTGTTAAAGTCAAGACGCGGTGGCTGAATTTGAGGGGTGAGATGTCTATATATAAATGAAGATACTACCGAAGAATGGATATATGGTAAATCAATAATTATATTGAGGACGAGTAAAATACAATCTACGAAATATCTCTCATTCTTTCAATCTTTCTCTTGATTATTTGGCTGTCTGTTTTTTTCTTACTTTTGTCGTCGAAAGGATTTGCTTTTTGTTATATTCTTTTCATTTAGTATTCACTCCAAACATTCAACGTCTGGAAAAACTCAACAATCAAGAGCTTTCTGCCATCAAGGGTGGCAGAAAAGAAGATGAGGGAGGACTTTCTCTCATCGGCATTGGTGGATTTGACGATGGTAAAAAAGGTAATGCCTACATTCGCATTCTGTTTTTCAAGATTCGTTTACCTTGGTGGTAAATCCTAGGCCAGCCCCAGAGTAGCTTACACTTATCTGGGGCTATTCTTAAAACATTTCTATCTATGTTCCGATTACTCATATATTCTCTCTGCACTCTCTACTCTCTCAGCCTTTCAGCGCAGCGCAAAGTCCATGTGATTGATGCAGCCACGCAGCTTTCTATTGAAAATGTAGTCGTTACCGATGCACAATCAGGGAAAGTTTTGGGAATTACTCCCCAAAACGGCCTCTTTCTCTCCACTTCTCAGGCCAAAAAGCTGAGCTTCTCTCACTTGTCCTACCAACCTTTGGCTGCACAAGTTGCAGATACCGTTCGCCTCGTCCCACGCGATTACCAAATTGCGGCATCGGAAGTCACAGCAAAGGCTGCGGACTACTACAGACTCCGCGCTGTGGTGCGTTCTTATCAATATGTAGACAGCATACCAGTGAACTTTGTGGATGCCGTCTTGGACTTTTATGTCAATGGTAAGGGCGATAAGTTGGAATATCGTGTGCTTAAGCTAGATGCCTACAAAGATAAAGCGCGTATTCGAGAGAATCATCTCAACAGAAGCAAGGTAGAAGTGGATGACAACGGCCTATTGGATTGGGTGAGCAACCATCATGTTGCGACCAATAGTCCGAGTTTTATCCTACAACAATCGGGAGAGGAGAAACTCATTCTCAAAAAGAAAACTCGCGAACTACTAGGTTCACTCACTTTCGACCCAAGTCAAAGAGCCTATGTCGCAAAGGTCAATCTACTCACTCCCAAAGACACCGCAACGCGTCACCTTTTCGGCCGTTCCATTAAGTTTAATCTCCACACCCTCGAGGAGCGTTTCCCTGCATCAGTGGACACCGCACGCCTGCGTGTCTATGATCTACAAAGCTATCGTTGGCTGCTGCAGCGCGACACTTGGACAAAAAAGTATCCCATTCGCGTTCCCCTCACAATGATTCACGAGATTGTAGTCTTCGAACGCCAACGATTGAGCAAAGCGGATTACAAAAAGCTAGATTTCGACACAGATTGGTACGACATTCCTCACTCTCTCCGCGGACGCGCTACGACAGAAAACATCGATCTCTCGAAATACACACTGCCACTTCCCCTAGACATCCAATCGTTGTTGGGCAATCAGCTCCAACTACTGCCTTATAAGGACTAGCTAGTCGTCCCTTAAAAAGCTTTGATAAGTGAAAAGTCACTCCTCCCCTGCCTCTCGCTTATTATTTTGAGCAGCGACAAAAGAACTCAAATACTAAATCCATTCATAAGGCTAAACAAATTTTTCGTATGAAGCCCATCCTTCAAACCCTCTCCCTCTTTCTCTTTTTCCTTTCGTCCTTGACCGTAAAAGCGCAAGGCGGTGTCCGATTCGGATTCGGCCCGAACTATGCTGTTCCGCTGGTGAAAGGCGCCGGCGAAGAGAGCCGTGTGGGCTACTACTTGGAATTCCACTACAAGTTTGCTGAAACCCCTTGGAGTCTCAACACCCGCTTGAACTACGAAATCTATGCCACCAACAAGGACAACCACTACACCTATACGCGTCCCTTCCAGAAGCGGGCGCTGTCGCTGGTGGCTTCGGCCAACTACGATCTGGTGCAGTCGGGCTTCTGCCGCCCCTACGTCGGTGCCGGTGTCGGGCTGAGCGTAGACAACGAAGGGCGCGGCGTGTTCAACGAAGGGCATGTCTACCACCCCGTGCTGGTGCCTCGTGTCGGTGTGACTTTCTGGCGCCATCTGGACTGCGCCCTGCAATATACGCTCGCGGCCGGACACAGCAGTCGTCTGGCCGTGTCGATGGGCTACCGCTTCTAAGACGGTATCCCCTTTCCCATAAAAACTCATGCCCCTTTGTGCGGTGTTTTACAAGCACAAAGGGGCATGGCTCGTAGACAAAAAGAGGTTAAAGGGCGTGGGAAAACAGCGCAAAGGTTTGCAGGAGTGAAAACTTCTTGTTACTTTTGCCCGAAATATGAGACTACTTTCCTTGCGCATCCGGCATCGTGTGTGGCTGGCGTGGTTGCTTTTACTCACGCTCGCACCGCAGTTGGTGGTGAAAACTTTTCACTACCACGTCTCCCTTGCGCCCACGGAAGTGGTCGTCGCGTGCGCTGCTGCACAGGACGCATCTCCTGCCAAGGACAGCAAAGGACATGCGCTGCACGCTGCGCAACTCAGTGCCGATGGGCATTGCAGCATCTGCGACTTTACCCCATTTTTTGCGACCGAACCCCTTGTGGCCGAGTTCGGATTTTTTGCGCCTTGCTACCCGTTGCACCTTGTGCCCACGGTGGAGCAGACCGTGCCGATGACTCCATCGGTGGCCACTTTGCGCGGTCCACCCATGGCGTGAGCGCCGCTTTTCTTCTCTCTCCTTTTTTCAGTTTCCACCGACGACGCACCGCTTTGACTGCGGTGACGGCGTGATGGGGCGTAGCCGCCGGGCGACACACGCAGCAAGAAGCCGCGCGTGCCGAGCATCGGTGCATTACGCCTCAAAATCCCTTTTTCTCTTTATGATTCGATTCTTGGAGCACGCCGGTGTGGCCGGCCTTCTCCTGTGTGGTGGCGTAGCGTCGGCTGTGGCGCAAACCCCTTGCGACACTTGCATCTTCGACGTGCATCGTTTGGGAGAAGCCACTGCCACCGGCCACCGTCAGCACCACACGCAAAACGTGGCGGCAAAGACCCTCTCGGCCACCGACATTCGCCGTAATCTGGGCAACACCTTTGCTTCCACCCTCACGCAGGTGGAGGGCGTGAGTCTTGTGCAAACCGGTGCTACGATTGCCAAACCTGTGCTGCACGGCATGTATGGCAACCGCCTGCTCATCGTCAACAACGGCGTGCGCCAGCAAGGCCAGCAATGGGGCGCCGACCACGCCCCCGAACTCGATGCCAACGCGGCAGCGAGCATCAGTGTGGTGAAAGGCGCTGAGGCCGTGCGCTACGGCGGCGAAGCCTTGGGCGGCGTTGTACTGCTTGATGCCAAACCATTGCCTTATGGGCGGCGCACGGTGGACGGAACGGTGTCGTTGCTCTACGGAAGCAATGGTCGGCGTGGTGCACTGATGGGCATGGCCGACGGGGCGTTCTCTCTCCGGCAGGGCGATGCCGCCTGGCGCGTGCAGGGCACCTATGTCAACGGGGGCGACTGCTCCACGGCCGACTATCTGCTCAACAACACCGGTATGCGCGAAGCCAACCTCTCGGCGGCTGCCGGCTGGATGCGCGACCACTGGACGGTCGATGCCTACTACAGCCTCTTTACAACAAAAATCGGTGTGCTCTACAGCGCACAGATGGGCGAAATCGAATTGCTCAAAGAGCGCATCCGCATCGGCCGCCCGACGGATGTTAAACCTTTCTCCCGCGCCATCGACTACCCCCACCAACAGGTGGTGCACCATGTGGCGCGGGCCTCGGCAGCCTATCGCTGGGACAGCGGTGCACGGTTGCGTGTGCAGGCGGCGTGGCAGCACGACGACCGACAGGAATTCAACCTCCGCCGCAACTATCGCTCCCACGTGCCCACCCTCGACCTCGGTCTCAACACCCTCGACCTCGACGCCGACTGGAAGCACACTTATGCAGAGCACTGGACGAGCGAGGCGGGCACCTTCTTCCACGCCATCGACAACCAAAACCGCCCCGGCACGGGCGTGGTGCCCATCATCCCCAACTACACGCAGCAGAATGCCGGCGGCTTCTTCATCCAGAAGTATGCCCGTCCGCACTGGGGTGCTGAGATGGGCGTGCGCTTGGACCACCGTCGACTTTCCGCCCGAGGGAGCGACCTCTACGGCCATCTCTACGGGGGCCGTACGCAGCACACCAACCTCACCTATTCGCTGGGCATGCATTGGCACGCCACGCCTCACCTCGACCTGCTCACCCACTTCGGCACCGCGCTCCGTGCGCCCCACGTGCACGAGCTCTACAGCAACGGGCTGGAACAAGCCTCGGGCTTGTATGCCGTGGGCGACTCTACCCTCCGCCCCGAAGTGAGCCGCAAGTGGGTGGTGTCGGCGCGTTACCATCGGCCACGCCTCTCGGCAAGTGTCGACCTCTATTCGCAATGGATTGACCGCTACATCTACGACGAGCCTACGGGCGAAATCGCCTCGATGGTGTCGGGCTTCTATCCCATCTTCCGCTATCGCAGTGCCAATGCTTGGTTTCGCGGTTTCGATGCCGACATTCGGTGGACGTGCCTGCCTCGCTTGGAATATGCCGTGGGTGGCAGCATGGTGTGGGCCGAGGAGCGCAGCACCGGGCGCTATCTCCCCTTCATTCCGCCGCTTCGCCTTTCGCAGAGCCTGACGTGGCGCATCGGTTCGTGGGGAAAGTGGCACGACACCTATGTGAAAGGAACGCATCGGTTTGTCGCGAAACAAACCCGCTTCGACCCCGCCACCGACCTCATCCCCTACAGCCCACCGGCCTACCACCTCTTCGGCTTGGAAGTCGGGACGACCCTCACGCTCTCTCCCCGCCAGCGTATGCACCTCCTCCTCACGGCCGACAATCTCCTCAATCGCGCTTATCGCGACTATACCAACCGCTTCCGCTACTACGCCCACGACCTCGGCCGCGACGTCCGCTTGATGGCCACGTGGGAATTCTGACGGCGGTGGTTCTCCCAATAAAATGCAAACCTTCAAATACTCTTTTCTTATGAACAAAATTTTCTCATTTCTCCTGCTCCTCCTCATCGGAGTGATTACCGCTTGCAGCAGCGACCCCGCCACCCCCATCGACGAGCGCAAAAACAAAGACCACGGCGACCCCGCCAAAGTGGTGCTCACCCTGACTCAAGGCAAACTCTCCATCGCCAACACCTTTGTGCCCGATGCCGACAAATCGGCACAAGTCATCACCTACGCCCTCCAAGAAGGCAAAGGATGGCAACCCGCCGAGGGCAGTGCCGAGGGCTGGAAGGTGAGCACCGACAAAGAAGGTGCGGCCTATCAACTCACCATCCGTTATTATGACTACTCCGGTGCCGACATCACCTCGCAGTTTGTTACCAACGGTCAGGACCGTATACATCAACACTTCTTCATCCCCCAGAATGTCCGCACCACCAACGGAACACCCCTCCCGAATGAAGAGCACTCCGACCGCCCCTACAGCTATCTCTACCTCGACACCACTCCTTGGGATGGCGCGATGGGCGATGCCGACGTGAAACTCATTGGTCCCGACAACCCCATCGGAATGAAAGGCGTGTTTCAATTCCACGCCCCACGAAACATCATGATGAACATCCGCTTGATGCACGCCCACGAGTCGAAGTTCACCAAGTCGGGCAAACCTTCCCCCTATTACGCTCCCACCAACGGCCAGTTGCTCAACGAAAGCTGGGATCTCCAAATGACCATACCTGTCAATGTCCAAGGCGAGGAGAATGCTGAGGATGAGCCCGAAGTGAAGCGCATCGAACTCACCATGGCCTCGGGACACTTCCACGGCACCCTCTTCCACCAAGATGCCGAATATCCCGGTGTGAAACACCGTAAATCGGTGCAGAAGATGATACTTGTCCCCGACGGAAAAGGCGGATGGAAACCTGCAGAAGGCAGTGCCACCAAGTTCTACGCCCTCAGTTCCAATACCTACATTGCTCCCTACGGACTTTGGATACGCTACTATGATGCCGACGGCACCGAAATCACCAACCGCTTCATCGAACAGGGCGCGGTCGACCTGCACCAACACTTCTTTACTCCAATCCACGTGAAACCCACTTTCGATGGAAAAGCCGAGGCCGACGATAACAGTGCTCCCCTCACTCTCCTCAACTACGTCTACATGGACACCGACCCTTGGAACGGACGCCTCAAAAGCAGCGCCACTATACCGGCAGCACGCCTCATCGGATCGAAGACTACGGGAAAGAATGCCGCCGGCGACTACCTCTTTGAACCCCTCCAACCTTTCGGACACAAAGGCTTCTTCAGTTTCCTCAAACCCCGAAAGCAGTTTGATATCCAAGTGCGGCTGATGCACTCAGAGAATGGGAAATACCGTCTCGACAATGGCCGAAAAGTGCCTTCCCCCTTCTATTCTCCCTCTCCTGCTCAGCTCCAAACTGCACATTTCGAACTCAACTACACCATCCCTGTGGTGGTCTATGCTGCTCGCGATGACATGAGTGACTGGGAGTCGAGCTCCACACAGCCGGATGGAACACCAACCACTTTCGCCAAACTCAAGCCCCAAGAGCAGAATTTTGTACATGCTGCTGCCGTGGCTTTCGGTGTGAGCGATGCAGAAATGCTGACCGACATCTTTGCCTACTTAGACGGTACGGCCGATCCCGAATCCGGCAGCCTCTGGTTCTGATTGCCGCGATCGTGTGCTCGCACATCCCTCTTTGTTTTGCGCCCCCGAACTGCCCCGCGGTTTCGGGGGCGCTGTTGTTTCTGCACCGGAGGGTTCGGCCATGGTGAACGTCTCTTCGGGAAGAGATGAATGTTCCATCGTGAAGAGACGTTCGCTGTCGACCGTTGCCGCGCGACTGTATCGCGTCCGGTGCGCCAGCGCTTTGTTTTGCAGAGCAGCCCTTACTGCTATCGCTCCATTTTGCACACCACGATGGGCGTTTTCGTCCATTCTACTTGGCAAATGCAGAAGAAAAGCGCTTTTTCGGCCCATAAAACCGCCTTTTTTTCGGCACATCATAATCATCGTTGTGCAAAAAGTGGTATCTTTGCCGAAATTAGTTCCCTCTTTTGAACTTACAAAAACCATTTATCCATAATTTTTCAGTTTATGAACAAACTAAAGTTCCTTTTGCTCGCACTCGTTGCTGCCTTTGTGCTTCCCACAACGGCACAACAGATGCCCTCGCTCCCGATGGACCCGGCAGTGCGATACGGCAAGCTTCCTAATGGCTTGACCTACTACATCCGCCACAATGCCGAGCCGAAGGGATTGGCCAACTTCTACATTGCCCAGAAGGTGGGTTCGGTGCAGGAAGAAGACAGCCAACGCGGTCTTGCACACTTCCTCGAACACATGGCTTTCAATGGTTCGAAGCACTTCCCCGCTGATGGTCAGCTCATCAAATACTGTGAGAGCATCGGTGTGAAGTTCGGTCAAAACCTCAACGCCTACACCTCCACCGACGAAACGGTCTACAACATCGACGATGTTCCCGTCAAGGGCAACAACGTAGACTCCTGTCTCTACATCCTGGCCGACTGGTCGGGCGGTTTACTCCTCGAACAAGGAGAAATCAACAAGGAGCGTGGCGTTATTCATGAAGAATGGCGTATGCGCACCAGCGGTCAGCAACGCATCTTCGAGCGTCAGCTCCCCAACCTCTATCCCGGCAGCCGCTACGCCCACCGTATGCCTATCGGTCTGATGGAGATTGTCGACAACTTCTCGCCCGACACCCTCCGTGCCTACTACAAGAAGTGGTATCGTCCCGACCTCCAAGGCATCGTCATTGTCGGCGACATCAACGTCGATGAGGTAGAAAGCAAGGTCAAGAGCATCCTCGGTGCCGTAGAGATGCCCAAGAACCCTGCCAAATATGAGACCTACCCTGTGCCGGCCAACAACGAGCCGATTTATATTGTCGACAAAGACAAGGAAATTGCCAGCCCCGTCATCATGGTCAACTTCAAACAGGACGTCATCCCCGCCGAACTGCGTGGCACGATGATGCTTCTCGTGCAGAAGTACATCAACAACGTCATCTCCTCTGCCCTCAACACCCGTCTCAACGAACTGAGCCAGAAGGCCGACTGCCCCTTCCTTGGCGCAGGTGTGGAATATGGCAACTACGCCATGTCCAAGACTGCCGATGCCTTCTTCCTCTACATCGTGCCTAAGACCGGCCAAGATGCCGCTGCTCTCCAAGTGGTGATGCAGGAAGTGGAACGCGCTGCTCGTTTCGGCATCACCGGCACCGAAATCCTCCGTGCCCGCGAAGAAATTTTGAGCAGTTTGGAAAAGGTCTACGACAACCGCGAGAAGCAGAAGCACAACTTCTACACCGGTCAGTACGTGCGCCACTTCCTCGAAGGCAACGCCATTCCCGACATCAAGACCGAGTTTGACACTTACTCACAGGTGGCCAAGATGATTCCTGCCCAGGTCATCAACGAAACCCTCAAAGAATACACCGCCTCGACCGACACCAACTTTGTAGTCTTGGGTATGTATCCCGACAAGGAAGGCCTCACCATCCCCACGCCCGACGCTTTGAAGGCCGCCGTTGCCGCAGCCAAGGCCGCAAAACTCGAGGCTTACGTGGACAACGTGAAGAACGAGCCGCTTGTTCCCCAACTTCCCAAGAAGGGCAAAATCAAGAAGGAAGAAGCCGCTCCCTTCGGCTACACCAAGTGGAGCCTCTCCAATGGCGCCAACGTCTACTTCAAGAAGACCGACTTCAACGACTCCCAAATCAGCTTCGGCGCCCGCAGTTTCGGCGGTTCTTACAAGTTTGCCGATAAGGACGTGATCAACGGCAAACTCTTAGATCCCGTCATTGCCTCCACCGGTTTGGGCAACTTCACCTCCACCGAATTGGAGAAGAAACTCGCCGGCAAACAGGCTTCCATCGCTTCCGGCGTCAATGAGTACACCGAAGAACTCAACGGCGGCACCACTCCCAAAGACCTCCGCACCCTCTTCGAACTCATCTACCTCAAGTTCCAGAAGCCCTGCAACGATGTGGACGGCTACAACAACATCATTGCTCAGCTCAAGAACGGCCTGATGAATGCCGAGAAGCTGCCTCAACATGCGTTCAGCGATTCTATCACCAGCACGCTCTATCACAAGAATCCCCGCCGCGGCAGCCTCCACCTTGCCGACCTCGACAAGGCCGACTTTGAAACCATCAAGCGCCTCTACAGCGAACGCTTTGCTTCGGCCGGCGACTTCGATTTCTTCTTCACCGGTGCCATCAACGTCGATTCTCTCCGTCTCTTCACCGAGCAGTACATCGCTTCCCTCCCCGGTGTGAAAGCCCGCGAAACCTACAAGGACCTCGGCATTGAACCCGTCAAAGGCGTAGTGACCAACCGCTTCCTCCGCGAAATGGAAACCCCTCAGGCACAACTCGTCCAACTTTGGTCAGGCAAAGCGCCTTACTCCATGAAGGACGCCATCACGGCTTCTATGCTCGGCGACGTGCTCGAAAAGCGCTACCTCAAGTCCATCCGTGAAGAAGGCGGTATGGCCTACAACGTGAGCGCTTCCGCTTCGCTCTCCTATGGCGCCAAAGACCGCTACGTTCTCCAAATCTACTGCCCCTTCACCCCCGCCAAGGTCGACTCTGTGCTCCTGCTCATGAAGCAAGGCATTGAGGAAGTGGCCAAAGACGGTGTTCGCCCCAACGAACTCGACGAAATCAAGAAGTTCGAACAGAAGGAATACACCGAACGTCAGCGCAATAACGATTACTGGGAAGGCCTCATCACCAACTACGTGATGTGGGGTAAAGACCGTCAGAAAGGCTACGAGCAAACGCTCCACTCCATCACTTCCGACGACATCAAGAACTTCCTCAACCGCGTGGTATTGGCCAACAAGAACTGTGCAACCATCATCATGCTTCCGGCCTCCAACGAGGAAAAGAAGTAAGTCGATACATCCTCTTAACTCCCATCACATAGCGTGACAGCGCTCTTGGCGTTGCCCATCGCTATCCCCTCTCTTCGGCTGCACCTCTCCACGAGATGCAGCCTTTTTTGCGCCCTGCGGCATCGACCACCCCAAGTCGTCTCTCTCGCGCGCACGCGTATAC
>NZ_JACSUD010000011.1 GCF_014385435.1 Alloprevotella sp. Lung230
ACTGTAGGCGATGAGGGCCATCGCCTGACGAACCTACGGAAAGCCGAAGGCGACATCCCCGGATGTTTCTGCATAGGTAAGCTCCCACGTTCCCATCATCTCCCCATCTCCCCAAAAGGGGCGGCACGTCGAATGAACGTGTCGCCCCTTTCGTTTTCAGTAGGTGTGTTCCCTTCACTTTCCCTTCCACCAATGATATATGCGGCGCACGATGCGTCCCAGAGAGGTGTAGCGGATGCCCCAATCGCGGATGGCTTCGGCGAAAAGGCTTTCGATGCGCGCATCGGTTTTCGGTTCGCGTGGTGAAAGGGCGAGAGGACGCTGCAACACAGGGCGGTCGTAACTGAAACGCTGCAAGCAGGAATAGGCGCGAGAGAAGTGGGTTCCGTCGTTCAGGCCGAGGTTGCGCACCAAGGTGTGGGCAGGCGCCAAAGCCAGTCCACCGGCCCGATAGACCGCGATTTCCCAGCACACATCCCAAGGGATAGGCCGGCGGTCGAGGGTGTTGAGGGCTGGAAATGCGCCGCCGTATTCCAGCGCATCGAGGTCGGAGGGGGTGAGTCCGCGGAGGGCTTCAGCGCGTGAGGTATAGTGGATGAAGTGCCCCTGCCAGCGGTCGCGCCACGTGCCCCAGCCCCAGCCGCCGACGTGGTGGGTGAAGTAGGCCTCGTTCTCGGCATCCACCAGTTCGGGGTGCTCGCCGAGGAGGTCGAGATGAGTGAAACCGGTGACGTGCATCACTTCCGGCCGGTCGCGATAGAGGGCGAAAGCTTGGTTCATATAGGCCAAGAAGTGGGGGGCGGTGCAGATGTCGTCCTCCAAGACGATGAGGGTGTCGTGGTGGGCAAACACCTGTGCGATGCCTTCGATGATGTTGCGCTCGAGGTAGAAATTTTCGGGACGCTCCACGAGGGTCACGCTCTTGAACCAGCCCTGGGCTTTGGCGCGATCGGCAAACTCGTGGAGCCAACTGCGTAGGCGGCGCACGGTCTGCCACGAAGCCTCATCGCGTCCGCCGTCGGAGAAGACGTAGAGGTCGGTGTCGGGCGCTAAGGTATTGGCCGCCAGCGCTTGCAGCGTTTGGCGGGTGTGATCGAGGCGGTTGTAGACAAAGAGGGCTACGGGCGAAAAGGAGTGTTCCATAGTGTCGGGCGGGTTTAATCGTCGATGGTGAACTCGGCGCTGTGCTGGTGGATGGTGTCGAGGTCGGGCAGGTGCATGTAGTTCCCAAATTTACGCCGCAGATAGGCATCGCTGTCGGCCGGGATGGGAGCAGAAAATCCATCGAAGTCGGCGCGCTTCAGCGGGAAAGTTTCGTGCGCATAGATGGTGTTGTCGTAGGGGATGCCGGGGCTGTAATTGAGTTTCTGTGTGGGCCAGAGTTTGGCCAAAAAGCGCAACACGGGAAACACCCACCGGTGGTTGAAACGATAGATGGCGTCGGTTTTGCGAATGAGCTGTTGGGTGTTGTATTCAGGATTGCGCATCACCTTGTAAATGCGACCGAAAGTGCGGTTGGAAATCCAGAGCAGGGGGAGGGGCATCTTTTCGTAGGGGAAGATGTCGATGAAAATCCCGCGATAGCGGAAGATGCGGTCGTAGTCGTTCGTCTCCGACAGGTGGCTTCGGGTGTCGCGCACCTTGGCAAAGCAGAAGAAATAGCCGGGGTCGGTGTCGTGGTTTTGCAGACGGAGGTGTTCGGGGAGTTCGCGCGGCAGGATTTCCATCAGTCGGTCGTAGTCCTCGCGCAGGACTTCGATGTCGAGATCGTCGTCCCAAGGGATGTAGCCGCCGTGGCGGATGCAGCCGAGCAACGTGCCCGAACAGAGCCAATAGCGGATGTTGTGTCGGCGGCAGATGGCGTCGATTTCGCGCAGCATTTCGGTCATGCGATCCTGCATGCGGCGCAGGGGCGACCCATCGGGGTTGAAGCGGACTTTGAGGGCTTCGGCATCGAAAGTGGGGGTGGACATAGGCAGAGGGTTTGGGGAGAGATTTACGGGGGCAGCGGGGCACTTAGGGGCTTCGGCGCGGCGTGCGTGTCTGAGGTAATCATCCTTTCAATGGGTGGAAAAAGTGTTTTCAACGTGTTGAAAAGGAACTTTCAACACGTAGAAAAATAATTTTCAACACGTTGAAAATTTGCCTGCCTCGTTCGAGAACGTCGCAGCACACCGCCGAAACGGCAACAGTCGTTGCCCTGAAAGCTGGAAAACACTTCACCCGCCGAAAGCTTGTGCGAGCGGCCGGCGCAAAGGAGCGCGCAGGCGGCAGAACAGGCTTTCGACGGGTGAGCCGAGAGAGACTATGCGTTGAGTTTTTGCTTGACTTCGACCTCTTGGAAGGTTTCGATGACGTCGCCTTCCTTGATGTCGTTGCAGCCTTGCAGGGAGATACCGCACTCGAAGTTGGTGGTCACTTCCTTGACGTCGTCCTTGAAGCGCTTGAGGGCCGCAATTTCGCCAGTGAAGACCACCACACCGTCGCGGATGAGGCGGGCTTTGTTCTGACGAGACACCTTGCCATCGACCACATAGGCACCGGCGATGTAGCCCACCTTGGAGATGTGGAACACCTGGCGCACTTCGACCATGGCGGTGACTTCTTCCTTGACGATGGGCTTGAGCATGCCTTCCATGGCTTCCTTAACTTCCTCAATGGCATCGTAGATGATGGAATACTGGCGGATGTCGACGCCATCCCTTTCGGCGAGCTTGCGCGCACCGGCCGAGGGGCGCACCTGGAAACCGATGATGACGGCCTTGGAAGCGGCGGCGAGGGTGACGTCGTTTTCGGAAATCTGTCCCACGCCCTTGTGGATGACGTTGATGGCGATGTTCTCGGTCGAAAGTTTGATGAACGAGTCGCTGAGCGCCTGCACAGAGCCGTCCACGTCGCCCTTGATGACGAGGTTGATTTCCTGATAGTCGCCGAGTTTCAAGCGGCGGCCGATTTCGTCGAGAGTGAGCATCTTGGAGGTGCGGAGGTTTTGCTCGCGCTGGAGTTGCAGACGCTTGTTGGCCACGTCGCGCGCTTCCTGTTCCGACTCCATGACGTTGAACTGGTCGCCGGCCTGGGGAGCGCCGTTGAAACCGAGCACCGTGGCGGCGTGGGCGGGACGCACCTCTTCGACACGCTGGCCGCGCTCGTTGAAGAGGGCTTTTACGCGGCCGTGGTTTGTGCCGGCCACAATGATGTCGCCCTGACGGAGCGTTCCGTTGGAAACGAGCACCGTGGAGACGTAACCGCGGCCCTTGTCGAGCGAACTTTCGATGACCGTACCGACGGCGCGGCGGTTGGGGTTGGCTTTGAGTTCGAGCATGTCGGCTTCGAGCAGCACCTTCTCAAGGAGTTCGTAGACACCGATGCCTTTCTTGGCCGCAATGTCTTGGCTCTGGTACTTACCGCCCCATTCTTCCACGAGGTAGTTCATCGAGGCGAGCGTGGTCTTGATGGCATCGGGGTTGGCGCCGTCTTTGTCAATCTTGTTGATGGCAAAGATGATGGGCACACCGGCTGCTGTGGCATGGTTGATGGCCTCCTTGGTTTGGGGCATCACGTTGTCGTCGGCCGCAATGATGATGATGGCAATGTCGGTGACCTGGGCACCACGGGCACGCATGGCGGTGAAAGCTTCGTGACCGGGAGTGTCTAGGAAGGTGATCTCGCGGCCGTTCTTGAGTTTCACGTTGTAGGCTCCGATGTGCTGAGTGATGCCGCCGGCTTCGCCTGCAATGACGTTGGCGTTGCGGATGTGGTCGAGCAGCGAAGTCTTACCGTGGTCGACGTGCCCCATGACGGTCACGATAGGAGCGCGCTCCACGAGGTCTTCGGGGTTGTCCTCCTCTTCGACGATGGCTTCCTGCACTTCGGCTGAAACAAACTCGGTGGTGAAGCCAAACTCTTCGGCCACCATTTCGATGGTCTCCTGGTCGAGGCGCTGGTTGATGGACACCATGATGCCGATGCTCATGCACGTTCCGATAACTTTTGTGACAGGCACGTCCATCATCGTGGCCAATTCGTTGGCCGTCACAAACTCGGTGAGTTTCAGTACGCTGCTTTCGGCATCGCGCTTCATGAGTTCCTCTTCCTGACGCTCGCGGGCGGCATCGCGCTTCTCCTTGCGGTACTTCGCGCCCTTGCCCTTGCTGGCGCCCTTGGCTTGAAGGCGGGCGAGGGTCTCCTTCACCTGCTTGGCTACGTCTTCGTCCGAAGGCGGTGTGACCACAGCGGGAGTCTTTCCCTTCTTGCCCTTGGTCTTCTGGCCCTGCTTCTGCGCGTTCTGTGCGTTGTTCCTGCCGCCCTGAGCACCCTTGCTGGCGTTGCCCTTCTTGGCTTCGGCGTTCACATCGACACGCTCGGTGCCGCCGATGCGGGTGCGCTTCTTCTTGTCGTCGCCTTGGTGGCGCTTGCCGTTGCGTTCCTGTCGTAATTCTTCCCTCGACTTCTTGGGCGGACGCGTACTGGAATTGATGCTCGACAAGTCGATGGTGCCGAGCACCTTCGGGCCTTCGAGCTGCGGACTGCTGTTGAGGCGATAGACACCCTCTTTATTCTCCGTGCCCATGGCTGCGGCGCGTTGCTCCACCGTGGGTTTGGCCGGGGCAGACGTGTCTTCTGCTTCGGGCATTGCGGTTTCGGCCGGCTGTGGGTCGGCAGTTTCCACGATGGGGGCAGGCTCGGGCGCTACGGTCGGAGCTTCCGCCACCTCTGGCTGTGGCTCGGGGGCGGGTGTCGCTACCGGTGCCGGCTCCTCGGCCTTCGGTTCGGGCGTTTCCTCCACGGCAGGCGCGGCAGGTTCGGGCACGACGGCCTCCGCCTTCTTCTGCTTCGGGGCAGAAGTGGTCTCCTTTTCTTCATGGTCGTGGCGACCTCCGAACAAGGCAGCTGCTTCTTCGCGCTGCTTCTTGTCTTGGCTGAACTGCGATTGGAGGATGGCGTATTGTTCGTCAGAGATTTTGGTGTTGAGATTTTCTTCAATCTCATGGCCTTGTTCTTTCAAAGCAGCCACGGCGCGTTGAAGCGTTACATTAAATTCTTTTAGAGCTTTGCTTAATCTCATTTTGTTGGGTTGTGATTGGGGGGAATGAAGAGGAGAAAAGGGAGGATAAGGGTGCGCCGGAGCGCGCAGTTTCAACAACGCGTTTTGCCGACGATGGTATAATCGTCGGCAAAACGGTGAAATCAGCTTTCTCCCTCTTCAAATTCAGCACGAAGCACACTGAGGACGTGGTCGACGGTGTCTTCTTCGAGGTCGGCCTTTTCGACAATCATGTCGCGAGGAGCATCGAGCACTTCTCGGGCAGTGCGGAGACCCATACCCTTGATGGCATCGATGACCCACTGATCGATTTCGTCGGCAAACTCGTCGAGATAAATGTCTTCTACGTTTTGTTCGCCTTCAATCTCGCGGAACACGTCGATGGTGTAGCCCGTGAGCATGGAGGCCAGTTTGATGTTTTGTCCCGCCTTACCGATGGCCAGGCTCACCTGGTCGGGTTGGAGGAACACTTCGGCTTTCTTTTCTTCCTCGTTGAGCACAATCTTCGACACGCGTGCCGGGTTGAGTGCACGCTGGATGTAGAGCGTGGGGTTGGAGGAATACTGCACCACGTCGATGTTTTCATTCTTGAGCTCACGCACGATGCCTTGGATGCGGTTGCCCTTCACGCCGACGCACGCTCCGACGGGGTCGATGTTCGGGTCGTTCGTGCCGACAGAAATCTTGGCGCGTTCGCCGGGGATGCGCGCCACGTCATAGAGCGTGATGATGCCTTGCTCAAACTCGGGCACTTCCTGCTCGAGGAGCGCGCGAAGAAATTCGGTGCTGGTACGCGAGAGGTAAATCTTTGGATTGCCGTTCGTGTTGTCCACACGATCGATGACGGCACGCACGAGTTCGCCTTTATGATAGAAGTCGCGGGGTATTTGCTGGTTCTTGGGCAGGAGCAGGTCGTTCTTGTCGGCATCGACCAAGAGCGTTTCGCTCTTCCATGTCTGATACACTTCGGCCGCCACAAGCTGTCCCACGCGGTCCTTATACTTATTATATAAGGAGTCGTGTTTGAGTTCGAGGATTTTCGAAGCCAACGTTTGGCGCAAGGTGAGAATGGCGCGGCGGCCGAAGCTCTCAAATTCGATGTGCTCCGACACCTCTTCGCCTTCCTCAAAGTCCGGCTCAATCTTTCGCGCTTCGGTCAGACCGATTTGTCGGTTGGGGTCTTCGACGGCATCGTCGGCCACAATCTCGCGTTCGCGCGTGATTTCGATGTCTCCCTTGTCGGGATTGACCACTACGATGAAGTTTTCGTCCGAGCCAAAGAGTTTGGCGATGACACTGCGGAAACTCTCTTCGAGCACCCCGAGCAGTGTGGTACTGTCGATGTTTTGCGTTTCGTTGAAATCGGTAAACGTCTCAAGCAATGAGCGCGTTTCTTCTTGTTTTTTTGCCATATTATCAGAGGGAGAGCAGACAATCGCGCGGCCCTTACAGGTTTTCATCCCCGCGGGTGGCGGTCGTCTTGTATCAGGGAGGGTTTACTTAAAATCGATGTAGAGTTTCGTCCACTTGATGTCGACAAAAGGAAGCGTGTGTTTCACCTCTTCCTGTCGGGGGCGCTTCTCGCCGGGGACTTTCACCTTCTCGGTCGTGGTGAGTACAAAAGCGTCGTCGCCCACTTCGGAAAGCACACCGGTGAGCTTGCGACCCGCGGCCGTGAGCACTTCTATCTGGTCGCCCACGTGGATGTCGTATTGTCGGCGCACCTTGAAAGGCTGTCCGATGCCGGCCGAACCCACTTCGAGCTCAAAGTCGGCTTCGTCGCGGTCAAGCCCCTCTTCAATGAAGCGGGAGAGCGCTACGCAGTCTTCAATCCATACGCCCTCCTCGTGGTCAATCTCCACAAGGATGCGGTCGTCGGCCGTGATGGTCAGGTCGCAGAGGAAATAGTCTTTGTCGGCCAGCCATTGGTCGACCAATGTTTGTACAACTTCTTTACTGATCATTCAGTTTGCTGATGTTTTTGAAGCAAGGGTCGCGTCGTTGCGCAACAGTCTTGCCGAAATCAATGGATAAGAAAAGACGTGAGGAGCTTGGTCAGCCCCTCACGTTCATATCTTGACACTGCAAAGATAGGCATTATGTGCGAAACTACAAAACATTTCTACGTTTTTGTCGCGATTTCTTAAAATTATCACCCGAAAGAAAGCCGAGAACGAGCAGTGCCGATGTCAAATCTCCTTATTCGCCCCAAGACGTACCTCCCTCCATATAAAAGCCACCATCTACACTGAATTCCTTCAAGTTCTCTTGAAGCGCTTCTTCCGGCATGCGTTCAAGCGTTTGCCATTCATAGACCAGAAGGGATTGTCCGGTCTTTTGATCATGAATTACACTGCCTCTAGGAGACAGCGTCTCCATAGTGTTCGCGGTCAGGCGCAGGATAATGACTTTCCAAAGTTCTTTTTTTACCAAACTTCCATTATCCAAAAGCAGTGCATTGCGGGAAGCATCGTAGGAAGAAACAGCATAGTCGGAATAATAATAAACAAGACGGCCGTCGGCAAGCATCCCGGAGGTAAACGCGCGCATCATCTCCTTTTTTAGGTAAAAGCTGTAATCATTCGGGGCTCCGATACGAGGATTTCTACCACGATAAACAACTCGACCATCAGCGGTAACACAAACATTGCCATAGTCATGTTGTTGGCTATTTACCTTACGCCGCCAACCATATCCGAGGGCATACTTCTCGAAATCCTCTTTGGAAACGGGGACGCGACGTTCGGCAATGATTTCTTTCAGCGTCAGTCTTTCTCGATTGCCGAGCAGCACCACGGGGCTGTTCGGGTTTGGTTGCATGTCCTGCTTTTCCGATGCCGTTTGTTCGGTTTTCGGCTTGTCGGGCACGGGAGAGGGCGTGTCGTTGTCGCAGTCGCAAAAGGCGAGCAACACGAACAAAGAATACAATAACTTTTTCATAGGCCGACATTTTTATGAATCGTGTGCTGCAAACTTACTGAAAAGAAATGAGGAAGGCAAGGGGAATTGCAGAAAAATGTTGATGTCCTGAAAAAATCTTTTATTGCTG
This sequence comes from Alloprevotella sp. Lung230, assembly GCF_014385435.1. GTDB lineage: Bacteria > Bacteroidota > Bacteroidia > Bacteroidales > Bacteroidaceae > Alloprevotella. Next base: position 8,094 of record NZ_JACSUD010000011.1, read on the forward strand.
CGTGGGCCACATTACTTTGCGTGTGGTGCCGTCGCTCATGCGGAGGAGATTCAAACCGGGACGCGGGGCGGAAAGACGGCGACCATCGGGGGAGTAGACCGCAAGAACCGTTGGGGGAGTGGGAGAATCCCCTATCGGAGCAATGGCCGAAAGCGTGGGACGAACGAGAATCTCGCGGGCGGCACGGCCGGCGGCATCGAGGACCACGTTTTCGTGCTTGTAGAGACCGATATGAGCACCCGAGGGCTCGGCAAAGGCGCAATCGGCCAACAGAATCTGCCCCCAGTGGCCGAGGGCAAAAGAATAGTCATAGGTGTTGCCCACGGCATGTACAGTCGCATTGCGGATGGAAAACGTGCTGGTATAGCAACCTTTGATGCCGTAAGTGCCTCCGCGCACATCGAGTGTACAATCCTCAATGCTCACAGTAAAGGTGGCGCAAGTGTTGAGGAGCAATCCGACGCCCGGCGCATCGATGGTGAGTCGTCCGCCTCCCGTGATGAGCATAGGGAAATTGGTGCAGATACCGGCAGAGGTCGCTGTATTGTACACGCGGATGGAGCAATCGCCCTTGACGACCAGCCGCAGGTCTTCGACCTTGTTGAAGAGGGCGGTTTCGTGGTGGGTGATGTGGGCGTTGTCGAGGGTGAGGATTTTGTTTTCGGCATCGTAGACGATACTGCCCGTGATGCCCGGCCCTTCGAGTTGTCCGCTTACGTCGTAAGTCTTGCCGGCGATGTCGACTTCTTGGGCGGAAGCGTGGAGATTCCAAGCGGCAGCGAGGAGGAAGGCGAGGAGGAGAAAAAATGTGTTTTGCTTCATGGCGTTGTAGGTAGTAGGGAAAGTGCTGCTAAGTAGGTGTCAAAGTAGAGAACCCCCTACGCAGAAGATAGTTACGTTTAATTTTGAAGATTTACTTATATATAAAATGTGTATCTGAAGTATAGGGTACAAATGGCAGCGGCTTTCGTCTGCCCATGTGCAAAGATACGGGTTTTGGGCGAGGGCGACAAGGGAGGTCTTCAAAAAGTCGGGCTCACACGAGATTTCTCTCTTTTTCGCCATCTCGCCTTTGTTTATCAGTCGTGTATCCGGAGGCTGCGGCATCTCCTGCCGCAGACGCTTTGTTTGCCCCTTTCCCACCTTGCGACCGAGCTATATGTCGAAGAAAGTGTCTCTGATTTCGTGTTATTTGGCTTTCCTTGCGATTGTTCGCTCCTTTTTGTGTATCTTTGCAGTAAAATACAGAATTATGTCAGCGCCCAAAATTCTCATCATCTACACCGGCGGAACCATCGGCATGATGGAGAACCCCAAGACCGGTGCTCTCGAGGCTTTCGACTGGGAGCACATCAGCAATTTTGTGCCCGAACTTCAGCGCTTCCACTACCGGATAGACACCATCACTTTCGGTCCGCCCATCGACTCTTCCGACATGGAACCGAAGTTTTGGGCGCGGATGGTCGAACTCATTGCCGAGCACTACGATGCCTACGATGGTTTTGTGCTCCTCCACGGCACCGACACGATGGCTTTCACGGCCTCGGCACTCAGTTTTATGCTCGAAAACCTCGCCAAGCCTGTCATCGTCACCGGCAGCCAGCTCCCCATCGGACAGCTCCGCACCGACGGCAAAGAAAATCTCCTCACCAGTATCGAGATTGCCGCTGCGCGCCATGCCGATGGCACACCTGTGGTGCCGGAAGTGTGCATCTTCTTTGAAAATCAGCTCATGCGCGGCAACCGCACCAGTAAAATCAACACCGAAGGGTTCAACGCCTTCCGTTCGCACAACTTCCCGGCTCTGGCCGATGTGGGCATCCACATCCGCTTCGATGAAAACCATATCCTCCGGCGCGACCCGGCGCTCCCCTTCAAGCCCCATTACATGCTCGACACCAACATCGCCATCCTCACCCTCTTCCCGGGCATCCCGCAGACGGTGGTCGATGCCGTCATCAACATCCCGGGCTTGCGTGGGCTGATCCTGAAGACCTATGGTGCCGGCAACGCTCCTCAGCGCCCTTGGCTGTTTGAGCGCCTCAAAGCCCTCAACGACCTCGGCGTCATTATCGTCAACACCACCCAATGCGCCCACGGCGCGGTGGAGATGGGGCGCTACGAAACCTCCCTCCAACTCATCGAAGCCGGAGTGCTTGACGGCCACGACATGACCCTCGAAGGCGTGGTGACGAAACTCATGTTCCTACTCGGCCACAACTGCTCGCCGAAGCACATCCAGCAACTCATGAACACGTCCATCGTGGGCGAAGTGACCCTCGCCACCCGCTAATCTCCCTTTTCTCCCCAATGCCCATTCTTTCCGCTCTTTTGCGCTCCACTTTCGGACTCGTACTGCTCCTTTCGGTGCTCGTGGGCTGTGCTCCCACGGTGCCTCATGAGGGCAGTAACCTGATGAAGCACGCCCGTCGGCTCACGCTCTTCGAGACTGACTCGATGGTGGTGGCCACCGTGCGCAACCCATGGGACACGACCGCTGTGCTGCAACAATATGTCCTCGTGCCGCGCGATCGCCCCCTGCCTCGCGTTTTGCCGAAAGGCATCCTGCTGCGCACGCCCCTTCGCCGCACCGTGATGCAGAGCAGCGTCCATGCCGCTTTGGCCGAACACCTCGGCACAGCGCGCCGGGTGCAGGGCATCTGCGATGCGCGTTTTGTGGTGAGTGAGCGAGTCAAATCCCTCCGGCTCACCGACTATGGCAGTTCCATGCAGCCAGATGTGGAGCGCCTTGTGGTCGACAGCGCCGATGCGATTTTTGTTTCGCCCTTTGAGAATGCCGGTCATGGTGCGCTTGACCGTATTGGCATTCCCCTCATCGAGTGTGCCGACTATATGGAGACGACGCCCCTCGGCCGCGCCGAATGGATGCGTTTCTATGGTCGCCTTTGGGGATGTGCCGAACGCGCAGACAGCCTGATGGCCGCCGAAACCGAACAGTACGAAAGTTTGTGCCGCAAGGTGGCTGCCGCCCGCGAGACCGCTCCCACGCTCCTCATCGACCGCAAAGAAGGGGCAACGTGGTACGTGCCGGGCGGCGACAGTTATTTGGCCACCCTCTATCGCGATGCCGGTGCCCGCTATGTTTTTGCCGCCCATCGTGGAGCGGGAAGTGTGGCGCTCGATGTCGAAACCGCCCTCGCCGAAGGACGAGATGCCGACCTTTGGGTCATTAAATATGGTGCACCGTCCGACCTCACCCTTACCGCACTGGCTGCCGACAACGCCGCCTATCGGCAATTTCGTGCCTTTCGAAAGGGGCACGTGATGGGTTGCAACACGCTCCACCGGCCTTACTATGAGGAGTTGCCCTTTGCCCCCTCGCGCTTGCTTGCCGAATGGGTGCGCCTGCTCCATCCCACGCTCGTGCCCTCCCCCGTTGCCGAACCTTTCTTCACACCGCTGCGAGAACGTTGACACCTCATGGTCGCATCCGCTGTGGGTGGCACAATGAGGCATAAGGAGCGAAAGCTTCACTCTCCGAGTAACCCCATCTAAAACGATAAAGAACCGATTTATGAATTGGCAGGAAAAAGCCTTAGCGCTCCTTGAGAGAACTCTGAAACCGATTCCCCAAGAACTCAATGAGATGGATTGGAAAGGCGGCCTTTCTAACGATAAAGAACGGCTGGCTCAACATATTTCGGCCTTCTCCAATCTGTCCGGAGGGGGTACACTCGTGTTTGGCATCCACAACGATGCCACTTTTGCCGAACTGATGCAAGCGGAAATAGAGAAGACGGTGACAAGGCTGGACAATATCGCTCAAAATCGGATGTCTATGCCCATCCAGATTGAACATGCCGTGTTGGAGTATGAGGGTCATCCACTTTTGTTTGTCCACATTCCGGAAGCTCGTGAAAAGCCGGTGCATCTGCGTGGAGGAGATATTTACAATTGCTACATCCGCTCTGCCGGTCATACCGTGAAGGCGGCTCGCCAGTTCGTACGCCGATTGGTGGCGGAATCAGAAGGAGTAACTTATGAGGAAAGAAGTGCAAAAAGCGGCCTTACGCCAGATGAAGTTCTGCGCTTATTGGACTATCATAAGGCGTTTGAACTTCTCGGTCGTCAAGTACCGTCTACTTCGGAGGCTGTTTTGAGTTTCATGGAGGAGTTGGGAATTTGCAGCAAAGAGATTGTGGGATATATGATTACTCACCTGGGGGCTGTTCTCTTTGCTCACTCATTGGCCGAATTCGACAATATGCAAGCACGAGCGGTCATCGTGCGGCGATATGTCGGGAATAACAACCGGCAACTGCTCTGGGAGCAAAAAGGTGTTATGGGGTATGCCGTAGGACTCGAAGGGCTGATTTCTTTTGTCATGAAGAATACAGGTTCCGAGAAGATAGATGGCGCCGTCAGAGAATTAGTGCCAACGTACCCTCGTGTCGCCATCCGAGAATTTATAGCAAATGCCCTCGTCCATCAGGATTTTGATGTCAAAGGTATGCCGATTACAATAGAAATCTATGGTAACAGACTGACCATCACTAATCCGGGCTACTCTTTGAATGACGTAAACCGCCTCATCGACCTGCCGCCTCATTCACGCAATGAAAAGATGGCACAGCTCATGCTGCAACTCGGATTGTGCGAACGCCGCGGCAGTGGTGTCGATCGTGCAGTAGAAGCCATGGAGAAAATGCTCCTTCCTGCTTATAAGGCAGAAAGTGGTAGCAATTTTACCCGCGTGACTCTCTATCCATTGAAACCTCTTGCAGAAATGACCAAGGAAGAGCGGGTGGAGGCTTGCTACCAGCACTGCTGTCTGACTTATACCGATAATGCGACGATGAACAATCAGTCTGTCCGAGAGCGTTTCGGATTGAACAAAAATCAGAGTACAATCGCATCTCATATCATCGCGGATACCGTGGCCAAGGGATTAATCAAATCGTCCAATCCTGATTCCGACTCAAGGAAGTTTGTTTCCTACGTGCCTTTCTATGCTTAGTTTTATTTTCGCAGAAACTCCAATAGGTTTGTAAGAGGCTGTAAAACAGCTCCTTTCTATCTTCGCAGAAACTCCCTGCAAGAAATGGCATGGCGAGAATAAACCCCAAAAGACCACTATAAGGCTTTGCTTGTCGTTCAAATTTTGTATCTTTGCTCCAAGGACAAAAAGTACCCATTTTCACCATCCTTCCCTACCCATAAAAAGAGATAACTTACCAGCCTTTGAAAAAAACATAGGTCGCAGAAAAAACTACCTCAGAGGTAGAAAATTTTAGCTCAGAGATAGAAAAAACTACCTCTGAGGTAAATTCACCCCCTCCTACGGCCGCCTTGTCCGGCCGTTGTTATCGTGTTTCCTCTTCAATGCCCTGCCCCATCATGATGCGCTTCCTTTTTCTTGTGGCCTTAGTGCTCCTGTTGGCTTTGGCCAATCTGCTCATGGGCAGTGTCCGGGTGAGTGTGGCAGAGGTGTGGCAGGTGCTCACGCATCCCGCGACGGAGAGCACCGCGAGCTTCATCGTGCTCCAACATCGGTTGCCCCAGTTGCTCACGGCCTTGCTGGCCGGGGCTTCGCTGGCCGTGGGAGGCGCGGTGCTGCAAACCCTCTTCCGCAATCCGCTGGCCGATCCCTCGCTCCTGGGCGTCAACGCTGGGGCGAGCCTCGGTGCTGCCGTAGCCCTGTTGCTTTGGGGTGGGGTGGTGAGTGCCGGAGGTTGGGTGCTGTCGGGCTTTGTGCTCACCTTGGTTTTTGCGCTGGCCGGTGCGCTGGCCGTGCTCTTCCTCCTCGTCGGGGTGGCGCGGCGCCTGTCGGGAGCGGGAGGACTGCTCATCGTGGGCGTGATGCTCTCCTTCATCGCCTCGTCGGCCGTGTCGCTGCTCAACTTTTTCGCCACGGCCGAGGGCGTTCGCTCCTATATGCTCTGGGGCATGGGCGACTTCTCCACCCTGGGAGCGGATCGTCTTCCCCTTGTGGCTGTAGCGCTACTGCCTGCCTGGATTGGTCTGATTGTGGCCATCAAGCCCCTTGATGCCCTCTTGCTGGGCAGCGACTATGCCCGCTCGATGGGAGTGGATGTGGGGCGCACGCGGTGGCTTCTGCTGCTGGCCGTGGGATGGCTCTCGGCCCTCGTCACCGCCACCTGCGGCCCGATCGCATTTTTAGGTTTGGCCGCCCCCCATCTGGCACGCCTGCTCTTTCGCACGGCCTTGCACCGCACCCTGCTGCCTGCGGCTTTCCTGACCGGAGCAGCACTGGCCTTGCTCTGCCTGCTCATCAGTCGATGGCCGGGGACAGACAGCATTCTCCCCATCAACGCCATCACCCCCCTCATCGGTGCACCGCTGGTCATCGTCCTGTTGCTCAAAAAATGAAGCACAGACCGCTGGACAGCCGAATGCATCTCCGATGGAGAAGACCGATTACGTCTTTCGTCGAAAGAACGCTTTCCGCCTTTTCCTTTCAAAACTTATCCCAAAATATTCTTCGCTTATGCGTCCGCTTATTCTCCTTTCCAACGACGACGGCTATCAAGCCCAAGGCATTAACGCCCTGATTGAAAGCCTCCGCCCCTTGGCCGATCTCTTGGTGGTCGCTCCCGACGGCCCACGTTCGGGCAATTCGGGTGCCATCACCTCTCTGCTGCCGCTCTACAACCGTTTGGTGAGCCGCAGTGAAGCCACCGACACGCTCGGTAGTGTAGAGGTTTATGCCTGCTCGGGCACACCGGTCGATTGCGTCAAAATGGCCTTCAACATCCTCTTGCCGCGCCTCGGCCGCACGCCGGCCTTGGTGGCTTCGGGCATCAACCACGGCGACAACTCCTCGGTCAATAATTTCTATTCCGGCACGATGGGTGCGGCTTCCGAAGCTGCGTTGCAAGGAGTGCCGGCGGTGGGATTTTCGCTCTGCAACGAGCACGCCCACGCCGACTTCTCGCCTTGTGCGCCCTACATCGCCGAAATCGTGGCCAAGGTGCTGCGCGAAGGGCTGCCGACTTTCTCGACGCTCAACGTCAATTTTCCCAACACACCCGAATATCGCGGTGTGCGCGTCTGCCGTATGGCACGCTCGCGGTGGGTCAAGGAAGTGGCGGAATCCCTTCGTCCCAATTCGCAAAAACCACATTATTGGCTTACGGGCGAACCCCTCGAACTCGAGCCCGAAGCCACCGACACCGACCGCTGGGCGTTGGCACACGGCTATGTGGCCGTCACTCCGCAAACGCTCGACGTGACCCACTACGGCCTGTTGAAAGACTGGAAACTGGACGGCGCAGAAGGGTAGTGGGGCATCGTGCGCTCTGACACCGATTGATTTTTGTTTTCACAAACCCTCTCTACTTCCCCTTTCTCGACCATGCGCTATTTTCTCATTGCCGGTGAAGCCTCGGGCGACCTCCATGCCGCCCACCTCATTGCCGCCCTCCGCCAAGCCGATGCGAAGGCCGAATTTGTCGGTTTCGGCGGCGATTTGATGGAAGCGGCCGGTATGCGCCTGCTGCGCCATTATTCCACCCTCGCTTTTATGGGATTTGTGCAGGTAGCGCTCCATTTGCCCACCTTGCTGGAAGGACTGCGCGAGTGCAAGGCCGCCATCCGCGAGAGTCGTCCGCACGCGGTGATTTTTGTGGACTATCCCGGTTTCAATCTCCGCATCGCCGCGTGGGTACGCCGCCATCTGCCCATCCCCACCATCTATTATATCGCCCCCAAAATTTGGGCGTGGAAGGAAGGGCGCATCCGCAACATCCGTCGCGACATCCAAATGCTCCTTTCCATTCTCCCCTTTGAAAAGGAGTTTTTTGAGGGCAAACACCACTATCCCATCCACTATGTGGGCAATCCCACGCTCGATGAGGTGGAGGCGTTTCGCGAAGCCTATGCCGAACCACGTGAGGACTTCTGCCGCCGTTTGGGACTCGACGAGCACCGTCCACTGCTGGTGCTGATGCCCGGTTCGCGCCAAAGTGAAATCCGTGCCAACCTCCCGCGGATGCTGCGTGCCGTGGGCTTGGCCGACCCTCAGGGGCTGCAACAACTGCTCTTGGTGGCCGCTCCCGGACTGACACCGGAGTTTTACACCCCTTATCAACAGGACAATTTGCGCCTGCTCTTGCAAACGGAGACTCCCCTCCCCGCTCACCCCGCTGCCTATCCTGCGCTGTTTCATGCCGATGCGGCGCTGGTGACCAGTGGAACGGCCACCCTCGAAACCGCCCTCTTCGGTACGCCTCAGGTGGTGTGCTATCATCTGCGCGGTGGGCGGCTCATCAATCGGTTGCGGCCGTATTTTCTGCGCTGTCCCTTCATCTCGCTCGTCAATCTCATTGCGGGGTGTGAGGTGGTGCCCGAACTCATTGCTGCCGACACTGCTCCTGCCGTCATCGCACGGCATCTCGCGCCCCTGCTCGACAACGCTTCGGTGGAGTGGCGCAACCAACAACTCCACTACGCCCAACTGCGTGAACGCCTCGGTGCCCTCGGTGCGCCCCACCACGCAGCACAACTCATCGTGGAGCGTCTCCACGAACGCCCCCAATAGTGCGCAGCGCCACTGCCTGCGATACTTTCTTCTGCCGGAAGACCGCTGTGCCTTCCTACGATATTCCTATCTTTCGTCAAAAAAAACAAACACAAGATAATGTACAAAAAGACCAAAATTGTCGCCACCATTTCGGATATGCGTTGCGACGTCGAATTGCTCCAAAAACTCTATGATGCCGGTATGAACGTGGTGCGTCTCAACACCGCCCACCAAGCCACCGAAGGTATGCGTCGTGTCATTGAAAACGTGCGCGCCGTCAGCCCCAACATCGGTATCCTCATCGACACCAAAGGCCCCGAAGTGCGCACCACGGCCTGCGAAGCACCCATCGAGTTCCAGAAGGGACAGACCGTGCGCATCGTGGGTAATCCTCAGCAACTCACCACGGCCGAATGTATCGCGGTGAACTACGTGGACTTCGTGAAGGACCTCAAGGTGGGTGCTCATGTGCTCATCGACGATGGCGAATTGGGTTTCATCGTTTACGGCAAAGAGGAAAACGAACTCATCTGCACCGTTGAAAATGACGGTACACTGGGTTCGCGCAAGAGCGTGAACGTGCCGGGAGTGCGCATCAACCTCCCTTCTCTCACCAAGAAAGACCGCGCCAATCTGGGCTTTGCCATCAACAACGGCATCGACTTCGTAGCCCATAGTTTCGTGCGGTCGAAGGAAGACGTGAACGATGTGCGCGCCATCCTCAATGCCGGCAACAGTGCCATCCGCATCATCGCCAAAATTGAGAACCAAGAGGGCGTGGACAACATTGATGAAATCATCGAGGCTGCCGACGGTATCATGGTGGCCCGTGGTGACTTGGGCATCGAGGTGGACTATAAGTTCATTCCCGGTATTCAGCGCCACATCATCGAGAAGTGCATCCGCGCCCATAAGCCGGTCATCGTGGCCACACAGATGCTCCAGAGCATGATCAAGAACCCGCGTCCCACGCGCACCGAAGTGACCGACATCGCCAATGCCGTTTATTCCCACACCGATGCCCTCATGCTCTCGGGCGAAACGGCCTATGGCGACTACCCCGTGCAGGCCGTGGAGGTGATGGCCAACATTGCTTTCCAGGCTGAGAAGGACATCCACGCCGACGGCGGTAAAATCGACATTCCCCTGCCTGCGCGCCCCTCAATCACCGAATTTTTCGCCAAAGAGGCCGTTCAGGCTACGCAGATGATGAACCTGCGCGCCATCATCATGGACAGCCTCACCGGTCGCACTGCCCGCATCGTTTCGTCCTATCGCGGACAAAACACCGTCTTGGCCATTTGCTACAAAGAGGAAACCACGCGTCACCTCGCCCTCAGCTACGGCGTGAGCGCCATATATATGCCCAACAAAAGTACAGGCCACGAGTTTCTCCAAGCCGCCCTGCAACACCTCCTCGACCACAAACTCCTCACGCTCGAAGACCGCATCTGCTACCTCGGTTCGCACCGCAAGGAGCAGAGCACGAGCTTTATGGAACTGGACGAAGTGCGCGACCTGCTGCCCGACTACGAAGCCACGTGTCAAATCTAAAATCTCGGTAGATGCGGGATGGGGAAGCAGCGTAGGCGCAGGAGATAGATGCTCGCTTTGACCTGCCGCCTATGCCCCATCTGCCCCCTCCCTCATCTGCTCTCGTTTTCCTATCTCCCCACCCTCCAATTTTTCCTGTTTATGTCTACCATCGCCCATCAATTTGCCGAACTCCTTCTCGACGTTCAGTGCATCAAACTCCAACCCGAACAGCCCTTCACTTGGGCCAGCGGATGGCTCAGTCCTTTCTATTGCGACAATCGAAAGACCCTCGCCTATCCTCACGTTCGCACCTTTGTGAAAGACCAATTGGCCGCCCTCGTTCGTGAGCGCTATCCGCAAGCCACAGCCATTGCCGGTGTGGCCACAGGTGCCATTGCACAAGGGGCTCTCGTGGCCGATGCCCTTAATCTTCCCATGTGCTACGTTCGTTCCAAGGCCAAGGACCACGGTATGGGCAATCTCATCGAAGGCACGCTGCCCGAAGGCGCCAAAGTGGTGGTGGTCGAAGATCTCATTTCCACCGGCGGCAGTTCGTTGAAAGCCGTTGAGGCGCTCCGTGCCGCCGGATTTGAAGTATTGGGCATGGTGGCCGCTTTCACCTACGGTTTCCCTATCGCTGCCGAAGCCTTTGCCGCTGCGGGCGTTGAACTCACCACGCTCACCCACTACGAAGCTGTGGTCGAAACCGCCCTTGCCTCAGGCTACATCAACGAAGCCCATAAGCCCCTCTTGGCGGAATGGCGCGCTAATCCCGGTGCGTGGGGCAAATAGGCTTTATTTACAACACATCCTTCTGACATGACTAAGTACGAATCGCAAATTTACACCATCAATGCGCCGCAGGATCAGGCTTATGCCCGCATGGCCGACCTCCGCAGTTTTGAGCGCATCAAACTCGCCCTTTCCAATCCCGCAGCGTTGGAGCAAATCCTCGCCCAACTGCCCGAAGGCAAGATCAAGCCGGAACAGATTGAGCAGGCACGTGAGCAAATCGAGAAAATGGAGTTTACCGAAGACACCCTTTCGGCCGATTCCAAACTGGGTCCCATCACGCTGGCCATTGTGGAGCGCGATGCCCCCAAACTCGTGAAACTTACCACGCAAAATGCTCCCGTCAGCGCCACGCTTTGGGTGCAGTTGCTCCCCAAGGGCGAAGCACAGACGGCACTGAAAGTGACGGTGGGGGCTGAACTCAATTTCTTCATTCGTAAAATGGTGGAAAAGCACCTCAAACAAGCGCCCGACGGCATTGCTTCTTTCCTGAGCAATGTCTTGGCCGTGGGGTAGCCCTTTCCGTACCTTCTTCTTTCTCGACAACGACGGAGCGCACCCCTATCCCTTAGAGGTGCGCTCCGTACTTTTTCTTTTCGTCCCGATGTTCAAAGCGTTTTTCTCCTTTCTCTGTGCGCTCCTGCTGGGGCTGATGAGTGCCTGCACGAACGATGTGGTGTCGGTCTATGCTCCGCACCCCGCCTTTCTGCGCTATGCTCCCGTGCCCACAGCGCCTCCGTTGCTGTCGGCGCTCAACAGTCCCGGCCAGTGGTGCTCCATCACCTACACCCACCTACAATACACCATCGCCGCGCCCGGCCACACGTCCATCACCACCCCGGCCACCGCGCTCGATGTCTACGGCCGCCCACGCAGCATTGCCGGTTTTATCGTGGGTACGCCCTCGCTGCCCGAAGCCACCGGTCTGCATGAAGCCCGGGCTTATGACCTCGTTTGCCCCTCCTGCTATCGGACTTTGAGCATCGCCCGTGCCCTCACCCTCAGCGCTACTACCCCCGATCGGGCTGACTGCCCGCGTTGTGCCCGCCGCTACAATCTGGCCACAGGCACGCAGGAAAATGCCCCCAAGGACAACCAAGACAATGCGCCCCTTTATCGCTACCGCTTGGCCTACAATCCCGCCCAAGGCGTGATGGTCATCCAAAATTGACCCTTCGCCTAAAAACTCTGCAATCTTCCTCTGTTCTCCTCGTTCTGCAAAAAATAAGACCGTACCCGAAGCTAAAAAGCTGGGCGCGGTCTTTTAGGTTGAAAAACCTTCGGCATATAGCCTTATTGTGATAAGATGTATAATCGCGAGCAAAAATAAGCAGAAAAAGTGATTCTTCAAAACTTTTTAAACAAAAAATTGTGGGGATAGAAAAATAAGTGTACTTTTGTGCTGTGAGAATGTGCTTTTTTGTGTTCTCTGGTTCTCTTTTGACGATACAACCTACTTACCATTTACAATCTCCTCATCATCTAATTTCCATATTTTTCTATGCAACGAGTTTTAGGCATCGATACCGGCACCAACAGCCTTGGATGGGCTGTCGTAGATCGCAACGCCAATGAACAAGGCGACTACGCTTTGATTGATAAAGGCGTCGTTATTTTCGAAGAAGGCGTGAACAAGGGCAAGGAATCTTCTAAGGCGGCCGAACGCACCGGGCATCATGCTCTTAGAACCGGCTATTTTCGTCGCCGACTGCGCAAAATCGAAACCCTGAAAGTGCTGATTGCCCACGAGCTTTGTCCGGCATTGAGTGAGGAGGACCTGCACCGCTGGAGAACAAAGAAGATCTATCCCTTGACAAAAGACTTCATGGCGTGGCAAAGTACGAACGAGCATGAAGGACGGAATCCCTATGCCTGCCGCCATCGGTGCCTACACGAACAACTCAATCTTGAAGACACGGCCGACCGCTTCGTGTTGGGTCGTGCGCTCTATCATCTCTCCCAACGAAGAGGCTTTTTGAGCAACCGTTTGGACAGTACGCCCGAAAAAGAGTCGGGGGCAGTCAAGGAGGGCATCAAAGATCTTTCGGCCGAAATGCAAAAAGCGGGTATGGAGTATTTGGGTGATTATTTCTACCACCTTTATGCTACAAAGGGCAACACCGTGCGCCTACGTGCGCGTTACACCCATCGCGAGGAGCATTATTATAAAGAGTTTCAAGCCATCTGCAGAAAGCAGCAGCTCCCCCAATCTCTGTGTAAAGCCTTGGAGCGCGCCCTTTATTTCCAACGTCCTTTGCGTTCGCAACGACAAACAGTGGGGAAGTGCCCCTTCGAACCCAACAAGTCACGGTGCGCCCTGTCGCATCCGGCCTATGAGGAGTTTCGGATGCTCCAGTTTGTCAACAACATCAAAGTGGTGGACATCGATGCTGCCACCGACCCGCTTGGCGAGCAGAAAAAACTCCCTATGCGCCCACTCAATCCGGAGGAGCGAGCACTGGCCATCAGTCGTTTCACCTTGAAATCGCACGCATCAAAATCGACCATCGACTTTGAAGACATTGCCAAAGCGATTGCCGGCAGGGGACAGTATCAGCATATTTCGGACCCCGGCGAACGTGCCTACCGCTTCAACTATCGTATGAAGCAAGGGTTTGCCCCTTCTCGTACCACCATTGCACTTCGCCAACTATTTGGTGAAGACTATCGCGCCGGTATTGCCGAATGTTACACCCAAAACACCCATCGCGACAACACACCCAAAACTTTGGACGAGATGGTGACCGATGTGTGGAACATCCTTTACTCCGTAGAAGAAGACAAACATGTGGTGCGTTGGGCAAAGCGCTACCTACAATTGTCGGATAAAGAGGCTGAGCAGTTTTCTGAAATTCGTTTGATTTCCGGTTTTGCAAGTTTGAGTCTTAGCGCCATTCAGAAGATGCTGCCTTTCTTGCGAGAAGGCTATCTCTATTCTCACGCCGCGTTCTTGGCCAATGTATCTACCATCGTGGGGAGTCAGACTTGGACAGCACACCAAGATGAGATTTTGCACGATATCCGTTGTATTTTCTCCGATGAAAGCATCCGCGGAAACGATGGCGTCTCACAAGCCATCAAGGATTATCTCAAAGACAATTGGACCGATGAGCCGGGGGCGACCGATCGACTCTACCACCCCTCGCAACTGGAAGTATATCCCGACGCCAAGCGCAATGCGCAAGGCATTCTGCAACTGGGGTCGCCACGCACTTCGTCCATCCGCAACCCCATGGCGATGCGTTCGCTTCACGAAGTGCGCAAACTCATAAACTTCCTGCTGCGTGAGGGGCTCATCACGCCCCAGACGGAGGTGCACATAGAGTATGCGCGTGAACTGAACGATTCCAACAAGCGCGCGGCCATCAGAGATTGGCAAAAAGATCAAGAAAAACTTCGTGCCAAGGCAGTGAAAGAGGTGAGTGCCGTGCTCAAAGGAGGTACGCCCACGGAAATGGACATTTTGAAATATCAGTTGTGGGAAGAACAAGGACGTTATTGTTTGTATACAGGAGATCAAATTGCGCCCAGCGACTTCCTCTGCGCCAATCCCCTTTACGATATTGAGCACACCATTCCCCGCAGTGTGGGTGGAGATAGTACCAAAGAAAACCTTACGCTTTGCAATCGTCGCTTCAATCGCGAAGTGAAACAGGCCAAACTGCCCACAGAACTGGCAAACTACGAAGACATCAAAGAGCGCCTGGAACCCTGGCGTGAGAAAGTGGAGAAACTGCGGAAGGCGCTCGACAAAGCGCGCACTTTCCAAGGCATGACGAAGAAGGCAAAAGATGACACCATCCAGAAACGCCACAAACTCAAGATGGAACTCGACTACTGGGAGGGTAAGTTGCGTCGCTTTGAGATGACGGAAGTGCCCGAAGGCTTCAGTCTGCGTCAAGGTATAGGGATTGGGTTGATCAGCAAATATGCCGGTCTGTTCTTGAAATCACTTTTCAAATCCGAACATCTTGACCGCAATGGAAAGAAAGTGCCCAATGTACGTGTGATTAAAAGCCCGCTTACAGCAGAGTTCCGCCGTTTGTGGGAACTGCAGGAAGATTATGAAAAGAAGTCGCGCGACAATCACGTGCACCATTGCATCGATGCCATCACGATTGCCTGTATCGGTGCTGCAGAAGCACGAGATATGGCTGAGTTTTATCGCGCAGAAGAGGCGATGCGTTGGGGACGTTCCGGCAAACCGCATTTCCGCAAACCATGGGCTACCTTCACTGAAGATGTTAAAGCCATCGCTCAAGATCTCCTTGTGGTGCACCATACCGCCGACAATCTGAACAAAGCAGCGCGGAGAAGGGTCAAGGGGAGTGATGGCAAACTTCACCTCTCCATCAGCGACTCTGCGCGGGCGAGCCTGCACAACGACACGTATTATGGTGCCATTCAACAAGGAGATATAGTGCGCTATGTGCAGCGTCGTCCATTGTCGGGTATGAAAGAAACCGATATTAAAAACATCATCGATGATGCTGTGCGCGAAAAGGTGGAAACCGCCATTCAAAAATGGGGAAGCCTTGCCAAAGCCATTGAACAAGGTATCTTTATGAACGAGGAAAAAGGGATACGCATTCAAAAAGTGCGCTGCTATGCACCATCTAAATACTCTAATTTAGCGCATATTCGTACCCACCGCGATGAGTCTCGCCATGATTATAAACGTACTTTCCATGTTGCTCCCGATGGTAACTATATGCTTGCCATTTATGAAGGCAAGGTAGGTTCCCGCATCAAACGCTCATCGCAAATCCTATCCTACCTCGAAGCCACCAAACTTTTCAAAAAAGGAGCAACTCGTTCCACATTGTTTCCTGCAACCTACGAGGGACTGAATTTGAAATACACCCTTACCAAAGGACAAATGGTACTATTGCTCAATGAAGGAGAAGAACATTTGGACTTCAGTAACAAGAAGCTGCTGGCTCAACGATTGTTTGAAGTGGTTGGAATAGCGTATGAAGTAGCAGCAAAACGAGGTTTTATTACGTTAAAACATCACCAAGAGGCTAAACCCTCTGGAGAGTTGCAGTTTCAAAAAGGTTCTTTTTCATCCGAATCTTGGAGAAGCACATATATACAAGCTCATACTCAATTCCGTGCGCTCATCGAAGGACGAGATTTTCTCATTTCCAACGATGGAAAAATCAGCCCCCGATGAAACGTGTGCTGGTTTTCACCCATCCGTGCCGGCTTAAACTGCATTTGAGCCAAATCGTCATTACTCGCGAAGAGGAGGAAGAGCGCAAAGTGCCCATAGAAGATGTAGGTCTATTACTATTGGAGCATCAGCAAATCTCCATTACCCTTCCCTTGCTCAATGCACTTGCCGATGCCGATGTGGCGGTCGTCATTTGCGATGAGGGGCATGTTCCCAACATCTACTGCCAAAGTATGAACAGCCATAGTTTGCAGGGCGAACAACTCCAACAGCAAATCGATGCAGGACGGGTGCTCAACAAACAGCTGTGGCAGCAAATCATTTCGCAAAAGATTGCCAATCAGGCTGCCGTACTCACTACAGTTGGGCAATCTCCACTTTCGCTCATTCACCTCTCCCGTCATGTAAAAAGTGGCGACGCAGATAATAAAGAAGGGCAGGCAGCCCGCATCTACTGGCCCCTACTAATGGGAAGCGATTTTCGCCGAGAGCGCGAGGCAAAGGGTGTCAATGCCTTGCTCAACTATGGTTACGCCATCCTGCGTGCCGCTACAATTCGTGCTTTAATCAGCTCTGGTCTGCTCCCGGCTTTGGGTATTTTTCATCACCATCGCAGCAATGCCTATCCTTTGGCCGATGATGTTATGGAGCCTTTTCGCCCTTTTGTTGACCACATTGTTTTCTCTTTGGTAAAAGAGGATGAAATGGAATTAACGACTTCTGTCAAACAGCGATTGGTGCGAGTGCTCTTCTCCGATACCATCATCAAGGAAGAACGTTCCCCTTTGATGATAGCCCTCACGCGTACCACCGCTTCATTGGCTAATTCATACGCAGAAAAGTCTCCTCTCCTCCTTCTTCCCTCTTTTGTGGAAATGGGGTAAGACTTCTTCTCTCGGCTTCACCATTCCTCTTAATTTCTCCCCATTATGTCTGAGGTTAGATTAAATGCTTATCATATCATGTGGCTGATAGCAATGTTCGATTTACCCACCATGACAAAGAAAGAGCGCAAAGATGCTGCGCTTTTCCGTAAGAATTTAGAGCAAGATGGGTTTGTGATGTTTCAGTTTAGTGTCTACATGCGTTTCTGTGCCTCGCTTGAAAGCGCAGAGGTTCATCTCGAGCGTGTACGCCTGTCTGTCCCAGATCATGGGAAGGTGAGTATCCTTACGATTACCGACCGACAATATGGCAATATCGTCAACATTTGGGGAGCTATCGAGAAAAAGAAAACGCCTCAACCCATACAACTGGAATTTTTTTAGTAATTTTGCCAAGATAAGATACTTACATTTCCACTTCTTAGAGAACTCTGCACTTGTTATTTCATTGTCTTTTAAACCTTTGCATTTCCTACGTTGTGGTTTGATGTATAACCGCCAATAGAAACACTTGAAGCGTCTACGACTCCATTGGCAAGACGGTTGTGGTTTGATGTATAACCGCCAATAGAAACACTTCGCGCTGCAAATTTAGCAAACAACTTACGGTTGTGGTTTGATGTATAACCGCCAATAGAAACACTCACTTCCCGGATCGTCTCCCCGAGATGAAGGTTGTGGTTTGATGTATAACCGCCAATAGAAACACTCAGTCGTAACCGAGTATGACGTGGATTATAGTTGTGGTTTGATGTATAACCGCCAATAGAAACACTAATCACTCGTACTAATGTCACCCTTGTTCAGTTGTGGTTTGATGTATAACCGCCAATAGAAACACTCAATCTCATTACGTTCCTTACCAAGCTTGGTTGTGGTTTGATGTATAACCGCCAATAGAAACACTAAATGTAACCCCACTTTGTAATCCCACGTGGTTGTGGTTTGATGTATAACCGCCAATAGAAACACTGCCATCGGTTCAGTCGTCCCAGTCATCGGGTTGTGGTTTGATGTATAACCGCCAATAGAAACACTGAAGCCGTCATATTCTCTTTACGCCAATCGGTTGTGGTTTGATGTATAACCGCCAATAGAAACACTGCATGTGATGGTGGTCGTGAGCAAGAGCGAGTTGTGGTTTGATGTATAACCGCCAATAGAAACACTCAAATAGTTGAAATCATGAAGAAATCACCGTTGTGGTTTGATGTATAACCGCCAATAGAAACACTGATGCTCGCCCAGGCTGGTCTTACCGAGTCGTTGTGGTTTGATGTATAACCGCCAATAGAAACACTGGAAATATGGACAGATAAACTCCGTATTCTGTTGTGGTTTGATGTATAACCCGGTAAGGCGAGCGGAAAAGTAGCAAAAGATATTTGAACAGATTTGTTGGATTTCTCACTCGACAGAGCGATCCCAAAAGGAGTGTCCTATGGACGGAAATCGAACAAATCTGTTCAAATCAAACAAATCGGAATGTTTTCGTTCAGCCGAACGTACTGAGACGAAAGAGGAGTTTTGAGCAATTCCGTGACGAGAAAACATCTGTAAAACGAATGTTTTCGTAGGATGAATCGGGACGAATACGCTGCTCGCGACATCGGGTTTCTGCTTATCTTCCTCAGAGGTAGTCTTTTCTATCTCAGAGGTAGTTGAATTTAGCTCTGAGGTAAAATTTCCCCGCTCCTATTGCTTTCTCTCGCGCGCGTATGCGCGCGTCACTACATGTAAGTCGTGTTTTTTGCCTTCACTGCCTTCACCTGGAGAGACAAACTGTTGAAAATAAAGATGTTATCAATGAAGGCGAAGCCGGTGAAGGAGGTGAAGGATGAAACACCTCTTGCCTTCACCCGCAACTCGCTGTCGCTCTGGGACTTAGTTCTTCGGGTGAAGGCAGTGAAGGCAAAATGCACACACTATTGTAGGGATACGCGCGCGAGGAAGGGGAAAGGATGGGCAGGTTTCGGGTGCGTTGCTCTTTGTGGAAATAGAGGTTTAAGAGTGGTTGGCCTACACCTCCATCGTGTACCATCCGGCCCAGGTGTCGCCGGGGGCAGTGTGCTGGATGTAGGGACGCCCCTCGATGTTGCCGGCAAATTCCTGCGGGTCGCAGAGGCCATACCAAGGTTCGACGCAGAGGAATGGGGCGTGCTGTCCCTGGGGCGACCATACGAGCCAAACCGGGGCCGAAGAGGCGAAGCGCGCGATGCGTTGCTTGCGAAGGTCAAGCACCTCGATGGCCGATAGTTGGTTGCGGTCGAAAATCAGTGCCTCGTTGGCAAAGGTGGTCACCGAGATGGGCACGAGGGCATTGACGGGCTGGTGGCGGGCAAGGGCGTTGGAGGTTTCGATGTCGTTGCTCCAGGGGATGGGCACGCGCTTCGGTTCGGTGCACCCTTGGAGGGAAGCGCGGAGGAGGTCGATGGGGCGACCTTCAAAGCGGAGGTAGCCCTGAACGTCCTGTCCTTCGGCTTTCCAGTCGGGGAGGAGGAGCGAGGGATGTCCGCCCATTTGGAAATAGAGGGTGGAGGCGGAGGAGGGGTTGTGCACACGGAGGTCGGCACGGAGTGTGCGGCTCGTGAGAGAATAGGTCACTTCGAGGTGATAGGGCCAGGGGAAGATGGCCAACTCTTCGGCCGTGTTTTCAATGGCAAAGGTGATGCTGTTGCCTGCGGGTGCATTTCGGGTTTCGGGAACGCGCGTCCATTCGCGCTTGCGCACAAACCCATGTTTGGGGATGGCGTAGGTTTGACCGTTGATGCGGCAAACACCGTTCCACATTCCGCCTACGATGGGGAAGAGGATGGGGGCACGGCCCTTCCAATAGGCTGGGTCGCCCTGCCAGCAGTATTCTTGGCCTGTGTTGCGGTCGGTGAGCGATTGGAGTTCTGCACCTTGGGCAGAGAACGTGGCTTGTAAGTGCTCGTTTTGGAGAGTGAAGAGTTTCTGCATAGTTCAGAGGATGTTGGTGGAGCAATCTCCTGTGGTTATACTTTTTCGTACTAAGGGTTACACGGGCAAAAATACAAATAAAATTCGGAAATGTGCGCTCTGACTGTTAAAAAAATCACGCCCCACATCTTTACGGATATGGGGCGTGTTGAGGAGATCAGAAAAAGGGGAATTTCCTTTTTGTAAAATAGCATCAATTCTTACTGATGCGCGCCTGCTGCCAAGTGCGCCAAAGCGCGAAAGCGAGGGCGAGTGCCAGCAGGGCGAGCGCAGCGTAGGCAATGGCATCGGTGGTGGCCACCGAAGTCGGGCGGAACTCCAGACGGAGTTCGTGGCGGCCGGCGGGGATGCGGAGGGCGCGGAGCACATAGTTGACCCGTCCGATTTCGACCGGCCGGCCATCGATGGTGGCCGTCCACCCCGGATAATAGATTTCCGAAAGTACAAGTACACCGCCCTTGTCGGTCTGTGCCGTGTAGTGGAGTTCGTTGGGGGCATAGTGGGTGAGCTGCACCGACCCTGTGCCGAGGGGCGAACCATCGAGTTGAGCCTTGAAGCGCACATCGGCCACGGCCGCCGTCTTCGTGTCGAGACCTTTGAGGGCCGCGATTTCGGCATCGGCGTTCGGCACGAAGCGAAGTCGGTCGACAAACCACGCATTGCCGTTGGCCGCGGGATTGCGCATCGCGATTTTGCCCTCGGAGAGGATGAACCAACGGGCGTTGAGCATGTTGAGGATGGGCGTTTGCGCCTGGTCGGCATAGGCTTTGCTCACTTCGGCCATCATCGAGGCTTCGTCATGGATGCCGCGCGCAGCAAAGTGGAGACTGTCGGCCATGACAGCCTTTTGGGCCGACTCGATGCCGCGGTGGGCAGCGTTGCACTCGGCGATGAGGTAGCGGTCGATGAGGTCCTGATAGCGGTGGAGTTTGGCCGCATGATAGCCGCCGATGGACTTGTGGCGGAAGGCCGTTTGGTTGGTCGATTCGTTGAAGGGGTTGCCCTGTGTGAGGTTGAGCACACGATAGTCGAGGGCTTTGTCGGAGAGGATGGTCTTGTCGGCCGGGGTTTCAGCAAAACCTTCGAGGCGTTCGTTGGGATCAGAGAAATTGTCGTCGTTGAGGTAGCGGCGATTGACATTCCACAAGTCGCCCAAGGTGAGGACGAGGAGCACGATCACTACGCTCCAAGCCGGCAACAACTTGGGTTTGCGTACATAGAGCAGCAAGAGAGCAGCGGCCACGGTGATGAGGGCGAAAGAGCGCCAAGCGGTGGTCGAGAGTATGGCGGCGTGCATCGTGGCGATGGCACTGCGGTAGCCCGTCAAGAAGTCGGCCGGCATACCGAGATTTTGCATTTGATCGAACATCTGCAGGTCTTGTGACGACATCAGGTTGGCCAGACTGGGGGCGAGGGCAAAAAGGAAGCAGACGCCTGCCGTAAGTGCTAAACTGATGCCGGCACCGATGCGGTTGCGGCGTTCTTTCCACACGCCTTCGGGGTCGCTCAGCACGCGCGACAGTCCGAGGATGGCGAGCAGCGGCAGGGTGAACTCTGCCACCACGAGGGCCGAGGAGACGGTGCGGAACTTGGCATACATCGGCAGATGGTCGATGAAGAAGTCGGTGAGAGGCATGGTGTTTTTTCCCCAAGCAAAGGCGAACGAGAGGAGGGTGGCGGCCAAGAGTGCCCACTTCATCGGTCCGCCCACGATGAAGAGGGCGAGCACGGCGAGAAAGACAATGATTGCGCCCACATAGACCGGTCCGACGGTCATGGGCTGGTCGCCCCAATACTGCGACATGCCGGGCAGATAACTGCCGCCGGTGGCTTGCTGCAACTGCGAGGCGTGTTGGTAGAAGTCGTCGTAGCCTTCGAGGTCTTCGACGCCCTCGCGGTCCATAATGCTCTGCGAACCGCCGCCTTTGAAGTCGGGCATGAGGAGGGTGAGCGTCTCGTCCACGCCATAGCTCCACTGCGTGATGTAGTCGCGCTCCAGTCCGCCGGTGGCCGCTTTGCCATCGGTGGGTTGCGCCTTCGTGGTGAGTTCTCCCTTTCCACGCATCGACTCTTTGGAGTATTCCCACGTGTGGTAGAGGTTGGGGAGGTTGATGAGCGCACCGAGCAATCCGCCCACCACCACAGCGGCAGTGGCTTTCGCCCAGTGTCCCCACTGTCGCTGCCGCAGGGCGTCAATGCCATAGGCCACGACGATGAAGAGCATCGGGAAGAGGAAATAGTAGGTCATCTGGATGTGGTTGCTCAGCACCTGCAAGGCGGTGAACAGCCCCGTGACAATCAGTCCCCAGAGGTATTTGCCGCGATAGGCGAGCACCAATCCGGCGATGGTGGGCGGGATGAAAGCAAGGGTATTGACCTTCCAAATGTGTCCTGCCGCGATGATAATCAGAAAGTAGGTCGAGAACGCCCACGCCGTAGCGCCAAACGCCGAAAGCAAGGGGCGGAAGCGGAAGGCACGCATGAGCAGATAGAACCCGAAGAGATAGAGAAAGAGGTAGGAGAGCGGACCGGTGGTGAACAAGCCCACGATGCGTCCCACCCAGCCGAGGGTTTCGGTCGGGCCGTAGGTCGGTGCAATCTGGTAGGTGGGCATCCCCGAAAAGATGCTGTTCGTCCAGCGCGTACGTTCGCCCGTGGCTTCATAGAAGGCCGCTTGTTCCTGCCCTTGCCCCATGCCGGCCACCGTGTCGTGACCACCGAGCACAAGCCCGTCCAGAATGGGCGTGGCAAAATAGAGGAAACTCAGCAGAAGAAAAGACAGCACGACCAGCACATCCGGCCATGAGCGTTTGAGGAGTTCTTTCATGATTTTGGAAGTTGGGTAATGGTTTTACGTGCAAAGATACATCAACCTCGGCGAAAAATACGTATATTTGCCGGAAAATATCATCCCCAACCTTATGAAACTTGGAATTATCTCTGCCATGACGGTAGAACACGAGCAAATGTGTCGTTTGCTTTCCCACGCCACCACGTTCACCGCTGCCCACTACACCTTCACCCAGGGGCGCATCGGACCCCACGAAGTCACCCTCATGCAGTGCGGCATCGGCAAGGTCAATGCCGCTATCGGCGCCACCCACCTCATCGCCCATACCCGCCCCGATGCCATCATCAGCACCGGTTGCGCGGGAGGCATCGACACGTGTTTGAACGTGATGGACGTTGTGGCGAGCAGCGCCCTGGTCTACCACGACGTGTGGTGCGGCGAAGGCAATGCCTACGGGCAGGTGCAAGGCTTGCCGGAGCAGTTTGCCGCAGATGCCCGCCTCCTGGCGGCTGCCCGTTCCTTGGCGGAACATCCCGAGGTGAGCACTCCCATCCACTGCGGCCTCATCTGCACGGGCGATAAGTTCATCACCGACCGCGCCCAACTCGATCACATCAAAAGCGAGTTTCCCGAAGGCTTGGCGGTCGACATGGAAAGTGCCGCCATCGCCCATACCTGCCACTTGCACAACGTCCCCTTCCTGAGTTTCCGCATCATCAGCGACACCCCCGGTGTTGAAGCCCACTGGGAACAATATCAGGACTTCTGGGGCGAAATGGCACACCGTTCCTTTGGTGTCACACACACATTCTTAGCACAACTGCCCGAACAATTGTAAGAGGTGCACTGCCCTCAGCGTCTACGCCCCTCCCCTTTCGTTTCATCCCCTTCCCGCCTTTTTGCACCATGTCTTCGTCTTCCTGCATTTTTCGCTTCAGTCTCCGCCTTTTCGGCCTCGCTTTCCTGCTCAGCACACTGCCGGCAGTCTTTTCTCTACGAACGAACGCACAGCCCTTGACGGCCGATACCCCTGCCGCTACTGCTGCCATCCTCGACACGGCTCAAAGTCGCACCCTACGTTTGGAGGTCGAGGGCATGGCGTTCTTTCACGACAACGAGTTCGACGGCACCATCAGCAAGGGCTATTCGCTCCCCGGATTTCGTGTGCAGCCCCGCTTGGTCTATCAGCCGTTGCCCCACCTCCGCTTGGAAGGAGGATTTCACGCACAGGTCTATGAGGGCGCGGGAAAATATCCCAACTACGCCTTCCACGACATCGCCACGTGGAAGGGCACACAATGGCAGGAAGGGGCTCACCTGCTCCCGCTCCTCCGCGCCACCGCCCGCCTCAGTCGCTCCACCACGCTCGTGCTGGGACAAGTCTACGGCAGCACGCACCACGACCTTTCCCTCCCCCTCTACAATCCCGAACTCGCTCTCAGTGCCGACCCTGAGATGGGCGCACAGTTGCTCGTCGACACCCGGCGCTGGCAGATGGACGCGTGGGTCGATTGGCAGAGTTTTATTTTTGAGCAGGACACCCACCAAGAGGCATTCACCGTGGGGATGACCCACCGCCTTTGGCTCACTCCGCGCGCCCACCGCAGTTTTACGCTCTCGCTGCCGGCGCGCCTCCTCGTGCAGCACCGCGGAGGCGAACAGGACCTGCCGAGTCTCAACCTCGGCGTGCAAACCCTCAGCAACGCTTCGCTGGGACTTGCTGCGCGGTGGGAGCGCCCTTCGGGAGCGTTGCGCGCGCTTGATGCCGAAGCCTCGGCGTTGGTGAGCTACCAGCAGGCCGGCCGGCTCTGGCCTTGGACTTCCGGTGGTGCGGGCTGGCTCTCCCTCACGGCCGACTGGCGCAGCGGCTGGCGCACACAGTTGGGGTTGCTCTATGCCCACCGCTTTGTTTCGCTCTATGGTGCCCCCTTCTTCGGTGCCCTCTCGCTGAAAGAAAAAGGCGGACGATTTTCCTATATGGGCACCGGCTACGTGGGGGCGGAATACGCTCGCTCTCTCGGCGCCGGTTACTCCTGGGGGGCGCACGTCTACCTCTATCTCACGCGGCAGGGACGGCTCACCTTCCCCGATGCCCGCCCTGCGCAGGCCGAGCGCTGGGGGAATGCCTTTTCCTTCGGCCTCTTCCTCCGTTTCCGTCCCTCTTTCCTGCTCAAGAGGTGGTGAATGCTGTTGATTCCGGCGTAAGGAGAAAATAGCAGATGGTAAGTAGGTCTTCAAAATTAGACATAGCAATCTCAGAGGAAGTAGAATTTATCTCAGAGGTAGTTTTTTCTATCTCAGAGGTAGTTGAATTTAGCTCTGAGGTAAATTTTCCCCGCTCCTATTGCTTTACTCCCTCGCGCGTACGCGCGCGTCACTACTATGTAAGTCGTGTTTTTTGCCTTCACTGCCTTCACAGGGAGAGACAAATGTCTGCAAATGAGGGAGTTTCCGGTGAAGGCAAAGCCGGTGAAGGAGGTGAAGGATGGGACATCTTTTGCCTTCACCCGCAACTCGCTGTCGTTCTGTGATTTATCTCATCGGGTGAAGGCGTGAAGGCAAAATGCACACACTATTGTAGGGTACGCGCGCGAGGAAGGGCGGGACTGTTTTCTCCTCTCGTTTTGTGCGAATTGCAGGAAGTCGGTGAACGAAATGAAATTATTGATGTCCGGTAAAAGTTTTTTTGCTGTAAAAAAATAAGGCTGAAATCCTCTTGTAGGATTTCAGCCCTGCACTTTCAAAATCGAAGTGCAAAAAAAGAATGAATCGTTACACTCCGATTTTTAAAGTACAAATTGACTCTACGTTGAAATTTATTGTTACATTTGAGGTGTCCTTAATCATTTAACCAACGTAAGCCCATGAAACGCTTTCTTTTTCTCCCTTTGTGGCTGATTTTATGCTGCTACTGTTGCATTTGCAATGCGCAAACTTCCTTACCTACCAATGCGATTAAGATAGGAAAATGTGTGGTACGAGGCAAAGTGCCTGCAATGCTCGCTATGAAGTTAAGTTTAACCGTGGTGTATAACGATTTCTTTGCCTCTAATGCTGACACGTATGATTTAAGTATTGACGCTGAAGGCAATGTAAGTGGAGAGCTTCCTCTGCATTCGCTTTATGCGCATGCTGCTGTGCAGCTTGATTTGGAGGAGAACAGTCAAACAGAGTTTGTTTTGCTTTCGCAAAATGATACTTTGAGAGTTTGGGTAGATAATCAAAAGAACTTGAAGGCAGAAGGGGCAAGATGTTCTTCTGTTTTTAAGAGTTTCGATTGGCTAACCTTTGTGTTTGCTTCTGATCGATACCTTCCCCAAAAGCAGTCAAGCGTAATCGCCAAGTTCCCTGTTAAAAAGATAAGTGGCTATCCTTCTGCAACTACTGCTGAAGATAGGAAGATTCTTGTGAATAAGTTGAAGATTAGCTATTATGCTTCTATGTTGAATATAATGAAAATTCGAAAGGTTAAACTACCTGCTAGTGCTTATGCTTTTCTCAACGATATTGTTTTTGACGACAAAATCCTCTATGCCTCACCTGACACTGATGATTTCTTCTATTTTCTTTTATCTGATAAATCACTGAAAATTCCAAGTATAGGCGATACTCCGATTCCGGAATGGAAAGAAAAATTGCGTTGTCAATTGGCTAAAATCCCCTACAAGCCGAACGAACTGTTTTGTGACTTGATGGCATTTAGCAGTTACTATTTTCAATTGGAGAATGGTAAACTATTAACAGCACAACAACTACAGAATATCCATACAGGATTTTCGAGTGGAGAATGGGATAAACTCTTGTTGTTGTATCACGAACAAGAGGTAAAAACGCAAGCGCGAAGTGGACACTTCGTGAACTGTGCAGAAAATGGACAACCTCAAACCCTGGAAGAGATATTGGTTCAGCACAAGGGAAAGCCTGTGATTGTTGATTTCTGGTATGGTGCTTGTGGACCTTGTGCCGTGATGAGCAAACTTCTCTATAAAGTGCTTGCAGAAGAGGGATTTGAGAATGTGGAACTCCTTGATATGACAAGTCCGAGACTGACGAGTATGGAAGCTTGGCAAAATATGAAAGGAAACCATGGAGGTTGGCACTATATGCTGAAAGATGCGGAATTAGAGCGCGTTATGCAGCAACAACAAGCAGAGGGTTTCCCCACTTTGATGTTCTATGACAAATCCCATCAATTGGTGAAAACAAAAGTAGGACAGATGAGTGAAAATGAATTGCGAAGTATTGTGCAACAAATAGTACACATCCATTAAGCGGTTCTTCATATTAGTGCCTTTTTGTTCAAGTTCAACTCATATTCTTTGCAGAAATCATCTGCAATACAATAAATTTCCGTAACTTTGCTGATAAGTTTTATAGAGGATTGTTATATCATTATCTGTTTGATTATCAATAATATATGTATGAAAAAACAATCCTCTTTTGGGGCTTTTTCTGAAACTATTTTAAGGCAAAAAACAAGAATTCCTTATCCCGAATTGGGGTTATTACGTGTCCTACCATAACGGTCTAATGATCGATTTGGGTTAATTTATCTATTTTGATTCACGACAACCTCCTTTTGTTCCTTTTATCGCTTACCTCTTCTCTGGTAAACAAAAAAATCCCCACTCATCTTTTGCAGGTGAGTGGGAATTTTGTTTATATTAGTCGTTAGAGATTAGAAAACAGTCCAATCAGGGTGGAGAGTTGTTCCAGTTTTTGGTCAATCAGTGAGAGGCGGCAGTCCAGTTGTTCGCGCTCACTGTCGTTCACCTCAAGATAAGAAGCACGGTTGTTGGCATACAACTGTTGTACCGCAGACACAGCACGCGTCAGCGCAGCATATTGTTCACGTCTGTGACCCTCCACCAACGACAAATGTTCCAATTTGGCGAGCGCAGCGTGCGTTTCTATAAAAGCCCCCAAAAGCGTCTTCTCATAGTTGTAGAGCGCATTGAGTTGCTGCGCATCAGCCTGAGCAAACTGTGCACGAATCGCCCGCTTGTTGATCAGCGGAGCCGTCAGACTTCCCAGCGCGTTCCACACCACCGACTCCGGCAGTCGCACCAAATACTTCGGGTTGAAAGCGTCCAACCCCAAAGAAGCCGACACATTCAGTTGCGGCAAAAACTCCTTGCGCGCTGTCTCCACATCCCATTTCGCAGCTGCCAGAGCGTGCTCAGCCTGCACCACGTCAGCCCTTTCCAGCAAACGCTCCACCGCCAAAGCCCCTTGGGCAGAAGGCAAAGACAAGTCCGCAAAATCTTTCTCCTTGCGCACAATCGCCTGCGGCAAACGCCCCAAGAGCAAGTTCAGCGCGTGCTCACGAGCCGAAATCTCCTCGCGCAGTCCACACTCATCCGCTTCCCCCTTCGCCACCTCAGCAGCAAATTTCTCCACCGCCAGTTGCGTACCAGCGTCCGCATCCTTTTGAATCTTAGCCAGTTGCACCGCCTTCTTTTGCAGCGCAACATATTGCAGCATCACCTTCCGTTTTTCGTCCAGTGCCAAGAGCGTGAAATAGTTTTCCACCACCTCAGCCACCAATTTATTCCTCACCGCCCGTTGTCCCGCTTCCGAAGCCAGATAGCGTTCCACCGCTGCCTTTTTGTCGCTTTGCAGTTTGTGCCAAAGGTCGATCGTCCAATCCAGTTGCACCCCCGGAGCCCAGTCCGGAACCACCGTCGGCACGTTGTGACCAGGCGTCATCTCCGTCGAAGCATTGCCTGCCCCTTCCGCCGTGTAGCGTCCAGGCTTCGAGAGTCCCAGTCCCACTTTGCCCGAGAGCACAGGGCGCAAAGCCCCCTCCTTCGCCAAGATGGTGCTTTTGGCAATCGCCAAATCCTGCACTGCCATTTTCACATCGTGATTGTTTGCCAAAGCCGTGTCGATGAGCGTTTGGAGCGTGGAGTCGTCAAAGCGTTTCCACCACATCAGCGTGTCCTGCGTGTCCTTGTGCGCAGTGTCCCCCTTGAGCAATCTCTCTTTCAAATCAGACTTCACCACAGTGGCTTGCGGCGTCTGGCAAGCTCCCAAGCCCAACAAAACCACCGCAGTGCACACTGCCACATTTATCTTATTTCTTTTCATCGTCGTCATCTTCTTGAACGTTTTGAGCATCATCTTGCGTCGAATCATCTTGGGCAAAATCATCTTGCGCCAAATCATTTTGCTCCAAATCATCTTGCGCTATCTCATCTTGCGCTGCACCCTCAGCCGCTTGTGCTGAATGCTGTCGAGACAAATCTTCCACCGACAGTTCTTCTAGGAAAAACACCTCATCGTCCCCAGTCTTCGTAGCCCTCCTCTTGCGGTAAGCCACATCCTTCTCCTCACTCAGCGGTTTCTCCTTCTGATAGTGCACCAATTTGTCGGCCATACCGGCAAAGAGATAATACAGTCCCGGTATCAACACCAGTCCGCCCAGCGTGCCGAGGAGCATCCCTCCCACAGCAGCCGTGCCGATGGTGCGGTTGCCAATGGCACCAGCTCCCGTGGCAAACACCAGCGGAAGGAGTCCTGCCACGAAGGCAATGCTCGTCATCAAGATGGGACGGAAACGCGCCACCGCTGCCGAGATGGCCGCCTGCACAATGCTCTCACCGGCATTCTTGCGCTGCACGGCATATTCCACCATCAGCACCGCATTCTTGCCCAGCAGCCCAATGAGCATCACCAGTGCAATCTGCGCATAGATGTTGTTTTCCAATCCACAGATTTTCAAAAGCAAGAACGCGCCCAAGATGCCCACCGGCAAGAAGATAATCACCGGCACGGGTAACAAGAAGTTTTCGTATTGTGCTGCCAAGATGAGATAGACAAACACCAAGCACACCATAAAGATGATGATAGCCGTGTTGCCCTGTTCAGCCTCGTCTTTCGAGATACCCGCCCAGTCGTAGTCATAGCCCTTGGGCAGCGTGCGCTGTGCCACCTCTTGAATGGCGCGCAACGCCTGACCGCTCGAATAGCCCGCAGCCTGCGCTCCCGTCACCTCAGAAGAGTTGTAGAGATTGTGGCGCGTGATTTCGCTCATACCATAAGTGCGCGACAGCGACATAAAGTCGGCATAAGGCACCATCTCTCCGTCCTCATTTTTCGTGTAAAGTCCCATCAAGTGTTCGGGGAAATCGCGATATTGCGGAGCCGCCTGCACAATCACCTTGTAGGGTTTGCCAAATCTGATGAAGCCCGTTTGATAGTCCGACCCCACCAAAATCGACAGGTTCTCCAAAGCCTTGCCCGGTTGCACACCCTTCTGCAAAGCCGCATTGTCGTCCACGTGGAGCATAAACTGCGGATAACTGGCGGAATAGAACGTGAAGGCATTGCCTATCTCGGGACGTTTGCGCAGTTCTTTCACAAAATCCTTGCTCACGCGCTCCATCTCGTGATAGTCATTCTTCCCCGTCTTGTCGAGCAGGCGGAGTTCAAAACCACTTGCCGCACCATAGCCCGGGATAGAAGGCGGTTCGAAGAACTCGATGTTGGCCTGCGTGATGGTCTTGCACTTTTCTTCCAAATCGCGGATAATCTCCTTGGCCGTGCGCTTGCGGTGCTTCCAATCTTTGAGGTTGATCAAGCAACTGCCGGAGTTGGCACTCGTGCCTTCCGAGAGGATTTCAAAGCCTGCCAACGACGACACACTCTCCACACCCTCTTCTTCCTTGGCAATTTTCAGAAAAGCCTGTGCAGCAGCGTTCGTGCGCTCTATCGTGGAACCCGGAGGCGTTTCCACCACGGCATAAATCATACCCTGGTCTTCTTGCGGAATAAAGCCTGAGGGCAAACCCAAGTTCACCCAGTAGGCGAGTCCGCAGCACGCCAATATCGCCCCAAGCGTCAGCGCCTTCATCCGTACAGTGCGACGCACCACGCGCTCATAGCGTTGGCTACCGCGGTCGAAACGCGCATTGAAGCGTTGCAAAGCCTTGCCCACAAAGCCCAACTTCACGTTGTGCTCTTGCTCTTTGGTCAAAATCAAGGCGCACAAAGCCGGTGTCAAGGTCAGTGCCACAAAGGCAGAGAACAAGATGCTCGATGCCATCGTGATGGAGAACTGGCGGTAGAACATACCCTCGGGCCCTCCCATAAAGGCCACGGGGATGAACACCGAAGCCATCACCAGCGAAATGGCAATGATGGCACCGCTGATCTCCTTCATCGCCTTCTCCGTGGCTTCCACAGGGGAGAGTTTATTGCGCAGCATCTCCACATTCACCGCTTCAATCACCACTATGGCGTCGTCCACCACAATACCGATGGCCATCACCAAGGCAAAGAGCGAAATCATATTGAGCGTGATGTTGAACACCATCATCGCGATGAAACTTCCCAACAGCGAGATGGGGATCGCCAAAATCGGAATCACCGAAGCGCGCCAGTCGCCCAAGAACACAAACACCACGATGCCCACCAGCACAAAGGCTTCAAAGAGGGTGTGAATCACCTTCTCGATGCTGGCGTCCAAGAAGCGGCTCACATCGTAGCTCACTTCATAGTGCATCCCTTTGGGCATATCTTTTTGCAAACGCGCCATAGCGGCTTTCACCTTGCCAATCACGTCGCGTGCGTTGCTGCCGTAGGCTTGTTTCAGCGTCACAGCAGCCGAAGGCCTACCGTTGAAACTGGAATAGATGTCATACACCTCGTTGCCCAAATGCACATCGGCAATGTCTTTCAAGCGCACGGCATTGCCGCCTTTCGTGCTTTTGATGATGATGTTCTTATATTCATCTTCTGTGGTGTATCGACCTGGATATTTCAACACATATTCCTTCACCTGTGGGCGCAGTCCGCCACTTTCCCCCAACTTACCCGGCGACACTTCCACATTTTGGTCTTCCAAGGCATCGCGCACATCGTCGGTGGAGAGACCATAGCTCATCATCTTGTCGGGATGCAACCACACGCGCATCGCATAGTTGCGCGTGCCCAAGATGTCGAGGTCGCCCACACCGTCCACGCGGAGCAGTTCGGGGGCTATGTTGATGTCGAAATAGTTGTAGAGAAAACCCTGATCCGCCGTGGGGTCATCGCTGTAGAGGTTGATATACATCAAGATGTTGGGCTCTTCGCGAGAGATTTTCACCCCTTCTCGGATCACCTCAGGCGGCAACTTGTTCGTGGCAGACGACACGCGGTTTTGCACATTCACAGCGTCCACATTGGGGTCTGTGCCCAACTTGAAGATCACGTTGAGTGCTGCTTCACCGTCATTGCCGGCATCGCTCTCTATGTATTTCATCCCTGGCACACCATTGAGGGCTTGTTCCAAGGGGATGATCACTGATTTCACCAACAATTCGTTGTTCGCTCCGGGATAGTTCGCCACCACATTCACCTTTGGGGGCGAAATGGAGGGAAACTGCGTCACCGGCAGATTGAACAACGCCAACACGCCAATGAAGGCGATGACCAGCGACACCACAATCGACAACACTGGTCGGCGAATAAAGATCTTAAACATAAGCGTTGGTTTTTAGTCTGCGCTGAGTTGATTCATTTTCATTGCCGTGCGAGGGTCCACTGTTTTGAAGCGCACCACATCGCCATCGTTCAGTTTTTGGAGACCATCCACCAAATAGCGTTCACCAGCCGAGAGACCACTGTTCACGACATAGCCCCCCGAAAATTCTGCCCCAATCGTCACTGCACGTTGGTGTACACGGCGTTGCTTGTCCACCACAAACACATATTTGCGATCTTGCTCCTCAAACACTGCCACTTGGGGTATCATCAGCGCGTTGCGCTTCTTCACCATCAACCGCACCGTCCCCATCTCGCCATTGCGCAGCAAATTGTCGGGATTGGCAAACTCCGCCCGCATCGCAATCGTCCCTGTGCTTGCATCAAACTGTCCACCCAGATCCACAATGCGGCCTTGCGCACCAAACACATCGCCGTTGGCCAACACCAGTTGCAGACCACTCTGCGTGTAGCGTTCAGGGTGCAGGCGATAGTCCAAATAGTCCGTTTCCGAGATGTTGAAATACACCATCACTCGGCGGTTGTCCGACAAACTCGTGAGCAAATCGCCATCGTCCACCAGACTCCCCACTTTGAGCGGAATGCGTCCCAAAATGCCCGAAAACGGTGCTTTGATGAGCGACAAATGTTTGCGCTTCACGGCCAATTGATAGTCCGCCTCTGCACTCCGCAGTTTCGCCTCTGCCATACGCTTCGCATTGACCGACACCACCTTGTTGTCCGCCAGTTTCGTCACATTTTGCAGGTCAATCCTCGTTTGTTCCATCTCCGCCTTCGCCTTGGCAATTTCCTCATCCACGCCCACGGCAGCAATTCGAAAGAGGGGTTGTCCGGCTTTCACATATTGTCCTTCGCTCACGTAGGCCGTTTGCAACAGCCCCTTCTGTTGGGAGCGAATCTCCACGTTGCGCAGCGAATTGATGTTGGCGGCATAGTCTTTGGGCAAATCGATGCTGTCCACCAGCGGGGTAGTGGCAGTGTAGGTGGTTTCCACCTGCTGTTCCGCTTTTTTTTGGCAGGCGGTCATCGTGAAGAGACCAGCGCAGAGTGCGGAGAGCAAAAATTGTTTCATCTTCATTGTTTGAAATAGCGTCTTAATTGCACAAAGGTCTTGTTCGACTCTTTGTTGCAAAGTCCTGTAAGGAAATGAGGGAGGCAGTGCCTTGGATTTCATCCTTCGTTTTCTCGCCATGGCATAACTCAAGCAAGCTCGATTATGCTCATTTGGCTTAACGAAAACGTTCCGATTGCGAGAGCAAAACTACATTTTTCCGTTTACCCTCCCTCAGTGCGATAGTAAAAAAAATGTTAGTCCGCTGTGTTTCGTTTCATTTTGTGGTGCTAGCCCCTCCAAATTGCGATTGGAGTTTACAATATCGGCTTTTAGACGTTAGAGATTAGACGTTAGAGGGTCGCAGACCCTTTTATGCTCGCCCCGACAAGCGGGGCTCGATTCCTCGGAGGGCTAGTGCTTCTAGTCTTTCTAGAGCTTCTAGAGTTTCTAGTCTTTCTAGAGTTTTCTAGTTTTTCTAGAGCTTATAGTCCAACCGCGCAGCCCGAGCCACTTCGTGGCGAGCGAAAATGGGTCCGTGACCCCGAGCGAAAAAGGGTCCGCGACCCCGAGCGAAAACGGGTAGTACTTTCAAAATCGAAGTGCAAAAAATCCCTCTGTTTTCCATAGGTTCTAATCTATGAAAAACACCTGGGGAGGCCTTCGCGGCCGGGGCGAGCAGCCCCAAGAGCGATACCAGCAATACGAAAAAAGGAGTTCCCCTTTGAGAACTCCTCGAGATTAATTATCTTTGTATTGCTTATGTATAAACAACTAACCTCAGAGCAAAGGTCGCAAATCTTTGCCTTACTGCAAAGAAAATGCCCAAGAAAAGAGATCGCACGTATCGTGGGAACCCGTAGAGTCAACCTTGTATATTTCGTTCTGCAACGGGGTATAGTTGTCCAGGCTGTGGTGCTCAAAGGGTTATTCATTCCTTGCTGCACGGGCACTTTGCAGAAGCTATCAGCTACAATTATTTTCTTCCTTTTGTTGCAGTGTTTTTGCTTGTTTTTCAGAGCCTTAGTTTTTTTGAAAAGGGTAAAGTTATTCGTACCAGACTTTCGAGCACTTCTGCTATCTTTGTCTATGTGTTGATAACCCTTTTCTGGGTCATCATCCGAAATTTATATCAGTGCTAACTACTTCATTCCACTGAAAATAGCCGTACCAATGCAGAGTATTGGTACGGCTATTTTTATTCTTCACCATCAAATTTTGTTGATGGCTAATTCAATGTGTAAGACAGTACATAAGTACCACTTAAGCATATTGACTAAGGGCAAGGAGCATTGATTGATAATTCTTCTCGCGAGTTGCATCCATAATCAAGAATAAATCGATGATAGCCCAAATTCCACAGCCGCCAGCGGTGAGAAGTTTTCCAACTCCGAGACCAACGTCACCGATGTAGAAGCGATCGACTCCGAGACCGCCTGCAAAGAGAGAAATCAATAATACTGTTGTTGGGTCTTTCAAATCAGAAGCTAAGAAAGGTACACTTGCAGTTTCTGGGAGTTGCAGCATGCGATTGCGCAAGTCTACACACTGTTGTGCAGTAAAATATTTGGAATTTGCTGCAAAAAAGTTGTTGATTTGATTAGCATCCATTGGTTAAATATTTTTAAGATGTGAATGTGCTGTGCTAATTTAGTGATAATGTTGGTTCCGACAAAGTGAAAGTGTATTTTTTATTGCTGTCTGGTAAAAGTTTTCTTGCAGTAAAAAATAAGGCTGAAATCCTCTTGCAGGATTTCAGCCTATTTTGTTACTTTGCTTGTTGCAAAAAAACGCTAGTAACATGAGCAAAAGTACACATTTTACCGGACAGCAATAGCTCAAAATGAATGGAGACAAGGATTGTAGTCATTCATTTTGAGCACCTATTTATGTTCTTAAGTGGAGAGGGAGGTCAGAAAACGTAGGTCTCGATGCAGGAGAAACGCTCGCAGTCGTGGGGTTCGATGCGGACACTACGATTGGTGGCCGGGAAGAGGATGCTTTCACCGGCACGCAGGGTGCTGGTGTTGCCCTCGCTGTCGATGAGGCGGGCAGCCCCTTCGAAAGCCACGAAGATGACAAAGGAGTCGATGTCCGAGAAGTCCGTTTCCACCGGCTGGGTGCAACGGTAGAGAGAGGTGGTGAACTCGGGGTGCGACTCCAGCACAACGCGGGCATTGTCGCGGGGCGTGTAGTGCGTGCGGTAGTCGGGACGCGAGGTGAAGTTGAGCGCTTGTCGGGCCTGTTCGGTGTGGAGCGGACGTTTTTGTCCGGAGGCATCGACGCGGTCGAAGTCGTAGACGCGGTAGGTGAGGTCGCTCGACTGCTGGATTTCCACGATGAAATTGCCGGCACCGATGCTGTGGATTTGTCCGGCGGGCAGGAAGAAGCAGTCGCCGGGGCGGGTGTTGTAGTGGGCGAGTGCCTCGGTGAAGCGGCCTTCGGCCATCAGTTGGTCGTAGGCCTCCGGCGAGAGGTCGCGGTTGAAACCCGAAAAAAGTTCTGCGCCTTCGTGCGTGCCAACCACGTACCACATCTCCGTCTTTCCGAAGGGTTTGCCTTCCACACGCTGTGCCATGGCATCGTCGGGGTGCACCTGGATGGAGAGGGCTTGGTCGGCGCTGATGAACTTGATGAGGAGGGGGAAGTCGGTGCCGAAGCGCTCGAAGTTGCGCCGACCGATGAGTTTTTCGCCATCGCGCTCGATGAGCCGGGCGAGGGTCATGCCTCGGTCGGGGCCTTCAGCCACCAGACTTTCGTCGCCGGGCACGCCAGAGATTTCCCAACTTTCGCCCACGAGTTCGGGCGAGGAAAGACCTTTGAGCTGCACGATGTCGCGACCGCCCCAAAGGGGAGTTTTCAGTACGGGTTGAAATTTGTAGGGTGTCATAGGATAAGTTTTTTAGGGAAGAGAAGCAATGCTGTCGGAACTTAGGGTGTCGCGAGGCGCACGGCTTTGGAAACTTGCGGAATGGCCGTAAGATGTGCCGTGAGGCGGCGCACATCGTCGGTGTTGTGGAGGGCGATGATGAGGTTGCCCTGGAAGATGCCGTCGTGGGCCGTGAGACTGATGGCGCGGAGATCAAAGTCGGGAAACTCCGTCAGAATGTCGGTGATGGAGCGGAGCACCCCTTGTGCCGAGCCCTCGTTGCCAATGGGCGTTTTGGCGTCTACGCCTTCCAGATAGATGTTGGTTTCGAAGGTGCGCACCGTGCTGCGGGCGGTGTCCCATTGCGCGGCAATGATGTTGTTGCCGTCCCGGGTCTTGTGTTTGAGGGCCAGCGGGCAGTCGCGGCGGTGGATTTCGAGGGTGTGTCGCGGAGTGATGTAGCCCATCACCTCATCGCCGCAAATGGGGTTGCAGTGGGGGCAGCAGACAGACTGTTCGAGCACGGCATCGGTGAGGAGGAGGGTCTCCTTGCGGTTGAGTTGCTTGACAAAATCGGTCGTGGCGGTGGGCAGTTGTTGCGGAGCCGGAAGGGGTTGTGCTTTGAGAAACGGCACAAAGCGTCGCCAACCTCGCGAGGGCTGAGTGCTCTTGCCGCGCAGATAGGCCAAGTCGAGTGGTGAGAGGGTGAGCGCCCCTTCGCCCAGCGCTTGGAGGAAAGCCGCCGGCGTGTCGAAATGGTGGAAGTCCTTGAGTTTGTTGATGAGTGCGGCCGTCGGTTCGAAGTCGTGCTTGCGCAAGAAGTCGTTGAGGAGGTCTTCGCCTTGTTTTTGCCTTTCGCGAGCGGTGCGGCGCAGTGCGGCAGCGATTTTTCCTTTGGCCTTTCCTGTGGTGACATAGGAGAGCCACTCGGTGCGGATGGTGGGCGTCTGGGAAGTGAGGATTTCAATTTGGTCGCCGCTGGTGAGGCGGTGGCTCATCGGGACGAGGTGGTGGTTGACTTTTGCACCGATGCAGTGACTGCCAATCATGGTGTGGATGGCAAAGGCAAAGTCGAGCACGGTGGCGCCTTGTGGGAGGGTGATGATTTCGCCCTTGGGGGTGAAGACGTTGAGCTCGCGGGCAAAGAGGTTGAGCTTGATGGTGTCGAGCAGGTCGAGCGTGTCGGGCTGTGGGTCGTCGAGGATTTCCTTGATGGAGTTGATCCACGTGTCGAGTTCATGCTCATCGTAGGCCGCGTTCTTGTCCTTATACTTCCAGTGGGCGGCAAATCCCCCTTCGGCAATGTCGTCCATGCGGTCGGAGCGGATTTGCACCTCAATCCACTTGCCTTGGTGGGACATGAAGGTGTTGTGGAGGGCCTGGTAGCCGTTGGCTTTGGGAGTGGAGAGCCAGTCGCGGAAGCGCGAGGGATGCGGCTTGTAGATTTGCGTGAGTGCGGCGTAGATGCGGTAGCACTCATCGATTTCCTGTTGGCGGTCGCGAGGTCGGAAGATGATGCGGATGGCCAAGATGTCGTAGACCTCCTCAAAGGGGATGTTCTTGCGCTGCATCTTCTGCCAGATGCTGTAAGGGCTCTTGATGCGGGCTTTGAGTTCGTAGTCCACGTCCATCCGGTCGAGCGCCTCGCGGATGGCTGGTGTGAAGTCGTTGATGGCATCGTCGCGCTCCATCTCGGAGCGTTTGAGGTTGTCGAGCATGAGCTGATAGTCGTCGGGATGCTCGTATTTGAAGGAAAGGTCTTCCAGTTCGGTCTTGATGCGGTTGAGTCCGAGACGGTCGGCAAGGGGCGCGAAGATGTAGAGGGTTTCGCCCACAATCTTGTACTGCTTGGAGGGCAGCATGGACGAAAGTGTGCGCATGTTGTGAAGGCGGTCGGCAATCTTGACGAGGATGACGCGGATGTCGTCGCTCATGGTGAGGAGAATCTTCTTGAACGTCTCTGCCTGCATCGAGGCGCGGTCGCCAAGGAGGCCACCCGACACCTTGGTGACGCCTTCCACGATGTTGGCCACCTTCTCGCCGAAGAGATTGGCCACGTCTTCGCGGGTGTAGTCGGTGTCTTCGACCACATCGTGGAGCAAGGCGGCACAGATGCTCGTGGAGCCGAGTCCGATTTCACCGCAGATGATTTGTGCCACCGCGAGCGGGTGGAGGATGTAGGGTTCGCCGCTACGCCGACGGACGCCTTTGTGAGCCGCCTTTGCAAAGTGGAAGGCGCGGGTGATGATGTCGGTCTTTTTGCGATGGGGAGAGGCGAGGTAAGTGTCCAGCAAGCGCTGGAAGGCGGCCTGGATTTTGGCTTCGTCTTGCTGTTCTTGAGGGGTGAGAGGGCGGGTTTGGTCCATGGGTCGAAAGGGAGGAGGGGAGAAGCGCCAAGGGCACCGGGGCAAATGGTATGGTTGCACCCAGTGCCCTTGTGTAGAGGGAGGTTGTGTTTTTTTATTTGAGGCGGAGCTTTTCGCCGGGCTTGATTCGGTCGCCTTTGATTTTGTTGGCTTTGCGAAGTTTGGCCACGGTGGTACCGTGCTTCTTGGCAATCTCTTCGAGGGTGTCGCCCGAGCGCACGCTCACCTGTCGAGATGTGCGCTCTTTCTTGTGCTTCTTGGAGCGGCGGGCTTCACGCTCTTCTTTCTTGCTGTGCCTTTTTTCGTGCTTACTGCTCTTTCGGTCGGGGGCAGTGGTCGGTGTGTCGACCGGAGTCTCGGCCGTAGTCCGGGCTTCGGCCTGCGCCTCGGCACGTGCGGCAGCGCGCTCACGGCGGGAGAGGGGGCGTGCCGTTTCGGCCACTTCCACTTGTGTGCGGCGGGTGAGATAGCGTTCGGCCTCGTAGTTGTAGACCGAGTCGCCCAATTCGATGAAGTAAGAGATGGCGCGTTCGGGCAGGCGCAGCGCACAGGGTTGGCTGTAGCCCGGGATGAGGTCCGTGCGATACTGTGGGTTCATCGCCACGAGGGCTTCCATCGAGACGTTGCACAAAGCCGAAACCTGATGCAGGCTGAGGTCGCGCGTTATGGTGACGGTATCGGTCTCCGCCGGTTGGATGATGGTCATCGGCGGAATGTTGTGCTGGCAGTAGTAGTGCATCACGTAGTTGGCCGCGATGAAGGCCGGCACGTATCCGCGCGTCTCGTTGGGGAGATAGGGGTAGATTTTCCAATAGTCGCGCTCCCCTCCGGCACGGGTGATGGCTTTGCGCACCATCTTCGGACCGCAGTTGTAGGCGGCCAAAGCCAGTGCCCAATCGTCAAACTCATCGTGGAGCTCTTTCAGATACTGTGCGGCGGCGGTACTGGATTTGAGCGGGTCGCGGCGCTCATCGAGGAGGCTGTTGATGGTCAGGTTGAAGCGCTTCGCGGTGGGCGTCATAAATTGCCAAAGACCGGTGGCACCGACACGACTCACCGCGGTGGGGTCGAGTGCACTTTCGACGATGGGGAGGTATTTCAGTTCGAGCGGAAGGCCTTCGGCTTCGAGGGCTTCTTCAAAGATGGGGATGTAGAAGTTTTGCGCGCCGAGCATGAAACTCACCGATGAGCGCAGCGTGCCGGTGTACTGCTCAATGTACTCTCGCACCACCTCGTTGTAGGGCATCTCAATGACTGTGGGCAGGCGGCGCAGACGGTCGGTATAGACCTCGGGAGTGACTGCCGGGTTGGGGCCATCGGGCAGAGAGGGATCGATACGCATGTATTCCTTGACGTACCACGCATCGAGCAGACCCTCGGTGGCGTGAATCATCCCTTCCGTGGGGACGATGCGCGGAGCGCGTGCCGAGATGAGGGGGTGCTGTGTGGAGCGTCCGCCTTCGAGGTCGTCCTCGTCGGGCACATCGTCTTGCTGCGTGGTGTTGTGGAGTTGCGGGTCGCGGTGTTGCGCACGGAGGGGCACCGTGGCTATGAGGAAAAGGAGAGAAAGCAGGAGGGGGAAGGATTTCATGCGTCTGGGCTCAAAAAGTGAGGATGGCACCCACGCCGGTGGTGAGCGCGCCATTGCGGGTTTCGAAAGTGGTGGGGGTGATGCGCAGCGAGAGGTCGGGACTGATGTCGAACACCGAAAGTTGCGCATCGACGTAGGCATCGATGACCGACAGCAGATAGACTCCGACAAAGCAAAAGGCACTTAAATCGCGATAGCGGCGGTAGCGGTCTTTGCGGTTTTTGAAAATCGTCTTGAAGCGGTCGAGGTTGCTGTTGAGGTCATACCCCGGAGGGAACATGTTGCGGAAACTATTGGTCGTAGGGTCATCGTCCATGATGTCGAGATAGGCTTGCGAATAGTCCATGTACATCTGCTGATTCCAAAGGAAAGCGTAGGTGCATCCCAAGAAGCCTCCATAGACTAAGGGCAACTTCCAATACTTCCGATTGTAGATTTGCCCGGCTCCGGGGAGGATGAGCGAGAGCCAAAGTGCGCGCTGAGGGTCGGGGAGAAATTGCTTTTTACCCGCCGTCTGCAGCGTCTGCACCGCCTTTTGCACCTCGTTGGGCTTGAGGGCAGAGGGGCGCAAGGCCGCGGTGTCGGCCGGGAGCATCATTTGCTGCAACGTCTCGACTTGCGCAGCGGTGTGCACCCCGATGGTGTCGGTCGAGTCGACCGGTGCAACCGCCGTGTCAAACGCTTCAGCCGTGGGCGCAAACGGCAAATGCAGTGTCCGAGCTGTCGAGCACAACCCTTGCACCGCCAGGCACAACAAGAGAACCGCAACAAGGCGGCACCGGGAGAAGTTCATGTCAGGAAAAGGGAGAAGGTCCGCGCTGCACAATCAGCGCATTTTGTCGAAAAGGGTGATGATGCGTTCCAGTTCTTCTTCGCTGGCAAAGGGGATGGAGATGCTGCCTTTGCCTTCGTGGCAGGTCATGGCTACCTTCGTTTGGAAAAAGTCGGAGAGGCGGTCGCGCAGGGGCACATACTCTTCGGCCAACATCTTCTTGCGATCTTTAAGCGCTTTGCGACCGCTCTTCACCGTCTCGCCGGCATTGATGGCCTTCACCATCTCCTCAACCTGACGCACGGAGTAGCCTTTCTGCACAATTTCGTTGAAGAGCTTCACTTGCAGGGCGGGCTGCTGGATGCCGAGTAGGGCACGGGCGTGCCCTTGGTCCATCACGCCTTTTTGGATGGCCATTTGTACTTGTGCCGGCAGTTTGAGCAGGCGTAGGTAGTTGGCCACGGTGGCGCGTTTCTTGCCCACCTTTTCGGAGAGGGCGTCCTGCGTGAGATCGTATTGTTCAATGAGGTTCTGGTAGGCCAGTGCGATTTCGATGGAGTTGAGGTCCTCGCGCTGGATGTTTTCGACCAGTGCCATCTGCATCATGCCTTCGTCGTCGGCCGTACGGATGTAGGCCGGAATGCTCGTCAGACCGGCAATCTGAGAAGCGCGCCAACGGCGTTCGCCGGCAATGATTTGATAGGTCCCATCCTCCATCTGGCGGAGAGTGATGGGCTGAATGATGCCAATCTGGCGAATGCTTTCGGCCAACTCCTCCATCGCTTCGGGGTCGAAGTCGCGGCGCGGCTGGTTGGGGTTGGCTTTGATTTGATAGATGTCGACTTCGTTGATGCTCGACGAACCGTTGGTTTTCACTTCGCCCGTCGAAATGATGGCGTCGAGCCCACGTCCCAGTGCGGGAAATTTCTTTTTTACGGCCATAGGAAGGTAGGTAGGAATAGGCTTTGGAGAAGACGTTTTTTAGCTGTTGCGCTGGATGATTTCGCGTGCCAGGCTCAAGTGGTTGACCGCACCGATGGACTCGGCATCGTAGAGGATGGCGGGGATGCCGTGGGAGGGTGCTTCGGAGAGCTTGACATTGCGCTGGATGACGGTTTTGAACACCAACTCTTGGAAGTGGCGCTTCACTTCATCGTAAATCTGGTTGGCCAAACGCAGGCGGCGGTCGTACATGGTGAGTAGGAAACCTTCAATCTCAAGGTCGGGATTGAGGTGCATCTTAATCATACGGATGGTGTTGAGCAACTGGGTGATGCCTTCCAAAGCGAAATACTCACACTGCACGGGGATAATCACCGAGTCGGCGGCCGTGAGGGCGTTGACGGTGATGAGACCGAGGGAGGGGGAGCAGTCGATGAGGATGTAGTCGTACTCCTCTTTGACGGCAGCGAGCATGTTGCGCACCACGTATTCGCGGTTGTCCACTTGCAGGAGCTCCACATCGGCACCGGTGAGGTTGACGTGCGAAGGCACAATGTCCAGCCCCTCAATGTCGGTGGTGTAGATGTTTTCGTGCACATCCACTTTTCCAATCATGCTCTCATAAATCGATGATTCGATTTTGCCCACATCGACACCGATGCCGCTCGATGCGTTGGCTTGGGGGTCGCAGTCAACGAGGAGCACTTTCTTTTCGAGCGTAGCCAAAGAGGCCGCAAGGTTCATCGAGGTGGTGGTTTTGCCCACGCCTCCTTTCTGATTGGCGATAGCGATGATTTTTCCCATACGTTTTGTCGGTATTGGGGCAATGCCCTGATTTTGGGGCAAAGTTACTAAAAAAAGCGCTGTTTCACGCTGTTTCACGCGTTAATTTTGTTTTTTGCTCCTTCCATTTGCTCTTCTGCAACCCTTCTGCAACAGCGAAGCCAGAGAGAAGGTGGCAGGGGCCTTCTATCCGTAAGTAGATGAAGGAGGTGCTTAAAATAATTTTGAACGCCTACTTACAAGCACAAAAGAGGAGACGGCAGCGAGTGCCGTCTCCTCTTAGTGAGCGTCTTAGGGAGGCTAAGCCTTAGGGCAGGCGCACCTTAGCGACTTGGTTGTTCACCTTCACCACGTAGATGCCGGGGAGGAGGTGGAGAGAAGTGGTGGAGGCAGAAGCCTGGCCGGTGAAGGCCTGACGACCGTCGAGGGTGTAGACATTGATGCTGCTGTGGACAGGAGCGTCGATGAGGAGTGTGCCGGCGGTGGCTTTGATGCTCACTTGGTCGGCAGCAACTTGCTCGATGGCAGTGGGCACAACCTTCACAAAGTTGGTGTACTGATAGAGGTTGGGATACTTCTCGTTGGTCATCACGCAGACGAGCTTGTCATAGGCAGTGGCAACCTTGAAAGTGGTCACGCCGTTGTCGAGCGTGAATTCATCGTTGAGTTCCAACTCTTCGCCTTGAAGCATACCTTTGACTACATTGACGTTGCCGATGAACCAGTGGAAGACAGTGGGCGTGCCTCCTACAGCGGCTTCAGTGCTGAGGTCAACTTTGCCATCGGCACTCTGCTGCACCTCAATGGGTGCTTGGAGACCATAACTGAAGGTGTTCTTGTAAGTACC
The DNA here is from genome assembly GCF_014385435.1 of Alloprevotella sp. Lung230. Taxonomy (GTDB): domain Bacteria; phylum Bacteroidota; class Bacteroidia; order Bacteroidales; family Bacteroidaceae; genus Alloprevotella. The sequence goes on from NZ_JACSUD010000011.1 coordinate 51,447, forward strand.
ATCGGGCGCAGGAAGCGTGGAGAAACGGAACTTATTGCCCACGAGGTTGAGCACCTGGAGTTTCGTATTCTTCGATACGTCGATGTGGCAGAGTTGGTTTCTCATCACCCAAAGTTGGTTGAGTTCGGGCAGGCGACTGAGATCTACGCTCTCAAGCACATTGTCGGCGAGGTCGAGGCTCCAGAGGTCGGGGTTGTCGAAAGTGACCTTGCTGAGGTAGTTTCGCGTGAGGTCGACCACTTGCAACTTCTTGCTGTTGCTCAAGTCGATAGTCGTGAGCTTGTTGCCGTTGAGAGAGAGGGCGGTGAGTTCGGGATATTTGTCGAGGTCCAGCTTTCTTAGAGAGTTACCTGTGAGATTGAGTTGGCGAAGGGTGGATGACTGCGGGAAGTTGAAGCTGGTAAAACCGGCATCGGCAAGGGTGAGCGTACGCACTCCCTCAAGCTTGTCAAAGTTGGGATCGGTCATTTTAGCTCCTGAAATGCTGAAGACAGTGAGTGTGTCGGTGTCTTCGGCAACAAGCACACGCACCTTGGCACCGGGCTTCGTTGTGGCTGCGAATCGGGTGTAGGTCGTGGTGAGGGGATATTGCGTCACGGTGCCGTCTCCCTTCCAGTCGAAGTAGACGGAAGTATCGTTGTTCTTTGCCGCGAGGGAGAGTTCCACCTTGTCGCCATCGTTGGGAGTGGTGAACGAGGCGATTTCGATGGCAGGCATAGCAATGGGCTGCACGAGGGTTGTCTTGAGCACCTTATTGCCTGTGAACGAGGGGAGTGCAGGATGGCTCATTTCACAGTAAACCTTGCCGGCCGTGAGCGTGATGAATTTGGCCACACCATTCTTCATCGTGTAGTCTGTACCGGGAACGAGCGTTTGTCCGCCCTCGGTCTTCCACACATATTGCGTTTGATGGCCGTTGCGGGTGACGTTCTGCTCAGAGAGGTCGATACCCGGAGATTTAGTAGCAATCTTCAGCGCCTGCTGAGGGGCATAGATGAAGTGGGCATCATCCAGTCCAAATCCATCGGGGAGGTTGGCCAAAGTGAAGAGGTTGCCACTGAGGTCGTAGTACTGCAGAGGCGCTACGGCGGGGATGTAAATCTGCGTGAGTTTGTTGTTCGACACGTCCACTCGTTGGAGCAGTTCACTGTGGTTGATGGCCAACTTGGTGAGCTTATTGTGCGAGAGGTTGAGGGTGAGCAGCGCATCGGCATTGCCGATGGGGATGTTGGCAATGTTGTTGTAGCTCAAGTCGAGATGCTCAATCGAAGCAATCTGATCGAAGGAGAGCGAGTCGAGTTTGTTGTGGCTCGCGTTGAGATAGGTGAGATGCCCTTTGTAGAAGTAGCTGGTCGGGCCTTTGAGCGAGAACTTGGTCAAGTTGTTTCCACTAATATCGATTGTCCGCAGCTCGTAGTTGTGGCCGAGGTCGATGCTGTAGAGATCTGCGTTCTTCAGCTTGACGGAACGGAGGTCGGAGAGGTCGGAGAGGTCGATGGAGGAAATGTTCAGGCCATCGCTGTGGAAGGCGGTGACGTATTCATCCTGAGGCACGAAGATGCGGATGTTGGCATTGCCGTTGCGCACGCCCTCCACATTAGGAGTGGTGGGGATTTCGTCCGTGACCACCTTGTCGACGAGGGTGCCGTCGCCGAAGTCCACTTTGACCGTGATGGGGCGAGTGACCGAAGCGTTCTTCACACCCACGCCCAGTTTCACCGTTGTGCCGGTGGAGGCAATGGTAGAGAAGTCGATGGCTTTGATGTCTTTGCCAAAATCGGCGGCACTTCTCACGGTGAAGGGCTCAGTGACCATATCGTAGTCCTTGAGGATGGTGTTGTTGTAGCGGAGCATCACCTGCCCGTTGGTGGGTTTGAGAAGGGTGATTTTGCCGTTCTTGTATTCGTAGTAGCTCTCATCGAGGGGCACCATGTTGACGGGGTTGTCCTTGGGGATGCTGAACAAGCGGGCCAAGGTCACTGTGCCTCCACGGAGCACACGGCTGCTGAGGTCGATGACATCGCCCACCTTGTAGGTGTCGTTGAGGACGAAGGGATGTTGATCATAGTAGTACTCATTCCACGTGCCGGGGTTGAAGGGCAGCGTGGAGAAGTCCATATCGTTACGACGGAGATTGACGATGTAGAGGTTCTTGTTGTTGCTCACATCGAGACGGGTGAGGTGGTTGTCGTTGCAAGAGAAGGTGAAGAGTTTGGGGTTCTTGCTGATGTCGAGACTGGTAAGGTTGTTGCCGGCACAGTTGAAGTGGTAGAGCTCAGGGTTGTGGGTGAGGTCGATTTGGTCGAACTTCACATCGGTGTTCACCGAAGCCGAAGCGTGCGACATGTAGAGTTCACTCAAATAGGGGTTCTGGCTCAAATCGAGCGTCTTGACACGGGTGTCGCTGACATTGAGCACACGGAGCTTTGGGTTTTTCGTGACATCAACGCTTTCTACTTTCGTCATGTCCAGACTCAGACGTTGCAACTCGGGGCACTGCGTAGGATCGGCCGTCAGCAAGTTGGTGCAGTGGAAGGCATCGAACGAGACGAGCGAGGGGAAGTTCTTCAAGTCGAAGTGAGGAGACACGTATTCGCATTGTGCCATTTCGAGCACGATGAGTTTGGGAAGTTTGCCAATCATCAGTGGAGTTTCGCGCGTAAAAGGATTGTCGCGAAGGTAGACGAACTGCAGGTTTTGAAGATGGTCGATGTTCAATGCCTTGATGGTGTTGTACTCCAAGTCGAGGATATGGAGATTCAAGTCCTTGTGAAACTCGATCTTGTCGATGCTGCAGCCCGTGGCTCTGAAGTAGTCAATCTTTTTGGGATCGCCATAAATCTTGACCACTCCTTTGCTCGATACGGTGCTGGCGTAGTCTGTGGCTTGCACATTCTGTTCGCTTAGACGGGCGAAGCCGACTTCCAAAAAATCCCTGCCAAAACCGCAGTCGATGTCGACAGGCACATCTTTTTCCACTGCACCCAGAGAGAAAGACACCTTGGGAGAGGCTCCCTTGCTGTCGTCATAGACCGTGGTGTGGAAAGTGATGATGGGCTCCTCGCCCTGGCTTTGTGCCAGGACGGGGAGAGACATCATCGCCATCAATCCGAGAAGGATTGAGGAGAAGAGGGAGAAACTTTTTTTCATACGAGGTTTAATAGATAATGACGCGTTGAGCATCGTTGTTGTTCACCTTGATGAGATAGACGCCTTTGTTCCATTGACTGCCATCGAGATGGGCTTCGTTGCCCTCTTTATGCAGGCTGTGGATAAGTTGTCCGCTGAGGCCGTAGACGCTCACATTCATTTCGTGAGCACCGGCCAAGAAGAGGTTGAAAGCACGGTCGCCGGCAGGCGTGATGAGCACCTGCGGCTTTTCGGCATAGAGCTGTCCGACGCTGCTCGTTCCCTTGCGACGGAGCACTTCCTTCAGTCCGGCGTAAGCATCGAATTTGCCGGCTCCCCATTGCACGGGGTCGCCTGCGCGAACATCGTCGTCGACGACTGCCGTCTTGCGCACAATGTCGATGACATCATCAATCTTGAGAGTGGGGTCGGCTTCGAGCCAAAGGCCGATAGAGCCAGCCACAACAGGAGTGGCCATCGAGGTGCCGAGCGATTGATGCCAGTAGAGCTTCTTGCCGTCGACTTCGGCCTTGCCTTGGAGGGTGGCATCGGTAACGCCTATTTTGGGGTTTTCGGCGTAGTAGCTGTTGACGGACGAAATGATGGACGCACCGGGAGCACAAACGTGGGGCAGGTTGCGGCCGTCCTTCAGCGTGCCGTAGGAGGAGAAGAGAGAGGCTTGCCCTACGGGGAATTCGTTGTGATTGTAGCCATAGACATTGCCATCGAGCGAAGCCCAGTGGTCGCGGATGTTGTAGCTGCCCACGGTCAGGACGTTTCTGGCGCAGGCCATGTCGCTGATGGTGCCGTTGCGTGATCCGTTGGTAAATCCGGGGATGTCGTAGTTGTCGAAATAGACAAACTGTGCATCGCTGTAGACGTCGACACGCTTACCGGGTTTGCCACTCACGAGGAGCCCAAGTTTGTACTTGCCATCGGCATTGTTCGTTTGGTTGTCGGTGGTGAGCAGGCGCACGAGCACTTGGTAGCGCTTCGTCTCGGGATCGATGTTGGATCCGAGCGCCACGTAACCATCAAAGTAGCGCTTGAAGTTGGGATTTTCGATGGCATCTTGAATCTTGTAGTCGCCGCCTGAGGAGTAGACCACGGGCTTACCTTGCGTGTTGCTGTCGATGCCCAGACGGGCCACAATTCTCTTGCGCACCTCACTGTAGATGACCACTTGCACCGAGATTTCGCTCTCATCGCCGCTATAAGCGATGAGTTGGCCGGTGCGCAGGTTGTGATAGACTGTGCTGCCGCCGGGAGGCGTAAATTCTCCTTCATAAACTGGGCGAAGGAAGGTCTGCACCTGTTCGTCTTTTTCAGCAAAAATCTTGGTGAGTGCCACGGTGCGGTCGGCTTCATTGCCGGCTGCCAAGCAGATGATGGCTTCCTCACCGCAAGCCCCCAAGAATTTGTTCATGATACTTGTAGAGTCGTGGGGACCGAGATTGCTGCCCAAGGAGAGGTTGATGACGCAGGGTTTGCGATTGTTGCTGGAGAGGTGGGCATAGTTGATGATGTCGTTCATGCCCAGGGCTATGAACTGGTCATAAAGGTTGCCGCAAGAAGCCACAAGTTCCGACTCGGTGGCAATCCCATAGAAGGGATTTTTGCCCGTCAGGTTCTGTGCCGTCTTGTTGTCTTCGGTTTGGGCAAAAGAGATGTTGCCCAGATAGCCACCGGCCATGATGCCCATGGTGTGGGTGCCGTGGAAGGTTTCACTGTTGTCGGTGGTGAAGTCCTCGATGGCAAAGTCGTTTTGGTCCTTGTTGGGAAGGCGGTCCAAGTCGACCTTGGGATAGTAGTTCTCATAGAGATACCCATCTTTGGCAGCCTTGTTCTCAGTGATTTTGCTCAGATAGCCGAAGCGCGTTTTGCCGTCGGGAGTGAGGAAATTGAGGTTGTTGGGGTCCAGGCCGCTGTCCACGATGCCCGTCACCACGCCCTTACCGGTGTAGGCTTGAGGCAGGCCGATGCCTTGGTGGATTTTATTAATGCCCAAGGCTTCGCGCACAAGGTTCATCTTCTGCTGCACCTTGCGAGGCAGTTGTAGACGCTTCACATACTTCTGTTCGGAAATGCGTTCCACGTCAGCAATGCGCATGGTCACAATGGCAATGCCTCCACGCACACAGAGCACTTTCACATCCTTGTTGGCTTCGAGTTGCTGCTGAGCATCTGGGCTGTTGAACTCAATCATAGCCATCGTGTGCGTGCGTTGGGGAGCAATGCGTTCAAAACTACGCGTGCGAGCGTTGTAAGTTGGGATGGGCTTTTGGCTATTGAGCTCAAGCAGCGTCATCTGACTTTCCAAATCGAGTTTCGACTGTGCGAAAGCCGAACCTACGAATCCTGCGAAGAGGAGAGGGAGATAAAATTTTTTCATACTTATTTGAGGATAGTTTTCTTGCCATTGATGATATACAAACCACCACGTGAGGGGGCCGATACGTGTCGGCCGTCGAGGGTGTAGATGGTTTGCTGTTGTGGAGCGTTGAGCGTGTCGGCAATGCCGGAAACCACGCCTTTGAGCAGGATTTCGATGCGGTCGCCGTTCTTGATGTTGAGCTGAAGGGCAGCATTACCCTTGTAGGTGGCGTCTACCACCTTTCCATTTTGCTTCACCACCATTTTGCTCAAATCGCTGCCGTACACTCCGAGCATGAAGGGATTGTCGGCGGTCGAGAATTGGATTTCGTTTTCACCCGTCTTCACTTCCACATTGGAGCGGTCGGTGCGTTGGAGGTAGAAGGTGTAGTTGGCCACCGTGATGTCGTCAATGTAGACCGTAGCTTTCTGGTCGCGCACAATGGCCGATGTGGTCACCTCAATCTCCATGCCTTCTTTGAGCCTGATTTGATAGGCGCCGCTGTAGTCGGGGCTCATGGTCGTGCCGTTGACGGTGAGCGACTCGATTTTGCAACCGCTGTTGGGCTTCACCTCGACAACGCTGTTGGTTTCGCTCACCTCCAGCGCGTTAAGGCCGGCTTTCACGGCAATCTGCTTGCCCGACCAACTGCTGCCTTCGTAAACGGTGATGTTGGCCGGATTGTCCACACGGAAGTTGGCCTTGATGGTGCCATACTTGTGGGCTGCAATGTCGAAGGTCGTGGCAGCGGTGATGATGAAGCTGATTTCGCCATAGACATTGTGGCGCACACCGTCGTGCTTGAGGCTGTCGAGGGAATAGTTCTGTTGGTCGAACACCAAGGTGATTTTCGAACCCGCTTTGACAGCATAGTTGTTGTCAAGGTAGTTGGTCACCACAACATCGTTGACCTTCACGGCTTTGAGCGCCTCCTTGGCTTCTTCTTTGGAGAAGTTGAACACCACGGGGAAGTCCACATCAGGATATTCGGCCAAGATTTCGATGACGCAACCCTGGGTAGGCTTCACTGTGTAGCGACCTTCCAGCCCCAGCACGTTTTGGCCGTCTTTCAGGACTTTGTAGAGCGGTACGGGATTGCCGGAAGCAGCCGAAAACAAGAAGGGTTCTTCCACGCCGGGCATCCATTTCACCGTGTTCTCGCCGTCTTGCAAAGGCACTTGTTCGTAAGAGCCCGTCCGCATAAAGCCGATTTTTGCAGCCTTGTCCGTCTTGATGGTGCATGAAGCGGTGCGTGCCGCATCGAGATTGCCCGAAGTGATGGTGATGACAGCGCCTTCATCTGCACCTTCATTGACGTAGACCGAACTGGTTTTCATCGAACTGATGTACTGTTCGGAGGCTTTGCCCTTGGCATCGGTCTTCATGACCTTGCGCAGGAAGTTGCCGGCCTTGGCTTCCACCTGTACAGAACCATATTGTGGCACCGTGAGGTCGTTCATGCCGGTCACCATGCCCTGTACTTCTTGGTTGTTGACCATCACTTTGACACGTGAAGCATCGTCCACGTCGACTTTGACGTGGGTGTCTGCGACGGCACGTTGTGTAAAGCAACATAACAACGTGAGCAAGAGAAAAGAGTAGATTTTCTTCATAAACATTGAATTTTAGAAATGAAAGAAATATAGGAGCGTTCGAATTTGTTTATGTAAGAGGAGCAGCGGGGGCTGAAGTTAGATTTAGAAGAAGGCTAAATTGTCAATGATATTTTCGTCACTACGAAAAAAAACCGTGTGCGGCAAAGTTAAACAAAAAAAGAGAAATAAAAGCCCTTGTGCGTACTTTTTTTTAATTCTCCTCAAAAAAAAATACATTTCTCTCCTTTTTCTCGCGAGGATGTGGTGTACAAATCATAACCGAAGGAAGGGGCGCGGTGAAGGCTGGGAGGGAGCGCTGCCCGGCTCCGAGAGGAACAAGACGTGGGCAAAAAAAACGCAGCGGCAACCCGAAGGCTGCCGCTGCACGGGAGGGGAGAAGAATGTGGTCAAAATGGATCGCTGCGATTTTAGTCGTAGGCGGTTCTCTACTCTGACACTATCTTTGCTTCCCTTTTCCGTCATCTCGCGTTTGTTGATCAGTCGGGTAGCTCGCTACACTCCTTTTTCACAAAGACGACCTGACGAAAAATGGAAACAAATCTAGTATCAATTCACTTCGAACATCTACTTATCAACAGAGGATTTCGCTATCGGAGTGGATCAGTGCAAACGCAACTGTGCCGAAACGGATAGCGCGGAGCAGTCCATTTCGGCACGGATAAAGGGGGGCTCTCTGTTTTGAGGGTATCTTAGTTTCAGAAAGAAAGAGATTTAGCAAAGATACCCCAACCATTGTTGGAAAGGGAGGTAGCTTAATCCAAACATTGCCACCAAACAGCACAATAGTCCGGCGGCATGCAGCATCACTTTGCGCCAATTCTGCAGACGGAGGTTCACGAAGCCTTTCCTCAATTCGTCATACCATCTATGCCCTACGTGGGCCGGGGGCACTAGGGTCAGCAAGAGCAGTATGCGAGCCCAGAAATCCACACCGCAATCGGAAGTCGGAGCAGTGGCCACGATATAGGTGAGAAATAGTGCAAAACACAAGGAAAGCAGTGCCCCCAATAGACGCCAAAGGTAGTCTGTTCGCTTCCCTTTTCTATCCCATAAGCTATGCAAGAAAAGATAGGTCACTGAGAGGGGAGGAAACAGGAATATAAGCATTCCTATGCGTTGAAATAGTGAAAGTTCATCCATTATTAACTGGCAATAGCTAAACAAACGCCAAATTCAGCAACAGTAATCGAAACTCCGATGACACCTGACAGCCGAGTGGCTACTTTTTTGATACTTTTCTTGAGAACTCTCTCCACAATTTCTCTTGTCATCCTTTTGCCTGTTAAAGCTTTACGCATATCTTCAAGAACATCTAAGCCTAATGCAGCAGCACCACAACTAGCAACATCGTTCCAATCGAGACTTCTTGTTGCGACAGATGTACGTTGCACTTCTATCTTTATCTTGAAATACAGGACGCGGTGGAACTTTCGTCTTACAGACGTTTTCTTGCCACGGCAGTGCGTTTCGCAAAAGGGATGAAGGAGCGCGGAAAATTTACATAGGAGATAGAAAAATTTACCTCAGAGGTAGTTTTTTCTATCTCTGAGGTAAAAAAAACTATCTCTGAGGTAAATTTCAGGGGGTGTAGATGCCCTCAATTTCGATGACGTAGAGGGTGTGCAAACCGCCTTGTTCGGGGCGGTAGCAGCGGTCGAGGATAGTGCGGTCGATGAAGTCCTCCGCACGCAGGTCGGTCTGGAAGAGTTTGCGCCCTTCGAGGGTGAGCCGTGCCTGAGCGTAGGTGGTGCTTCCCAAAGGTGTGGCAATGGGAGTCAATCCTGTAGCCGCCGCTTTGTCGAGGTCGCGCCCACTGCGCGTACCGATGAGTTTGTAGGCCTCCCGCGCCTGGGGTTCGTTGCCCAAGAAAGCGAGGGAGATGCGTTCGTTGCGGGCGATAAACTCGTGAGTGTAACGCTCAGGACGTACGAAAATGAAGGCCACGGGCTTGTTCCACAAATGGCCGATACCGCCCCAAGAAGCGGTGAGCATATTGAAGTCGTCGGGAGTACCGGCGCTCACCAGCATCCATTCCTGCCCGATGGCAGCAATGATGTCTTCTTCCGCAAGGCGTGAAAGCGGTTGTTGTTGCATGGAGAAAAGGAAAAAGTAAAGAGTGGTTCTGAAAACTGTTTTTGAAGTGCGGTGGATTTCGGAAGAAGCGCCCGCTTCCCCCTTTCACCGCTTATCCCACACTACCTTCGAGCGAAACGGCAAGGAGTTTCTGCGCTTCGACGGCAAACTCCATGGGGAGTTTGTTGATGACTTCGCGCGCATAGCCGCCCACAATGAGATTGACGGCATCTTCAACAGGAATGCCGCGCTGTTGGCAGTAGAGGAGCTGGTCTTCGGAGATTTTGGACGTGGTGGCTTCGTGCTCTACAATGGAGTCGTTGTTGTCCACATCAATATAAGGGAAGGTGTGCGCGCCGCTCGTGGAACTGAGCAGCAGGGAGTCGCAGGAAGAATAGTTGCGGGAGTTGTGCGCCTTTTTTGACATACGCACCAATCCGCGATAAGAATTCTGGCTTTTACCGGCCGAGATACCTTTGGAAATAATGGTGGAACGCGTGCCGGGGGCAAGGTGAATCATCTTTGTACCCGTATCGGCCTCTTGGTGGTTGTTGGTGACGGCCACGGAGTAGAATTCCGCTTGTGAACCTTCGCCGGAGAGAATGCAGGAGGGGTATTTCCAAGTGATGGCGCTGCCCGTTTCGACCTGTGTCCAAGAGAGGCGGGCGTTTTTGCCGCGCAGATGACCGCGTTTGGTCACGAGATTGAGCACACCGCCGTTGCCATCGGCATCGCCCGGATACCAGTTTTGCACGGTGGAATACTTCACCTCGGCATCGGCATTGACCACAATCTCAACGATGGCGGCATGGAGTTGGTTTTCATCGCGCATGGGGGCGGTGCAGCCTTCGAGATAAGACACGTAGCCACCCTCGTCGCAAACGATGAGGGTGCGCTCAAACTGCCCCGTGTTGCGCGCGTTGATGCGGAAATAGGTGGAGAGTTCCATCGGACAGCGCACGCCTTTGGGAATAAAGACGAAGGAACCGTCGGAGAAGACAGCCGAGTTGAGGGCAGCGAAGTAGTTGTCGCGATAGGGGACAACGCTGCCCAAGTATTTGCGCACGAGTTCGGGATTTTCCTTGACGGCTTCCGAAAAACTGCTGAAAATGACGCCCTTCTCTTGAAGGCGCTCTTTGAAGGTGGTCTTGACGCTCACCGAGTCCATCACGGCATCAACGGCTATTCCTGCCAATGCCATGCGCTCGTGGAGAGGAATGCCGAGTTTGTCGAAGGTTTTCATCAGTTCAGGGTCAATCTCCTTCTTGTCGTTCTTCTTTTTCGTAGGGTCGGCATAATAAGAGATGGCCTGATAGTCGATTTCGGGCAAACGCACGTGCGCCCAATCGGGCTGAGGGAGCGTTTGCCAGTAGCGAAAGGCGGTGAGTCGAAACTCCAGCAGCCATTCGGGTTCTTCCTTTTTGGCGCTGATTTGGCGGATGACGTCTTCCGACAGACCGGCTTCGATGATTTCGGTCTCCACGTCGGTAACAAATCCGGCTTCATATTTTTGTTGCGTAAAGTCGCGTAGATATTCGTTGGCCATGGGCGGTGATAGCGTATATATAAGAGATGGGTGAATGAAGATGTGCAATGAGGCAATGGCCTCCTGACAAGGAGAAAATCCACTGCGGCATCGGGCTACAAAATTACGATAAATGCAGGGGCGCTCCAAATTTTCTTTAGCTTTTTTGCCACCCATGGACGCAATTTTGAATAAGTTGTGAAATGAAAGTCAAAAGGCGAAAGTCGGCCGTGGGATAGGCACCGCCGGCACTCCTGTGGCAGGACGATGCACCGAGTGCCGACGAGAGAGGGAGCACAAAAGCAGAAATCCAGCACCTTTTGCCGACAAAAAGCGTGGGAGGGAGGTGTTTTTCAGAAAGAATGCGTAATTTTGTCTCCACATTGCCGATGGAACGGCAAAGCACAACGCGAAAACCGGAAAGGACAGCGGCAAAGGACGTTGCGCCCATCCGAGCCCCATTTACTTAATCATAAAATTTAGATTATGCTCATCCTCCACTATCCCAAATGCAGCACCTGCCGCAAAGCCCTGAAATGGGTGGAAGACCACGGCCTGCAAGCCGAAACACGCCACATCGTGGAACAACGCCCCACCGAGGCCGAACTGGCCGAATGGATCGACCGCAGCGGTCTGCCGATACAGCGATTTTTCAACACCTCCGGTATCCTCTATCGGGAGCGCGGACTGAAAGACGTGGTGAAAACCGCCTCGCGCGAAGAACTCCTGCACCTGTTGGCTGAAGACGGCAAACTGGTGAAACGTCCTCTCGTGGTGCTCCCCGACCGCGTGCTGGTGGGCTTCAAAGAGGCCGAGTGGGAAGCCGCTCTGCTGTAATCTACACTGAGGCAGGTGGAGAGAGGGTGCAACAACCGTCTGTCCGCCTGCCTTTTTTGTTGTTCTGCTGTCTGTCCCCCTTCAATTCCCACCGCTATGCTGTCCAAACAAAAGCTCAATCAGATTTTTCTGAAAGACACTTCGTTCGTCAATTTGATGACGCGCCGCGTGTTTAACATCCTCATCTTGGCCAACCCCTACGATGCCTTCATGCTGGAGGACGATGGGCGCATTGACGAGAAACTCTTCGACGAATATGCCGCACTCTCGCTGCGATATCCGCCTCGCTTCATGCTGGCCGCCTCGGCCGAAGAAGCGTGGGGCGAACTGGAGCGCACACCGTTCGACCTCGTCATTGTCATGCCGGGCACGGACAACGGCGAAACCTTCGACATCGCCCGCGCCATCAAAGAGCGCTACACCGCCATCCCCCTCGTGGTGCTCACGCCCTTCAGCCACGGCATCACTGCGCGTATGGAGCACGAGGACCTGAGTATCTTCGAATACGTCTTCTGCTGGCTGGGCAACACCGACCTCCTCCTCTCCATCATCAAGCTCATTGAGGACAAAATGAACCTCGATCACGACATCGAGGAGGGGGGCGTGCAGATGATTCTCCTCGTGGAGGACAGCATCCGCTTCTACTCCTCTGTGCTGCCGGAACTCTACAAGTTTGTGCTGCAACAAAGTAAGGATTTTGCCACCGAAGCCCTCAACGGCCACCAACGTACCCTGCGCATGCGCGGTCGGCCGAAGATTGTGTTGGCACGCAACTACGAAGAAGCCCTCGCCCTCTACGAGCGCCACCCCAAACAGGTGCTGGGCGTCATCACCGATGCGCGCTATCCCAAAGCCGGACAGGTCGATGCGCGAGCGGGCGTGAAACTGCTGGCCGAACTCCGGACGCGCGACCCTTTCCTCCCCCTCATTCTCCAATCGGCCGAGACGGAGAACATGCATAGTGCTGCCATCTATGGAGCCGACTTCATCGACAAAAATTCGAAGAAGATGAACATCGACCTGCGCGACGCCATCAAGGTGCACTTCGGCTTCGGCGACTTCGTCTTCCGCGACCCCACGACCTTCGAACCTGTGGCGCGGGTGCGGACGCTCAAAGAACTGCAAACCGCCATTTTCAAAGTGCCCGCCCAATCGCTGCTCTACCACATCTCCCGCAACCACGTGTCGCGCTGGTTGCGCAGCCGCGCCATGTTTCCGTTGGCCGAACTCATCCGCTCCCTCTCGTGGAATGAGTTGCAGGACCTCGATGCCCACCGACAAATCATCTTTGATGCCATCGTGAGCTACCGCCGCATGAAGAACCAAGGCGTGGTGGCGGTGTTCGAACGCAATCGCTTCGACCAATACTCCAACTTTGCCCGTATCGGCGAAGGCTCGCTGGGTGGAAAAGGACGCGGTTTGGCCTTTATCGACAACATCATCAAGCGCCATCCCACGGTCAACCGCTTCGACAATGCCACGGTGATGATTCCGAAGACGGTGGTCCTCTGCACCGACATCTTCGAGGAGTTCATGGACACCAACGACCTTTATCCCATCGCCCTCTCCGATGCCGACGACAGCGAAATCCTCGCCGCCTTCCGCGCTGCCCATCTGCCGCGCCGCCTGCTGGGCGATTTCCTCACCTACATCGAAGCCACGCAAAGTCCTGTGGCCGTGCGCTCAAGTTCGCTCCTCGAAGACAGCCACTACCAGCCTTTTGCCGGTATCTACAACACTTATATGGTGCCCTATCTCGACGACCGCCGCCGGATGCTCCTCATGCTTTCTGATGCCATCAAGGGCGTCTATGCTTCGGTCTACTTCAAGGACTCGAAAGCCTACATGCAGGCCACGCGCAACGTCATCGACCAAGAGAAGATGGCCGTCATCATCCAAGAGGTCGTGGGGCAGCAACACGGCACGCGCTTCTATCCTGCCATCTCGGGCGTGGGGCGCTCGCTCAACTACTATCCCATCAACGATGAGCGCGCCGACGAAGGCATCGTCAGCCTCGCCCTCGGTCTGGGCAAGTACATCGTCGACGGCGGCCTCACCCTCCGCGTCTGCCCTCACCATCCGGCCAAGGTGCTCCAAACATCCGAAACGGAGATTGCTCTGCGCGAAACGCAGACGCGCTTCTACGCCCTTGACCTCACCAACAGGGGCGACAACTTCTCCATCGACGACAGTTTCAATCTCCTTCGCCTCCCCGTCAAGGAGGCCGAAAAGGACGGCAGCCTCCAATTCATCGCCTCCACCTACAATGCGACCGACCAAGTCATCTATCCCGGCGTCTATCCCGGCGGCCGCAAAATCATGAGCTTCGTGGGCGTGTTGGAACACGACGTGGTGCCGCTTCCCACCCTCCTGCAAGAGATTTTGCACCTCGGACAGCAAGAAATGCGCCGCCCCGTCGAGATTGAGTTTGCCGTCAATATCAACGCTGCCGACCGCTCCTGCACTTTCTATCTCCTGCAAATCCGTCCGATGGTCGATGTGAAAAGCGACGTCCACATCGACCTGTCCACCATCGACGATGCCCGCGTTATCCTCCGCAGCGACAACAGCCTCGGCCACGGACAGCCGGACGACATTGCCGACATCGTCTACGTCAAAACCGAAGGCTACCGCCCCGCCGACAATCCCACCATCGCGCAGGAGATTGAGCGCATCAACGCCCGCTTCCTTGCCGAAGGCCGCCACTACGTCCTCGTCGGCCCCGGCCGTTGGGGCTCGAGTGACCCTTGGCTCGGCATCCCCGTGAAGTGGCCGGCCATCTCCGCTGCCCGCATCATCGTGGAAGCCGGACTCACCCACCACCGCGTCGAACCCTCCCAGGGCACACATTTCTTCCAAAACCTCACCTCTTTCGGGGTGGGCTATTTCACCATCAACGACTTCATCGGCGACGGCACGTACCACCAAGCCCTCCTCAACGACCTCCCTGCCGTCGAGGAGACGGACCACGTGCGCCACGTGCGCTTTCCCCGTCCGCTCACCATCAAGATGGACGGCAAGAAAAAGCTCGGTTTCGTCCTCCTCCCCGAGGAGTGATGCCGTGATGTGCCGCGTTCATTGCGGCATACAGTCATCGACATTTACGACGGCAGCCCGCGTTGCTGCGCCTGAATTGTGCATCGTCCCCTCGCGAAGGAACAAACGTCTCTTCGCGAGGGGACGAATGTCTCTTCCCGAAGGAACGAATGTCCCTTCCCGAAGGGACGAACGCTGCCTGAGGTTTGCGGGCGCGGGCGACACAGCGCAGGACGTGCGGCAGCTTTTGCGAAACGCTGAAACGGCTCTCGCGGCAAAAAAACTCCCTGCAAAATTTGGTGCGCTCAAAAGTTTGCCGTACTTTTGCAGCAGACATGACGACAACGTGCCGAATGAAGCCCGCAAAGCTCCATTCGGCATCTCATCTACCCACATACATAACATACACATAACTCTTTAAATTCTTATCACAATGGCTCACATTATCTCTAACGATTGCATTGCCTGCGGCACTTGCATCGACGAATGTCCCACTGCCTCCATCAGCGAAGGCGAAATCTATGCTATCGCTGCCGACACCTGCATCGACTGCGGCGCTTGCGCAGACGTTTGTCCCACAGGCTCGATTTCTCAGGCTTAATCGCACTTCGGTGCTCACCCCAACGACAACGGCCGGCTTTCCTTGCGGAGAGCCGGCCGTTGTCGTATGGGCGAGGGTGGTGCGGAGGGGAGATTGCGCGAAGCATGCTGCCCGAAGCGAGGAGCGCGTGCGTGTCGCTATTCGGGGTGCAACTCGCCGGCGAGAGGGAGCGGCCTCCAGCCTTCGCCGTAGGTGGCTTGGGCATCGCTCACAATCACAAAGGCGCGAGGGTCAACCTCTTGCACCTTGGTCTTGACCGCCGTAATTTCCTTGTTCGACACGACGAGGAAAAGCATTTCCTTATCTTCCTGCGTGTAGAGGCCGCTGCTTTTGATGCGGGTGGCCGAGCGGTCGAGCGTTTGGAGAATGAATTCGCGCAACTCCTCATTGGGGCGGCTGGAGATGACGAACACGAGTTTGTCGTCCTGCGCTCCGTTGATGACATAGGCGATGGTTTTTGATGAAACGAAGATAGCGATGAGCGAATAGAACGACAAGTGCCATGAGGGAGCGTCGCCGCCGGCTTCCACATTGCCCAAACCGAGGCCGAACACGAGCAAACCGGAAAGCACCACGATGGCATCGCAAATCAGAATGCCGTTGGAGAAGCGCACGTTGAGGTATTTTTGCAGGAACATCGCCACGATGTCCGTACCTCCCGTGGTGGCTTGTTGGCGCACCACAAAACCGCAACCCAATCCGATGGTGGCCGCACCGATAATGGTGGTGAGCATCAGGTGTTGGCTCATGTTGATCACCCCTCCGCAAAGTTCGGCAGGATTGAGCGCGTGGAGCGCTTCGGCATTGGGATAGGCCAAATCAGAGAGGATGTTCATAATCAGAGGCGTGATGAGCGCCGCAAAGATGGTGCGCGACCCAATTTTAGAGCCTAAGAAAATGGCCGCAAGGATGAGGAGGGGGACATCGAAAAACCAACCGAAAGTTCCGACCTGGATGGTGGGAAACAAACTGTGGAGCACGATGCCGGCGCCATACACACCGCCGGGAACAATGCGGTAAGGGTTGATGAAAAACACGAAGCCGGCACACATAATCGTGATGCCCACAATGATTTTAATCCAAGTGAACCACCAGTTGAATTGTCGGGCGGGCTGCGTCCAATGCGCCATGCCTGTTTTGAAGTTGTTCATGCGTTAAGTTGAGGTTGAGGCAAGGGCGGAAGGCCGATGCCGAGAGTGTGAAGTGAGGGAAGAAAATTAAGACTTGACCACTTTCTTTTCGCGGAAGATGATGAGGAAAGCCACCGCTACGAGCAGCGCGTAAACCGCAAAGATGCCCCACACCGTAGACCAGTTGCCCACCATCACGCCGCCTTCGTTGCTGACGTAGCAATTGACCACCCATTGTGCGCCGAGTGTACCCACCGAAGCACCGATGCCGTTGGTCATGAGCATAAAGAGCCCCTGTGCACTGGAGCGAAGGGCAGGATCGGCCTCCTTGTCGACGAAGAGCGAGCCGGAGACATTGAAGAAGTCGAAGGCCACGCCGTAGACAATCATAGAGAGGATGAAGAGGGTAACACCCGGGAAGGCGGGATTGCCCACGGAGAAGAATCCAAAGCGAAGCACCCAGGCAAACATGGCGATGAGCATCACCGTCTTGATGCCGAAGCGGCGGAGGAAGAAGGGGATGAGCAGGATGCAGAAGGTCTCGGAGATTTGCGAGAGAGAGATGAGCAGATTGGCGTGGTCTACGAAAAACTCACCCTTATAGGCTGCATCGACACCGAAACTGGTGATGAAGGGGTTGGCATAGCCGTTGGTGATTTGCAGGCTCACGCCCAGCAACATCGAGAAGATGAAGAAAAGTGCCATGCGACGTTGCCCGAACAAACGGAAAGCGTCCAGTCCCAAAGCCTGAACGAGGTCTTTGCGTTCGCCCTTCGGTGCCGTGGGGCAGGAGGGGAGGGTCAGCGCATAGGCTGCCAACAGCAAACTCCAAGCGGCGGAGACGAAAAATTGGATTTCGGTGCTTTGCCAGCCCGACAAGTCCACAATCCACATGGAAATGATGAACCCGATCGTACCGAAGATGCGGATGGGCGGGAAAGCCTTGACCGTGTCGAGCCCTGCGCGGTCGAGGGCGTTGTAGGAAACGGAATTGGTCAACGCGAGCGTGGGCATATAGGCCGCTACGCTGAGGGTGTAAACCGGAAAGAGGGTGCTGAAATTATGGTGTCCCAAAGCGGCCAACACACCTACGGCAATCATCGAAATCGCCGCGACGAAATGGCAGAGGGAGAGCATGCGTTGTGCCGGTATCCAGCGGTCGGCCACAATGCCGACAATGGCGGGCATGAAGATGGACACAAGTCCTTGTACGGTGTAAAACCAACCGATGTGAGCACCCATACCGACACCTGCAAGGAAAGTTCCCATGGAAATCAGGTAGGCACCCCAAACGGCAAATTCGAGAAAATTCATCGCGATGAGTCTCGCTTTGATGAAATTGTTGTTCATGTTGTTTTGGTAAAGATTAGGGTTGTGAAGTGAGTTCGAAATGCAAATTTAGTGCAAAAGCCGAAGAATGCCAAGTAGACGTGCAAGTTTTTTCGATATTATGCGCACAAAGGCGGTGTTTCAGCGCGAAAAGCCCTGAAACACCGCCTTTTTCGGGGAGGGAGGGAAGTCAATTCAATTTCTCACTCAGGTAGCGAGCGGTGTAGCCCTTGCCGGCGCGCACCATCTCTTCGGGCGTACCGGCAAACACGAGTTCGCCGCCGGCAGCACCGCCTTCGGGGCCGAGGTCGATGACGTGGTCGGCGGTTTTCACCACATCAAGGTTGTGCTCGATCACCACCAGCGTGTGGCCGCGCTCGATGAGGGCATCGAAAGCGCGGAGCAGGCGGTGGATGTCGTGGAAGTGAAGACCCGTGGTGGGCTCGTCGAAGATGAAAAGCGTGGGTTCGCTGCGCTCCTGGCTGAGGTAGTAAGCCAGTTTGACGCGCTGGTTTTCACCGCCCGAAAGGGTGGACGACGACTGCCCCAGTTTGATGTAGCCCAGCCCCACGTCTTGCAGCGGCCGCAGGCGTTTGGTCACCTTCTTGGCCTGATGGGCATCGAAAAACTCGATGGCCTGATCGACCGTCATGTCGAGGATGTCGTAGATGTTCTTGTCGTGGAATTTCACTTCCAATACCTCGGATTTGAAGCGCTGACCGTGGCAACTCTCGCACTCCAGCACGAGGTCGGCCATAAACTGCATCTCGATGCGCACGGTGCCCTCGCCCTTGCACTCCTCGCACCGACCGCCGTCGGTATTGAAGGAGAAGAAGGCGGGTGTCATCTCCATTTGTTTGGCCAAAGGCTGGTCGGCCATCAAGCGCCGGATTTCGTCGTAGGCCTTGACGTAGGTCACGGGGTTGGAGCGCGAGGACTTGCCGATGGGGTTTTGGTCGATGAAGTCGACAGCCCGGAGGGCATCGAGATCGCCGGTGAGGTCGATGTGCTCCCCGGGGCGGTCGGCACCCTCCCCGAGGTGGCGTTGCAGTGCACGGTAGAAGATGTCGCGCACAAGGGTGGATTTGCCCGAACCCGACACACCGGTCACCACGGTGAGCACATTGAGCGGGAAGTCCACGTCGATGCCTTTCAGATTGTTGTGGCGCGCACCGACCACGCGGATGGCGCGATTCCACCGGCGGCGTGTGGCGGGGACGTCTATCCTTTCTGCCCCCGTGAGAAAGTTGAGGGTGTGGCTCTGCGGGTGGGGTGAATTTACCTCAGAGGTAGTTTTTTCTAGCTCTGAGGTAGAATTTTTTACCTCTGAGGTAGATTTTTTTAGTACTGAGGTAGTTTTTGCGGCAGTGCTTTTCCCCTTCAAAGCCGTGGTCACTTGTCCCTTCCAGACCACCTCGCCGCCCAAGCGTCCGGCATCGGGACCAATGTCGATGAGATAGTCGGCCGCGCGCATAATGTCCTCATCGTGTTCCACCACAATCACCGTGTTGCCCAAGTCGCGGAGGGCTTTGAGGACGTGGATGAGGCGGTCGGTGTCGCGAGAGTGAAGCCCGATGGAGGGCTCGTCGAGGATGTAGAGGCTGCCCACGAGCGAACTGCCCAAAGAGGTGGCGAGGTTGATGCGCTGACTTTCGCCGCCAGAGAGGGAGTTGCTCAGGCGGTCGAGGGTGAGGTAGGACAGGCCCACCTCTTGGAGGAAGCGCAGGCGGGTGCGGATTTCGGTGAGCAGCCGCGTGGCCACCTGTGTCTCGTGGGGCGTGAGGGTGAGGGCGTCAAACCACGCCGCGAGTTCGCTCACGGGACGGCGCACCAGTTCGGCGATGGTCGCGCCTCCCACCCGCACATAGAGGGCTTCGGGGCGCAGTCGGGCACCGTGGCACGCAGGGCAGTCGGTCTTGCCGCGATAGCGCGCGAGCATGACGCGGTATTGGATTTTGTACTGATTTTCTTCGAGCATACGGAAGAACGTGTCGATGCAGACATCGCCTTCTTCGTCGCTCCATGCCATCCCTTCACCGCCATGCCAGAGGAGGTCGCGCTGTGCGGGGGTGAGGTTGAAGTAGGGCTCAAAGATGGGGAAATTGTGGGCAGCGGCTTTGCGCATGAACTCTTGCAGCCAGATGCCCATCTTCTCTCCGCGCCAGCACATCACCGCCCCATCATGGACGGAGAGGGCACGGTTGGGCACGACAAGACTCTCGTCGATGCCGATGACGCGGCCGAAACCCTCGCACTTGGGGCAGGCACCCACAGGGGAGTTGAAGGAAAAAAAATTGTCGCTCGGGTCTTCAAATTTGATACCGTCGGCTTCAAAGCGGGTCGAGAACCTTTCGAGCGCGCCGTCCGGATAGAAGCGCAACAGGCATTCCCCATCGCCTTCAAAGAGTGCCGTTTCGACAGAGTCGGTGAGGCGCGAAACGCCGTCCTTCGAACTGTCCACCACCAAGCGGTCGAGCAGCAGGAACAAACGGCCTTCGGCCTGCGCGGCTTCGTGGCGGGCAATGGCGGCTTCGCTTTCTATCGCCTCGTCCATGCGCACCATCTCGCCGTCGAAATCGAGACGTGAGAGTCCTTGCTGCATCAGCACCTCCATTTGCTCTTTGAAACTGCGGTCTGTGCGGGGTGGGAGAGGGGCGAGCACCGTAAATCGTGTGCCGGCAGGGTGGCGGAGGGCGGCGGCTACGACATCGTCGGCACTGTGGCGGCGCACCTCCTCACCGCTCACAGGCGAAAAGGTGCGGCCGATGCGGGCAAAGAGGAGGCGGAGATATTCGTAGATTTCGGTGCTTGTGCCCACGGTGGAACGAGGGTTGCGGCTTGTCACCTTCTGCTCAATGGCAATGGCGGGAGGCAGCCCTTTGATGTAGTCGCATTCGGGTTTGTTCATGCGGCCGAGAAACTGGCGGGCATAGGCCGAAAGGCTCTCTACATAGCGGCGCTGCCCTTCGGCATAGAGGGTGTCGAAAGCCAACGACGACTTGCCCGACCCCGAAAGGCCGGTAATGACCACCAGTTTGTCGCGCGGGATGTCGATGTCGATATTCTTCAGGTTGTTCACGCGCGCGCCTTTCACGATGATGGCATTGTCCATAAGCAGAGAGGATGAGTAGGTGTTCAAAATAATGTACGGATGAGTAGGCAAAGGTACGAAAAAAGTTTGATGCTGCACCGCTTGCATTTCCTTTTTCCCCTTCCACGTGGTGGTTGCTCCTGCTTTTGCTTTCCCTAAAATACACTTGCGACGCAACTACTCAAAAAGTAATTGCGTCGCAAGAAAACGTCTGTAAGACGAATGCTTAGGGTCGGTTCAAAGTTTCCTCGTTGTCCCAGATAGAACTGCCATCGTAGCCGTTGCTGAGTCCGCCGGGTGAGGTGGCTTCTTCTTGGTGGGAGGAAAGTGCCATCATGTGTTCAGAAGCAATATGGAGAAGGGTAACTTTGGGGGCGATATAGGATTTCATAAGTAGAATTTGCTGAATATAAGGTGTATGAGGTGGATTGTGCGGAGCGTGGGGGAAATGGTCTTTTGGAATAAGATGCCGGAGGTTTTGCCTCCCACGCTTCGCCAATCGTTGTTTTTTATTTCATAACTTTCTTGCCGCCGACAATGTAAATGCCGTGGGTGGGGTGGGTTACGCGGCGACCGGAGAGGTCGTAGATGGGGGCATCTTGCGTGTTGGGAGTTTCAACGGCTTCAATGCCGGTCACGATGGGATCCACGAGTGAGAAACCTTGTGCGCCACCGCTGGCGAAGGGAAGGCTGAGGTAGGCGTGTCCGGCTTGAACGGTAGCACTGTTGCCGCCAGTACCCATTTCCCAATAGAAACCCACGCCTTTGCTACCTTTGTTGAGGATATAAATCTTTTGACCGGCTGTTGCCGTAACATCTTTCTCTTCAAGGCAGCCTTGGAGGATATTGCCAGTGGTATTCGCTGTACCTTCTGCAGTTTCAAGAGGTTCAGCTACATAAGCACCGGCCTTAGCTTGGAGCAGTACAGCAGTATTGGCATTAACCACTTGTTCTGCGAGTTCTTTTACCTTAATTCCATTACCATCGGCTTCAACAATGCTGGCTTTCACTCCTTGAGGGAAGCGAACATTTTTGTTAGCATAGAAGGTGGCATATCCTGCGCTTGTAATGGTAAAAGGAACAACTTCTTCGATGTGAAGACCACCAATTCCGATATTTCCTGTTTTTTTCTTGTTATAGAGTAGTTTTACAGCTGTAACTCCTGCAGAAATTGATACTACATATCGATTTGTCTGTAATAATGTGGGGGTAACGTCACTAAAGATTTTGTGTTTAGGGTCGGTAGAAATTTGTACGTGAAAAGTATTCGATGTGACATTACCATTTTCTCTGTAATTATACCAAAAAGTTAATCCTTGGTGAGAGGGTAAATGAAAGGTAAGAGATGATCCTTTTTTATCAAATTTGAGTTTAGTTTCTGGATGGCTTTTATAATCACTGCCTAATTTATCTTGAATCACTCCTTCAGGAAGGTCTTTCTGACCGCCATCATAACTAAAAGGCAAACTAATGGTCTGAGCCATCACAAAGAATGGTATCAGCGCAAGAAACAATGTCGTAAAAATTTTTTTCATAAGAATAGAGGTCTTTATGGGTTGAATAAGTATATCTGCAGGCAAAGATAAGGAATTATTTTGAAATGGGAAGAGTTATTTAGAAAAAATTCCACTTATGCTTCTCTAATGAGTTGGGAGGATTCCGAAGGATATCAGCGCGTGCTGAAAGCCTTGCATTTTCTGCCAAATTCGTTATGCATTTTCTACCGATTTCTTTATTTCGATATAAAAAGCATCTTTTTTGGCTTTCATCCTCAAAAATGAGGAGAAAATGGTGGTAGAAGAAAGAAAAGTTGTTTATATTTGCACCATCTCAACAACCATAGACATCATGATAACGAACAGATTCCTACAACGACTACCGCGCTTAGGCCACCGCGCCAAGGTGGCTCTGCTGCTCGTGAGTGGGGTTGTGGTGGGCTTAGGCGGACTTTTCCTCTATCTGCTCAGGTTTCACACCTATTTGGGAGATGACCCCTCGGCCTGTGTCAACTGCCACATCATGACCCCCTACTACGCCACGTGGATGCATGGGGCGCACGCCCGCAACACCACGTGCAACGACTGCCACGTGCCGCACGACAATGTCTTTCGGAAGTATTTCTTCAAAGGCAAAGACGGCATGAACCACGTTTACAAGTTTGTCACGCGCCAAGAGCGACAGGCCATCCGCGCCATTGACGAGAGCGCTGAGGTCATCATGGAAAACTGCGTGAGGTGTCACGCCACGCTCAACACCGAACTGGTCAATACGGGGCGCATCACTTACATGGACGTCAAGTGCGATGCCGGAAAAGCCTGCTGGGACTGCCACCGCGATGTGGCGCACGGCAAGATGAACTCCCTCTCTTCGACGCCCAACGCCGAGGTGCCGCTGCCCGACTCTCCGGTTCCCGACTGGCTCCAGAAGATGGTGAAGTAAGTTCCCTCTTTTCTCTTTATGTAAAAACAACATCTGCATAACAACAACATAAAAGACACACAAAATCATGGCACAACAATTGAAACGCTGGCAAGGATGGCTCCTGTTCGGAGGCTCAATGGTCGCAGTCTTCGTCCTCGGACTCATCGTTTCCTCCCTCCTCGAGCGTCGCGCCGAGGTGGTGAGCATCTACAACAATCGCAAACACATGTTTAAGGACTCCATCGTGTCGCAAAACGAGAAGTTTGCCGAAGATTTCCCCCGCGAATATCAAACGTGGAAAACGACCGAAGACACCACCTACCAAGGTGAGTTCAACAGTTCGCAACGTGTCGATGTGCTGGCCGCACGCCCGGAAATGGTCGTGCTTTGGGCGGGCTATTCCTTCTCGATGGAGTACAACACGCCGCGCGGTCACAAGCACGCCATTGACGACATGCGCGAAATCCTCCGCACCGGTGCGCCCGGTGTGAACGGCAACAAGGACACGCAGCCCGGCACCTGCTGGACCTGCAAAGGTCCCGACGTGCCCCGCATCATGAAGGAGAAGGGCATCGCCGAGTTTTACAAAGCCCCTTGGAGCCAATGGGGCGGCGAGATTGTGAACACCATTGGTTGCTCCGACTGTCACGATGCCCGCACCATGAACCTCAAACCGGCACGTCCCGCCCTCTACGAAGCCTGGGCTCGTCGTGGTCAGGACGTCGACAAGCAGTCGCACCAACACATGCGTTCACTCGTTTGTGCACAATGCCACACGGAATACTACTTCAAGGGCGATGGCAAATATCTCACCTTCCCACAGGACAAAGGTTGGACGGTCGACGACATAGAGAAGTACTATGATGAAATGGACTACTCCGACTACACCCACTCCCTCTCGCGCGCTCCTATCCTCAAAGCCCAGCACCCCGACTACGAACTCTGGCGCATGGGCATCCACGGCCAGCGCGGCGTGTCGTGTGCCGACTGCCACATGCCCTATGTGAGCGAAGGCGGCGTGAAGTATACCGACCACCAGGTTATCAGTCCGCTTGCCCGCATCGACAAGACCTGCCAAACCTGCCACCGCGAAGATGCAGAAACCCTTCGCCAAAACGTCTATGATCGCCAGCGCATGGCCAACGACGTGCGCAACCGCGTAGAGAAAGAACTCGCCAAAGCCCACATCGAGGCCAAATATGCTTGGGACAAGGGCGCCACAGAAGCTGAAATGAAGGCCGCTCTGCAGGCCATCCGCAAGAGTCAGTGGCGTTGGGACTTTGCCGTGGCCAGCCATGGTGCGTCCTTCCACGCTCCTCAGGAAGTGACACGCATGCTCGGCCAGAGCCTCGGCTACGCCCAAGAAGCGCGCATCGCCATTGCCAAAGTGTTGGCCAAACACGGATTCTCCGGCGATGTGCCGATGCCCGACATTTCGAGTAAGGAAAAGGCTTGGGCTTACATCGGTGTCGATGGCAAAAAACTCCAAGCTGACAAGGCCAAGTTCCTCAACACCGTTGTGCCCAAGTGGGTACAGTCGGCCAAACGCCAGGGCAAGCTCATCGAACTCTGAGTGGAATCCCTCGGCCTGAGACATCCTTGAATTTCCTCATCAGCGCGGCGGCAGACTTTCCTCCTCTGTCGCCGCGTTCACTCCAATCTCTCTCGCTCCCATGTTCAACCATATTTGGAAAATGAAAGAAGGTTTTGCCTTCGGCGCAGGACTCCTCCTCGTCGGGCTGGCGCTGCAATCGGCCGTCGGGCCTGTGCGGTGGTCGGACTTCGCCTTCCCGCTCAACGCCATTTTCCTCGTTCTCTTCCTCCTCGCCCTCCTTGCGGTCTATGTGCTGCGCCGCCGGGTGCGCCTGTTCCGTTTCCTCCTCACCACCGAAGCCGCCGTGCCCACTCTTCTCTATGCTGCCGTGCTCACCGTGGTGATGGGGCTCACTCGCCAAGTGTCTGCCCACGAGCGAGCCATCGATCCCATCGGACTCACGCAGATGCTCGCCTTTTGGCCGTTTGTGCTCATCTATCTCCTCCTCGCCGCCATCGTGGGGCTCATTGCCTTGCGGCAGATGTGTCATTTTCGCCTGCGGCAGGTACCCTCGCTGCTCTGCCACCTCGGTCTTTTCATCGCCATTGTGGCCGCCACGCTCGGCAGTGCCGACATGGAGCGCGTGAAGCTCAAGGCCGGCACCGACATGCCCGAATGGCGTGCCACCCACGAACAGGGCTTTGTCGAACTTCCTCTGGCCATCCAGCTCGAGAAGTTCACCATCGACGAATATCCGCCCAAGCTCCTCCTCATCAACAGCCAAACCGGACAAACCATTCCCGCCAAAAAGCCCGAAATCGTGCTCGTCGACAAGCACTTCCGCGAAGGGTGCCTCTCGCAGTGGCGCATCCGGGTGCGCAAAAATCTTCCCCTTGCTGCTCCTGTGGTGACGGGCGACACAACAAAATACGTGGCCTGGGGCTCGTCAGGCGCTGTGACGGCTCTCTTCGTCGAAGCCCAACGTATGGAAGGCGATCGTCCTGTGGGCCGGCCCTCTGTGGGATGGGTGACCTGTGGCAGTTACCTCTTCCCCTTCCAAGAACTCAAGCTCACCCAACATCTGAGCTTGGTCATGGCTCGCCGCGAACCGGAGCGCTATGCCTCGCGCATCCACATCTACACTCGCTCGCAAAAGAACATTGTCGCCACCGTCGAGGTGAACAAACCGGTCGCCGTAGACGGCTGGCGCATCTATCAGCTCAGCTACGATGAGGCCATGGGCCGATGGAGCGAAACCAGCACTTTCGAACTCGTCAAAGATCCTTGGTTGCCGGCCGTCTACGTAGGCATTTATCTGCTGCTCGCCGGTGCTGTGCTCATCTTCGTTGTGGCGCAAAAGCGGCGCTGAGGCAGCCTCGCCCTTCTCTCCACCTCCTTCAACTCTCCCACCATGACTTGGAATTCCTTCCTCTTCTTTGCTCTGCCCGCCCTCGCGCTGTGGGCAGGCGGTGCTTGGACGGCTTGGAAAAAGCGTCCCCTCCCCACCTATCTCCTCACCCTGGCCGGTCTGCTGGTCTACTTTGCCTTCATCCTCGGTCTGTGGATTTCGCTGGAGCGTCCGCCCCTCCGCACCATGGGTGAAACCCGCTTGTGGTATGCCTTCTTCCTGCCCACCGCCGGTCTGATTGTCTATTCCCGCTGGCGCTATCCTTGGATTTTGGCTTTCAGCACCCTCCTTGCCGGTGTGTTCACCACCATCAACCTCGTCAATCCCGACATCCACAACAAGACGCTCATGCCCGCGCTGCAAAGCCCTTGGTTTGCACCACACGTCATCGTCTACATGTTTGCCTACGCCATGCTCGGTGCCGCCGCACTGATGGCCGCCTACCTGCTGTGGTTCAAAAAGGACGCCACCACCGACCACGAACTCGACATCTGCGACAACCTTGTTCACGTGGGTTGGGCGTTCATGACCGTCGGCATCCTCTTCGGGGCGCTTTGGGCAAAAGAGGCTTGGGGGCACTACTGGGCGTGGGACCCGAAAGAGACGTGGGCGGCCGCCACGTGGTTTGCCTATTTGGCCTACATCCATCTGCGTCTGCGCACCGACCGCCACCGTCGTGTCGCGCTGTGGGGGCTGCTCCTCTCCTTTGTCCTCCTCCAAATGTGCTGGTGGGGCATCAACTATCTGCCCTCCGCACAAGGCACGAGCGTCCACACCTATAATATGGGCTGACGTCCCGCGGCTTCCCGAGCGCTTTCGCCCCTCGCGCTCTAAAAAGAATGTCCCTATGCGCTGCACCCATAGCGCATAGGGACATTTGATGTTTAGACCTTGAAAAAAGGCAGGTAAGAGAGGCTATTTCACCGTTGCCACCACATATTCCGACTGTGTGCCGATGCGAAACTTGCCGCCCCAGATGCCGATGCCCGAACTGATGTAGTAGTGCGTGCGGCCTTTGGTCATCGAGCCGTAAGCCTTTTCGTAGATGGCATCCGTCACCCAGTTGAGCGGCCACACCTGCCCGTGGTGGGTGTGTCCCGCCAGTTCGAAGTCCACCCCGTTTTGCGCAGCCTCTTCAAGGTGGTAGGGCTGATGGTCCATCTCGATGATGTACTTGCTGCGGTCGATGCCCGCCATCACCTCGCGGAGCGAGCGGCGCCGGCGGTTGGTGCGGTCGTCGCGCCCCACGATGGCCACATCGCCCAAGTAGGCCACGTTGTCTTGCAACATCGTGATGCCCGCCCGTCGGCAAAACGCCTTGTCGGCCTCCGTGCCGGCATAGTAGTCGTGGTTGCCCAAGACAGCAAAGACGGGGATGCCGAGACGGCGAAACTCTTCGGCCGACTCCTCTTCAAGGACGGGCTTCAGCGTCTGGTCGATGAGGTCGCCGGCGATGAGGATGGCATCGGGACGTTCGGCCTTGATGAGTTCGAGCCAGCGGTGGAGGTCGCTGCGGCGGTTGTGGTAGCCCAGATGAAGGTCGCTCATCATCACCAGCTTCAAGGGGCGGCTCACCCGCCCGCCCGAGTCGAGCGTGAGTTCCACCCGCTGCTTGTGCTCAAAGTGCAGGTAGGCGTAGGTGAATAGTCCCACGAGCAGCGCCCCGATCGCCACGCTGCCCATGACGCTCCCTTTGACCCACGCGCGGGGGAGGAGGTGGAGCGCCAGTGCGAGGTCGATTACGGCAAAGAGCAATATCAGATAAAGCAGGAGGATGACCCACGAAGTGCCCACCTCGTAGGCCAACGTGGCCGGGCCGATGGGCATGCGGTCGAGCGCACCGCTCATCGCCACAAAGAAGGTGGCAAAAGCCAGCGCCATCAGCACCACTGCCGTCAAACGGAGGAGAAGGAGGTCGGGCAGGAGCTGCCACACCCGCAGCGAAATGTAAATCTGTCCCGCCAGCGGGAGGAGCAGCAAGAGGAGTTGCCAGGAGAAATTCATCTGTGTTTAGTCTTTGTGTCTGTGTCTGCGAGGAGGTTTATTGCTGCACTTCCATCTGCATCCGCATGCCTTCCATCACCCCGGGGACGCTCATGCTCATCGTGATCTTGGCGTTGTTCTGCCCGGGGATTTCCCAGCCTGTGGTGCGGCTGTAGTAGGTGCGGCCGGAGATGTTGCCGTCTATATTGACCGCCATGCCCGGCTGGGTTTCCGTCACAGTGCCTCTCATCAGCCCATCGTAGGCCACCACGTAGGCATCGGGCGTCACCTCAACGAGACGGAAGGTGATTTCGCTCGCAAGGCCCTGCACCTCCATGGTCGCCGTCCAATTCTCGCCCACGGCCACCGGACGTTCGGGGAAGGCGGCGGGAAGAGTGGCACTGTTGAGCATTTTCTGCATCGAAGGGTCGATGCCCATCGCCTTTGTCTCTGCCATTAGCGGACCTTCCGGCTTCCGCAGGTCGTTGTATCTCATGATGAAAGGCTTGTTGATGAGCGCCTTTATGGGCTCCATGTCGCGGAGGTTGATGGACTGCCCCTTGGCACTCGAGCCGGTGCCGGCGGTCGGAGTCATCACGCCATCGATGGCAGTGAAGGTGGTAGACACGATGTAGTTTCGGTCGGACATGTTCTGCGCTTCTTGATCCTGCTCGATGGTCGTTTGCATCTGCATCGGCCCCACTTGCGGGACCTCCATGGTCATGTTGATTTGCGTGCGATAGTGCAACACTTGATTGAGCACGGGGTTGAAACGCAGGAGGTAGCGCTGCTGGGCGGCTGCGGTGAGGGCCGTGAGCGCAAGGACGAGGGTGAAAATCGTTTTTCTCATCACGAAAAAGTATTAAAAGATTATTTTTGCAAAGATAGTCATTCGTTGGAAATCCCCCAAGCCTTTTTTGGAAAAAACACGGCATGAGATGAGGGGCGGGCGTACAGGTACAGTGTACGATGGTTTCTGTCTTGAAAAGAAAGGTAGGAAGTAGATTTTTTTACCTCAGAGGTAGTTTTTTCTAGCTCTGAGGTAAAAAAATCTACCTCTGAGGTAAATTTCAGTGTGTGAGAAGAGGAGAACAACATGTCCCTTTCTCCTTCTTGCCGGAGCACAAAGCGGGCAAACCTTCTTTGTCTGATGATAGGTTTTGACAACTCAGAATATCGAAAATGAATGAAAAATATTTTTTCTGTCGCTTTTCTGATATTTTTCTTGCGCGGCGTGGGGGAAGGTCGTATCTTTGCAATGTGTTTTTCATAGTATTAGATTTAAGGTTAACAAGGTTGGGATACAGTGGTATCCCATTTTTTTTGCCCTTTTTGGGGGTGAAGAAACTCTGGAAGGCACTTTTTTACAGGTCTACTTGCTTTTTCTGCCTCAAAAAGGAGAGGTTTTTCCAAAGTTTTTGTAACTTAGCGCCAAGAAACCCTACATTTCCTTTTTAAGTAGGTGTTCAAAACTAATTGATACCGGATTTGTTTCAATTTGTCGTCAGGTCGTCTTTGTGAAGAAGGAGTGTAGCGAGCTACACGACCGGTGAACAAAGGCGAGATGGCGGAAAAGGGGAGCAAAGATGGCATCAAAGTAGAGAACATCCTACGCAGAAGATAGTTACAATCAATTTTGAACACCTACTTATGCAAGCACAAAGTCCTACTTTTCTTGACCTCTTTCTCCAGAACTCCATGTACTATATCTATTGGGGAGCGGCCATCGTGGCCAGCGCCGTCTTCTTGGTGCAGACCATTTCGCTCTTCATCGGCTTCGACACCGACCACGATTTCAGCGGCGGCGACACCGATTTTGATGCCGATGGGCTCAATCTCGTCTCCGTCAAGACGGTGGCCTGCTTCATCTTGGGTTTCGGCTGGACGGGAGTGATTTTCTATCCCATCATCGACAACAAACTCTGGTTGGCGGCACTGGCTGTGCTCATCGGTCTGGTGTTTATGGTGCTCATCGCCTTTTTGTTGCAGCAGGTGCTCCGCCTTTCGCAGGACAACACTTTCCGCGTGGAGAAAACGCTCGGCCATGTGGGCGAAGTCTACCTCAACATCCCCGCTGCTCCCGGCAAGAGCGGCAAGGTGATGGTGAGCATCGACGGCTCGGTGCATGAACTGCTGGCCGTCACCACCCATACGGCCGACTTGCAGACGGGCGCTCGCGTGCGCATCGTCGAAGTCATCGACCAAGACACCGTGCGGGTTGAGCCGACCTCTCTACACAACGCTTAATCTTTTCTATTTTTTTTCGCTATGGACCCTATTCTCCTTCCCATCATCATCGTCATCGTGGCCTTTGTCATCTTGGCCGCCCTCCTCAATCGCTATCGCCGCTGTCCGTCGGACAAAATCCTCGTCATCTACGGCACCACGTCCAATGGCGGTTCGGCCAAATGTATTCACGGCGGCGGTGCGTTCGTCTGGCCTGTGGTGCAGGACTATGCCTACCTCAGCCTCACGCCCATCTCCATCGAAGCCAACCTGACCAACGCCCTTTCGCGTCAAAACATCCGCGTTGATGTGCCCTGCCGCTTCACGGTGGGTATCTCCACCGAGGGCGACTCGATGAACAATGCCGCAGAACGTCTGCTCGGACTTTCGGCCAACGACATCCAAGAGATGGCGCGCGACATCCTCTTCGGTCAGCTCCGTCTGGTGATTGCCTCAATGAGCATCGAAGAACTGAACAGCGACCGCGACAAGTTTCAGGAAAACATCATGACCAACGTGGAGATCGAACTCAAGAAGATTGGTCTCAAACTCATCAACGTCAATGTCACCGACATCAAGGACGAGAGCGGCTACATCGAAGCCCTCGGTAAAGAAGCTGCTGCCAAGGCCATCAACGAGGCCAAGGTGAGCGTGGCCGAACAAGACAAAATTGGTGAAATCGGACGTGCCGAAGCGCAAAAGGAAACGCGTATCCGCACCTCCGAAGCCAACGCCAAAGCCATCGCGGGTGAAAACAACGCAAAGGTTGAAATTGCCAACTCCGATGCCGAACGCCGCGAAAAGGAGGCCGAAGCCGGTCGGCGTGCCGTGGCTGCCGAAAAGGTGGCACAGGCCAAAGCGCTCGAAGAAGCCTATTCTGCCGAACGTCAAGCCGAATTGGCGCGTGCTGAGCGTGAACGTGCTTCGCAGCAGGCCAATGTGATTGTGGCACAAGAAGTAGAAAAGCAACGTCTCGTCATCGAAGCCGAAGCCGAAGCCGAACAGAAGCGCGTCAACGCCAAGGGTGAAGCCGATGCTATTTTTGCCAAGATGGAGGCCGAAGCCAAGGGTTTATATGAAGTACTCACCAAGCAGGCACAAGGTTACGACAAGATGATTCAAGCCGCCGGCGGTGACCCCACGCAAGCCTACACGCTCCTGTTACTCGAAAAGCTCCCCGAACTCGTACGCACGCAGGTCGAAGCCATCAAGGGCATCAATATCGACAAGGTGACCGTTTGGGACAATGGTGCAGCCGGCGGCGACGGCAAGAGTTCGACAGCCGGATTTGTGAGCGGACTGATGAAGGCGGTACCCCCGCTTTCCGACCTCTTTGAACAGGCCGGCATGAGCCTGCCCGAGTATCTCGGCCGCCGCAAGGAAGCGACCGAAGTCGAAGCCACGGAAGAATAATGTCCGAAGTGCGCTGTTCCCTACGATAGCCATTTACCGGCAGAGGGTGTGTCCCACATTTCCACGAGGGAATGTGCGGACGCATCCTCTTGTCTTTTATCTTTTACCTCTATCCCTATCTCTCCATGAACTCAATTTCCCGCCATGCCCTCCTGCCCTGTCTTTTGGGGCTGGGGCTCGCGATGCCACAAGACGTTGTGGCGCAAACCACCACGCCGGGCAGCGAAACTTTCGTCCTGCTCCGCGACGGCCGTCTCCGCGTCTTTGACGACGCTATCCTACTCCGCACCGACACCGTGGCCGGGCAGGTGCAATTTCACTTAGCCCCCCAAGGGCAAACCACCGCCGCGCAGGTAGTGCGCTTCGACCTGAAGGATGTGGTGAGCCTCACCGCCGCTCTCCCCACGGAGGTGAAACTGCCGCGCTTTGCGGCCTACAAAGTGACGACCAAGGCCAATGCCAACGTGGCAAAAGAGGCCGTGGGCAAAATCGCTGCCGATGGCAACACCGTGAGTCTCAGCATTGCTGCCATCGACCGCACGGTGCGCCCCACCTTTGCACTGGACAAGGCCGATGCCGATCGCGGTGTCGCAGTCTACGTGGCCGATAAGCGCCAACAAAGCGAGGTGAACTGGGTGCACTTTGGCGCGCCCGTCCGCTACCTCCTGGCCGACCCGAACCATGAGCGCATCACGCAGGTGGAGACTGCGGCGGCCATCCCTCCCAGACCGGCCGGCAATACAGAAAAAGCCACACGCCTCAACCTCACCGCCGCGATGCTCAGTTCCAACTACGCTTCCCCTTGGGCGAACGAAGCGTTGGCCAACTTAGTGGATGGCAATCCCGGCACCTACTTCCACACCGTCTGGGGCGAGGGGCTGGACGAGAGTGTCGTCCCCTATGTCGACATTGCCCTGCCCGAAGCACTGAAAACCTTCAAGTTCGACTACCTCACCCGAGCTTCGTCGACTAACAACATGCCCTCTGTCTTCACCCTTCTCACCTCGACCGACGGCATGACGTGGAGCGAATTGCACACCTTCACCGAAGCCGACGGTGTGCCGCAATCAGGGGCGGCACAGCGCTTTCAATCCAACACTCTCACGGCCGCAACACCCTTTACCCACTTGCGCCTGCGCTGCGACAAGAGCACACGCCGCAACTACTTGGTGCTGGCCGAACTCAACCTCTACACCGTGGAGCAGGTGGCAGTACCGGCCACTCCCGGCACACCGGCCACTTATGCCCTCAAAACCCTGCCTTATGGCCGCACGGTGAGTGTGACGGCCGACTTCCCCGCCCGCAAGGCCGACCGCGTGCCGCGCATCGACATCACCCTCAAAGACGGCGTGACGGTGCAGGACATTCACAACAACAAGAGCAAATATCGCCGGGCGGACATCGCCATTGACGGCGTGGGTGTGTGGAGCAACCTCACCGACAGCGTGAGCATCAAAGGCCGTGGCAATTCCACTTGGGGCATGTACAAAAAGCCCTACCGCCTCAAGTTTGCCAAGGGTGTCAAGCCTTTCGGCCTCCACAAAGGCAAAAGCTGGGTGCTGCTCGCCAATGCGTTGAGCGATTACAGCACCGGCGGCGGTGCGCACTTGAACAATGCCATCGCCATGAAAGCCGCGCAGATTGTGGGAACGGCGGCGGTCAATCACATCATCCCTGTCGACCTCTACATCAACGGCGACTACATGGGGGCGTATAGTTTCACAGAGCAGGTGGGCATCT
Source organism: Alloprevotella sp. Lung230 (assembly GCF_014385435.1). Taxonomy (GTDB): domain Bacteria; phylum Bacteroidota; class Bacteroidia; order Bacteroidales; family Bacteroidaceae; genus Alloprevotella. The sequence goes on from NZ_JACSUD010000011.1 coordinate 84,913, forward strand.
CGGGCAACAGCGTCGACCTGCCCAACGACTCCACCGCGGCACTTCTCGAACTCGACACCTATGACCAAGACGGCGACCCCTTCTTCTACGATACGGCCTACAACCTCCGCACCAAATACAAAGACCCCGAGCCCAAAGACTACCTCAAAGACTTCGGCAAGGAGGCGTACGACAACTTTTATGCCACCCTCCACAGCGAGTTTCGTGCCTTCACCGAAGCCGTCAAAGCCGGCGACTACGACCACCTCATCGACATTCCCTCGCTCGTGCGCTATTTCATGGTCAACGACTTGATCGGCAACCTCGAGTTTGGTCATCCGAAGAGCACCTACCTCCATCGTTCCGACATCTTCGACGCTTCGACGCGCTGGATTTTCGGTCCCGTGTGGGACTGCGACTGGGCGTATGGTTACGAACACAGCGGCGAGTTCGGCATTGCTTCTCCCGAATTTGATGTGTTCAAGGTGGCACCTGCCGGCAACGGTCGTGCCCTCTTCAATCAACTGCTGCAAGGTTCGGACGAAGTGCGCAAACAGTACTACCTCTTGTGGAACGACTTTGTCAACAACGGCGGCCTCGATGCCTTGACCCACTACATCGACGACTACCAACAGTTTGTGCAGCCCTCGCTGACGCTCGACTACGAGCGTTACCACCGCGGTCCCGGCAACTATGCCGGTATGGCGGCGCGCTTGAAGTCTTGGCTCACCCGTCGCGCCCACTACATCTTCGACCACCTCGAAGTCTTCCCCGACACGCCTACGGGGCTTGAAACGGTGCTTGCCCCTGATCCCGTCGCTCCTACGCCCCCGAAGGCGGTGCGCCGCGGCATCTTCACCCTCACGGGACAGCGCATCACGACGCCGCGCCACGCCTTGCAGAGCGGCCTCTACATCATCGACGGCCGTAAGGTCGTGGTGAAATAGT
>NZ_JACSUD010000012.1 GCF_014385435.1 Alloprevotella sp. Lung230
AAGAGAGCCTGAGTTCAGAAAAGAACACAGGCTCTCTTTTTTTGCGTTATAGTTTGACTAATCAGACCATCAACTAATCAACAGTGGGTAGTGTGCAGTGCGGGAAAATCCCCCGATTTAGGTATTGTCGAAGTGGCGGGAAAGCGCTACCTTTGCTTAAGAATACGAGAGGAAAAGTCTCTCCAAAAACTAAATTGTTTGACTAATCAATCTACTAATCAACCAATCTCCGATAAACGATTTCAAAACCGAAAAAAGAGGTTATATCTTTCGATACAACCTCTTTTTAAGTGATCCGTTTGGGACTCGAACCCAAGACCCATACATTAAAAGTGTATTGCTCTACCAGCTGAGCTAACGGATCAAAGCAAACAATGTGCAGATGCGCATTTACGATGAAACTGATTTACCAGTATCTTGCTGTTTGCGAGTGCAAAAGTAGGCATTTATTTTGAAATGACCAAGTAATCTCTGAGAAAAATGATAGAAGTCTATAAATAGGCCGGTCTCGGTTGGATAGATTTCATCTTAAAAGGATAAAGTAATAAAAAAGACAAACTTTTTCCTCATGTGAAAAAGAATTAGTACCTTTGCTCCCATAAAGAATAATTTAATTCGTCACAAGATATGAAACTTAAGAATTACTCCCTACTCATGGGCCTCTTGATGCCGCTGGGCGTCTGGGCACAGACAGAGCGTGTTGGTGTAAATACAAATTCTCCAACCGAGGACTTGGATGTGAAAGGGACAGCTCGTATCCAGAATCTTCCCAAAAGAGATGAAGGGGTGACGACCAATACCAGCGGTGACTACGATGCCGGTAAAACGACTAAATTCTTGCCTAATAAAGTTGTTGTCGCCAATGCACAAGGTGTTCTGGGAGCGATGAATGCGGCATGGCCGTTATTTTTCTACATGCCCAGCGTTGTGCTTCCCACAGATACCAGCGACCCACGATGGAATGGCACGACTTTTACTATCGACCTGCACAAGTTGTATAGTGAGCAGTTTGCTCCCGGCTTAGCGCTGACTCCCGGTCCTACTGCTTCCAGCCCCTCAGCCGGTGCTCTTCCTGTGGAAAGCAAAACTTCTTTGGGCTATTTCATTACCTACTATGACAAGAATGTCTTTACCAATGTTCAAGTAAATGACTATGGCATTTTGTCCTATGGTCTTGTTTCGACTCCTAATGTTACCGAGAATACTTACATGAACATCATTTTTAAGAGAAAGTAGTCATTCTTGATTAACAAGTCGGATATCCTCATTTGTCCCTGCTGTAAGAACAACTCTGACGGCAGGGACTTTTGCATCCCTCTGTTTCGGAGTATGATATGGGGTGCAGAGGGGAGGCTTATCGAGCAGTGGCGATCTTTCTTCCAGAAAAAAGACCATTCTTAAAATAAAAAGCACGAAAATTTGGAGGATTAGGCAAAAGGACGTACCTTTGCTTTTGCAACAAATTTTTCGTTTATGAGAACGCCTCTGCGACTTCTTTTCTGCTTTTGGCTGTTGCCGCTCTTGGCTATGGCGCAAGTGTCTGCTCCCGTTGCACAACAACGGCCCATAGACTCGCTGCAAGTGAGTTTGCTGACGTGTGCGCCGGGTCATCAGATTTATCGCCTCTACGGGCATACTGCATTGCGTTTTCAAAAAGCCGAACGTCCCAAGGAGGACTGGACGTACAATTTCGGTTGGTTCTCTTTCGACACTCCTAACTTCGTACTGAAGTTTGTATTGGGGCTCACGGACTATTCGATGTGCCAAGAAAGCACGGCCTTGTTTCTCTCGGGACAAATTGCCGACGATATGCCCGTGACCGAGCAGGTGCTCAATCTCACCCCCAACGAGGCACGCACTTTGCAGGCAGAGCTGCAGCGCATCTTGGCAAAGCCGGGCAGTCAGCGTCGCGAATTTGCCGTGGAGAGCATTTCCGGATTTGACACGCTTGTGATGATCACCCCGGACTGGACCTACCGCTACAACTTTCTCTACGACAACTGCACCACACGTGCTGTGCAAGCCATTATCAAAGTGGTTGAAGCGCAGGGTGAGCGTGTGGTCTATCCCACGCTGAAAGGCAATGAGCAGATGCTCACCCAGCGTGAGATGATACATGAATTTACGCGCCAAAGCCCTTGGTTCGAGTTCGGCCAAGATTTGCTGCTCGGTCCGGAGGTGGACCAGAAGCACAGTGTGCAGGAGATGACGCGTTTGAACTTTCTCCCCACCTACGCACAAAACTTCTTTGCTGTGGCGAAAATTCAAGATGCACAGGGGCGTCTTCGCCCTTTGGTAAATCACACGCAACCTTTGTTCCCACTTACCCCACAGCCTAAGCGGCCGGCGCTGCCTTTTGGTCCTAATCTTGTATTGTGGAGCTGGTTGGGCTTGTGCGTGTGCCTAACCTTTGGCGAATATCGTTCGCGCCGTGCCGGAGCGCCCACGCAACGTGCTTGGCGAATTTGGGTTGGCACGTTCGACACGATTACCTTTGTGCTGATGGGGCTGGTGGGACTGTTCCTCACGCTGATGGTGGGGTGGAGCGAACATCCGGCCGTAGGGACGAATTGGTTGCTTTGCCTTTTCAATCCCCTCTTGCTCCTCTATATGGTGTCCTATTGGTGGCATCGTCGCAGAGGACGTCGCGATGTCCTCGCTCCTTGGCTTGCAGTAGGTGCCATCATCTATTTTACGGTCAAAATCGTAGGTGTACAAGTTTTTCCCACAGCGACCGATGCCTTGGCATGGATATTGCTTGTTAGAGGGCTCTTCCTCTTTCTGCGACCCGGATTTATTTCCGCTTCTGAGTAGTAACTACCTTTCTCCTCTGTGCACGATATGCAAAAAAATCACTTGCTTTTCTCGCTCTTAACCTTGCTCTCGCTCTTGACTTCTACCGAAGTTAAGGGCGAAGGGAGTGTTGTGAGCCAGAGACCGCAAGGGATGCCTCGACTGGTCGTGAACATTATGGTTGACCAGTTGCAATCGGACTATTTGGAAGCCTTCTCTCCCCTTTACGGCAGCGATGGTCTGCAGTTGCTTCTCCAAAAGGGGCGTGTCTACTTGCAGGCTGACTACCCCTTTGTTGCGCGTGACGAGGCTTCTGCCGCTGCGACAGTGGCGACCGGAGCCACTCCGAGCGAACATGGTGTCGTGGCGTTGCAATGGCTTAATCGAGACATCTGGCGTCCTCAACGCGCTGTGGACGACCGCAGCGTCAAGGGACTGTACACTGCCGAAGGCTGTTCGCCCCGACAGCTCGAAGTGAGCACAGTGGCCGATGAACTGAAAGTGAGCACCGGTGGCCGAGCATGGGTGGTGAGCATCGCCCCCGATTCGGAAAGTGCCATCTTCCAAGCTGGTCATGCTGCCGACCAGGTGGTGTGGATAGACGATAATACCGGAAATTGGGCCTCTTCCTCTTATTATGGAGAGTTCCCCAAATGGGCCGATTACCGCAATGTCTATCAGAATTTAGACTATCGTCTCCAGTCTCTGCACTGGCAACCACTTGTGCCGCGTGCCCCCTTTTATTGGACGACCTCCCAGCGCACTTCTACTTTTGCCCACAAGCTGAAAGGCCCCTCGCGCTTTGCGGCTTTCAAAAGTTCAGCCCTCGTCAATAGTGAGATTGCCGCGGCTGTGGGTAGTGCTTTGCAAGGTACCTATTTGGGAAGCGATGATATTCCCGACTATCTGGCCATTACCCTCTATGCCGGTCCTTTCAGTGGGAAAAGCTCCTTGACGGGGACGGCCGAACTACAAGACACCTATGCACGATTGGATCGTGCAGTGGCTGAGATTATCGCCGGTGTCCACAAGAAGGTGGGAGAGGGCAATGCCTTGTTTACCCTCACTTCTACGGGCTACTGCGCGGAAAATGAAGAAGAGGAACGTGCCAAATATCGCCTGCCCATCGGACAATTGGACATGCGGCGCACGGTCAATCTCCTCGGGATGTATCTTGTGGCGCTCTACGGCCAAGGCAACTACATTGCAGCCACGATGGGCAACCAGATTTACCTCAATCATCGGTTGCTCGATGAACGCCAAATCAATGTCCCCGAACTGCAAACTCGCGTGCAAGAATTTTTGCAGGGTTTGATAGGAGTGAAAGAAGTGGTGAGCGCCCATCGATTGCAGAATGGAGCCTGGTCGCCCGAAATGGAGCGTGCCCAAAAGAACTTCTATGCTCAGCGTTCGGGCGATTTCATCCTCCGCCTCCGTCCGGGATGGCACGTGGTGAATGCCGACTATCCAGGGCATCCGTCATCACAAATGGCCTTTGTGCGTTTCCCTATTTTCCTTTACGGTACAGGCGTTGTCCCGCAGAAAGTGGAAACCCCAGTCACCATAGACCGCATTGCGCCCACGCTATCCAAGGCTTTGCGCATCAGAGCCCCCAGTGCTTGTCGACAACTTCCCCTATTTTGAGGTGAGGCAGAGGATGGCCTCCTCACCTCTCACTTTTCAACAAGCATTTACACACTCCCACAACAAGAAAACAAACATCAAATGGATATCAATAAACTCCTCTCTAAAATCTTTGGTAGTAAGGCTACGCGCGACATGAAGGAAATTCAGCCGTGGGTGGAAAAAATCAAGGCCGTGACGCCTCAGATTCAAGCGCTCGACAATGATGCACTGCGTGCCAAGACCCGCGAGTTGCAACAGAAAGTTCAAGGTTCTGCCGATGACCTTAATGGCCAAATCGCTGAAATCAAAAATAAGATTGAAGACACTCCCATTGAGGATCGTGAACCCCTCTTTACGCAGATTGACAAACTGGAAAAGGAGGTGCTCGAACGCATGGATGTAGCACTCGAAGAGGCGTTGCCCGAAACCTTTGCCATCGTCAAAGAGACTGCGCGTCGTTTTACCGAAAATGAAACACTGATGGTCACTGCCACCGACTACGACCGCGAACTGGCCGTGACGCGTGATTTTGTGGAAATGGCAGAGGATGGTGTGCACGCCATCTACCACAACCACTGGCTTGCCGGTGGCAACGACCTGAAGTGGGAGATGGTGCACTATGACGTGCAACTCTTTGGTGGTGTCGTCCTCGCCCAAGGTAAAATCGCAGAAATGGCCACGGGTGAAGGTAAAACCCTCGTTGCCACCTGCCCCGTGTTCTTGCGCGCCCTCTCCGGACGCGGTGTGCACGTTGTCACGGTCAATGACTATTTGGCCAAACGCGACTCCGAATGGATGGGACCGCTCTATCAGTTCCACGGATTGAGCGTCGACTGTATCGACAAGCACCAGCCCAACAGCGAAGCCCGCCGTCGTGCTTACAACGCTGATATCACTTTCGGAACGAACAACGAATTTGGCTTTGACTACCTGCGCGACAACATGGCCATGAAGCCCTCCGACCTCGTGCAGCGCAAGCACTATTATGCCATTGTCGATGAAGTAGACTCTGTGCTCATCGATGATGCTCGCACACCGCTCATCATCTCCGGCCCTGTGGAAAAAGGCGAAGACCAGATGTACGAGCAGTATCAGCCCCTCGTGGAGCAACTCGTGGCGGTGCAACGTAAATATGCCACCGAACAACTCACCGAAGCTAAGCGTCTCATCCCGAGCGACAACAAGGAAGAACGCGAAAAGGGATATTTGGCCCTCTATCGCTCTCACAAAGCCCTCCCCAAGAACGGACCGCTCATCAAGTATCTCTCCGAGCCGGGCATCAAGGCCGGTATGTTGAAGACCGAGGAGATTTACATGGAAAACAACAACCGCCGTATGCCCGAGGCGGTGGAACCTCTTTATTTCGTGGTCGATGAGAAGCAACGGTCGTGCGACCTCACCGACAAGGGAACGGCCTGGCTGGCCAAGCAGGTGCAAAACGATGACCTTTTCGTGCTGCCCGACATTGCCGGCCAGTTGTCCGACCTCGAAGCACAAAATCTGCCCAATGAAGAGCGTGTGGCCAAAAAGGACGAACTGCTCTCCGAATACGCCATCAAGTCCGATCGCGTACACACTTTGCAGCAGTTGCTCAAAGCCTATTCGATGTTTACCCTCAATGACGATTATGTCATCCAAGATGGCCAGGTGAAGATTGTCGATGAATCAACAGGACGCATCATGGAAGGCCGTCGTTGGAGCGATGGCCTGCACCAAGCCGTAGAAGCGAAGGAGCATGTGAAGGTGGAAGCAGCTACGCAAACTTTTGCCACTATCACCCTTCAGAACTACTTCCGCATGTACCATAAGTTGGCGGGTATGACCGGTACGGCCATTACTGAAGCCGGTGAGTTCTGGAACATCTACAAACTCGATGTGGTGGAAATTCCCACCAACCGCCCCATCCTGCGCAACGACATGAACGACCGCGTCTACAAGACACAGCGCGAAAAGTACAACGCTGTGATTGACGAGGTGGAACGTATGCGCAATGCCGGTCGGCCGGTGCTGGTGGGTACCAGTTCGGTGGACATCTCCGAATTGCTCAGCCGTCTGCTCAACCTCCGCCACATCCCTCACCAAGTGCTCAACGCCAAGTTGCACCAAAAGGAAGCCGAGATTGTGGCTTTGGCCGGTCAAAGCACGCCCGGCACCATCGTAGAAGTCGATGAGAATGGCAACAAAACCGAGCGCGAAGGATTGCTGGGTGCTGTGACCATCGCCACCAATATGGCCGGCCGTGGTACAGACATCAAACTCTCCGAAGAAGTGCGTGCCGCCGGTGGTTTGGCCATCATCGGCACGGAACGCCACGACAGCCGCCGTGTCGACCGCCAGTTGCGTGGTCGTGCCGGTCGTCAAGGCGATGTGGGCAGCTCCGTGTTCTACGTCTCTCTGGAAGACAAACTCATGCGTCTTTTTGCTTCCGAACGCATTGCCTCCATCATGGATAAGCTCGGCTTTAAGGAAGGCGAAATGATTGAGTCGTCGATGATCAGCAAGAGCATTGAGCGCGCACAGAAGAAGGTCGAGGAAAACAACTTCGGCACTCGTAAGCACCTCTTGGAGTATGACGATGTGATGAACAAGCAGCGCACGGTCATCTACGAGAAGCGCCGCCACGCCTTGATGGGCGAACGCATCGGTATGGACATCTCCAACATGGTGTGGGATCGGGTCATCGACATCATCGACCGCTGCGACTATCCCGGCTGTGTGGACCGCTTCATCGAAATCTTTGCCATGCAGGTGCCTTTCACCGAGGAAGAGTACAATTCCATGAAGCGCGACGATCTCTACGAAAAAGCCTTTGAGGCCGCGATGGAAGCCTTCAACCGCAAAATGGAAACGCTGCGTGGTGTGGCCATCCCCGTCATCAAAGAGGTCTACGAAAACCAAGCCGATCAGTTCGACAACATCCTCGTGCCCATCACCGATGGACGTTTGGTCTACAACATCCGCGTCAACCTCAAAGAGGCTTACGAAACAGACTGCAAGAACGTTGTGAGGGAGTTCGAGAAATCCATTCTGCTCCACAACATCGACGACTCTTGGAAAGAAAATCTCCGCCTCCTCGACGAACTCAAACACTCCGTGCGCAACGTTTCCTACGAACAGAAAGATCCCCTCGTGGTGTTCAAGATTGAAAGTGTGAAGCTCTTCGACGATATGGTGAACGACATCAACGACAACTCCGTCTCTACGCTGATGCGTGCCCGCATCCCCGTGGCCGGACCGGAGGAAGTGCAAGAAGCCGCTCCCGAACAACCCGAAACCGGAAAGCGATACACCGAAACTAAGCAGGATGTGGATGCTGCCGGTGATGTCGTGGAGGACGACCCCAACATGATGGCGGCTGCAGCCCAAGACACTCGTGCGCAACAGCCCCAGCAGCCCATTGTGAAGGACAAGCTCCCTGGCCGTAATGAGCCCTGCCCTTGCGGCTCTGGCAAGAAGTTTAAGAACTGTCACGGTCGCGGACTGGTCTAACGGCCGCTCTCTTGACACATCCTTCCACATGATAGAACCATTGCTATGAACCGAAACACAGCATGAATGCCCATAAAGGTCTTGGACTACATCTCTCCAATGTAGCCCAAGGCCTTTTGAGCTTTCGTTCCCCCTCTTTTTCTCAGATAAAAAACACAACTCCCTTTTATTATTAACCTCACAAACCTCTCTCTATTATGAAAAAGTTCAATTTCGGAGCAGGCCCTTCCATCCTGCCACAAGAAGTCATTAAGGCCACTGCCGAAGCATGCCTTGAATTTGACAACATGGGGCTTTCCTTGATGGAAATCAGCCACCGCACGAAAAATTTCCAAGCCGTCATCGACGAAGCCATTGCCCTTGTCAAAGAACTCTTGAAGGTGCCCGAAGGCTACAGCGTCCTCTTCCTCGGTGGTGGAGCTTCCACGCAATTTTGCTACGTCCCCTTCAACCTTTTGGAGAAGAAAGCCGCCTATTTGAACACCGGTGTTTGGGCACGTAAGGCCGTGAAAGAGGCCAAGCTCTTTGGCGAAGTGGTAGAAGTAGCCTCCGGTGCAGCAGCCAACTACACTTATATCCCCAAAAACTACCAAATCCCAGCCGATGCCGACTACTTCCACATCACGACCAACAACACCATCTATGGCACGGAGTTGCACGAAGACATCGATAGTCCTGTACCCGTGGTGGCCGACATGTCGAGCGACATCTTCTCTCGAGTGATAGACGTGAAGAAGTATGGCCTCATCTATGGCGGTGCGCAGAAAAATCTGTCTATGGCCGGCGTTACTTTCGTCATTGTCCGCGACGACCTACTCGGAAAAGTTTCGCGCCCCCTTCCCACAATGATCGACTATCGCACGCACATCAGCAAAGGCAGTATGTTTAACACGCCGCCTGTTGTGCCCATCTTCACCTGCCTTCAGACCCTACGTTGGATTAAGTCACAGGGAGGTGTGCCGGCCATGGAAAAACTGGCCAAAGAGCGCGCCGAACTGCTGTACAACGAAATCGACCGCAACCCCTTCTTCCGTGGCACTGTGACCCACAAGGAGGACCGCAGTTTCATGAACATCTGCTTCGTCATGGCCGATGACAAGAAAGAACTTGAAGACGAATTTCGTGAGTTTGCCACTGCCCGTGGCATGCATGGCATCAAGGGACACCGCGATGTGGGCGGCTTCCGCGCATCGACCTACAACGCCATGCCCATCGAAGGTGTGAAAGCCTTGGTGGAAACCATGCAAGAGTTTGAACGCCTGCATTCCTAAAAAAAACGGCACAATCTGATGCGATGCCCACACCATCTTCAGCCTCGGAGCGCCCCTGCTCACTGCATGCTGCACGTTCTATGCTGAAAGTGGAGTGGGGCATCTGCATCGCTCATCTATTTTCTTTAAGTAGAGAACATTCTACAAGTAAAATAGTTACGATTAATTTTTGAAGATCTACTTACTATCAAAACACCCCCTGTTATGAAAATCCTCGTTGCCACAGAAAAACCTTTTGCCAAAGTTGCCGTCGAAGGTATTCGTCAAATCATAGAAAGCGCAGGCCATGAACTGGTGACGCTCGAAAGCTACACCGACAAGGCACAGCTCCTTGCAGCCGTGGCCGATGTCCATGCGCTCATCATCCGTAGCGACCTCATTGATGCCGAGGTGATGACAGCAGCCCCACAACTGAAAATCATTGTGCGCGCCGGCGCCGGCTACGACAATGTCGATCTTGCCACGGCCACTGCGCGCAACATCGTTGTGATGAACACACCCGGCCAGAACTCCAATGCTGTTGCCGAACTTGTGTTTGGCATGCTCATCTTCAACGCCCGTCATCACTTCAACGGCAAGTCGGGCAGCGAACTCAAAGGCAAAACCCTCGGTATTGTGGCCTATGGTCAAGTGGGCCGCAACGTGACGCGCATTGCCAAAGGGATGGAGATGGAAGTCCATGCTTACGATTTCTTCGACCTTGCCGAACGCATGAAAGCCGATGGAGTGACGAAAGAAGACAGCATCAAAGCTATCTTCGAAAAGTGCGACATCGTCTCGCTCCACCTCCCTGCCACGGCCGACACGAAACAGTCCATCAACCGCGCCTTGGTGGGCTTGATGAAGCCGAAGGCGGTGCTCATCAACACCGCGCGCAAGGAAATCATCAATGAGACCGAACTCCTCGCTCTCCTCCTGACGGAGCGTCCCGACCTCACCTATCTCACCGACATCCGTCCCGACCTCCACAACGAGTATGCCGAAGCCTTGGGCGAACGCTATTTCGCCACGCCTAAGAAGATGGGTGCACAGACCGCCGAGGCCAATATCAATGCCGGTCTGGCGGCAGCCCGCCAAATCTGCAGTTTCTTTGCCGACGGATGCACGAAATTCCAAGTCAACTAACCTCCACCTTTTTTTACGATACTATTATGCCACGCATCAAACCTTTCCGCGGCATTCGTCCGCCGCAACATCTCGTTGCCCAGGTGGCTTCCCGCCCTTACGATGTGCTCAACTCCGAAGAGGCGCGCCTCGAAGCCGGCGACAACGAGAAGTCGCTCTATCATATCATCAAACCTGAAATCAACTTCCCCCCCGGCACCGACGAACACGATGAGCGTGTTTATGATGCCGCACGTGCCCAACTGGATCATTTCATCGAACAAGGTTGGTTGGTGCAGGATGAGGAGGAACATTATTACCTTTACGCCCAGACCATGGATGGGCACACCCAATATGGATTTGTGGTGTGTGCCCATATCGACGACTATACCAAGGGCATCATCAAAAAGCACGAACTCACGCGCCGTGCGAAGGAAGACGACCGCATGCGCCACATCAACACCACCAATGCCCACATCGGCTCGGCCTTTCTGGCTTTCCGCCACAATGCCACTCTCCTGGCACTCATCGACAAGGTAGCCAAGACAAAGCCCGAATACGACTTTGTCGCTCCCGAAGATGGATTTCGCCACACGTTGTGGGTCATTAATGATGCCACCGACTTAGACACCATCACCCACGAGTTCGACGAGATGGACTGCCTCTACATCGCCGACGGCCACCACCGCAGTGCCGCTGCTGCACGTGTGGGGCAGGAGCGTGCCGCGGCCAATCCCGCCAACACCGGCCGCGAGGAGTACAACTTCTATTTGGCCGTCTGCTTCCCCGCCGAGCAACTCACCATCCTCGACTACAACCGCGTGGTGACCGACCTCAACGGACTCACACCGCAAGAGTTCCTGACCGCCCTTTCGCTCAATTTTGAGGTGAAAGACCGCGGCGAAGTGCCCTATCGTCCGCAGCATCCCCACCAGTTCTCGCTCTATCTCGAAGGCCGTTGGTACAGCCTCGACGCCCATCCCGGCAGCTTCGACCCCAACGACCCCATAGGCGATCTCGATGTGGACATATCCTCTCGCCTCATCCTGCAAGACATCTTGGACATCGGCGACCTCCGCTCCTCCCAGCGCATTGACTTCGTGGGAGGACTCCGCGGCCTTGAAGAACTCAAACGTCGTGTCGACAGCGGCGAGATGAAAGCCGCCCTCGCGCTCTATCCCGTCTCCATCGAACAGGTGATGCGCATTGCCGACACCGGCAACATCATGCCGCCCAAGGCCACTTGGTTCGAACCGAAATTACGCTCCGGTGTGGTCATTCATTCGCTCGAATAGTCCTCTATCTCTGCTGCTTCCGGACGTGCACCGCGTGCGCTCGGAAGCAGCCTTTTTGCTGCCTTCCGCTGTTGTCCTGCCGGGAGGCGCAACCGAAAAAACGCCTTTTTTCTCCCATCAATCTACTGGAGAGCACGCCCTCTCCCCAAATCTTTTAAGTAGGTGTTCACAATGAATTGATACGAGAAATGTTTCCATTTTTCGTCAGATTGTCTTTGTGAAGAAGGAGTGTAGCGAGCTACACGACTGATGAACAAAGGCGAGATGGCGGAAAGGGAGAGCAAAGATGGTATCAAAGTAAAGAACATCCTACAATTAAGAGAATTACGATTAATTTTGAACACCTACTTATCGATGAAACGTCTCCTTTTGCTACTTTTCCTCAGCCTCTTCCTGATGGGCTGCCAGACCATTGAAATCCCCGACACTCCCACACCGCAGAAGCCCAAACACCCCAACGTGAGCATCGTGGCACGCTCCACCTCGCAAGAAGCGCTGTCCTATCCGCTCTCGGTCTATGCCTTTGACGAAAGCGGAAAGTGTGCGGCACAACAGACGATCGCTTCGGCCGAAGAAGCGCTGAGTCTGGCGCTCGCTCCGGGCAACTATCGGATCATTGCGCTGAGTGGACAGCAGGGCTACACCCTCTCGTCGGGCGAGGTCAGTGCCACCACGCGGCTCTCCATGACGGCCAAGGAAAACTATGCCACCGTGCCTCTCCAACGTGGCGAAGCGCTGGTGAAGGTGGGCAAGACGAAGTCGAAAGTGACGTTGATGATGAACTATGCCGTGGCCGGCGTGACCCTCGTGCTCAACCACGTCCCCTCTTCGGTCACTGCCGTTTCGGCGCGCCTCGGCGACCTCTATCGGCAGATGGATTGCAACGGCTCCTACTTCTCCACCGCAGCGGTCGACATCCCCTGCACGCAGCAGACCGACGGCACGTGGTCCACACCCACTGTCTATGTCTTCCCCGGGGCAAAGGCGGCCACCTCGGTGACCCTCTCCCTCACCGATGCCGGCCAAACGCGCGACTACAGCGCCGTGATGAATCAGCCCATTGCCGCCGCCACGCCCTACCGCTTTGAGGGCAACTACTCCGGCGAGGGCGAGTCCGGCACCATGTCGCTCACTGGCACACTCATCGCCGGTGGATGGCAGACGCAGGTGGACAAAGATTTTGCCTTCGGACCCACAGCACCGGCACAACCCACTCCCGACCCCGGCACACCAGCCGTTCCCCCGAAGTCGGGCGAAGTGACAGTGGCCTCCCTGCCCACAGCCGGTACGCTCTGGCAGGACAAGTATGTCGTCGCACTGGTGGAAAGCCCCACGACCGAAGGCGCCGACATCCTCCTCATCTCCACCGCCGACTGGGACAACCTCTATTCCGCCCTCTCGGCCAACGACCCCACGGGTGCTGCCGACATTGCCGCCTCCTACGTCGAAAACGGCCTCACCGGATGGACCATCCCCACCACGGCCGAGGCCAAAGCCTTGGCCGAAGCCTACAACGGCGCCGCCCTCAACCGTCTTAACGCCCTCATCCGCAAAGTCGGTGGGCAAAACATCGAGGTGGAGTCCGGCAACAAGCGCGTGCGCTACCTTTGCGAAAACGCCACCCACACCTACACCTTTCAATCCGACAATCGGGTGCTGGGTGCCGGAGAAAAGGTGAAAAACTATCATCTCCGTCTCGTCAAGCGCCTTCACCTCATCTTGAAGCACTAAACTTCTTTTCAATTCTCATTCCTCATACCTTATGTTCAAAACCCTTCTTTATCTCTTCCCCATGTTTCTATCCTCCCTCTTCTCGTGCCAAAGTTCGACCGACATAGAGAGCGTTTCCCCCATCGCTTTTTCTAAAATCATTGACGCCGATGCCTCCATCGTGCGCCTCGATGTGCGTACTCCTGCCGAATATGCCGAAGGCCACATCGCCGGCAGCCTTAACGTCGATGTCACCTCGCCCGACTTTGTGCAGCGCGTGCAGCAGCAAATCCCCAAGGGGAAGACCATCGCCCTCTATTGCCGCAGTGGACGGCGCAGCAAGATGGCCGCTGCTCAGCTCCTCAAACAGGGCTACAAAATCATAGAACTGGAAAGCGGCATCTTGGGCTGGATGTCCCAGCAGTTGCCTGTAAGCAAAGACTAATCTACACCCGTTGGCAGAATTAAATTAGTACCTACTTCATCCTTCCTATGGGTTTGTTGTTCATATAATTGATGTATTGCAATGCGGTCACGTACTTTCAAAATCGAAGTGCAACAAATCTTCGGAGAATTGCTTGCGTATCTCCAAGAATTTGACGAACTTTGTATACCGGTTGCACATGACGAGATCGCAGAACTTAAAGCTTGATGGCGACTAAGTCGCTGATAAGCTGTGATATGTGAAACTTTTTCCGTGTGTGCTTTACCGATTATTTAATTCCGCCAACGAGTTAATCTACTTATGTCGCTTTATGAACAATCTGCCGCCATCGCGCAGATGAACCAATGGGGGAAGGCTGCAAAGCCTTTCCTCTTTCTTGTGGACTACCGCGGGACGCAGACCCTCCTCCTTCCGCTCGATGAAATCGACCCCGACCACTTGCTCTACGACTTTTCGGGCGTGACCAATGCCGCCGGTCGGCCGCCCGAACCCCTGCCCATACCTTTGCACTGGAGCGTAGTCCCGCCCACCCCCGAAGTCTATGCCGCAGCCTTCCACACCGTGGTGCACCACCTCAAGCGCGGCGACAGTTTTCTGACCAACCTGACCTGCCGCCTGCCGCTCACCACCAATCTCTCTTTGCGCCAGATGTTCCATCACGCCTCTGCCCGCTACCGCCTTTGGTGGGACGACCGCCTGGTGTGCTTTTCGCCCGAAATCTTTGTGCAAATCTCCGAGGGAAAAATCCACTCCTTTCCGATGAAGGGTACCCTCGATGCCCACCTCCCGAACGCCCGCGCCCTCCTCTTGGACAACCCCAAAGAGGCGGCCGAACACGCCACCATCGTCGACCTCATCCGCAACGACCTCAGCACCATCGCCACCGAAGTGTACGTGGCGCGCTATCGCTACGTCGACACCATCGCCACCCACAGCGGTGCGCTTCTCCAGACGAGTTCCGAGGTGGTCGGCACGCTGCCCGAGGACTATCCCGCCCGCCTGGGCACGCTCCTCTTCCGCCTCCTGCCTGCCGGGAGCATCACGGGCGCACCCAAGCCCAAGACGATGGACATCATCGCGGCTGCCGAAACCTACGAACGCGGTTTCTACACCGGTGTGATGGGCATTTTCGACGGCCGAAATGTGGACAGCGCCGTCATGATACGCTTTGTCGACCGGCAGCCCGACGGCACACTCGCTTTCAAGGCCGGGGGCGGCATCACCTGCCAAAGCGACCTTGTGAGCGAATATGCCGAAGTGTGCCAGAAGGCTGTGCTGCCGCTGGACAAAAACTTCCCTTTCCGCCGGAAAAACTTCCACAAGTAGGTCGTAAACTATAAACCAAACCTTGAATTATATAAACCAAGCTTTGGTTTACATAAACCAAAGTTTGAATTACATAAACCAAACCTTGGTTTATAGATTATCTTTGAGAAAACGAACTTTTTCGTTCAGCCAGACGGGCAGTGCCAAAACGAAGGATGAGTTTTGAGCAATGCCGTGGCGAGAAAATGTCTGTAAAACGAACTTTTTCTCCCTTCCACACCACTTTTCTTGTGGGCTATACCACTTTTATGATGCATCTCGAAGAAATCCCTCCGGGGCAGCCACAAAGGCCAACGCCTGCGGCACACCCGCCTCAACTCCTCGAAACCCTCTGCCTGCTTCACCGTGTGCCGCAGCGGGTGGAACAGCACCGCGTCCGCATGGCCGCTGCCCTCGCGGCCATGAACGCACCCTCTCGCCGCGCCCTTTCGGCGCTTGATGGACCGCTGGTCGAATTGCTGCACGATGCCCCTCCGCCCACGGCCGATCGGGAGCGTCTGCGCCTCGTCTACGATGGGGTGGGGCACTACACCTGGACGCTCCACCCCTACACGCCGCGTCCAGTCCGCACGCTGCGTCTGCTTGCGGCCGACCATCTGGACTACGCCCACAAGTGGGCCGACCGCCGGGTGCTCGATGCCTGCTTTGCCGCCCGTGCCGGTGCCGACGATGTGCTGCTCGTGCGCCACGGACGGCTCACCGACACCACCATTGCCAACGTTGCGCTTTGGGACGGCCACCACTGGTGCACCCCGGCCGAGCCTCTGCTCCGCGGCACCCACCGCGCCCACCTTCTGGAGCGCGACCTCATCGTGGAGCGCGACCTCACGCCGGCCGACTTGGCGCGCTGCTTGCGCCTCCGCCTCTTCAACGCGATGCTGGCTTGGGGCGAAATCGATCTGCCCATCTCGGCCGTGCTGCTCTAAATCCGCCTTTTCCGCCCACCGAAGGAGGAGTGCTGCGTGGGCGAGGCTGCTGTCCTGCTTCTCTCTCGAGATCCCCCCCCCCTAAACGCCAATCGAGGACCTATCCGCAGTGGGATAGGTCCTCGATTTGTGTTGGGTGGAGCGATGTTCATCTGCTCCGCTTTTGAGTGTTGTCCTCGGGCAAGCGTGTCTTTATCCGCAGTGGAAGAAGCGCTCCACGAGTTGGGCGATTTGGTCGGGACGTCCCTCGATGTCGCGGCGGAGGGTGGCGTCGTCGAAGGCGCGAAGTTGCTGCACAATCCCCTCAATCATGGCCGGGGAGAACACACCGTGCGCTTCGAAGACACGGCGTTGGAGGAGCAGACATTCGGCCGAAGCCACGCAACTATCGGGCAACTGAGAGAGACGGGAGAGGACGCGCGCGTTTTCCTGTGCGTGGATGTTGACGTCCACGTAGGTTTGGGCGGCCACATTGAGCGCATCGGGCATCTCAAACCCGTGTCGGCACGCCACGCAGATGCCGGCGAGGAGCTGATAGACATCGGCCGACCCATCGGAGGAGCGGATTTCGACCGTCTGCTTGAGGGCGGTGTCAAACTTGAGAGTACCGGCCCCGGCTTCCAGTGGATTGGCCTTGGCACACATGTCCACATCGGCCGTCCAGCCGAGGGGCACGCGCACCAACACAGAACGGTTGCGGTCGCCCCAGCACACGTTGGTGGGGGCTTCCTGATGCGGCACGAGGCGGAAGTAGGCCGTGGGATTCTTGTTGCCGAAGGCAGTAAGGGCGGGCGCGAGATGCATCATGCCGGCAATCATACGGCGGGCATCATCGCTGATTTTACCGTGGTCGAGCATGCAGTTTCGCCCGTCCTTCATCATCCGCATGTGGATGTGGAGGCCTGAGCCCGCTTTGCCGGTGGTGATTTTTGGGGCAAAGGTGACGTCAAGCCCTTCGCGGTAGGCCTGGTTGCGGATGACCCACTTGGCGATGGTGAGTTGGTCGGCGGCGTCCTGCACACGGACGGGAAGAAATTCGATTTCGTTTTGCTCGTAGAGCCGCCCATCTTGGTGGAAACTTCCCACCTCCGAGTGCCCATACTTGATTTGGCCGCCGGTTTGGGCGATGAGGTGCATGCAGCGCGTGCGGAAATCGTTGCTTTTGGCGTAGGGGGCCGACTCGTGGTAGGCGCGTTGGTCCACGGCCGGATAGGCCGTTTCGTCGGGGCGGATGACGTAGTATTCGAGTTCGCCCATCGCTTGAAACTCCATTCCGGTGGTTGCGGTGAAAGCGCGTGCTGCCTTTTCGAGGGTATGCTCGGGCGAACTCTCCAGCGGTCGACCATCTTTGTCAAAATAAGAGCAAAGGAGGTTGAGCGTGGGAATTTCGGCAAAAGGATCGACAAAGGCGGTGCGGAAACGCGGCACGACATAGAGGTCGCTGCTGCCGGCCTGAATGAAGCTGAAGAGACTCGACCCATCTACGCGTTCGCCGCAGGAGAGGATGGTGTCGAGGTAGGCCGCATCGTTGATGACGAAATTGAGCGTCTTGAGGCGGCCATCACCTCCGGGGTAGAGAAAGTTGACCATCTGGATGTCGTGCTCCATGATGAAGCGAACGAGGTCGGCTTTGGTGAAAGCATCGGCGGGCTTGCCCAATTCGCGCACAACGAGGTTGGCATGCATGGCATAAGGGTTGGTGTTCATAGATAAAATGTTTTAAGGAGGGGTATAAGTAGGTGTTCAAAATTAAACGTAGCTATCTTAGTCGTAGGATGTTCTCTACCTTGATACTCCCATTGTTCCCCTTTTTCGCCGTCTCGCCTTTGTTCATCAGTCGTGTAGACCGCTACACTCCTTCTTCACAAAGACAATCTGACGAAAGAATGAAACAAACATAGTATCAATTCATTCTGAACGCCTACTTAAGGATAGAAAACAACGAAGAAAGGCGAGCCGAGCAAAGTTCTTTTGCTCGGCTCGCCTTTTGGGCATTTATTTGCGCACTTTCTGCTGCTTCGTCGGTGTGTAGCCCGCCAGAAACAGATAGTTGCTCACTTGGGGATTGCGCAGAAAACTGGCGGGGGCTTTCTCCACGATGCGACGCAGTTGGGCGCTCATCGTCGGAAATCCCAGCTGGTCGGCCAACTGCATGAAATAGCCCGTTCCGAGGGCATTGTTGTGGTTGTCCAGGACAAACTTCACCTCCAAATCCTCTATTTTCTGGACGATGGCATCGCGTTTAGGAGCAAACTGCGCTTCCACCTGCTCGACGGGTACACCCGAAAAGAGGAGTTTGCGGGCCTTTCTTTCCAGTTCCCAAAGTTCGCTGCTGTAGCGGAGACGGCGTTGCATAAATTCGGTCAGGCGCTCGTTGAGCGGTCCTCCGGTGACGGTCTGTCCATAGTTGTCCACCTGCATGAGAAGTTCGCCGCCTTCGATGACCACCGGCATGAGGATTTGGTCCTCCATGTAGACTTCGGCCAGTGTGATGCTGTCGGCGTTGCCGCCAAAGGAAAAACGGCCGTGGATGACAACGCAGGAGTCGAGGTTGATGGAGTGGGTGGATTGTTGGGCGTAGCTCTTGGTGCGTAGATACAATTTTTTTCCATCCAAGCAGGCCAGCGACGAATTTCCGTCGATGTTGTATTGTGAGGCGCACGAGGTGAAGGTGAGCACCAGCACGGCCAAGAAGGAAAAAAGCGATATGCGCATTGTCAGGGTCTGTGTTTCGAGGTTGTGATTGCAAATGTACGTTTTGTTTGTCGAACTTCCAAGTCTCTGGTAGGGGAAGTTGCTCAAAATAACTTTCTTTTTGCCTTGTCGGGGCAAGAATATCCCTTATTTGCGGAAATTTGCAGTTGCGGATTGCGGGTGTGGGAAGCGAGCGATGTATCCCCTCGGCGAAAATTTGGAACAGTCGGTAGAAATCACTATATTTGCAGAGTAAATTGCGTGTATCCGTACTTTTCGGTGGCTTTGCCTCTGGATGAGATGGGGAAGGAATTGGCGTGTCAAACGCTGATCTACCGCCCATATCCTCGGACCAACGCCCGCTGTTTTTCTACTTTTTCTCTCAAAATATCATCTCCCGGGGGCGGGCAGTTGTGCTGAGCAAGCCCGACCGCAGCGTCCTTTCAACCATAAGACACCACCATGTCAGAAACCTTCATCACCGACCCCACATTGCGCGGTTTTTCGGCCTGCGGTTGTGGTTGCGCCAAGCAGCAACTCAACCTGTCGGACTATCTGAGCGATGTGCCGGGCAACAACGAAATATCCGACCTTGTCGAAGTGCAATTTAAGAACACGCGTAAGGGTTACTACCGCAACGACAACCATCTCGACCTCGTCAAAGGCGACATTGTGGCCGTGGAGGCATCGCCTGGCCACGACATCGGCACCGTCACCCTCACCGGGTCGCTCGTGCCGCTCCAAATGAAAAAGGCGCAAATCAAAGGTACGGCCGACGTCAAGCGTATCTACCGTAAAGCGCGTCCGGCCGACATCGACAAGTGGGAAGAGGCACGCGGCCGCGAAAACGGCACGATGATTCAGAGTCGACAGATTGCCAAAGATTTGCAACTGAACATGAAAATCGGCGATGTCGAATATCAGGGCGATTGCAACAAAGCCATCTTCTACTACATTGCCGATGCACGCGTTGATTTCCGCCGTCTCATCAAGGTCTTGGCCGACACCTTTCATGTGCGCATCGAAATGCGTCAAATCGGAGCGCGACAAGAGGCTGGACGCATCGGCGGCATCGGTCCGTGTGGCCGAGAGTTGTGCTGCTCCACTTGGGTGAAAAATTTCCAAACCGTGTCGACCGGTGCGGCTCGAACGCAGGATATCTCGCCCAATCCACAGAAGTTGGCCGGGCAGTGCGGCAAACTCAAATGCTGTCTTAACTTCGAACTGGACATCTACAACGAAGCGCATAAGGTGCTGCCCGAACGCAACATTGCACTCGAAACGGCCGAAGGCACTTATTACCACTTCAAAACCGACATCTTGAGTGGACGCATCACCTATTCGACCGACAAGCGTATGGCCGCCAACCTCGTGACGCTGTCGGCAGAACGAGCTTGGGAAGTCATTCGAATGAACCGCGAGGGGCAACATCCCGAAGAGTTGGACACTGAGGCCAAACCCGCTCCGAAGAAACCCATTGACTTGGCCGAACAAGACGACCTCACCCGATTTGACAAAACGCAAAAGCGGAAAAAGAAGTCGAACGCCCGCCGCTCTTCCCCTCGCAAAGAACAAAACGCTCGTGCCGAGGCGGGACGCGCTCCGCAGCATGAGGCCGCAGCTGCTTCGGCGCGACGAAGACAAAACGAACCTCGCAGCGAACAGAAGGGAGGCACAAATTCCGTCGGACGCGGTGCTCAACAGAACGACCATGTGCAGCCGTAGGATTTTGTTCGGGAGCGTGATGGGTGTCTTGCTGTGTGCGCTGACGGCCTGTGTGCGCGATGAAGCCTATCTTTGCTTTATGCCCGTCGACCTGTCCGGATGGGACAAGACGGAAAGCCTCGACTTCCGCATCGACTCCTTGCCGGAGAGTGCCCTCTACGCCCCACAGTTGCTTGTGCGGAAGGCCGTGGCCGGCAACTACCCCTACCAGAGCCTCACCCTCGAAGTGCGACAGCGGTGGGTGCTGCCCGAACCGCCACCACCACAGCAACGCAACCCCAGCGAGCGTACCTACTTGGTGTCGCTGCCCCAACAGCGGTCGCGTGTGCCGCGTGTTCGCAAAAATCGTCTTCTGCTGGAACGTACCGACACGGTGGTTTGCCGATTTATGACCCCTGCCGGCGATTTGATGGCCGGAGGAGTTTCGCTTTCGCAATATGCCTGCCCGCTTCCACCACTCTCTCTCCCTCGTGGGGCAGAAGGCCGCATTGTGGTGCGCCACCTGATGCTCAAAGAGGTCGTGCCCGGCATTTCTGATGTCGGCATTTCGCTGTCGGCATCCCCCTCTCAACATTAACGCTTAAACTCGACACCATGCGCAACGGCTGGTTGACCCTCTGCATCGGATGGTTGATGATGCTTCTGCCCTCATCGGCACAGCAACGTCAACTGCAGAACAAACCTTTCATCGACGAGCGCCCTTGGCACTACGGCTTCTACATTGGGCTGCACGATCAAGGACTGAAACTCACCGGAAACGGATGGGTAGACCCCGACACGGGCGGGCAGTGGATGGCGGAAAACGACCATCAGAACTTCGGATTTTCGGTCGGGATTTTGGGTGATTGGCGCCTTTCGCGCCACCTCTCCTTGCGTCTCACACCGGGCCTGCACTTCGGGTCGAAACACGTGACCTTTCACAACCTGCTGACGGGACGCGAGGTGACGCAAAACATCAAGTCGAGCTACATCGCGCTGCCTGTGGAACTGAAAGTGGCCGGCCCGCGCTTCAACAACTATCGACCTTACGTGCTGATGGGAGCCACGGAAATGTGCGACATGACCTCTACCAAAGGCGGCTATATCCGCACCAGCCCTTTCCAGACTTATCTGCAAGTGGGACTGGGGTGCGACTTCTATATGCCGTTTTTCAAACTCATTCCCGAACTCAAATTCTGTTTTGGTGTGGGCGATGTGTTGCGCCACGACCGCCCCGATTTGACCAATGCCGCACAGCGCGTCTACACACAGAGTTTGGAGCGTGCTTCCGCCAACATGGTGATCCTCACCTTCTATTTTGAATGAGGGGCTGTGGTGGCTTCCGAATAGCAACCCATCACAACGCCATCAGCCGAAAACGAAGTCAACACTTCGTTTTCGGCTGATTTTTTTGTGCCTGTATTGGGAAAGCTCAGATGTTGGCCACGCGCATAATGTCGGCAAAGACTCCGGCAGCCGTCACTTCTGCTCCGGCGCCATAGCCCTGGATGAGCATCGGCGCATCGTAGCGCTCGGTGGTGAGGCAAACGATGTTGTTTGAGCCTTCGAGGTGATAGAGCGGATGCCCTTGGACAATCTCTTTCAGGCCGACACGCCCCTTTCCGTTGCGCCATTCGGCCACGAAACGCCAACATTTGCCCTTGGCGGCCAGACGAGCGCGTTGTGCCTCAAACTCGGCATCGAAGTTGGGGAGTTGTGCCCAAAAGTCGTTGAGCGTACCTTCAAACATGGCGGCGGGGAGGAAGAGTTGTTGCTCAATGTCGGTCGTATTGACCCGATAACCGCTTTCGCGGGCTAAGATGGTGAGTTTACGCACCACGTCCATACCGCAAAGGTCAATACGGGGGTCGGGCTCACTGTATCCGTTCTCTTGTGCGAGGTGTACGGCCTGCGAAAGCGGTACGTCGGCGGAAAGGGTGCTGAAGACGTAGTTGAGCGTCCCCGAAAGGACAGCTTCGATGCTCAGCACGCGGTCGCCCGAAGCGGTGAGGTCGTTGATGGTGTTGATGATGGGGAGTCCGGCGCCTACATTGGTTTCAAAATGAAATTTCACACCTCGATCGCGCGCCATGACTTTCAAGCGCCGATAAGTGTCGTACTCTCCGGATGCCGCGAGTTTGTTGGCGGTCACGATATTGACGTTTTGCGCCAGCAGGCGTTCGTAGTGGGTCGAAACCTCGGCCGAAGCTGTGCAGTCGACAAAGACGGAGTTGAAGATGTTCATTCGGCTGATTTCCTCCATCATACGCTCCACTCCGCCGGGCGTTGTGCTTTCGGCCAGTTGGCGACGGCAGTTGGCGAGGTCGATGCCCTCGGCATCGTAGAGGGCGTGCCGCTGCCCCGTAAGTCCGACCAAGTTGATTTTCAAACCGTGTTGCTCGCGGAGATGGTCGGCCTGCGCGGCCAGTTGTTCCAAGAGCTGTCCGCCCACCGTACCGGTGCCGCAGAGGAAGAGATTGAGTTCTTCGTAGTCGGCCAAGAAGAAGGAGTCGTGAAGGACGTTGAGGGCTTTTTTGAGTTGGTCGCGCGCCACGACAAACGAGACGCTGGTTTCCAAAGCGCCCAACGCCACAGCGCAAACGCCAATGCCGTTGCGCCCCAGTACGGAGAACAATTTGCCTACGGTGCCGGTGTGTTGGCGCAGATTTTCGCCCACCACGGCCACAGTGGCCAAACCCACACGCCATTCGGCAGGGTTCATCGCGCCGGCCGCAATTTCTTGTGCAAACTCCTCGTCGAGCAGTTGCGCAGCCCGCTCCACATCATTGGGAGTAACGCAAAGGGAGGTGGAAGTTTCGGAAGCCGTTTGTGCCACCATAAACACGCTTACACCCTCTTTGGCCAAGGCGGAAAAGATGCGGTGGTTCACCCCGACCACACCCACCATCGCCATACCGCTCACCGTGACCAGCGCGGTGTCGTTGACAGAGGAGATGCCTCGAATCAGGCGGTCGCTCTTGGCGGCCTCCTTTTTGATGATAGACTGCTTTCCCGCAGGATTGAACGTGTTGCGAATCAGAATCGGAATTTCTTTGGCGCAAACGGGGTAGATGGTGGGCGGATAAACGACTTTTGCCCCAAAATTGCACAACTCCGTTGCTTCGGCATAGGAGAGTTCGTCGATGGTAAAGGCGGTCGGAATCACACGAGGGTCGGCCGTCATAAAGCCGTCCACGTCCGTCCAAATCTCCAACACTTCGGCCTCCAAGGCAGCAGCCAAGATGGCAGCGGTATAGTCGGAGCCGCCCCGTCCCAAATTGGTGGTGCGCTGCGTTTCTCCATCGCGGGAAATGAAACCGCCCATCACCGTAACGGCCGGCAGCGTGGCGAAAGCGTTGCGAATATGGGCGTTGGTGGTTTCAAAATCGACCACGTTTTTGCCTTCCTGCTGCACAGTGGTGATGAGGTCGCGCGAATCGAGATGACGTGCACCGTCGATGAGGGCGGCCACGATGAGCGAAGAAATGCGTTCACCATACGCCACAATGGCATCGGCAGTTTTGCGCGTGAGGTCTTGGATCAGACTCACCCCGTGCAGAATGCTGCCCAGTTCATCGAAATGTGCCTGCACGCGGCCGAGGAGTTCCGTCTGCCGGTCGGAGGTAATGAGTGCCTGCACCATTTCCTTGTGACGTTGGTGGAGCGCCGCGAGTTGGGCGACATAGGCGACGTCACCGGTTTGGGCTTCTTGCGAAAGGCAGATGAGTTGGTCGGTCACTCCTCCCAAGGCCGAAACCACCACGATGATGGGTGTTTCGACAGTTTCAACAATGCGCTTTACGCACAATAGGCTTTCGGGAGTACCCACCGACGTGCCCCCAAATTTCAATACTTTCATATTCGGATAAGTAAGAAAGTCGGTGTGCAACATCAAGAGTAGACATTGCCCACCGACTTATGAAATCGGTTACGAAATTAAAGTTTGACTTTTACTTTCACGCCTTTCGATTCGTTCTGTAATCGATCCAAGGCAGTGACAACATAGGTATATTTTTCCTGACCCATGTTGTAAGGCAGTTTGTACATCATATCGCTGGTGACGGCCATAATGTGTGTTGAAGAAGACAAGTCGATCTTCTCTCCGCGTTCAAAACTATAAATCACATATTGTCGCGCAGCATCCATTTCGGAACGAGCTTTGGGCGCTGTCCAGAACAAATAATATCCATCGGGCATCCAGAGCGCTTTCACCTTACGCGGTTTCTTGGGTGCTTTGTCGTCGATAAACGGCATCAAAGGTTGAAGAGCGGGCGTGAGGTGATAGTTGTTTTGCAGTTCATAGGCATAATTGCCCACGTTGCGCACCACGGCCGCCGAGTACCACAAACACGAGCCGGAAATGTTGGGAAGATTGCGTTGAAGTTCAAATTTCGCCGCCATCTGATTGACCGTCGGATTATTGATATCACGTGCATTGACCGTGCGTTCCACGTCCTGCCCGATGATGAGCGGACGGTTGGAGCAGTGGCGCGACCACCAGCGCACGAGCGTTTCGTAGTCGGCGCTCTTATGTCCGATTTCCCAATAGAGTTGCGGCACCACATAGTCCACCCAGCCTTCGTTGACCCAATAGAGCACATCGGCATAGAGGTCGTCGTAGTTCTGCAATCCGCGCGTTTCGCTGCCGGGGACGGTGTCGCCGGGCTTGGCGTTGTGGTAGATGCCGAAGGGCGACACGCCAAACTTCACCCACGGCTTGGTGCTGTGGATGGTGTTGTAGAGCATCTTGATGAAGTTGTTCACATTGTAGCGACGCCACGTGCCGATGTCGTTGATGCCGTTGTTGTGGGTGCGGAAAGTGCCCTCATCGGGGATGGGCAGTCCGGCAGCCGGATAGGGGTAGAAGTAGTCGTCGATGTGCAGTCCGTCCACATCATAGCGGCGCACGATGTCGGCCGCCACACGGCAGATGTAGTTTTGATTTTCCAGCAGACCGGGATCGAAGAGCATCAGTCCGTCGTACTTGAAAAAGCGGTCGGGGTTCTGAAAATAGGGATGGGTTGAGGCCAATTCACGGGTCGTCTTTGTCTTGGCGCGAAAGGGGTTGATCCAAGCGTGCACCTCCATGCCGCGACGATGGCCCTCTTCCACCATCCACGCCAGAGGATCCCAACCGGGGTGCTGACCCTGCCGCCCGGTGAGAAAGCGACTCCAAGGTTCGTAAGGACTCTCGTAGAGCGCATCGGCTTCGGCCCGCACCTGAAACATGATGGTGTTGACCCCCACGGCATGCAGCACATCGAGCTGTTGGGTCAGGTTGGCCTGCATCTGTTCGCGCGACAAGCCCATAAACTGCCCATTGACACACTGTATCCAGGCGCCGCGCATCTCGCGTTTCGGGCCTTCAAAGGGATTTTGTGCCGCTACGCTCAGCGACAAGAGGAAAGAGAGGAGGAGAAAGAGGATTGACTTCATTGAGGTGAGTTGATTTTTCCAACGATGGTTTTGATTTGTTCGCCAAGCCCGATGGTGTAGCCTTGCGAGCGAAACACGACGCGGTTGAACGTGTCGGCAATGACCACCAGCGGCAGGTCGTCGCAGTTCATCAAGCCCGAGAGGCGCAGGTCGTCGGCCACCTGCTTTTGGTGGTCGATGCCGAAGTGGAGCGTTGCGGGGAGGTGGACGTACTCCGCGCGGTTTTTCTGGAAACGCATCCAGTCCTCCTCACTCTGGAAGAGCAGCAGGAGGGGGCGTCCCCAGGCTTCGAGATCGCCTTTGAGGGCCGAGAGGTCGTGCAGGATGTGGTTGGTGGGTTCGTGGTTGGGACGCACCAGTCCCACTACGTAGTAGCCGCGCCCCGTGGTGGAGAGAAGCGATTTTGTTTGTCCTGAAATGGGATCGAGGTAGAGGTTTTCGGCGTTGAAATTGCCAATCACCTGCACCTGCGTGCTGTCTTGCCGCATCGTGAGGGGTATTTCGGTGGTGCGCCCTTTCTCCACCGGAAAGATTTCGAGGTGTGCCAACACCGAACCATCGGCCATACGCGTCCCACTCACCAGCAGATAGTCGCCGGCGGCGATGGTGCGCGGCGTTTCAAAAAGTTCCTTCCACGTCCCGTCATAATTTTGCAAAACGGGCGCACCATTCTGCAAGGCCGAGAGGGAGAAGTGCGTATAGTAGGCCGGATCGAGCAAATACTCTCGCGGCGTATAAGTGAGTCGCAGCTGTGTCGGTGCCGTTGCTTCTCCGGCGGCCGGCGGCGTCTGCTTCAATTGGTCGAAATCCACTTCCACCCACGCATCGGGCGAAAGTGCATAACGCATTTTTTCCGTGACGGGATCGATGCCGGCAGCAATGCCCAGCGAACGGGCAGCGGCCACAAACAAGCGCTGACGTGAGTAAGAATCGGTCGTGCGCAGGCGGAGCGCATTTTCCGGATTGTGGCTTTGGTAGAGCGGGTTCCACGTGTTGTCGACTTTCACGTTCGCAGCAATCCAGCGTGCCAATTCAAGAGGATTTCGGCGGAAGGCTTCTTGCTGTTTTTGAGAAAAACTGCGTTGCAACACACTGCGCCAAGGCGACAGCGGTTCGTAGGCGATGCGCGGGGAGTAGATGTAGGCCGCCGCAAAAGCATCTACTTGCTTCGGCACCCGTCCTGCGCGGAGATGGTCGGCCAAGATGTCGTAATCAAAATCGGCCAAATCCTTTTCGCTCAAACTTTTGAGCACCGCCACCACATCACAATGTTTGAAATCGCGCAGGAGGCGGAAGAGGGCAGCCGAATTGCCGCGGCTCTTCTCAACCAATGGGCGGACGACGGCATAGTCGTAACCTTCCTTTCGGCAGAAATCGGCCGTTGCCACCGAGTCCGGAAAAGCGGCCACATAGGCGTGGCGGATACTGTCTTCATGTGCTTTGCGCTTTTCGTTTTGCGCGGCGGCTTCGGGCGAAACATAGGGCAGATTGTTGCGTCCCTTGGGAGGAACGATGTTGAGGTCGGCCTGCACGCGGTCGCCCTGCCGATGGCGAAGCACGACGGTCACCACACTATCACGCCCCACACTAAACTTCTGAAAACCATAGCGCCCATCTTTGGCCGCCCACGCCACGAGGTCGCCCAGCCCCGCAGTGATGGAGGCGCGGCCTTGAGCATCCGTTCGTCCGCGGTAGACGCTGTAGAACTCGGCATAGTTGTAGAGCGTGAAGCGCAGGTCGGCATCTGCCACGGGATGCCCCGCCTCATCGACCACTTGCGCCACCGTTCGCGCCGTTTCGGCGTAATTGTCGGTCACGTTGATTTCGGTGTAGCAGGCCGTAGACTTCATCCTGTCTTCCGGTCCGGCATAGCGTCCGAAGGCTTTCGTGTGCATGAGCATACCGCGGCTCGCGGGGGCATTAAACCAACCCAAATCGAGCACTGGTTCCGGTTCGCACGCTCCCAGGAAATGCCACTTTCCGTCGACCCATGCTTCCACCCACGCATGATTGTCGTCGGTGTGCGCCCAGCGGGGCGTGTAGACCTGCCGGGCCGGGATGCCCACCGCACGCAGGGCGGCCACTGTGAAGGTGGATTCTTCGCCGCAGCGTCCCGTGGCTGTGCGCATCGAAGCCAGTGGCGATGAGGTGCGGGCATCGGAGGGTTTGTAGGTCACGTATTCGTGACACCAGTGATTCACCGCCAGCACCGCCTCCGCCATCGTCAGCCCGGCCACACGCGCTTTCAGTTCTTCGTAGCGAGCACTTCGGAAGGAGTCGAGGCGCTCGTTGTTGACGCGCAGGGGCAGCACGAAGTGGCGCCATTCGCGTTCGGGCACGTTGCGTCCCCACGGCATCTCTCGGCGGGCGCGCAGGGTGGTGCTCACCTCGCGGGCATAGAAGGCGCGCGAGTGGTCCGTCAAGTCGGGCAGTACCATATAGGCATAGAGAAACTCGAGCGCTGCGGCCACATCGTGCCGTTTGTCCAAACTGCGCGCATCGAGCGGCAGCGGCAGTTTTTGTGTCATCACGCGTTCGCGATAGTCGCGCTGGTAGTTGGCTTGTGCGCCGGCGGTCAGCACGATGCCCGACAAGAGCAACATCAGCACCAGTCGGCTGATAAGAGATCGGCAGGTCATAAGGCGATGAAAATGAGTGAGAAGTTGGTGGCAGGAACGCAAACAACAGGCTTCCCGCCTTTTGCCTACAAATTTACGACAATGCAGCGAATGGGGCAATAAAATGTGAAGAAAAAAACTATTTTTCCCCACAAGTCTTCTCAAGGGTTAAAAATAAACACGGATTTTTACGAAAGGCTGCCTTGTGCTTTTCGCACGGCGGTAGCCAAGGAGGGCTATCTATATATAGACATCTCGAAGTCAAAACTTACCACTCACCTCCGACTTTAACACGAATTTAACATTTTCCTCCTCGCGCGCGTATATCCTTCCTATGGTGCGTGTCATTATCCTTCAATCCTTCACCACCCCTTTTAACCCGCAGGCTATCAACGCTTTTCGGGTGAAGGATTTTGTTTTCGCCATCCTTCACCCACTATTTCTCCCCCTCTTTTTCCTGCAAAAAGAGCTTCAAAAGCCATTCATCTTTATTGCATTGAAAGTCAGCGACTTGTATTCCTCGGTGAAGGAAGTGAAGGATAAAAACACAAATTTGCAGTAATGTGCGCGTACGCGCGCGAGAGAAATTCCGAGGATGGCGCACCATAAAAGACAAAAATGACGAGAGCGTGTTTTTCTGCATTTCCCTCCTTTCTCGATTTACCTACCTCAGACTTAATTTTTTCTACTTCTGAGGGCGGTGAAACTATCTCCTATCTAAATCGCACATACACTGAAGATGAAGTCAAAGAGAAGTCGGCTTGTAAAAGCAGCAAGGAAGCCTTTTGAAGACTTCCTTGTGTTGATGAGTTCCAACCTAAACGCTGCTCTGCAGACTAAACATGCCCCTTTCTCATCACGGGTTTTGCATGAACGATTATTACCGCCGTGTTGTCTGTTGCAAAAGTACAAATTTATTTTGAGATGATTGCTGTTCGGTGCATTTAGTATAAAAAAGAATTCCTCGAAAGTGGGCGGTGCTCGCTATTGATAGGCCGTGCTTTGCTCTCTTCTTTCGAGGAATTATGCTGCAAAGGTACAAGTCTTAATCCTTGTTTTAATGAAAGATGGTCTCGGACACAAGCATTTGAGCAAGCATATAGTCGCTTCTTAGGCTTGAAGAAACTAAATGATGGGCAATATAGACAGTTCAAACTTATATATTGCATCCATAAAGATAGAATGATGTACATAAAAAACCAAGCTAAAAAAATAGCTTGGTTGGAACGAGGGAGGGTCTCTGAAGGTTATCCACGACCTCGCATTGCAAAGGTACAAAAACTCCGCTATCTACCAAATAGATAGCGGAGTTTTTTTATTTTGTCATAACTTTTATTTCAAAAGCCAATGTCTTCATCCTTGTTTTATAGTTTCGGACTTGGCACATAAAAAAGATGAGCCAGAAATCCGAATATACTGGCCCCTGTTTTCAATAGTTATCATTACACTCCCATGGTACAAAGACACACAAAACCTCTTTACCCACCCAATAAAGATGGAGGTATTTTACACTTCATCCTATTTAGTTTTGTCCATTTACTTGAAAACCGCTATTTTTGCAGTAAAATCCATAAAATAAGAGCCATCCTATGAGAGAAATAGGATTTAGAAAAGGAAAATAGCAGGTTAGAAACATCCATTCCCTTCATCATCAAATAAACTTCTACTTATGAGAGCATTTTTATTGCTGATTGCCCTGCTTTTTGTGGGCACCGCTTCGGCACAAAAACAAAGTATCTATGCTGATTTCGGAGGTACGTCGGGCTTCGGCTTGAGTTACGATCGCCGCTTTGCCAAGAACAGCCCTTGGGGATTTCGTGCCGGTTTGGGCTACGGTTTTCTGACAGTCGATGGTGCGGTGACCGACCGCGCGGTCCTCTTTCCCGTGAGTGCTTATCGCCTGCTGGGTAACGGCAAACACAACCTCGAATTGGGCGCCGGCCTGACTCTCGGTGTGGGTTGGGAGGACAACGATCGGGTATGTAATTACTATTACAAGTGCGATTTTCCTGCGGAGTCCTACTTCCTTGCTTTTCTCCACACCACCGTCGGCTATCGTCTGCACACTCGCAGCGGCTTCACCCTGCGTGCCGGCATTAACCCACTGTTGGTGCTGAGTGAAAACAACTATACAACCCTCAACGCCATGCCCTACCTCAGTGTGGGCTATACGTTCTGAAAAATCGACAACATACTATCGAATACACGCTATGAAAGGAATAGTCCTCGCCGGTGGTAGCGGCACGCGCCTCTACCCCATCACCAAAGGAGTGAGCAAACAGATGCTCCCCATTTTCGACAAACCGATGATTTATTATCCCATCTCGGTGCTGATGTTAGCCGGCATTCGTGAGATACTCATCATCTCCACCCCCCACGACCTACCGGGCTTCCGGCGCTTACTGGGCGATGGGTCGGACTACGGGGTGCGCTTCGAATATGCAGAACAACCTTCGCCCGACGGATTAGCGCAGGCTTTCATCATCGGCAAGGAGTTTTTGGGCAACGACGCTGCCTGCTTGGTGCTGGGCGACAACATTTTCCACGGCGCCGGATTTAGTGCGATGCTCAAAGAAGCGGTGCGCACGGCCGAAACCGAACAGAAAGCCACCGTGTTTGGCTACTGGGTGAGCGATCCCGAACGCTATGGCGTGGCGGAGTTTGACGCAGAAGGCAACTGCCTTTCCATCGAGGAGAAACCTGCGCAACCCAAATCGAACTATGCCGTAGTGGGACTTTACTTCTACCCCAACAAGGTGGTGGATGTGGCACACAACATCCAGCCATCAGCGCGCGGCGAACTCGAGATTACGACCGTCAACCAGCGCTTCCTGCAAGACGACGAACTGAAAGTGCAAACCCTCGGACGCGGATTTGCATGGCTCGACACCGGTACGCACGATTCGCTCTCGGAGGCATCGACCTACATCGAGGTGCTCGAAAAGCGACAAGGTCTGAAAGTGGCCTGTCTCGAAGGCATAGCCTACCGCCAAGGCTGGATTGACGATGAGAAAATGCGTCAATTGGCACAACCTATGATTAAAAACCAATACGGACAATACCTCTTGCAGATGGTCGACGACATGAAGCGCTTCGGCCGACTGCCTCAAGAATAGCAATACATGGAAGTCATCAAAACAGCTTTGGAGGGTGTGGTCATCCTCGAACCCCGCATTTTCAACGACCAACGCGGCTACTTTTTTGAATCGTTCTCGCAAAGAGAATTTGACGAGAAGATACGCCCCATCCGCTTCGTTCAGGACAACGAATCGCGCTCCACACGCGGTGTGCTGCGCGGCCTGCACTACCAGCGTATGCCCTACACACAAAGCAAACTGGTGCGCTGCACGCAAGGTGCGGTGCTCGATGTGGCGGTGGACATCCGCAAGGGCAGTCCCACCTTTGGCCAACACGTGGCCGTGGAACTCACCGCCCTCAACCACCGTCAGCTCTTCATTCCCCGCGGATTTGCCCACGGATTTGCCGTGCTGAGCAATGAGGCCGTGTTTGAATACAAATGCGACAATTTTTATGCGCCGGAAGCCGATGGCGGCATCTCCATCCTCGACGAAACGCTCGGCATCGATTGGCGCATGACTTTTGAAGAAGCCATTTTGAGCGAAAAAGACTTGCGACACCCCAAACTGGCAGAAGCCCACCTTGACTTCGACATCAACGACAAACTCTATTAAAAAGATGAATATACTCGTCACGGGAGCCAACGGGCAGTTGGGCAACGAAATCCGCCTGCTCGCTCCCTCCACCTCCGACCATTTTCTTTTCACCGATGTGTGCGAGCAGGAAGGCGTGGAAACCACCCCGCTCGACATCACCAACTTGGCCGAGGTGCAAGCCATGGTGGCGGAACACCACATTGACCTCATCATCAACTGCGCAGCTTACACCAACGTGGACAAGGCAGAGAGTGATGCGGAACTGTGCGAACGCCTCAACCACCATGCCGTTGAAAATCTGGCCACGGCGATGAAAGCGGTGGACGGATGGCTCGTCCACGTTTCCACCGACTATGTGTTTGGCGGCGACCCTTACAACACGCCCTGCCGCGAAGACCAAACCGGCACACCGACCGGTGTTTACGGCGCCAGCAAACTGCGAGGCGAGCAGGCCATTGCGCGCGTGGGCTGTCATCACCTCATCTTCCGCACGGCATGGCTCTACAGCCGCTTCGGCAAGAACTTCGTCAAAACGATGCTTCACCTCACCGCCACCAAACGCGAACTGAAAGTGGTGTTCGACCAATGCGGTACCCCTACCTTTGCCGGCGATTTGGCCAAAGCACTCATCGACATCATCGACCAACGCAAGTTGGAAGGCAATGAGGGCATTTATCACTACTCCAACGAAGGCGTCACCTCGTGGTACGACTTCACCCAGATGATTGCTTGCTTGGCGGGCAACGTGTCGTGTCGCATTCTCCCCTGCTATTCGTCAGAATATCCCAGTCCGGTGAAGCGCCCCGCTTACAGTGTGCTCGACAAAACGAAATTCAAAGAAACGTTCCAACTCGCCGTCCCCTACTGGATCGACAGTCTGCAACTCTGCATCCGCGATCTCTGCACACAATAATCAGCGCCCGACGGCGTTCTTTCTTCAAACCCTATTTTTCTCAGTATATGAAATCTATCGTCATCACCGGAGGAGCCGGCTTTATCGGCAACCATGTTGTTCGCCTCTTCGTCAATAAATATCCCGACTACCACATCATTTGCCTCGACGCGCTCACCTACGCGGGCAACTTGGCCAATTTGAGCGATGTGGAAGACAAGCCCAATTATGAGTTTGTCAAAATGGACATCTGCGATTTTGAAGGCGTGCACCACTTGTTGAAAGACCGCCAAGTCGAGGGTATCATTCATTTGGCGGCCGAGAGCCACGTGGATCGCTCCATTCGCGACCCCTTTGCTTTTGCACAAACCAACGTGATGGGTACGCTCTCTCTCCTCCAAGCAGCCAAACTCTACTGGGAAAGTCTACCTGAACGCTACGAAGGCAAACGTTTCTACCACATCTCTACCGATGAGGTGTACGGCGCTTTGGAACTCACCCGCCCCGATGGAGAAGCCCCTTATGGCGATGATTTCTTCCTCGAAACGACGAAGTACAATCCTCATTCTCCCTATTCGGCCTCCAAAGCCTCGAGCGACCACTTTGTGCGCGCTTTCCACGACACCTACGGCATGCCGACCATCGTGACGAACTGCTCCAACAACTACGGCCCTTATCAGTTTCCCGAAAAGCTCATTCCGCTCTTCATCAACAACATCCGCCATCGGAAGCCGCTCCCCGTCTACGGCAAGGGCGAAAACGTGCGCGACTGGCTTTATGTGGAAGACCATGCCCGCGCCATCGACCTGATTTACCACAAGGGAAAGACGGCCGAAACTTACAATATCGGTGGTTTCAATGAGTGGAAAAACATTGACATCATCAAGGTGGTCATCGCCACGGTCGATCGCCTGTTGGGACGTCCAGAAGGTGCCGACCTCGATCTCATCACCTACGTCACCGACCGTGCCGGCCACGACCTGCGATATGCCATCGACTCCACCAAACTCAAAACGGAATTGGGTTGGGAGCCTTCTCTGCAATTTGAAGAAGGTATCGAAAAAACCGTGCGCTGGTATCTCGAACATGAGGAATGGATGGACAACATCACCAGCGGTGAGTATGAGAAGTACTACGACTCCATGTACAAGAATCGCTGATATTACATTGCACTTATCACAAAAAAAACTCCCTCTTCGGAAGCACCGAGGAGGGAGTTGTTGTTATGAGCCTCAGAAGCGAAGCGTGCCGCCGACGAGGAAGAGGCGGCCGGGTTGCTCCACGTTGCCGATGTCGTAGAAACGATGACCAGTGAGGTTGTGTAGATCGACAAAGAGAGAGTAGCGCGTGGCCGTCCAATGGACTTTCACGTCAAGGCGACCATGTGTGCCATACGGCGCCGTAGTGCCCGTACGCTTGTGGGTGGTGCGGTCGAACACCTCGTAAGTTCCGTTGCGCTCTTGCAGGCGGAAACTCCACGACGCACCGAGGCGCTGCCAGATGGTGTGGTCGAGCGTGAGGATGAGCTTGTGGCGGAGATATTCCAAGGCATAGGCCGACTTGAAGATAGGGCGCGTGTCGCTGCGGTGCTGTGCGCTCCAAGCGTAGTCGATGCTGAGCAGACGCAAGGGCTGGTGGGGGCCGAAGAGCGCCGTGCCGTCGAGGTCGGCTGTGAGATGCGCGCCGTAGTTGTCGAGCCGCAGCCAGTTGACCGCTTTATATTTAGTATCGGTCGCCGCAGTCTTCACCCAGTCGATCATGTTCTTTCCGCGATGGAAGAACCCGTTGGCGCGCAGACGGAGGCCCGATGTCGGTGTCCACTGAAAGCCGAGGCGGAAGGCATCGACCTCCTCGGGGCGCAACTGGTTGCTGCCCTCGTGAGTGGGCGTGTTGTAGAAACGGTCGGTGAAGGTGGGCAGACGCAGGGCTTGGTTCCACGAGGCAAAGAGGCGAAGCCGATCCGCAGGGCGGAAGGCCACATCGATGCCGGGATAGAGGTGGAAATCAGCATCGATGGGCGTGTTGCGTTGGGCGAGGAGGCCGAGCGAGAGCGTCCAGCGATTGAGCACGATGTTGTGTTCCAAAAAGTAACTCAAATTCGTGCGCCGCACCTGTTTGGTGTAGTAGGCCGCACCACCGTCGCGATCTTCCCACTTTCCACCGCGCTCAACAGGGTGCTTGCCTGGGATGACCACCCACTCGTCCTGTGTCAGGGCGTGGCCGAGGTTGGTGGAGTGGACGCCCTCCTCGCGGAGTTCCGCCCCCACCGCCGTGCGCCCCAGCGCCCATTGCGTCCAGGCATTGAGGCCGAGGGTGAATACATCGCTGCGGTGGAAGTTTTCGGCCGTATGGGTGTTGCGGATGAGTTGGAAATGGTCGGCACTGCGCGTCCATGACAACTGCGGAGCGAAGTGGATGCGCCCTTTGCTTTCGCCTTTGAGGGCAAATGTGTAGCGGTGGAGCGCCTCCCACTGATTGGGATAGGCGGCCGAGTAGAACGTGTTGGCGCCGAAGTCGTTGAGGGTCATTCCCGCTTGTGCATCAACGCGCACTGAGGCATCTTCGTATCCACCCTGCCAAAAGGCTTTTCCGCCGCGGAAGTCGCCGTTGTCCACAGCCCCATCGGAGCGCTGGAAAGAACCGCTCAATGAGGAACGGAAACGACGGCCGTCGGTCGTGGTATGCTGCCAAGCACCGCGCGCTTCAGTCTGTACCGTTCCCCACGAGCCCATGGCCGCGCGCAACAATATGCCGCGGTCGGCAGTGTGCGTCACGATGTTGATGGCACCCGAAAAGGCTTGCGTACCGAGCACACGTGATGCTGCGCCTTCGAGCACTTCGATGCGCTCAATGTCGCTGAGATTGAGGGGAAAGTCGGCCGCGTTGTGGCCCGTCTGTGGATTGTTGATGGGGACGCCGTTGACAAGAATTGTGATTTGGTCAAAGGTTCCGCCATTGATGCCGATGTCCGTTTGTAAACCAAAACCTCCGCGCTCTCGGACATCGATGCCTGCGCTGAGTTTGAGCACGTCGTTGATACTGGTGACGCCCGCCGCCGCGAGTTGCGCGTGGCCGAGAGTCGTCACCTGTCGAGCAGCCAAGTCGGCCGCCATCGGGGCACGCGAAGCAGCGCTCACTGCCTCACGGAGCAACTGGTCGTCGTCGAGCGTGGCAATGCTGTCGTTGTGCGACGCGTGGTGCACATCGGCTGCGGTGCTCACTCCGTTTGCTGCCGCCAGACAGGGAGCAGCGGTGGAGAGCGTTGCCACCGTCAGGACGCCGACCTTCACCTCACGACCCAATGCCGCAAAGAGCGCATAGCCCTTACGGTTGAAGTGGCGGAAGGTGAACTCAGTACCCTTAGATGAGTTTTTTTGATACATAAATGTTTGAAAATAGGTTGAAAACGCTGCAAAGTTACAAAAAATGTAGCGAAAAGACATAACACTCGCCAAGAAATACGTATATTTGCAGCAATCACCAACCCGTGCACGCCGGTCGTGCCGCAACACTTAATGGGCTTACTCCTTTTCTATCTCATCCTTTCCCTTTCGCTTTCTTCCCTTTGCTCCGTACTCGAAGCCGTCTTGCTGGCCTGCACCCCCTCCTTTGCCACCCTTAAAGAAGAGGAGGGCAGCAAAACCGCCACGCGCCTCAAACACTACAAAGCCGACATCGACCGCCCTATCTCCGCCATCCTGTCGCTCAATACCATCGCCCACACCGTGGGTGCTGCCGGTGTGGGCGCGCAGGCGGCTGAAATCTGGGGCAGTGATGCCGTCGGGGTGGCTTCGGCCGTGATGACCCTGCTCATCCTTGTCATCTCTGAAATCATCCCCAAGGTGGTGGGCGCCACCTATTGGCGAGAACTGGCCATGGGCGCCACCCGCATCATTCGTGTGCTCATCGTCATCACCTATCCGCTGGTGCTTCTTTCCGAACTCATCACGCGCCTGTTTGCCTCCAACCAAAGCGCCCTCTCTGTGAGCCGTGAGGAGGTGCAGGCCATGGTCAATGTGGGCGTGGAAGAAGGCGTGTTCAAAGCCAAGGAAAACAAGGCCATCCAGAGTTTTTTGAAGCTCGGCGAGATGAAAGCCGAACAAATCATGACCCCCGCCACCGTGGTGGCCACGGCCAACGAGACAATGACGCTCCAAGAGTTTTACGAATACGGCGACGAGCGCCTGCACGCCTACAGCCGCATTCCCATCTACGATGTCGAGGAGGAATACATCAAGGGCTACGTCCTCAAAGCCGAAGTGCTTGAAGCCCTCTCCGACGACCAGTTTTCCATGACCCTCTCGCAGCTCATCCGCCCCATCCTCGCTTTCCGCGACGACGAACCGGTGTCCAACATCTGGGAGAAGATGCTCGCCAAGAAGGAGCATATCTCCGTCATCCTCGACGAATACGGGTCGATGCGCGGTATCGTCACCCTCGAAGACGTCATCGAAACGATGCTCGGCGTTGAAATAGTCGATGAAAATGACGAAGCCGTAGATATGCAGGACGTGGCGCGCGAGAAGTGGCAGCAACAACAGCAGCAACAGCCCACGCTCTAATTTCGGTCGCTTCCATCGACAATCGCCCTCCCACCCTCGATCCCTCTCATCCCACGCCTGCCCCTCCACCTTCCCTTGGTGGAGGGGCAGGTGTTTTTTGCGTGGGCGTGCCGATGGTGTATGTCTACTTGTGTCTGCCGGCTTTTCGATGGGCGTCCCCGTTGGGGGCATTCCCTTCGGCATTGGACATTCCGTAGGTTCGTCGTCGCTGCGCTCCGTCTCGCTTACGGCTATTGGGAGAAGCCCCTCCTTCGGGGACAGCCCTCCTTTTTCTTATGATTTTCAGCGTAGATTGATTGGATCTGGATGGATATCGGACCTGGGCTTGCGATGTCGCTGAAAGCGACACCTTAGCATCGCCTCGGGTCCTCCCGAGGTGGACAGGACATAGAGGGAAGCCGGCCGAAGATCGGTCCGATATTCTCATAGAATATCAGCCGGTGTTCAAAACGGAGGGAAAAGGCCACCGCGCTTTTCCTCCCCTCGCGCGCGTATCTCTACAATAGTGTGCGTATTTTGCCTTCACTCCTTCACCCAGGAAGGTAAGTTGCAGAGCATCAGTAGGTTATGGGTGAAGGCAAGAGGCCGGACGTCCTTCACCGCTTTCGCGAATTTACCTTCTGTGGTAACTTCCTGTTTTTCAGAAGTTTGTATCCTTCGGTGAAGGCAGTGAAGGCAAAAAACAAGACTTTCAGTATAGACGCGCGCGTACGCGCGAGGGGAAAAGGGTCGGAGGGAGGAAGATTTATCTCAGAGGTAAATGCAACTCCCTCAGAGGTAGAAAAAACTACCTCTGAGGTAGATAGGCCTTCAAAAAAATAATCGTAGCTATTCTTTGATAAGTGCTCCCTGTACAATTAATAATCTGAAAAGCCAGCAGTAGATATATTCGAATGTGTAATGTCTTGTTTGCAAAATGGGATGGTGGCGACGTTTTTACACTACTTTTAGAAGTTTTTTTTGCTCATCCTCTCCCTTTTTGATAATTTCGCGTGCAAACGAAAACACCTTATTTGACTATGCGACATTATCTCCTTTTCCTCTGTCTTGGCAGCGCGCTGGCAACGCAGGCTCAAACCGCCAACGTGGGCGTGAACACCCGAACGCC
Organism: Alloprevotella sp. Lung230; assembly: GCF_014385435.1. Classification (GTDB taxonomy): domain Bacteria; phylum Bacteroidota; class Bacteroidia; order Bacteroidales; family Bacteroidaceae; genus Alloprevotella. The sequence goes on from NZ_JACSUD010000012.1 coordinate 38,674, forward strand.
TGAAGTCACGCTCGACGTGCTGCCCGCCAAACCTACCGGCAACACCAACGAAGGCATACGCGCACCGCAACTCACCAAGACGCGCATTGCTGCCATCGCCCAGCCCAAGGAGGGGACGTTCGTTTACGCCAAGGCCGAGAGTGGTTCGACCTTCTCCACCTATACGGGCAGCAACGCTGCTGTGCGCGACATTAACGAGAAGGGCTACTATTTTTTCAACGGAACAAGGTGGGTGAAGACCAATGATGAGTGGGAATATGATGGCGACAAACTGCGCGTACGCACTTATTCCAATATGAACGCCCCACGCACCGACCTGCGAAACGTGTTCATCACCGATGATGGGAAAATGGGGGTTGGTACACGCAACCCTGACCAAGCGCTGGAGGTGAACGGCAATGTCTTTGTGGGTAGCGTCCGCCGCAGTTCACAAACCAACTTTCCGCATCGCGGAAACTTTCTTTCTTTTGAAGGGACGGAAAACTACCGCTACGAGTGGAATACCCCTACTTTCAGTAACTCCGACATCTTTGCTTTCTATCGTTGGGATACAGCGGTAAATAGAGGTGACCTTCGCCTGTTGCTGGGTGATGATGGCGATGGGTCGGAAGCGCTCTCCATCGGTAAGATGATGGGGCTTTACCATCTTAGCCATTGGAACACCGTCAATCACGCCACGGCTTTTCACGAAATTTTCCGCTTGCAGACCAACGGTATTGCGCAGAAGCCGGGCGGAGGTACATGGTCCTCCCTTTCCGATGCTCGAACGAAAGAGAAGGTTTCGACTTACACCCAAGGGCTCTCCACGTTGATGAAGGTGCGCCCCGTCAACTATCAATATCGCGAAGGCTTTGGTGCCAGAGGGCGATATGTCGGCGTGCTGGCGCAGGAGCTGGAGCAGGTAGACAGCACGATGGTCATCAACACCGACGAGTCGCGCTTAGGGGTGGATCATATTAAATATGTCGACCCATCCAATTTCACCTATATGCTCATCAACGCTGTCAAGGAACTCAAAGCCGAAAACGAACAGCTGCGCCAACGTCTCGAAGCCCTCGAACGCAAAGTGGGGCAATAGGGTGGGAGAAATCGCTTGAAGCCACACCACAACAGATGGGCCCGAAAACCAGCCGAGGTGCTGGTTTTCGGGCCCATCTGTTGTGGTGTGATTTCGGAAGCGTGGTGCAAGGCTACTCGTCGTACTCATCGTAGGTCTGAGTGCTTGCAGGAGTGTCGGTGTCCGTAGAGGTCTGCGGTGTGCCGGAGGAATGACCTGCGGGTTGCGTCACCTCGTCTTCGTAGATTTGCTTCGGATGATCGTCCGTGGGCGGCTCGTATTCGAGCGGCAGATCGGGATTGATGCGGAGCGGTGCGAAATGCTTGTCGAAGAACTTGCGATAGTCGTCGAAGGAGTAGAGCGTGCCGAGCAGGCGGAGGTTGGTCTCGCTGATGAGTTCGATGCGGGCACGGCGCAACAAATGGGTCAATGCCGGGTCGCGGAAGAGGCGTTGGGCGTAGTAGTGGACATCATCGTAGGAGGTGAAGCCCGAAACGCGGAACTGCGTGAGCGTGCTGTTGCGCTCCTTGCCGATGTCGAACCCGCGGGTGACGAAAGCCGAGAAGTTGAAGCGCGCCAAGGCGTAGAGGAGACTGTCGTCGCTGAGGCTGTCGGTGGGGTAGGCGATGAGGAAAATGAAGGGGGCGTCTTTGGCCTCCGAGAGTTGACGGTCTTCCCCGGCAGCGGCTGTGGCTGCGCTGTTTTCGCTGAGCCGTCGCGACCAAAGTCCGCCCAAGTCGAAGGACGTCGGGCTGAGGTTGCGTCCCATCTCGATGCCGCGCACAATCATGGCTGCCATTTCGGCCACATCGCTCTTGGGATGCTCTGTGGCAAGGGTGCGGAGTTCGGCAGCGATGGTGTCGCGCGGTGCCGTGCCCAAGCGGGAGAGAGCGTGCACCAAGATGAACTTCGGGCGGTTGGCGCCGTGAGGATAAGTGGCGGTGGATCGGGCAAAGTTGGCAGCCACAGTGGCAGCGTCCCCGAGGCGATAGGCGTTGTAGGTGGAGGCGTAGAGCGAGTCTTCCAGTTCGCGGGCATAGCGACTGTTGCGGTCGAAGTCCGGGTCGTTGACCACCGGTGTGAGGGCGTAGTCGGGATAGTGGGTGGCAAGCGTCTGCCGGTAGCGGTCGGCCGCGGCAGTGTCGCCCTTGCGCTTGGCCAAGAGGAAGAGGTGATAGTAAGCCTCGTTGAGCCGCTCAAAGTCGGGATAATTGCGGATGAGGCGGTCGAACGTGCTTTCGGCCAGCGCATAGTCGCCCAGTTTGTCCTTCTCGATGATGCCGGCTTCGATGAGCGCATCGCGGATGAGCTGATGCGCCTTCTTTTGTTGCTCGGCCGTGAAGGGCACTTTAGCCAAATAGAACTCGCGTTGGAGCGGGTCGGCCGCCGGTCCTGTCGGAGTTGTGGCTTCGGCCGGTTTGTCGGAAGCGGGCTTTTCGGTGTCTTCGGCCAAACGGCGGTCGATTTCTTCGGGACTCAGCCCTTGGGCCGACAAACTGTCGCGTCGGGCTTTCTGTGGGGCCGAAATCGGGGCCTCTTCCTTCGTCTCAGTCGGGGTGCTTGAAGCCAAAAGGCTGCGGTTGGCACGCCGCCAGTCGTCTTCATTCTTGCGCCGCCCCCATTGTCGGGCAAAGGACTGTTTGCCCTGCTGCACGAGTTGCGGATTGTAGAAGTACCACGACTTGTCGTTGTTGCCGGCAAGGGGCGGTTGCGGCATCTCATTGCCGCGTGGGTGCCGGTCGAAATCGTTGTCGCCATTGTCGTTGTTGTCCTCTTGTGCCTGTCGCAGACTGTCGGCCCTGTTGCGGCGCGCCTCTTCCTGCTGCTTCTTGTAGAGGGCGATGGCGCGGTCGATCACGGCATTGCGATCGGCCTCCGGCATTTGAGCGAGGGCAAGCAGGGAGTCTTGTTCGAACACGACGCTCGTGTAAGGCACAAGTTCGTCGAGCACCTTCGAGCGGCGTGTGAGTTCGGCATAGTCCGCGCGCTTGCGGTCGAGCAGACCGATGGCTTCTGTGTAGCAAGGTTGCGCCTTGTCGAAGCGCTGACGCTCCCAGTAGAGACCACCCAGGCGCAGGAGCAACAGCCCTTTTTCGGGAGTGGCTTGGGTGGATTTGGCGCGCCCCGTTTCGTAGGCTGTGATGGCGGCAGTGGTGTCGCTCAGGGCAAGGTTGATGTTGCCGATGGCGTAGTAAAGTTGGTCGAGGTAGTCCTTGTTACTGCTGTTGCGCGTCATCTTTTGGAGGCGCGTAATCATTCGTTTCGCGCTTTGAGGGGTGGTGAGGGCTTCCGTTTGGAGGATGCGCGCATGGAGCATCATGGTGTAGTCGGGGCTGCGGTTGATGCACTGCTGAAGGGCGGCATAGGCTTCGGCTTTGCGGTCGAGCGCCATGTAGACCTGCCCGAGCAAATAGGAAAGGCGGGCGCGGTGGTGACTGCCGGAAGCACTGCGGGCAGCGCGCTGCAAGTAGGGCACCGCCTCGTTCAGCCGCTCCTGGCGGATGAGAAAATCGGCCATCGTGAGGTCGCGTTCCCGACCGAGACGGCGCGAGAGTTTCGGAGTGCTCGCTTGGTCGAGGCGTTGGAGGGCATCTTCGGCATCGTAATACCATTCGAGTTCGGCATAACAACGTGCCAACCAGATGCGCGCTTCGGCCACCACCATGGGCTCGGCGGCGTAGAAGCGCGTGATGTAGGCAAAGGTCGAAGCCGCGGCCACAAACTCGCCCTGCTGAAACTGCGCACGTCCCATCAGCAACCACGCATTTTTGAGGAAAGGATTGAACTCCTTGCGAGAGAGATAGGCTCTCTCGCGTTCCGTCTTGCTGTGGTTGAGGTTGGTCTTCGGTTTGGCCTTGATGCTGTGGAGTTGGATGGCTTTTTCGCACTTGGTGATGGCCAGGTCGAAGTCGTTTCGCCCGAGGGAACGCATCTTTTCATAGCCCACGCCAAACACCGGCAGGCGTTCCGTGTAGTCCTCGCGCAGGCCGCTGCGTTGCGCCTCCTCGCCCTTCTCGTAGGCTTGTGTGGCGTTGTAGTACACGTTGTAGCGGGTGACAAAAGCCTGCCACCTGCGAGAGGCTGCGGTGTTCTCCTTGGGCGAACAAGCCGTGAGCAGCCCTACGATGAGGATGAAAAAGAGAAAAACGTGTTTGATAAGCAATGGAAACGGGGAGAGATAAGGTGTGCAACTCCCTTATCGAAAATAACGCGCCACGAGGCGTTTTATTGTTCCGGCAGCGAAGTAGACCATCACGCTTACCACGATGATGGCCGCTCCCGAGGGCACGTTGAGTAGATAGGAGAGCGTCAGTCCGCCCACGCAGTCGGCCAGCCCGATGCCCATCGACAAGAGGGCGGTGCGGCGAAAGGTATGCACGAACAGCGCGGCGGTGAGTTGCGGGATGGAGAGGAGCGAAATGACCATCACGATGCCCACCATGCGCAGGCAGCCCACGATGGTCAGGGCGGTCAGGGCGGTGAGCAGGCGTTCGAGGGTGCGCACGGGCAGCCCTTGCGTGAAGGCAAAGTCGCGGTCGTAGGCCACAGCCACGATGCTGCGCTCCAAGAGCAAGAAAAAGAGCAACGTTGTCAGTGTCAAAATGCCCATCCCCACGAGGTCGGCGTGGGCGATGCTGAGAATATCGCCGAAAAGATAGGCCGGAAGGTCGGTCATAAAACCGGGAGCGAGATAAGCAAAAAGAATGCCGATGCTCATGCCCAGCGTCCAAATCATCGCCACCGCACTGTCCTCACGCACCGTGCGCCGACGGCTCAGCCAGTCGATGCCCAGTCCGCTCCCCAAGGCAAACAGCGTGGCGCCCAACAATGGCGAAAAACCGAAGAAGGCTCCGATGCCCACACCGCCGAGCGAAGCGTGCGCCATACCGCCGCCGGCAATGACCAGCCGCCGCGTCACAACGTACGTGCCCACAAGACCGCAAAGGATGCTTGTGAGCACTGCCCCCAAAAGGGCGTTCTGAAAAAAAGCGTAAGTGAAAATAGAAGGCATATTTGACAAGTGCTGTGTGTAAAGAGGACGACAATTCTTATTCGGCGGGGTGCGTGCGGCGTTCGCCCACGAGCAGGATGACGTCGTCTTTCAGTTCGTCGGGGAGTGCCACGCCCCGCAGTTGGAGCGAACGCACCCATCCGGCCACCTCTTCCGAGCGCAACGTGGTGAGCACGTCGGTAAATTCTTCGATGGCGGCAGCGTCATAGCCCGAGGAGGGGTGGCCGCGAAATCGGTCCAACTCCTCGTCTTCGTAGTATTCGATGCCTTTGCTCACCGCCGCCAGAAGACTGTCTTTTTCGCACGTTTCGTGCTGACCGCAGCAACCGATGGCTGCTCCTTGGCGCACTTCGGGCATTTGGTCGATGATTCCGGCACGCACCTGTCGGCCGTACCACCATTGGCGCACCAGTCCGGCCACGGCAGCCACAACGCCCAGCGCGATGAGAAGGAGAAGGAGCGGAAGCATAAAAACGAAAGAGGATAAAAAACGAAGAACGTGGAGAAGTTATGGGTGACCGAAATGAGCGAGGTCGTCCCAGAAAGAGGGATAGGACTTCGACACCACCTCGGGATGTTGGATGTCCACCTCACGGCAGCAATAGGCCGTGGGGGCAAAAGCCATTGCCATGCGGTGGTCGCTGTAAGTAGCGACACTCACCCTCGCATCGGCCAAGTCCGCAGCCTGGGGCGTGGGCGTAAAGGCCAGTTCGCCCGGCGCTGGTTCGGAGAGCGTGATGCCATATTTGGCCAGCTCGGCCGTGAGGGCGGCAATGCGGTCGGTCTCTTTGATTTTCAGGGTGTGCAACCCTTTGAAGTGGAAGGCGCGTCGCAGCATGGCGCACGTCACCACGAGAGTTTGTGCCAAGTCGGGACAGTCGCCCAAATCGGCGTGGAGCGCTCCCTCGGTCGATGGGGTGCGGCGCAGCCAAATTCCGTCGGGCGCCGGCGTGGTGGCGACGCCCAAAGGGGCAAACAGCCGTGCGCAAACGCTGTCGCCCTGGGCGCTGTCGAGCGAAAGGTGGCGCAGGAAAAGTTGTGCATCGGCATCGGGCGAGAGGGCGAGCAGTTCGTACCAGTAGGAGGCAGCGCTCCAGTCGGGCTCGATGGAGTAGTTGGTGGGCGGATGGTAGTCGGTCGAGGGCACAACGATGGTGTTCGTGTCAGTCTCCCATCGGCTTTCCACGCCAAACTCTCGCATCAGCCGCAGCGTCATGCGCAGATAGGGCAGCGAGGTGGGCACTCCCTTCAAGCGCAACTGCAATCCGCGTTCGAGGGTGGGAGCAATCATCAATAGGGCAGAGACGTATTGCGAACTCCAGTGGGCCGGCACTTCCAACTCTCCACCGGCTAAGCACTTTCCCACGATGCGCAGCGGTGGATAGCCTTCCTGTCCGAGGCATTCGATGTCGGCGCCCAAACTCCGCAACGCATCCACCAGTATCCCGATGGGACGTTGCTGCATGCGCTCCGTACCGGTGAGCACGTGAGTTTCTCCCACTCTTGTGGCATAAAAAGCGGTGAGAAAGCGCATCGCCGTGCCGGCTGCACCGATATCGACCACTTCGGGATGGGCACTCAAGGCGTCCACCACAGCGCGGGTGTCGTCGCAGTCCGAGAGGTGGTGCAGCCGTCCCGGTCGGGCCGACAGGGCATTGAGCACCAGCGCGCGCGCCGACAGACTTTTGCTGGGAGGGAGCGTCACCACGCCATTTAAGGAAGAGGGGAGCGAAACGAGCATAGGACAATCTGTGTTTTAGAAAAGCAGAAGAGGGACGATGCCAATCAAGACTGCACGTTCGACTTCTTTTTTTGCTTCGCACGCATCACCATAATCACCACAAACACGACCACAGAGGTCGCCAGCCCAGAGCCGATGAGGTGACTGTATTTCTCGGCGGTGCTCACCACTTGCTCGCGAGTGGTCAGTCCCGGCACGCGAGAGAGGGCAAACCCGATGGTGGCCAACACGCAGTTCCACGCTCCGGCACCTAAAGTGGTGTAGAGCAGAAATTTGCCCAGGTGCATGCGAGCCAATCCGGCCGGAATACTGATGAGCTGTCGCACCGCAGGAATGAGGCGTCCCACGAGGGTGGAGGTCACCCCATGGCGGTTGAAATAGGCCTCGGCATTCGCCACCTTCTCCGCATCGAGCAGCAGGAGATGTCCCCATCGGCTGTCGGCCAAGCGATAGATGAGCGGACGTCCCAGCCAGCGTGCGAGATAGTAATTGACCAGCGCACCGATGTCGGCACCGAGGGTAGCAAAGACCACCACGAGCACAATGTTGAGCTGCCCGTCGCCGGTCGAGGCCAACCACGCTGCCGGCGGCACCACCACTTCCGAAGGAAAGGGTATGAACGAACTTTCAATGGCCATGAAGAGCGTGATGACCCAATAACTGAGATGATTGAGCACCCACGAGATGATGACTTCCATAACGAAACAATAAGTTTTTGGTGACTTTTAGTTTGTGCAAAGGTACGAAAAAGAATGCGCTTTGCCAAATTGCCCTCAAAATTTGCCACACCCCCTCCTCATCGCCTTTCGTCTTGTTTTTCTCTTCTTTCTCCCTCGGTTTGATGTGTGATTGTAAAAAACAGCCCTATCCTTTGTGGATAAGAATGGAATGTGTGATTTTGCAGCGTGGGAGTGTAATGATAACCATTGAGAGCCGGGGAATACCCTGCGCGCCCTGAGACCATAGTGCAGCTGTGGTCTCTTGTATTTTATGACCTTCCTCCATAATCTCTCTCGCACACACCCGCCTCGAAGGGGGGCATTTGATTAGCCGTAGGCGAGGAGGACGAAGGACGACGAACCTACGGACGGCCCAACGCCGAAGAGAGCCTCCCCGGAGGGGGCGAATATCAGAATCGACAGCGTTGCTGATATTCGCCCACCAACGACAACAACTGAAAAAACTCAGAGATAGGAAAATCTACCTCAGAGGTAGAAAAAACTATCTCTGAGGTAGGAGAAACGGTATAGGAGAAAAAACGAAGGAGGAGGGAAGTTTTCGTTTTTTTTGATGATGGGGCAGTCTTTTGATGGCGGCTCGCCCCCTGCCGAATTCTTTCTGCCCGCGGTCGTCGTTTCTCCCATATCATTTCCCGCGTGCACGCATTCGTTTTCTCGCGCGCACGCGCGTATATACATTAAATGTCGTGTTTTTTGCCTTCACTGCCTTCACCGCGATGTCGAAAGAAGAGGCGAAAAGGGCTTGGGGTGAAGGCAAAAAACGCATTTTGCCTTCACTCAAAACCATCTGAAACACTGTGTCTTACGGCCGGAGGTGAAGGAGTGAAGGCAAATGTTGCACACTATTGTAGAGTATACGCGCGCGAGGAGAGGATGCTTACCGAGAAAGGGCGGGGACGAAAATAAATCAAGGGCAGACGGATTTCTTCAAAAAGAAATTCGTAATTTTGCCACAAATACCAAAATCATCACACCTTGCCCAAGCTGTCTCCCACAAGAGATGGCTCGGGTGGGGTGGTTCAACCTCAGACATTCACCCTTATGAATATCCTCGAACTCAGCGAACAAGAAATTGCACGCCGCAACTCCCTCAACGAAATCCGCGCCTTGGGCATCGACCCCTATCCTGCCGCCGAATATCCCACCAACGCTTTCAGCGACGACATCCTCGCCAACTTCCGCGATGAGGAGGAAACGCCTCGCGAGGTGTGCGTGGCCGGCCGTATGATGGGACGCCGCGTGATGGGCAAAGCCACTTTCCTCGAACTGCTCGACTCTCGTGGTCGCATCCAAATCTACATCAGCCGCGATGAGATTTGCCCCGAAGAGGACAAGACGACGTACAACTCGCTCGTGAAGAAACTCCTCGACCTCGGCGATTTTGTCGGTGTCAAAGGCTACGTGTTCCGCACGAAAACAGGCGAAATCTCTGTTCACGCCCGCGAAATCACCCTCCTCTCCAAGAGCCTCAAACCGCTCCCCATGCCTAAGGAGAAGGACGGTGAAGTGTTCGACGCATTCTCCGATCCCGAATTGCGCTATCGCCGTCGCTACATTGACCTTGTGGTCAATCCGCAGGTGAAGGACACCTTCTACAAGCGTGCAAAAGCCATCACTACCCTCCGCAGCATCCTCGACGAAGCGGGCTACACGGAGGTGGAAACCCCCACGTTGCAAAACATTCCCGGCGGTGCATCGGCGCGCCCCTTCATCACGCACTTCAACGCGCTCAATCAGCAGATGTATTGCCGCATCGCCACCGAACTTTATCTCAAGCGGCTCATCGTGGGCGGATTTGAGGGCGTGTACGAAATCGGCAAAAACTTCCGCAACGAGGGTATGGACCGCACCCACAATCCCGAGTTCACCTGCATGGAGCTCTACGTTCAGTATAAAGACTATAACTGGATGATGGACTTCACCGAGCAGATGCTCGAGAAGATTTGCATCGCCGTGAACGGCACTACCGAAACTGTGGTGGACGGCAAGACTATTAGTTTCAAAGCTCCTTATCGCCGTCTCCCCATCCTCGACGCCATCAAGGAGCAAACCGGCTACGACCTCAACGGCATGAGCGAGGAGGAAATGCGCACCGTGGCCGAAAAGCTCGGCATCGAAGTGGACGAAACGATGGGCAAGGGTAAGCTCATCGACGAGATTTTCGGTGAAACCTGCGAAGGCACGTTCATTCAGCCCACTTTCATCACCGACTACCCCGTGGAGATGTCGCCCCTGACGAAGATGCACCGCAGCAAACCCGGTCTGACGGAACGCTTCGAACTGATGGTTAACGGTAAGGAATTGGCCAATGCCTACTCCGAACTCAACGACCCCATCGACCAAGAAGAGCGTTTTGTAGAACAAATGCGCCTTGCTGACAAGGGCGATGACGAGGCGATGCTCATTGACCAAGATTTCCTGCGTGCCCTCCAATACGGTATGCCCCCCACTTCGGGCATCGGCATCGGCATCGACCGCCTCGTCATGCTCCTCACGGGCAACACCGCCATTCAAGAAGTGCTCTTCTTCCCGCAGATGAAGCCCGAAAAGCTCGCTGCCAAAGACAAGGCCGAAGCCTACGCTCCCTATGGCATCGCGGCCGACCTCGTGCCGGTGCTTCAGAAGGTGGGCTACTATCTCGTGCAAGACCTCAGTGGTGCCAACCCGCAGAAGGTGCAACAGCAGATGGGCGAGGTGATCAAGAAGTTCAAACTCGACATCGAAAAGCCCTCCGTGGCCGACATCGCGGCGTGGGTGGAAGCCATCGACAAGACGGCACAATAAGGAGAGGTTCATGCGACACGCCCTTTCGTTCGTCGCCTCTTTCTTCTTGTATTCCTCGTCTTTAACTCGCTAACGTCATGCCCAGTCTTAGTTCTTTTTTCGGTTTCGGCACTTCGTCCGAAGAGAACCGCCCCACAGAGTTTCCAGGAGCCATTGCCATCATCGGCAGTGGTTCGTGGGCAACTGCTGTGGCCAAAATCGTGTTGGAGAGTGTGCCCGAAATCTGGTGGTATGTGCGTCGCGAAGAGACCATCGATGATTTTAAGCGGATGGAACACAATCCGTCCTACCTCACCACGGTGAAGTTTCCCATCGACCGCATCCACTTCTCGACGGACATCAACGAGGTGGTGCGTGAGGCCGATACGCTCATTTTCATCACTCCTTCGCCCTACCTCAAAGCGCAACTCAAGCGCCTCAAAGTGAAGCTCCACAACAAGTGCATCATGACGGCTATCAAGGGGATTGTGCCCGATGAGAACGTGGTGTGCACGGAATACTTCCGCACGCAATATGGTGTGCCCGAGGAGCAACTGATGGTGCTGGGCGGGCCGAGCCATGCCGAGGAAGTGGCGCTCGACCGCCTCACCTACCTCACCGTGGGGTGTAGCAATGTGGAGCGAGCGCGAGTGATGGCCCATTTGCTAGCCAACCACTATGTCAAGACTTCCACGTCGGACGATGTGATTGGCATCGAATATGCGGCCGTGCTGAAGAACGTCTACGCCATCGCCGCCGGTATCTGTGCGGGCTTGAAGTATGGCGACAATTTCCTCTCCGTGCTCCTGTCGAGCGCTGTGCAGGAGATGCACCGTTTCCTCCGCGCTGTCTATCCCATCGAGCGCAACGTCTACGACAGTGCCTACTTGGGCGACCTCCTCGTGACGGCCTACTCCAACTTCTCGCGCAATCGTGTGTTTGGGCAGATGATAGGGAAGGGCTACAGCGTGAAGAGTGCGCAGATGGAGATGGAGATGATTGCCGAAGGCTATTACGGCGTGAAGTGCATGAAGAGCATCAACCGCCGCCACCACGTCAATATGCCCATCCTCGATGCGGTCTACAACATCCTCTACGAGCGCATTTCGCCCACCATCGAAATCAAACTCCTCACCGACTCTTTGCGATAACCACACCAACTTCAACAGACTTATACTGAAACTATGGCTTTCAACCTCCCCAAAACCGACAAAAAGCGCGTCGTCATCGTAGGTGGTGGCTTTGGCGGTCTCAAACTGGCCAACAAACTCCGCAACTCCGACTTCCAAGTGGTCTTGGTGGACCGCAACAACTACCACCAGTTTCCTCCGCTCATCTACCAAATTGCCTCGGCCGGCATCGAGCCGAGTAGTATTTCTTTCCCGTTCCGCAAAATCTTCCAGAAGCGCGACAACTTCTTCTTCCGTATGGCAGAGGTGCGGAGCGTCTTTCCGGAGCAAAACATCCTCCAAACCTCCATCGGCAAGGTGCGCTACGACTATCTCGTGCTCGCAGCGGGTACCACAACCAATTTCTTCGGCAACAAAAATGTCGAGGAACACGCCATTCCGATGAAGAACGTGAGTGAGGCGATGGGATTACGCAATGCGCTGCTCGAAAACTTTGAACGCGCTCTCACCTGCGCTTCCGAAACGGAACGTCAGGAGTTGCTCAACGTGGTCATCGTGGGCGGCGGCGCCACGGGAGTGGAAGTGGCCGGCGCACTCTCGGAGATGAAAAATCACGTCCTGCCGAAGGACTATCCCGATATGCCGTCGAGCCTGATGAACATTTACCTCATCGAGGCCGGAACGCGTTTGCTCCCCGCCATGAGCGAACAAACCTCGCAACACGTGCTCAACTATCTGCGCAAGATGGGGGTGAACGTGTTGCTCAACAAGATGGTGACGGACTACGATCACCACCGCGTCATCCTCAAAGACGGCAGCCAGATTGCCACACGCACCTTTATCTGGGTGAGCGGTGTGGCCGCAGAGAAGATTACCAACCTCGACGGCGAACACCTCGGACGAGGCGCACGCATCATCGTGGACGAACACAACCGCGTGAAGGGTTTTGACAACATTTTCTCCATCGGCGACCAATGTATCATGCCCGAAGGCGATCCCAACTATCCCGGTGGGCATCCGCAGTTGGCGCAAGTGGCCATTCAGCAAGGAAAACTCTTGGCGCGCAACCTCAAAGCGCTGGAGAAGGGCAAGTCGCTCAAATCCTTCCGCTACCGCAACCTCGGTGCAATGGCCACGGTGGGACGCAACCGCGCCGTAGCGGAGTTCAGCACGATGAAGATGGCTGGTTTCTGGGCTTGGATCATGTGGCTCGTGGTGCATCTGCGCTCCATCCTCGGTATCCGTAACAAGAGCATCGTCCTCTTCAACTGGGTGTGGAACTATTTCTCCTACGCTCAATCGCTGCGCTTCATCGTCTACGCCCGCAAAGCCAAAGAGGTGGTAGACCGCCAAGCACGCCTCGCCTCGCAACACTGGGGCAACGACCTCAACAGCAAGGGCGTCGATGCCGAAGAATAATCTCGCCCTCTCCCAACTCACAAGAACTTTATGAAAAGAAACAAAGCGCTTGTCGTGCTCTCGGGCGGACAAGATTCTACCACCTGCCTCTTTTGGGCGCTTCGCCATTTTGAAGAGGTACACGCCCTCTCCTTCACCTACGGGCAGAAGCACGCGCAGGAGGTCGACATCGCCCGCACCATCTGCCAAGAGCAAAACGTGCCGTTCGAGGTGATGGACATCCCCCTCATCGGGCAGCTCGGACGCAACTCCCTCACCGACACTTCCATGGAGATGGACACGGAAAAACCTTCCGACAGTCCTCCCAACACTTTCGTACCAGGCCGCAACCTCTTCTTTTTGAGCATCGCCGCCGTCCACGCTCGCGAGAAGGGCATCTTCGACCTCATCACTGGTGTGGGACAAACCGACTTTTCCGGTTATCCCGACTGCCGCGACGCCTTCATCAAGAGCCTGAACGTCACACTCAACCTCGCCATGGATGAGCAATTCTGCATCCACACGCCGCTCATGTGGCTCGATAAAGCACAAACTTGGGCGCTGGCCGACAAACTCGGCGTGCTCGACCTCATCCGCCACCGCACCCTCACTTGCTACAACGGCATCGTGGGCGATGGCTGCGGCGAATGTCCCGCCTGCAAGCTCCGCAATGCCGGATTGCAGCAATATCTCCACCCCTAATTCCCCTCCACCATGTCCCAACGCGAAACAGAAGGCTTGCAGCACCTCGGCAGCCAGGGCACAAAATACCCCACCGACTACGCCCCCGAAATGCTTGAGTCGTTCGTCAACAAACACCCCGACAACGACTACTGGGTGCGCTTCAACTGTCCCGAATTTACGTCCCTCTGTCCCATCACCGGACAGCCCGACTATGCCGAAATCCGCATCGCCTACATCCCCGACGTCCGTATGGTCGAGAGCAAGAGCCTCAAACTCTACCTCTTCTCCTTCCGCAACCACGGCGACTTCCACGAGGATTGTGTTAATATCATCATGAAGGACCTCATCCGCCTCATGGACCCGAAATACATCGAAGTGACCGGCCTCTTCACCCCTCGCGGCGGCATCAGCATCTTCCCCTATGCCAACTACGGCCGCCCCGGCACAAAGTTTGAAAAGCTCGCCGAATACCGCTTGCAACAACACGATCTCTAAGCCCCATCTCATGCAGCGCTTTCTTCGCTTCCTCAACCTCCTCTGGTCCGGCCGCTGCTGGCTGACCACGCTTTTCTTCATTGTCGTTGTAGGCTTTGTCGACCACAACAGTTTTCTCAATCTCTTCTTCCTGTTGCAGAAAAACAGCGAACTCAAAGAGGAGATTGCCTACTACGAACAGCAATATGCCGAAGACAGCAAAGCCCTCCGCCTGCTCAACACCTCGGCCGAGGCGGTGGAGAAGGTGGCGCGCGTCAATCTCCTCATGAAAAACGACAACGAAGACGTCTACGTCGTCGTCGAAGAATAGTTGGTAAATCATTGGCCAATCCTTGTCAAAGCACCACTATCGAAGTTCAGTTGCAAAAATCTCCATTCCCCCACCGCTCGTGAAACCCCTCACCTCCCTCCAAAACCTCATCTACCAAATCGGTGGCATCCTGCTCATCGTGGGCGCCATTCTCCCCGTTGTTCCCTCCCTCACCGCCTTTGCGCCCTACGTCTTCACCACGGGCAGCCTGATGTTTGCCACCATGCAACTGCAACAGCGCTACCAGGGGTGCGACATCACCGTGCGCCGCTTGCGTCGGCAGCAAATCGTGGGCGCATTTCTGCTCCTCATCTCTGCCTGCTTGATGCTGATGAAGTGGTTTCACCTCGGTCCGCTCCGTGGCGACGAATGGAAACTCACGTTGGCCATCGCCGCCCTCTTGCAACTTTACACCGCTTTCCGTCTGCCAGCTGCTCTTCGTAAGTCGGAGGAACAATAGCATCTACCTCTTCGCAGAAGACGTAAGAAAGACTGTGCTCCACCTTTCACCGGGTGGAACACAGTCTTTCTTTTTTGGGCAATGGCAAAAAAGAGACCTTCTCTTCAAGCCGCGGAAAAGCAGCATAAGAGCCATCACCTCTTGCAAAAACAAAGCGATGCACAACATTCATTGCACATCGCTCGTCTATCCAAAGAGGCGGGAGAAGAAGATTACTTCTTGTCGCAGGCTTTCTTGTCACAAGCCTTCTTGTCGCCCTTGCAGCACTTCTTTTCACCGGCTTTCTTATCGCAGGCTTTCTTGTCGCAAGCCTTCTTGTCGCAGGTTTTCTTGTCGTCTTTCTTGCCGTCACAGGCCTTCTTGCAGCAAGTCTTTTCTTCCTTCTTCTGTTCTTGGGGAGCTTGTGCCATTGCGCTGACACCGAAAGAGAGCATACCAACGAGGAGGAGGCTCTTGATTACATTGAGTTTCATAGAGATAATATTTTTGATGATTTACGATACGAACTATCCGTATCCGCTACAAAAGTATTTCTTTTTGCTCAAATCACCAAACAAACCACCGACGAACTTCGTTTTTTTGAGTTTTATATGCAGGTGTAGAGTTTTGTTTAGAAAATCGACCTTTTTCCGTGGACGCCTTGCGACTATTTTCTACTCGTCGGTCGAAGCGTTTCGAGCAGTTGTGTGCAGGCATCGTCGCAGAGGTCGATGACCAAGTCGAAGTCGGCCGCATCGCCATAATAGGGATCGGGAATGGAGGCGTAATCCGGATGGTGTGTGAGATAGTCGGAGAGCAACACCACCCGCTCCATATCCTCGGGGCGGGGCGCGAGGTTGCGCAAGCGGCGCAGATTGTCGGCATCCATCGCCACAATGAGATCGAAACGTTGGAAATCGGCCGCCTGCATCGGTCGGGAGCGATGAGTGAGGCGCAGCCCTCGATGGGCGGCAGCAGTGCGCATACGGACATCGGGAAGTTCTCCCTCGTGATAGTCAATCATGCCGGCAGAGTCGATGTGAGGAAAGTGGGCTTCGAGTTGCGCTTGTTTCACCTTTTGTCGAAACACCTCCTCCGCCAAGGGAGAACGACAGATGTTGCCCAAACAGATAAAGAGGATGTTCATCATCAAGAGAGATTAGAGGGATTAGACAGTGTGCGCACCACGCGGCAGGGGTTGCCCACGGCCACCGAGTTGTCGGGGATGTCGCGCACCACCACGCTGCCGGCTCCGATGGTCACATTGTGGCCGATGGTCACGCCCGGCAGGATGGTCGTGCCGCCGCCAATCCATACGTTGTCGCCGATGGTCACAGGACGTGCCCACTCGCGACGCGAGTTGCGCTCCTCCACGTTCGTACTGTGGCAGGCGGTGTAGATGCTCACATTCGGCCCGATGAAGCAGTCGTCGCCGATGGTGACGCGCGCTTCGTCGAGAATGACGAGGTTGAAATTGGCAAAGAAGCGTTCGCCCACCGAGATGTTGCAGCCATAGTCGCAACGGAAAGGCTGATTGATGTTGATTTCTTCGCCCGTCCGCCCGAGGATAGACTTGATGAGGACGGTGCGTTCCGCGAGTTGCGAGGGACGCAGCGCGTTGTAGTCGTAGAGCGCATCGTGGCAGTCCACGATGTGCCCCACCAACTCCGGGTCGGCCGCATCGTAAACGTGCCCGGCAAGCATTTTTTCTTCTTCGGTCATGATCTTCAAGTTCGTTTTTGTGTGCAGTTTTTTCAAAGTCTCTTTTTCGCCATCGCTTTCAACGCATTGCGTTGAGCCGCAGCGATCGCCGGCGAACAAGGGGCGTCATCGAGCCCATGCAGGAGCGCCTTCAGTTCGCATTGCACTTCTGGAAAATGGTGGGTGATTACCATCGCCAGTTTGATGCAAAGGGCAGGAAGATGCGTGTTTTCTTCGGTCGGTGCAATGCGCTGCATGCAGAAGTCGAGCAACTTCATGAGCGTGGGCGAAAGGCGGGCTTCAGCCTGTGCCGGTGTGAGCGACCGCGGCAGGAACTGTTCCAGCAGGTGGAGCACTGTGGTGAGCCAAAGACGCCGCAGGGTGCTGTCGTGAGTGTTCATCGCACAATCTGCCAGCCCCTCGAGGTGCGGTCGTAGGCGCAAGAGCGTCTTCCCCTTCAAGTGGGAGGCCACCCAAGCCGCGTTGATGGTGCAACGCCCTTCGTTGCCCAGCAGGAGTTTGAGCCAAGCGGCCCATAAGTCGGAAGAGGCCGCCGCTTCAAGCCGAGCACAAGTCTGCTTGACTTCCAGCAGCGTGAAGCGGTGGTCGAAGGTGGAGAGAAGTGGTGAGGTCTTCATTAGGGAAGCGGGTACGTTTCTTTACGCGCGTGCGCGTATACACTCTATATAGTGTGCGTTTTTTGCCTTCACTCCTTCACCGATAGTAGAAATCTTTTGATTTTCAGGAAGTTTCGGGTGAAGGCAAATCTTTCCTTTGCCTTCACCCGAAGCCCAATTCCGTATTCTCTAAGTGTGATAGGCACTTGGGGGAGAACAGAATTTGCTTTCACCAATAGGCTGTTGATAATCAGTGTATTAAATCGAAAGGTGAAGGCAGTGAAGGAAAAAAACACAAACTATAATAGTGTACGCGCGTGCGCGCGAGGGAAAATAAGGCGAAAGTCCGGCGCTTGCCGTGGTGGCAAGCCGGCAGCGACATCGAGGGGTGCAGCGAAAACTACCTCAGAGATAAATTCACCCGGCTCAGAGATAGAAAGAACTACCTCTGAGGTAGATGCGGTCCACCCTGAGAACGAAGATTCCGGCAAAGTCAGATACTCCCCCCAAAAAAAACATCAGCATGCGTAGAGGAGAAAGCAAATTTCCCCCTCTACGCATGCTGAACGATGTGCCACAAGATGGTCCATCCCGGCTGTGCGTGAGGGCGGGACGGCAGGATGGGGCAGATTAGAGCAGGATACTCTTGACCGCGGGCAGTACCACGGCCAGTTCATCAATCACCTGTTGGCGGTCTACACCTTCGCGCATGATGGCCAAGATGGTGTCGTCGCCGGCAAGAGTACCGCAGATGGTCTCAAAGCGGTGGCTGTCGATTTCGGTGGTGATGCCGGCGGCATAGCCGGGACGAGTGTGCATCACAACGATGTTGCCGGAAAACTCCAATCCCAAGAATCCGGTGTTGCGCAGAAACTCGGGCACATCGGCCGAGATTTTGCGGCGGTAGAGGGGGTTTTCGGGCAGGATGTAGCGATAGCCGCTCATGCTGGCCACTTTCGCCGCCTTGAGTTTTTGCAAGTCGCGCGAGAGGGTGGCTTGTGTCACTTTGTAGCCTTCGGCAGCCAATTCTTTGAGCAGCGCTTCTTGGCTGCCGATTTCGGTGTTGGTCAGGATGAGGCGGAGCACCTCCATGCGGTCACTTCTTGATTTCATATTCGCAGAATTGTGGTTTTATACGTTGCAAAAATACTATTTTTTTCTTACATACGAAGCTTTATATGCGCAAAAATAGTTTTTTCTTCCGAAATCAATGGGTTTTCTCGGCATTCTATCTTGTTTTATCTTAAAAAAGCGCAACCGGAAAATGTATAATTCGCGGGGTGTATGGTGTCCTCAATGCTGCACAGTCTTTCCGAAGTCCCTCGCATAGCAAAGTTTAGACCGATATTCTCTCCTTACCGCAGGGGGTAAAAAGTAGTGAATATCGATGTCCAAAGCCTTATCTCCTGAGGTCAGAGTTCCGTACGCGTTAGTGGCCCGATGGGCGTCCCCTCCGGGGTGTTCCCTTCGGCATTGGATCGTCCGTAGGTTCGTCGTGCTTCGTCTTCCTCGCCTACGACTCATCAGATGCCCCCCCCCTTCGGGGCGGAAGTCGTTAATGTCCTCTGCTGCCATTGGTTGCACTCTAGTATTGTTCTAACGGAAGATGTACTTCAAAAGAGAAAAAGAGAATGTGTCCCAATTCGATGGTTGGAGCATGTTCTTTTTTCTTTTGTGGTAGAAATCTGAAGAAGAAGGGTTGAGAGAGGTGACTTTTGAGGCGTTTTTTGCGGTGAAAGGCGAAAAAAGCAGCTTTTCCTTTGGGAGAAAACAAAAAAGTATGTACTTTTGCAGTCGTATTCGAGAGGGCATCTCGAACATCCTTTTTGATTGGGGTATGGTGTAATGGTAACACTGCAGATTCTGGTCCTGCCTTTCCTGGTTCGAATCCGGGTACCCCAACACCAGAGGCAACGATGACGCATCGTTGCCTCTTTTCGATTTCAGGTGCTCCGAGACACTGGTGGGCACCCCCCTTTGCTCAGCAGCAATACATCTCGAAATATCAATAATCACCCAAACATAAAGCATCATTATGAGTTTAGGAACTTGGTTAGGCGGCGCAGTCGGCTTCTTTGCTTTCGGCCCTTTGGGGGCTTTGGCCGGTGCGGTGCTGGGACACTTTGCCGAACAAATGTTTTCCGGGGCGGAACTTTCGCCCGACAACGATAATGCGTGGGAGGCCGAGGCCGAGCAACGCCACTATTCAGAGGCCGAGCAACGCAGCGGTTTCCTCTTTTCGCTTCTGGTGCTGGCGGCCTACATCGTGCAGGCCGATGGGCGTATCATGCACAGCGAGATGGAAACCGTGCGCCGCTTCCTGCGCGCCAATTTCGGAGCGGAGGGCGAGCGCGAAGGCGAAGAAATCCTGCACCGCCTGTTTGATTTGCGCAAACACAACGCCCCCAATCTCTACGAACGCTATGTGGCCGACAGCTGCCGACAAATGGCCTTGTCGCTCTCTTACGAACAGCGCTTGCAGCTCCTCGCCTTCTTGGTCGAAATCGCCAAAGCCGACGGGCAGATGGCCGCGAGCGAGCTCGCGGCTTTACGCCGGGTGTCGGCCGGTCTGGGCATGACGCCTGACGAAGTGGACTCGCTGCTCAATCTGGGTGGGAACACCCTCGATGCCGCCTACAAAGTGCTGGAAGTAGCCCCCACGGCCTCTGATGAAGAGGTACGGAAAGCTTACAAGCGCCTGGCTCTCAAGCATCACCCCGACCGCGTGGCCACACTGGGAGAAGACATCCGCCGCGCCGCCGAACGAAAGTTTCAAGAGCTCGGCGAAGCCAAAGATCGCATCTATAAAGCACGCGGCATGCGCTAATCTCCTCCTCACCACGCTTCGGTGAGCAGACTCCCATCAGCAAGACTTACCTTTTCAAATCGACGCCTATGCACGCCCTTCCCCATCTCATTTCCGACCTTGCCCTCATCCTCATTGTAGCAGGTGCTGTCACGTTGCTCTTCAAACGTCTGCATCAACCTTTGGTGTTGGGCTATATCGTGGCCGGTTTCTTGGCCGGCCCTCATTTCTCGCTGGTACCCACAGTGCGCGACCTCAGTTCGATTGAAACTTGGAGCAACATCGGCGTCATCTTCCTCATGTTTACTCTTGGGTTGGAGTTTTCTATGAAAAAAATCGTCAAGATGGGGCTTCGTCCCATTTTAGCAGCCTGCTTGGTGATGGGAAGTATGATTGGAGTGGGCAATGCCGTGGGTTGGTCGTTCGGCTGGAGCAGCACCGACTGTTTGTTTTTAGGCGGTATGCTGGCGATGTCGTCGACCACGATTATCTACAAAGCGTTTGACGAACTGGGGTTGCGTCAGCGCAAGTTTGCCGGCGAAGTGCTTTCGGTGCTCATCCTTGAAGACATTTTGGGCATCTTACTCATGGTCATTCTTTCGGCTACCGCTGCCTCTCAGCAATTTCAAGGAGCGGCACTTGTGACCAGCCTTTTATCCTTAGGCTTCTTCTTGGTGTTGTGGTTTGTCGTGGGCATCTATCTCATCCCTTGGATGCTCAAAAAGACCCGTCCGCTGATGAACGGCGAAACGCTGCTTATCGTGGCTATCGGTCTGTGTTTTCTGCTGGTGGTATTGGCCGATAAAGCCGGCTATTCCGCAGCGTTCGGTGCCTTTATGATGGGAAGTATTTTGGCCGAAACGGTCGAAGCCGAGAGTATAGAGCGTGTGGTAGCTCCGGTAAAAGACCTGTTTGGCGCCATCTTCTTCGTATCGGTGGGTATGCTGGTCGACCCCAAGGTGTTGATTGAATACGGCCCTGCCATTGCCGCAATCACCATAGCCATCCTTTTGGGGCAATCCGTTCTGGGCAGTGGTGCTTTTCTCGTGGCCGGCCACCCCTTGCGCGTGGCGATGCGCTGCGGTTTCTCGTTGGCACAGATCGGTGAATTTGCGTTTATCATCGCCGCGCTGGGCGTATCATTGGGAGTAACGAGCAGTTTCCTCTACCCTGTTGTGGTGGCAGTGAGCATTATCACCACTTTCCTTACGCCCTACATGATAAAAGCGGCCGAACCCACTTATGCGCTCCTTGAACGCGGACTGCCTCGGTCTGTCCGTCGACTGGTGCGGGAGCGTGAAGACAATCTGCGCTCTGAGGAAAACCGCGATTTGGAGCAAAGCCTCACTCCTCTCACGGCTTGGATGCGCTATCTTCGTGCGGTGATTGTGCAAACGGGGGTTT
Source organism: Alloprevotella sp. Lung230 (assembly GCF_014385435.1). Taxonomy (GTDB): domain Bacteria; phylum Bacteroidota; class Bacteroidia; order Bacteroidales; family Bacteroidaceae; genus Alloprevotella. Next base: position 59,971 of record NZ_JACSUD010000012.1, read on the forward strand.
TTCTCGTATTGAGCATTGCCACCATTGCCATTGCCTTCTCCTCCATCCTCCCCATTTCCCGCCAACTGCTGACCCACTGGCCGGGTAATATCCTCACCGGTGTGCTCACGCTGATGCTGCTCGGACTCTTTCTGCGCCCCATCGTGATGCGTAAGAATCACACTGCTATGGCCAAATTCATTGCACGGAAACGTCAAGGGCGGCTGCTGTTGTGGTTGTTGGGCGGGGTACGTTTCGCCATAGCCACAGCCGTAGTGGTCTATGTGCTCGAATTTCTCTCTCCCTTTCGCTGGTACTACCATATTTTAGCGGCCATGGTCGTAGTATTGCTCTTCATACGTCTGCGTCGGGTCAAATACTACAGCATCCGTATGGAGCGTAAGTTCATTCACAACCTTCGTCAGCGTGAGGTGGCCGAACGTCGCCGCAACAGCGATACAGCCTATGTCGGCCGCTTAGCCGCGCGCGATGTGCACTTTGCCCGCCTCGTCGTCCCCACCTGCTCTCGTTGGGGCGGCCGTTCGCTGATGGAACTCGATTTCACCCAGCGCGACGGTATCTTGGTAGCGGCCATCTTGCGACAAGAACAACGCATCAACACCCCCGCAGGCTATAACCGCATCTACCCCGGCGATGTGCTTGAGGTGATTGCCGACGACCAAAGCCTCGAAGCATTTACCCAACGGATGCAGCGCGAAGTCAATGTGCTTCCCTCGGCCGATGGTGCCGATCACACCCTCCGTCTACGTCGTTTCCGTATCCCTTCGGCCTGCAACTTGGTAGGGCTGAGCGTAGCCGAGAGCGGCATCCGCGACCGCTTTCATTGCATGTTGGTGGGCTTTGAGGACGAAGACGGCAACATTGCCATCGCTACAGCTCGGCAAGTCATTGAGCGCCACGCCACCCTTTGGTTGGTCGGCGAAGAGCAACATCTTCACTCTTTTGCGAAATACTTGGTATAACCTCTTTTATGAAACGGCGTGCAAAGTATCCCTTCGCACGCCGTCTTTTTCTTCGACTTCCCTAAATCTCATATCCCCATGACCAAAGTGGCCATTATTGGCGGAGGAGCTGCTGGCTTCTTTCTCGCCATCCATCTCAAAGAACTGCTTCCCACCGCCCACGTGGTGATTTTTGAACGCGCACAACGGGTGCTTGCCAAAGTCAAGGTGAGCGGTGGCGGACGCTGCAATGTAACCAACTCCTTTGCCAGCGTCACCGATTTGGTGCAGGTCTACCCCCGCGGAGCGAAATTGCTCAAACGCTTGTTTCGCGCCTTTTCTCCGGCCGATGCTTATGCGTGGTTTGAAGCGCATGGCGTCCCGCTCGTCACCCAGGAGGACGAGTGCGTATTTCCCCGTTCGCAAAGTTCCGACAGCATCATTCTCTGCCTCACCCGACAGGCACAGCGCCTTGGGGTGGAGGTGCGCACGCAGGTGCCGATGACCGAGTTGGAGCGCGTGGGCGATGCGTGGCGAGTGCATTTCACGGAAAGGGGTGAGGCACGGCAGGAAGTGTTTAACGCCGTATCCCTCACCACGGGCGGAGCACCACATGGAGAGGGACACGATAATTTGCGCGCATTGGGACACGAACTGGCGACACCCTGCCCTTCGCTTTTCACCTTCCGCCTCCATCAGCCCGACCTCACAGCCCTTATGGGTATTGTCGTGGAAGGCGCACAGACTGCCATTGCCGGAACGCGCTTTCGCGGCGAAGGCCCTTTGCTCATCACCCACTGGGGACTGAGCGGCCCTGCCATCCTCAAACTCTCTTCGCAAGCGGCACGCCATCTCTTCGACTGCAACTATCAAGCTCCGCTCCTCATCTCGTGGAGCGGCACGACGAACACCGAAGAAGTGGCGGCGCAGTTGCAAAGGCTCCAACAAGCCCATCTTCAGCGGCAGTTGGGCAACGTGCGTTATGCCGACCTTCAAGCGCGCTTGTGGCACTATCTGCTGCAGCGTGCCGGTCTTTCGCCCGACCGGCCGTGGGGCGAAGTGGGGCGCAAGGGCATCAATCGTTTGGCCAATGTGCTCACGGCCGACAGCTACTCCATCGTGGGGCGCGGCACCTACAAGGAGGAGTTCGTCACCTGCGGCGGAGTTTCGCTGAGCAGTGTCGATGCGCGCACGTTGGAGAGCAAGTCGGCCGAGGGATTGTTCTTCGCGGGAGAAGTTCTCGATATTGACGGAGTGACGGGCGGTTTCAATTTTACCGCCGCGTGGAGCACCGCCGTGGCAGCGGCACGAGGGATAGCGCAACGGCTAACTTCGGCTCACTTGCAGCCCTTGGTGGGAGAGGGTCATATCGACAAAGCGCGATGAGGGCGTGAGTGGCTGTTCGTTGAGCAACGCCTTGATGCGCGCTGCAGCTTCGGCATCTTTCGCCACCATATAAAGGTAGCCACCTCCGCCGGCACCGGGCAGTTTGTAGCCGGAGCAGAGGTCGTCGATGCGGGCACAGAGTTGCGCCACCGCTGCCGGTTCCGTACCGCTGTCGAGGGCTTTGTTCTGCTGCCAAGTTTTGCGGACGAGGTGGCCGTATTGGGTGAGGTCGCCCCGTTGCAGCACATCGAACATCTCCACGGCATGGTGCTTCATCTCGTCGAGCAGTGCCAAATGGCGTGCGCTGTTGAGGAACATCCCCCGAACGATTTCGGCCAAAATGTTCTTCGCCGTACGCGTCAGTCCGGTGTAGTAGAGCAGGTGGCAGGGACGGTGTTCGGGTGCGCAGAAAATGGTGTCGGGCAACCAGCGTGCCACGGGTGTTTGGTCAAAACCGGAGGACGTTTGTAGGAGTTTCACTCCATGGAGAATGCCGCCAAACTGGTCTTGCCAACCGCCGCCGGTGGTGAGCAGTTGTTCGAGAATGAGGGTGCGGTTGCCCACGGTGGTTTTGTCCCATCCCAAACCGCAGAAGTCGGAAAGCGCACCGAGCACTGTAGCCGCTAAAATACTGCTCGTTCCTAGTCCCGAACCGGCAGGAATGGCCGCCAAAAGCGTCAGTTCGATACCGCCGCCGAAAGCCGCCAGTTGGTCGCGGAGGGTGGCATGAGGTTCGGCTGAAAACATCGGAAGAAAACCGCAGAGTGCCAATGCTGCCTTTGGAATGGAGAAGGGCGACCCCACACGGTTGAATTGTGCCAACTGCTCGTAGGTTTCGATGATTTCCATTGCACCAAGGTCAATGCTGCGGCAAACGATTTTGAGTTCCTGCGTAGGTTTCACATACACCTGCAACGGCTGCTGCCCGTTCAGTTCTATCGAAAAATTCACCACGTTTCCGCCGGCATTCAGACAGTAAGGCGGAGTGTCCGTCCATCCGCCCGCCACATCGATGCGCACTGCCGAACGTCCCCACACGATTTGGTCGCTGCACACATCAAGGCGCGGCGACTGCGGATAGGCTCGCGCGGTGGCCGTCAAGCCCTCTTGGAGCAGGGAGAAAGCGCGCGCCTCTTCGCCACTGCCGTCCTCTCCCCGCAGGCGCTTCACCTGCGAGCGGAACATCGCATCGCGGATTTCGTGGAGCGCACTCGTTGAGCCGCCTAAGGTTTGCGGCAGTTCCAAATGATGGTCTACATACTTCTGCGCTGCATCTTTCAAATCGATTTGGTAGAACACGCTCTTGCGGTAGTTGTCGGCAATGTGCGGCAGATTTTCTGCCAGAAAAGCACTGCGCTGCTCGGCCTGTCGGAGCAAATTGGCTTCGTTCGCAATGCCATCGGCACTCAGTCGCACCTTGCTGCGCCACAATGCGCTGTGGTCGTCCGTGGGCGCATCGGCCAGCATCCAGTTGAGCAGTGTGAAAAGTTCGTCGAGGGTGTCGCAGATGGGGAAGAGCAAGGCGCTTTGCACATCGGTCGTTCCGTTGTGGGCGGTGGGCAACACGTCCTCCACTGTGAGTTGGTGGGCCGACAACCATTCCGGCAGCGAACGCCCCAAGAAAGTGGTGGCTTCCGCCCGAACATCGCCGCGGAAAGCATCGTGAAAGCCATAGGGGCGTAGCACAAACTGCCGTTCGCCATAGGCTTCGACATCTACACACTGACCCGGAGCGAGCTGCACCTGTGCGTCATTGACCGGCACACCCGTCACCACATTATTTTCCGTCAGCGTCCACCCCGCAGCAATATGCGCATTTTCTATCCAAAGGTTGCGGTTGTCGTGCGTCAGTTCCACATCCACCCGTGCGTTTTGGGTGAAGAGCGCGGGGTGTTTCTTCACATTTTGCTGAATGATAAGACGCTGGTCTTTCACCACATTCTGCAAAGCCGCCGTCGAACTGATCATTTCGGGCGTCGTGCCGAAATGGTAAAACTCCCCTCCCGGCAACGGCAACACCGCCACCGACAAGGTGCTCAATTCCGCATCGTCCCGCGTGGGGTGTTCGCCCAGTGCGCAACCAAATTCGGAGTAGAGGTCGTAAGCCACCCGTTCGCCATCTTCACCAAAGGAACGCTTGCGCAGCAGTTCCACCGCGCGATCGCTGAGCAACCAGATACCGATATCCATCAGCGAAAGGTGCGATGCCGTCAGGCGCGACAAATCTTCAACGCTGGGTTTCTGCAACATAAAGTCCAAACGGTCGGGGTGCCGGCGGTCGATGAGAAACACGCCGTGGTTTTTGGCCAAAGCAGGGTCAACCCACAGGCCATAACACACCACATCGGCTTCGGGAATAGGCTGTAAGCGTTCGGTCGATCGGATGTAGACATCGCCGCTCGCCACGAGTGTGCGGAGCGATGCTGGGGCTTCGGCCATAATGCGCTCATAGAGGGGCATTTGCAGGTCAAGCAGGGTTTGGTCGATTTTCTGCCCCCGTGCCCAGCGGAACACGGGCACCGGCAACAGCACTTTTCCGCAAGCAGCATAGGCCGGCAGGCGGCGGCTCTGTCCACCGGCATGGAGGAGGATGCGTTTTTCACGAGTAAGCCACGTGGAAAAATCGGTATCACCGTCTGCCTGTTGTGCGGCTTCGAGCAACCATGTCGTTCCTCCGCCGCTACCCAATTTATGCCCCACAGGGTCGGACGTGCAGAAGTAATCTTGACTGGGTTTGCCGCTGACGGCGTGAAATTGTTCCACCACATTGGGGGGTAGAGAAAGAAGGGTTTTCATGTAAAGAGGGTTGAATTCATTAAAGGAGCACCGCCCTACTGCTTTTGCAGGGTTGGACTGATAAACTTTATTTCGTGGACGGCTCCTCCACGTCCGACGCCATCGCCCCGAAGGCGCTCTGTCTTGACTACAAAGATAATGCTTTCTGTCGAAACGGACGAACCGGCGGTGCAGAAAATGGAGTTTTTGAGAGCTTCTCCTTTTTCTGCGGTTCTCGTGCTGTACTTTATGCTTGGTTTCAAGCATTTTCTGCTCAAAACTTGTTTTAGTTCTCCTCTTTCGCCATCTTTGTAGCGTGTATTACCGATACATTGGTTTCAGTCTCGAATAGCAAAATGCGCATTTTCTTGAGCAAAATTCAAAAAAATCTTTTACGTGTTAACTATCAGAATATTAGTGAAATACGGAAAAATACTGTCCGAGACCATCTTCCATTAAAACAAAGATTAAGACCAGAATATACAGGAGGCCACAGTAATTAAAACTATGGCCTCGGGTTCTGCAGGATATCTCCTGCTTTCAATGGTTATGTATCTCCCACGATGCAAAGATAAACAAAAACCCGCTACCTACCAAATAGATAGCGGAGTTATTTTATTTTTCTGATTTGCTAAACAGAGTCCGAGACCCTCTTCCATTAAAACAGGGATTACCCCCTATGAAATTCGGTATAGTGGCTGTCATTATGTTCCACCACACATACCCATCCCGAGGAGAGCATCTGATTAGCCGTAGACGAGGGCGACGACGAACCTACGGACGGCTCGACGCCGAAGGGAGCGTCTCTGGAGGGGGTGAATATCGGAAACCGACAGTGTTGCTGATATATGCCCACCAACAACGACAGCCGAAAAAAGCTCAGAGACAGAAAAATCTACCTCAGAGGTAGAAAAAACTATCTCTGAGATAGGAAGAACTGCATAGGAGAAAAAAACGAAGGAGGAGGGAATTTTTCGATTTTTGATAGTGGAGCAGTTTTTTTGATGATGGAATAGTCCCCTGCCGAATTTCTTCTGCCGGTGGTCGCCATTTCTTTCACTTCGTTTTTTTGCGCACTCGTTATTTTTCTCGCGCACGCGCGCGTACATAGTTAAGTCGTGTTTTTTGCCTTCACTGCCTTCACCGCGATGCCGAAAAACGTGGCGAAGATGCCTTTAGGTGAAGGAGTAAAAACATTTTGCCTTCACCCGAAACCCTCTGAAATACTGTGCGTTACAGAGGAGGTGAAGGATTGAAGGCAAATGTCGCACACTATTGTAGAGTATACGCGCGCGAGGCGGGAGAGGCCGCTGGAAAGAGAGTAGGCATCGGAAAGAGCGAAGACAAGCGGGCAGTGAACGGAGGCGAAAGTGGGTGAATGAGCAAAGGGCGGTTTGCAATGGTTTAAAGATACATTTTGCGAACTGCTGTTCACTATTTGAGGAGTGGCGATAGGTCGGAAGCGAGAATTTGATAAAAAACAGCGAAAAAGTAGGAGGAGGAAAAACTTTTTGTTAAGTCTGTTTTGCATATAAAAAAGAAAAGGTTATCTTTGCAGGTGCTAATGGCCCATCGCGCAGCACCGCGCCGTGTGAGCTGTGGGCTTCATTTTTTCTTTCGCGAGATTTCCGACTGTGGGCTCTGCTTGTTGTGGTGTCTGCTCTCGCCAATCCACGACCTTGCTTCACAGTGTCGAGGATGTTTTTCCCAACACTATGGAGAACAGAACAATCAAACATAACAATCATAATCCAAGAAAGTATTATGGCTAAAAAATTCATTACTTGTGATGGTAACCAGGCGGCTGCACACATCGCTTACATGTTTAGCGAAGTGGCGGCTATCTACCCCATCACTCCTTCGTCGACCATGGCAGAATACGTGGACGACTGGGCGGCTCAAGGTCGCAAAAATATGTTTGGCGAAACCGTACTCGTGCAGGAAATGCAGAGTGAAGGTGGCGCTGCCGGTGCCGTGCATGGTTCGCTCCAGGCCGGTGCCCTCACTTCGACCTTTACGGCTTCTCAGGGTCTGCTCCTCATGATCCCCAATATGTATAAGATCGCAGGTGAATTCCTCCCCTGCGTGTTCCACGTTTCGGCACGTACCATCGCCTCGCATGCTTTGAGCATCTTCGGCGACCACCAAGACGTGATGTCAGCCCGCCAAACGGGATTTGCCATGCTGTCGGAAGGCTCGGTGCAGGAAGTGATGGATTTGGCCGGTGTGGCTCACTTGGCTGCCATCAAGACGCGCGTGCCTTTTGTGAGCTTCTTCGATGGTTTCCGCACTTCACACGAAATCCAGAAGATCGAAAGCCTCGACATCGAAGACCTCAAGCCCCTCGTGGATCAGGAAGCGCTCAGCGAATTCCGCGCACGCGCCCTCAGCCCCGAGCATCCTGTGGCTCGTGGTATGGCCGAAAACCCCGAAACTTTCTTTGCCCACCGCGAAGCCTCCAACCCCTTCTACCAGTCGGTGCCTGAAGTGGTGGAAGAATACATGGCCGAAATCTCCAAGCTCACCGGTCGTCAATACGGCCTCTTCAACTACTACGGAGATCCCGAAGCCGACCGCGTCATCATCCTCATGGGTTCGGCTGCCGAAGCCACACGCGAAGCCATCGACTACCTCCGCGAAAAGGGCGAAAAGGTAGGTTTGGTGTGCGTACACCTCTACCGCCCCTTCTCGGTGAAGCACCTTTTGGCCGCTGTGCCCAAGACGGCAAAGCGCATCGCTGTGCTTGACCGCACGAAAGAACCCGGTGCCAACGGCGAACCCCTCTACCTTGACGTGAAGGAAGCCTTCTACGGCACGGAGGACGCTCCTCTCATCGTGGGCGGTCGCTATGGTCTCGGCTCAAACGACACCACCCCCGCACAGATGATGGCGGTTTACGAAAACCTCCAACTCCCCGAACCCAAGAACCACTTCACCGTGGGTATCGTCGACGACGTGACCTTCACCTCTCTGCCTCAGAAGGAAGAAGTGGCCCTCGGTGGCGACGGCATGTTCCAAGCCAAGTTCTACGGTCTCGGTGCCGACGGTACGGTGGGTGCCAACAAGAACTCCATCAAAATCATCGGTGAAACAACCGACAAGTATTGCCAAGCTTACTTCTCGTACGACTCGAAGAAGTCGGGCGGTTTCACCTGCTCGCACCTCCGCTTCGGCGATCACCCCATCCGCTCTACCTACTTGGTGACCACGCCCAACTTTGTGGCGTGCCACGTGCAGAGCTACATGCGCATGTACGACGTGCTGCGCGGCATTCAGCAGAATGGTACGTTCCTGCTCAACACCATCTGGGAGGGCGACGACCTCGTGCGCAACATGCCCAACAAAATCAAGCGCATCTTGGCGCAGAAGAACATCAAGTTCTACACCATCAACGCCACCAAGATTGCTCAAGAAATCGGGCTCGGCAACCGCACCAACACCATCCTCCAAAGTGCCTTCTTCCGCATCACGGGCGTTATCCCTGTAGAGAAGGCCGTGGAAGAGATGAAGCACTTCATCGTGAAGTCGTACAGCAAGAAGGGACAAGACATCGTCGACAAGAACTATGCTGCCGTGGATCGCGGTGGCGAATATCAGGAAGTGGCGGTCGATGCAGCTTGGGCCAACCTCACTGACGACGACCAAAAGCAGAGCGATGCGCCTGCTTTCATCACCGACATGGTGAAGGTGATCAATGCGCAGGTGGGCAACGACCTCCCCGTGAGTGCCTACAAGGGTCTCGAAGATGGTACTTGGCCTCAGGGTACGGCAGCTTACGAAAAGCGCGGTGTTTCGGCCTTCGTACCCACTTGGACGCCGGAGAATTGCATCCAGTGCAACAAGTGCGCCTACGTTTGTCCGCACGCTTGTATCCGTCCCTTCGTGCTTGATGAGGAAGAGAAGACAGGCTTCGATGCCAGTACGCTCGAAATGAAGGCTCCTGCCCAGTTCAAGGGTATGAATTTCCGTATTCAGGTGAGTGTACTTGACTGCACCGGTTGCAGCAACTGTGTGGATGTCTGCCCCGGCAATCCTCGCGCAGGCGGCAAGGCACTCGGCATGGTAGGGCTTGAACAAGAGTTGTCCGAGGTGGCCAACTGGGAATATCTCGTGAAGAACGTGAAGAGCAAGCAAAATCTTCTCGACACAACGAGCAACCCCAAGAACACGCAGTTTGCAACGCCTCTCTTTGAGTTCTCCGGTGCTTGTGCAGGTTGCGGCGAAACGCCTTACGTCAAACTCGTCAGCCAACTCTTCGGCGATCGCGAACTGGTGGCCAACGCTACGGGTTGCTCGTCGATCTACTCCGGTTCTATCCCCTCTACGCCTTACACCACCAATGCCGAAGGCCACGGTCCGGCTTGGGCGAACTCCCTCTTTGAGGACTTCTGCGAGTTTGGTTTGGGTATGACACTCGCCAACAAGAAAATGCGCGACCGCATCCAGCGCCTCCTCGAACAGAGCATGGCGTCCGAGCATGTGAGCGAAGACTTCAAGGCGGCCGCACAAGAATGGGTGGAAGGTCGTGAGAATGCCACTGCCTCTAAGGCGGCTGCTCAGAAACTCAAGCCCCTCATCGAAGCCGGTAAGGCCGAAGGATGCCCCGTTTGCGCACAACTCAGCGAACTGGCTCACTTCCTCACCAAACGCAGCCAGTGGATCATCGGTGGTGACGGTGCCGCTTATGACATCGGTTATGGTGGTCTCGACCACGTCATCGCATCGGGCGAAGATGTCAATATCCTCGTTCTCGACACCGAAGTGTACTCCAACACGGGTGGTCAGTCGTCCAAAGCGACGCCCGTCGGAGCCGTGGCCAAGTTTGCCGCATCCGGTAAGCGCATCCGCAAGAAGGATATGGGTATGATTGCTACTTCTTATGGTTACGTTTACGTGGCACAAATTGCCATGGGCGCCGACCACAACCAGACGCTCAAAGCCATCCGTGAGGCCGAAGCCTATCCCGGTCCTTCGCTCATCATCGCCTACTCGCCCTGTATCGCTCACGGCTTGAAGGCCGGCATGGGCAAGTCGCAGCGTGAAGAAGAGCTGGCTGTGAAGTGCGGATACTGGCACCTCTGGCGCTACAATCCCGCCCTCGAAGCCGAAGGCAAGAATCCCTTCCTGCTCGACTCGAAAGCTCCAAAGTGGGAAGACTTCCAAGACTTCCTCACCGGCGAAGTGCGCTTCCAAGCCCTCAAAAAGCAGTTCCCCGAACAAGCCGGCGAACTCTTCCAGGCCTGCGAAGAAAATGCTAAACGTCGCTACCAAAGCTACGTGCGCATGAGCAAGGCCGATTGGTCGGTAGAAGAATAATCTCGCTTTACTCCTCTCAAAGAGGCCGCATCCTCCACTCGATGGATGCGGCCTCTTTGCTTACAAGCAAACAAATTGCTGGAAATAATTGGTCGAAAGGGATAAAAGTGTTACTTTTGTCACAAGAATAAGAACGATTTGCAAGCAAAAGGATGAAAATGCAAGACAAGTGCTTGTAAGTTGAACGTTAATACCCTAATCCCATGAGCTACCTAATAGAACCTCCTCACTACAAGCCCCTCCTCAACGCTGCCGAAACGGAACAAGGCATTAAGGTCATCAAAGAGTTTTTTGCCGACAACCTTTCCACCGGCCTGCGTCTGCGCCGCGTCACTGCACCCCTCTTCGTGCGCCGTGGTTTGGGACTCAACGACGACCTGAGCGGCACAGAGCGTGCCGTCACCTTCCCCATCAAGGACTTAGGAGATGCCCGAGCAGAGGTGGTGCATTCGCTCGCGAAATGGAAGCGCCTCACTTTGGCCGAATATGCGGTGGCGGAAGGCTACGGCATTTACACCGACATGAACGCCATTCGTGCCGATGAGGAGTTGGGTAATCTCCACTCGCTCTACGTCGATCAGTGGGACTGGGAACGTGTGATAGCTCCCGCCGACCGCACCATCGATTTCCTCAAAAAAGTGGTACGCTGCATCTACGAAGCCATGCTCCGCACGGAATATCTTGTCTGCGAACGTTTCCCACAGTTGCACCCACAACTGCCGGAACGCCTCACCTTCCTCCATGCCGAGGAACTGCGCCAGCGCTATCCCTCCCTCTCGTCGAAAGAGCGTGAGAATGCGATTGCCGAAGAACTCGGGGCGGTCTTCATCATCGGTATCGGTGGACCGCTGGGGGATGGAAAGCCGCACGACCTGCGTGCGCCCGACTACGACGACTACTCTTCGCCCTCTTCACTGCCTTGGCCGGGTCTTAATGGCGATTTGCTGGTTTGGAACGCTGTGCTGGGACGGGCGTTTGAACTCTCCTCTATGGGCATCCGCGTCGACCGTGAAGCGCTGTTGCGCCAACTCAGAGAGAGCGGCAAGGACGACCGACAGCAACTCTATTTCCACCAGCGTCTGCTCAATGGGACGCTGCCCCTCAGTGTGGGTGGGGGCATCGGCCAAAGTCGCCTCTGCATGTACTACCTGCAAAAGGCACATATTGGCGAAATTCAGGCTTCTATCTGGCCGGACGAAATGCGCTCCCGCTGTCGTGAATTAGGTATTCCGCTCATCTAAAAAGATAAGTAGATTTTCAAAATGCAACTTTTACGTTCTCTGTTTTTATTCGCCCTGTTGCTGGTGGGGCTTCCCTTGACGGCACAACAGGGGGCGGTCGAAGGAAGGGTGATGAATGTGCGCAACCATGCACCTCTGGTGGGGGTGCTCGTACAACTGGAAGGCCGTCCTGGGGCGGTGCTGACGGACTCTGCCGGTCACTATGCACTCCGGCAGGTGGCCCCCGGTTTCTACCACCTCACACTGAGTTTGTTGGGCTTTGAGAAAAAGCACACGTTGGAACTTCAAGTGCTCGGTCATGAAACCACCTTCTTCGACGTCGAGATGGAGGAAAGCGATGTGTTGCTCACGGAGGCGGTAGTGAAACCCAACGTGCAGGAAACTCGCGCCGAAAGCCCTCTCTCGGTGCGCACGCTCGAAGTGCAGCAGATTGAGAAGAGTGCGGGCGTGAACCGCGACGTTTCAAAACTCGTGCAGACTTTGCCCGGTGTCGCTTCTACGGCCGCCAATCGCAACGACCTCTTGGTGAGAGGAGGTGGTCCGGCAGAAAATGTCTTCTATTTAGACGGCATCGAACTGCCCGTCATCAACCATTTCTCAACACAAGGTTCGGCCGGTGGTGCTGTGGGGATTCTCAATCCCGACTTGGTGAGTGCCGTCGATTTCTATTCGGGCGCTTTTCCCGCCAATCGTCCCAATGCACTGAGTTCAGTGCTGGATATTCGCCTGAAGGAGGGAAGCCGTGACCGTGTGCATACGAAAATCTCCTTGGGGGCTTCCGATGCTTCTTTGACACTCAACGGCCCTCTCAATTCGCGTTCCACCTTTATTGCTTCGGTGCGTCAATCCTACTTGCAAATGCTCTTCAAGTGGCTGGATCTCCCCTTCCTGCCTACTTACAACGATTTCCAATTTAAATACGACTATCGTATCAGCGACCGACGCAATCTTTCTATCATTGCTTTGGCTTCGCTGGACAAGATGCGGTTGAACACAGATTTGGATGCCGATGCCAACGAAGGACGCCGCTTTTTGCTGAACTTTCTGCCCACTTACGACCAATGGCACTACACGATAGGTGCGGTCTATAAGGTGTTGGGGGCTAAGCACACCGATCGCTGGGTGTTGAGCCGAAACATGTTGGACAATGGGAGTAATAAATACATCGGCAACCAACCCACCCAACCCAAGCTCTTTGATTACCAATCGCAGGAGTCGGAAAACAAACTGCGTTTTGAGCGCATTTTTTGGGGCTTGCCTTTCAAACTCAATCTGGGGGCGGGTATTCAACACGCTCACTACTCCAACCGCACGGAGCGTCGCCGTATCGTGGCGGGTGTGCCCACCACCGACAATTACGACAGCAGCATCGACCTCCTTGCCTATTCTGCTTTTGCGCAGGCTTCTAAGGAGTGGTGGGACAGTCGGCTGAAATTTTCGCTCGGTTTGAGTGTTTTGGGAAACACTTACAACGCCGCTATGCGCAACCCCTTGTCTCAAATTTCGCCCCGTGCATCGCTGACTTATGCGCTGGATGATAAAACGGATGTGAGCGCCAACGTGGGGCGCTATGCCAAACTGCCTTCCTACACCTCGTTAGGTTATAAAAACGCCGCAGGAAGTTATGCCAATCGAAATACGCTGAAGTATATTATGGCCAATCACTGGGTGGTAGGGGTAAGCCATCGTCCCACCGATGGGCTGTCGCTGGTGGTCGAAGCCTTTTACAAAAACTACGAAAACTATCCCATCTCCCTTTCGGAAGGGGTGAGTTTGGCCAGTAAGGGAGCCGAATTTACGGCACTGGGCGATGAGGCGGTTGCTTCCTCTGGCTTGGGTAGGGCTTATGGTGCAGAAGCCGTGGTACGCCTCAATCTGCCACAAGGCCTCACCTGCTCAGCCACTTATACCCTCTTCCGCAGTGAGTTTACCAATCTGGCAGGGCAGTATCAGCCCTCTTCGTGGGACACGGGGCATATCCTCAATGTTTTGGCAAGTTGGAAACTGCCTCGCTATTGGACGGTGTCTGCGCGTTGGCGCTGGCTGGGTGGCGCACCTTACAGTCCAATCGACTATGCGCTTTCGTCTCAAAAAGAGGCTTGGAACATTCGCAATAAGGCTTATTTGGACTATTCGCGTTTCAACTCCCTTCGTTTGGCGTCGGCTCATCAGCTTGATGTACGTGTCGATAAAGAATTTTATTTCCGCAAATGGGTGTTGAACCTTTATTTTGATGTGCAAAACGCCTACAAGGCGAACAATCCGGTCGAGCCTCTCTACTCCAACCTTGATACACAAGGCCGACCCATGACCGACCCTTCCAATCCCAACCGCTATGTGTTGCGCCAAATCCCCGGCATCGGGGGAACGCTTTTACCCACGGTGGGCATGATGATAAAATTCTAAACTTGACTTCCTTCCGTTTCCCCTTTTCGTGGGGATGCAGAAGGCGGGATTGAGGAATGCCACTGCTTTCCTACTCAACAGACAAAAACAACCGCTATCATTGAGTTTGTTCTCTTTGATAGCGGTTGTGCTGTATAGAAGATGGTTGTGCGTTGGGGAGAATGGTTTTGACGCCCTCTTCAATGCGGAAATCCTCTTTGCAGTCGGGAAAAGTGCAGATTATCGAATGAAGAGGAGTTCGCGATATTTGGGGAGCGTCCACATTTCGTCCTCCACGATGAGTTCGAGTTTGTCGATGTGTTTGCGAATGGAGGTGAGGAAGGGAGCCACGCGGTCGTGGTAAGCAATGGCCAGTTCGCGGATGTCTTCCATTTTATTGACGGTTTTTCGAGTTTCGACCATATCTTCCACCGCATTGACGATGAAGTCGGTGTGCTTGTTGATTTTCTCAATGAGCGTGATATTGTAGGCCGAAAGGCGTGCGGCTTGTTCGGCAGGGAAGGCGGCTTGGATTTTGCTCACGTTGTCGAGCAGGACGGTCTGGTAGCGTGTGGCGACGGGAATGATGTGGTTCATGCAGAGGTCGCCCAGCACACGACTTTCGATTTGCACCTTTTTGAAATAAGTTTCCCACTTGATTTCGTTGCGCGCACGAAGTTCATCGCTGCGCATGACGTTCATCTGCTCAAACATCCGAATGCTTTCGGGGTCGAGATAGCGGTCGAAGATAATGGGGCAACTGGTTTCGCAGTCGAGGCCGCGGCGCTCGGCTTCGGCGCGCCATTCTGCGCTGTAGCCGTTGCCGTCGAAGTGGACGGGGCGGCTGGTGCGGATGTCGTCGCGAAGGATTTCGAGCAACGCACTCATCTTGTCGCGACCGCTCCGGATGAGGGCATCGACACGGCGCTTGAAGTCGGTGAGGGCTTCGGCCACGGCGGTGTTGAGCACAATCATCGCGCTGGCACAGTTGGCAGAAGAGCCGATGGCACGGAACTCAAAGCGATTGCCGGTGAAAGCGAAGGGTGAGGTGCGGTTGCGGTCGGTGTTGTCGACCATAATTTCCGGAATTTCGGGAATGTCGAGGCGCATCCCTTGTTTGCCGGCGAGATAGAAGCGCTCATCGGCGGTGGAATGTTCGACTTTGTCGAGAAATTCGCTCAGTTGTTTGCCCAAGAAGGAAGAAATGATGGCGGGCGGGGCTTCGTTGCCGCCGAGGCGGTGCTCGTTGGTGGCGCTCACGATGGAGGCTTTGAAGAGTCCGTTGTGGCGATAGACCGCCATAAGGGTTTCGACCACGAAGGTGAGGAAGCGGAGGTTTTCCTCAGGAGTCTTACCGGGGGCGTGGAGAATGATGCCCGTGTCGGTGGTGAGCGACCAGTTGTTGTGCTTACCGCTGCCGTTGATGCCGGCAAAGGGCTTTTCGTGGAGGAGGCAGCGGAAACCGTGTTTGCGCGCCACGTTGCGCATGAGCGAAACCAAGAGCATATTGTGGTCGACAGCGAGGTTGCACTCCTCATAAATCGGAGCAAGTTCGAACTGGTTGGGTGCGACCTCGTTGTGGCGGGTTTTGCAAGGGATGCCCAGTTCGAGGGCTTGGATTTCGAGGTCCTTCATAAACTCCGCCACGCGTTCGGGAATGGCGCCGAAATAGTGGTCGTCCATCTGCTGATTTTTGGCACTGTCGTGGCCCATCAGGGTGCGGCCGGTGAGGAGTAGGTCGGGGCGTGCGGCATAGAGTCCTTCGTCGACGAGGAAGTATTCTTGTTCCCAACCGAGGTTGGTTTGTACCTTCCGCACATCGTCGTAGAAGTATTGGCACACCTCAAGAGCGGCTTTATTGACGGCAGCGAGCGATTTTTTGAGCGGGGCTTTATAGTCGAGCGCTTCACCGGTGTAGGAGATGAAAACGGTGGGAATCATCAGGGTGTCGCCGATGAGAAAGACGGGGCTTGCCGGATCCCAGGCAGAGTAGCCGCGCGCCTCGAAAGTGGAGCGGATGCCGCCGTTGGGGAAGGAGGACGCATCGGGTTCTTGCTGTACGAGGAGTTTGCCCGAAAGTTCTTCGATCATACCGCCTTTGCCGTCGTGCTCCACGAAAGCATCGTGCTTCTCGGCAGTACCTTCGGTGAGCGGCTGAAACCAGTGTGTACAATGAGTGGCACCCATCTCAATGGCCCACTGCTTCATACCTTGGGCGATGAGGTCGGCAGTCGGGAGATCAAGCGGAGTGCCACTATCGAGGGTTGCGCAATAGCGCTGATAGGCTTCGAGAGGGAGATACTTGCGCATCTTCTCGTGGTTGAACACGTACTTGGCATAGTAGCGGGAGGGGCGTTCGTTGGGCGTTGCGGCTGGGATGGGGCGCTTTTTGAAAGCCTCTTCCACGACTTTAAATCTCAGTCTGCTCATAAGAAAAAGGGTATTGAAAGTGGGTTTTGAAATCTGCGCGCAAAGTTACGAAGAAAAAGAAAAATAGGCCGTCCGAAAGGCTGAAAAAATAGATGCCGTTTTGAGGCGTGGCGATGTTATGCAACGATGGAGCGGCTTTACACCATGGGGAGTTGCTGTCCGTTGATTTTGCGATAGAGATCAAGCGCATAGACGTCGGTCATGCCCGAAAGGTAGTCGAGCACGGCCATGATGCGGGTGGAGAGTTCGGAGGAGTTGAGTTCGTATTGCGAAGACACTTGGCGGAGGAGAAGCCGCGAGTACTGCTTCTCGGGCGACTGAACGGCCTCGGTCATCAAGTCGAGGAGGGTGTAGATGATGTGGTAACCCGAGAGTTCGATGTCGGCCACTTCCTTCGACGAGTAAATGCGGCTTTTGGCCACGGCTTCGCAGGCGCGGTAGGCTTGGTTGAGACGTTCGGGCAGGCGGCGGATGAGTGTGCCTTCGAAGGTGCCGTTGAGAATGTCCTGCTCATGCTCCACGAACACTTGAACGCAAGCCCGCTCCAGCGCATTGATGACGCAGGAACGGAAGTAGACGATTTGGTCGCCGATGTCCGTATTTTCGGGATAGGCTTCTTGTAATGCTTTCTGTTCCTCGGGAGCGAAAAAGTTGAGGAAGAGTTGTATGGTTTGTTCGTCGGTGAGGATGCGCAGTTTGTGGGCATCCTCGATGTCCATGATTTCGTAGCAGATGTCGTCGGCGGCTTCCACGAGATAAACTAAGGGATGCCGGGCGTAGCGCAGTGGCTCGCCTTCCTGCGAAAGGCGTTTCACTCCGAGTTCATCAAAGATTTGGGCGAATTTATCCCGCTCGCTGTCGAAAAAGCCGAATTTGGGTTTGGTTGTAGCCGAATGGGAGGAGTAGGGGTATTTGACCACCGCGGCCAAAGTGGAATAGGTCATCACAAATCCACCCCTCCGGCGACCGTTGAACTGGTGGGTGAGCAGGCGGAAGGTGTTGGCGTTGCCGTCAAATCGGGTGATGTCTTCCCAAACGGCTTGGGGGAGGTCTTCTTCTAAGCGGAGGCCTTTTCCTTCCTTAAAAAAAGAGCGGATGGCGGCTTCGCCCGAATGGCCGAAAGGGGGGTTGCCCATATCGTGTGCCAAACAGGCGGCGCTGACAATGGCGCTAATGCTTTCGGCAAACGTAGGGGGAAGGTCGGGATGGCGCGTCATCAGCTCCCGTCCGACATCGGCACCCAGCGAACGCCCCACACTCGACACTTCCAGCGAGTGGGTGAGGCGGTTGTGGACGAAGATGCTGCCTGGAAGCGGGAACACCTGCGTCTTGTTTTGCATACGTCGGAAAGGGGAGGAGAAGATGAGGCGATCGAAGTCGCGTTGAAATTCGGTGCGCTGCTCGGTGGCGAGTTTTGCGTTTCGCTCTTTGCCGAGGCGGACAGAGGAAATAAGTTGTGACCAGTTCATACTGCAAAAATAATCGTTTTAAGGAAAAACAAGGGCGAAATCGCTGACAATCTGCACATTTTTCTGTAATTTTGCCTTTCCATAAGGGTTCAGACGAGCCTTTTATTCCATTTCTCCTGTTTATCCGATTATCCGACACTGCCTGCTTATGAAGATTTCCATTGTCAATCACTCTCACCATCCGCTTCCGGAATACGCCACCCCGCTGAGTGCCGGCTTAGATTTGCGCGCCAACTTGGAGCAACCGGTCACGCTCGCTCCCCTCGAACGTGCCCTCATTCCCACAGGACTGCGCATCGCGTTGCCCGAAGGCTGCGAGGCCCAGGTGCGGCCGCGTTCGGGATTGGCAGCCCGCCACGGCTTGACGTTGCTCAACAGCCCGGGGACGATTGATGCCGACTATCGTGGCGAAATCAGTGTGATCTTGGTCAATCTGAGCCATGAGCCTTTCGTGGTCAACGATGGCGAGCGCATCGCCCAGCTTGTTGTGGCGCGCCACGAGCAGGTGCAGTGGTCGCTTGTGGAGGAACTCGCCCCGACACAGAGAGGCGAAGGCGGGTTTGGACATTCCGGAGTGAAATAGACCATAAAGATGAAGCACAATCCTATTGTTTCGCTCCTTGCGCTGTTGAGCGTGCTGTGGGCCTCCCTCACGTTCGTCGGCTGCCGCGACTATGCGCGCAACTTCCGACCGCCGGTGGTGGAGGCCGGCACTTTCCGCGCTCGTGCGCTGCTCACGGTCGAACAGCGGCGCACTTTCGACAAATTCTATTTGGAAGCCCTCCGTCAAAAACTGAAAGGAAATGAAGATGCCGCGTTTGAACTGCTCAACCACGCCCTGACCATCAATCCCAACGCTTCTGAGGCGCTCTATGAGCAAAGCCAGTTGCTCTTGCAGCTCGATCTGCCGCAGGATAGCGACCTTGTGGCCAAAGGCGATGCCATGCTTCTCAAAGCCTATCAGCTCGAGCCTGAAAATCCTTTCATCCGCAAGTCGCTGGCGTTGCGCTGGATTGCGCAGAAGAAGTATGCCCGCGCTGCCCACATCTACGAGGAAATCACGGCTCAAAACCCGCAACCTGCCGACCTCAATCTTTTGGTCAATCTCCATGCCGCGGCCAACAATTTTCCGGCAGCTCTGGCTGCCCTCGACCGCCTCACAATCCTTGAGGGCAACAGCATCGAAATGGGGCTGCAACGCTTCAACCTCTACGATGCCATGGGCGACAAGACGCGCGCCTATCAGTCCATCATCCAACTCTGCGAGGAGCATCCCGACGATCTTTCGTTTCGCGTCATGCTCGGCGATCTCTATCTCAAAAACGGCTATGACGAACCGGCTCTCGCGGTCTACGGTGATGTGCTGACCACCAACCCCGGCAACGCACAAGCCCGCCTCGCCCTCTTGCAGTATGACTACAAAATGGGTGTCGATACGCTCCATCAGCACTTCTCGCGATTGATGTGCGACACCACCATCTCCACGGCCGACAAGATCAAAACGCTCCAAACCTTCGCCAACGAGGCGCTGCAAGGACGTTTCGACAAGAAACGCTTGTTTCAGCATTTCCGCGAAGCCCTCTCCACCCCGCAGGACAGTCCGGACTTGGGCGAACTGACCATTGCTTACGCTCAAAGTGCAGGAGTGCCCAACGACTCGCTCGAAGCGGCGTTCCGCGCCGTGCTTGAGGCCGACCCTGAGCAGGAGCAAGCGCGCTTGCAGGTGCTCCGCTTTGCCCTCCTCCACCGCAACATCGCCGAGGCGGCGCAGCTCTGCCGAGACGGCATCGCCCTGCATCCGCATCAAGTGGTGTTCTACTACTACGGTGGCATTGCCCTGATTTCCCAGGAACAGCCCCTTGAAGCCATCGCCTGGTTTCGCCAAGGAACACAACAACTCACGCCGGCAAATGATGCCGAAATCGCCTCCGAACTCTATGCCGCGCTGGGCGATGTGCTCTACCAGCAGGGACGCCACCACGAGGCTTTCACCGCGCTCGACAGCGCCCTGGTCTACAATCCGGAGAATGTGAATTGCCTCAACAATTTTGCCTACTATCTTTCGCTCTCTCGCACCCAACTCACCAAGGCGGCTGCGATGAGTGCCAAAGCCATTGGCATTGAGCCGGACAATCCCACCTATCTCGACACTCATGCCTGGGTGCTCTATCGGCAACGCCGCTATCCCGAAGCGAAGCGTTACATCGACAAGGTGCTCGACAAAATTGAGGAAGCCGGTGCTCCCGCGCCGGAAGACGCCAACCTCTACGACCATGCCGGCGACATCTACTTCCGCCTCCGAAAGCGCCGCGAAGCCATCGAACTCTGGCGCACGGCGCAGGATCTCGCCACCGATGCCAAACTCCTCCGCACTTTGCGGCGAAAAATTAAGAACAAACGCATTTAGTATCCTTTTTAGAAACGAATTATGAAAAAACTTCTTTTCCTCCTTCTCCTCCCGCTTCTGCTCGTTAGTTGCGGCATAATGCGTGGTACCGGCGATGCCTATCGTCCCGACGAACCACTCAGCATCACGGCTAAACTTTCGGCCAAAGTGGGTATCGACGAGGCCGGCCAAAGCGTGGGGGGCATCCTCCGCATGCGCCGCGACCACGTCATCCAACTTTCCCTGACCAAATTCGGCATCGAAGGTGCAAGGATTATCTTTACCCCCGACAGCCTCTTTGTGATTGATCGCCTTCATAAGCGCTACGCTGCCAATACCTATGCTGCCTTTGTAGGACTTCTCCCCGACGCCCGACCACTGACCTTCACTGATTTCCAAACTTTCTTTTGGAACGACCGCAACCGCAGTAGAGAAGAAGTGAGTACCACCGTCGGACTGATTTTCCCTCTCGAAATGCGCATTAAACGCAGTAAAATCAAAACCATCGAAGGGCACAAGATTCCGCAGAACACTCATGTCGACCTCAACATCTTCGACAAAGAAGTCGATCTTGATCTCACTCTTTCTAAAGTGAAAATCAATTACAACTGGAACGCCCACACCACTATTCCCGAAGGCTATACTCCCATCGATACTGCAACGTTGGGCAAACTGCTCCGCAAAGCTCTCCAATAAACTCCTTTCTCATGCGCCTATTGCTCTCCCTTCTTCTCCTGCTTTTTTGTTCCTCGAGTACGCTCGTAGGGCAGTCGCGTCAGCCCCAAAAGAAAACGCGAACGGCACAAAGTACGCGTAAAACAGAGGTGGATAAACCGCGCAAAACGTCGGCTTCCTCTTCTCGTAAAGGGAAACAGAACAAGGGCAAACCGGCTGCGGGAAGCGCTCCATCGACGGCCGGCATCCGCAAACTGCAGACGGAGCAGGCGCATCTCAAGAAGCAAATCGAGGCTTCAAAGTCTGAACTTTCCACAACGCGCAAGAATGTCCAATCTCAACTGGCCAACCTACAACTGCTCAACGGACAAATCTCCGACCAGCAGCGCGTCGTGGCCGGTATACAGCAGGAGGTCGACACCCTCACCCACAGCATCGGCCGGAAGGAGCAGGAACTGACCGCTCTCGAAGAGGAACTCCGCGTCTGTCAGCGCAACTATGCCCGCGGCATCCTCTACATGCACAAGAACCGCCTTGTGCACAACAAACTCATGTTTGTCTTTGCCGCACCCACTTTCCGACAAATGTACAAGCGCCTGCGCTACATCCGTGCCTACACGCGTTACCAGCGTGCGCTCGGGACGCTCCTCCAAGAAAAGGAACAGGCCGTGCGCAACAAGCGCAACGAACTGGCCTCGGCACGCTCCTCCAAACACGTGCTGTTGGAACAGGGCAAGGTGCAGCAGACCCAACTTCAGACCCGCCAAAAGGAACAGCAAGGCGTGGTCAACCAGCTCAACCAACGGCAGCGGGAACTCCAAACCACCATTGCCCACCAACAGCAGCAGTACAACGCACTCAATGCCAAAATCGACCAACTCATTCAGGCGGAGATTTTGGCCGCCGAACGTCGTCGCAAGGCCGAAGAGGAGCGCCGCCGCAAGGAGGAGCAGCGTCGCCAAGAGGCGGAGCGTGCCCGCGCGGCCGAACAAGCGGCTCGCAAGGCGGAGCAGGAACGCACTCGTCAGGAGTCGGCCCGCGGCAGCAAGAAGTCCGCGCGCGAGCACAGCACCGCCACGCCCGAACCGAAGCGTGAAGCAGCCCGTCCCACACCTCCTGCCGCTCCGCGCTTCAACGCCCCCGACAATACCGACCGCCGCCTGTCGGCCAACTTTGCCGCCAACCAAGGCCGCCTGCCGGTGCCCATCACCGGCAGCTATACCATCTCCTGCCACTTCGGCGCCTACAATGTCGATGGCCTCAATGGGGTGCGTCTCGACAACAAGGGCATCAACCTCACCGCCCCCGCCGGTGCGCAAGCGCGCTGCATCTTCGATGGCGAGGTCACGGCCATCTTCCCCATGGGCGGTATGAGCAACATCATCGTGCGCCACGGTTCCTACATCTCTGTCTATTGCAACCTCTCCGGTGTCTCTGTGCGCCGCGGTCAGCAGGTGAGCACGCGCCAAATCCTCGGCACCGTGGCTCGCGATGCTTCCGGCCACTGTACCCTCCACTTCCAGTTGCGCCACGAGACGACCAAGCTCAACCCGGAGCGCTGGCTGGGGCGGTAGTGCTTTTCCGGCCGATATTCGTCCATCAACCATGATAGTTGAAAAAGCTCAGAGATAGAAAAATCTACCTCAGAACCCCCAATTCGGTTTAAGGTCACCTCTTTTTTACTCAGCTTATAGTCCACAACGATTCTTTCGACCTTGTTGTAGGTAGAAGATTCATTGTTTCACGCAAGTAGGTTTAGAAAAGTGTGAGCTGCTTCACTTCTGCTTCTCCCTCCATCTCAAACTCCATATTGATAGAGGGTCTTGTATCGTAGAAAGCATAAGCCGCCATCCCTGCCAAAAGATTAACAATAAAGTTTGAGATACTTCTGTGGCGGGTATGAACAATCTGTGCCACGTTCTTGAGCATATCGTTAATGGTCTCGATAATGCTTCTTTTACGGAGCATGATTTTGTCGTGCACATCCATTAAGCGGTTCTTCATATTAGTGCGTATTTCCGTGACGATGTGAACTCCCCTATCGAAGAGGGAGGCAAAAAGTGATTGTGAAATATAACCTTTATCGGCATATAACTTCCCGTAACTTTGCTGATAAGTTTCATAGAGGATAGTCTTATCGTTATCTGTTTGGTTATCAACAATAAATACACGAAAAATAATCCTCTTTTTGAGCTTTTGTTGAAACTATTTTAAGGCAAAAAACAAGCCTTGCTTATCCCAAATTAGGATTATACAAATATGATTGTACACCATAAACTCTTCAGAATATTAGCGATTGTCTGTACATTGTTGGGGGTTAACCCTATCGATATACAAGCTGATTCATACAAAGACCATTATAGTTTCTCTTTCTTTTCTGAAAACAATATAGGGAAAGAATGGCAAACAGATCCTCAGCTTGAATTCCAAAATAAGGCCTTTCAAGCGACAAAGAATGGAGAGAAATTGCTTGCAATACTTAATCAGCCCAATAATCTCTATAGCACACTTCGATTTCGTATTCGTCAGCGCATTCTGCTCCCTAAGCAGGATTCCCGAAAAGCGCAAATGGTGGTCTATGCATCAGGTATCAATGTCTCAAAATTACACATCAAACTTTCTTGTGTTGCGTCCGATGAAACGATACAGAGAACCGCTGAGACGCACTGGAACATTGACACAACGATGAATAAAATAACTTGCGAAATTGATGTCAGCGATGCTCCAATGCTCGACTTGTGTCTATATGGTGAAGGTTTGAAAGATAAGGCTGCACGAGTATTGCTGCGACCAATGGACGTATTGATTGATGGGGTTTCGATTGCTAACACTGAGGTACCAACTTTACCTGCTGTCACTATGCCTCAACTATATGATGCTCCTAATGGTTTGATTCCTTCTCAACAGTTGCCACCTCCTCCTGCGATTGTAGCTTTTGGAGAGTGTGTACACGGAAATTCTGCACTGAAGTCGGCAGTTTATAACAATATCTTAAACTTGATTCACCAAGGAAAATCTAGATTGATTTTGCTGGAGTATCCCATTGAAAAGTGTTTAGACCTCAATTACTACATTCATTCGGATAATTACAAGTTGTCCCAACTTGTAATCCCTACATACCAAGTTCTTATAGACAGCATAAAACAAATCAACAAGAGCCGTTCTCTTGAATCGAGGATAGAGGTTGTCGGTGCAGATATTAGCGCCTGGAACACGCCCAATGAAAACGGACTTCTTGATATAGCAGACTTCATCATTTCTCTTCCAGACTGGCGTACGCGAACCTCAATCTTTCCTTTTCTACGAGCTTTATTAAGTCAACAAGGAAAACAAGCACTTCACTTCTTAAGAGATAATCGAGCGACCTTTGACCAGTCGTTTTCTGCACTGCAAATCGCAATAATGGAGCGTTCCCTCGAATTGTATTGTCAATTGCCGTCAATCTATAATAAATTTGCCTATCGCGATTCGGTTATGGCAGAGAATGTATTGTGGGCAGCAGCTCTCTGTAAGAGTTCCTATCCAATTGTATTTGCGCACTCAAATCACGTCTCAAAGGGAAGTGACTACCCCAATATGTGTGATTTTCCTATGGGCTATTATTTATCGAGACAACAGAAATTCATTTACCACCCCGTATCCTTTATCTTTAATACAGGGACGATAGGTGCTCTCCATAGAGGAGAATTCAAAAGTAGAATTGCTACACCTGCTCCTAATTATAGTTTTGAGCACCAACTCAGCAAAGTTGCACTCACTTCATCCTATCTCAACACCGACAAAGAACTCAATCAAATTGTTCAAACACGCTTCGTCGGACTCCACCATTCAGATCAAAACTTCTATGAAACCAACCTCTACAAAAGGTTCTCTGGACTTGTATTTCTTAAGGAAGTAAATGGAGAAACACCAGAATGTACTGAAGCTGGACTCCTCACAACATACAATAGACAGATTGAACTGAGAAAAGAAGCAGCTACGATAATCAATAGTTACCTCAAACGCTAAATTGAATGAAGCCCTATGCACTCAGTTGGGCATAGAATTCGAGCTAAATCTAGATATTAACCCAAATTCGGTTTAAGCTCCTCTCACTTTTACTCAGATTATAGTTCACAACAATTCTTTCGATCTAGTTTTAGACCGAAAATTCATTGTTTCACGCAGATAGGTTTAGAAAAGTGTGAGCTGATTTCTTGAGCATATCGTTGATGATCTCAATAATCTCAAATCGGTCATTAAATCCTGACCAGATTTTATTTGATTGTGGAGGAATTTGTTTACCGTTTGCCTTTGGTGTAGTAGACCAAGACTAGAACCAACGAGAGATAAGATGCCAATAAGAAAATGAAAAAGGAGAGGTCCTAATCTTTTCCGTTACCAGTAACGCTTTTACGGTCTAATGACCCATTTGGGTTAAAAGCAAAGTGCTACATTATTTTCGAGCTTCAGCTTTGTTCACGTACTTCAGTACGCTCCCTTCAGCCTCAATGCCTTACATTTTATC
>NZ_JACSUD010000013.1 GCF_014385435.1 Alloprevotella sp. Lung230
ATTTCCCAAGGGGCGACGGGTTCAGGCCCATTCCGAGAGTTCGAGCCAGCGCATCGACTTTTCGTCCAGTTCGGCATCAAGCTCGGGCAGGCGCTTGGAGAGGGCCGTGATGCGCTCCACGTCGAGCGTTCCAGAGGCCAAGTCGGTGTGGATTTGCGCTTTTTCGGCTTCGAGGGCAGCGATGTCTTTTTCCAACACCTCAAACTCTTTCCGCTCCTTGAAGGTCAGTCGGCGCCGGCGGTCGCTCCCTTCGTGGATGGGTTTGCGGGTGTCGGTAGTGGGGCGGGCGTCTTTTTTCTCGCGCTCTTCCTCCTTGTCTTTGAGGGCTTGATAGTCGCGGAATTGGGAGTAGTTACCGGGGAAGTCGTCTACTTCGCCTTGTCCACGGAACACGAGCAGGTGGTCCACCACCTTGTCCATGAAGTAGCGGTCGTGACTCACCACGATGACGCAGCCTTGGAAGTCGGCCAGGTATTCCTCCAATCGCTGGAGGGTGGCGATGTCGAGGTCGTTGGTGGGCTCGTCGAGGATGAGGAAGTTGGGGGCCTGCATGAGCACCAGACAGAGCTGGAGGCGTCGGCGCTCTCCGCCGGAGAGCTTGTAGACGAGGTCTTGCTGGCGGGCCGGGGGGAAGAGGAAGTGGGTGAGAAACTGCATGGCCGTCATGCGTCGTCCGCCGCCGAGGTCGACTACTTCGGCCACGTCGCGGACCACGTCGATGACCTTTTTCTGCTGGTCGAGGGGCATTCCCTCTTGGGAGAAATAGCCGAATCGCACGGTTTCGCCCACCGCAAATCGGCCGGAGGTGGGGGGCACATGGCCGAGGAGCATTTTGATGAAGGTACTCTTTCCGGTGCCGTTGTTGCCGACGATGCCCATTTTCTCGAAGCGCGAGAAGTTGTAGTAGAAATCTTTGAGGATGACGATGCCGTCGTCGAAAGTTTTGGAGACGTATTCGGCTTCGAAGATTTTCGACCCAATGTAACTCGCCTTGACGTTGAGGCGGGCGGCGCGCTCTTCACTGCGGCGGCGGGCCTGCTGCTCCAGTTCGTAGAAGGCTTCCTTGCGTGAACGGCTTTTGTGGCCTCGAGCCTGCGGCTGTCGGCGCATCCAGTCGAGCTCTTTGCGATAGAGGTTGCGAGCTCGGTCGATGTTGGCGGCTGTGGCTGCGATACGCTCGTCGCGCTTTTCGAGGTAGTAGGCGTAGTTGCCGCGGTAGGTGTAGGCCGTTTGGTCGTCGAGTTCGACAATGGTGCCGCACACTCGGTCAAGGAAGTATCGGTCGTGGGTGACAAGGAGGAGGGCCTTGGTGTTGCGCTGCAAGTATTTCTCCAGCCACTCAATCATCTCCAGGTCGAGGTGGTTGGTGGGCTCGTCGAGGATGAGAAGGTCGGGGTTGGCGATGAGCACCGAAGCCAAGGCCACGCGCTTCTGTTGTCCGCCCGAGAGAAGGCCGATGGGTTTGTCGAGGTTGGCAATCTTGAGCTGCGTGAGGATTTGCGTGACCCGCAGTTGCACCTCCGCCCATTCTTCATCGGTGTCAAAGGTGTTGGTGTGAGCTTGCAGGTTCGTCCCCTCTTCCGAAATGAGCAGCGACGAGAGCTCCGACTGCAAGCGTGTACTCACCGCCTGTCGCACCGTCAGAGTCGGGTCGAAGTCGGGCGTCTGCTCCAACATCCCGATGCGCAGCCCCTTTTGAAAAACTATCTCCCCACTGTCTGCCCCGTCTTTGCCGGCAATCAGACTGAGGAGGGTGGACTTTCCAGCACCGTTGCGCGCAATGAGCCCCACGTGCTGCCCTTCGGCCACACTGAACGAGATGTCTTCGAAGAGCACCAAGTCGCCGATGCGCTTCGTCAAATGCTGAATATCTAAATACGGAATTGCCATTTTTATCGTTTTGTGCGGCGAAATTACAAAAAAAACAGCAGTAAATTCGTCCGTTCCAGAGATTTGTTCTAAATTTGCAACGTGAAAATCAGAAAGTAGTACGATTTTCCTCGATGAGCCTTTGACGGCATTCCAATTCCCCACTTTTTCGACTAAACCACAGAGGATACACTCCTTGCACAAAGTGTGTGCATGGGGGTATGCAACGCTAAACTTTACGTTTTTCTGATGATTTCCAATCAGTATACCAAAGAACAACTGCTCGGCAAGGACGAGAACGAACTTCGTAACATTGCTGCTGAAATGAACTTGCCCGAGCGCTCCCGCACCACAAAGGACGACTTCATCTACGACATCTTGGATGCCCAGGCCGAAGCGGCAACAGCCCCGACCTCCGCAGTCGAGACGACGCCACGTCGTCGGCGCATTGCCGTCAAGACCTCCGACCACGTCTATTCGGCCTCGACCTCGGGCGAAAGCGAGCGTTTCGAAAACAGCCGCGAAGAGCGTGCGGCCAAGCGTGCCGTGGTGGCCAAAGCCAAGGAAGCCGATGCGTTGGCCACACAGACGTTGCTCGATTTGGGAGGCCTCGTGGAGCCGCCCAAGCGCAAGCGCGGACGCCCATCAAAGGAGGACATCGCTGCTCGCCAGGCTTTCGAAGCCGCACAAGCGCTCATTGCCGGTGCACAAGCCAAAGGCGAAACAACGACAGAAAAGACTGCCACGTCCCCTGTGTCAGAAGTCGAAACACAGGTGGCGGCTACCGAGCCTTCCACTAGCTCGACCGCGGCGGCTACTCCTGAACAGCAAGAAGAACTGCCGGCTTTCATTTTGGCCCAAATGCAGCAAGCCACCACTGCCCCCGAGCCCGACACCAACGAAAGCGATACGGAAACGCCCGATCTCAAGGAGTTTGCCCAGCTCTATCGCCGGCGCAACGAGGAGCGAAAGGCTTCCTCCGAACAAGAAAGTCAGAGCCGACGCACCGAAGCGGCCGAACTTGCTGCCAAGGGAGCGGACTTCATCATTGTTAAGGATGTTCCGGCTGTGAGCACAGGTTTCGCCCCTCTCCCCGCCGCTCCCACAGCTCCAGAGAGCGACTACTCCGGTGATTCCTCCTTATCTCGCTTCCGCCGCTTCAAGGACGACATGGTGATGCAGGCGCGCCGCACCACCGAAGTGGCCAGTCTGCCGCAAGCCCCGACGGCTCAAGCCGACATTGTGCTCGAAGCCATAGGAGTGCTCGAGGTCGACTCGCAAGGGGTGGGTTTCCTCCGTACTGCCGACTATCACTATATGCCTTCACCCGATGATGTCTATGTCGCCCCTGCCCAAATCCGCAACTACATGCTCAAGACAGGCGATGTGGTCGAAGGGAAAGTGCGTGCTCCGCGTTCTGGTGAACAATACTACGTCCTACTCAGTATCGAACGCATCAACGGACTCACCCCCGAACAACTGCGCGATCGCACCACTTTTGAGCATCTCACCCCACTCTTCCCCAACGAGCAGTTCAAACTTTCCACCGGCGGAAAGACACCTCTTGCCTGCCGCATGGTCGACCTCTTTGCGCCCATCGGAAAAGGCCAGCGCGCACTCATCGTGGCCCAGCCCAAAACCGGTAAGACCATCTTGATGAAGCAGATTGCCAATGCCATTGCCGAGAACTATCCCGACACCTACCTCATGATGCTCCTCATCGACGAGCGTCCCGAGGAGGTCACCGACATGGAGCGCACGGTCAAGGCCGAGGTCGTGGCTTCCACTTTCGACGAACCGGCCTCCCGCCATGTCCGCGTGGCACAGATGGTGCTCGAAAAGGCCAAGCGCATGGTCGAATGCGGCCACGATGTGGTTATCTTCCTCGACTCTATCACCCGCCTTGCTCGGGCTTTCAACACTGTTGCCCCCACCTCTGGAAAAATACTCACCGGTGGTGTCGATGCCACCGCCCTACAACGTCCCAAACGCTTCTTCGGGGCCGCCCGCAACATCGAAAACGGCGGTTCACTCACCATCATCGCCACCGCCCTCATCGACACTGGCTCGAAGATGGACGAGGTGATTTTCGAAGAATTCAAGGGCACAGGTAACATGGAGCTGCAACTTGACCGCGGTCTGGCCAACAAGCGCCTCTTCCCTGCCATCAATCTCATCCAGAGCTCCACGCGTCGCGATGACCTTCTGCAAGACGAGACCACGCTCAACCGCATGCACATCCTCCGCAAGTTCATGGCCGACATGAGCAGCTTCGAAGCCATGGACTTCGTACACAAACGCATCGGTGACACCCTCTCCAACGAAGAGTTCCTCAGCACGATGAATGGCTAGCCCTCTTCTGCCGGACTTCTCATTTTCCAAATCACAACGCTGTTCCCCGCGTTCAAATCCACAGCGCCACCGACACGTCCTCAACAAGTCTCGGGGGCGCTGTCTTTATATGTAGTGTCCTTCTTTCGAAGGTCCATAAAAAACGAGGCTGCTCCTTTCCGCAACGATGTACTCTCACACATTGCTACCCTTTCATAAGTAAGTGTTCAAAATTAATCGTAATTATCTTAGTCGTAGGATGTTCTCTGCTTTGATATCATCTTTGTTTCACTTTCTCGCCATCTCGCCTTTGTTCATCAGTCATATAGCCCGCTACACTCCTTCTTCTCAAAAACGAGCTGACTAAAAAATTGAACAAATATAGTATCAATTAATTCTGAGCACCTACTTACTTGCAAAGAGAGTCCATATCTGCTTAAATAATGTTGTTCTTTCGGATGCCCTTTTGGATGTATCCTCCGTTTTTTGTATTTTTGCAGAGGTAAAGGCGGTTGAAGCCTTTACATTTGTATATAAAATCAGAATATCATGGCCACATACTTAGTTGAAGACGCCCGCAAAGTCACGACGCATCGCCTTTTGGAAATGAAACAACAGGGCAAAAAGATTGCCATGCTCACCGCTTACGACTACACCACAGCTTCCATTGTTGATGGGGCAGGTGTAGATTGCATCTTGGTGGGCGATAGCGCATCAAACGTGATGGCGGGCAACCTCACCACGCTGCCCATCACCTTGGATCAGATGATTTACCATGCACGCTCTGTGGTGCGTGGTGTGAAGCGAGCATTGGTGGTTTGCGACATGCCGTTTGGGACTTATCAGGTAAATCCTACCGAGGGTGTGCGCAATGCCATCCGTATCATGCAGGAGACTGGTGCTGATGCTTTAAAACTGGAAGGCGGTGTGGAAATCCTTGACACCGTGCGCACCATCCTTGAAGCCGGCATTCCCGTGATGGGACACCTTGGGCTCACTCCACAAAGTATCAACAAGTTTGGCACCTATGCGGTGAGGGCCAAAGAAGAAGCTGAGGCTCAAAAACTGCTGAGCGATGCCCAAGCCTTAGAAGAGGTGGGATGCTTCGCGGTGGTGACAGAGAAAATACCTGCGGCGTTGAATGCACAAGTTTGTCAAAGCCTGCGCATCCCCATCATCGGTATTGGCGCCGGAAGTTCAGATGGGCAGGTGTTGGTGGTCGATGATATGTTGGGCAAGAACAATGGTTTTTCTCCCAAATTTCTGCGTCGATATGCCGACCTGCACACCATCATGACCAATGCTATTGGGGCTTACGTTGCTGATGTGAAAAGCGGTGATTTCCCCAATGCTTCTGAACAGTACTAATTTCTTCAGATTTATGTTGCGTTCCGCTCCGTTGCTTTTCTTTATTTTGCTGTGTCTGCCCTTCACTGCCCTCCATGCAGAGACGGTGAATGGCGACAAGGTGAAAGCCCATCGTGCGCTTTCGCCTGCTGAGCGTGAGCGCACCAACCTGCCGGATGCGCTTCCGCAGAAATCAAAGAACACACAGGAGAGCCGGACAGCCCCTATCACTTATGCCAAGGTTTCGAAACTAAACACAAGCTTTAAGGAGGGAATCGATGTGAGCCGCTATCAAGGCGTGATTGATTGGGAGACTGTGGCGGCAGAGGGTGGAGTGAGTTACGTCTATATCAAAGCCACTGAAGGCGCTCAACTTGTCGACCCTTATTACTACACCAACATTTCCGAAGCCCGCCGTGTGGGGCTCAGCGTGGGCAGCTACCATTTCTATCGCGCTCACATCGGCATAGATGAGCAACTGGCCAACCTGACTTCTGTTGTGCGGAAGGTGGACCAGGACCTTGTGCCCATCATCGACATCGAGACCACCAATGGAGTGCCCACCGCGCAATTTGTAGCGGACTTACGGCTTTTTATCGACAAAGTTACGGCTTACTATGGGGTGAAGCCGATGCTTTATACCTATCAGAATTTCTACAACAAGCACCTTGTCGGTGAGTTTCAGGGCTATCACTGGATGATTGCCAAATACCAAGCCGAACCACCCATCCTTCGCGAGGAAGTCGACTACATCATGTGGCAATACACGCAAACGGGACGCGTCCCGGGCATTAAAGGAAAAGTAGACCGCAGTTGCCTGATGAACAACCATTCTTTGGCTTCTCTGCAGATGTAGCAGACTTGTCGTTCCCACTTACGTGCTGAGCACTCTAAGTTTCAACAACGAAATTTAGAAACTCTCTTCTACGCCATCTCTCCACAATAAGGCCGTGCCAAAGCATTTGTTTTGGCACGGCCCTTCGTTTTAGACAATAAAAAAACGCAAGACGAGAAAGTCTTACGTTGAAAAGATGTGGGCGCTGAGGGATTCGAACCCCCGACCCTCTGCTTGTAAGGCAGACGCTCTGAACCAGCTGAGCTAAGCGCCCGATAAGTAAACTATCGGCATTGAGAACAAAAAAGGGAAGAGAGTGGGCGCTGAGGGATTCGAACCCCCGACCCTCTGCTTGTAAGGCAGACGCTCTGAACCAGCTGAGCTAAGCGCCCTTTGTTCTCAACAGCGATGCAAAAGTACGAACTTTTTCCTTACGCGCCAAATCTTCCTCCTCTTTTTTCAAGGGGAGGTTTGTTTTTCTCGGGAGAAGGAGAAGATTTGTCACGTTAAGGCGGCAAAATCATTCATTGAGAGCTCCGCAATAGGGGCAGCGCCCCACCTTATGCAGGGCGTTGCCGCAAGCTCCGCAACGATATCGGGCGGCATTGTGATAGAAATGTCGTCGGAGGGCGTAAGCCCAATAGAGGAAGAGGAGCGGATAGCCGATGTAGAAGTGGACCGCCTGCGTGAAGAAGAAGTAGAGCAACAAGCAAACACCGGCCAAGGCCGACAAATAGGAAACGGCATTGACCACACCGGGCTGCTTGCGCAAATCGTCGACCACAGCGACACCGACAATGAGCATCAGCCAACAACTCATCACAAAGAGACGCACCGGCGACGACAGCGGCGCAAAGATGTTGAGCGTAGGATGAAAGTAGAACTCCTCCCAAACATCGGGTGCAAACTGCTGCAAGGCGCCATAGAGCACCGCCGAACCGCTCACCACGATGCAGAGCAACGTGGGATAGACACTCTTGATGTCGTTGAAGTGCACCATCTGAAAGCGCGTGTGGCGCAGCCGCTGGATGAAGAAGAAGAGCAAAGCCACGCCCAGGCAGCAGAGGATGACCTGCATGCGTCCGGAAGAGAAGGTGTGGATGCATCGCGAAATCACGTTGTCGGGCACCGACCGTTGGAGCAATTCACTTTCGCTCACCCAACCCAGACTTTCAGCGCTGCCGGCTACCATCACCCAAAGACTGTCGGACCGCCCGTCGGCCACACTGTCGATGTTGACCACCACCAGAGGTTCTTCTGCGCCGAGGTGGGTACTGTCTCGCAAGAAAATAGAGCCCACCCTGCCGGGTACAGCAGCCGAAAGTCGGAGCGAATCGGTGGTGACGAAGTGGTCGCCTTTCCAATAGTGGTGAGTGGTGCGAAATGCGGCAGAGTCGACCCGCGTTGTGCTCCAAGGGTCGATGACTTGGGGTTTGTCGTGGTCGCAAGCCACGCAGAAGAGCAGGAAGAGGAGGTAAAGCAAAGGTTTCATGTCGGGTCAGTCGTGGTGTACACTCATTTCACATTTTGCGCAATCGAAAGTCAGTGGGAAAGTGCGCCCATTGGGCAGTCGCAACGCAAGCGGTTCTTTCCAACGCGGTGCACGCCCCGTCTCTCGCGGACATTCGCCATGGGCATATCGGAGGCAATGGCGGCAAGTCATCAAAGTGGCTCCGGCCTGTTCTTTCAGTTCGTAGGCCGGAGCCACATGTTCCGCGCCATGCTCTTTCAAGAATTGTTCCGCCAGTTGGTTGGCCACATTGGCCGTATAGTCGAACGAACAACCCGACAAGTCAAGTTCGGGAGAAACGGGACGGCGCACATCGCGCACATGGTGCTGCAGACAAGCTTCCGTCAGCGCCGAAGTCAAATCCCGTCGCCACTCGCCGAGCTGCGAAGAGGGGATGAAGCGCTCCCCACGAAGACGAAAATCGATGGACTTCACTTCAAAAGGCGTGCCGCCAAACTTGGACAATTGCTTGGTCATGTTCTCCTGTTGGGGCGTGCGCGCCTCTGTCCTTTCGCAACGGAACTCCAGCAGCACACTCACGCCGTGTTCGGTGTCGGCAGCCAAGCGAAAACCTTCCTCCCACTCCGAGAGGGTCAGGATGATGCTCAGCGTCCGCGTGGTGGCCGAGCGATGCAACACTTTCTCAAAAACTCGGTCTTCGTTGCGAAAAAGTTCGATGCCGGGGCGCAAACCAGGGGGCACTTGCAAGGGAAACAGTTCGCCCCCTTCAGCTCGATTGATGCGAAATCCTTGCAGCCGCCCTTCGGCATCGAAGAAGCAGAGGCCGTCGCCGTTGGCAAAAGTCGCCTCGCCCTCAACCACAAACGAGCGTTTGCCCACACGCCCTACCCTACCCACGGGTGCACCAATGGCTTTGGGTGTCTGCATGGACCAAATGCCGGCGGAGCGTCCATGAAGGAAATAGTCGGTGAAGCCGCGATTGAACGACTTGTTGAGTTGCGGAATGAAGCCGATGTGGCTTTCCCCATAAGACGCGCGAACGAACTCTTGCGGACGGCGGGCAAGGATTTTATCGATGGCCTGTCGATAGTGGGCCGTCACGTTCTTCACATAACCCGCGTCCTTCAATCGCCCTTCGATTTTGAAACTCTGCACACCGGCATCCAGCATTTGCTCAATACTGTTGCTGCGGTTCATGTCTCGAAGCGAAAGGTGGTGCTTGGTCGAAATGACCCGGGCGTCGGCATCAACGAGGTCGAACGAGAGGCGGCAAAACTGCGCGCACTCTCCTCGATTGGCTGAGCGTCCGAAACAGTGCTGTGACACATAGCAGCGACCGCTGTAGCTCACGCACAACGCCCCGTGTACAAAGCCTTCGATGGGGAGTGTGGTGGCCTCGCGGATGGCCCGAATTTGGTCGAGCGAAAGTTCGCGGGCCACCACAATTTGCGAGAATCCGGCCGCTTCGAGGAAGCGTGCTTTTTCGGGCGTGCAGTTGTCCATCTGTGTTGAAGCGTGGAGCGCAATGGGCGGTAGGTCGAGCTTCAACAGGGCCAAATCTTGGACGATGAGAGCATCGACACCCGCCTCATAGAGCCGATGGATGAGGCGCTCCACTTCCGGCAGTTCGTGGTTGTAGAGGATGGTATTGAGCGTCACGTAGACGCGGACACCAAAGATGTGGGCATAGCGACACAACGATGCGATGTCTTCGACGCTGTTGCCGGCAGCCGCTCTGGCGCCAAAGGAAGGACCACCGATATAGACGGCATCAGCACCGTTGTTGATGGCTTCGCGGGCTATATCGAGATTTTTGGCCGGGCAGAGGAGTTCTATGGGAGTCATGGCGAGGGGGAGAGTAAGCGTTCTAAATGGTTGTCGATGTTGGGGGTGGGAGGCGGTATTGGCAAAGGGAGATGCGGTCGGTGAACCAAACTCAGCCATGTCCCTTTCAAAGTTGGCTGTCTTTGAGAAAAAGTCAACCGGATGGGAGCAATTCTATAAACCAAACTTTGGTTTATATAAACCAAGCTTTGAATTACATAAACCAAACCTTGAATTATATAAACCAAACCTTGGTTTATAGATTATCTCTGAAGAAACCAACTTTTTCAGCTACCGAACTCACTTTGGGAGAAGGACGGAGGCTTTTCGGAAATGCAGCAGGAGCACCTATTGATGAGCAAGTAATACAGAGAAAGAAGTGGCTTAACGAACGTTTTAGCAGACCTAAAACTCACTCGTCCAGAGAGGCCTTGGCCTGCTTCAAAAGGTTGTAAGCCCGAAAAATGCCCAGTTCGCCGGCTTTGCTGAGGTCGGGGATGGCTTTCAGGTTTTCTTGTTTGAGGAGGTAGACCACGGCGCGATTGTAATAGGCTTCGGGCATCTGCGGGTCGAGCTTCAAGGCTTCATCGAAGGCCGAAAGAGCCCGTTCCTGCTCGCCCATTTGCACCCACACGCAGCCCTTGTTGTAATGCAAGTAGGCGGCCTCTGGTTGCAGTTTCAGAGCGGTGTCGAGCAGGTCGAGCGCGGCTTGTGGTGTGGTGGATTCTCGTGCTTGCTGAGCGAGCCAAAGCGCCTTACCTTCGCTCTCCTTGACGTTGAGGAGATGGCTCAACTCCCGTGCCGACAGGGGGAGAGTCTCGTTGGACGCCACGATGTAGTGTCGGGCTTTGAGTTGCAAAGAGAGCGGTGTGAAGATTTCGCCACGATAGCCCTGGTCCGTCACATCGCGCACCACGCTGAACATGGGCAGAAACACGCGCTCGGTCTTGCGGTTTTGCACCTTTCCGGCAAATTCGCTCATGTAGGTACGCGAGGGTTCTTCGTTGTCCTCTATCAGCTGCTGATATTGCTCCAGAGCGTGTTCCGAGCGCTTCCGCACCTTTTTGAGGGGGGGCTTCTTTTGCTGGGCAAAAAGGACGTCCAATTCCGAACGTTGCAGCCGAGTCTCGTCGGCCAAAGCGCCTTTCGTGTTGCCCAGGTGGCGACGACAGCGTGCCCGTGCGGCATAGCCGTAGAGGAAGTTGGGATAGGTGCGCAGCAGGCGGGAGTAGTCGGCTTCGGCCTTTCTGAAGTCGCCCACCCGCTCGTGGAGTTGCGCGCGGTTGTAGACGGCCAGCGTGTTGTCCGGCTCTTTGGCAATGACAAAGTCGAAGTCCTCGATGGCGCGATTGTCATCGCCCACAAAGGAGCGCAGCAGTCCTCGATTGTAGTGGGCTACGAAATGTTCGGGGATGAGGCGGAGGGTCTCGTCATAGTCGGCCAAGGCCAAGCCGTACTTGTTGAGCGCGTGGCGCGCTTGTGCCCGCAAGAGGTAGTGGTCTGCCACACGTGTCTGATACTTGATGGCTTGCGTGAGAAAAGAGTCGGCCAAGGTGGCTTCGTTCTTAGAGAGGGCATATCGGCCTTTGAAAGCCCACGCTTGGGCATCGCGTGCATTGAGCACGAGCAAGGAGTCAATGTTGCGGAGAGCAGCAGTGGTGTCTTTGAGCGCCAAGTGAGCTTGTGCAGCCAACAGATAGCCACCGGAAAAGGCCGGCCACTTATGGACGAGGGTTTTCGCCTCTGCCAAGGCGGCAGAATGATCTTTCAGTTCCATGTAGCAAAGCGTACGATTGTAGCGCACCCCTTGATTGTCGGGCTCTTCGAGAAGGGAATGGGTGTAGTCCTCCACGGCCTCGCGGAGCTTCTTATTGTGGATGCGACAAAGGCCGCGCAACTGATAAAACTCGTTTTTGAAAGGATTGCAATCGATGGCTTTGTCCAAATCACGCTCGGCACCGCCATAGTCTTCCAGCGAAAACTTGGCCACAGCTCTAAGATAGTAGGCATCGGCCGAGGTGGGACGGGCTTCCAGCACGCGGTTGAAATAGTTGAGCGCGGTGACATAGTCGTCGTAATACAAGGCACTCCGCCCCATCCTCATCACATTCTCAATATCCGTTTGCGCTCTACTTGCCAAAGCAAATAGAGCGCAGAAAATCAAAAGGACAGCGTGCTGCACGCATCCTCGTAATGGAAAAGAAGTCGAAGTGCACATGTGTCTAAGCCTTAGTTTTCACCTTGTAGTCACAGCTGAAGCGGCCACTCAACAAGGCCGAAAGTTTCTTCTTGATGAGTTGCTTGCGGAGCGGAGAGATGCGGTCGGTGAAGACTTTGCCTTCGAGATGGTCAATCTCGTGCTGGAGAACGCGCGCCAAGAAGCCATCAACCCACTCGTCGTGAGCCACGAAGTTGCGGTCCATCCACTGTACGCGCACACGGGTGGGGCGACGCACCGACTCGTGAAGCCCGGGGAGCGAAAGACAGCCTTCTTCCATCAGTTTCGTTTCGCTCTCATCGACTTCCACAATGTGGGCGTTGATGTAGGCTTCATTGAAGTCCTTGTATTCGGGATAGTCTTCCGAGAGGGAGTCCAAACCAACGACGAGGAGACGGATGGGAAGTCCGATTTGAGGGGCAGCCAGCCCTACTCCATCGCTGTTGACCATGGTCTCAAACATGTTGTCGATGAGTTCGTCTAAGTTGGGGTAGTCGGCCGAGATGTCTTGCGCCACTTCGCGCAGCACTTTCTGACCGTAAGTATAGATGGGGAGTATCATTGTTGTAGGAGTTGATTGTAGAATTAAAAACTATGTATGCGTCGGCTTTCCATGTAGCCTTGCAGGATGATGGTGGCAGCAATCTCATCGACCAAGGCCTTGTCTCGACGACGCTTTCGCCCGATGCCGCTGTCGAGCATCGTCTGGTGAGCCAAAACGGAGGTGAAGCGCTCGTCGTAAAATTCAATCGGGATATTGGGAAAGGCCTTTGCCAACTGCCCGGCAAAGCTCCTGACGCGGGCTTGATTTTCGGAGGGTCGGCCATTAGGTTGAATCGGGAGTCCCAAGATGAAGCGCTCCACCTGCTCATGCGAGAGATAGTCCTGCAAAAACGGCAACAAGGTTTTCGTTTCTACGGTGGTCAGTCCGTTGGCAATCAGCTGCAAGGAGTCGCTCACAGCAATTCCCGTCCGCTTTTTTCCATAGTCGATGGCAAGCAGTCTCATGATTTTCTGGGTGATTCAGGAGGAGGAAGGTATGAAGAGGCAAAAGCCGGCACAAGTGAAGACTCGTGCTGGCTTTTACAAAAATGCGTTTAGGACTTTCCGTAGTCTATGCCGTAGCCGTAGCGATAGCCGTATCTGTAGCCATAGCGATGGTGTCCGTAGCTTTTGTAAGTGTCAAGCGTACCGTTCAGCACCGTGACCATGTTGGGGTATCGGTTGCTGCGGTAGAAGTCGTTGATTTCCGGCAGCATGGAACGTTCAAGGAGGTGAGCACGAACCACGAACAGCGTCAAGTCGGCATGGCGGCTGATGATAGCAGCATCGGCAACAATTTCCACCGGCGGACAGTCGAGGAAGATGTAGTCGTAACGCTCTTTCAGTTCAGTAAAGAGTTGGTCCATACGCTCGGCATAAAGCAACTCCGTGGGATTAGGCGGCATGATGCCCACCGGAATGACATCCAAATCGGTATCTCGATATTTGCAAACAATCTCATCGAGCGTGCCTTGTCCATTGAGGTAATTGGCAATACCATATTTCGGACGTCCGACAAAGAGCGAAGTTGCGGCCTTACGGAGGTCAAGGTCGACGACAACGGTTTTCTTGTTCTTAATGACCATACTCATGGCCAAGTTCATTGTAACAAACGTCTTTCCTGAATTTGGGTTGGCTGAAACGACCATCGTAACGGCCCCTTTGCCAAACTTATTGGTGCAGAACTCAAAGTTGGAACGTAGCACGCGGAAAGCCTCGTTGATGATATTGGCATTTTGAGGTTTTACTACCACTTCGTTCTTATCCAAACGTTGCGGCAACTTCTTCAAGCCCAACTTAACCAACAGCTTCGAAGTCCAACTTTCCACGGAGGCGTCCATGTGAGGAATTTCACCGATGTGCGGAATGTCAAGGTTCTCCATATCTCGGCGTCCTCGAACGCGAGTGTCAAGCATCTCACGCAGATAGAAGATGCCAAAAGGAAGGGCAAGAGCCAAACCCAAAGCAATCAACAGAATGTTGCGCTTGACCGGTGAAATAGGCTTATTGCTCCCCATAGGCGGTGTGATGATACGGGTATTATAAGCCGTAAAAGCAATCGAAAGCTCATTCTCTTCACGCTTTTGGAGCAAGAAGATATAGAGCGACTCTTTGACTTTCTGCTCGCGACTGATGGATTGTAGATAAGACGCCTGATTGGGGGCTTGTGCCATTTTAGAAGTTAAAGTCCCCTCTTGAGAGGTCAAACTTTTGACTTGGTTTTGCAGCGTGAGCAACCAGTTGTTGATTGAAACGCCGATAACTTGACGCTGTTTCGAAATTCTGTCTTCTAAATCTGCAATCAGTGGGCTGCTTGTCGAACTATTCATCACCAATCGATTACGCTGCAAAACGTTGCTATTATAGTCCCCAATCATAGACTCAATAGCCGTAGAATTGATTCCAGAATTAACCGGCAGCAAGTCGTACTTCTTTTTATCATTGGAAATGAGTTGACTCACATAGCGCGTCATATAGATTTGATTGTTCAAATCCATCATTTTATCGGTATTCTCCTCCGTCTTTTTTATGTAAAGCTTCGAGGCTTCATCAGTATCAGAAAGGAGATTGGCACTCTTATAGGAAGATATGTTCTTATCTACATTTCCAAGCTCGTTCTCAATAACTTGTAGACGCTCATTGATGAACTTCGAGGTATTTACTGCAATTTGATTTTTGTCAGCAAGCCAAGCCTCATTATAGGCATCTATAAGCATTCTCAACACATCTTCTGCGCGCTCTTGAGAGACATCGTTGAAGGACATGTTGAGTATTTCAGC
Source organism: Alloprevotella sp. Lung230 (assembly GCF_014385435.1). Classification (GTDB taxonomy): domain Bacteria; phylum Bacteroidota; class Bacteroidia; order Bacteroidales; family Bacteroidaceae; genus Alloprevotella. Next base: position 14,718 of record NZ_JACSUD010000013.1, read on the forward strand.
TCCTTTATCTGCTAAGGTAATCTCCACATTATTGTAATGTTCAATGGCTTTACGCATGGTAGTACGTAGCACGTGGATAGGCTGATGCTCGACCACATCAAAGTGGTTGGTGGGAGTGACACGAACGCGACCGACAGGAGTGTTGACAATCTGCCCAAAATGCCCTTTAACCACTTGAGTCTTTTCGATTTTACGATCCAAGTTGGTTACAAAGTTCGTGAGCTCAAAGTGCCCATCACGCTCATAGGTAATGTCCAACATGGCACTACGCTCATCGCTCAGCGAAAGAAATTGCACCTGTATGGGGAGTGTTTTTCCGTAGAGCGTCTCATCGTGAAAGAAGCCACTCACAGAATAGTTTACATCCAACTTTAGGCGACGTACAACATTTTCTGTCAATGCAGGTGATTGGAAAGCCAGCATTTCATTGTTGACATTGGAAGCCTTCCCCACCCCTATCTGGGCGAGTTGTTGATCTATTGATGTATTCTTACTACTTTGATTGTCTTTAATAAGGACAGAAGCATAGCGATTGTATACGGGAGGCGTACGCAAAATCATATACATGCCTAGTCCTAAAAACAACAGGACAGAGACTACAAACCAATACCATCTATCCAAGCACAAGTAGAGAACATCAACGATGTCAACACCATTTTTTGTTTCTTGTGAGGGAGTAATGTTATCTTTATCTTCCATGATAAGCGTTTCTTTTTACCTTTATTTTTTGAACACATTGATGAGCAGGACAGCTACAGACACCAAGACAGAGGTCATAGACAAGTAGATGCCGGGATTTTGCCAAGAATTGCTCCAAGGCGTACTTTCTCTTTGACGCGTCTTATTGGGTTGCACATAGACGATGTCATCTTGCTTAAGTTGATAGACCGGAGAAGAGTAAACGTTTTTGGCACTCGACAAGTCTACACGATAAGGCTTCTGCACTCCATTCTCTTTACGCAGCACCAACACATTTTGACGTTCCCCCATGATGGTCAAATCACCACTCATACTAATTGCTTCGAGAATAGTTAAGTTGTCCTTGGTGATATTGATACGTCCGGGTTTATTGACCTCACCCAAGACATTGACATAATGATTAAGGACTTCGACAGTGACCATTGCATCGTTGAGTAGTTTTTGCTTGATGAGGATATCCTTTATCTGCTCCTCTACTTCTTCACGGCTCAGCCCTGCTACACGAATTTTACCAACAACAGGAAAGTCTATATCGCCTTTTGTGTCAACTTGATAGGGCATTGAGGTTTGCGTGGCTGCATGTCCGGTGACTCCGATATAACTTGATTGGAGCGGTAAATTAAACTGAGCGGCTTGTTCGGGCGTGAGTGCACTACTCACAACGATATTGAGTTTATCCCCAGGTTCTAAACGAAGTACCTCTGGGTTTACCTTCAAAATAGGGGTTTCACCAGTTTCTGCAAGATCTTGAAAATACGGAACTTTTTGGTAAGAATCGCAAGCACTCCACATAAAGAGAGAGAGCCCGAGTGCGAATAAAGAGTGTAGTCGCATATGGTATTCTGAAAAATATTCACTAGAAGATAATAGTATTCTGCAAATGTAATCGCAAAAGTTGGTTCTGCAAAGGATTTGTTAAACTTTTTGGAAGAGTTGGGCCTAATGTGTGCACTTTCTTACTCTCATGTGTGCATTTTGGGTACTTTCATTGAAACCTCTACTTTTCGCTTAGTGAAGAGGTTGTGCGTATTTCCTTCCATTCTCGTGTATAATGTCGCACAAGAATAGTTGTATCCACCTCATCGTAGGTTTGCGTGATTTGCATGGTTGAATCCGGGAGCAGAGAAAGTTTCCAATAGATGCCCTCTGCGAGCTGCACGTCAAGATGTTGTGGGGTTTTGCTAAGTAATGTGCTCACTCCTCCCAAGCGATTTACCACCTCTGCTTTCTGCCCTGCATCAAACAGGTCTATCATATCCATACGTGTATTCGTGGGGAGCAAAGGAAGCAAATTAAGCGGAATGGCAAAAAAGACCGTCTCGATAGTCCATTTAGTGCTTAAAAGTGGCATTTGTAAAAAAGTATTATGGATGCAATTCAAGTCTCGAAAATTCTTCAAGATTCACCCATTGATTTCTTTCACTTTACGGAACAAATCAGAAGCAAAGATAAAGCTATTGAGGCGTTCATTTTCAGCTGTCATCACTTCGTCCTTCGTGCCCTCCCATTCGCGATGACCTCCATATATATATAGGATATGCTCTCCAATCCCCATAACAGAATTCATGTCGTGGGTATTGATGATGGTTGTTGTCCCAAATTCTTGCGTGATGGAATGAATAAGTTCATCTATCACCAATGATGTTTTCGGGTCAAGGCCGGAATTAGGCTCATCACAAAAGAGATACTTAGGATTGAGCGCAATGGCACGAGCAATGGCTACTCGTTTTTGCATACCACCCGAGATTTCGCCGGGATACTTATCTCCGGCTTCAGAAAGATTGACACGATCCAAACAAAATTCTGCACGCCGCCGACGTCGCTTATAACTTTCCTCTGAGAACATATCGAGAGGAAACATCACGTTTTCAAGCACAGAAAGGCTATCGAAAAGAGCAGCGTTTTGGAAAATCATCCCCATCTCTCGTCGGAGGAGCATGCGCTCTTTCTTCTTCATGGCCATAAAATCTCTACCATGATAATAGATATGTCCGGAAGTGGGTTCAAAAAGTCCTACGATACACTTCATCAGAACAGTTTTTCCAGAACCTGATTGTCCAATAATAAGATTAGTCTTCCCAGCCTCGAATGTGGTATTTATGCCTTTAAGGACTTCTTTGTCTTCAAAGGATTTTCGGAGTTCTACAAGTTTTATCATGAGAGCAGTTGCGTAAGAAAGAGGTCAGAGAAGAGTATGAGCATGGAAGAGGTTACCACAGCATTGGTAGATGCCTTACCCACCTCTACTGATCCACCCTCTACACGATAGCCGTAATAAGCCGACACACTCGCAATAATAAACGCAAAGAAAAAGCTCTTAACGACTCCCATCCAGAAATACCACTGATTAAAATCATACTGAATACCCTCTGTGAGATGGGCCGGTGTCAAAATATGTCCAATATAGGCCGTGGCATAAGCGCCAATAATTCCGCTCGTGGTTGAAAAGACCACGAGTAGGGGAATCATGGTCAGCATACCTGCGATTTTGGGCAAAATCAAATAAGAGGCAGGATTGACTCCCATGATTTCGAGCGCATCAATCTGCTGAGTGACGCGCATAGTTCCAATTTCCGAAGCGATGTTTGACCCTACCTTTCCGGACAAGATCAAACACATAATTGAAGAGGAGAACTCGAGCAACATGATCTCACGTGTCACATATCCACTCACCCACTTGGGCATCCAAGCACTTTCGATGTTCAGTTTAATCTGTATGCAGATGACAGCCCCGATAAAAAAGGAAATGAGCAGTACTATGGGAATAGAGTCAACACCGAGTTGTGACATTTCTTTGGTATACTGTTTCCAAAACATTCGGAAACGTTCCGGTCGAGAAAAGGTACGCCCCATGAGCATAAGATATTGCCCCAGAGCTTCCAAATAGGAAAGAATTAGCATTATCGGCTATTTAGAGAGTGCGGCTTCAATCTGCTGTTGAATGATTTCATTACCAGGATATCCCCCTTCTGTTACGTTGGAAAAAGCTACGCTGCCGTCTTTATTGATCAGCATATAAGCAGGAATCCCCGGCATATTTAAGAGCTTGCCAATTTCTACCCATTGTTTTTCAGTCAGGCGATAGTGGTCGCCATCAATCGTTGGCACCATCTCTTTCCAATTACTTTCAGGTGAGGTAACACCAGTTATATAAGCAAAGGCAACCCCTTTATCCATCAATGCAGGCTTAATGAGGTCAACTGTTTTCATTGCTTCACGACAAGGGGGACACCACGTCGCCCAGAAATCCAAAAGTACTACCTTTCCGGCATAGTTTTTCTTGATGGCTTCGAGAGCATCTGCTCCATTGAGCATCGCGTCTACAGTTTTTACATTTGCTTTGGGATTGGCCGAAGCCGCTGCATTAGTTGCAGTATCTACTGTTTGCTCTTCGAGAGAATTAGCCGCATTATTACCTTTCTTTGTGCAGCTCGTAGCCATCAGCATTAGTACTGTGGTGAGGAGGATAAGACTTTTCTTCATAAAGGATGAGTATTAAAAAGGTGGGTGATCAAAAGCCACCCATTATTTTACCTGGTGCAAATATACACCTTTTTCACGACCCAAATGGCTTTCTTGCCCACTAAGTCACAAATCAATCACTAAAAATGCCTTAATCATCGACTTTTTTCTATCGAATAGTGGGCGTTTGAGCAGAATTTCCTATATTTGCACTTGATTTTGTAGACTTCGCACCATAGAAGGAGGTCTACAAAAGGCAAAAATGAAATCAAGAAAATAAACGATATACCCTTATGAAGAAAACGTTCATCCTTTCACTCGCGTTTGCCGCCCTCTCTTTAGGTGGTGTGTATAGCGCTCAAGCACAAACAACGACTCACTTCGAAGCACCTGCTATGCAGGCAGATGTTCAAGCTATGGCCGATGAAGTTATTTCCAATCAACTGACCGATCCTGATGCCGCCAATAAGACCTTCAGTAAATTATTGAAGAAGATAAAGAGCGACAAAGAGCAGTTGGTCGCCGTCGGCAAGTTCTTTCTCGACAAGCAGATTTATCCTTGTGCCAAACAATGCGCACAGCAAGTCTACACCCTTGACCCTGCTTATATTCCAGGTTTGATGCTGGGCGGACATGTCGCTATGCTGCGCAAAGACTGGGGCGGTGCCGGCCAGAAGTTTGACGAAATCCTCAACTACCAGCCGGACAACATCGAGGCACTCCGTCTTAATGCACGCGTTTACAAGTACGTCAACCCACTTGTAGCCAAAGAAACGCTCGAAAAGATTATCGCCAAAGAACCTAACAACAAAGAGGCTTATAAGGAATTGGGAGACATTGCTTATAATGCAGAAGAATATAAAGATGCAGTGTCGGCCTACAAGAACTTCTTCGACCGCACCCCCGACCTCACCCTCAACGACTTGCGTGCTGGTGAGAACTACCTGCTCTCGTTGATGAACCAGAAGGACCCCTTCACGATTAAAGACATGGCTGAAAAATTGCTTCCTCTTGATCCCAAGGACCTCGTAGTGCGTCGTATGCTCTTTTTCTCGCAGATGGACACGCAAGACTATCAACATGCGGTGGAAGGCATCAAGTATTTGACCGAAAAACAATACGACGACAGTCTCTATCTCTATCTGGATTACGTTTATGCCGCCAGCTTTGCTCAAGACGCTCTCGAAGACAAGGGACAAGCCATAGAATACTACAAGAAGGCCATCGAGAAGGATGCAACTAAGGCTGAGGCCTATAAGCGTTTGGCTCATCTCTATCGCCAAAACGGACAGGCTGTTGAAGCCATTCCCGTATATGAGAAGTACCTTGAACTACTCGGAGCAAAAGCCGATGCGGCAGAGAAGTTCGGTCTTGCGTCTATCTACATCGCTGCTAAAGATCAGAGCAAAGACGAAGCCGACCGTATGAAGTACATCCAAGCCGGTGATAAGATTTTCGAAGAGTATATGGCAGAACAGCCCACGAAGTATCAAGGTCCGTTCTATCGTGCTCAGCTCTGGATTACCGACCCTCAGAAGGCCGAAGAAAAACCTCACGAGTACTACAAGCAGGCCATTGCTCTCATTGGCGATAATGCCGACTATGCTGCTCAGAAAAAGATGGCTCTCCAATATCTGATGATTTACTATTTCAAGAACAACGACGATGCCAGCACCAAGCAATACGTCAATCAGATTTTAGCCATCGATCCTGCTGACAAACTCGCCAACCAAGTGAAGGGCGTGCTCAAATAAAAGATTACACGGCCCTACCCTATCGCAAGGAGTTGTTTCTTGACCGAAACAACTCCTTGCTGTTTTTATCTGGCGCTGATAGCTTCTTAGTACCTCAGTTTTCCGACAAAGTGCTACAATTTCGTAAGTTTCTTTTACTTTAAGTTGGTTATATCAAAAGAATGCTGTACTTTTGTCGGTGTAATCTCAATTGTCACAACTTATGTTTAGCTTTAACGCCTCCTACTTTTACTTCTTTTACTTTACTCAGCAAGTGAAGCGGGACGTTGTATGCCAATAAAACATCAAGGTTTGAAACCTTTGTCACGATATCCCGCTCTCTGAGGCGGGATTTTTTTTGAGTTTGCCTTTTGGCGCGCTATTCTGAGGCGGGCAATACGCATCCTTCGCCTTCTTCCCTCTTTCACCACGCTCTTCCTACACATTCCTATGAAAGTAGCCATTCAGGGCATTCGCGGTTCGTTCCACGACATTGCCGCCCACCAGTACTTCTCTGACACCGACATCGAACTTGTGTGCTGCAACAGTTTCGAGCAAGTGTTTGATACTATGAAAGCTGATGACACCTGCACCGGGCTCATCGCCATCGAAAACACCATTGCCGGTAGCCTGCTGCACAACTACGAACTGCTGCGCGAGAGCGGTGTGACGATTGTTGGAGAGCACAAGTTGCACATCGAGCACTCCATCATGTGCCTACCGAGCGATAAGATGCAAGATATCGTCGAGGTCAACTCACACCCTGTTGCCTTGATGCAGTGCCGCCACTACTTGGCGCAACATCCGCAACTCAAAATCGTCGAAGCCGACGACACCGCCGGTTCGGCAGAGCGAATAGCTCGCCTGCAACTCCACGGGCACGCTGCCATCTGTCACGCCCAAGCCGCTCCACGCTATGGACTCAAAGTCATCGAAACCGACATCGAGGACAACAAGCACAACTTCACACGATTTCTCGTGCTCACCGATAGTTGGAACGCCGACCGCCTCAGAGAACCTTATCAGACCAACAAGGCCAGCATCGTTTTCACCCTGCCGCATGAAGAGGGTTCCCTTTCACAAGTACTGAGCATCTTCAGTTTCTACAAAATCAATCTGACCAAAATACAATCTCTACCCATCATCGGTCGCGAGTGGCAATACCTCTTTTATGTAGACGTCACCTATTCCGACTATCTGCGCTATCGCCAAAGTATCGATGCCGTACTGCCGCTCATCAAAGAGCTCCGCGTTTTGGGTGAATACAGAGCTGTCGACTGACCCATCTACTCCTTACCACCATGAACACTCCCACCATCCAACCCGCTCAGCGACTCCAGTTGGTGCAAGAATACTACTTCTCGCGCAAACTCAAAGAAGTGGCCCGACTCAATGCCCAAGGCCGAGACATCATCAATCTTGCCATCGGCAGCCCCGACTATCCGCCTTCTCCCCGGACCATCGAAACACTGTGTGCCGTGGCACAGCAACCCACCATCCATGGCTACCAACCCACCAGCGGCATTCCCGAGCTTCGCCAAGCCATGGCGCGTTTCTACAAGCGCTGGTTTCAAGTAGACCTCGATCCGGCTCAAGAAATCCAGCCTCTCATCGGTTCTAAAGAAGGCATCCTTCACATCACACTCACCTTCGTCAATCCCGGCGAAAAAGTGCTTGTGCCCAATCCCGGCTACCCCGCCTACACAGCGCTCTCCCGGATGCTCGGTGCCGAAGTGGTCCATTACAATCTGCTTCCCGAAGACGACTGGCAACCCGACTTTGCCGCCCTTGAAGCGATGGACACCACCGATGTCCGGCTCCTTTGGGTCAACTATCCCAACATGCCCACCGGTGCACCAGCACAGCACCGCACTTTCGAGCGCTTGGCGTGCTTCGCTCGGGAGCGCGGCATCGTTGTGGTCAACGACAACCCCTATTCCTTCATCCTCAACGACGAGCGTCTCTCCCTCCTTCAAATTCCAGACGCCAAAGACTGTTGCATCGAACTCAACTCGATGTCGAAAAGCCACAATATGCCTGGCTGGCGCGTGGGAATGCTCGCCACCAATGCCCGCTTTGTCGAGTGGATACTCAAAGTGAAATCCAATATCGACTCCGGCACGTTCCGCGCCCTCCAACTGGCTGCCGTGACCGCCTTCGACAACGACGATGCCTGGCATGAACTCCACAATCGCACCCTCTACGCCCGTCGGCGCAAGCTCGCCGAAGCCATCATGCACGCCCTCGGCTGCACCTACGCAGCCCATCAAGTGGGGATGTTCCTTTGGGGGCGCATCCCCGACTCCATCGACCAGGTAGAAACCCTCACCGAACGCGTACTCCACGAAGCCCGCGTCTTCATCACCCCCGGCTTCATCTTCGGCAGCAACGGCAGCCGCCACATCCGCATTTCCCTTTGCGCCGATGAGGAAAAACTCCAAGAAGCCCTCACGCGCATTCAATCCGTCTTCCAACCTCGCTAAAATCCCCCTCATGGAACTCGAAATTCTCCCCCTCCAACTCCCGGGCATTGAGCCCAAACGTCCCATCGTCATTGCCGGCCCTTGTTCGGCCGAGACCGAAGAACAAGTGTTACGCACCGCTGGTCAACTCGCTGCCAAAGGCATCAAAATCTTCCGCGCCGGCATCTGGAAACCCCGCACCAAGCCCGGTGGCTTTGAAGGTGTGGGCGAGGTGGGCCTCCCTTGGTTGCAACGCGTCAAAGAGGAGTACCACATGCTCACTGCCACCGAAGTGGCCACTCCCGCACACGTTGAGGCGGCCCTCGCCCACAGCATCGACATCCTCTGGATTGGTGCTCGCACCGTGGTCAATCCCTTTGCCATGCAGGACCTGGCCGATGCGTTGCGCGGCAAGGACGTCCCCGTGTTGGTGAAAAATCCCGTCAATCCCGACCTCGAACTCTGGATTGGCGGTCTTCAACGCCTCAACGATGCCGGTATCAAGCGCCTGGCCGTCATCCACCGCGGATTCTCAAGCTACGACAAGCGCATCTACCGCAACAGCCCCATGTGGCACATCCCCATCGAGCTCCGTCGTCGCATCCCCAACCTCCCCATCTTCGGCGATCCTTCCCACATCGGTGGTCGTCGAGAACTCATCGCCCCTCTCTGCCAGCAAGCCATGGATTTGGGCTTCGACGGTCTCATCGTGGAGAGTCACTTCACCCCCGATGCCGCTTGGAGTGATGCGGCTCAGCAAGTCACACCCGAAGTGTTCGACTTCATTCTCGACAAACTCACCATCCGCAAGGTGAGCGAACCGACCGAAAGTCTGGAGAGCCTGCGCAAGCAAATCGATGAATGCGATGACCGCTTGCTCGAAATTCTCAACAAGCGCATGCGCATCAGCCGTGAAATCGGCACCTACAAGAAGGAGCACAATATGACCATCGTCCAGACCACGCGCTATTCCGAAATCCTCGACAAGCGTGGTGCTCAGGGTTCGCTCTGCGGCATGAGCCAGAGTTTTGTGCGCGACCTTCTCGAACTCATTCACGAGGAAAGCATTGCCCAACAAGGCGAGGTGATGAACAAATAGTTCGCACACTCTGTCCCACTTTCCTTACGTCTGTCGCCTCACCGCTACCTCAGCACAGCCGCCCTCTCGTGCGTGCTTTCGTCAAGACGGCGGGGTGACATCGTAGTCGGGCCAAGGAGGATGGGCGTTCCAGCGTGTTTTCGGTTGTCATCGCGCCTTGACCTAATTAAACTTCCAACGTGTTGAAAGAAAACTCTCAACACGTTGAAAAAGATTTTTCTACACGTTGAAAGCTCATTTTCTACATGTAGAAAACACCCCTACCTCTACGGAAAGTCCCCCCCTTGCACGTACGGAAGTTCCTCCTTGCGTGTAGGGAAAGTTCTCAAGAAAGAGCTGCACCCCACGCTCTCCCCTCGCGAAGACAGCGGTTGTTTCCCTATGAAAGCCCTTACAACTCCCCTATTCTCCCCCTCACATTCAAGCACAACATCATGAAGATTCTCATTGCCGGCGCTGGAAAGATGGGGTCGTTCTTCACCGACCTCCTTAGTTTCGAGCACGAAACCGCCGTCTACGACATCGACCCACACCGCCTGCGCTTTCTCTACAACACCCAGCGACTCACCACCCTTGAAGAAATCGAGGCCTTTGCCCCCGAACTCCTCATCAACGCCGTCAGCCTCAAACACACCCTCTCCACCTTCGAGGCGCTGCTCCCCCATCTGCCGGAGGAGTGCATCCTCTCCGACATCGCTTCGGTGAAGACCGACTTCAAGGACTTCTATGAGCACTGCGGTCACCGCTACGTTTCCACCCATCCGATGTTCGGTCCCACCTTTGCCAACCTCGGCAGTCTCTCGCACGAAAACGCCATCATCATCAGTGAAGGCGACCACATGGGGCGACTGTTCTTCAGCGACATCTACCAGCGGCTGGGGCTCAACATCTCCCACTACACCTTTGAAGAGCATGACCAAACGGTGGCCTATTCCCTCTCCGTACCCTTCGTTTCCACCTTCGTCTTCGCTGCCGTTATGCAGCCGCAGGCGGCTCCCGGCACCACCTTCAAGCGGCACCTCAAAATCGCCCGCGGCGTCCTAAACGAAGACGAAGGTCTGCTGCGCGAAATCTTGTTCAATCCCCTCACCGGTGCACAGGTCACGCAAATTCGCGACCGTCTCACCGACCTCATCCGCATCATTGAGCAACGCGATGAAGCCGCGCTTTCAGAGTTTCTCGCGAAAATCCGCACCAACATCGCGGCTCAGCCTTGACCCTTGTCTTTCCGGCTTCACCTGAACAGAATGTCCGGAACGTTTTTTTCTTTCAACCCTCAACACCTTTTTTATCATGTCCATCATCGGCTATCCCCTCCGACAACACAGCACGGCCTGCAAGCGCTACGTGCAAACCCTCGACTTGAAAGACAGTCCCGATCTCATCAAGCAGTATCGCTATTATCACTCCCGCCAAGGCATTTGGCCAGAAATCCTACAAGGCATCAAAGACAGCGGCATCCTGGAGATGGAAATCTTTCTCCTCGGCACGCGTCTGGTGATGATTGTGGAACTGGCTGCTGATGCCGAATGGGACGAGGTGATGCAGCGCATGGGCAATGTGCCCCGACAAGCCGAATGGGAAGATTTTGTAGCCCAATTTCAGAAAGCGGCCGCCGGTGCTGCCAGCCAAGAAAAGTGGCAGCCTATGGAGCGCATCTTCCACGTCTACGAGGAGTAGGCGGTAGGAAAAGAAAGCGTAGACTTTGCAGTGTTGCGATAAATGATTAACTTTGCAGCAAGTTTTTTTATATTTCAGTTTTCCTTCATGATGCGTAAAGTCTTCTTTCTCTTGCTCATCGCGCTGGCCGTGTTGCCGCTCTCCCTTTCGGCTCAAGAAGCCACCGTCCCAACAACACAGCCTGCTCCGAAGTTACAGACCATCTACGTCTTCGGAGTTTCTCAGAACCTCAGTGACAGCATCATCTACGTGAGCGACATCACCGAACTGACTGCTGCCGATTTGTTGGACAAGAAGCATTTCCTCCTGCATCGCGAAGCCTACTCCTCGCAATTCGCAGGATTTTTGGCCGACAAGTTCGGCACTAAGCATCAGACGGCAGCTGTGTTCTTTGCCCTTTCAAAGAACAAGGCACAAAGCAAACGCCTGCAACTCAACAAGAAGCTAACCCAGCGAAAGCACCAGCCCTTGCGTTTAGAAGTCAAAGAAATTGCAGCGCAAGAGTTTCAATTCCGTACCGCTGCAAGCGTAGCAGCAAGTGTGCAGTAATCCTGCTCTTTCTGACTTAGTCTATGAAATTGCATTTTTCCGTAGCCCAGGAAGTTTATTGCGTGGAGTTCCAAGAAGAAACTGCACCCTATCAGCAACTGCTTCCCTCGAGCGCTCCCTTCTTTGTGAAAGAGTATCGCGGTGAACTTATTTTTCATCTTCTGGTGGGAGACACGCTGGTGGATAGCAACACCGAGGGCTTTGAAGAGGTTGGGCATTTCGACAATGGCGACTTGTGGCATCACGTTTGGCGCATGCCGACAGGCGGCTACCACATCCACATCGCCGACCTTCAGGAGCGGACGTTCTGTCGTCTCGAAACCGATGCCGATTTTTCCCACTGCCGAGTCACATTGATAGGCGACACGACACAGCAGGCTTTCGGGCTGGACAATGCCATCATGATAGCCTTTGCTTTTGCGGGAGCCTATCACCGCCTTTTGCTCATCCATGCCTCTGTGCCCGTTATGGAAGGGCGTGCCTATCTGTTTCAAGGTAAGAGCGGCACGGGAAAAAGCACGCATTGCCGACTGTGGCTGGACAACATTGCCGGTGCGACTTTGCTCAACGACGACAACCCCGTGGTGCGCTTAGAACCCGATGGAAGCGTGGGTATCTACGGGTCGCCTTGGAGTGGAAAGACGCATTGCTACAAGCAAGAACGTGCTGCGGCAGGTGGTTTTCTGCGCCTGCACCAAGCTCCGCACAACGCCATTCGTCCCCTCTCTAAGATAGAAGCCTTTGCTTCCCTACTCTCTTCTACTTCGACCATGGTGTGGGACAAGTCCTCCTACACCGTCATTTGCGACACCGTGAATGCGGTGATTGCCCAAGTGCCGAGTTTTGATTTGGAGTGCCTCCCCAATGCAGCAGCTGCACACCTCAGCCATGCCACAATGACCCAAGCGCATGGAAAAGCATAAGCTGAACATTCCCAAACAGCTGTTTGTGGAAGAAGTGCAGCGACTCATCAACGCCGGGCACACGGCACGCTTCCGCGTACGCGGTTGGAGCATGCGCATCTTTGTGGAGCACGAGCGCGACGAAGTGTTGCTGGCTCCCTGCCGCGCGGAACAGTTGAAGCGAGGTGATGTGGTCTTAGCACTCACCACCGAAGGGGAATATGTCCTCCACCGCATCGTTCGGGTTGATGGGAAAATGCTCACGCTGCAAGGCGATGGCAATGTCGGAATCATAGAGCACACCTATCGAAAAGACGTTGTGGGGATAGCACAAGGCTTCTACCGCAAAGGGCGCACCGAGTTGGATTCCGTCAGCGGTTGGAAATGGCGAACGTACTCCTCCATCTGGTTGTTCTTCAAGCCCTTCCGCCGTTATCTATTGGCATTCTACCGCTTGTTCCACTAAGCTTTCTTCCATTATCTCCGTCCATTCTTATCAATGCCCCTATATGAAATTCAAAGATTCATTTGAACTCCGCGACATCTGTGGTGAAAAGATTCTCATCGCCATGGGTATCGAAAGCATCAACTTTGATCACCTCATCAATCTGAATGAAACAGCTGCCGAAATCTACACCCATTTTGTGGGAAAAGATTTCACCACGGCAGAAGTGGTTGATTTCTTAGAGAAGAACTATCCCGACGTACCCAAAGCTGATCTGGAGAAAGATGTGCAAGCTCTCTTAAACGAGCTGATTAACATCGCTGTTATCGCATAAAACTCATTTCATCATGGCTGAAACAAAATATATCTTCGTCACGGGTGGTGTTGCTTCATCGCTCGGAAAAGGCATCATTGCCAGTTCCATCGGTAAACTTCTGCAAGCAAGAGGTTTCAACATCACGATTCAGAAGTTCGACCCCTACATCAACATCGACCCGGGCACGCTCAACCCCTACGAACATGGTGAATGCTATGTGACAGACGATGGACAGGAGACGGACCTCGACCTCGGACACTACGAGCGCTTCACGGGCATCAAGACCACGCGCTACAACAACTTCACCACAGGACGCATCTACCAAAGCGTCATCGACAAGGAACGTCGTGGCGACTACCTCGGCAAAACCATTCAAGTGGTGCCGCACATCACCGATGAGATTAAGCGCGACATGCTCTTCCTGGGCAAAAAAGGAGGATATGATTTCGTCATCACCGAAATCGGTGGCACCATCGGCGACATAGAAAGTCTGCCTTTCGTGGAAGCCATTCGCCAACTCAAATGGGAACTCGGACGGAATGCCGTGTGCATCCACCTCACTTATGTGCCCTACTTGGCAGCCGCAGGCGAGTTGAAGACCAAACCGACACAACACTCCGTCAAAGAACTGCAAAGCGAAGGTATACAGCCGGACATTCTTGTGCTCCGTACTGAACATCCTCTCACCCCGGCCCTCTGCAAGAAGGTAGCCAACTTCTGCAATGTAAGCCCCGATGCCGTGTTCCAAAGCCCCGATATGCCTTCCATCTATCAGGTTCCAGTGGGTATGCAAGACCAAGGCTTAGACCGGGTCATCCTCGAAAAACTCGGAATGCCCATTGGCGAAACACCGGGATTAGGCCCTTGGCGTGCTTTCATTGAGCGCAGAGCCAATGCCACCGAAGAACTTAACATCGGTCTTGTCGGAAAGTACGACCTGCAAGATGCCTACAAGTCCATCACGGAAGCGCTCCAACAAGCCGGTGTCTACAACGACCGCAAAGTGCGTTGCCACTTCATCAACTCAGAAAACATTCATTCCGACAATGTGGCCGAGATGCTGAAAGGCATGAGTGGCTACATCATCTGCCCTGGATTTGGAGAACGCGGCACAGAAGGCAAAATCATTGCTACACGCTACTGCCGCGAACACAACCTGCCGACCTTCGGCATTTGCTTAGGCATGCAGATGATGGTCGTGGAGTTTGGACGCAATGTCTTAGGTTATGCTGATGCCCATTCGACCGAACTCAACAACAAGACGGCTCACAATGTCATCGACATCATGGAGGAGCAGAAGAACATCACCAACATGGGAGGCACCATGCGTCTCGGTGGTTACGAATGCGACTTGCGCGAAGGTTCGCGCGTTCGTGCCATCTACGACAGCCCGACCATCCGTGAGCGCCACCGCCACCGCTATGAGTTCAACAATGACTATGTGGAGCAATATGAAGCAAAAGGTATGAAATGCGTGGGCACAAATCCGGAAAGCGGTTTGGTGGAAATTGTCGAAATTCCGGAACTGACCTGGTTCATTGGCACGCAATTCCACCCCGAATACTCTTCGACGGTACTGCACCCCCACCCCCTCTTCCTTGATTTTATCAAAACAGCAATAGAAAACAGTAAATGAACAAAAACAATATCATAGGGTTTGCCTTGATGGCACTTGTGCTGTTTGGCTTCACCTATTGGTCTTCCCAGCAAAAACCTGAGCCCGCGGCCAATGAGGAACAACCGACCCCCACCCAGGCCGATAGGAATTCCTCAAAGTCTACTACGTCACCAGCGACAGCGTCGGCACACGTTGCAGACAGCACGTCTATCTTCTTCACGGCTGCTCAACCCACACAGCAAGCGCCCATTGTCCTCAAGAACAAAAAGATGACGGTGCTCATCAACCCACGAGGCGGGCAGGTAGCCGGAGTAACCCTCCACGAATATCGCTCGTACGCGGACTACAAGCAAGAGAAAGACGCGGCTCTATTGCTCTACAATGAGAAAGACGCGGCGATGAATTTCAACTTTGAGACCAAAGGAGAAAACATCTCAACCTCCGACTATTATTTTACGGCCGAACAGCAAAAGCCCAATGCCGTGAGCATGGTCATCACGGGCAAGAATGGTGAGAAGATTGCTTTTGACTATCAACTCACCGAAGACTATATGCTCAATATGGCTGTGCGCACCGAGGGCATGCAGCAGTTGTTTTCACCCAGAAACAAGACCTTCGGCATAGAGTGGAACGACCGCGTTCGGCAGTTTGAAAAGGGGTACTACTTTGAGAACATGTACTCCACGCTCACCTACAAATTGGGCAACGGTGACACCGAAAAGCTCAAAGAACAAGGCGATGCCGACGAGAAGGCCGAAGGGACAGTTGAGTGGATTGCTTTCAAAAACCAGTATTTCAGCAGTTGCTTCATTGCCAAAGAACCGATGGGCAATGCTCACTTCAAGAGCGAACAACTCGAAGAAGGTAGTGGCTATCTGAAGCACTACACGGCTTCCATGGACGCACAGTTTGACCCCACAGGCCAACATGCGGCACAATTCCAATGGTATTTCGGCCCGAACAAGTTCCGTCTCCTCCAGTCAATGGAGAAACACAAACTCTCCGACAACGACCTTGATCTCCAAAAACTCGTTTACCTCGGCTGGCCTATCGTTCGCCTCATCAATCGCTTCTTCACGGTCTATGTATTTGACTTTCTCACCGACCTCAACCTGCCGATGTGGCTTGTACTGGTTTTGATTACCCTCTTGCTGCGCGTCATTGTCTACAGTCCCACCCGCAAGAGTTTCATGAGCTCTGCCAAGATGCGCGTACTCAAACCTAAAATTGACGCCATCAATGCGAAGTATCCCAACAAGGAAGATGCACTCAAGAAGCAACAAGAGGTGATGTCGCTCTATTCACAATATGGAGCAAGCCCTATGGGAGGCTGCCTCCCGATGCTCATCCAAATGCCCATCTGGATTGCGATGTTCAATTTCGTGCCGAACGCCATCGAATTGCGCCAGCAGAGTTTCCTTTGGGCGGATGATCTCTCAGCCTACGACGACCTCATCTCTTGGAGTACCAGTGTTTGGGGCTTGGGCAACCATCTCTCTCTCTTCTGCATCCTCTTCTGTCTGGCCAATCTTCTTTACTCCGTGATGAGTATGCGCCAGCAACGTGAGTCGATGGCCGCTTCTTCTTCCGAACAAGCAGCGCAAATGAAGATGATGCAATATATGATGTACTTCATGCCCCTCATGTTCTTCTTCATGTTCAACAAGTATAGCGCCGGCTTGAACTTCTATTACTTCATCTCGTTGGGTGCTTCGGCCCTCACCATGTGGTATCTCCGCCGCACCACCGATGATGCCCAACTCTTGGCAAAACTTGAAGCTTACTTCGAGAAGAACAAGAACAACCCCAACAAAAAGCCTGGTGGGTTGGCAGCCCGCCTTCAAGCCTTGCAGGAACAGCAAGCTGCAGCTTTGGAGCAACAGCGCAAAACCCGGCAAAAACATTAACTTGGGGCACACATATTCTGATAACTAAAATCCCTATGGATAGAGACGTGCTCATGGGGTGCGTCTCTATTTGTTTTTAATTCCCTCAAACGATGTCCTTCAAAACCATGGTTACCATGACTGCACTCTCACTGGCGTCACTCGGCGTGAGCGTGCCCAATGAAGCCGAAGCACAAACTTTCATCGGTCGGCAAAACATCGAACTCAAATCCGACCTTATGACCCCTGAAGCACTTTGGGCTATGGGGCGCATAGGTTCGGTGAGCATCAATCAGGCCGGCACAAAAGCGGTGTATAGTGTCAGCTATTACAGCGTGAAAGAAAACAAGTCGCACTCTGTGCTTTACCTACTTGACCTTAAGACTCGGCAATCCCAACAACTCACCACCTCGGCTAAGAGCGAGAACGGACCGGTCTGGGTGGTCGATGCCCAAGGTAGCGAACGCATTGCTTTCCTCACGAGCGAAAGCGGCAGCAGCCAACTGTGGACCATGACCGCCGAGAGCACCGACCGTCGCCAAATCTCTTTTGAGCCGACCGATGTCGTCGACTTTCTCTTCTCTCCCAACGGACGCCACGTCATCTTGGTCAAAGAAGTGGCGCAACGCACTTCCATCCAAGAAAACGATGCCGACCTCCCCAAAGCCACCGGAATGGTCATCAACGATTTGATGTACAAGCATTGGGACCAATACGTGACGACGGCCCCTCATCCCTTCGTGGCGGATTTCGATGGGCAGCGTGTGAGCAATGTCAAAGACATTCTCGAAGGCGAACCCTTTGAATCGCCCATGATGCCTTTTGGGGGCAACGAACAGTTGGCATGGTCGCCCAACTCGGACCAAGTAGCCTACACCTGCCGAAAGAAGACAGGGCGCGACTACGCCATCTCTACCGACAGCGACATCTTCCTCTATGACCTCGCCACCGGCAAAACGCGCAACCTCTGCAAGCCCGAAGGTTGGCAAGCGCCCACCGACACTGACTATACGCGCAGCCTGCAACATCAGTCCATCAACCGCCAAACGCAAGATTGCAATGTGGGTTACGACCAAAATCCACAGTTTTCCCCTGATGGCAAATACATCGCATGGAGCAGCATGGAGCGTGATGGCTACGAGAGCGACCGCACCCGCCTTTGTGTCTACAACCTGACCACCGGCAGCAAGACTTACGTCACCGAACGCTTCGACAGCGGAGTGGATGCTTTCTGCTGGGCGCCTGACAGCAAAAGTCTCTATTTCACCGGTGTTTGGCACGGCAAGACCAACCTCTACTCCACCAACCTGCGGGGAGAGCACAAGCCCATCACCAACGAGCAAGCCGACTACGTCCTGGTGGGAGTCCTGCCTAACGGGAAGCAACTTCTCACGAAGCGGCACTCTATGGCTGCTGCCGACGAAATATTCTTGGTAGATGTCAAAAAAGGAACGCCCACACAACTCACCCAGGAAAACAAGTATTACTACGACCATCTTGCTTTCGGTGAAGTCAAAGAGCGATGGACTAAGACGGTGGATGGCAAAGATATGCTGAGCTGGGTCGTCTATCCTCCACACTTCGACCCGACGAAGAAATATCCCACCTTACTCTTCTGCGAGGGCGGCCCTCAAAGTCCCGTTTCGCAATTCTGGAGCTACCGCTGGAACTTCCAAATCATGGCGGCACAAGGCTACATCATCATTGCCCCCAATCGCCGCGGCCTTCCCGGTTTCGGCAAAGAGTGGCTCGAAGAAATCAGCGGTGACTACACCGGGCTCTGCATGCAAGACTATCTTAGTGCCATCGACGACATCGCTCGCGAGTCCTACGTAGACCGCGACCGCCTTGGCGCTGTCGGTGCTTCCTTTGGTGGCTTCAGCGTCTACTGGCTTGCCGGCAACCACAACAAACGCTTCAAGGCCTTCATTGCCCACGATGGCATCTTCAATGTGCAGCAGCAATACCTCGAAACCGAAGAACTATGGTTTGCCAACTGGGATATGGGCGCCGCACCCTGGCACCGCAATGAGGCCGGACAAACCCAAAAGGTGTTCCAAACCTCGCCCCATCTCTACGTGGATCGTTGGGATACGCCCATCCTTTGCATCCACGGACAGAAAGACTTCCGCATCGAGTACACCCAAGCGCAAAGTGCTTTCACCGCAGCCCGCCTGCGCGGAATTCCTGCCCAAATGCTCCTCTTCCCCGAAGAAAACCACTGGGTGCTGCGCCCCCAAAACGGTATCCTCTGGCAGCGTACCTTCTTCCGCTGGCTCGACAAGTGGCTGAAGCAATAAGTAAGTGTTCAAAATTAATCGTAGTTATCTTACTTATAGGCTGTTCTCTACTTTGATACCCTCTTTGTCTCCCTTTTCCGCCATCTCGTCTTTGTTCATCAGTCGTGTAGCCCGCTACACTCCTTCTTGACAAAGACGACCTGACGAAAAAATGGAACAAATATAGTATCAATTCATTCTGAACACCTACTTAAAAGCCTCCACGACAACGAAACAAACCTAACAACAAAACAACACCATTATGAGCAACAACCTCAAAACACTGAGAGATTCCGAAGCCATGCGCTGGACCGCCCTCCTGCTGCTGGCCTTCGCGATGTTCTGTTCCTACATCTTCATGGACATCCTCTCTCCCATCAAAGACTTGATGCAATCCACCCGTGGATGGGACTCCACCGCCTTCGGCACGATGCAAGGCAGCGAAACCTTCCTCAACGTCTTCGTCTTCTTCCTCATCTTCGCCGGCATCATCCTCGACAAAATGGGCGTCCGCTTCACCGCCCTACTCTCGGGGGCAGTGATGCTCGTCGGCGCCTGCATCAACTGGTATGCCGTGACTGAAGCCTTCCAAGGCAGCGCGCTCGATGTGTGGTTCACCAACCACCTCAATTACATCCCCGGCTTTCAAGAGCTCGGCATCGCCCCGTTCTATGAAGGCATGCCCGCCTCGGCCAAGTTTGCCGCGGTCGGTTTCATGATTTTCGGTTGCGGTGTCGAAATGGCCGGCATCATGGTGTCTCGCGGCATCGTGAAGTGGTTCAAAGGCCGTGAGATGGCGCTTGCCATGGGCTCCGAGATGGCCTTGGCTCGCTTAGGCGTGGCCACATGTATGATTTTCTCCCCGATGTTTGCGCGCCTTAGCGGCGTCATCGATGTGTCGCGCTCCGTGGCCTTCGGTGTTGTCCTGCTGATGATTGCCATGATGATGTTCATCGTCTATTTCTTCATGGACCGCAAACTTGATGCTCAGACTGGTGAAGCTGAAGAGAAGGACGACCCCTTCAAGGTGTCCGACCTCGGCGCTATCCTCACCAGCAGCGGTTTCTGGTTGGTTGCTCTCTTGTGCGTGCTTTACTACTCTGCTATCTTCCCGTTCCAGAAGTATGCCGTCAACATGCTCCAATGCAACCTCACCTTCCACGAACTCAACCCCGGCAGCTTCTGGGCCGGCAACACCGTCACCATCGTGCAATATCTCATCATGCTCGTTGTGGCCGGCACTTCTTTCGCCAGCAATTTCGTGAAGAAAAGCCTCAAAGCACCCTTCCTCTGCATCACCGTGATTGCCCTCGTGGCTTTCTGCTATATGGGCTACATGCGCCAGTCGGCCGCCACAGTCTTCTCCGTGTTCCCCCTCTTGGCCGTCGGCATCACCCCCATCCTTGGCAACTACGTCGACCACAAGGGCAAGGCCGCTTCGATGCTCGTACTCGGCTCCATCCTCCTCATCGCTTGCCACCTCACTTTCGCCTTTGTCCTGCCCGCCTTCAAGGGCAACGAAGTGGGTGGCATCATCATTGCCTACACCACCATCCTCGTGCTGGGTGCTTCCTTCTCGCTCGTCCCCGCCTCACTCTGGCCGAGTGTGCCCAAATTGGTGGATGCCAAAATCATCGGTTCGGCCTACGCCCTCATCTTCTGGATTCAAAACATCGGTTTGTGGCTCTTCCCCATGCTCATCGGTAAGGTACTCGACAAGAGCAACCCCGGTGTGACCGACCCCACGCAACTCAACTACACCAACCCGCTCCTCATGCTCGCCTCTCTTGGGGTGGCAGCCCTCATCCTCGGCTTTGTGCTCAAGCAAGTGGATCGTGCCAAAGGCCTCGGGCTGGAAGAACCCAACATCAAGGAATAAACCTTTTCCCCCACTCCTCTCATCAGGGTTGAATGCTTTCTTCGGGCATTCGACCCTGATTGCGTATGGTGCAAGGTGGTGGCAAATCTCCGTCAAGCCTGAGAAGCTTTCCCCAAGAATTCTGGGGCTATTCTCAGGAAAGAAGCTACAGAACCTTTCTCTTTTTACTTTCATGCTGTTGGGCTTTTATTTCCATACCCTTGGAGTGCTTTCTCCGCGCCGTGGCGATGAAACGCCACCCTTGTGGCGACAAAACGCCACGCCTTGGCGTTTTGTCGCCACAAAGCGGATTTTTTCTGGCGACAGATTGCGCTGTAAAACAGAGAGATACAGGAATGATGCTGCAAAAGGGTATGAATTTTCTGCCACCTTGATTTGGCAAATCAAAAGAAAATCGTAATTTTGTGCACACAGTGCGAGTAATGGAGGTGATGCCGCCCCCTTTTTTCGTATACAACAAACAATAAACACTATGATGCTGACATTCAGAATTACCTACAAAGCACAATGGGGAGAGCACCTCGCCGTTGAGATAGACGGGCAGGAAGGCGTTGCCTTGGCCTTGACCACAACCGATGGCGAAGTGTGGGAGGGCTGTTTAGACGGTGCCGGACATCATGCCGGTGAAGTGGTGGCCTATCGCTACAGCGTTTGGCGCGAGGATGTGTGCGTGCGCCGCGAACGCGGTACCTGCCTGCATACAATGCACCTAGAGAGTCCCACCAACGCCCTCTACATGATGACGGACTATTGGCGCGACCAGCCTTGGGCCGGCTATCTTTTCTCATCGGCTTTCTCCGGCGACTTCCCCTCTGCCGATTATGCCACACCCTCCATCGCCAAGTCATCCATCACGCTGCGTGTGCTTTGCCCCACCCTCCACCAGAAGGGGCAAGTATTGGCCATCGTGGGCGCCGGCGAAGCGTTGGGAAACTGGAAGGTGGAAAATGCCATTTGTTTCGAAGAGGTGAAGCCCAATGTCTGGCATTTGACGCTCGATGTGTTCCAACTCACCGGCTGCAGCGAGTATAAATTTGTAGCGCTCGATGCGCAAACGCACGCTTTGGCCGAGTGGGAAGGTGGCGACAATCACCGACTCTACGTCCCCGAATTGGATTTGGGCGTTCACTATATGCTCCCCGAACAGGAACTTTATTTTCCCTCCACGGCACAGAAAGTAGCCGGAACGGCCGTGCCTATCTTTGCTCTACGAAGCGAGCACAGCCAGGGCGTAGGCGATTTTGGCGACTTGAAGCAGATGGTAGACTGGGCAGTGCTCACGCATCAGCGTGCGCTGCAAGTGCTTCCCATCAACGACACGACCATCACGGGAACGTGGACGGACTCTTATCCTTACAACCCCATTTCAAACTATGCGCTCCACCCGATGTATGTGGACTTGAGGCAAGTCCCGCAACTCAAGGAGGCTGCCAAACAGGCAGAGTTTGCAAAGCAGTTCCGCCAGCTCAATGCGCTGCCAGAGATAGACTATGAGCGCGTCAACAAACTCAAACGCGACTTCCTCCGACTCGTGTTCCGCGAAAGTGGAAAAGAAGTGCTGAAGAGCGAGTCCTTCAAGGCTTTTATGGCGCACGCTGCCCATTGGTTACGCCCCTATGCCGCTTTCTCCTATTTGCGCGACAAGTTCGGGACGGCCAACTTCGGTGAGTGGCCCGAACACGCGGTCTACAATGCGCAGGCCATTGATGCTCTTTGCCGTCCTGAAAGCCCGGAGTACGAGAAGATTGCCTACTATTTCTATGTCCAATATCTCCTCCATGTACAGTTCTTAGCTGTGAGTCGCTATGCCCGCGAGCACAGCGTCATCTTGAAGGGCGACATCCCCATCGGCATTTCTCGCAACTCGGTGGAAGCATGGGTAGAACCTTTCTATTTCAATCTGAACGGACAGGCCGGTGCGCCACCCGATGCCTTCTCGGCCAATGGGCAAAACTGGGGCTTCCCCACCTACAACTGGGAGGCCATGCGCCAAGATGGCTATCTGTGGTGGAAGCGTCGTTTCTCCAACATGGCGCAGTACTTCACGGCCTACCGCATCGACCACATTCTCGGTTTCTTCCGCATTTGGGAAATCCCCACCCACAGTGTGCAGGGCTTGTTGGGGCAATTCTCTCCGGCTTTGCCCATGAGCGAAGACGAGATCAACGGCTTTGGTTTGCGCTTCCAGCGCGACTTCATGACGCAGCCTTTCATTTGTGACGACATCCTGCGGCGCATCTTCGGCGAACAGGAGGAGTGGGTGAAGCGCACTTTCCTCACCCACTCGCACTACGATGTTTGGTGCCTGCGCCCCGAGTTTGCCACTCAGCGTGCCGTAGAGGCCTACTTCCACAAAGAAGGCGACCGCATCCACAATGCAGCTCATCTGCGCGATGGCCTCTTTGCGCTCATCAACAATGTTTTGTTTGTGGAGGACAGCAAGCAACGCGGCCTTTATCATCCGCGCATCGCTGCCCAGCAAACGCTCCTCTTCGAGCGGCTGCAAGGGCACGAGAAGGAGGCTTTCAACCGCCTTTACAACCACTACTTCTACGAGCGGCACACCCACTTCTGGTATGACTGCGCGATGCAGAAACTCCCCGAAATCTGTGCGGCCACCTCTATGCTGCCCTGTGGAGAAGACCTCGGAATGGTGCCCGACTGTGTGCCTTGGGTGATGAACGAACTCCAAGTCCTCTCCTTGGAGATTGAACGCATGCCCAAGAACCCACACCACGAGTTCGGCCAACTTTCCGAATATCCCTTCCGCTCGGTTTGCACCATCGGCACGCACGATATGGCCACGATGCGCGGCTGGTGGAAGGAGGACAGTCAAGTCACGGCACGCTACTATTATAACGTACTGGGTCGTGGAGGCGATGTGCCGGCCGAAGCCCTCGGCTGGATTTGTGAAGAGATCGTGCGGCGTCACCTCGAAAGCCCCTCCTTGCTCTGCATACTGGCCTTGCAGGATTGGCTCGCCATCGACGAACAGTTGCGCCTGCCCAATGCAGATGCCGAGCGCATCAATGTACCGGCCAATGCGCAGCACTATTGGCGCTACCGCATGCACATCAGTCTCGAAAGCCTGATGAAACAAGCAGCGTTCAACAGCCGCATCACACAACTTGTCGAACAAAGTGGGCGCGCCTAAGGGCGTCCCCCCCACATGGTTTCCCTTTTCTTTCCTCCTGCCATGAAACAAATCCCCAATCAATCCTTTTGGAGTCTTTGGAATCTGAGTTTTGGATTCTTCGGAGTGCAAATCGCTTATGCCCTCCAAAGTGCCAACATCTCGCGCATCTTCTCCACCCTCGGTGCCGACCCGCACAGCCTGTCCTACTTCTGGATTCTCCCTCCCTTGATGGGCATCATTGTACAGCCCATCATCGGTGTGCTTTCCGACAAAACATGGACACGATTCGGCCGTCGCATCCCCTACCTATTCGTCGGAGCACTCATTGCCGTTGCAGTTATGGTGCTTCTGCCAAACGCCGGTAGTTTCGGTATGGCAGTGAGCACCGCCATGATGTTTGGCCTCATCGCGCTGATGTTTCTCGACACGAGCATCAACATCGCCATGCAACCTTTCAAGATGATGGTGGGCGACATGGTCAACGAAGAGCAGAAGACCAAAGCCTACTCCATCCAGTCGTTCCTCTGTAATGCCGGCAGCCTTGTGGGGTTCCTCTTCCCGTTTGTACTCGCTTGGCTTGAAGTTAGCAACACAGCCAAGAAAGGGCAAGTGCCCGACACTGTGATTTACTCTTTCTACGGCGGTGCAGCCATCTTGATTTTGTGTGTGCTCTACACGACCATCAAGGTCAAAGAATATCCACCTTCCCTCTACAACGAATATCATGGCGTGGCAGAAGCACAACCGACCCAAAAGCCGGAGAAGGCCGACATCATCACGCTCCTACGCAAAGCTCCCACGACGTTTTGGACGGTAGGCTTGGTACAGTTCTTCTGCTGGGCAGCGTTTATGTTCATGTGGACCTACACCAATGGAACGGTTGCTGCCAATGCTTTCGACGCTCCCACCCTCCTAAAAGGGACGGCGGTTGTGCTCGACACTACCAGCGAGCAGTACAACAACGCCGGCAACTGGGTGGGCATTCTCTTTGCCGTTCAAGCGGTCGGTTCTGTGCTGTGGGCCGTGGTCATTCCCCAGTTCAAAAACCGCCGCTTCATCTACGCCCTCAGCCTCGTCTTGGGCGGCATCGGTTTTGTGTCCACCTTCTTCATCCACGACCAGTACCTCCTCTTTGTGAGCTTCGCCCTCATCGGTTGTGCTTGGGCGGCAATGTTGGCACTGCCTTTCACCATCCTCACCAACTCCTTGAAGGGTGGGCACATGGGCACTTACCTCGGGTTGTTCAACGGCACCATCTGCCTGCCACAGATTGTGGCCGCATCGTTGGGCGGACTTATCCTCCACCTCTTCACTACGCCCGGCCATTTAGCGCCTGAAGTCAATATGCTGGTGCTTGCCGGCCTCTTCCTCTTCGTTGGAGCAGGCGCAGTCTTCCTAATCAAAGAAAAGTAAACCATATTCATCCTAACAACCATGTCTGTTGCATTTCATTATAAATGGTAGGCCGAGGGTGCAGATTGGACTTATAGTAGTGGAGCTAATCGCGTTCTGGGAACAATGTGGATAAGTAGGTCTTCAAAATTAATCGTAGCTATTTTAGTCGTAGGTAGTTTTCTACTTCTCTATTATCAATTAATTTTGAATGCCTACTTAAAAAATGGATTTTACGCTGTCCTAATGGATTAACAACCAACTCAAAAAAAATCCGCAATGTCTTCTGTTAAGCATTGCGGATTTTTATTGATATCCAGCAAAAGGAAATTTAGCCTCCCTAAAAAGAAGAAGGTGATATTCATTCCCACTTGTTTTCTTGGCAACTTGCACACAAAATCGTATATTTGCACTGGAGATTTTCTCCCTTTTCAGCTTTATTTTTCAGTTTATGAGATATTCTATTATCGTCCCCGTGTACAACCGTCCGGAGGAATGCGATGAACTACTGGAGAGTTTGCTCAATCAGACGGTCAAAGATTTTGAAGTCATCATTGTAGAAGATGGCAGTTCGGTGCCCTGTGGTGAAATCGTGGAGCGCTATGCCTCACGGCTCAACGTACGCTATTTCAACAAGCCCAACAGCGGGCCGGGACAAACACGCAACTATGGTGTGGCACGTGCTGTGGGCGACTATGTGCTGATTCTCGACAGCGACGTCCTGGTGCCGGAGGGCTATCTGGCAGCCATTGATGCCGAACTTGCTGCTGAACCTTGCGATGCGTTTGGTGGCCCCGACCGCGCGCATGCGTCCTTCACTCCGATGCAGAAGGCCATCAACTTTGCGATGACCTCCTTTTTCACCACGGGCGGCATTCGCGGTGGTAAGGCCAAAATGGATAAGTTCTACCCACGCTCTTTTAATATGGGGGTGAAGCGTGAGGTCTACGAAGCCTTAGGCGGCTTTTCGGCCATGCGGTTTGGCGAAGACATCGACTTCTCAACACGCATATTCAAAGGAGGCTACCGCTGCCGTCTGTTTCCAGAAGCATGGGTGTTCCACAAGCGCCGCACCGACTTACGGAAGTTTTTCAAGCAAGTGCACAACAGCGGTATTGCGCGCATCAACCTGACCAAACGTCATCCCGGCACGTTGAAGTTGGTGCATCTGTTGCCGGCCGTATTCACCCTCGGTGTCCTCTTTTGCGTGCTGGGCGCTTTGGTGTCAGCTGTGGCCTATGCCATGGTCGGGGGCAAGGATTTTGTGCACGACCTGCCCGGCCTGTTTCTCGCTCCGCTGGGTGTCTACATTGTGCTCATTTTGCTTTCGGCCACCCTTTCTTCTCGTTCTTTCATCGTGGGCATCTTGGCTGTCCCTGCTGCTTTCGTTCAGCTCATGGGCTACGGCACAGGCTTTCTGCGGGCGGTGTGGGAACGCTTGATTCTGAAACGCGGTGAGTTTGAGGCGTTCAAGAAAAACTTCTACAAGTAACTTCTCCTTTATGAAGCTGCTCGAACCCTCCACTCCCATCGCCCATCCGCAAAAAGAGCCCATCAAGCATTGGGCAGTGGACGAACGCCCACGCGAACGTTTCATGGCCGGTGGGCGTGATGACTTGTCGCCGGCCGAACTGTTGGCCATATTGGTGGGCAGCGGTTCGGCGAAGGAAGATGCCGTTGCCCTAATGCGCCGCGTGCTCAACGACTGCAACGGCAGTTTGCGCCTCCTCGGACGAAAGTCCATCGAGGAACTCTGTGCTTACAACGGCATCGGTCCGGCCAAAGCCATCACCATTTTGGCCGCGTGCGAACTGGGCGTACGGCATGAGCGAGAGGAGTTTCGCCCACAATTATTTCGCTCCTCCGAAGACATCTACCACCACTTCTATCCACGACTGCGCGGACGTTCCACCGAGGAGGTACACGCTCTCTTTCTCAATCAGCAGTTGGGCTTCATCCGCAGCGTGATGATTTCTCGCGGCGGCATTGATGCTTCGCTCTGCGATTTGCGCGTGGTGCTGCGCGAAGCCTTGGTGTGCGATGCCGTCCATGTCGCCCTCTGCCACAACCACCCCTCGGGCAACAAGAAGCCCTCGCATGCCGATGACGAACTGACCCAACGATTGGCACAGGCGTGCCGCACGATGCAACTCAAATTGATTGACCACATTGTCCTCATCGATGGCGACTATTACAGTTACGCCGATGCAGGAAAGTTATAACCCCTTTAAGACAACAACCACATGACTCCCAACGAAAAACTACAAATCGAAGAGCGCATTGTCGAAGTGCTCAAAACCGTCTATGACCCTGAAATTCCCGTAGACATATACAACCTCGGACTGATTTACAACATCGACCTGGCCGATGATGGTCTGCTCGAAATCGACATGACCCTCACCGCCCCCAACTGCCCGGCGGCCGACTTCATCATGGAAGATGTGCGCATGAAAACCGAAGGTGTGGAAGGCGTGAAAGACGTGCGCCTCAACCTCGTGTTTGAACCCGAATGGGATCGCGACATGATGAGCGAAGAGGCCAAACTCGACCTCGGTTTTCTCTAAACCCTCTTCGCTCCACGGCTCTCTCTACTCTTCTATGCCCCTCCCCTCTTTCCTTCATCGCTGGTGGCCCTCGCTACTCACCGCCCTCCGTGCAGCACTGAGCGTACTGATTGACGAGCGCTGTCCCATGTGTGGCCGGTCGGAGTTCAAAGGCGAAATCTGCCCAAGCTGCTGGTTCAACATCCCCTACACCCATCTGCGTGGAGCTTCGGGCAATATGCTGGAACGGCTATTCTGGAGCGAACCGATGGTGCAGCGTGTCAGCGCCTATGCTTGGTACAAACCCGAATACGCCATCTCCAAGGTGGTGCACGAGTTCAAATACTACGGGCGCAAGGATTTGGCACAACTCATGGGCGAGGCGATGGGGCGCGAACTGCTGGACAGCGATTTCTTTGAGGGAGTGAACGCCTTGGTGCCCGTCCCCCTCTCGGCACAACGTTTACGCAAGCGCGGCTACAATCAGAGCGAGCACCTGGCCAAGGGTGTGGCGCAGGCGACGGGGTTGCCTCTCCTCACGACCGCCATCGCTCGTGTGGTCGACAATCCCTCGCAGACCACCCTCGACCCTTCGCAGCGCCGAGACAACGTCAGGGACATCTTTGCTGTGGTCGATGCAGACGCCCTCGCCGGCCGACACATTGTCGTCATCGACGATGTCATCACGGTGGGCGCCACCCTGCTCAGTCTGCTGCAAACCCTCCGTCCGGTCCCCCACCTGCGGGTGAGTCTGCTGGCGCTTTGCGCTGCCGGACGCTATCATGTGGGGCGGCTTTCGCCCGACGATCTGCATCTCTCCGATGCCACAGCCGATGCGCAAAACCACGTGGTGCGGAAATATCACAAGCCGTAATCCTCCATCGGCTGCCCCCCCTCTTTGACATTTCAGAGAACAACTTGATTAGATTATGAAACCCATCTACTTCCTATCGGACGCCCATCTCGGCAGCCGTGCCATCGAAAGCCGCCGTATGCAAGAGCGCCGTTTGGTGCGCTTCCTCGACAGCATCAAGCATAAAGCCGGTGCCATATATATGCTGGGCGATATGTTCGACTTCTGGCACGAGTACAAGACCGTGGTACCCCGTGGCTTCACCCGCTTTTTGGGCAAGATCTCCGAGCTCACCGACCTCGGTGTAGAAGTACACTACTTCACGGGCAACCACGACCTGTGGATGACCGACTATCTCGTGGAGGAATGCGGCGTTGTGCTCCACAAGGAGACCGCCTGCACCGTGGAGCTCTACGGCAAAATGTTCTACCTGGCCCACGGAGACGGCGTGGGCGTGCAGGACCGAGGCTTCCGTTTCCTCCGTGCGCTCTTCCACAATCGTTTTGCCCAAAAACTATTTGCCGCCATCCACCCACGTTGGGCCATGGATTTCGGTTTAGAATGGGCAAAGCACAGCCGTCTCAAGCGAGAAGACGGACGGGAAGAACCTTTTAAGGGTGAAGACAAAGAGCCGCTCATCGTCTTTGCCAAGGAATACCTAAAAGACCATCCCGACATCAATTTCTTCCTCTTCGGACACCGCCACATCGACTATGACCTCATGCTTTCCCGCACGGCACGCGTCATTATTCTCGGCGATTGGATCACGCTTTTCACTTATGCTGTGTTCGATGGCGAACACCTTTTCTTGGAGGAATATATCGAAGGAGAAACCGAACCTTAAACCCACAAGAAACCATGGCACACGAACATCACCATCACGACCACCATCATCACCATCATTCGGTGGACAACCTCAGCAGCTTAAACCGCGCCTTCTACATCGGCATTGGGGTGAATCTACTCTACACCGTGCTGGAATATGGAGTGGGGTTTCACACCGACTCTTTGGCGCTGATTTCCGATGCCAGCCACAACCTAAGCGATGTGGCCAGTTTGGTAATTTCACTCATCGGACTGAAATTGGCACAACGGGCAGCAACTGCCCTCTACACCTATGGCTACAAAAAAGCCTCCATCTTTGCCTCTCTCATCAATGCCGTACTTTTGGTGAGCATTGTCATCAAAATTGTCATCGAAAGTATCGAACGCCTTATCTCCGCTCCGGAATTGCCTGGCGGTGTCATTATGATTACAGCCGGTATCGGCATTGTCATCAACGGACTTTCGGCCTATCTTTTCCATCAGGGGCAGAAGGACGACATCAACGTTCGAGGAGCCTTTCTTCATCTCTTGGTCGACGCACTCGTTTCAGTAGGAGTAGTGGTCTCCGGCGGTATCATCGCCCTTACGGGCTGGACGCTCACCGACCCCATCATCAGCCTTGTCATTGCAGGTGTCATTCTACTGTCCACTTGGTCGCTGCTCTCCGAAAGCACCAAGTTGCTTCTCGATGGTGTCCCCAAGCAAATCCATAAAGAGGAGATTGAAACCCTCATCCGCACCTTCCCCGGCGTAGCCTCGGTGCACCATCTCCATGTGTGGGCGTTGAGCAGCGCACAAAATGCGCTCACCGTCCACTTGGTGCTGAAAGAAGGCATGGCGCTTCACGACTTTCAAAAAGCAGAGTTGAAACACGCCCTTGCCCATCACCACATCGGGCACACCACCTTCGAAATCGAAGAAGCCGGAACCGAGTGTGCCGACAAGACTTGTTGCTAAACCTCCTAAGACAACCTCATTTTATGAAAGAATACCTCCTCACTGCGAGCCACGTTTGCAAACGCTTCGCACAACACACCGCTCTCAACGACGTTTCCATCAACGTAGAGCGTGGAAAGATTTTCGGTCTGCTCGGGCCCAATGGTGCCGGAAAAACGACCCTCATCCGCATCATCAACCGCATCACCGCTCCCGATAGTGGAGAGGTGATGTTCTGTGGTCATCCACTTGCCCCCAACGACGTGTTCAACATCGGTTATCTACCCGAAGAGCGCGGTCTCTACAAAAAGATGAAAGTAGGAGAACAGGCCATCTATCTGGCACAGCTCAAAGGTTTGTCGCGCAAAGAGGCCAAACTGCGCCTTACCGAATGGTTCGAACGCCTCGACATCATGCCTTGGTGGAACAAGAAACTTGAGGAACTCTCTAAGGGTATGGCGCAGAAAGTGCAGTTTATCATCACTGTCCTCCACGCTCCCGAACTTCTCATTTTCGACGAACCGTTCTCTGGCTTCGACCCCTTGAACGCCGATCTGTTGAAGCGAGAAATCCTCGAACTCCGTGACAAAGGGCACACCATCATCTTCTCCACCCACAACATGAGCAGTGTTGAAGAAATCTGCGACGACATCGCGCTGATCAACCGTTCGCAAGTGGTGCTGAGCGGCGGTGTGGACGAGGTGCGCAACCGCTTCCGCAACGGCACCTTCCAAGTCGTGGTGGAAAACGGTGCTGTGCAAGAACGCCCCGAACTCTACACCATCGAAAGCGTGAACACCCTCCGCGGCCTCACCACCTACCAACTTCGGGCAGCCACTGATGTGAACGCCTCACAACTTATGGCACAGGTGGCGGGCGATGCAGCCATCCGCAGTTTCTCAGAGACCATGCCCAGCATGCACGATATTTTTGTTCAAACCGTAAGCGAAGCCAACCATGAATAAGACCCTCATCATCATTTTGCGCGAATACACCACGCGCGTGAGCAAAAAGTCGTTCATTCTGCTCACCCTCCTCATGCCCTTCCTTTTTGCCGCCATCGCCACCGTACCGTTTCTCTTAGGAAAAATCAAAAGCGACGAGCAACAGAAAGTGGTCATCATCGACAAGACTGGGCAGTATTTCCCTCTCTTTCATTCCGACGAACACTACCTCTTTTCTGCCGAAAAAGCCCTACGTCCCGAGTTCAAGAGCGACACCACCGATGTGGAGGCCGTGGTGCTAATCAGCGACCTTGTCAGCCGCAATCCCAAAGCGGTGACTATCTATGGGAAGCGCGAAATCCAAACCGACTTGCAGCGCACCATCGAAGATGTCCTCACCACACAACTACGCAAGGAAAAACTCAAAGCCTACAACATCCCACAGCTCGACAACATTATCGACGATGTCCAGCAGGAGTTTTCCGTCACCACGGTCAAGTGGGGCAAAGACGGTGAGGAAACGTTCTCCTCCTCCGACTTGGCCATCGGTGCAGGTTTCGTTTTCACAATGCTCATCTACATCTTCGTACTCACCTACGGCGGTATGGTGATGCAAAGCGTGATGGAAGAAAAGACCAACCGTATCATGGAAATTATGGTGTCGAGTGTAAAACCCTTCCAACTGATGATGGGAAAAATCATCGGAGTTGCCCTCGTCGGCTTCACCCAACTCCTCATTTGGGGCATCATGATAGGCATCATCACCACCGTAGTGGGTAGTTTACTTGGAGCCGATACTGGTATGGGAGCAGCCCCCGGTGCCGAACTCACCGCAATAACCGGTGCCGACCCACAAGCGCTGGCACAAGCAGCCTCCGGAGACAACAACGAAATGTTCACAGCGCTGATGAACCTCCCTCTGCTTGAACTCGGGGTGATGTTCGTCCTCTATTTCATCGGAGGCTATCTTCTCTTTGCCTCTTTCTTCGCCGCTGTTGGAGCTTCGGTCAATGCTCAAGAAGATTCTTCGCAATTCACTCTGCCCGTAATACTCCTCATGATGTTCGGTCTCTATGCCGCTATGGGCAGCGTTGAGAACACCAACGGGCCGCTGGCTTTCTGGGCCTCCCTCTTCCCTCTCACCTCCCCCATCGTCATGATGGTGCGCATCCCCTTCTCCGTACCGCTTTGGCAGGAAGTGTTGAGCCTTGTTTTACTCTATGCTACCTCCCTCGGTATGGTTTGGGCAGCCGCAAAGATCTACCGCGTCGGCATCTTGATGTACGGCAAAAAGCCCACCCTCAAAGAGATGCTGAAATGGATGCGGTATAAGTAGACTTGAAGCCCGAAAATTTATCTCTGAGATAGAAATTTCTACCTCAGAGATAAAATTTTCTACCTCAGAGATAATTTTTTTTACCTCTGAGGTAAATTTTCGTAACTCTTAGGGCAATTAACTTGATGGTAATGCCCCTTCAAGGCGAGGACTAAAACAAAGCACTCATCATCACACAGAATACGACAAATTCGCATAAAACTTTTCTCGAATCTCACCTTGATTTACTCAAGAAGCCGGTAATTGGTATTGATATGTCCCCACGTAAACTCCTTTCTCTCCTACTCGTCCTCTTGTTTGCTCTGCCCACATCGGCTGTGCTCCGTGAGCGCGATTTGGCACGCACCCTTGGTGTGCTTCGTGCCGAGCTCGAACAGAACTATCCCGAAAAGAAAGCCTATGTAGCGCGCCTCAAAGCACAAAGCCGCTCCCAGCACAAAGCACTAGTCGGCTATATGCAGCGCTCCGAACAAATCGCCTTGATGCTCTATTCGCAAAAGGACGACCACACTTTCGACCTCTCCTACGCCTGCCGGCAGGCCACCGACCTCTATCGACTGCTCAACGATAATCTTTTACCTTTCGACCAGGTGCAGGCGCAACTCACCACCGAAACCCAACGATATGCACAGCTCATTCGTTCGCTTGAGGAACTACCCCCGACGCTCAACCGACGTCAGGCAACTCAATCGGCCGAGACAGTAAAGGAGGCGGTAGACAGTCTCAGCTTGACTGCGGCACAAACACGCCGTCTCAAACGCGACATCAATGCCCTCTCCGAAGCCTACACCCTCACACCGGAACAACAGCGCGATCGTGCAGTTTGTCTGCGGTTGGTGCGCGACCTACATACCAGTTTGGCGCGTGTACAGAGCAGCCTTAAAAGCGACCGTGTCTATTATTTGGCTGTCAAAGCGAAAGTCGAATCCCTCAACGCCTATGCCATGGCGCGCTATCGCAACCTTCAGCACAACATTTTCCTCAACGGCGGCGACAACTATCTGAACATCTTGCGCAACCTGCCCGAGGTGGTTTCCATCGCCCGTGCCGATCTCAAACAAAAGTACTCCGCCCTCGATCATCTACCCTCGACTTACAGCGAATGGCGCGGCCCTGTGGTGGTGTTTATGCTCCTCTTTGTTCTGGCCTACGTGCTTCTCTCCATCGGACTGGCCGCGGCCCTGCTTCGCTTTGCACCACGGCGGTGGTTGCCACACGATTTTACCGACAAACGACGCACCTATTTCACCGCCCTCGGTCTCCTCTTCTTTGCCCTCTCCATCTTTGTGGTACGCCTTTTCACCGACCAAGGTTTCACACTGATGGCCATGACCTTGATGACCAACATCGCTTGGCTGGCTTTGGCCATCGTGGCTTCGTTGTTGGTACGCCTCAATGGGGCACAAATCGGAAAGGGGTTGCATCTCTATCTGCCCTTTGTGCTGATGGCCTTCATCGTGGTGGCCTTTCGTGTACTGTTCATCCCCAATGTGGTCATCAACCTCATCTACCCACCTCTCCTCCTGCTCTTCGCCTTTTGGCAGGTGCGCACCCTGCGGTTGCCCAAAGGCAGTGTACCCACAAGCGATATTCTCTATGCCTCGGCCTCAATGTTGGCCATGTGTGCAGCCACTGTGATGGCATGGGTCGGCTTTGTTCTTATGGCCGTCCAACTCATGGTGTGGTGGATGTTCCAACTCGCCGCCCTGCAAACCATCAACGCCCTCTACCATCTCCTTTCCCGCTACGAACATTCGAAAGTACTGCCCAAGCTCCTCCAATCCCTGACCCCCGAAGAACGTGAAGGAATGGACGAAGCCTCCCTCCTGCAATGGGCTAAACAAGGCGGCTACATCACCCGCACCTGGGCCTATGATTTTGTCAATCGTACCATTATTCCTGTTCTCGCTGTAGGCTCGGTTTTCCTCAGCGTATGGTATGCCGCAGGAGTGTTTGAAATGACCGATGTGGTGCGTATGTCCTTCTCCTACAACTTCATCGACCAGCCCGGAGTCCTACAGCTCTCCCTCCATAAAATCAGTTTTGTCATTGCTTTCTGGTTCGTATTCTCTTATCTCAACTACGCCCTTCGTTCTTTCTATCAGCACGTCACGCGGATGCGGGGTAAACTCCCTTCCTATCAATACAACTTTACCCTTGCCAACAACGTCATTGCCATCCTCGTTTGGGGCGCCTACATCCTCTACGCACTCTTTCTGCTGCAAGTGCCGAAATCGGGCATCGGAGTCGTTACGGCAGGATTGGCCACGGGTATGGGTTTTGCGATGAAGGATCTTTTGGAAAACTTCTTCTATGGTATTTCTCTGATGGCAGGTCGTGTGCGCGTGGGTGACTTTATCGAGTGCGACGGCATCCGTGGTCGCGTGGAAAGCATTTCCTATCAAAGCACCCAAATCAGCACCTTTGATGGTTCCGTCATTGCCTTCCTCAACACTCAACTCTTCAACAAAAACTTCAAAAACCTCACTCGTGACAATGCCTATGAGTTGGCAAAGATTCCTCTTGGCGTAGGCTACGGTAGCGATGTGCAGCAAGTCCGCTCCTTGGTGATCAACGCTCTCACTCCGCTCAACGAAATTCTGCCCGATGGTCGTACCCTCTTCAAACCGGGTACCTCTATCGGTGTTTCCTTCTCCGATTTTGGTGCCAGCAGCGTCGACCTTATCGTTGTATGCTGGGTGCTCGTTGAGCAACGTGCAGCCTTCCTCGCTCGTGCTCGTGAGATTATCTACAATACGCTGAACCAGCATGACGTCGAAATCCCCTTCCCGCAAGTTGATGTGCACATGCGCTAAAAACTCATATGATCAAGCCCTCCACCCTCACAGCCTTACTTGCTGTGAGGGTAAGGTTTTGTATAGAATAACCCATTCTGAAAACTTGGCTTAATGGTCAAATGTACTCCTGAAAGAGGTCATAAATGCTCTCTTTTTCATTTAATGGTCAAATGTACTCCTAGAATAGCTCAAATCCTTAGTGTTTATCGGGGTTGAAAGCCCCTAATATGTTTCCGATAAGCAGTTCTCTCTTTTCTATCGAAAGTCCACGATGAATACGCAATCTCATCTTCAATACAGAATTGAGAGACTCTATAGCATTGTTAGTGCGCGGAACCTGATTGGTAGGGAATTTTTCAATGAACTTGACCAAAGATAAGTGCAATCTCAAACTCCTTAAATTGAAAACATCGATCAAGAAGTGTAATTCCTCTTACAACCTTAATAATACAATCATAAACAATGGAACATAAAAGACTTTTTGCAGCTCCCATCATTCTTTTGTTGATGTGGCTCATCGTTAGCAGCAGTTATGCACAGCAGAAAGCACTCGTTACTTTTGAACTCAGACAGGTGGTAACAGAGGAAGTGATTATGCAACCCAAGTTCGCGCTTTTCTTCCAAGACAGCATTGCGGTGCCATTTCAAGAGTTTGCTATTCACGAAGCCAATAGCGGTGTGCACTCTTTGGAGTTTGAATATAAACCAGGGCGGTATACACTGCGAATAAGTAAAGAGGGCTTTCAAAATACAGAGAAACAATTTCTGGTGCGCACACGCCGCTATTCAGCTTTGGGCATCGGTACAATCCACATGAGCAAAGCCAAAGATTACAAGCTGGGAGAGGCTCTAGTGAAAGCTACGCACATTAAAATGGTGATGCGTGGCGATACATTGGTCTACGACGCTGCGGCTTTTGAGTTGGCCAATGGTTCGATGCTTGATGCGCTGGTGGCACAGCTCCCTGGTGCAGAACTCAAAAACGGACAAATCAAAGTGAACGGCAAGCATATTGAGAGCCTAATGATCAATGGAGAGGACTTCTTCGCTGGTACACCAAAGGTAGCTTTGGAAAATCTACCTGCTTACACCGTGAAGAATATCAAGGTCTACGACCGCGCAGCCAATGATGCCTACCTTCGCCGTCGCGCAACAAGTGGAAAGAAGCTACCGAACGAAGACGAACATATGGTGATGGACGTTCAACTCAAGAAAGCCTTCTCCACAGGCTGGATGGGCAATGCTGAAGCTCACTATGGTGTACCCTCCGATCGCTATTTGGGCAAGGCTTTCGGTTTGGGATACTCCGACCGCCTGCGGCTGGCGGCTTTTGTCAACATCAATAATATCAAAGATACGCAGGCTGGCAATGCCTCTGGACAATGGGGAGGAGGATGGCCTCAAGACGGTTTGCTCAACCTCAAGATGGGTGGTCTTGACTATCTCTATAAGGTGAGGAAGACCAAGATGTTTGGCAACGTGATGCTCACCCACGAAGATGTGCACACCGAAAAACATACAAGTAGTGTGAACTACTATACCAGTGGCAACGTGTTTGGACGTACACTCTCACAGCAGACTGACAAGAAATTTCACTTGATTTCTTCGCACACGCTGCAACACTTTGGAGAACAGATGTATCTTCAGCTTGCTCCCTCCATTGACTATCTGCGCAATGACTACACTTCTCTCTTGCGCACAGCAAGCTTCAAGGCTAATATCCATGAAAACTACCGATTGGCATCCCTTGACTCCCTCTACTCTCCCCTTGGCCTACGCTCTTCACTGGCACAACATCTGCTCAATAGTACTAATCAAGAGAAAGAAGGTCGCTCAGGATGGTTCATTGGAAGGCTGAATGGTGGGGCTACTATTTCGTTCCCCGACTGGGGTGATAACCTCGAGGTTGGAGTGAACGGAGAGTACAGACACAACACAGACCGACCACTCATGGCAACGCATCGTTTTTCTGACTTTCAGACGCATGCCAATGGCACGGGCGATCGTCTCAGCCAACGTCAGGATGGGGCATCCACCTCCTACAACATCAATGGAGGAGCTGCATACTCTCTCTCTTTTATGCCTTATAATCCTCAAAATGGACACTATGGAATCGTACAATTCCGTGCCACTTATGGTCGCCAATACAATAAGCAAGACGACAACTATTGGAAGTTACGCGAACAACTTGCCAATGGAGCGATGACCGCGCTCTTACCTCCTTCTGCCATTCGTCCTGAGGTATTGCAACAAGATTTGAATAATAGTGTACATTCCGTTTATACACGAGACACCTATTCCCCAGGAGTGGAAATGGATTATGTGTATCAGCCCGACATCAACGTAGAAAGACGATACGATGTCAATCTCAAATTGGCGAGCAATGTACGTCGTGAGTCATTGCACTATCTGAAGCACCAGTTAGACACCACTCTCATTCGATGGGCACATGAGTTCTCTCCTGCGCTCTCGCTCCGATATAGCTACAAGACTGATATTAGTACGAAGGAAGCCAAGGTAAGTTATGCTTTCTCCGAGGGCATCCCTAGCATCTACTATCTGCTGCCGACAGTGAACGATAGCGACCCGACCAACATCTACGCCAACAATCCCAACCTGCGCCGCTCACTATCGCACAGCGTCAATGGATATTACTCCTATCAACACCACAGCACGCACAGCAATATCTCTTTCAGCACGGGATACGGACGCACGGATCGCGCCATTGCCTACGCACGTCAATACCAACGCAACACGGGCATAACCAAGTGGACGCCGCAGAACATTGATGGAAACTGGAATGCCAATGCCTCGCTGCAGTACTCCACGCCTTTGGGCAAGAAGGAGGCCTTCCAGCTGCAAGGCACGAGTGCAGCCTACTACCTCAATTCTGCAGACTTCTCTACGGATACAGAGACTATGGAACGCTCTGTGGTGCGCAACCTCACCCTCTCGCAGCATTTAGGCTTGACTTACCAGTTTGGCAAAAACCGCGTAGGACTGGAAGGCCGCGTCGCTTGGCTGCGCAGCCGCTCGGAACTGCGCAACTTCCCATCCACTGATGCCATCGACTACAGCGTCAAGACCAACGCCCTCGTCCGTTTGCCTCACGATTGGGAGGTTGGCACCGATATGAACTTCTACGCTCGTCGTGGCTACAATGATGCTACGCTCAACACGACCCACTGGGTGTGGAACGCCTCGCTCTCCAAACTATTGATGCGTGGCAACTTGGTAGTCAAGCTCACCGCCATTGATATGCTCTCGCAAATCAGCAACCTGCAATACAGCATCAATGGCCAAGGCCGCACCGAAACGTGGATTAACGCCCTGCCTCACTACGTGATGCTCGGGATGCAATATCGCTTTCACATTATGCCCAAGAAGAAACAATAATGAAGTTTTCCCGACAATTTGATCAGATGGACTGTGGTCCAGCATGCATACAAATGGTTGCCTCTCATTTCGGAAAGAAATATCCATTGGCATATCTGCGCTCTTTCTCTCATTTAACAAGAGAGGGAGTTAGTGTAGGTGGCATTAGGAAGTATCACATCAAAGCATCTACAACATGATTCATGCTGATGCAAGCGGAGAATTGACGCGCCACACCCGTCACAAGCTCAAATATAGGCGCCGCCCCAAACGCAAGCCTTTCTCCATAGCTGATAGAACGAGCATTCACTCGCGTCCCGAGCAGGCGGACGGAAAACGCTTTGGGGATTTTGAGATGGATTTGATTGTGGATGGAGACAACCACGCCATACTCACGATCGTGGAGCGTTCCACAAACATGCTCTTCATGACCAAACTTGCTCATGAGAAGAAAGCAGAGCCATTGGCCAAGGAGGTCAGACGTCTGCTTCTGCCCTACAAGAAACACATCAAGACCATTACCACTGACAATGGTCCTGAATTTGCGGCACACAAGCTGATTACGAAATATTTGGGAGCGGGCGTCTATTTCGCCGATCCTTATGCCTCATGGCAAAAGGGGGCGATAGAAAATACAAATAAACTCATCAGACAGTATATTCCAAAGCACACCAACTTCGATGAAGTTACAGATAAAAAGATTGCGAGCATACAAAAGAAAATCAACAGCAGACCCAGGAAAAAATTAAAGTTTGAGACACCAAAAGCAGAGTTCTTCAAAAGAATAGCTTAATTTTGCACTTGCCGGTTGACTCTACGGATTTAATTCGTCTGCATTTGTGAAAGTTTTCAGAACGAGTCATTCTATAACAAGAGACCACCCTCACAGCTTTACCGCTGTGAGGGTGGCTCCATTTATTCCCCACAAAAAGCCATGGCCGGCCACGCTCTTGATGCCTCTCACACTAATGTCGCTTCTCAGACGACAGCATCAATACGTCAGCAACAGCCATGACTGAAAGATCGGATTTCCTAATTTCCGACTTATTTACGGCGGAACACAACGTTCATAAATGTCTTTTCCGTCACATCCGGCGAAGAGGGATTGACCAAAGAGTAGCGCAGTCTGCCCGTGTCGTCCACCTGAACATTGCTGAAGACAGCATTGTCATAGTAGGTCACGAAGTAGTCCAAATCCCCTCTTGCAACAACGGGTAAAGGAGTTGTAGCACTAGGATTCCGAGCCGTATAGGCGGATGGAATGGGAGAAGGAGTGAATTGGTCATAGTACTTCTGATACAAGTCGATTTCGAAGGCCGTGCCCAGATAGGCCGGGTCGCTCGTGTCGGTGGGCAGAACGATGCTGGGCATGTAGAAGAAGAGCGGCCAGACAGCGTTCATCATACCCACCACCCCGTGCTGGTTGGCCACGAGCACACGGTCGGGAGCATAGAGGTTTCCCTTCCCGGAATCATAGTTGCCGGAGGAGTTGGTGGTGATGCCCTCGCCCTTCTTGGGGAGGGTTTGGATGCGTAGACTTCCCTTCACGTCCATGTCTTCGGTGGGCGTTCGGGTGTTGACACCGACACGTTCGGTTTGCGCCAAAGCAGTCAGAGGGAGAAGCAGGCCGGTCAAGAGGCCGAATAGATAACGTTTCATTGTTGTGATGAGAGATTTGAGAGGATGATGAGAGATGGAGTGAAATGAGTTTCCCTCGGCAGGAGCAGCCCAAGAGCCGTGATGCGCTGGGCAGCCCTCCGATGGAAGCGACTATTGAGAGACACGCAGACGCAGGTGCGGATTGACACGGGCGGCATGTCCACCTTTCAGGTAGACGGTGATGATGGGGCTTTCCACGTGGCAGCCCCCGCCATCGACGGTGCGGTAGTAGTAGAGCACGCGTTTGCCCTTCGGGCGGTTGGTCTCGCGATAGGTGGCCTCGTTGCCCACCTCGGTCCACGTGTTTTTGTCCGTGCTGCGATACCACTTGTAGGTGCGCGTCCCGCTGCCCGTCAGCACACCGGCCGTCACGGTGTAAGGATTCTTGCCCTTGATTGTGAGTGTGAGTTCGTCGGTACTGATGTTTTGCACAAATCCAGGCGTCACGTTGAGCGTAGAGATGGCGCTGTAGCCGGCGCAACGGTCGGAGGACGACTTGCGGCGGATGTAGAGGGTTCCAGCATTGGTCGGCACATAGTCGAGGTCTTCGCCGTTGGCCGACGCTATCGTCTGCCAGTTGGTTTTGTCGTAGGAGTACTCCCAACTGTAGCGCGGCGTTGTGGTCGTTCCACCCGAGGTCACCGTGGCAGCAGGCAGGTCGATTTTGGCCCGTTCGCCGGCACAAAGGGTGATTTCCTTGTGCACGGTGGTTTCATTCACCTTGGAGAGCGACACCATAATCTCGCGATAGAGCTGTCCGCCACACGGAGGGATGGTGATGGTGATTTGATACTTACCGGCTCCGGCAGCATTGCCAAAGACATCAATCTCACGAGTGTTGGCGTAGGTCCCATTCGGTCGCCGCCACTTGTAGGTGCCGTTGTGGTAGTACGGCACGGAGAGTTTCACCGTCTCTCCTTCACAGATTTCCTGTTTCGCTTTGATTTTGCGCCCCATTTCGGCAAAGGAGTAGAGGGTGAGTGTGCCTCGCAGGGTGTACTGCCCACACTTGTCCGTGACGGTATAGTCGAGCGTCTGCCCTTCATTAGCCGGGGTGATGACAAAGCTGGCGGGCGTGTTATCCGTCGCGGTCTGCGTCTGCCCATTCATCGACACGGTATAAGGCGCCATGCCGCCACGCACAAAGACATAGGCGTAGCCCTTCTTATCTTGATCACAGAAGAAGGAAGTGGTGTTGTAGTCGTCGATGGAGAAGAGTGTGGGCCATCCGGCTCGACGATAGAAGCCTTCCACACGGAGCGACTTTTCGCACGTCTTTTCTCCGTCGTTGAAGTCGAAGTAGACCGTTGTCTCGGGATAGTAAGGATGGTACAAACTGTCGGGACCAAGATAACCTCCATGGTTGTTATAATTCCAGCCGGGATCATAGCCTCCCCCATAGTGGGGATTATTCCAGTTGTAGCCACTTGGATAGTCTATGCTCTCTCCCGGAGTGTAATACGTTTCATTCCACCACTGGTTTCGTTGCGACCATCGTTTGATGGGGACAGTCTTCGTGGTCGTCACGGTATAGGGTGCTTTGTACTTATGCTCTTGATAGGTAACGGTAGTGCCGGGTGTCATCCTCACACTACCATCGCACTGTGCATCTTCAGTCCAATCTATCGTGGCATGGTCAATCCACATGTCGGGTTCGGTTTGGTAGGTGAAGTTATAGACCTTACCGCAGGCATCGGTGAGTTCCACACTATGCGTACCATCATGGAGGTCAAACCCATTCACCGGAGACACCTTTCCATCGGGATAGTAGGCCGTCCATTCACCATTGAAACCTTTTCCGGCCACAAAAGCATATCGCCCATATTCATACTCTCCATTTCCGTAAGGACCTCCCGTTCGGCTCTTCTGGAAAAGTGGAACATTAGTATGCCCACTCTCTTCAACAACCCCACTCAGGTCTTCATTCGGTTGAGAGAATGTTTTCTGACGTTCGTAAGTCACATGAGACTTTCCATCGATAATCCTTACCTTCTTCCAGTTCCAATGCCAGTAGGCCGTTGGAGGATCGGTCGTCACAAAGAAAGCGCGAGGGGCTCTCACGGACTGATCCCTCTCTCTAATGTCCATAGGATTACAATCCATAGGTTTCGGCAAGGGCACCTGCAAGGCCTTGAAGTTTTTGACCACGATGTCTTTTACCGTCCAATCAAATGTATTGTTGGAGGCAGGATTGACAGCACTTGTGTAGACAAACTTATAGGTTTTTCCCATCGTGAAGTCATATTCAGGAAACCAATTATACTGATTAAACATCGGACGGTCCAACACTTTGGTAGGGCCATCAAAAATCTCCAAATGACCGTATTCCGGGCATTTACTATAATATTGAATTTTAGCGAAGTAATAACGCATATACTGGCGAGCACAATTCGTAAAACTCTTGGTGGCGGTCCTCCACCAAGAATTACCATCTTCATGTATATAAACCCCGGGCTCAGGTGCCATGTTTTTTGCATGGAATACAGGGATGGAAAGGCTCTTTTCGAGCGTACCGTCTTCATCATAGATATCCAGACGATAGTTGATTTCTGCCTTCTGATAAAGGAATTTATCAGCAGACTGAAATTCTTTGTAAGAAAATGTTCGTCGCCAAAGCTCTGTTTCAGGACTGGTAGAAGCATTCACATAGACGAAAGTGAATTTTTTGCACTTGTGACGTGACCAACTACTTCGATC
Source organism: Alloprevotella sp. Lung230 (assembly GCF_014385435.1). Classification (GTDB taxonomy): domain Bacteria; phylum Bacteroidota; class Bacteroidia; order Bacteroidales; family Bacteroidaceae; genus Alloprevotella. Next base: position 58,221 of record NZ_JACSUD010000013.1, read on the forward strand.
AATATAGTAATTAGAGGTTTCATCTTCACAATGATCGATGGCATTAGAAGTACTATATAGACTCCAATCGTTTTTTGCTTCTACCGGTTCCGTAGCAGCAGGCACTGTTTGATGTGCTTTTGTAGAAGCGCAAGTAGGCAAGTCTTTATGCCGCAGAAAGAGTTCATAGCCGGCGTAAGGGTTGAAAGGCACGTTATGCCCAGTGCTATTATTTGTAGCTTTTTCCCAGTGAGTAGCATCAGCCTCAAGGGTGCCCAATGGCTCTATGGCCACTTCAAAGTTTTCCAAAGGTTCGTCTACATTGTAAACCCCAGAAGGAAGGTATCCCGCGTTATTGAGACTATAGTAGACTTCATAACGTCCGGAACAATCCTCTGCCAGTCGTCGGCCAGGAGCACCATAGAATTGCCAGCCACGCTTATTGTAAATCGTGAAGTTATCGTATCTGCTTTGACAACCATCTTCAATCTGCAGGCCATAGTATCCCGCGGTGAGATTGCCGCCCCACTTTCCAGGTTCGAACTCCGTCAGCTCCACGCCATTTGCCCGCACTCTGCGTTTACTGGGTGCACCGCTGGAAATGGTCAAAGGAATGAACCCCTTGTTGCTGCAAGGCGGTATCGCAGTATAATACTGGTTTGGGCCGGAACTCTGTGCCCCGGAGTAACTATAATTCATCGTATGATAGTTGTCAGGGAAATAGGCATATGAATTCATCACAAACTCATCGTCATCCCCTTTCCATGCCGTTGCTGTGATGTAGTAAGAGCCTGCATTGACCGTCATTTCGTAAGTAAAATTAGGCTTTGCCGTCATGATGCGCTGTGAGAGGTTGTCCACTCTCCAACGCACACTGTCCATCTGTTCGGCATTCTCCAGCCACATCTTCAGTTTGTGACCTCCATCACAACCACTGTGCGTCATCTCTACGCGTATTTTAGGCGAGGGACGTCCGGTACTGAAAGAGGTGCTATTGGTCAGTTCTCCACAAGTCGATACGACACCGGCCACAGCTGTGTAAGCGGTATTGATGTCCAATCCGGAGAAAGTGACCGGAGTCTGGGTACCGATGACCTGCTGTTGCGCGACAAGAATTCCTTGTTGGTTATACAATCGATAGTTGACCGGCGCTGTGGGGTAGGCATAATAAGAGCTACTACCCTGACTGAGACTCAACTTCACCACAACGCCATTACCTACATACGGCTTTTCGGGAGTAATATCATCGGTTCGAAGACTATAGCCATCTCGCTGAATGGTGCCCAAAGAGACTTGAGTGTTATTGACCAAGGTTTCATCTTGCTGGGGTACATCATTTAGGTAGGCATAGATATTATATACTGTTTGCATCCCTCCTTGTTGTGTATTCTCCAGTGGAGGAAGGTTGGTGAACGTAAAGGTATCCGTCATTGTCGGAGAAACAAACGAAGCCACCGTTTGCACAGAATGCACTTTCTGTCGTTGTCCATAATTAACGTCATAGACATAAGAGTATTGGACTTTCACCAAACGATACTCTACCTTGCCCGTGAGCGGTGTGCTTTCGCATGTAGACCATTTAGCCTTACCACTCAATGTCCCATTATTGCACCCGAAAAAAGGATACTTCTGTTCAGTCCAAGTATAGCTAATCGTACGATACTTATTATTGCTTCCACTATAATAGTAGACCTTAAACTCTTTACTCAATGTACCACAACTACTATTCATTGTGAGACGATACTTCCCGGGGTTGAAGTAATCCTTAAATTCAGCAGTCTTCCCACTTTCCACACCGGAAATGATCTTTGAATAAGAACCATCCAAGGCTTCTAACTTATAAGTATATCCTCCTGCAAGCTCCATATTAGGAGCATTCCATTGAAGCGAAGAAAGTTGGCAGGCACTCACAGCGATAGAATCTTGCACTTGCAGTGTATTTTCCTCGAAGGCACTAGGCACCACTACCGTCATCGTTGTGTCGTAACGGGCACAATAAGTGGCATAAGCATACTTCACCGTGTATGTGCCGGGAGAAAGATTTGCAAATCCGCTCGGGCTATAACTTCCATCACTAATCCGTGTGTCCAGTAGTACATTCGACGAATTGTAAAGTTCGACACGCTCAAACTTTTTAGTAGTACGTCGCAGCTGATTGACACGGATTGTTCCTAGATTTCCACATCCAGAGGTTACTGCGACAGAAGTTGTAGCAAAAGGTCCTCCCGTTGAAAAGCGAAGCGTCTTCTTCAAGGTTGGGAGACAAAGAGGGTAGATTTCGATATCATAGACTCCTACAGCGGCATTCCTTATATTAAGTGCATAATAGCCTCCTGTTTGACCGTCGCCTTTGAATTTTTCAACTCGAGATTCAACAACTGTGCCATTTCGCTTGATGGTAATTTGGTAGGAATGTTCGCGCATTGACCCTCTTAACTGTACAACAAGCGTACCAGCATTATCGCCGGCACAATCACTAGGAAATACATCACCACTATATGACAACTTGCTCAACTCTGCCTTGTAAAGCAGAGGAGTATGATCTCTTATTTTGAATTTAAAAGTCTGTGTAGGCATTCCACAAGAAGGCACTATACGGAGTTCATAGTCCCCGGGACCACCATTGGTCATAATCGTTGTAAAGGAGGCGTCAGTGTTATACCATAGTCCTGTAGCTTCTATTCGGTTTGTCCAACTATGTGGGTTGGTAATAAAATCCGTGATATTGAAATTACCAGCATAAATAGGCACATTCCGACGGATGTATTTAGACGTCACATCGGGCGAGATGAGGCGTTGGACATTCGGGATGAGTGCCGTCTTCAGCAGCACACCATTACGATAGAGTTCATAAGTCCCCCCTTTGAAGGTCTTCTCAAAAACATTGTACGTCAGCCAATGAATTTCGATGGGCACTTCATTGGTACAATAGTCCACACTATCATCCCTAGCGATGACAACAGGGATGAAAGGATTTTTTTCCAGCACTACATTAGGGGGAATTTCCCTGATTATAGGATATCCTCCGGAAGACGTCTTTCCATATTCAAATCGTGGGTCGTAATTATTTTTCCGATCCTCTTCACCCCAAACTTGATAATATCGATTGCTCCTGACGTTCCAACTGCTCTTCGTTTCTGCTCCACACAAAGATAGCGTTGCGGAATAGTTGGCGATAGGAAGGCCGGGGATACTAAAATCGCGTTGATCTTTTGGCCAGTCTATAGAGCGTATGAGCTGACCTTCGGCATAAAAATCAAGCGTCAAGTCCTCTTCGTAATCTCCATAGCCTAAAGAAAAGTTCATTTGCATCGTTGGAGAGCAAAAGGAGGGTTCGGTAGACATAGTACTCATACTCAGCTGTCCCAACTTTCCATTCTCCAACTTGATGTTCTGCGTCTCGTGTTGTCCTGCCCAATCGGCAGTGAGGGTGTAATTGCCGGCAGGAAGGTTTTCAAACTTCACTTCGCTAGTTCCGGTTTTGGTGGCAATGGGTGTTCCTCCCTCGGTAAGCGTATAAGTCACGCTGACACCTTGGGGCAAGGTGCCGGAAATATTGCCTTTGATAGCACCTTTTGCACAAGTGGGATAAGGCTTTCGGGCCACCGAAGCCGCCAATGTTCCCAAAGGCAAAGAAGAAACAGTGAAATCCGAAGTTGCTTCTGCTCCACAATCAAGGGTGGCCTTTGCAGTGTAGTCACCGACAGGAATACCTTCGATGACAGTTTCGAAAGGCATTGTGGTGAGCACGAGTGTTTTGTGCAATGCCGGTGTGCCCGTTCGGTTGGTAAGGGTGTAGGTGATAGACGTCGCTCCATCGGTACGTGAAGGTATCAGTCGTACCTTGCCCAAAGCTGTGCCGAGGACCGGAGTCGTAGACGTACGGAGCGCTGTCTTGGGCACAGTCACGTCGGTTTCAAAGATGTAGGCATTTTCGTCTGCATCCCAACCGGCACCAGGTGTGGCAATGGCACACGAGGGTACAACTTTGGCTTTGACGACATAGTCGCCCGCAGCAAGATTGGCAAAGTCCCAATAGAAGTCACCTTGGTTACCTCTCGTTTTCCAGTCTACAAGTTTTTCTCCATCACTCTTGCGAAAAAGCGCATAAGAGACCTGTCCACTTTGGTGAACACCAGCCTCACGCACAGTGATGATACCGGCAGCCCCCCCACAACCTCCACCGGGAGTGGCCGTAGACATGATTTTGAAATCCGAAGTGGGCTTTTGTCCGATTGTGGGCAAAGTCACTTCAAACCATGGACGCTCCACCTTGCTGCTGGAGCACTGACCGGCTAAGCGCATCTTGACGACATCGCCATCGGCAAAGTCTTTCAAGACAATGTAGCCCACCTGGTCAATCTGAAAAAACTGCTTGTTTTTCCAATGCAGTCCGTCACTGGAAAACTCGACATAAAACTGAGTGAAACCGGCTACATGCCCCTTGTAGGCAAGCTTTACGGCCGGACGTGTGTTGCAATCAGCATTGCCGGCAAGGTAGCTGATGTCAAAATCACTTTCCACCAGGCTTGGGCAGTCTTGTGCCCTCGCACCAAGCGAAACAAAAAGCAACATCAGCCATAGCGCCAACAGCCAACTTATTCGCCGACAGTGGTGGCTGAAAAACAAGTGTAGGAAATGAAGCATAATAATAATGTATTGAGAGAAAGTATAATTGGATAAATTATCAATCTGGATGAGAAGCGCTATTACAAAACCAACAGAGACATATCGTATACAAGTATTCAAACTTACACATATGTTCCAATGAGCATGAAAGTCTTATGCCATTTATGGTCATATTTGGATCGTAAAAGTAAACAACTTTTACGACAAATGAAAAATTTAGGAGAGAAATCAAACAAAGAAAAATCTACCCTCCGAATTTTGCAACATAGACCTTACACAATAAACACAAAACAAGAAAGGACGATGTAAATATAAGCATTACTGATAAAAAAAGACATATAGGGAATACTGACCTCTTACATGTCTTTACTCACAAGAGGAGTGCGTAACTTTCCATATTTTTCATTTGTCCTTCTTCCAAGCTTCCAATCTGAGCCAAGTAATCCCTACTAAGTAAAAGATAAGCCTATCTTGATTACAGAAAAAAAACAAAAGTCTTGTAAATCATTGATTTACAAGACTTCCAGCGGAGAGAGGGGGATTCGAACCCCCGAAACGCTTTTGACGTTTACACGCTTTCCAGGCGTGCCTCTTCAACCACTCGAGCACCTCTCCAAAGGTGAAGATATGGTCGGATGGAGTGGCCACCCTCCCAAAGCAACGGAGAAAATCCAAGACCCAACAGAGAGTAGTGGGAGTCTCATTGAGCATGTTCTTTTTTGACAAAAAGCTTTCAAAAGCGGATGGAGGATTTCCGAAATGCGGTGCAAAGATACTACTTTTTTTGCAAATGACAGAGGTTTACTCAAGAAAAAACGAGCCGAACCTACATTTTCTGAGGAATTGCGAGGAAAAAGATTAGAATTGAGGCCTTTCATCACCCGATAGTCGACCCGAAACTATCCGTCGTAACCCTAAGAAATGGTTGAGTAGTCTAAGAAATTGAAGAGTAGTTCTGTTGTTCCTGCCGAAGACGATTGAGTTCTCTCCAGATTGGGGCGTATTGCGGAGTTTGCCGAGTGGCATCGGTTTCCAAAATGCGCGCCGCTGCTTCTCGAGCCTCCGCCATGAGGGCGGTGTCGCCCACAAGATGGGCTATTTTCAAGTCAAAAGGCAGTCCGCTTTGCGCAGTTCCGTCCAAGTCGCCGGGGCCACGGAATTTCATATCGGCCTCGGCAATGACAAATCCATCAGTCGTTTCGACCATAATCTCCATACGCTGCCGGGTGGTCTCGGCCAGATTGTCCTTGGTCACGAGGATGCAGTAGCTTTGTTCTGCTCCACGCCCCACTCTACCGCGGAGTTGGTGCAACTGGGCCAGCCCGAAGCGCTCGGCATTTTCGATCACCATAACCGAAGCATTGGGCACGTTGACCCCCACCTCAATGACGGTGGTAGACACTAAGATTTGAGTTTCGTAGGTCGAAAATTCACGCATTGCCTCCTCCTTTTCGATAGGTTTCATCTTGCCATGCACACGTCCGACTTTCCATTCGTGGAAAGCTTTGCGCACAGCTTCATAACCCTGCTCGAGCGCCAAGAGATCCAATTTTTCGTTTTCATCAATGAGAGGATAGACGAAATAGGCTTGACGCCCTTTGCGCAATTCGGCATCAATGAGTTGGTGCAGCAGGTGGCGCTGCGAAGTGCGGTAGTGGCGCGTTTCGATGGGTTTTCGGCCGGGAGGAAGTTGGTCGATGACGCTCACATCCAAGTCACCATAGACCGTCATGGCCAAGGTGCGTGGAATGGGCGTGGCCGTCATGACCAAAATGTGTGGAGGACGCGTGTTTTTAGCCCACAATGCTGCGCGCTGCTTAACTCCGAAGCGGTGTTGCTCGTCAATGACCACCAGACCGAGGTTGAGGAAGGTGACAGTAGGCTCAATCAGGGCATGTGTGCCTACAACGATCTGCACCTCGCCTCGGGCAATTCCCTCCAACACCGCCTTGCGGCGCTTGCCTTTGACAGTGCCCGTGAGGAGTTCGACACGGAGACCGAGCGGCTCCAATTGAGCAGAAATCCCTTTATAATGCTGTTCGGCCAAAATTTCGGTAGGCGCCATGATGCAGGCTTGAAATCCATTGTCGAGTGCCAGAAGCGCAACCAAAGTAGCCACCATCGTCTTGCCCGAGCCTACATCGCCCTGCAAGAGGCGGTTCATCTGTCGTCCGCTGCGCAGGTCAGCGTGCACCTCTTTAATCACTCGCTTTTGCGCTTCGGTCAGTGAGAAAGGCAGATGATGAGCGTAGAAGTCATTGAAAAGCCGACCGACACGCGGAAACAGCCATCCTTCATAGTCGACCTTGCGCTGCCGATTGTATTGCAGGATGGAGAGTTGCAGAAAAAAGAGTTCTTCAAACTTCAATCGGTGCTTGGCATCAGCCACGGCCTGTGCATTTTGCGAGAAATGAATGTCGCGGATAGCCTGATGGTGCGACACAAGGTGGTGTTCTTGCAACAGTGCCGGAGGAAAGACTTCGGGCAAAGCCGTTGGCAGTTTTTCGAAAGCATTGGCCACCAGTTCGTTGATGAGTTTGGAGGTGATTTTCGCACGATCCAGGCGTTCTGTCGAGTGATAGACCGGCTGCATGCGCAGCAAAGGACGATTGATGACCTTTGCCAACTCCTCCATCTCGGGATGAGCGATGGAAAAATAGTGTCCGAAAGGCTTGGGTTCGCCAAACACTTGATAGTCGACATCGACCTTGTACATCGTCTCCAAATGTTTCGACACACGGAACCATACCAACTGCACATAGCCTGTGCCGTCCGTGAAACTGGCCACCAATCTCCGTTTGGGGCCTTCGCCTTGCTTGGTAATACTGACGATGCGTCCACGCAACTGGATGTTTTGCATTCCTTCCGTCAAATCGCAGATGCGGTGAATTTTTGTCCGATCTTCGTGGCGGAAGGGATAGGTGTGCAGCAGGTCGCCAATGGTGCGAATGCCCAACTCTGCGTTGAGCAGTTTTGCACGATTGGGGCCGACGCCTTTGAGGTAGGTGATGTCTTGATCGAGATAAGAAGTCATGACAGGCACATTGTTTCTCCTTCTAAAAACTCGTATCTTTGGAAGATGCAGGTAAAGAGGCCGAAAGGAATAACTCAGAGATAGAAAAATTTATCTCAGAGATAGATTTTTTTATCTCAGAGATAGAAAAAACTACCTCTGAGGTAATTTGAGGGGACTGAGATACCTCATTTTTAGGGAGGTTGGGAACGCTACATTAGCAGCGAGTTCAATCCATGCGGTCACGATAGTCTTCGTAGCGATATTCGCGCAGCATTTCGAGCGTGCCGTCTGCATGGAGCAGGCACAAAGCCGGATGATGGATGCCGTTGAACATGTTGGTCTTCACGGTGGTGTAGTGTATCATGTCTTCAAACACGATTTCGCTCCCCACATGCAGCGGCTCCTCGAAGCGCCAGTAGCCCATATAGTCGCCGCTCAAGCAACTGTTGCCCCCAAGGCGATAGACATTGGGAGCGGTTTCGAGCCCACGCTCCCGCCCGTCGTTGAGGGTTTCGGCATGGCGGATGGTGGGATGATAGGGCATTTCGAGGCAGTCCGGCATATGGCAGGTGAAGGAGGCGTTGAAAAGTGCCGTCTTGATACCTGCATTTTCTACGATGTCCACCACCTGAGCCACCAGCGTCCCAGTTTGCCAAGCAAAAGCACTACCTGGTTCGAGCACCACTTTGAGGCGGGGATGACGGGCACGAAAACCTTTGAGTAGGTCGATGAGGTGCGGCACATCGTAGTCCGCGCGCGTCACCAGATGTCCTCCACCGAAATTGATCCATTCGAGCTGGTCGAGCCAACGCCCGAATTTAGCCTCCACGTGTTCCAGCGTATGCTCCAGCGCATAACTGCTGCTCTCGCAGTGGCAATGAATGTGAAAACCGCGTATGCCCTCGGGGAGCACTTCCGGCATTTGGTCAGATAGAAGTCCAAAACGAGAGCCGGGTGCACAGGGATCGTAGAGTGCGGTTTCGATTTCGGAATACTCAGGATTGACACGCAGACCACAGTCCACCTGCTCCGAATCGCCATGGCGCTCGTTCCAGGCACGCACCTGAGGATAGAAACGTTCATATTGTGTGAGCGAATTGAACGTCACGACCTCCGAGCAGCGCAATATCTCGGGAAAAGTCCCCTCTTCGTAAGCCGGAGTATAGGTGTGGGCACGGCTGCCAAACTCCTCCAATGCCAAGCGGGCTTCGTAGGGAGAGGAAGCCGTGGTGTGGCTGATGTATTCACGGAAGATGGGGAAGGTCTTCCAGAGGGCGTAGGCTTTGAAGGCCAAGATAAACTCCACACCGGCACGCTCGGCAATACTTTTGATGAGGGTCAGATTGCGACGCAGGCGGATTTCTTCAAGAATATAGGCAGGAGAGGGAGCATCAGGGTAGGTCATAGGGCGGTAAGTTTTTGAGAGGGAGGGGGAGCAAAGGAAATTAAGGTAAAACCAGCCAATGCTCACTTTGAGAAAGAAAAAAGGTGTCGAACCCACAGTCATTTCTCCGCAGGTTCGGCACCTTGTTGTTGCGATGGTTCAGTGGTCGCGATGAGTCCGGCAGACTACATGATGCCGTCTTCGCGCAATTTCTGTTGCCACTTCCAAGCCGTGGTCAAGGAGTCTTCGAGCGTGTGAACAGCCTTCCAGCCCAACACTTGATTGGCCTTGTCGACATTGCCCCACACCTTTTCGATGTCGCCGGCGCGACGGGGAGCCACTTTGTAGTTGAGTTTCACACCAGTGCACTTTTCAAACGTGTTGATGAGTTCAAACACGCTCACACCATTGCCGGTGCCGACATTGAACACTTCGACCGGTTCGGCATTCTTGCCCTCAACGATTCGGGCCATTGCAGCCACGTGGGCCTTGGCGAGATCAACCACGTAGATGAAGTCGCGAATGCAAGATCCGTCGGGGGTGTTGTAGTCATCACCAAACACAGCGAGCTGCTCGCGGATACCGATGGCCGTCTGGGTGAGGTAGGGGATGAGGTTGGCAGGCGCTCCGTTGGGCACTTCGCCGATGAGAGCTGTGGGGTGGGCGCCGATGGGATTGAAGTAGCGCAGGATGATGGCGGAGATGTTGGCACCGCTCTTTACGAAGTCTTGGATGATTTCCTCGTTCACCTGCTTCGTGTTGCCATAAGGCGATTCGGCCTTCTTTATAGGAGCGGCTTCACTGACGGGAAGCCACTCGGGGTCGGGCTGACCATAGACGGTGCAGGAGGAGGAGAAGATGATGCCCTTGACGTTGTACTTGGGCATCAGTTCGAGGATATTGATGAGGCTCGTGAGATTGTTGCGATAGTACATCAAGGGCTTTTCGACCGACTCACCCACGGCCTTTGAAGCCGCAAAGTGGATGATTCCTTCAATGCCGGGATACTTTTGAAACACACCTTCCAACGCTGCGTAGTCGCAGCAATCCACTTGTTCAAAAGCGGGACGTACGCCCGTGATTTTTGCGATGCCGTCAATCACATCGGCCTTTGAATTGCTCAAGTTGTCGACGATAACCACGTCATAGCCGGCTGTTTGAAGTTCGACTGTGGTGTGCGAACCAATGAAGCCCGTACCACCAGTCACCAAGATGGTCTTTTTCATAATGGAGATAGAGTTTGTTGTTGAGATTACGTGGCGAAGTTACTAATTTATTTTTGTTTCAACTCCTTGGCACTTCTTTTTTTCGTGCTTTTTCGGAAAACTCATTTCAATCTTTGCCCTTCCTCTCGAAATGTTGTATTTTTGTGCGTCTTTTCATCTATTATCTCCTGCCTGATGCCTGCTTTTCTTCAACTTGTCGCCCAAGATTTGCGACAGAAGTTTGGTGCCGACTTAAGCCGCGTGGTGGTGGTGTTTCCCAACAAGCGTGCAGAACTCTTCATCAACGACTATCTGCTCGGCGACACCGACACCGCCCCCATTTGGGCACCGCGCTATCTCACCATCAGCGACCTCTTCCACAGCTTTTCGCCTCTTGTGGTCAATGACCCCATCGACACGGTGTGCCGTCTCTACCGATGCTACACCGAGCGAGTGGAGGGGGCGCCATCGCTCGACGTTTTCTACGGATGGGCCGAGCGCATTTTGGCGGATTTCGACGACCTCGACAAGAACATGGCCGATGCCAAAGCCTTGTTTCAAAACCTCAGCGACCTCAAGGCCCTGGAAGACCCCAATGCCTTCTTAACCGACGAACAGAAAGAGGTGCTGCGCACTTTCTTTGCCGACTTTGACACCCATCAAGAAAGCGAAATCCGCAAGAACTTCCTCCAAATCTGGCACAACCTCCTGCCCCTCTATCAGCAGCTCAATGCCGAACTGGCGGCCGAAGGTTTGGCCTACGAGGGGGCGCTCTTCCGCCGTGTGGTGGAGGACTTGAAGCAAGAGCGTATCCCTCTCGACTCCTACGTGGACTACTACGCCTTTGTGGGCTTCAACGTCTTGGACAAGGTGGAGGAACAGCTGTTCACCCTCTTGAAAAAACAGCAAAAGGCGCTTTTCTACTGGGACTACGACACGTTCTACCTCGGCACAGCCAATCAGGACGTGCCCTTTGAAGCCGGACTTTTCCTGCGCGAGAACCTCCTCAAATTTCCCAACAGCCTGCCACCGGAACACTTTGACAATCTACGCCACATTGAGCACATCGAGATGGTGGCGGCTTCGACCGAAGTGGCGCAGGCACAGAGCGTGGGGCCTTGGCTCGAAGCCTACCTCACCCCCGACCCCAAGCGCACCGCTGTGGTGCTTTGCAACGAAAATCTGTTGCAGCCGCTCCTCCACGCCCTCCCTGAGAACGTTCGCGAGGTGAACATCACTAAAGGTTTTCCCCTCGGCCACACCGAGGTGGCCACGATGGTGGAGGACCGCCTTTCGGATTTCGAGCAACACACCACGCCCCTCACCACCGAGCAGATGCTCATCGACCTCATCCACCGCGTCAACACCGCGGCCGGTGCCTATGTGCAAGCCTCGGGCTTCTCGACCGAGGAGTTTGAAATGGTGCTCCACTCCGAGGCGTTCTACCTCATGTCCACCCTCCTCAACCGACTGTTGCTCATCGCCGAAAGCGGTCGTTTGCAAATAGGCCCCACCGCTCTGCGCCGCATCGTGCGACAGATTGTGCGACAAAGTACCATCCCCTTCCAAGGCGAACCGGCGGTGGGACTGCAAGTGATGGGCGTGCTCGAAACGCGTTGCCTGGACTTCGAAAGCCTGATTCTCCTCTCGGTCAATGAAGGCACACTGCCTCAAACGAGCAACGACACATCGTTCATTCCGTACCTCCTGCGCAAAGCCTTCGGACTCACCACACCCGAGCGCCGCACCGCTGTCTATGCCTACTATTTCTACCGTCTCATCCAGCGCGCCAAGCGCGTCCGCCTGCTCTACAACTCTTCGTCCGAAGGACTGGTGCAAGGCGAAATGTCGCGCTTCATGACACAACTCCTCATCGACCACCACCTCCCCATCACCCACAAGGTGCTCACCGGCCAACAAGAAACGATGGTGCGCCATCCACAGCCGGCAGCTAAACCAGACCACCTTCTCCAAATCCTCTCCCGCCCCACCGCTGATTCCGGCGATGCTCCCGTGCTGCAAATCTCTCCCTCGGCACTCAACACCTATCTGCGCTGCGAGTTGCAATTCTTCTATAAATACGTGCAGCGCATCAAAGAAGCCAAGCCCGACGAGGATGAAATTCAGCCGAACATCTTAGGGCTCATCTTCCACACTGCGGCAGAAAACATCTACAAAGATGCCGCGCTTTTACAGCCCCCGAATGGCCCCTTATCAAAAACCACGAGTGACTTGTTTCTGCAGGGAAAACGCATCGACCTCAGTAAACTCAAAGCCCTTGCCGCCAACACCCCACGCCTCAAAGCCTACGTGGAACAAGCCTATCGACAAGTGGCTGAGGACGAAGGCCTTCAACAGCCCACTGCCCCCTTGCTCGAAAGCAATGTGGTGATGATGTTCCTGCGCTCCCTCCTCCTCTACGATGGCACACACGGCGACCTCCGCGTGCTCGGGCTCGAACACCACGTTTCGCTGCACCTACCCCTGCCAGAAGGTGTGCCGGCCGAAGCCATCGAAATCGGCGGCTTCATCGACCGCCTTGATGTGGTGGAAGAAGACGGCCGCTCCCTCCTCCGCATTGTCGACTACAAAACGGGGGGGAAGACAGAGACCACCAGCATCGTCCGCGATCTCTTCGACCATCGAGGACTCGAGCACAAGCACTATATGATGCAGACTTTCATCTACGCCCTCATC
>NZ_JACSUD010000014.1 GCF_014385435.1 Alloprevotella sp. Lung230
GTGCAATTTTTGCCTTCATTGCCTTCACCTCTGTCCTAACCATCACTTTCACAGTAACTTATGGGTGAAGGCAAAGCAGGAATTTGCCTTCACCTCCTCCCTCTGTTTTTCGGCAGTTTGTCGATGCGGTGAAGGCAGTGAAGGCAAAAAACACAACTATTATAGTGTATACGCGCGCGAGGAACATCCCATTTTCATCGCCCGCTCGATGCGCATGAGGAGTACGATGAGCGGATAGACATCAGGAGCAACCCATTTTCATCTTCTGTGCTTGTCGTGACAACTATCTCCCATGTAGTTTCATCTACCTCTGAGGTAAATCAAATTACCTCAGAGGTAAATTTTACTCCCGATAGGCGTCCCCTTCGGGGGCGTTCCTTGCAGCGTTGGGCGATCCGTAGGTTCGTCGGGCAAGCCCTCCTCACGCTACGGCTATTCAAATTCGCCCCCTTCGGGGACGCCACAGCCCACAGACACCGCAGCCCACACGAAAAACTCTAATGACCGATTTGGGTTTATCTTAAAAAAAACTTCGCCGTTCCTTTGGTGGGGGCGAAGTTTTATGTACTTTTGCAATGATGTTCTTAGGGAAAGGCTAACTGGCAATTGGAATGCCTACTTGTCGCCCGAAGCGCACTAAGAAAGAGAAGGTTTTGCCTTCTCTTTCTTTTTTTTGTGCCTGCCCGACAGCGGGGGATTATTGGAAATAGACCCGCTTCACACGGTCGCTCACGGAGGTGAGGATTTCGTAGGGGATGGTGCCGAGGCAGTCGGAGAGTGTGGCGATGGGCAGATGGTCGCCAAAGATTTCCACGCGGTCGCCTTCACGGCAGGGGATGTCCGTGACATCAATCATGCACACGTCCATGCAGATGTTGCCCACATAGGGCGCGCGCCGGCCATTGACGAGGCAGAAGGCATTGCGATTGCCCAAGCGGCGGTCGAGTCCGTCGGCATAGCCAATGGGGATGGCAGCGATGCGCGAGGGACGGTCCACGATGGTGCGGCGCGAGTAGCCCACGGAAGTGCCCGCCTCGATGTCGCGAAGCTGGAGGATGGTGGTGTGGAGAGAGGCCACGTTGGAGAGCGTGCGGTTGTCGATGGGGTCGATGCCGTAAAGTCCCAACCCCAGGCGGCACATGTCGAGATGACGCTCGGGGAAGCGCTCGATGCCTGCCGAGTTGCAGATGTGGCGGAGGATGCGGTAGGAGAAAGCCGCTTGCAGTTGGCGCGAAGCCCGGTCGAAGCGGGCAAACTGCTCTGCGGAGAAGGCATCGAAATCCGGCGAGTCGCTCCCGACGAAGTGAGAGAAGACGGAGCGCGGACGGAGTGCCTGCTGGCGGTGGAGACGTTCGATGAGGGGAAGGAGGTCGTGCTCGGGATTGAACCCGAGGCGGCACATGCCGGTGTCGAGCTTGAGGTGGATGGGGAAGTCGGTGATGCCCTCTTGTCGGGCAGCGGCCACCAGCGCATCGAGCAGGCGGAAATTGTAGACTTCCGGTTCTAAGCGATACTTAAAGAGCGTGTGGAGGGCACTCATCTCGGGATTCATGATGAGGATGCCGGCGGTGATGCCCGCCCGACGGAGTTCCACGCCCTCGTCGGCCACGGCCACGGCCAGATAGTCGACCCCCAGGTCTTGGAGCGTGCGTGCCACCTCGACACTGCCGCTGCCATAGGCCGCTGCCTTGATCATGCACGTGAGTTTCGTGCCGGGGCGCATGAAGGAGCGGTAGTAACGCACATTTTCGGCCAGTGCCCCCAGATTGACTTCGAGGGTGGTCTCGTGCACTTTGAGCTGGAGTTCGTCGGCGATGCGTTCAAAGTGGAAGTTGCGGGCGCCTTTGAGCAATACCACCCGGTGGGAAAGGCTGTCGAGCAGGGTGCTGTCGAGCAGACTTTGCGTGCTGTCGAAGAAGTGCTTTTCGCCCGAGAAGAGGTGGTGCATGGCGCTGATGTGCGGCCCGATGCCGATGAGCACATCGACCTGCCGATGGTGCAGCATTTCGGCCACGCGACCGTAGAGGGCGGCATCGTCCTGTCCCGTCTGGCAGAGGTCGCTCAGCACGACCACCGAGGGCTGTTGCTCCTTGCGGCGCGCCAGGAAGTCGAGGGCAATGTCAAGCGAGGCGAGGTCGGAATTGTAGGCATCGTCGATGAGGGTGAGGCCGCGCACGCCGGCTTTCACTTCGAGGCGCATCGAGACGGGTTGTAGTTGCGCCATGCGTTCCCCCAGTTCGTGGAGTGCGGGGAGGGGCAAGGCTTCGCTCGGCAAACTGCACACGGTGACAAAAGCGGTGATGGCGTTTTCGATGGAGGCTTCGTCGGAGAAGGGGATGTGGAAGTCGCACAGCGGCTGCCCGACGTGGTGGCAGACGATGCGTGTGCTGTCGCCCTCGGGATGCACCTTGAAGGTGTAGGCCGCCCGCGAAGAATGGCGCGACCAACTGATGCGCTCGCCGGCAAAGTCGGCCTCTGCGAGACAGCGCACGATGAGTTCGTTGTCGGCATTGTAGACGAGGGCATCGGCATGCTTGAAGAGTTTGAGTTTTTCGAGACACTTCTCTTCGAGCGTGGCAAAGTTCTCCTGGTGTGCCGGTCCGATGTTGGTGAGCACTCCCAGCGTGGGGCGGATGATGTGGCGCAAGGCCGACATCTCGCGTGGCTGACTGATGCCGGCTTCGAAGATACCGAGCCGACTGCGCTCGTTGAGCAGCCACACCGAGAGCGGAACGCCCACCTGCGAGTTGTAGGAGCGTGGCGTGCGGGTCACGGTGGGAGCGTGGTCGAGGAGTTGGTAGATCCACTCTTTGACGATGGTCTTGCCGTTGGAGCCGGTGATGCCCACCACGGGGATGTCGAAGCGGCGGCGGTGCTGTTCGGCCAGCAGTTGGAGGGCTTTGAGGGGCGATGCGGTGAGGAGGAAGGTGGCTTCGGGATATTGTGCAGCGTAGTGGTCGGGGAGGACGCCTACCACGAAACTGCGCACGCCGCGATGGTAGAGACCGTCGATGTAGCGGTGGCCGTCGCCCGTTCGGGTGTGGAGGGCAAAGAAGAGGGAAGTTTCGGGATAGGCCAAAGAGCGGCTGTCGGTGAGCAGCCATTCGATGGTCGGGTTGGTCGTTCCAAAGATTTGGGCGCCTGTGAGCGTCGCTACTTGCTGAAGAGTGTAGGACATGAGGAAAAACGGAATATTTGAAAACAATGGTGCAAAGTTACGACTAAATCGCGGCTGTCCCCCACTTTTGCCGGAAAAGTTGGAGGCGCTCCCGGTGTTTCTGTTCAAAAGTCCGATGGGCGTCGCTGTCGGGATGGAGGGGGCGGTGGGCAGCCTCGCGGCGAAGGGCGGCTCGCTCGCACTCAAACTCCAGCAGCGCCGGCGAGAAGCACCAGTCGCGGAGGCGCTCCCAGATGTAATGGACTGCCTGTTCGGAGGGATGGAGCATGTCGGGCTTGTAGAAGCGGTAGTCGCGGAGCTCGTCCATCAAGATTTCGTAGGCCGGGAAGTAGCTGCTGTGGACATCGGTTGCCGTGAGGGCGTCGATGAGGAGGAAGAGTTTGGCTTTGTCCACTTGCGACGTGTGGAGGCCATACTTCCGATAGCGATAGGGGCTGAGGGTGAAGATCACCCTGAGGTCGGGGCGATGGGCACGCAGCAGTTCCAAGGTCGACCGCCAGAGGTCGAGCAGAGCCGCGAGGGAATCGTTGTCCTCTACAAAGGTGTCGGCCGACGCCTTGTGGCAGTTGGCCACCACCACATCGGGCCGCTCGGCGAGGCGATAGAGATGCGTGGTGCTGAACGTGAGGAAAAGCACATCGGCCTGCGCCAACATTTCGGCACCGGCGTGCAGATGGTCGGTCACGAGCGTGCGGCATTGCGCGCGAGTGTCGCCCACGAACGCTCCCGAGTGCAACCAACTGCGCCAAAGCCCGTCGTGCCCCTGGAAGAGGAAATCGTCGGAAGGCGGTGAGCACCGGAGCAGCGTGCGGAGCAGGAGGGCGATGCTCCGTGCATTGTAGAGCACACCAGAGGGATTGACCAAGGCGTGGCCTTGGGGGAGGGCATCGGTCATGTGCCGCCCCACTTCCTCGGCAAAGCAAGAGCCGATGAGGAGGACGCGGGAGGAAGGAGTGAGCCGAAAGGGAGCGGCATCGAGGAGGACGGGCGTGGTGAATTGCATGGGCAGGGGAGGGGGAGATGAAGGGGAAAAAGAAGAGGACATCAAAGATAAAGTTGTTTTCGTCAAAGATAATCTATAAACCAAACCTTGGTTTATGTAATTCAAAGTTTAGTTTATAGTTTACGCCTTGACTTTTGAACTTTTCTTGCTGAAGCGGCAAACTTTGTCTACGTCGTAGGCCGTTTTCTACTTTGAGCCTATCCCTTCCCGTCGGATATCTACTTAAAAAAACGGCGAAACGAAAGCGGGGATCTCGCTTTCGTTTCGTCCGTCAGTGTCAGGAGGGGATTTTAGTCGTCGCCGGGTACGTCGTCATCGCCGAAGTCGGGCACATCGGGAGCGCCCTTCATGGCGGCCACCACTTTGGCGGTGATTTCTTCCGTCAGTTCGGGATTGTCGGTGAGAGTGCGCTTCAAGCCTTCGCGGCCTTGTCCGAGCTTGGTGTCGCCGTAGCTGTACCACGAACCACTCTTATTGATGACGTCGTATTTCACACCGAGGTCGGCCACCTCGCCGATGTGCGAAATGCCGTGGCCGAAGGAGAGTTCAAACTCGTAGCGCTTGAAAGGAGGCGCGAGCTTGTTTTTGGCAATCTTCACGCGCACCTGGTTGCCCACGATGTTGTCGCCATCCTTGATGCTGGTGATGCGGCGGATGTCGAGGCGCACGCTTGAGTAGAACTTCAGCGCGTTGCCGCCGGTGGTCGTCTCGGGGCTGCCGAACATCACGCCAATCTTCTCGCGCAACTGGTTGATGAAGATGCACGTGGTGTTGGTCTTGGAGATGGTGGCGGTGATTTTGCGCAGCGCCTGGCTCATCAGGCGCGCTTGCAGGCCCACCTTGTTGTCGCCCATGTCGCCTTCGATTTCGGCCTTGGGGGTGAGGGCGGCCACGGAGTCGATGACGATGATGTCGATGGCCGACGAGCGGATGAGTTGGTCGGCGATGTCGAGCGCCTGTTCGCCGTTGTCGGGCTGGGAGATGAGGAGGTTGTCGATGTCTACACCGAGGGCTTGGGCGTAGAAGCGGTCGAAAGCGTGCTCGGCGTCGATGAAGGCCGCGATGCCACCCATCTTTTGCGCTTCGGCGATGGCGTGGATGGCGAGCGTGGTCTTACCGGACGACTCGGGGCCGTAGATTTCGATGATGCGGCCGCGGGGGTAGCCGCCGATGCCCAGTGCGTTGTCCAGACCGATGGAGCCGGTGGGGATGACGGCGACATCTTCTATCTGCTGGTCGCCCATTTTCATGATGGAGCCTTTGCCGAAGTCCTTTTCGATTTTGGCCATGGCCGATTGCAGCGCTTTGAGTTTGGCGGCTTGCGAGTCCTGTTCTATCACTTCTTTCTTTGCCATATTGTTGGAGTTGTTTTGTGGTTTTGCTGTTTTTATTGTTGTTCTGTGGGGCGTTGGAGCTTGGTGTTGTTATGGTGTCGGTCGTGGTCGCGGGCGGTCTTCTTGCGGAGGTTGGCGGCGAAGGCTTCGGTGAGGTCGACGCCCGTCTGGTTGGCCAGGCAGATGAGCACCCACAGCACATCGGCCATCTCGTCGGCCAGGTTGTCGTGCTCGCCCGCTTTGAAGGACTGGTCGCCGTAGCGGCGGGCCATCACGCGTGCCAGTTCGCCCACCTCTTCGGTGAGCACGGCCAGGTTGGTGAGTTCGGAGAAGTAGCGCACGCCGTAAGTCTTAATCCACGTGTCCACTTGCTGTTGGGCTTCTTGAAGGGTCATAAGTATGCGTTTGTGGGCAACAAAGGTACGTATTTCTTTTCAGATGTCTATGCCGCACGGCAGAGGAAATGTGCGAGGCTATTGTTGCTCTTCGTCCATTGGTGCAAAGGTGACGATGCTTCGGGCGATGATGGTCTCGCTGCCGTCGGACGCGGGGCGCACGATGCGCACGGCAAACTGATGTTCGCTCAGGGCGTCGCGGAAGATGTGGAAGCGGTCGCCGCAATAGCCTTCCAGGCCGTAGCTCATTTCGATGCGCGCCACGCGGTGCCGGTCGTGCCACGCTTTGGGGAAGGTGTCGAGCACCATGTCAATGTAGCGGATGGAATTGACGTGCCCGTTGATGTCGAGGTCGCTGTAGACGGCCGTGTGCTTGAGCACCGGTTCGGCCGCCACGCAGCGTCCGCGCGAGGGACGCGCCACCGGCACCTCTTCGGGCAGTACCACGTGGGTGAAACCGCCGTCGGGGAGCGTTTCGAGATTGACGGGCTGGCGCGTGGCGTAGTCGATGAGCGCCCAAGTGGACGTGCCGTGGCCGTAGATGCGTCCATCTGCACCACTGATGGTGTAGAGGCGGTCGGTGAACTGTCCGAAGATGCGCTTCACCCACGTGGCAATCGCATAGTCGTCGCCCGTGCGCGGCAGGGCGCTCACTTCGAGGATGAGGCGCGCCAGCACCCATCCTTGGCGGTGCTCCTTCATGTAGGTGTGCCCGAACCCATGGGCTTCAGCGTGGAGCGAGGAGGCGCGCAGGATTTGGTTGCCCAGGTTGCTCCACGAGAGTCGCCCGGTGTAGTCTTCCTGAAAGGGTTCGACCCGAAAGGGGAAAGCGAGTTTTTTCTCTATCATAAAAAGGAGGGTATTAAAGAGGTAAAACACATTTTTTCGCAGCGGTCGGCGGTGGTTTGCAGCAAAAGTCGTACTTTTGCGCACGATTTAACTGCACAAAACCTCACCCTTCAACCCTCACCGAACCATGGCAAAATACAACTACGAACCCTACCCTCCCGAGGCCATCGACGAACTTCTCCAATGGTATGAGGAGCGCATGGACCGCATCCCCCACACCGCGCTCGACCTCAAGAAAGATATGCATATCCCCGACGTGGCCTTCATGGTGGGGCAATACCTGCCCTTCGTCAAGCGCCATCGTGAAAGCCTGACCTACACACCGCAAATCCGGCACATGTTCTGGCTTCGCGATAAGCTCCGCGAGATAGGATTGTAGACTTTCAGCCGCGCCGCGTCAGTCGGCTTTTCAGCCGCCGCCATCCCTCCACACCGAGGATGGTGAGCCCGGCATACTGGAAGGTTTTGGCCAGTCCGAACCACACCACCCACCACGCGCCTTTTGCACCGCCGCTCATGCCGGCTCCCAAGAGGAGCGGTGCAAAGGAGATAAGGTAGCACGGCACGCAGAGACCCAGCACGACGACGCCGGTGCGAAAGGAAAGCCGACCGAGCCAAGCCTTCACGCGAAGGAGGATTGTACGCATAAGTTGAGGTTTGATTTACAGCGGCAAAGGTACGACTTTCTCTCGGTCCAACCAAACCGCTACCACACCGATTGCACCACGCGCCCCGCTCACAGTTTTGCTGTGAGCGGGGCGTGTGCTGTGGAGCACCTATGGCAGGGCAGAAACTTTGGCATACTCGCGACGGAAAGGATAGTGTCCGCGCTGCTGCTCAAACGTCGAAGGGGCAGCTTTCAGGCGCTGAGAGTCGGTGTGTGGGTTGTAGAGGCGCAGTTGCTCAAGGGCACGGGGAGAGAAAGCGCTAGTGGGGTAGGGGAGTTCGCCGTAGGCAAAGTGAGGAGGTAGGGCAGGAGGCAGGATGTCGAAGGTCAAGGGCAGGTGGAAATATCGTGCCACGGCTTCGAGTGCCATCTGCGTGCCACACGCTTTGCCGTCGGCACTGTAGCCGGCGATGTGGGGCGTGGTGATGAAGGCTGCTTCCAAGAGTTCGCGGTCGATGTCGGGCTCTTTCTCCCACGTATCAATAATCGCTTGACGGATGAGCCCTTCGCGCAGGGCGGTTTTGACAGCAGCAGTGTCCATACATTCGCCACGGGCAGCGTTGAGAAAGAGGGGACGTTTGCGAAGACTGCGGAAGAAAGCTTCGTCGGCTAAATGGAAGGTTGGGCAGGGGCCTGTGGTGGTGAGCGGTGTGTGCAAACAGATGACATCGGCTTCACGGGCTAAATCATCGAGGGTGCAGGGTGCGCCTTTGGGAGGGTCGCAGTGGAGGGTGCGACAACCTTCGGCTTCGAGGGCACGAATGACGGCCGTACCTACATGGCCACAACCCACAATGCCCACCGTGAGGGGATGAGGGAGCGTGTCGAGGGCAAAACGCGGGTCGAGATGTCCGGCTGCCGATGCCAAGCGGAGCGCATTGCGGACATATTGCCCTACACTCGTGGCGTTGCAGCCGGGACAGTTGGCCCAGGCGATGCCGGCCGCCGACAAATAGGCTTTGTCGATATGGTCGTGGCCGATGGTGGCAGTGACAACCAACTGCACACGACTCCCTTCGAGCAAGGCGCGGGTGCAGTGGGTGCGGGTGCGAACGATGAGCACATCGGCGTCGCGCACATCCTCGGCCGTGATGGCGGATCCCGGCAGATAGGTGCAGGTGCCTAAGCGTTCGGCTTGGCCTTCGATGAAGGGGATTTTGTTGTCGATGACGAGGTGCATGAGTGGAGCGTAAGTGGGAGAGAGAAAGAAGGATTTAGAAAGCGGGTAGGGAAGGGTGGCTATCGGCGCAAATTGGCTTTGGGAATGCCCAGTGTTTCGCGATATTTGGAAATGGTGCGGCGTGCCACTTTCAATCCTCGTTCGGCCAGTAGGGCAGCCAAGGTTTCGTCGGAATAGGGGGCAGACTTGTCCTCTTCGGCTATGAGTTCGAGGAGAGCGGCACGCACTTGACGTGCGGCTACGGTGTCGCCGGTGGAATTGGTGAATTGTGTGGAGAAGAAGTGGCGTAGGGAGTAAATGCCGAAAGCAGTTTCTACATATTTTGAATTGACGGCGCGCGAAACGGTGCTGACATCGACTTTGGCGCGTTCGGCCACATCTTTGAGCACCATGGGACGGAGCAGACTTTCGTCATCGTCGGCCAAAAAGAAATTGCGCTGCAAGGCCACGATACTCTCCATCACCGCTTGCAGGGTGTGGTGACGGCGGTGGATACTCTCGATGAAGGCTTGGGCAGATTCCACCTTTTGGCGCGCATAAACAAAGGCGTCTTCCTGCGCACGACTCAGTTGGGCCTTTTCGCCCGATTTTGCTGCCCGCTCTTGGGCATGGCGGTGCATGACGATGGTTTCGGCAAAAGCCGGACTGACCCGAAGTTCGGGAATGCGTCCGCGCAGTTGATGCACCACAGGTTCGCCGTCGGCATCGATGTCGACGCGAAAGTCGGGAAGTACGCTCGGTGCCGTGCTGCGGGTGTTTTCGGCGAGCAGGCTTCCCGGACGTGGATTAAGATGGGCGATGTCGTGACGAATATTGTCGATGGTGGCATCGTCGACATCCAGGCGCTCTTGGATGCGCTTCCAACGGGAGTGCATGAGGTCGTCGAAATGCTCGGCCACCACTTGTCGCGTCCAGCCCGAACGAGGGAGTTGCAGGAGGAGGCATTGTTGCAAATTGCGGGCGCCGATGCCGCGCGGCTCGAATTGTTGGAGCAGATGGGCGAGGTGCTCGATTTGCTCGGGTGTGGTGTCGATATACTCCTTAAAAGCGAGTTCGTCGCAAAGGGTGTCGTTGTCTTTGGAGAGAAATCCGTTGTCGTCGAGCGAACCTACGAGATAGGTCATCACAGCCGCTTCTTCTTCTGTGAGTTGGAGTTCTCCAATTTGCCGATAGAGGTCTTCGTAGGAAGTTTCTTCGTCGGAAATCTGGCGCTCGCCACGTCCTTCCTCTCCTTGTTGGTTGTAGGCTTCGCGGATGTTCTCCGGCACATCATCGAGGGTGCGATAATCGCTCAGGGCATCGCCGATGGGGTCGGTTTCTCGAGGCTCGCTGCTTTCGCCCTCCATCTCCCAACTGCTCTCTTCATGCTCGTTCACTTCAAGGGCTTCGTTGTCCATCAATTCGTTTTGCAAGCGCTCTTCAAAATCGGCCAAAGGCATTTCGAGGAGCGAAGAGAGAAGCACCTGTGCGCTTGATGCAATCTGCACCTGCGCTTGCTGTTGTTGCTGTTGAAGACTTTGGTGGTTGGCCATGGTGGGAAGAGATGAAAGGAAGAAAAGAAAGAAAACGGAAGCCGTCAGGCTGCGGCGAGGGTGTCGGTGGGAAGTGCCTCGTCCTCATCCTCGTCGCTGTTGTCGACAGGTGCAGGAATGAGGGCATTGTAAGGAGCGGTGAGAGCTTTGCACACGCGGTTTTGAAAGCGTCGGCCTATGGCTGCTTTGGCAATGCCTTGGTTGATGATGGCAAAGGCGAGCAAATGGCCGTTGGGGGCGGTGGCATAACCTGCCAGCGAACTGACCCCATCGACGGTGCCGGTTTTTGCCCAAACGCGGTTTTGCGCTGAGGAGTTGAGACACCGCTTTCGCAGTGTGCCGTCGCGCCCCATCACCGGCAGACTCGGAACGAGGGAGTTGAAGACGGCTTCATGTCGATAGGCGTAGCGGAGGGCGGCTACAAGGAGTTCGGGGCTGACGTAGTTGTAGAGCGAAAGCCCGCTGCCGTCGGCAAACTGGTAGTGGTCGGGAGAGAGTCCGATTTTGCGGACAAAATCCTCCATCACCTTTACCGCTTCGGAACGACCTGCATAGAGTTTTCCTGCGGAGGCCGCGATTTGATAGAAAAGGCTTTCGGCAAAAAGATTGTCGGAGCGCTTCATCATCGGCACCAAAACTTGTTGGATGCTGTGGGTGCGGATGAGCAGTAGTTCGGCATCGCCGGTGACGACCCCTTCGTGGATGTTGCCCTCAAGGGTGATACCGGCTTCGGCCAGTACTTTCTCAAGTTGGATGATGAAATGATCTTCGCCCCGATAGAGCAGAGGATTGAGGGGAACGGTGTTGTCGTCCCAACACCAGCCCCATCCCATTAAGTTGGCATCCTTCATGGAGAGGTCAAGCAGGATATTACCTTCGATGCGACGCACACCTGCATTGCGCAGGATGCTGATTATGGCGCCGAGGTCGTCGTGGGAGAAGAGGGGGTCGAAACCGCCGTGGATGATGAGGTGCCCACGCACGATGCTGTCGAGTGGGGCTGTGGTGTAGAAACGGGTGTGATAGCGGTAGTCGCCTCCGAGTTTGTCGAGCGCAACTATGGCCGTGATGACCTTCATCGTGGAGGCGGGACGCATCCGCTGCCGATGGCCGTAGGTGTAGAGGGAGCGGTCGGCAGTGAGATCATAGACGTACAGCCCCAACTGTGAGCGTTGGAGCAGTTCGTCGGTGGTGATGGCGTCAAGTCGCCGCTTCATCTCCTGCCCTAAGGTGTCGAAAGGCACGGACGCAGTGGCCTCTTGTGCTTTCATGCCGGTGGAAGGCAGGAGAAGCAAAAGAAGGAACGAAAGTAGAAAACGTAACATGGTCACGAGAGGTAAGAATTAGCACCTGCCTTCACTCAACAATCTGAGGAGGGCAGGTGCTCATTTCATAGGCTTTGCCCTGTCCGGGCAATGTTACTGATATTTACTGTTTTATTTGATACCCAATTTGGCTTTCACCTGTGCAGTGATGTCGGTGGAGAGGGCTTCGTTGATGGTGACGCCTTGCACCATGGCCTTGTCTACGGCATAGACGTAGCCACCTTCTTTGAGCACAGCATCAAGGGCTTTGTAGACAGCGTCTTGGATGGGCTGCATCTTCTTGATTTGCTCTTGGCGGAAGGCTTGCTCGTTGTCCTGATAGGCCTGCTGAATGCGCTGCTGCAACTCTTGCAGTTCCTGGGTGCGGCGTTGGCGCATGTTTTCAGGAGTCTTTTCATTCACTTCTGCTTCAAACTTTTGTCCTTTGGTTTGAAGTTCCTTTTGCATGGCTTCGAGGTCGGCTTGATACTGCTTTCCGAGGTTTTCAAGCTCCGTTTGCACGGCCTTGGCGGCGGGATAAGCCGTGAGGACATCGTTGGAATTGAAGTGAGCAAACTTTTGAGCAAAGATGCTGAGCGGCGCGGCCATAAGCGCCATAAGAATGAGTTTCTTAAACATATTAGGTGATGAATTTATTTCTGGAGACAAAGTTACGACTTTTACTTGGAATAGCCTAATTTTGAGAGTACTTCATTGCTGATGTCGATGTTGGGCGAAGCAAAAATAATGCCTGCTCCTTCGCTGGCACGATCGAGGATGAGCTGAAAACCGCGGCTTTGTGCCACACCTTTCACGGCATTGTACACCTCTTCCTGAATGGGCTCGAGTAGGGAGGTGCGCTTCTTGTAGAGTTCACCTTGTGGCGAGAAGTACTTCTTTTTCAATTCGGCAGCTTCCTTCTCTTTGGCGACGATGCTTTCTTCACGTTGCTTCTTTTGGGCTTCGCTCAAGAAGACGGCTTCGTTCTGATAGTTGCGGTAGAGGGTCTTGGCTTCGTTGTCGAGGGCTTCGACTTCGGCTTGCCATTTCTTGGAAATCTGGTTGAGTTGCTCGTTGGCGCGTTCATAGGCTGGAACGTTGCTCATGATGTATTCCATATCGATGAGGGCGAACTTTTGGGCTTGTGCACCGGCGACAAAAGCCAAGGTGAGCAGGAGAGTGGCAAAAATCTTTTTCATTGTCTTGGGATTGTGAGATTTGCAATACGTATATCTGTCCACAAAAATAGGGGATAATGTGCGAAATCAAAAAGATTACGTACTGAAAAAGGGAAATTTGTGCTGTTTTTTAACACAAAGTGGATTTCAACTTCGAGTATAAGCGACTTATGGGCTGTGGGTCAGGATAATCCTAATACACTTTTGATGACGGGGAGAATGCTGTGGTTGAGCACTTTGTCGTTCAGTCGATGTCCGCCTTCAAAAAGGATGAAGTGCTCGCGGTCGTAGTGCTTGAGAAAATCTTTTTGGTGGTTGACACTTTCGTCTTTGTCGCCAAAACAGCCCCATACCATGGCTTTATCGGCAGTGGTGATGCCTTTGAATGCTTCTTTTTCGATGACCTTGAATTGTTCAATCATCGTTTTGTCGACCTTGAAATCTTTGGCACCATCTTCGCGTTTGTTGAGAAATTCTCTGCGCCCGATGCCGCGAAAGGTGAGCAGGCGAGAGGTTTGAAACGAGGGATTGACCAAAATGCGGGGAACACCGCGCAACTGTTCGGCATAAAATCCTCCCATTGAGGTGCCGATAATTAGATCGGGGTGCTCCTGCGCTACGATATTTTGCAAAAAAGGAAAAGCTTCGGCCGGCATGACAGGCACATCGGGCGAAAGCACTCGGACACCTTGTGGGTAGAGCATTTGGCGCAACATCTGTGGCGTTCCCGAATGGCCGCTTGATGCAAAACCATGGATATAGAGAATGGTGAGCATGGCAAAAGAGATATGTTTTACACCTCCAACTTCCACGTTGCGCCATCCTTGGTGTCTTTGACCAAGAAACCGAGGGCGGCCAGATTGTCGCGAATCTTATCGCTGGTGGCCCAGTCTTTATCGGCTTTGGCTTTGGAGCGCATTTCCAGCAAAAGGTCGACAGCACCACCGAAAGCCACTTCGCGTTGGGCATTGCCGTTCTCCTCTTGAGCCAGTCCGAGGATGTCGAAACAGAAGGTGTGGAACACTTTGGCGAGTGCTTCCAAACCCGCAGCGGTGATGCTTTCTTTGCCATCGGCCAGTGTGTTGATGGTGCGGCAGGCATCGAAAAGATGACTGATGACGATCGGCGAATTGAGGTCGTCGTTCATCGCATCATAGCACTTCTGTTCAAGCGTGGCGGCATATTCCTCCGTGAGGTTTCCTTGTGCAGAGGGCGTGATACGTGAGAGTTGGCGCACAGCATCCATCAAGCGGTCAAGTCCTTTTTTGGAAGCTTGGAGGGCTTCGTTGCCGAAGTCGAGCGTCGAGCGGTAGTGAGCTTGCAGGATGAAGAAGCGAATGGTCATCGGCGTGTAGGCTTGCTCCAAGAGTTCGTGTTGGCCGGTGAAGAATTGTTCGAGGGTGATGAAGTTGTTGTACGACTTACCCATCTTTTTGCCGGCGATGGTAATCATGTTGTTGTGCATCCAATAGTGTACCATCTGCTTCTTTTGCGAGGCCACGGCTTGTGCAATTTCGCATTCGTGGTGGGGGAATACCAAATCCATACCTCCACCATGGATGTCAAACTCTTCGCCCAAGTATTTGCGCCCCATAGCGGTACACTCGCAGTGCCAACCGGGGAAACCTTCGCCCCACGGTGACGGCCAGCGCATGATGTGTTCGGGGGCTGCCTTTTTCCATAGGGCAAAATCCACTTGATTGCGCTTTTCGCCCACGCCGTCCAATTCGCGACTGGCATCATAGACATCTTCGAGGTTGCGTCCCGAAAGAATGCCGTATTTGAAATCTTCGTTGTATTTCACCACGTCAAAATAGACCGAACCGTTGCTTTCGTAGGCATAGCCGGCCTCAAGGATTTCCTGCACCAAGCGGATTTGCTCAATGATATGTCCCGAAGCGTGCGGTTCGATGGAGGGTGGCAGGCAGTTGAGTCGTTCCATCGCATGGTTGAAGCGGTTGGTGTAATACTGCGCCACTTCCATGGGTTCGAGCTGTTCAAGGCGTGCTTTTTTGGCAATCTTGTCTTCCCCCTCGTCGGCATCGTGTTCCAAATGCCCCACGTCGGTGATGTTGCGCACATAGCGCACCTTGTAGCCGAGGTGTTGGAGATAACGGAAGAGGAGATCGAAAGTGATGGCAGGACGTGCGTGTCCGAGATGCGCGTCACCGTAGACCGTAGGGCCGCAAACGTACATTCCCACACGGCCTTCGTGAAGGGGCTTGAAGAGTTCTTTCGAACGCGAGAGGGTATTGTAGACAAAGAGTGGTGGTGTCATATCAGTGATTGTTTTCTTACAATCTGCAAATATAACAAATCTGCGTGAGATTACAAAATTTCAAGTCGGCAGAAGACAAAACGACCACTGCCGACCTTTTCAGGCGAAAAGGTCGGCAGTGGGGGAAATGGGTTCTTCACGGAAGTAAAGAAATACCCGTTTTTGTGAGCAGTTACTTATGCTTTATGTGCTTGCAGAAAGCGGCGTCCGGCTTCGGCGGCTACGAGCAAACCACCGGCGCTCATAATGATGTCCTTAATCACCAAACGTCCGGCACCTGAGAGATAGGGGAATCCATAGTTGGGGGTGGGGAGGTCGCCGCCGAGATTGGGCACCCAACATTCGGGCGTGGTGATGAGGAAAGAGAGCGTAACGATGCTCATGCCGAAGGTGAGCAGACCGCCCAGCATACCCAAGCGCGGACACCAAATGCCGAGCAGCACGAGCAGGCCGATGCAGACAATCATTGTGCCGAGGCCATAGGAGAAGAGGTAGGTGCCGTTTTGCTGGTGCCATTCGATGTTTTTGGCCACCATTTCGCCTTCCTTGTTCTTGTGAACCACATATTCTTTCACTGTCTTTCCTTCTTTATTGACGGTTGTCTTATTGGAATTGTGGTAGAAGAAACTCATGAAAGGGCTGTTGCTGACGAAAGGCACGATGCCGTCGGCTTCATATTGAAAGGCTTTCAAACCACCAATCCAAGCCATAACCACGAAGATGGCGATGCGCAGGTAGGTGTAAAAGTGACGTTCTAAGCAAGTGAGCAGTTGAGCTGCAAATGTAAAAAGAGAATGAAACATAGGAGTTGAATAAAAGGATTGAATAAAATGTAGGTTATAAGTAGGTGTTCAAAATTAAACGCGGCTATCTTAATTGTAGAATGTTCTCTACTTTCAATTCATTTTGAACACCTACTTAGGTTTGGAAAACGCTCGTTTTACAGACGTTGCCTTACCACAGTCTTGCTCAAAACTCGTGGTTTCGTTTGGGCATTACTCATCCGACCGGCCGTGTTCCGTCAAATTAGAGTCAAACTAATTCATAAGCAAAGGTAAGCATTAAAACTAAATTATAGACGCATACCTCTGCATTTTAACATCGGTTTGTGCAAAGTGCTGATAAAGATAAATCCGGTGAGGGAAAGCGGTAGATTTAGCTCAGAGGTAGTTTGATTTATCTCTGAGCTGCGTAAAACTACCTCTGAGGAAAAATATTTTACTTCCTTTGCGTCTTTCGCGCGCGCCCACGCGCGCGCTACACTACATAAGGGCGTATTTTCCTTCACTGCCTTCACCGCATCTATTAAAGTGCTTGATAAATAGGTGTTTAGGAGGAAACAAAGATAATGTCGAAGTAGAGTACAGTCTATAATTAAGATAGCCACGTTTAGTATTGAAGACCTGCTTATGTGTCGTTTATAGTGATGTCTTTCGTGTACTCTCGTGAGCCCACCACAAGCGAAGGCGGGAAGGGTGAACGTTTTCCTTCCGACATCTTTCACCCATAACTGCAAGATCAACAGAGGTTTATCACCATTGGTGAAGGCAGTGAAGGCAAAAAACACGCACTATATAGTAGAGTACACGCGCGCGAGAGAGAAACAGTGGGTAGTGGTAACCTGGGTTTGGTTTAAGAAAGCGCCTCAAAAAAGATTCTGCCGGCTGTTTAGGGCGTTGGCAGAATCTTTTTAGAAAGGGAAGAGCCGAATCTTGTCGTTTTTTGGGTGAATATGATACAAAAGTTTTGGTAAGTTGTAATTTCTATGTAGCTTTGTACGCTAAATTGTGAGCGCCTACTTATAATCTCAAATTCCAGTATTAAGTTATGAAAAAAGAACTCCTCACCGGAGCGTTGTGCTTAGTGGTAGCTTGTGCCTGGGCACAAAGTGAAAACACCATCAACAAGATGGACAACCGCTTGGAGCAGTTGGTGCAAAATTATCACCAACAAGTGAAATCAAAAACTCCGAACCGTCCTATCCTCAAAAGTCAGGGACAGCATTTCTCAACAGCCGCTGTCGTGAGTCTGACGATAAGCACCCACGACGGACAGGCACAGACTGTGGCCGATGCCATCGTAGCCGCCGGTCATTCGGCCACAAAAATCACTGATAAGTTTGTCGTGGCACGTGTGCCGTTGAGTTATGTCGAACAACTCACAGCGATGCCCGAAGTGAAAAGCGTGGCACTTTCGCGCAAATATAAGCCCCTCCTGAATAAAGCACGTGCGGCAACGAATGTTGATAAGGTGCGCAGTACGAGCGAGTTTACCACTCCGTTTACGGGTAAAGGTGTTGTGCTGGGCGTCATCGACCAAGGTTTCCAATACGACCATATCGCTTTCCAAAAGGAGGGTAAATCACGTGTGGTAAGTGCATGGGATCGCAGCAATTCTAAAAAGAAGACCCAACCTTCCACTACATTGCCCAAGAATGAAACCGAGGGTTCGCACGCCACGCACGTGACGGGTATTGCCGCCGGTACGGATGTGGGCAACAACTTCGGTGGAGTGGCTCCCGATGCAGAACTGGTATTGATTTCTTCCGGTTTGGAGGCTGCCGAAGTGGCGGAAGATGTGGCTTATATCAAGAAATTTGCCGAAACCCAACACAAACCTTGGGTGGTGAACATGAGTTTCGGTTCGCAGATGGGTGGACACGATGGTACTGATCCCACGGAAAACGCGACCAGCGAACTGACGGGCAAAGGCGGATTGATTACCGCAGCCATGGGCAACGAAGGTGAACAGCGCATTCACGGTACTGCAGTGGTACAACCGGGAGAAACCTACTACTTGGTGGTTGAACCCGACGTTCGCGATACTGAACTTTCCGATGTGTTCTATGGTATTTGGGGACAGACCAACGATGGCAAAGAACACTTCAAATTCACTCCGATGCTTTGTGTCGATGATGAGATTTTTGAAGCAAAGCAGGCCTTTTGGGATGAGGTGTTGAAGCGAAATTCCAAAAATGAAGCAATCGCAGAGCACTATAAGGGCATCGAAGACGGAAGTCATAAGCAGTTTTTCCAAGGTTACTATACTTACAAAGGCTTCAGTGAAAAGGCCATTAAATATAATAAATTAGGAAATGATGCCGATGTTCAACTGATGCTTAAAATCGAACTGGCTCCCGGTGAAACTCAGCCCCAAACTTTCCACACTTGGGTGGAGAGCGGCTACGGTCACATCTCTACGACCTCTTTCGATGGTGAACTTATGGTGAAGGGCGATAGCGAATACCTCTGCGGACAAGGTGGCGCGAGCATCCCCAAAGCCATTGCAGTGGCCTCCTTCAACACGGCCGACCGCTGGAAGGCTGTCCTTGAAAACAACGATGAGTATAAAACGCAATCGGGCAAACTCCACGATATCAGCTCTTTCTCCAGCCATGGCCCTTCGCTCGACGGAACCTACAAACCCACGATTGCGGCTCCGGGCAGTATCTTGTCGAGTGCAGTGAACGGTGAGGACAAAGATTGGGAGCGCGAAAATGGAAAGATTGTAGACAACTACATCACCCATGTTAAGACCATCAACAACAAGCCTTATTATTATGGTGCGATGGAAGGTACTTCGATGGCTTCGCCCTTTATGGCCGGTGTGCTGTGTCTGTGGTTGCAGGCTAATCCTGAACTGGACTACGACGACATTATCCATGTCCTCAAAACAACTGCACAGCACGATGAGTTTGCCCAAAACAAGGACTGGAATCCTACGTGGGGCTTTGGTAAGGTGGATGCTTACGCAGGCTTGAAAGAAGTGTTGCGTATGGCGAAAACCACCGGTGTTGAGCGTGTCAATAACTCCGATGCTCCTGTGTCTATCCAAAAGACCGATGAGGCTTGGCGTATTCTTTTCAACAACGCAGAGCGATATGCCGAACTGCGCCTCTTCAATGCCGAAGGTAAACTTCTCTCTTCGCGCCGTATGGAGCAGGTACAGCAAGGTGACGAAACGATGCTCAGTTTCGAAGGGCTTTCGGCCGGAGTTTACCTCGTCAATCTTCGCACAGCAGGCAGCAACACGACCCAACGTGTGCTGGTGAAATAAGGCGGATGGCCTAAACCTAAAAACGACCGCGTCAGAACGATGAGTTCTGACGCGGTCTATTTTGTTGTTTTGGTGACATCTGAGATGAGGATAGCGTAAGTCTCCGGACTACCTCTTAATGTGGCCTTAGTAGGAAAATAAAAACGGCTCACCGCTCCTTAAAGGAGTGATGAGCCGTTGAGGGTAGGGTGTCTTATCGACTTAGTCCTTGAACTTAGCCACAACAAACTCGCGGTTGAGGCGGGCAATGTTGGCGATGCTTTCGTTCTTGGGGCATACAGCTTCGCAAGCGCGGGTGTTGGTGCAGTTGCCGAAACCGAGTTCGTCCATCTTGGCCACCATGGCTTTGGCACGTTTTGCGCCTTCTACACGACCTTGGGGAAGGAGGGCGAATTGCGACACCTTAGAGGCTACGAAGAGCATGGCAGAACCATTCTTACAAGCGGCAACGCAGGCACCGCAACCGATGCAGGTGGCGCAGTCCATCGCTTCGTCGGCATCGGCCTTAGGAATGAGGATGGCGTTGGCGTCTTGTGCTTGTCCGGTGCGGATGGTGGTGTAACCGCCTGCGGCTTGGATTTGGTCGAAAGCGGTGCGATCGACCATGCAGTCCTTGATGACGGGGAAGGCGGCCGAACGCCAAGGTTCAACGGTGATGACATCGCCATCGTTGAAACGGCGCATATAGAGCTGGCAGGTGGTGGCACCGCGCTCGGTTTTGCCGTGGGGCGTTCCGTTGATGTAGAGCGAGCACATACCGCAGATGCCTTCGCGGCAGTCGTGGTCGAAGACGAAAGGCTCTTTGCCGTCGTTGATGAGTTCTTCGTTGAGGATGTCGAGCATTTCGAGGAAGCTCGTATCATCGGGGATGTTCTTCATCTCGCGCTGTTCGAAATGACCAGCATCCTTAGGACCATTTTGCTTCCAGTATTTTACTGTGAAAGATATATTCTTTGCCATTGTTTTGTCTTGTTAGGGTTGGTCAAATTCGATTAGCTCTTGTAGTTACGGGTCTGAACCTTGATGATTTCGTACTCAAGGGGTTCTTTCGAGAGTACAGGAGCAGTGTCGTCGTTGCCTTGATATTCCCAGCAACCCACGTAGAAGAAGTTTTGGTCGTCGCGTTTGGCTTCGCCTTCTTCGGTTTGATGTTCTTCGCGGAAGTGACCACCGCAAGATTCTTCGCGATGGAGGGCATCGTTGGCCATGAGTTCGCCCATGAGGATGAAGTCTTCCAAACGGAGCGCCTTTTCGAGTTCCACGTTTACGCCTTCCTTGCTGCCGGGCACGAAGAGTTCTTTGTAGAACGTCTTGCGCATCTCTTTGAGGAGGTGGAGGGCTTTTTCGAGACCTTCCTTGGTGCGACCCATACCGACATACTCCCACATGATGTGGCCGAGTTCTTTGTGGAGAGAGTCGACCGAACGCTTACCACCGATGTTGAAGAGGCGGTCGATGCGACCTTGCACATACTGCTCTGCGGCTTCAAATTCGGGGAGGTCGGTAGAGAAGCGGGGCACGGTGATTTGGTCGGCCAGATAGTTTTGGATGGTGTAGGGGAGCACGAAGTAACCATCGGCAAGACCCTGCATGAGGGCAGAAGCACCGAGGCGGTTGGCACCGTGGTCGGAGAAGTTACATTCACCGATGGCGAACAGACCTTGGATGGTGGTCATCAGTTCGTAGTCTACCCAAATGCCGCCCATCGTGTAGTGGATGGCGGGGAAGATTTGCATCGGAGTGTCGTAGGGGCTTTCGTCGGTGATTTCTTCGTACATGTCGAAGAGGTTGCCGTAGCGTGCTTCGATTTCGTCACGACCAAAGTCCTTGATGGCTTGTGAGAAGTCGAGGAACACGGCCAAACCGGTATTGTTCACACCGAAACCCTTGTCGCAACGTTCCTTGGCGGCACGTGAAGCCACGTCACGAGGCACGAGGTTACCGAAGGCGGGGTAGCGACGTTCGAGATAGTAGTCGCGGTCTTCTTCGGGAATGTCCTTACCTTGGAGGCGTCCTTCCTGACAGGCTTTGGCATCTTCGAGCTTCTTGGGTACCCAAATGCGGCCGTCGTTGCGGAGCGATTCGGACATCAAAGTGAGCTTAGACTGCTTGTCGCCGTGTACGGGAATGCAGGTGGGGTGAATTTGTACGTAAGAGGGGTTGGCAAAGAGGGCACCCTTACGATAGCAGGCAATGGCGGCCGAGGCGTTGCAACCCATGGCGTTGGTCGAGAGGAAATAGGTGTTGCCGTATCCGCCGGTACCGATTACGACAGCGTGTGCGGCGAAGCGTTCGAGAGCACCGGTCACGAGGTTGCGGGCTATGATACCGCGGGCACGTCCGTCGATGAGAACCACGTCGAGCATTTCGTAGCGGGTGTAGAGTTCTACGGTGCCGGCATGTACTTGGCACATCAACGAAGAGTAGGCACCGAGGAGCAATTGCTGACCTGTCTGACCTTTGGCGTAGAAAGTACGGCTCACCTGTGCACCACCGAAAGAGCGGTTCGCCAACATGCCGCCGTATTCGCGAGCAAAGGGTACGCCCTGTGCCACGCACTGGTCGATGATATTGTTGCTCACTTCGGCCAAGCGATAGACGTTGGCTTCACGAGCGCGATAGTCGCCACCCTTTACGGTGTCGTAGAAAAGACGATATACGGAGTCGCCGTCGTTTTGGTAGTTCTTTGCGGCGTTGATACCTCCTTGTGCCGCGATGGAGTGGGCACGGCGGGGAGAGTCTTGGATGCAGAAGTTCTTTACCTTGAAGCCCATCTCACCGAGGGAGGCGGCTGCCGAAGCACCTGCCAAACCGGTACCCACGATGATGACATCAAGTTTACGCTTGTTTTTGGGGTTCACCAACTTTTGGTGAGCTTTATAGTTGGTCCACTTCTCAGCAACGGGACCTTCGGGAATGCGAGAATTAAGGGTTGCCATAATGGTAATTTCGATTTAGAGGTAAAACTTAGTTTGCACAAGCAGCACCACAAGCCTGACCGCAGAAGAGGGCGGCAAACTGGAACTTGATGACTACGGCAGCAAACATGGCGATGACGATGGTCGAGTAGACCAAACCGATGCACTGCAAGCGGCTGAGCCAGATTTTACCACTGGCACCGAGGGTTTGGAAGGCACTCCAAAAACCGTGGTTGAGGTGAAACCAAAGGGCGCAAAGCCAAACGAGGTAGAGTACGGAGTAGACGGGGCAGGAGAAAGTTTGTTCAATCCAATAGTAACCGTCGGTGGCATAGACGGCTGCCGCGCCCTGTGTGTGCAGGAGTTCGACGAGCATCATCTTTGCCCAAAAGTTGTAGAGGTGCAAGCCCATGCCGAGAATGACAATCAGGCCGAGCACAAACATGTTTTGCGAAGCCCATTCGACTTTGGCGGGACGGTCGGTAACGGCATATTTGCTGTTGCCACGCGCCTTTTGGTTTTGCAAAGTGAGGATGATGGCATAGACGAAGTGAAGGAGTACAAGGACGCCCAGGCCGGCTGTTGCCGCCACAGCATACCAGTTTGCACCCAGCATTTCGCATACCCAGTTGTAGCCTTCACGCGAGAAGAGCGCCACAACATTCATGCAGCCGTGGAACGTGAGGAAGAGAATGAGCGCAAGACCGGTGACGGACATAATCACTTTTCTTCCGATAGAGGAGTTTGTTAACCACATAGTAAGGGAGAAATTTAAATTGTTGATAATGTTTATTTTGCTACGATAGGGAGGAATGGACAAAACGCCTCCTCATTTATGGGGAGGGCGTTTGCTGTGCAAAAGTACTCCTTTTCTTTCAATTTACAAAAAAAAACGTAGTTTTTACGATAAACTCTCTAAGAGCCGCTCTCCACGTGCAGTTTCGGCCGCTCCCAAATCCATAAATTTGTAAAGTGTGTTCAGGGCGGTGCGTTTCAGTTCGGGGTCGTTGCCTTGTGCCGTAAGTTCGCTTTCAAGATGATCAAGCAGCTCGTCGGCATCCCGCTGTGAAGGGCGGTGTTGCGCCATAAAAAGACGACCCAAAAGCAACCAAGCCACGAGGCGGGACATGGGTTGTTCGCTCGCTACGAGGCGGAAGGCGATGTCGGAAGCAAAAGGAAGATGGCAGAGAAGGTGCATCACGAGGACTTGGGCTTCTTCGGCAAAATGGAGTTGTTCTATCCAAAGCAAAGCCAGTTCTTCGTCCATCTCATCGCGGGGCATCAGCATCGGGGCAAGCAACCGGAGTTCGCGGATGTCTTCTTTCCAAAGTTTTGCGGCAAGGGCGGCGGTGTGTGGAATTTCATCGGACAATTCGATGAGCCGCGGTTGGTCGACTCCGAAATTGACGCGATAGGTGAGCCCTTGCTGACGCATCGAACCGCTCAACACGCCGTTCATTGTGGCGCGGAGCATCTTTTTGATTTCGCGGATTTGGTCTTCGAGAGGTAGATTTTGCATAAAGAGTTGGGGGGGAGGGGCGTTTTGCCGCGGTGGCGTTCTCCTCAGTCGGAGAAGGAAAAGGGCGGCAGACGATTAGTATTGGAAGGTGCTGTGTCCCATAAATTCGCGCAGAAGCGAGGTGGGAGGAACGGCGTCCATCGGCATCGGGGTGAAGTAGGTGATGAATTTGCGCAGTCGATAGGCTTCGCTGTATTCGGGTGCGCATTCGGGCACCATCTCCAGCAGGGGGAGAGCCTGTGCGCGCAGTGCAGCCAGTTCGTAGATGAGGGCGGTGTTGATCATCACATCGGCCTGCTCTTGGAAGGGGAAAATCCATTTTTCTTCGCCCGCCGTGACAGAGGGGCAACGACGAATGACTTCCTGCGGATGATAGCCTCGATACTTGTAGTCGCGGCAAATGCGGCGGAGCAAACGGCTGTCGGTGGTGGGGATGTAATTGTGGTCGTCGAGCATGATGGTGGTCAGTGCCGATGCGTAGATCTTATACTTGTTTTCGGCAGGGATACCTTCGCTCAAGCGTGGATTGAGGGCGTGATTGCCTTCGAGGATGAGGATATTGCCCTCTTCGAGTTGCAGGAAGTGTCCCGAAGGCATATTCTTACCGGTGGGGAAATCGTAGAAGGGAAGTTCGATGCTTTCGCCATGGATAAGGCGGCAGATATGGTCGTTGAAGAGCGGGAGATTGAGCGCTTCGATATGCTCAAAGTCGTAGTCCCCTTTTTCGTCCAAAGGCGTGAGTTCGCGATCCACGAAATAGTTGTCCATCGAGATACTCACCGGTTTGCGGCCGCAGGCTTTGAGTTGTACGCTCAAACGCTTGGAAAAGGTGGTCTTTCCCGACGACGAGGGACCCGCAATAAGAATGACCTTGAGTTTCGGGTTGTGGGCGATGTGGTCGGCAATTTGCGCAATCTTCTTCTCCTGCAAGGCTTCGGCCACATTGACCAAATCGTTGGTGTAGCCTGCCTTGATGGCTTGGTTGAGTTCGCCCACGGTGGTGCAGCCCAAGATGTCCTGCCAGTGGTGTTGCTCCTGAAACACACCGAAGATTTTGCTCTGTTCCTTCATGGGGCGGAGTTGGAGCGGATTTTGCGAATCGGGCACACGCAGCAGCAGTCCGTCGCCGTAGCGCATCACGTCAAAGAGCGTGAGTTGTCCGGTGCGCAGCAGGAGCGAACCGTAAAAATAGTTGAGCGTGCCATCCAGCGAATAGTAGTGGGTGTAGAGGTCGCCGATGCTTTCGAGGAGTTTCACCTTTTTGGTAAGACCTTGTGAGCGGAACAATTCGATGGCTTCGGTGGTGTGTACCGTCATCCGACGAAAGCGGAGGTCGGCCGCTACAATCTCCAGCATTTTTTCACGGAGTCGATTGACCACCTCGTCCGTCACGCCGCCCTCAATATCAAGACGGCAATAGTAGCCGTTGCTTACGGGAGTACCGATGCGCACTTGCGAGCCGGGATAAGTTTCGTAGACGGCCTTGTAAAGCACGAAGAAAAGACTGCGCGTGTAGGTGCGCAGACCCGATGGCGAGGTGATGTTGAGAAATTCGAGGTCGCGGGAGTCGTTGATGGTATAGTGCAAACCTTCCACGCGGTTATTGACCTTACAACTGGTCACGCAATAGGGTAGGTTCAGCTGGAGTTGGGCGTAGACCTCCTCGAGCGTAGCCCCTTTGGGCACGTCGTGGTAGTCGTTGGTGTTTTTGCAAAAGATGCGGATGGTTTTCATCGGGAGAAAAAGAAGCATAAAAACCACAAAACGCACAACGCAAGGGAAGCGCGTATGTGAGTTTCGTGGTTGTTGTGAAGTGGTGGAAGGATTTACTCTTCGCCCTTGAAGAGAGGATCCCATGCCGGAAGGAGCGTGGGTTTCTGCTTGAAGAGGTCGAGGGTGCGTTGAGGAACGAAGCGCTTTTCGACTACGAGGCGGAACATATATTCGTCAAACCACTGGTCGGTCATGATGAGGTGGCCGCCTACGCCGCTGTTGAGTCCCCACGAGTTTTCGACCTTCCATTTGCGGGGTTGTCCTTTGTCGTCGAGGTCAACGGCACAAAGCGTCATTGCATGGCTGGAAGCCGAAGCAAAAGTAGAGATGCGTTCAGCCTTCGACATCGGGAAGTCGGTGTTGAAGAGCGAACCGTAGTCGTAGTTGTTGAGGCTCAGTACACCCGACTTTTTGTTGTAGAACTTGCCCACGTCGCACGACATGTACATACGCACACTGTCCTTGATACTGGCAATGGCCATTTGCTTGATTTCTTCAATCGGCAGGTTGAGGTAAGTCCAGTTGTGGCCGTCGTAAGTGTGGCGGTCGAGGTCGATGGCATAGGTCTTGTGGTAGGGACGCGTGGGGTCGTTCATGAGCAGCACGTAGTTGTTTTCCAAATCCCAACCTACAAAGCGCTGGTAGAACGAGAGGGGAGTGTACTTCTCTTCCTTCATCGGGCGACCGTCGGCCGACTTGACAGCGTAGGTAAATTCCGTGGGAGGCTCGCCCAAGCAGGAAGTGAGGATGCGGTAAATTACGCTGAGCATTTCCTCCTTGCGGGCTGCGAGCTTTTTGCCACGTTCGCCGGCAGCATAGGCTTTGCGCAGGGTGAGACCGTATTCGCGCAGTTTGAGGCTGATGAGGGAAGCCATGCGCGAGGTGTTGTTGGCGTTATAACTTTCGGGCATCACTTCGGCAGGTACGGCACCATATTTCGTCACGATGTCTTGCACACCGGTGAAGGTGCCGCCGTCGGAGATGGGGTTCTTGAAAAGCCACTCCACCGTCTTGTCGCTCATGGGCTTGTCGGCCTTGTCGATGATGGATTGCAGGAAAAGGTTGGCCTTTTCAAGTTGGTCGTAGAAAGAGTTGAAACTCTGCGAAAATTCAAAACTCTTGAGCGCCTGTTGTTTGATGACATGGGCGCGCATCACGTTGAGCCCGGTGAAGAGCCAGCAACGACCGCTGGCTGCTTGGTCGGTGATGCCCTTTGAGGGGGCTTCGTTGGAGAAGTAGGTATCGTTCACTTCGGCCGTGTTGGGGCGCGTAGCGAGAAGGTCGATGCCGTTGACGATGAGGGCATTTTGAATGGCCTTATCGGCTTTCGACGAACTGTGTTTTCTGAATTTGGTGAGCATCTCGGGGGTGACGCTGCCGCTTTGCGCCCACGTGCAGAGGGGAGCACCGAGAAGCAAAAGAGAGAAAAGAAGTTTGTTCATGATATTGAAAATTAGAATTTGAGGGACAACGACCACCCATTATGTATGCAGGGGCTTGTCCGCAGAAATACAAATCGGGGGCGGCTACAACCAGCCTTCGGATTGATACCAAGCGATGGTTTCTTTCACACCGCGTTCCAACGGCCATTGCGGTTGGTAGCCCAGTTCTTCGCGTGCCGGAGCAATATCGCACCGCCAGTTGCGCTGACGCAGGATGTTGAACTTGTCCATGTTGAGAGGCGACATTTTGCCGGTGGCGGCGATGAGCAGCGAGTTGATGCGGCAAATGGCGTGGAGTACCCAAACGGGGGCGGTGATGTGCAGCACGTGCCGAACGCCCATTTCACGTTGCAGCAAATCGCTGAAGGCGCGACTGCTGTAGTCGTTGCCATCGCTCAGCAGGTAGGCGCTGCCACTCTTACCGCGAGTCAAGGCGAGGAAACAGGCATCGACCAAATCGCGCACGTAGATGAAGGTGATGATTTGCGGAGTGTAGCCCACGGCAAAGTCGATGTGCTTCTTGATGCTGTCGGCCATGATGAAATAATCCCGTTCGCGAGGGCCGTAGACCCCTGTGGGTCGGAGAATGACGTAGTCCAGCCCTTCAATGGAGGCCAACCCTTCTTCGGCCAAAAGTTTGGAGAGTCCGTAGGCCGTGTTGGGCTGCGGTGTGTCGTTGGCCGAAAGGGGTTGATAACGTTCGGCTCCCGGCAAGGTGCGGCCGTCGGCATCTTTGCGGGCTTTCTCCCGCGGTGCACCCAGCACACTGAGGGTCGATACGAAAACAAAGCGTCCCGTGAGTAGTTCGTGCTTCACCAGCAGGCGTGCCAAGCGCAGGGTGCCTTTGGTGTTGGTGCGTACGAAAGCTTCTTTGGAAGGGGCTTTGGTGGCTCCGGCGGCATGAATCACGTGGTCGAACGCCCCATGTTCTGCGCGGTGTGCGGCCAACTGGCGGTCGAGCGTGTCCTCATTACCCAAATCAAGTTCGAGAAAGTGGATGCGTTCGTCTTGCAAATACTGTCGGCTGCTACTGCTGCGCATACCTGCCCACACTTCAAAACCTTGTTCCAAAGCGTGCTCAACGAGAAACGAACCTACGAAGCCCGAAGCCCCGGTGATGAGTATTTTCATGTTGTTAGGGATTATGCTGCAAATTTACTACATTCTTCTCAATGCTGCAAACGATAAGTCGGTGTTCCGGAAGAATTGGAAAGACATTTCTCCCGATTTTGTGTCGGGTTGTCCCAAGGGCGGAGTGTGCAGATGAGTCGCGCGCCAATCTTTCGGTCTGATTTACCTCAGAGGTAATTTTGTCTATGTCTGAGGTAGATTTATTTTTCTCTGAGGTAGGAAAATCTTCTTCCCGTGCGTTGCTCTCACGCGCGCGTGCGTTACTTGTGATTTTGTGATTTTTTCCTTCACTTCCTTCACTCATTTGCCAAATTTTACCTTATGAGAGGGGTAGGGTGAAGGATGAGCGTAAAGAAATCCTTCACCCGCAAACAGAAGAAAATCAAAGTATTACAACGGCGGTGAAGGATTGAAGGATAAA
Source organism: Alloprevotella sp. Lung230 (assembly GCF_014385435.1). Lineage (GTDB taxonomy): Bacteria > Bacteroidota > Bacteroidia > Bacteroidales > Bacteroidaceae > Alloprevotella. The sequence continues at coordinate 28,159 of NZ_JACSUD010000014.1, forward strand.
AACCTGCACTATAGTGTAATATACGCGCGCGAGGCATAAGAAAAACTGTGCGAAATGTTTGTCGGAACAAAACATTTCGCACAGCCTTAAAAATAGATGAGGGGTTGTGTCGCGTTTAGTCTTCGTAGACGCTGAAGTCTTCCTTGCCTACGCCGCAGATGGGGCAAACCCAATCTTCGGGAATGTCTTCAAAAGCGGTGCCGGGAGCAATGCCGGAATCGGGATCACCTTCGGCGGGATCGTAAATATAACCACAGGGGTCGCAGATGTACTTTTTCATTGTCGTGTAACTTAAATTGTTATTGAGTTCGATTTGGATGAACGACGCTTTATGCTAAAAGCGTCCGTTGTTTCTGCTGCAAAAGTAATAAAAAAGGCGCGCGCGACAAAATGTTTGGGCCACTTTTTCTGCTTTTTGTTGAGAACTCGGCGGTTGTGCGAGGTGCGTGTGGCAAATTGGAGGGGCTGATGTGAGGGATTTTTGTCACTCAATCGTTTGGCAGACACCATCGGGCCGCTCGCCATACGCCGCGTATGCCTTGCGCAGAGAGCCACCGAAAGGCGCGCACCAAGCCGCGTTGTAAGGGGGAGAGGGGCGCGCGGAGTGGGCTGGTGGCGGCGTGCAACTGTCGGGCTAATTCGGGGGCGGCGGTACATTGCAGTTGGCCGCACACGATGGCGCAGCGATAGGCCAGAGCCACGCGGGCAGCGTGTGGCGCAGCGTAAGTGTTCAGCGTTCGAGAGATGCTGTTGAGGGTTTGTACGATTTTCGGAAGTTTGTCGGCAAGGGCTTCGCCCGTGATGCTGTCGGCATGCTGATAGATGCGATGGAACACGCCTTGGCACCATGCGGGTGGTGCTTCGTTGAGGAGCAGGCGCACCCCGACTTCGTAGTCGTTCCAGCAAGGCAAGGCCGCGTCCCATCCACCGATGTGCAGGAGCAAGTCGCGTTGTGTCATGAACGATTGGGTCGAGATGAGGCAGCCCAGAATATGATCGGTGAGGGTGGGGGATGGCCACCCATCGCGCACCCTTTCTCGCCCGTCGCCGAACACCATTCGTGTGCGCGCCACGACCCATCGGGCATTGGGCTTCTTATGGGCGGCACGGAGCATCTCTGAGGCAAAATCGGGCGACATCGTGTCGTCGTCATCGAAAAAAGCCACCCATTGACCATGGGCGGCGCGTAGTCCGCAGTTGCGTGCTGCGGAAGCTCCTCGTTGCATTTCGTCGAGGAGTTGTATCGAGAGTTCGGAATCGGGGTGTTCCGTCTGCCAGTGTTGTACGGTGGCTTGGCACATCTTTTTTGAGTCATCGGACGAAGCATTGTCGACGACGATGATTTCCAGCGGTCGGTAGGTTTGCGCGAGGAGCGACCGAAGACTTTCGGCCACCCGATCTGCGCGGTTGTGGACGGTGAGAATGATCGAAACCAGTGGGTGAGGCATAAGTGGAGCGGGGTGAAGAGTGCTTTTGCAAAGATAAGTAGAAAATAAGGCTTGACCAACGCTGCTGCTTGATTTTGTCGCCCACCCTGCGAGAAGTGGTATGAAAATGTGGATTTGTGGCTTGATTTTCGTTTGTTTGAAAAAAAAGAAGTATATTTGCACGCTCATCAGTGTGTGCAGGTGTCAAAAGACGCTGTTGAAGGCATAATAACTACCTTCTCTTTTAGATGTGCATACGAGCGGTGCAGCATTTCTGCTTCTCAATAAGCAACAATCAAAATAATCATAAAATCTCAACTCAAAATCAATGCAAAACAAAGGATTTGTAAAAGTCATTGCGGTACTTTTGGGTCTGATTTGCCTCTATTACCTGAGTTTCTCCTTCGTAACGTCTCACTACGAGAAGAAGGCAGCGGCTATGGGCGAAGTGGCAGGTAAGGCCTATCTGGATTCGCTGCGACAGAGCGAAGGTAATGTTTGGCTCGGCCAAAATTACAAAACTTGCGAAACGCTTCAAATTGGTTTGGGACTTGACTTGCAGGGTGGTATGAACGTCATCCTCGAAGTTTCCGTGCCCGAAGTCGTGACCAAACTGGCCGGTAGCAACGCCGACGACCCCAAAGTCAAGAAGGTGATTGCTGAAGCTCGTGCCGAAGCGGCCACTTCGTCTGAGAACTTCCTCGACGTCTTCGTGAGCAAGTTTCAACAGCAAGTGGGGAAAAACCAACTCGGTGGCGTGTTTGCCCTCAAACTCAAAGACGACGGTATCACGCCCAACAGTTCGGACGCCCAAGTGAAGTCGGCGCTTGAAAAGGAAATCAAGGCCGCTGTGAGCAACTCTTATCAAGTGGTGCAGCAGCGTATCGACCGCTTTGGTGTGGCGCAACCCAACATCCAAATCCTTGAAGGCCGTGGCCAAATGGGACAAATCATGGTGGAAATGCCGGGTATCAAAGAGCCCGAACGTGTGCGTAAACTCCTCCAAGGTTCGGCCAACCTCGAATTTTGGGAAACTTACGACTATGCCGATGTGCAAGCCGCCATCATGAACCTTGACAGCCGTCTTGCTCAGGCCGGTTCTTCCGAAAAGACCGATACCGTGGCCGAAGAGAAGGCTGCACCTGCTCAAACGGCATCGGTCGCTGATGCACTGAAAGCTGCTAAAAACAGCGAAGAAAAGGTGAGCACCAAGGATGCAGCTGCACAAGCCGGGGCTGCCAACAAGGCCGCTCGCTTGAAGAGCAATCCCTTGCTGGCCAACTTCGTGCAGATGGGCAATCCGCAGTATTGCATCGTGGGTTATGCGCTCAGTGCCGACACCGCGGCTATCAACAAAGCCCTCCACTCTCCCTTGGCACAAGAGACTCTGCCCAACGATCTTCATCTCTCTTGGAGCGTAAATCCTGAGGGCGGAGTCTACTCTCTCTATGCGCTGCGCAAGACCAACGGCAAAGCCGCTCTCGCCGGTGCTGTGATTGCCGATGCCAAAGACGACTACAACGAGCACCACAAGCCTGTCGTTTCGATGACGATGACCCCCGACGGCTCTCGCGAGTGGGCTTCCATCACTAAGAAAAATTTGAAGCGTCCCGTTGCCATCGTATTGGATGATGTGGTGTACAGTGCTCCCACCATCCAAAGCGAAATCAATGGTGGACAGAGTCAAATCTCGGGCCACTTTACCACGCAACAAACTCAAGACTTGGCCAATGTGCTCAAGAGCGGTAAGATGCCTGCGCCCACCAACATTGTGCAGGAAGAAACCGTCGGCCCGAGCCTCGGTGCTGCCTCCATCCAAGCCGGTTTCACCGCTTGCGTAGTGGCTTTCGTGCTCCTCATGGCTTTCATGTGTGCTTTCTATGGCTTCATTCCTGGTATGGTGGCCAATGGCGCCCTCATCCTCAACTTCTTCTTCACTTTCGGTGTGCTCACTTCCTTCCAAGCCGCCCTCACTATGAGCGGATTGGCCGGTATGGTGCTTTCGCTCGGTATGGCCGTCGATGCCAACGTGCTCATTTATGAGCGTACGAAGGAAGAACTTCGTGCCGGCAAGAACCTCAAGCAGGCTCTTGCGGATGGTTACGGAAATGCCTTCTCGGCCATTTTCGACTCCAACCTCACCTCTATCATCACCGCCATTATCCTCTACAACTTCGGTACGGGTCCCATTCGTGGGTTTGCCATGACGCTCGGCATCGGCATCGTTGCCTCCTTCTTCACCGCAGTTTGGTTGACGCGCATCGTCTACGAACACTTCACCAACAAGGATAAGTGGCTCGGTTTGACCTTCACCACAGGACTTTCTCGTAATCTCCTCACCAATACCAACTTCGACTTCATGAAGATGGCCAAAAGGACCCTCGTCATTGTTGTTGCTGCCGTTTTGGTGGGTGTTGCAGGACTTGCCGTTCGCGGTTTGCAGCGTGGCATCGACTTCTCCGGAGGTCGCAACTACGTGGTCGAATTTGAACAAAAGGTTTCCCCCGAAGAGGTGAAGAAAGCCGTAGAAGCCGAAGTGGTCAAGACAGGCGAAAAGGCCACGGTGAGCACCCTTGCCATCGTTACCACGCAAAACCCCGCTGTGCGTATCTCGACGTCTTACAAGATTGACCAAAATGATGAGAAGGTCGACCAAGAGGTAGAACAACTCATCTGGCGTGCCCTCCACAACGCCCACCTCATCAAGGCCGATTACAATGTCTTCAAGGATCGCGACAATCGCGTGGGAGGCTCCATTATCTCTGCCCAGAAGGTAGGACCGAGTGTCGCTGCCGATATGGTGAAGGGCGCATTCATTGCCGTCTTCCTTTCGCTGGTGGCCATCTTCATCTACATCCTCGCCCGCTTCCGTAGTGTAGCGTTCTCGGTAGGTGCCATTGTAGCTTTGGCTGTCGACACCTTCCTCATCATCGGTGTCTATGCCCTCTGCTGGGGTCTGGTACCCATGTCGCTCGAAGTCGATCAAACCTTCATCGGTGCCATCCTTACCGTGATTGGTTACTCCATCAACGACAAAGTGGTGGTGTTCGACCGCATCCGCGAAAACCTCGGACTCTATCCCAACCGCGATTCTGAGCGTGTGTTCAACGACTCCATCAACAACACGTTGACGCGTACCATCATGACTTCGCTCACCACCTTCTTGGTGCTCCTCTGCATCTTCTTCCTCGGTGGTGAAGCCATTCGCTCCTTCTCGTTTGCGATGTTGCTCGGTGTCCTCTTCGGTACGCTCTCGTCCATCTTCTTGGCTGCCCCCATCGCCAACAAGATCTACCATCGTCGTGCCGGCAAGTCGGCCCAAGCCTAAGCACAATCTTCTATTCCTCCCCCTCATTGCTCGTTGGAGCAGTGAGGGGGAGTTTTTTTTGAAAGCACTTTCTCTCTCCTGAAAAATATTCATTGCAACCTCCCTGATTGTCAAAGATTTTTAGTATATTTGCCACGCATTTCTGCCGACAAATCATTTACACTATATAATTTACATTAGATGAACGTTATTACAAAGACTGTCTCTTTGCCCGATGGACGCACCATCAGCATTGAGACTGGCAAGTTGGCCAAGCAAGCCGATGGTGCTGTGATGCTCCGCATGAACAACACCATGTTGCTGGCCACTGTCTGCGGTGCCAAAGACGCTGCCCCCGGCACCGATTTCATGCCCCTCCAATGCGATTACAAGGAAAAGTATTCGGCCGTAGGTCGCTTCCCTGGTGGATTTACCAAGCGCGAAGGCCGTGCCGGTGACTACGAAATCCTCACCTCCCGCCTTGTCGATCGTGCCCTCCGCCCCCTCTTCCCCTCCGACTATCATGCTGAAGTGTTCGTCAATATCACCCTCTTCAGCGCCGACGGCGTAGACATGCCCGATGCCCTCGCCGGTTTTGCCGCTTCGGCAGCCCTTGCCTGCACCGATATTCCTTTCGACGGCCCCATTTCCGAAGTGCGCGTGGCGCGCATCAATGGCGAGTTTGTCATCAACCCCACTTTCGAACAACTCAAAGGCGCCGACATGGATCTCATGGTCGCTGCCACCGAAGAAAACATCATGATGGTGGAAGGCGAAATGGACGAAGTGCCCGAAAGTGCGCTCCTCGAAGCCTTGAAGGTGGCTCATGCCGCCATCAAGCCCATGTGCCAAATCCAGAAGGAACTCTCCAAGGAACTCGGCAAGGACGTGAAGCGCGAATACTGCCACGAAGTGAACGACGAAGACCTCCGTACGCAAGTCAAGAGCGAGTGCTATCAGAAGTGCTACGACATCACGAAGTCGGCCCTTGAAAAGCACGAGCGTTTTGATGCTTTCGAAGCCGTGCGCGAAGCTTTCAAGGAAAGTTATGCCGCTGCACACACCGAACTTTCTGCCGATGAGCTCGAAGAAAAGAATGCGCTGATCGACCGCTACTACCACGACGTGGAAAAGGACGCTATGCGCCGCTGCATCCTCGACGAAGGCGTACGTCTCGATGGTCGTAAGACCACCGACATCCGCCCCATCTGGTGCGAAGTCAATCCCCTTCCCGGTCCTCACGGTTCAGCCATCTTCACACGTGGCGAAACGCAGAGTCTGACCACAACCACCCTCGGCACGAAGCTCGACGAAAAGATGGTGGACGACGTGCTGGACAAGAGCTATATGCGCTTCCTCCTTCACTACAACTTCCCTCCCTTCTCTACAGGTGAAGCCCGTGCTCAACGCGGCGTAGGTCGTCGCGAAATCGGCCACGGCCACCTCGCTTGGCGCGGTTTGAAGGGTCAGCTGCCCGACAACTTCCCCTACACCGTGCGTGTGGTGAGCGACATCCTCGAATCTAACGGTTCGTCTTCTATGGCTACCGTTTGTGCCGGTACGCTCTCGCTCATGGATGCCGGTGTGCCCATCAAGGCTCCCGTTTCAGGTATCGCCATGGGACTTATCAAGAATCCCGGTGAAGACAAGTATGCCGTCCTCTCCGACATCCTCGGCGACGAAGACCACTTGGGCGATATGGACTTCAAAACCACCGGTACGCTCAAGGGTTTGACTGCTACGCAAATGGACATCAAGTGCGATGGTCTTTCTTACGAAATCCTCGAAAAGGCACTTGCACAAGCCAAGGCCGGCCGCGAACACATCCTCGGTGAGATGATGAAGACCATCGACCACCCCCGCGAAGACTACAAGCCCCACGTGCCCCGCATCGAAGCTTTCGAAATCCCCAAAGAATTTATTGGTGCAGTCATCGGCCCCGGCGGAAAGATCATTCAAGGCATGCAGGAAGAAACCGGCGCCACCATCACCATCGATGAAGAAGACGGCGTAGGCAAAATCCAGGTTTCTGCTCCCAACAAGGACAGCATCGATGCAGCCGTTGCCAAGATTCGCGCCATCGTGGCCATCCCCGAAGTGGGCGAGATCTACGAAGCCAAAGTGGTGAGCATCATGCCTTACGGCTGCTTCGTAGAGTTCATGCCCTCTAAGGAAGGTTTGCTCCACATCAGCGAAATCTCTTGGAACCGTCTCGAAAGCGTTGAAGACGCCGGTATCAAGGAAGGTGACAAGATCCAGGTGAAACTCCTCGAAATCGACGAAAAGACCGGCAAGTTCCGCCTTTCGCACAAGGTGCTCACCGAGAAGCCCGAAGGTTGGGAAGAACGCCCTGCCCGCCGTCCTCGCCGCGAAGATGGCGAACGCCGTCCCCGTCGTCCCCATCGTGACGAAGACTAATCCTGTTTAAGGACACCCTCCTGTGTCCTCGACTCGATAAAAAAGCCGTGCTGAAACTGCTGTTTTGGCGCGGCTTTTTTTGTGTGAGCGCAACACCCTCTACTCCTATATAGACATCTCGCCCGCCAAAACAGCCACTCCGTACCAATTTTAACACAACTTTAACGCAAATCGGTCGTTTGACAGACGCTTTCTCGCCACGGTAGTACCCATAAGTATTGAGTACAGCCGTGGCGAGAATACTTTTGTCAAACGACCTACTGAAAAGTAGCTCCGAGGGGAATCGAACCCCTATTTACCCTTTAGGAGAGGGTTGTTCTATCCATTGAACTACGAAGCCGGGTGAAGAGTGACACCACGCAACAGCATCGTCGTGTGGTTGCAAGTGGCAGGAGCGCCTACCGCTGTGCCACAATCGAATTGCAAATTTAGCGATAAAAATCGGATGGCCCACACAAAAAACAGTGATTTTGGCGCAGGCAAAGGTAAATCGTGCGTGGAAAGTTTGTGGATAAGAGATTTTTTGCGAATTTTGCGCCAACATCTTCACAACGCCAAATCAAACCTCAATAATTAAAGACTCGAATAGAGGTTGTAGCCTTAGATGGAATACTCAATACAACTATGATGGGATGAGCACAACTGAAATTGCAAAATAGTTATGCGTTGCGTTGGCGAAAAATGAGTGGATGTTCTCTACTTTGATACCCTCTTTGTTTCCATTTTCCACCCTCTCCACTTTGTTCATGCCTCATGTAGCTCGCTACACCCCTTCCTCGCAAAAACAATCTGTCGAAAAATGAAACAAATATAATTGCAAAATATTCTCTTCCGGATCAATTCATTCAAAGGGTGACAGATAGTGCGCTTCGCTATGCTCATGCACATATATCAGACGTATATTATCGATGTTTTTTTGGGGCTACTTTGCAAAGATAAGATATACACTTCACTTTTTCTGTGGATTATTTGTTGGATTGAAAATTTCTTTCTAAATTCGCACACGTCAAACTAATAAACCATATTCCTTTTATGAAAACAGTACTCTCTAAAACCATTTTTCTTTGCATTATTTTATTATCCCTGTTTGTTGCTAGTTGTAGCAATGAGACATTCTTGGAAGAATATAGAGCCACTCAACCGAATGCAATCATCAAAGATTTAAAGTTAACTTCTCTCCCTAGCACTCGAGGTACAAGTGTTTCGGGAAAAGAAAACTTAGTAAGCTTTACAGACGATGCCACAGGAGAAGAGTATGAGTATCTACTCCGACAGGACTCAAAAGACAAATACTCAGCTATATTCGAGACAGAGGATGAACCCATTAAACTCTCGATGAAAGTTCAACAAATCAACGAACATGAATGGGTAATAGAACACGAATATGATAGTCTTTACAAGGCCGTCAAAATAACCACGACACCACTATCAAACGGAAATGTCCTCATTAGCTTGAACCACAAGGCACCCAACACTCGTTCTTATTGGGTTCGAGAAACTTGGTGGGATTGTGTAACCAGATTGAGTCTTTGTAAAGAGTCTGCTATGGTTGCTCTCACTATAGGTTCTTATGCTCCTTGCGTTGCAGCAGCTGCATCTCTTATTTGTTTAGACAATCGAGTTCGAAAACACACTTTTGTGAGAAACAATGACCATGGAAGTATCAGGCCTCTTTAAGCAGCCTGATATTCCTTAGAAGTCTCTCTCGAAGTGTTGTTTTTTCTCTAAATATAGAAGGATATGAAAAAAATCTTCGTTTACATAGTATTTGCTATCATGAATTGTGGGATTGTATACTTTACATGGGATGAACCCTGGGTTCGTTCTCATGAAAACTTTCTAATGGCTTGTATCATTCTATATGGTTTGTTTTGGAATTTTTACGGGAATAACCTTCTTGAAAGATTTATCAATCGTTTTCTTTCATGGTAATTTACTTTAATAACCTATAAGGGGATTTTTCAACACTATATGATGGTCCCATCATCTTGATAGATTTTTCCATCATATTACAAAAACAACCGCTATCATTGAGTTCTTAGACTCATTGATAGCGGTTTTTACGACTATGTTTTCGGTAAAAAATATGGGGGTACAGTGAGAAACTGCGTTCGCCCTCAGAGAGAGGGCGAATATCGGTCGATGTTACCTCCATCAGATGCCGGTTGCTCATAAATGCCCTAACTGTCAAAGCATACTGCGCATTTAAGATAGAAGTGCAACACTCTACCTCACTCTCCTTGTCGTGAAATAGGAGCGCTCTCCTGTGCCACAATCGAATTGCAAATTTAGCGATAAAAATCGGACTGCCCACACAAAAATAGGTTATTTTGGAGCGGGCGATGGCAAATCGTGTGCAGAAAGTTTGGGGATAAGAGATTTTTTTGCGAATTTTGCGCCAACAAACATTCTCAACCTTCAACACCCCTTCCCCACCCTTATGCTCACCCCCATCATCGTAGCCGTTTTTGTGCTGGGCTATCTCTGCATCACCCTCGAAGACGGGCTGAAAGTCAACAAAGCGGCCATCGCTTTGCTCATGGCTGTCGCCTGCTGGGTGCTCTACACTTTCGGTGCTGCTGACTACATCACGCAGTTTCACCTGGCCGACTTCAAAGCCTCGGGCGAGAGTATTTCCGCCTTTGTCTCCTCCCACATCCTGCGCGAGCACTTGGGCGAAGTGGCCGAAACCCTCTTCTTCTTGATTGGTGCCATGACGGTGGTGGAAATCATCGACACCAACGGCGGTTTCAACTTCGTGCGCGATGCCCTCGACACCCGCTCCAAGCGGTCGCTTATGTGGAAAATGGCCTTTATGACCTTCTTCCTTTCTGCCGTGCTTGACAATCTCACCACCACCATTGTGATGATTATGGTGCTCCGCAAACTGGTGCACGATCACAACGACCGTATCATCTACGCTTCGCTCATCGTCATTGCCGCCAACTCCGGTGGTGCTTTCTCCCCCATCGGTGATGTGACCACCATCATGCTCTGGATCAAAGGCTGCCTCACCACCCAGGGCGTCATCAAGGAAATCTTCATCCCCAGTCTTGTTTCGATGGTTGTGCCGGCCGCCATTTTGCAATTCAGCCTCAAAGGCGAACTCTCCTCTCCCTCGGGCGAAACTGCCGAGGCCACTACGGGGCATCAGTTCACCAAAATCGAGCGCAACAGCATCTTCTGTCTCGGTGTGGGCGGCCTGCTCTTTGTGCCCATCTTCCACAGCCTCACCCACCTGCCCCCCTTCATGGGCATCCTCTTGGTGCTCGGATCGCTTTGGGCGCTCACAGAAGTGTTCTATCGCCGCCGGAAGCACCGCGACAGCACGATGAAGCAGCGCGTCACGAGCATCCTCCGGAAGATCGACATGACCACCATCCTCTTCTTCCTCGGCATCCTGCTGGCTGTGGCCACTTTGCAAGAAACCGGCGTACTCACCGCCTTTGGCAAGTGGCTGAATGAAGTGTCGCACGCAAACCACTTCCTCGTCACCGGCTTCATCGGTGTGGCGTCGGCCGTGGTGGACAACGTGCCCCTCGTGGCTGGTTGCATGGGCATGTACGACATTGCGTCGGTGGGCGACTTTGCCCGCGATGGTATCTTCTGGCAACTCCTCGCCTATTGTGCCGGTGTGGGCGGCTCTATGCTCATCATCGGCAGTGCTGCCGGCGTGGTGGCCATGGGCTTGGAAAAAATCCCCTTCGGCTGGTACATGAAGCGCATCACGTGGATTGCCGCTTCGGGCTATCTGGCCGGCATCCTCGTCTACTACGTGGAGCGCGTCATCCTCCAGATGTAAAAACAGAAGCCGACGTTCGGCTTATTTCTCATTCTAACAACGAATTCTAAATTATTATTGTATGAAAAAGTCTTTTCTCTGTTTGATTGCTTTCCTTTCGATGGCAATTTCAGCACAAGCTGGCGATGTTATCCAGTTGGGTGTGATGGGCGGTTATAATCTTACTGCTGTCAACTTCAAACGAGGCTCACTCGACAACACTTTAATCGGTAAAAATGGTTCGGGTTGGTATCTCGGCCCGAAGGTTCAATTCAATGCCTTTAGAGGATTTGGCCTCAATGCCGCCCTTGTTTACAACCAGTGCCGCTATACGTTGGAAAACACAGTAGGTGAACAAAGCAGCAAAACCACCCACTCCTTCAACATCCCCTTAAATTTGAAGTATTCCTTCGAAGTGCGAGGCACAGGCGTTCATTTCACCACCGGCCCTAACTTTGCATTCAATGTCGGCAATCGTTCGTGGAATTTCAGCAATCTGTTGAGCAGCAAAAAACTGGGTAACACCTCCTACGAAGTGAATGGTGTTTTCAAAAACAAAGTAATCAACACGACTTGGAATATCGGAGCCGGAATTAACATTTTCTCTTCGCTTGATTTAGGTATTGTCTACAATTTCGCAATCGGAAAAGTCGGCAAGTCCGCTTTGAATCAAACAGGGATTAATGCCGGAGATTTGGTTCTACCCTCTTACAAAACCAATACCTTCAGTTTGCAGGCCAGCTATTACTTCTAAACATTTTTCTCCCATCTTCGCACAACTATCTCAGAGGTAGTTTTTCCTACCTCCCATCCGCGTGAAACTACCTCTGAGTTTGTTGGAACTTGGGCACAAAGGACACCATAAGGCGCACCGCTCTGTGATGCCCTCTCCTCAATCCCTCGCGCGCGTACGCGCGCTACTTGTGTTTTCGTCTTTTTTGCCTTCACTGCCTTCACCCTTAGTTGATTTTGCTGAGATTCAGCAGAGAATCGGTGAAGGAAAAGCACCCCTTTGCCTTCACCCGTAACGTTCTGAAAATCTTTTTGATAAGGGCTTTGGTGAAGGAGTGAAGGCAAAAAACAATCCATATTGTAGGTATACGCGTGCGCGTGAGGATGCCCCATTGTTTGCTGTATTATCTTCTAAAATCTCATTTTCTCATGATTCGTATCAACTGTTTCTTCCAGGCCAACGAAGGCCAATATGATGCTGCCCTTCAAGTGGCACTGACCCTCACCGCTGCCAGCCAAAAGCACACCGGCTGCGTGTCGTACGATGTTTTTGAAAGCGGCACCCGCTCCGATGTCTTCATGTTTTGCGAGACGTGGACCGATGCCGATGCCCTCGCGGCACATGCTGCCACGGAAGACTTCAAGAGTGCCATTGCGCAGCTCGAAGGTCTGGGCAAGATGAAACTCGAACGCTTCGAGTTCTAAGTCTCCCCCGCTCTCTTTCCCACCCGCATGAAAGGTTTAGCGACGTGCTGCTTGTAGTCCCTTCTTCAGGCAGAACGTCCCTAAACCTTATCTGCTTTTCTCTGTATTCTCCTACCTCTTATGCTCAAGAACATTCCCCCCATCACGCGCAATCTCCTTTTTATCAACATCATCGTCTTTATGGTGCAGCTCGTCATCCAGCAGCGCACCAACGATGTGCTCACTGAGATTTTCGGGTTGCACTTCTTTTTAGCTTCCGACTTCCGCATCTGGCAGTTGCTGACCTACATGTTCCTCCACGGTTCGTGGAGCCACGTGTTGCTCAACATGTTTTCGCTGTGGATGTTCGGCCGCATCATCGAAGGGACGATGGGGCAGCGCCGTTTCCTGATTTACTATCTCATCACGGGGGTAGGTGCAGGTTTGTGCCAAGAACTTTGGCAGTTCGGCCAATACTACCTGTCGGGAATGCACCATTACACCATGGTCAATACCGGTATGGAACTGCTGCCGATGGATGCTTTTCTCAACCAATGGGTGACGATTGGCGCCAGCGGTGCGTGCTACGGTGTGCTGTTGGCCTTCGGCATGACCTTCCCCAACGAGCGCATCATGCTCCTCTTCCCTCCGATACCGATGAAGGCCAAATACTTCGTGATTGTCTATGCCCTCATCGAAGCCTATTCGGCCTTTGCCTCCAACGGCAACGTCGCCCACTTTGCCCACTTAGGGGGAATGTTCTTCGGCTGGCTCTACTTTGTGCGCTGTCGTCGACAGCAGCGCGCCTCCTCTTCCTTCGGTGGATGGCAGCACTATGCCGGATCTTCGTCCGGGCAGGGGAGCACTTCCGGCAACATCTTGCAGCGCATCCGCAACGCTTTCGGGCGGTGGGGCGCCGGATTGGAGAACGCTCTGCGCGGATGGTTCGGGTCGAACGATAAAGGGCGCAACGAACGGCGCAACATGCACACGCACTACACCAACCCCGACCACGACTACAACGCTCGAAAGCGCGAACAGCAGGCACGCATCGACGCCATCCTCGACAAGGTGCGCCGCTCGGGCTATGCCTCGCTCACCGAAGAGGAGAAGCGCCTGCTCTTCGACCACAGCAACCGCCGATAAAATCCACCCTCACGCCTATGTTTCGCCGCATCTATCAGTTTTTCAAGCGTCCCGAACGCAACGTCTTTGTGCGTGCCATTTCCTCGGTGGCAGCCGGTGCTTCGGTGCTTTCGGTGCTCGGCTTGTGGCTCTGTGTGCTGAGTGTATGGGTCAGTCCTGCCGACTTTAAGTTGGCCGGATTGATGGGCTTGTCTTTCCCCGTCATGTTGGCCGGCACAGTGGGATTGTTCCTCTTTTCGCTCCTTTTCGCTCCGCGGCGGGCTTGGATCACCGCTGTCGGACTGATTTTTGCTTGGGGCAGCATCAGCGACTACCTGCCTTATCATCCTTTCCAGCGTGCCGATGCCCAATCCGACGATCAGCTTAACACCTTTTCGCTGATCAACTACAACACCGCGGGGATGGGCGGCAGTTACGACGCACAAAAAGGCATCTTTGCCTATTTGCAAGCGCAGCACGCCGACATCGTTTGTTTGCAGGAAGTACCGCAGTCGCCCCAGATGATGGCGGAGTTGAAAACTTTTTCTGATAGTTCTGCCCTCCGGCATCTTCACGCCACGTCCAACCCGCAGGCGGCACTTGTCCTCTTGAGTCGATACCCCATCGTACGCCACGAGCGCATCACCGAAATCGGCGGCAACGGGGCATGGGGATATTGGCTGAAACGAAACGGGGGCGACACCCTCCTTGTGGTCAACTGCCACCTGCGCTCCAACGCCCTCACCCGCGACGAGCGGGAAAGTTATGCCGGATGGGTGAAAAACGCCGAAGCGCAGAACGAGAGCGAAGCCTATCGCACCGCCCATCATTTGGGTGCCAAGATTGCCCATGCCTCACAGGAGCGGGCACTGATGGTCGACACGCTCTGCACCTTCCTTGACCGGCATCAAACGATGCCCACCGTGGTTTGTGGAGATTTCAACGACACCCCCATTTCCTACACCTGCCACCGCCTTTCGCAGGCCGGCTTAAAGAGCGCTTTCTCCACCGTGGGCAAAGGGCTGGGGCGCACCTTCAACCGCGATGCCTTCGTCGTGCGCATCGACCATGCTTTTGCTTCACCGCAACTCGTCCCCCTCACTTGCCGTGTGGACAACAGCGTCTTTTTCTCCGACCACTACCCCCTCCTCACCCGCTATCGGCTCGAAACGCCCTGAGGGAACTCTTATTTGCTCAAAAGCCGAGAAAATCGTAACTTTGCACAAAATAACAATTTCATTCTGATATGAATCTCGAAAAGCAACTCACCGAAGCCATCGTCAAGGCGGTCAAAGCCCTTTACGATGCCGATATTACCCCCGAGCAGGTTTCGCTCCAAAAGACACGCCCCGACTTTGAAGGCCACCTCACCCTCGTGACCTTCCCCCTCTTGCGCATCTCCAAGCGTAAGCCCGAAGACACCGGAGAAGACATCGCGCTGTGGCTCGTTGAGAACACCGACCTTGTGGCGACTTTCAACATCGTCAAAGGTTTCTTAAACCTCATCATCGCTCCCAAGAAGTGGATTGAACTCCTCGACAGCATCCACGCCGATGCTCACTACGGCTTCACCGCCCCCACGGAGGAGAGCCCGCTGGTGATGATCGAATACTCTTCGCCCAACACCAACAAACCCCTCCACCTCGGCCACGTCCGCAACAACCTCCTCGGTTGGGCGGTGGCACAAATTGCCGAAGCCAACGGCAATCGGGTGGTGAAGACCAACATCGTGAACGACCGCGGTATCCACATTTGCAAATCGATGCTCGCTTGGCAGAAGTACGGCAACGGCGAAACACCCCAGTCGTCGGGCAAAAAAGGCGATCACCTCATCGGCGACTACTACGTGGCTTTCGACAAGCATTATCGCGCAGAAGTGGCCGCCCTCAAAGCCCAACTCCTTGAAGAGGGTGTGAACAGCGAAGAGGCTGAAACACGCGCCAAGGAAGAAGCACCGCTGATGGTGGAAGCGCGCGAAATGCTCCGCAAATGGGAGCAGGGCGACCCCGAAGTGCGCGGACTCTGGCGCAAGATGAACGAATGGGTGTATGCCGGTTTTGACGAGACCTACAAAGCCCTCGGGGTGTCGTTCGACAAGATTTACTACGAAAGCGACACTTATCTCGAAGGTAAGGAAAATGTGGAGGAAGGTCTGGAAAAGGGAGTCTTCTACCGCCGTCCCGATGGTTCGGTATGGGCTGACCTCACCGCCGATGGTTTGGACGAAAAACTCCTCCTCCGCTCCGATGGCACGAGCGTCTACATGACACAGGACATCGGTACGGCTAAACTCCGCTACCAAGACTATCCCATCTCGAAGATGATTTATGTCGTGGGCAACGAGCAAAACTATCATTTCCAAGTACTCTCCCTCCTCCTCGACAAACTTGGTTTTGAATGGGGTAAGAACCTTGTGCACTTCTCTTACGGCATGGTCGAACTTCCCAATGGTAAGATGAAAAGCCGTGAAGGCACGGTGGTCGATGCCGACGACTTGGTGGAAGGTATGATTGCGCAGGCTCGCCAAACGATGGACGAAGCCGGCAAGAACGCTGACATGAGCGAAGATGAGAAGCAGGAGGTGGCGCGCATCGTAGGATTGGGCGCACTCAAATACTTCCTGCTCAAAGTAGATGCCCGAAAGAACATGGTGTTCAACCCCGAAGAAAGCATCGACTTCAACGGCAACACCGGTCCCTTCATCCAATACACTTACGCCCGCATCCGCTCTATTCTCCGCAAAGCGCAAGATGCCGGCATCGACCTTCCCGCTACGCTCCCCACAGGAGTGGCGCTCTCCACCAAGGAAGAAGAAATCATCCAGCAGTTGGCCGATTTCGCCGCTGTGGTACGTGCTGCCGGTGAGGATTTCAGCCCTTCGGCCATCGCCAACTACTGCTACGATTTGGTCAAGAACTACAACCAGTTCTACCACGAGTTTCAAATCCTGCGCGAAGAAAACACCGATCTGCGTGCTTTCCGCCTCGTCCTCTCGCAAAACGTGGCGAAGGTCGTACGCCTCGGTATGGGTCTCTTAGGCATTGAAATGCCCGAACGTATGTAAAGAAATTATTTCTACAACGTGAGGAATTAGACGTTAGATATTAGCGCTTTTTGCTCTAATATCTAATGTCTAATTTATCATATAATCGTCTACTATTTATACAGAATGCGCCATCAAATCAAAAGAACATTGTTTTTGGCACTTACCCTACTGGCAAGTGTTTCATTTTCACATGCAAACCCTATCACCCAAGGGCAGGCTTTGAACATAGCCTCAAAATATCTCAACCATCCAACACTCTCATCAAAGAAGACGCTTAACACCCGTGCGGTGGCAGCCAAGGAACCACCGGCTTATTATCTCTTTACCAGTGCTAAGGATAAAAAGTTTGTGATTATCTCCGGAGAAAGCGGACTGAACGAAGTGGTGGGCTATGGAGACAACTTCTCAAAAGAGGGCAGCGAACAGCCGCCTTATTTCAAAAAGTTTTTGAGCGATTATGAACGCGTGGTAAAAGCCGTGCGCAACACCAAGCGGGAAGCGACGACTCCCACCATGCCTCTCAAACGAAAAGTGGAACCGCTGCTCACTTGCAAGTGGGGTCAATACTTTCCTTTTAACAAATATACCCGTGTTGTGGATGGAAGAACTACGCCCACGGGCTGTGTGGCCACGGCTACGGCACAAGTGATGTATCACCACAAATGGCCGAAAAAACGCCCGGAGGGTTATATAAAAACCGAGGGCGACGAAGCCTGGAAGAGCGCCACTTACTGGTGGAGCGACATGGAAGATACCGCCGACAAGATGTTTTCGGAACGCTCCAAACAAGCTGTCGGTGTGTTGATGCGCGACATTGGTAATGCAGTGAATATGAGGTATTACTACAAGGGGAGCGATTCTAACCTGCAATATGCTTGTAATGCGCTTCGGGATCAATTTGATTATACCGTGCGCTTCCTCGACAAAAACTTCATGCCCGCCAATGAATTTCTCAAAGAAGTGATGCAGGAAATCTCTAACGGCTACCCTGTTTTGGTTGTAGGAGGTCCGCACGCCTTTGTATATGACGGCTATGATGAACGCGGCTTTATACACACCAACTGGGGCTGGGAAGGTGAATACGACGGCTATTTTGACATTAACACCGTTTATTTGAACGTTTACGGCTTTGCCCTCAGTGGCACTTTCTGGGACGATATTTCGGTTGTCTTTGCCCATCCCAATGATGGAAAGGCCACTCCTTTTCCGGAAATAGCACGTGGCTTAGATGCCCGTACCACCACTGCATTCACCATCAATCAAACAGAAGCTGCACGTACAGGGAGTTTCAGTGCCGAAATTAAAAGATTAGGTTCGTACAGTCCGGTGAAAGGCGAATTGGGCGTGTTTGCCGGAAAGGTGGGGTTGGCACTTTACAACGACAAAAAGGAATGCGTGAAAATCTTTAATTCTACCAGCGACAACCAAATTTGGGCGTCTATTTTCACCTCGATGTCGTTTGAAGTGAACGATATTCGTTTTGAAGATGTTCCCGACGGGCATTATCGCTTAGTACCTGTATTCTCTGAAATGCTCAATGCTCAGACGAAGCAAAACGGGGAGTGGAAGCCCATTCAGCATGCCAATGAGATGGACGTAGAACTCACGGCCGATGCGGTGCGCATCAACCCCAACAACCCGAAAGATGTTGTCATTATGGAGAAAAGCCCGAGCCTGCTGGCTCCTTTCTATGAAGACTCGAGCAATATGGCGGCTTTTAGTTTCACTATGTACAACCCCGGTCGGGAAGAAGTGCGGGGCGACTTAGTAATGACCCTGAAAAGCCAGGAAACCCAGAAAGAGTTTAACGCCTATCTGCTGACGCCCAATGTGGTGGCACAGCGTTTGGGACACACTTCTTTCGTCATCAATATGCGGTCGCAGTATAACAATCCGGGCGATTTTGGTAACTTGAAAGCAGGTAAGTACAACGTAACACTATCGATCAAAGTCAAGAGAAAGGGCACCGAAGTGATTGTCCCGATTACGATGAAAGAACCTTTTGAAGTGGAAGTGCTGCCCCATATCATCAGCAGTACCTTTGAGTTTAATTCGGTAGATTTCTTTGTAGATGGTGCCGAAGCCAATTACAGCACTTTCCAACTCAATGAAATCAACGAAATCGGTTTACAAGTGCATTCCACAATACGTGGGTATCCCCTTCGGCAAGGCTATCGCGGCCGCATTTACTACCGTCTGCTCGATTTGACGGAGCGTGAATGGATTGACTTAGGTGCCGTTGAGGGAGTTTATCTGCCTTGTGAACAACCCAACGATGCTGGAAAGACCCGCATCACGTTTGAGGATTCAAAACTGAAACCCAATCGTACTTACGAAGTGCATATTGAGGTTGACCGAAACGGCAAGCGTGAAAATGTTTGGAACCCTCATGTGCAACGCAACGTGTTCTACACGGCCGAGGAATTGAACCCCACCGCCATCGGTTCCCTTGATAGCAAAAAGGAAGCAATCAAACCTATTTTTGATCTTAAAGGCGTGCGCCAAACCTCGGTTTGGGAAGCCCTTCCTGCCGGCACCTACATTGTAGACGGCAAAAAAGTCATCAAGAAATAAAACGTCGGTTGATTTCGTTTGAAATGAAAAGACAGCCGTAACATTCCCACCCACCTCATCCTCTATGGCAAAGAAACCGAAATTTTACGTTGTTTGGCGCGGTCTCGTCCCCGGTGTCTATGAGTCGTGGGAGGAGTGTGAAGCGCAGGTGAAAGGCTATGAAGGGGCGGTCTACAAAAGTTTTAAGACACGCGAAGAGGCACTTACGGCTGAACTGCAAGACCCTGCCGACTATATCGGCACCAAGGGCACGGACACCCTCTCCGGCAGCGGCAAACCCGCCCCTCAGAGTGCGCCACAGCGCATTGCTGCCCCCGAAGGCCGCACCGTGACGATGCCGTCCGGAGAGGTGCTGAAAATCATCGAACACGAAGCCATCGCCGTCGATGCGGCTTGCTCCAAAAATCCGGGGCCGATGGAGTATCGCGGCGTGTATCTGCGCACAGGAAAGGAGATTTTCCACTTCGGCCCAATCGAAGGCACGAACAACATCGGTGAGTTTCTCGCCATCGTCCACGCTCTCGCCATTCTTGAGCAAAAGGGGCTGAAAATGACCATCTACAGCGACTCGCGCAACGCCATCAACTGGGTGCGGCGCAAACAGTGCAAAACCACCCTCGCCCGCAATTCCCGCACTGAGCAGGTTTATGCCATGATTGCCCGTGCCGAAACGTGGCTCAAAGCGCACCGCGTCACCTGCCCCATTCTGAAATGGGAAACTCAAGAGTGGGGGGAAATCCCTGCCGACTTCGGCCGCAAATAGTGCGGATGGGCAATCCGTTTATTCCAAAATCTCAATGAGCTTTTTCTTGTAGTTGACCACGAACGGATGCCCCTCGAAGGCCGTGGCGCGGAGCGTACCCATCTCGTCGCCGGGATAACCGAGCACATAGTCGGTGGTGAAGCGAAAATCGCCGATTTCAGTTGTTACGCCTTCGTACACAGGTATCGTTTCTTCCGAAATCCCTCGCTGCAAACTTCCGCCTTCTTTGGTGAGTGCCGTTGAGGGGAAGGGATAAATGCCGTGGGGCAGAATGTTTTTCCCTAAATCCATGGTGAATTGTAGCCGTACCTTGCGACCGCCTACCTTGGCTTTCAAGAACATCATCGTACTTTCGTAGGTGCTCCCTGTTTTCCACTTCAATCTCGTCTTGCTGTAATGCAGTTTCGGACTGCATGGTGTGAACGTTTGGCCTTTCAAGTCCACGCGCCAAGCCTTTCCGCCCAGCACATTGTTCCCGATGACCACTCGGGGCATGTTTCCCTTAAGTCGCCTCTTGGTTTCCATCACCAAGCACCATACTTTCCGATAGGTTTCGCCGCAGAACTCCAAAGAGTCGAGTTGCAGCACACAACATCCCCTTTTTTCGCCATTGATGGTGGAGGGTTTCAGTTGGGAGATGTCCACCCCAAGACTGTCCACAACGTAGGTGGAGTCGAGCAGGCAGTGGGACATACCGGTGCTCAGCCCGACCTCAAGGTGGTGTGCCACATTCTTGTGGTGAATTGTTGCGTCCACCATCAGAAAATGTGCTCCGTAACGAAACGATGAAGCAACGGTGCACAAGGGAAGTGCGCACATCAAAACACAGAGGCAGCAGCGGCATGACCGCCCCAAGGCCTTCCATAGAAGAGGGAAAAAGGAGAAGAGAGTTTTCATAGGGTAGGGGTATGTAATTCGAGAGGACTACTATTCGCCCCACACCAAGCCTTGCTCACCGATGCGGAAGGTGGTGGGCAGGGCAGGGAGGTGGGCTGCGCGCTGGGCCATGGCCAAAGCCACGTGCCCCATTGTGCGGCGGAGGTTGATTTCGATGCAAGGGTGCAATCCGGCAGGTGTGAAGAGGACGTCGATGCCCAGCGGTCCTTCGTAGCGTCCTTGCAGAAGCCGGGAAAGTTGTTGTTCCAAGAGCGCCACAAGTGCGGTGAAACTCCGTTGCGCCACATCGAACGTGGGAATCAGGTGTGGACAACAGCGCTGCCACAGGGTGAGGAAGTCGTGCTCCAATGCCGCAGGAGCGGCCACACGTTGCCCACAGTAAGCACCGCCCGCGGTGGTGGCAAACAGCGAAGGGCCAAGGTAAACAATCCGCCCATCGGTCTGCGCCTGAAATTCCAATGCCCCGTCAGCCAAACGCTCGTAGCGAGGTTGCACTTCGACCGCCCCCTGACGGTCGATTGTTTTTTTGATACGTGCCAAAAGCGGGGTGGGGAGGTCGGAATTGCAGGGGAAAACACCGCGACCGCTGCTGCTCCAAGGTTGTTTGACCATCGCCTCGCCGGAGCAGTGGGCAAGGGCAGATTTCACCTCGGCGAACGTTGCGCACCACCAACTGTTGCCTTTCAGCACTCCCGCCGGCAGCACTTCGTCGTTCAGTGCGTGCAGGAAGCGTGTGGTGGATTGGCGCGAACTCAAACTGCGGAGGTGTGCCAACCGAAGGGCATCCGGAAGCAACCGCTCGGGAGTACCCAGCCGTTGCAGCATACCCACGATGTGGGCATCCCATCCCCATGGCTCAATGCGGTCGATGCGTCTCCAATCGGGAGGTGTAACTGCATCCAAACCCATCGCCTCGGGCAGCCGGAGCACCTCGTCGTCCTCTGCCGCCCACCAGCGCGGTAGGTCGGCCAGTACATCGCCCAAACGGCGGGCGGCACGGCTCGGGCAATAGTCGGCACGTCCGAAAGCGAGCGCTTCATCGTGGGAGGGGTTGAAAATGTGGAGCGTGGGCATGCGGTTAGTCTTTGTCGAGGGCGGAGAGATAGGGGCGGGCGGCATCGGACGTGAGTACTTGTTGCGCCGTGGCATAGCCCGCCTCGTAAAGGGTGCGGAGCTTATTGGTATTGGTCTCCAACCGATCTACTTCGACCGCACGTTCAGGACGGATGCAGAGGGCGATGCCCGATTCTTCCAATCGCTCGACAAGAGCAATCTTTTCATTGTAGACGCGCCGCATCCGCGACAGCACGACCCGCAGACGCGGATAATTTTTGTAGATAAAGCGGGGCACTTTGATGTCTTTGCCGTCGCGATAGCCGTGCTCATGGGTGAGTACCACCACGAGACGCTGACAACCCTGCTGGAGAGCGCGTTCAGTGGGAATGGGGTCGACAATGCCGCCATCGAGCATAGGTGTGTCATCGACAGGGCAAATGGGAGAAACGAAAGGCAGCGAAGAAGAGGCTTTGCAGATGGCCAAAACGCGTTCGCGCGAGGACGTTTCGGTGAGATATTCGGCACGTCCGGTCAGGCAGTTGGTCGTCACCATTTCGAAGCGCATAGGGCTGCTAAAAGCCGCTTCATAATCGAAAGGAATCAGTTCGTTGGGTAGGCGGTCGTAGAGCAGCTCCTGATCCAAGATGGCGTGGGTGTGCCAAAGGTGTTTGAGGCCTACATATTTGTAGTATTTCAAAATGTCGATGGCGCACTTCCGTGCTCGGCCGCGCTGGCCGCTCACGAACGACATGCCGTGGCAGGCCCCGGCCGATACACCGATGCCATAAGAAAAGGTGAGCCCGGCATCCATCATGTAGTCGAGCACACCGATGGTGAAGACGCCCCGCTGTCCGCCTCCTTCCAAAACAAGTCCTGTGTTGCCATTGATTGCCATTAGCCTAATTGTTTTTCATCCACATCTTTCTGTCTGACCCATGAGAAAGTAGGATAATTCCACGAAAAAGTCTATTAAAAGATGTGCAAAGTTAGTGTTTTTCAAGGGAAATGGTTATCTTTGCCGCTAATAAATAGTCTTAAAATACCACTTGTTATGCTTTTTTCTACGAACACATACGTTGAGCGTCGTGCGCAATTGCGCAAGCTGGTAGGCGACGGTATCATCGTACTGATGGGCAACAACGAATGCCCTTACAACTACCCGGCCAACACTTACAAATATCGCCAAGACAGCTCGTTTCTCTACTTCACCGGGCAGCATCGCGACGGACTGGCACTCGTCATCGACTGCGAGAGCGGTGTGGAGACGCTCATCGGCAACGACATCGATATCGACGACATCATTTGGACAGGGCCTGTCCCCTCGATGCGCGATATGGCCGATGAGAGCGGCATTGCCGAAACGGGGCCGATGAACGAACTCGCGCGCCTCATCAGCCTGGCCAAACACACCGGACGGAAGGTGCATTTCCTCCCGCCCTACCGCCACGACATCATGATCCAACTGATGGACTTGACGGGCATCCATCCGCGCGACCAACGTGCCGCTGCGAGCCTCGACCTCATTCATGCTGTGGTGAAACTCCGCAATGTGAAAACGGCCGAAGAGGTGGAAGAACTCGAACGCGCCGCCCGCATCGGCTACAAAATGCACACCACCGCCATGCGACTTGCCGTGCAGGAAGGCGTCACCGAAGCCTATATCGGTGGCATCCTCGACGGCATTGCCGCGAGCGAAGGCAAGCACGTATCCTTCCCCAGCATCGTGTCGATGCATGGTGAGGTGCTGCACGGATTTCCCTCGCCTCGTCCACTCGAAAAGGGGCGCCTGCTCCTCGTAGATGCCGGCGGCGAAACCCGCGAGGGCTATTGTTCCGACCACACTCGCACCACGCCCATTTCGGGCACCTACACCCAGCGGCAGCGCGACATCTACGACATCGTGGTGGACTGCCACGACCTGGCCCTCACCGAAGCCCGCCCCGGCGTGCGCTATATGGACGTGCACCTTGCCGTGTGCCGTCTGATGACCGAACGTCTCAAAGCCCTCGGTCTGATGAAGGGCGATGTGGATGCCGCTGTGGCCGCCGGTGCTCACGCTCTCTTCCTCCCTCACGGCCTCGGCCACTCCATGGGCATGGATGTGCACGACCTCGAAGGGCTTGGTCAAATCAACGTAGGTTATGACGAAGAGACGCGTCCCTCCGACCAGTTCGGACTGGCCAGTCTGCGCTTTGGCCGCCGCCTCGAAGTGGGCAACGTCGTGACGGACGAACCGGGTATCTACTTCATCCCCGACCTCATCGACCTGTGGCGGAGCGAAGGCACAAACCGCGACTTCCTCAACTTCGACGAAATCGAAAAGTTCAAAGACTTCGGCGGCATCCGCATCGAAGACGATCTCCTCATCACCCCCGACGGCTGTCGCTTCCTCGGAGAAGAACGTATCCCCTACCACGCCAAGGACGTCGAAGCCTTTGTGACACAATAAGCACAGCTGCGCTCGCTCAACGGCATCGCTGCCGGAGAGAAGGCGTGCGCCGTACGGAACATTGCATAATCATTTTAATAACAATTTATCCTTTCATGAAAAAAACGCTCCTCATCGCCCTTGCAACGCTCTGCACCCTGGGGGCTGCTGCCGCTAATCCCAAAACACCGGCCGCAAAAAAAGATACGCTCATCTTCACCACCGTTGTGACCAACCCCGTGACCAGCATCAAGAACCAAAATAACTCTGGTACCTGCTGGTCCTATTCTGCCCTTGCTTTCCTCGAAAGTGAAGCCCTCCGCAAGAACCCCAGTCTCGACCCAAAGAAGCTCGACCTCTGCGAGTCGTTTTTGGTGACGAAAACCTATACCGACCGTGCCGACCGCAATGTGCGCACCCACGGTGACGCCAGTTTTTCTCAAGGTGGCTCTTTCTATGACGCTATCTACTGCATGCAGCACTACGGTCTCGCTCCCGAAGGCGTGATGCCCTATCCCAAACTCCCTTACGGCGACAGCTTGTTCAACTTCACCCAGTTCTGGCCCGGACTTGAAGCCTATGTGAAAACCATTGCCACCGGCAGCCACAAGACTATCAATCCCATCTGGAAGAAGACGGTGCAACAGATGCTCGATGGCTACTTCGGCGTAGCCCCCGAACGCTTCACCGTGGAAGGCAAGGAATACACGCCCAAAACCTACGTGAGCGACTATCTCCGTCTCGACCCCAACGACTACGTGAGCCTCACGTCCTACACCCACCACCCCTTCTACAGCTCGTTCATCCTCGAAATCCAAGACAACTGGCGTTGGGCTTCCAGCTACAACCTCCCCCTCGACGAGTTCATGAGGGTGATGGAGAGTGCCGTGCGCAACGGCTACACCTTTGCTTGGGGTGCCGATGTGAGCGAAGACGGTTTCTCCCGCCGCACCGGTCGCTTCAAGTGCGTGGCCACCGTACCCGACACCAAGCAAACCGCCGGTGTGGGTTCCGACCAATCGCGCTGGACAGGCGAAAAGGCCGGTGCTAAAATTGCCGCCAACGATGCCAAGGGCGAAAAGACCATCACGCAAGAGATGCGTCAGTTGGCTTACGACAACTGGGAAACGACCGACGACCACGGCATGCAAATCTACGGTATCGCCAAGGATCAAAACGGCAAAGAATACTTCATGATGAAGAACTCGTGGGGTGAGTTCGGCCCCTACAAAGGCTTCTGGTACATCTCTAAGCCCTACGTGGCCTACAAGACCATGAACATCGTCATCAACAAGAACGCCATCCCGGCCGACATTCGTGCAAAGCTCGGCATCTAATCTCCTTGTTTTGCCAACTCATTACATAGCAAAAAGCCACCATTATCCCATTGTGATAATGGTGGCTTTTTGTTATTTCTGCTTTTCAAAAGTGTGTATAAAATCAAGTCAGAGGTACAAATTCAGTTAATAAACGAAGCGCGCCCCAAAGAAAATTAGAAAAATCTTTTTGTGAGCCACAACTTTATTCGTACCTTTGTTTCGGCGGAAAGGAAATGTGGCTTCAGCACGCCCGACAGCCCCTGAAATCTTTCCTTGCCCAACCTCGAAAGATCACAAACCCATAAATAATTTATCAACCAATGGCAACATTAGATCTCACCAAGTACGGTATCACCGGTACCACCGAAATCGTACACAACCCCTCCTACGAAGTGCTCTTCGCAGAAGAAACCAAGGCCGGTCTCGAAGGCTTTGAAGTTGGTCAAATCACCGAACTCGGCGCAGTAAACGTGATGACGGGTATCTACACCGGTCGCTCTCCTAAGGACAAGTTCATCGTGATGGACGAAAACTCCAAGGATACCGTTTGGTGGACTTCTGACGAGTACAAGAACGACAACAAGCCCATGAGCGAAAGCACTTGGAAGGTGGTGAAAGACCTCGCCAAGAACGAACTCTCCAACAAGCGCCTCTTCGTTGTCGACGCTTTCTGCGGTGCCAACAAGGACACTCGTCTGGCCGTTCGCTTCATCGTAGAAGTGGCTTGGCAGGCTCACTTTGTGACCAACATGTTCATCAAGCCTACGGCTGAAGAACTCGCTTCGTTCGAACCCGACTTCGTGGTTTACAACGCTTCTAAGGCTAAGGTTGAAAACTTCAAGGAACTCGGCATCAACTCCGAAACTTGCGTAGCCTTCAACATCACTTCCAAGGAGCAAGTCATCCTCAACACTTGGTATGGTGGCGAAATGAAGAAGGGTATGTTCTCCATGATGAACTACTACCTCCCCCTCCGCGGCATCGCTTCGATGCACTGCTCGGCCAACACCGACATGAAGGGCGAAAACACGGCTGTCTTCTTCGGCCTCTCCGGTACGGGTAAGACCACCCTTTCCACCGACCCCAAGCGTCTCCTCATCGGTGACGACGAACACGGTTGGGACGACAACGGCGTCTTCAACTTCGAAGGTGGTTGCTACGCTAAGGTGATCAACCTCGACAAGGAAAGCGAACCCGACATCTACGCTGCCATCCGCCGCGATGCACTCCTCGAAAACGTTACTGTGGCTGCCGATGGCAAGATCAACTTCGCTGACGGTTCTACCACCGAAAACACCCGCGTTTCTTACCCCATCAATCACATCGAAAAGATTGTCAAGAACGTACACCCCGTTTCCGCTGGTCCCGCTGCCAAGAACGTCATCTTCCTCTCTGCCGACGCTTTCGGTGTGCTGCCTCCCGTTTCTATCCTCGACGCACAGCAAACTCAATACTACTTCCTCAGCGGTTTCACCGCTAAGCTCGCAGGTACAGAGCGCGGCATCACTGAGCCCACTCCCACCTTCTCTGCTTGCTTCGGTCAGGCCTTCTTGAGCCTCCACCCCACGAAGTATGCTGAAGAGCTCGTGAAGAAGATGAACGTGAGCGGTGCCAAGGCTTACCTCGTCAACACTGGTTGGAACGGTACCGGCAAGCGCATTTCCATCAAGGACACGCGTGGCATCATCGATGGCATCCTCTCCGGCGCCATCCTCACCGCTCCCACGAAGAAGCTCCCCATCTTCAACTTCGAAATTCCCACTCAGCTCGAAGGCGTGGACACCCACATCCTCGACCCCCGCGACACTTACGCTCAGGCTTCTGAATGGGAAACCAAGGCTCAGGACCTCGCTGCCCGCTTCATCAAGAACTTTGCGAAGTACACCACCAACGAAGCCGGTAAGGCCCTCGTTGCTGCAGGTCCCCAGCTCTAATCGCTGACACACACTGAAACTTCCCTTTCAGTCCCCCATTTTCAACGCCCCTCTCACCTTGTGTGAAAGGGGCGTTGCTTTTTTTCTGAGGCTTCGCTGCATAACTCGCTGAGCCTATATGCCTGGATGTTGTGCATGTCTCTCTATGAATATATAGACATCTCGGCGTCGATTTCAGCCACATGCCCCTGACTTTAACACGACTTTAACATTTTGGAGGATTGAATAGAGAGGTTTTAGCTCAGAGGTAGTTTTCTCTACCTCTGAGGTAGTTGGATTTAGCTTTGAGGTAGATTTTCAGAGGAAGCTGAAAATCCAAAGAAACTTCATGATTCCAGATTTTATCGAAGTTATCGGGAATCCGGCAGTTTTCATGGAAAAGTTGTCCTCAATTTTGTCTCCTCGCGCGCGTATACACACTACAATAGGGGCTGTATTTTTCCTTCACTGCCTTCACCTCTCCCCAAAATGAGTGGCTTTTGGTGAAGGCTTTTGGATGGGTTGCCTTCACCCGTAAATAGCAGAAAATGAGGACATAAACCACTTGGTGAAGGCAGTGAAGGAAAAATGCAGCCCCTATTGTAGTGTATATGCGCGTACGCGCGCGAGGAGAGGTTCGGTGTCCACGTCCTTAGTTTCTTTGCTCGTCATACCAGCTGTCGAACTTCTCGCCGCGCACATAGCCGCGCTTCACGCCGTTGAGTGGTATTTCGCGCACGAGCCCTTGGTCGATGAGTTTCACGAGGTCGGCCTTGGCTGTGGTGGGCGTGATGCCAAACCGCTGAGACAAGTCGCGAACGGTGAACATCTCCTCCCGATTTTTTGCAAAAAGAGTGAGGAGTTGGGCTTGACGAGGGTTGAGGCCGCCGCGATGGAGCAGGTGGGCGGCTTGTTGCTGCTGATCTTGTTTGTGCTGAAGGTAGGTGCGCAAATCGCTGAATGCCTTCTGTAGTACCTCTAAATGGAATTGAATAAAATAGCCCATGTCGTTGCCATCGGCCTCAGTGTAGAGGAAGGCGTTTTCGTACGCCTTTTTGCGGCGCTTGATTTGTACTGATGGGTGGAGGAAATTCTATCATGGTGGCGGCTTTTGCGGTAAAAGTAAGCAATCCTTTCCAATTTTACAAGAATTGGAAAGGATTTCAGTGTTTTTGCTCCGAAATAGTCTGTTTTTGCTTGCTTTTCTATTTAATTCTTTCCAATCTTTGAAGAATTGGAAAGGATTGGAGGGAATTAGAAAGAATGGGTCTTGTTAAAGAGAGGTACTGATGGTGGAAAGCAGAAGGACTGCATCAGGCTCGAAAGCGTGATGCAGCCCTTGAGGAAAGGCGTGAGCGTCCTCTATTTGATGTCGGCCACCCACTTGAAGAGGCGGTTCCAACGGACTTTGCCATCAAAAAGTCCGTAGTCGGGATTGAGCGAAAGCCACACGAAGAGCGGTTTGCCCACGATGTGGTCTTCGGGGACGAAACCCCAGAAGCGGGAGTCGGCGGAGTTGTCGCGGTTGTCGCCCATCATCCAGTAGTAGTCCATCTTGAAGGTGTAGCTTTGGGCGCGCTGTCCGTTGATGAAGATGTTGCTGCCGCGCACTTCGAGGCGGTTCTTCTCGTAGACCGCGATGCAGCGCTCATAGAGGGGAAGGTTGTCGAGGGTGAGGGCAATGGTAGCCCCTTTCTTGGGAATCCAGACAGGGCCGTAGTTGGCCGTCGTCCAGCGCTTGGCCTTGTTGAGGGGGAAGAGCCAATTGCCGTAGGCAGGAGAGAGCGGGCCGACGGTGCAGAGGGCAGGAAGTTGCTGAAGCGTGCGTTTGGTGGCCGGCGTGAGGGGCATGCGGATGGGGCGGCCGAGGGTGAGGGCATCGAGGCTTCCGCCTTCGGCTGCGGGGGGCAGACCGAGGTCTTCAAAGGAGATGTCGTTGTCTTGGAGGAACTCGGTCGAGGGCATTTGCTTGAACGTGACCTCGTAGGCCTGCTGCGCACGTTCGGGCTGCGGCTGAGGGCGATGGTCGAGGTAGACGATGTTGTTCTTGATCTCGAGCGTTTGTCCGGGTTTGCCAAGGCAGCGTTTCACGTAGTTCTCGCGGCGGTCGGCCGGTCGGCTGATGATGCCGCCCACCGAAGGTTCGTTGGCGAGGATGGCCCGCCCCGTGGCATAGATTTTGGCGTAGAGTTCGCGCTGTGCGAGCAGGGGCATGCTGTCGGAAGGTTCGGCGATGTTCAGTGCCTGCGCTCCTGTGGAGTAGACCATCGTGTAGTAGTCCTGATTTTGGAAATTGACGGCCACGGTGTCGCCCGAAGGGTAGTTGAACACCACGATGTCGCCCACTTCCACCTGCCCTAATCCTTTGACGCGGCGATAGTCCCACTGCGGCCATTCGATGTAGCTCTTGCCACCGCCGAGGGCTGCGGGGAGGTTGTGCTGGGTGAGCGGAGCGGTGAGCGGTGTCTGGGGGATGCGCGGGCCGTAGCTCAGTTTGGACACCAAAAGATAGTCGCCCGTGAGCAGGCTCTTTTCCAGCGAGGAAGAGGGGATGACGAAATTTTGGAAGAAAAACTGGTTGATGAAGTAGATGGCCACGAGAGCAAAGACGATGGCATCGACCCAGCCCATGGCAAAGCGCACCACGGGGTTGGGATTGGAGCGCCACCAGCCCCAGTTGATTTTGTGGGTGATGTAGGCATCGAAGATGAAGGGCATCACCAGCAGTCCCCACCACGAACCGACCCATAGGAGGAAGAGCAGGTAGAGGATGGAGATGAGGATGAAAGCGGGCCATTGCTTCTTTTGCGGATGGAGATTGTAGGGCATAGCGGGGAGGACTAAAAGTTAAACAAGTCGTCGGTGGAGAGCAGACCTTCGTGGACGGCGGTAAATTCGGCCGCCAGAACTGCCCCGAGGGCGAAGCCTTGGCGCGAATGGGCATCGTGGGTGAGGGTGATGCTGTCGGCCGGCGAGTCGTAGGTGATGGTGTGGATGCCAGGCACTTCGTCGCGGCGAATGGCATCGATGCGGAGCGCGTCGGGAGCGTTGTCGCGGCTGCCGCTGATGCTGCCGTCGGCTTCGTGCACTTCGCCCTTGACCCAGGTGGTCTTTCGGTCGAGCGTCCGGACGATGTCTTCGGCCAGCGTGATGGCAGTACCTGAAGGGGCATCGAGCTTGTGGATATGGTGCGTTTCGACCATCGAAACGTCATAGTCGGCAAAGCGGTTCATGATCTGTGCCAAATAGCGATTGACGGCCGAGAAGATGGCCACGCCCAGCGAGAAGTTGGAGGCCCAGAAGAGGGTGTGTCCCTCTTCGGTGCAGGCGCGGCGCACATCGGCTTCGTGCTCCGCGCGCCAACCCGTCGAGCCGCTCACCACTTTCACCCCCTGTGCCCAGGCGCGGAGGTAGTTGGCATAGGCCGCTGTGGGGGTGGTGAACTCGATGGCGACATCGGCCGAACGAAAGGCATCGCTTTCAAAATCCTGGGGGTTATCGACATCGATGATGGCAACGATTTCGTGACCGCGGCTGCGTGCGATTTGTTCAATCATTTTGCCCATCTTGCCGTAGCCGATAAGTGCAAATTTCATATTTTCTGTGGGGGCTTGTGGGGAAGAGAAAGGCGGGAAAAAAGGCATTTTCCGCTTGTCTGCCCGATGTTTGAGATGGATAGTATGGGCAAAATTACGCCTTATTTGGCAGAGGAGCAAAGGATTAAGCAATTTTGTGTGCGAAAGCGCTGATTTGTCGGGGCTAAATTTGGCAAATCGCTGCTTTTATGGTAACTTTGCCCAAAATAAAAACGTAAAAAAGACCGAATGAGTTTACAATGTGGCATTGTCGGCCTGCCCAACGTGGGGAAGTCGACGCTTTTCAATTGTCTGAGCAACGCCAAGGCGCAAAGCGCCAATTTCCCCTTTTGCACCATCGAACCCAACGTCGGGGTCATCACCGTGCCCGATGAGCGCTTGGCAGCGCTCGCCGCTTTGGTGAAAACCAACAAAATCATCCCCACCACGGTGGAAATCGTTGACATCGCCGGGTTGGTGAAAGGTGCCTCCAAGGGCGAAGGCTTGGGCAATCAGTTTCTCGGCAACATCCGTGAGACCGATGCCATCCTACACGTGTTGCGCTGCTTCGACGACGGCAACGTGGTGCACGTGGACGGCAGCGTAGACCCCGTTCGAGACAAAGAAATCATCGACACCGAGTTGCAGCTCAAAGATTTGGAAACGGTGGAAAACCGCATCAAGCGCGTGGAGAAAATAGCCCAAATCGGCAACGACAAGAACGCAAAGGTGGAATATGACGTGCTCACCGCCGTACGAGCCGCCCTGCTTGAAGGCAAAAATGCCCGCAGCGTGGACTTTGACTCCAAAGACGAGCAAACGGCGTTGCGCAACCTCTTCCTCCTCACCTCGAAGCCCGTGCTCTATGTGTGCAACGTCGATGAGGCGAGTGCCGCCACCGGCAACGAATATGTGGAGCGGGTACGCGAAGCCGTGAAGGGCGAAGGCGCGGAAATCCTCGTTGTGGCCGCGCAGACGGAAGCCGACATTGCCGAACTCGAAACCTACGAAGAGCGCCAAGAGTTCTTGAAGGACGTGGGGCTGGAAGAGAGTGGAGTGTCGCGCCTCATCAAGTCGGCCTACCGCCTGCTCGACCTCGAAACCTACATCACCGCCGGTGAGGTGGAGGTGCGCGCATGGACCTACAAGCGCGGATGGAAAGCTCCACAGTGTGCCGGCGTCATCCACACCGACTTTGAGAAGGGCTTCATCCGTGCACAGGTCATCAAGTACGAAGACTTCATCAAGTACGGCAGCGAGGCGGCGGTGCGCGAAGCCGGATTGCTCCACATCGAAGGCAAAGAATATGTGGTGCAGGATGGCGACATCATGCACTTCCTCTTCAATGTCTAACTCCGAGTTTTGATCAACAGAATTTGAATACCTACTTATGATTACTTGGAATCCCGACCTTATCGCTTTTCAGCTCGGCCCGATTGCCGTGCGTTGGTATGCGCTCTGCTGGGTGTTGGGGCTGATTGCGGCCTACTTTGTGGTCTATTGGCTCTATCGCCGACAGCGCATTCCGCAAGAGAAGTTTGATCCCCTCTTCTTCTATTGCTTCTTCGGTATTCTCATCGGTGCGCGTTTGGGGCACTGCCTGCTCTACGAACCAGCCTACTTCCTGGCGCATCCTCTGGAGATGCTCCTGCCCATCCGGCAAACCGCCGAAGGCTGGCGCTACATCGGTTATGCCGGCCTTGCCTCCCACGGTGGCACGCTGGGACTGATGATTGCCCTTTGGCTCTACGTGCGCCGCACGAAAATCAGCCTGATGCGCGTGCTCGACAACATCGCCATTGCCACGCCCATCACGGCGTTTGCCATCCGTATGGGCAACCTGATGAACTCTGAAATCGTGGGCAAATTTACCGGCTCCGACTTCGGTTTCATCTTCGCCCGCAACCTCGACACTCAGCCGCGCCATCCTGCCCAACTCTATGAAGCCATCGCCTACTTGGTGTTTTTCTGCGTCGGACTGCTGCTTTATTGGCGGCGTCCCAACAAACTCGGCACAGGTTTCTTCTTCGGTTGGTGCTTGACGAGCATCTTCACGTTCCGTTTTCTGGTAGAAT
Source organism: Alloprevotella sp. Lung230 (assembly GCF_014385435.1). Classification (GTDB taxonomy): domain Bacteria; phylum Bacteroidota; class Bacteroidia; order Bacteroidales; family Bacteroidaceae; genus Alloprevotella. The sequence goes on from NZ_JACSUD010000014.1 coordinate 61,279, forward strand.
TTCTCAAAGAGGTGCAAGAACCTTGGGAAGTGGCCATGCAGCAAGCCATCCACCTCAATCAAGGCCAACTCCTCTCCATCCCCTTTGTTGCGCTCGGTCTCTACTGTCTGCTGGGCGGAAAAGCCTGCCGAAAACTGGGCGACAACGGATTGATGGAACAATAGAACAACGGACTCATCCCCCTCCCCCTCCTTATACATTACGCTTATGAAAACTTCACTTTCTCTGGCACTTTCTGCCACTCTGGCCATCTCTACGCTCTGCGGATGCAGCAGTGGCCTCGCCCCCCTTTCGAAAGACAACTTCACCGTCACCCCCAGTCCGCTTGAAGCCGTGGGACAAAATGTGGCATTCACCCTCAACGGACATTTCCCTGAGAAATACATGAAGAAGAAGGCCGTGGTCACCGTCATCCCCCAGCTCCGCTATGGCAACGGCCAAACCCTCAACACTGAGGGCGCAACCTTCCAAGGCGAAAAGGTGGTGGGCAACGACCAAGTCATCGCCTACAAGACCGGTGGCAATTTCACCGCACGCCAACTCTTCACCTACCGCCCCGAAATGGCCATGAGCGAACTCTACCTCACTTTCGTGGCTAAGGTGGGCAAGAAGTCAGTGAACCTCCCCGCGGTCAAGGTGGCCGACGGTATCAACGCCACTTCGCAACTTGTCTACGAGACGGTGCGCACGGCCCGCACGGCTACGGCAGCCGATGCCTACCAGCAGCAAATCACGCAACGCCAGGAAGCACAAATCAAATACCTCATCAACCAGGCCAAAATCCGCACCAGCCAACTCAACACCACCTCGGTGCAAGAATTTGTGAAGGTGCTCCGCGAAATCAAGGCCGACCAGAAAAGCTTTGCCCTCGACAACATCGAAGTGTCGGCCTATGCCTCGCCCGATGGTACACTGAGCTACAACACCCAACTGGCCGAACAGCGTCAAAACACGGCTTCACACTACGTCGACCAGCAACTCAAGAAGGTGAAAGTGGCCACTCAAGTCGACACCAAATACACCGCCGAGGACTGGAACGGCTTCCAAGAACTCGTGGCTTCCAGCAACATCCAAGACAAGGAGGTCATCCTCCGCGTCCTCTCGATGTACAAAGACCCCGAGGAGCGCGAACAGCAAATCCGCAACCTTTCCCTCGCTTTCCGCGAACTTGCCGACGAAGTGTTGCCCGAGTTGCGCCGTGCCCGCCTCACGCTCAACTATCGCCTCATCGGTCGCACCGATGCCGAAATTCAAGCGCAATACCAGGCCGACCCCGCTCAGTTGAGCATTGAGGAGTTGCTCTATGCCGCCACCCTCACCAACGACCTCAAGCAGCGCAAGCAAATCTTTGAAACCGCCGTACGCCAATATCCCGCCGACAAGCGCGCCTACAACGGCTTGGCACAAGTGGCCTATGCCCAGGGCGACTATGCCGCTGCCCAGGATGCCATCTCTCAGGCCGGCGACAACGTGGCGCCCAACGCCAACGCTGCCCTCATCGCCATCGGCGAAGGTCGTCTTGAGCCTGCTGAAGCCCTCTTGGGCAAGGCCCTCACCGCCGACAACTACAATGAAGTGTTGGGCAACCTCCAACTCGCACAAGGCCGCTACACCCAGGCCGCCCAGAGCCTCAAAGGTGTGAAGAGCAACAGCGCTGCCTTGGCACAACTCCTCACGCAGGACTACACCGGCGCACAAACCACGCTCGCCGGCCTCGCCGCTCCCGATGCCCTGAGCGACTACCTCGCTGCCATCGTGGCCATGCGCACCGGCCAGACCGAACAAGCGCTCCAATCGCTCACGGCAGCCGTTCGCCGCGACAGCCGTCTGGCACAGCGCGCTGCGAGCGACATCGAGTTTGCCCGCCTTGCCGGTAACACAGCCTTTGGTGCGCTCGTCGGAAAATAGTCCACCGCACCTTTCATCACAAAAAGGGGGGATGCAAAGTGTGTTCTACTTTGCATCTCCCTTCTTCTTTTCCTCTTTCCCCATGAAGTTCCTCTATCTTCTCTGCTTTCTGCTGCCTTTGATATTCTGGGCTTGCGCTCCCGACCGACAAACGCTCCGTCTGGAAGGCGAAATCAAAGGCATTGATCAAGCCGATCTGCTGGTGTGCGAAGCCGAAAGCAGCATCGACACCGTCGGGCTCGACACCCTTCGTGTGCGTCGGGGCAAGTTCACCTACGAGCGCCCCCTCAGCGGCCCCACGTTGCTCACGATCATTTACCCCAACAGCAGCACCACCACTTTTGTGGCCGAACCCGGCACCGCCCTCCACCTCTCAGGCGATGCCAACCGACTGAGCGAGGTGAGCATCAAAGGCAGCGACAACAACGACCTCGTCACCGACCTCCGCCTGCGCTTGCTCCACAAGTCTACCTCCGACGCGCAGAGGGAAGCTGCCAGTTTTGTGCGTTCGCATGCCGGGACGCTGGCAGCCGTGGCGGTGTTTCGCGCCTATTTCGACGAGGTGAAACAACGCAAACTTCAGCCAGCGCTCTCCCTGCTTGATGCGCTCCAAAAGGCGCAACCGCAGCAACCCGCTGTGCGCACCCTCGTCCGGCGTCTACGGCCTCAGCTCCTCACGTCCCCGGACGGAAAGCTCCCTGCCTTCTCTGCTCCGAAGCTCGATGGGAGCACCTTCTCCTCCTCGGCCCTGCGCGGCAAACCGGCGCTCATCGTCTTCTGCGCTTCGTGGGACGGCAGCAACTACGCCACCGGACAGGCGTTGGGGAGCGTGCGTCGCGCCTTGGGCAGTCGTGCCCACGTGGTGGCCATCTGTCTGGACGCCTCGGCCGAAACGGCGCGCACCCTCACTTTTGCCGACTCCATCCCCCACTTTCTCTGCCCGGAGCAGGGGCTTTGCACGCCGCTGGTGCAAACGCTGGGCGTGCGCTATGTGCCTGGTTGTCTGGTGGTCGATGCCGATGGCAAAATCGTAGACCGCGACCTCCCCGCCGACCAATGGCTCGAAACGATGCAGCGCCTCGTGCGCTAAATGCCCCACTGCTGCCCGTGGCCGCTCCATTTCTCACCCTTTCTCCTCCACTCGTATGAAAAAAATACCCTCTTTCACCGTCAACCACCTCACCCTTCACCGTGGTGTCTACGTGAGCCGACAAGACCGCGTGGGCGATGAACTCATCACCACCTTCGACATCCGCATGAAAGCGCCCAACCGCGAACCGGCGCTCCACGTCAATGCCATCCACGCCATGGAACACCTTGCCGCCACTTTCCTCCGCAACCACCCCACGTGGGCCGAGCGTGTCATCTATTGGGGGCCGATGGGCTGCCTCACCGGCAACTACCTCATCCTCCGCGGCGACCTTACCCCGCGCGACATCCTGCCGCTCCTCATCGAGACTTTCGAGTTCATCGCCGCCTTCGAGGGCGACATCCCCGGCGCCACACCGCGCGACTGCGGCAACTATCAACTCATGGACCTCAACATCGCCCGCTGGGAGGCCGAAAAGTTCCTCCGCGAAGTGCTCCGCCACATCACCGACGAGCGGATGGTCTATCCGGAATAGCCCAACAGACAGCCTATGATTAGATTGATTGATTTATTTGCCGGAATGAGTGGCATCCGCTGTGGGGTGGAGCAGGCCGCAGCCGAATTAGGCATCAGCACACAATGTGTATTCACTTCCGAAATCAAGCCACATGCCCTTAAAGTCTTGCAGCAAAATCACCCCGGTGAGCAAATTTTCGGCGACATCACAAAAATTGCAGCGGCCGACATTCCCGATTTCGACATTCTGTTAGGTGGTTTTCCCTGCCAAGCCTTTTCTTCGGCAGGGAAACGAATGGGGTTTGCCGACACACGCGGCACACTTTTCTTTGATGTAGAGCGCATCATCAAAGAGAAACGTCCTCTGGGATTTCTACTTGAAAATGTGGAAGGTTTGGAAAATCATGATAAAGGTAACACGCTCCGTACGATTCTCTCCAATCTTCGCGCTTTGGGCTATAAGGTCTCGTATGCCATCCTTAATGCCGCACAATTTGGAGTTCCGCAAGAGCGAAAACGCATTTACATCGTAGGGACTCTGACCCGCGAAGTGCCTCTCGTCGGATTTCATCGTAGTCACACGACTTTGGGAGACATCTTGGAGCAAGGAAAGCCCACGAGCCAAAGTGCCTTTGTCCAACGCCTATTGGAGAGATACCCGATCCCCGAACTTTATGGTAAAGCAATCAAAGACAAACGCGGTGGAGATGACAACATACATAGTTGGGATTTAGAACTGAAAGGGGCCGTCTCTCCTCGACAAAAACAACTGCTCAATGCGATGCTCAGGGAGCGCCGCAAAAAGAAATGGGCCGCAGAAATCGGGATTGAGTGGATGGATGGGATGCCGCTCACAGAAAAGCAAATTGCGACTTTCTTTCCGGACGAGCACCTGCCCTCTATGCTCAACGACCTCGCGGAGAAGGGCTATCTCAAATTAGAACATCCCAAGCAGAAAGTCCTGACCACACATCAAGGCGACATACAGAGCGCACATCGCGTCCCAGACCCCTCCCTGCCCAAAGGCTACAACATTGTGGCCGGAAAATTAAGTTTTGAAGTCAGCAAAGTCTTAGGGCCACATGATGTCGCTCCCACACTTGTGGCGATGGATATGCAGAAATTGTATGTTGCCGACAAGGGGGGGCTGCGTCGTTTCACACTAAGAGAAGGGCTTCGGCTTTTTGGCTATCCAGAAACCTATCAATTTGATCTGCCGGAAAAAGAAGCTTTCGATCTCTTGGGGAATACAGTGGTCGTACCCGTCATTAAACAAGTGGCTCTCAAACTCCTGCAAAACATTCTAACACCATGACACAACTAACCGCTCAACAAGTCTATGACCGCCTGATAGAAGTCGATAAAATCCTTACCTTAGAAGGACGCATTACCTTCAAACTGGGAAAAGTCAGCATTATCGTCAAGCAGAAAGATGTAGTGGGCAACTTACTACAAGAATGGCTGGAAGGATGGTTGAAGGCTAATAAAATAGCCCATAAGGTGAACCCTAACAGCCAAATGCCGCCCGACTTCTTTCTGAACACCGAAGATGAAACTACGGATTTATTGGAAGTCAAAGCTTTTAACTATGCCGCCAGTCCGGGATTTGACATCGCAGATTTCAAGGCCTATCAGCAAGAGATTGTCAAGAAGCCCTATATGCTTCATTCCAAATACCTCATCTTTGGATATTCTATGAGTGCAGACGGCGTGGTGACGGTCAAAAAACTATGGCTGAAAAACGTATGGGAGATATGCCGCACTTCAGAGCAATGGGCCATCAATGTGCAATACAAAAATGGCATTGTCCATAAGATACGGCCGGCAACATGGTATTCTGAAAATAAGCGCAATCGTTTCAAGCCATTTCAATGCTTAGAAGACTTTCTTGCCGCCATAGAAGAAACGGTTTACAAGAACCCGGACACACGCGACAAAGCGGTGGAGTGGAAAGAAAGGATGGAGCAACAATACGTGAAGCACTACAACAATACGATTGCAATTCCACGATGGATGGATGTACGTCACAAGTATGTTCAGTAGGCATCTTTTGCAACGTTACAAGATTTCTTCTTCTGTTTTCTCACTATGCAAATTCTCCTTTCTCCCTCCAAAAATATGGTGGCGACGCCCGACTTTCGGCCACCTTTCACCACGCGCCCACGCTTCCAACGCGAGGCGGAACGCTGCGCCCTGCAAATGAGCGAACTGAGCGTGGAAGAACTGGCACGAACCCTCCAAACCAATCTGCAACTTGCGGCGCTCAACAAGCAGCGCTACCACGACTTCCTCGACCCCGAACCGCGGGCGGCCGCCGTGTTTTCCTACACCGGCATGACCTATCGGCACTTGCGCCCCGAAGCCTTCTCGCCGGCCGAGATGGACTATGCCCAGACGCACCTCTACATCACCTCCTTCCTCTACGGCCTGACGCGACCGCTCGATGAAATCAAAAACTACCGCATGGAAGGCAACGTTGTGCTCCCCGACCACGATGGGCAGACGATGTTTCGCTTTTGGCGCAGCCGACTCACCGACCTGCTCCTCGAAGCCGTTGGCGCTGACGATGGTGTGTTGGTCAATCTGGCTTCGGCCGAAATGAAGCAACTCTTCGACTGGCGGCGCGTGGCGCGCGAGGTGCGCGTGGTCACGCCCGAGTTTGTGGTGGACAAAGGTGACAAACTGAAAAACATCGTGGTCTACACCAAGATGATGCGCGGCGCCGTGGCACGCCAAATCATCGTGGAGCAGCCTGCCAAGCCCGAAGCACTCCACGGCTTCACCTACGAAGGCTACACCTTCCGCCCCGAACTCTCCAAGGGCGACCTCTGGACTTGGGTGCTGGGCTGAAATCCCACTCCGCCGCCCACCCTCTATGCTACCTCAGCGACAGTCGCACTTGTCGCTGAGGTAGTTTCTTTTTCCGGAGGCAGCAGGCAGCGGCCGATGCCCCCCTGTTCATCGTGCAGAGGAACAAAGTCGACGGGAAGGGAGAAAAAGTTATTTTCCTCAACGATATTCTATAAACCAAGGTTTGGTTTATATAAACCAAACCTTGAATTACATAAACCAAACCTTGAATTATATAAACCAAACCTTGGTTTATAGTTTGCTTCTGAGAAAACGAACTTTTTCTCCCTTCCCGTCAAGTATAAAAGGGAGCTGTATCTTTTTTACATCGAGAGAAAATCCTACCTTTGCAGGGCTAAAAATACCGGAATGAAATCAACACTACTTCTCTTGGCTTGCTGCTGCACCGCTCCCCTCTGGGGGCAACAGCGACCGACGACCTGCTGCGTGAAAGACGCACCCACCCTCCAATCCTACACCCTCTCGGCCTCCGACAAAGTGCCCGCGCTGAGCGATGGCATCTTCCGCGAATACCGCTTGGCCGTGTTCATGAGCTACAACGAACTCCATTCGCCCAAGTTCAAGGGCGATGTCGAAAAAATCAAAGCCTTCTGGCGCGAACTCGAAGCCTTTCTCAACGACATCTATGTGCGCGACCTGGGCGTCCGCTTCACCATCATCGAGGACGAGCGCCTGATTGAGCGCGAATATCACGGTGCTTATACTTACGATGCCGGGACGGGCCTCATCAACAAAGCCATCGGCGAAGATGCCTACGATGCCGGTCTGGTGCTGGACTTCCATGATGGCGGCGGCATCCAAGGGCTGGCCAGTCTGGGCGGTGTGCAGTTCACTGCCCGGCGGGCCTGGGCCATAGTGAGTTCGCAAGACCCCATCACCATTGCTCACGAACTCGGCCACCTCTTTGGCGCACCGCATCCCTTCACCCGCGGGGCCGGACTGACGGGCGAAGGCACAGAACCCGGTTCGGGGCAATCTGTCGTGAGCTACGGCTATCCCTATGAAAAGGAATTTCTCAGTCTCGAAAGCCTGGGCCACATGCGCACCCCCACTGCGGCCGCCGATAGGCATCTCCCGACGAAACATCCCAACACCCACAACACCGCTCCGCGCATCGACCGCAGCCGGATGAAGGAAGTCTATCGCGTGCCGCGAAACACCTTCTTCACCCTCCCCGTCTATGCCTCCGACGCCGAGCAGGACACGCTCAACTACTGTTTCAACCAGTATGGTTGCACTCCCTCTCGTCCCGCCTCATTCCTGGTGTTTCCGCCGCAACACGACCCCATCCTTGAGTTTGGGCGGCGATACAGCGACAGCGGGGCACTCCTCCCCGGGTCCGATCGCCTTGACGTGGGCGACTACCGCTTTTGGTTGAGTGTGAGCGACGCCCTCCCCACGGCCGAAGCCATCGCGCGAAAGCAAGCTCCCTTGTACGACAGCTACATTGCCAACGTCTCTGTGGTCGACGCCACGCCGTTCAAAATCACGTCCGAATTTCGGAAAGACTATGTCATGGGCGAAAAGGTGCACTTGACGTGGTCGGTCGACAAGACCTTCTTCCCCAAAGGCAGCAAGGTGCGAGTGCTGATGTCGGACGATTTCGGCAAAACCTACCGGCACGTGCTTCTGCCTTCCACAGACAACGACGGGGCGTGCGACGTCTATCTGCCGCAACAGCTCATAGAGAAAGTGCCCACCTACTCCTACACCGTGCCCGAGACGGGGCAGAAAATCGACATCTGGTTTGCGAGCAAAGGCGTGTTGCGCTTGGAAACCATCGACGACGATGTGCAATACTACGACTTCACCAACAAGGACGTCAACGGCGGCGGCATCGAGGTGAAGGTCGCACCGGTGGTGTTCAGCGGACTGC
>NZ_JACSUD010000015.1 GCF_014385435.1 Alloprevotella sp. Lung230
ACACTCTTTAACCGCTGACTTAACAGTCCGCCTACGCTCCCTTTAAACCCAATAAATCCGGATAACGCCTGGACCTTCCGTATTACCGCGGCTGCTGGCACGGAATTAGCCGGTCCTTATTCTTTCGGTACATTCTTCCCAGGGACACGTCCCCGTCGTTATTCCCGAACTAAAGCAGTTTACAACCCGGAGGGCCGTCATCCTGCACGCTACTTGGCTGGTTCAGACTTCCGTCCATTGACCAATATTCCTCACTGCTGCCTCCCGTAGGAGTTTGGACCGTGTCTCAGTTCCAATGTGGGGGACCTTCCTCTCAGAACCCCTACTGATCGATGGCTAGGTGGGCCGTTACCCCGCCTACTACCTAATCAGACGCATCGCCATCACATACCAATAAATCTTTGGTTTAGTCTCCATGCGGACTCTAAACAACATCAGGTATTAATCTTACTTTCGCAAGGCTATCCCTGAGTATGTGGTAGGTTCGATACGCGTTACGCACCCGTGCGCCGGTCGCCGGCACAGAAAGCAAGCTTTCTGCCCGCTGCCCCTCGACTTGCATGTGTTAAGCCTGTAGCTAGCGTTCATCCTGAGCCAGGATCAAACTCTTCATTGTAAATATAATCATTTGTTTGTTTCTCTGTCGTTGCTCAGAACCTATCCTTATATGAGTAGAATTGAACGGTACAATTTCATTTCACCCGAAACCTCGATTGCTCATTGCATTCGTTGTTTCATTGTTGATTGTTCCTTGTACTTCTCTACAATCTGTTATGTAATTCTTTCAAAGAGCATATTGCAATCTTTCCTTCCATCCCACCCACCTTGCGGCAGAGCGTATCGAAGTGAGCAAGATAGCCTTGCGTCCCGATTGCGAGTGCAAAAGTACAACAAACTTCCGTTACCTCCAAACAATCCCGCAGAAAAGTTTTCAAAAAAGTTACAACACCGCGATTTTGATGCTCCTATTTGACAGAAATCGCTCATAAGCCCGATTTTCCTCCCTTCACCCCTTCCTCCCGCTTTCTGTCTCCTTTTTTGTCCCGACGTACATCCAAGAGCCACAAAACTGCATCTGAGATAAATCCAACTAACTCGGAGGTCGTTTTTTCTATCTCTGAGGTAGAAAAAATTATCTCTGAAGTAAATCGAACTATATCAGAGGTAGAGCAAATCATCTCGGAGATGGACAAAGCCTCCTCCCTCTTTCAACACCAAGCCCAAAAAGTAGCGCTCCCCTACTCTATCCACTTTTCTCTCGCACGCGTGCGCACATTACGCGCATACATACACTATAATCCCATGTTTTTTGCCTTCACTGCCTTCACTACCCACAGAAAAACACCTCGCAACGGCCTAATTTGCATTTAGGGCCTTGCTTTTCAACTCCATGTCTTCACTCTTTCCCTTCACCTTTGCCTTCACCCCTATTCCCCTGATTTTCAACCCCTCTCCCCCAATGGTGAAGGAGTGAAGGCAATTTGCAAGCACTATATAGTGTATACGCGCGTGCGCGCGAGAGGGAATGAGAATAAAGAGAAAAGAGGAAAGAAACAAAAGAATTGTCTACCCCCACTTTCTGAGAAAGTGCCGACTCATAGAAGCGCTTCGATGGCCTAAATTCCCCTTTTTATCGCCAAAACCTCATAAACGACACGTCTTTGGTTGATATTACAGAAAAACGCAGAAAGAAAAACGTTTTTATCCGAAAAAGTTTTGTACCTTTGCAAACAACATAGAGCGGAGGGCAATTTGCTGCGGCAGAAACTTCATCGTTTGAGTTCTCCCCTCGGTCTATGCTTTTGTCAATCATTCATCTCATCCTGAAAAAGCAACAAAAAAAAAATGAAACCTGCAACAGGTAAACTCGGTGTGATGACCGTCGGACTCGGTGCGGTCAGTACTACATTCATCACAGGCGTGCTGATGGCTCGCAAGGGTTTGGCCAAACCCATCGGCGCCCTCACCCAGTATGACAAAATCCGTGTGGGACATGGTGTAGAAAAGAAATACCTCCCGATGGGTGAAATCATCTCGCTCGCTCAGCTCAACGACATCGTGTTTGGCGCTTGGGACGTCTATCCCGCCAACGCCTTTGAGAGCGCGGTAGAAGCCGAGGTGCTTCGTGCGAAGGACATTTTGCCTGTGGAGGACGAACTGAAAGCCATCCGCCCCATTCCCGCTGCTTTCGACCACAACTATGCCAAGCGCTTGGACGGCAACAACGTGAAAGACTGCGCCACCCGCTGGGAAATGGTGGAAGCTCTGCGCGAAGACATCCGCCGCTTCAAGAGCGAGAACGGTGTGGACCGCATCGTGGTGCTGTGGGCGGCTTCGACCGAAGTGTACGTGCCCGTCGATAAAGCAGTGCACTATCATCTGGCCGATTTGGAAGCTGCGATGAAAGCCGACGACCGCGAACGCATCGCCCCCTCGATGTGCTACGCCTATGCAGCGCTGAGCGAAGGTTGCCCCTTCGTGATGGGTGCCCCCAACACCACCATCGACATACCCGCCATGTGGGAACTGGCAGAAAAGACCAAGATGCCCATTGCCGGCAAGGACTTCAAAACCGGACAAACCTTGGTGAAGAGCGGTTTCTCCCCCATCATCGGTACGCGCTGTCTGGGCCTAAACGGATGGTTCTCGACCAACATTTTGGGCAACCGCGATGGCCTCGTGCTCGACGAGCCTGCCAATTTCCACACCAAGGAAGTGTCGAAACTCTCAACGCTCGAAAGCATCCTGCGGGCAGAGGATCAGCCTGACCTCTACACCAACTACTACCACAAGGTGCGCATCAACTACTATCCTCCGCGTGGTGACGACAAAGAGGGTTGGGACAACATCGACATCTTCGGATGGATGGGCTACCCGATGCAGGTGAAGATCAATTTCCTCTGCCGCGACTCCATCCTCGCTGCTCCCCTCTGCCTCGACCTCGTGTTGCTCATCGATGCCGCTGCCCGTGATGGTCGCTACGGCACGCAACGCTTCCTGAGCTTCTACCTCAAAGCCCCCCAACATGACTATACGCAGGGAGAGGTACCTATCAACCATCTCTATCAGCAATACACCCATCTCAAGAACGCCATTCGCGAAATGGGAGGTTACGAAGCTGATGAAGAGATAGATTGATAAGTAGGTGTTCAAAATTAATTGATAGTATATTTGTTTGATTTTTTCGCCAAGTCGTCTTTGTGAAGAAGGAGTGTAGCTCGCTACACGAGGGATGATCAAAGGCAAGACGGCAAAAAGGTAACAAAGAGGGTATCAAAGTAGAAAACTTACTACGACTAAGATAACTACGATTAATTCTGAACACCGACTTACGACCCAAACTCCACTTTTCCACCGGCTCCACGCGCCTTTCGGAATGCGTGAAGCCGGGTTTGGAAATCTCTTTCTACACTTTTTTTCATCCTTACGGGAAGAAATTTTAGCGGGTTTTATCGGTGTAACTCCACTGAAAATGAGCGTCCTAACGATTTTTATGGGCGATTTCGATACTTACTATCGAATCAAACCATAAGAAAGACTGTTGTTCGGCAGGAAATGTACGTACCTTTGCACTGTCAAAACGAGGAAGCCCTCTCCGACGGACATCAACAACAGTACAAATCCTAAAATTCACAACCATCATGACACTCCTTGCAGCCCTCCAAGTTCACACCAATCCCTACGCCCCCTTCATCATTGCCGCTTTCATCATCGTGACCGCTGCTCTCTATTGTGTGCCCACTCTCTATCGTCTCGTGACCCACAGCCGCCACAACATCTTGGAGAGCCAAGACGACCTCTACACCTGCCACGATGAAGCCTTTCTCCACCACGGCGTAAAGGCATAAGTAGGCGTTCATAGTTATCTTAGTTGTAGGTGGCTCTCGACTTTGATGCTATCTTTGTATTCATTCTGAACACCTACTTAAGCCGTGCGAAGGGACACCCGAAAGCGCTCGGACCGAATGCGGCCAAAATCTTCCCTATCAACGACGCTCAATCTCCTGATGCCCACCTCCACACGCTCTCCACAGGAAGAAACTCATCAACGGCTCAAAGTACTTGCCAAGTTTTTCAGCGACTATGCTGGTGCCCTGCTCAGCAGCGCCGCTTCGACCATGCGCATTGAGCGCAACCTCAAACAGATGGCCGAATCTTGGCAAGTGAAAGCCCAGTTTACTATCCTCCCGACCAACGTCATCCTCAACCTTTGGGACTTGTCGGGCGAACACTCTTATACCTGCATCTCCCCAATCGGTCATGCGGGTATCAATTTTGATACCATCACTCGTCTGAGCCGCCTCAGCGACGAGGTGCTCACGCAAAACCTCGACCTGGAAGAGGCGCGCCGCTGTTTCCTCGAAGTGCAACAAATCCCTCGTCTCGATGGGCGATGGGTGCTCCTGCTGGCCAGCTTGGCCAACGCCTCTTTCTGCCGCTTGTTTGGCGGTGACTGGGCCGCCATATTCATTGTATTTGTGGCCACGCTGTTCGGATTTTACCTCAAACAGCGGCTCACCAAATGGAAGGTAGACTACCGCGCCGTCACCATCTTTTCTGGACTGACAGCGGCCGTCATCTCCTGCGCCGGCTTCGTGTTCCACTTGAGCGGCACGCCCGATATCGCTTTGACCACCAGCGTGCTCTATTTGGTGCCGGGTGTCCCCTTCTGCAACGCCGTGAGCGACCTCATCTATGGGCACTACGTCTGCGCTATGAGTCGATTTTTTCACGCCATGATGATTGTGGTCAGTCTCTCCATCGGCCTTTGTTTGGGACTGATGCTCATCAATATCTCGATGTTGTAACGTTGTCTCCCTTTGCCGACCATCGATCTCGTCCTCAGCGCCTTCTTTCGTCCCATTTCTTTACGCCCAACTCCTCTATGGATTTCACTCTACAACTCCTCAATGATGGTTTCTTTGCCGCCATCGCTGCTGTGGGCTTTGCCAGCATCAGCAATCCCAACCGCGGCACTTTCCTCGCCTGCGCACTCTTGGCAGCCATCGGGCACATGACCCGCTTTGTTCTGCTGGGCTATGGTGTCCACCTCACCCTTGCCTCCTTTGCCGGCGGCATCGCCATCGGTGTGCTCTCTATCCCTGCGGCCGTATGGGTCAAGTCGCCCGCCGAAGGGCTTTCCTTCCCCGCCCTGCTCCCCATGGTGCCGGGTAAGTTTGCCTACGGCACCATCCAAGCGTTGCTCGAATGTCTGCGCCATAGCGGTGAGGACGACTTCATGCACTATTTCTACCTGCTCAACTACAACTGGCTCACCTGCTTGCTCACCATCGTGATGATGGTCATCGGGGTAACCATACCGCTCTTTACCTTCCGCAACCATGGGATGGACATGCTCCGCAAAGCCCGCCGGCAGCTCCATCGCGCCCATATTCTCAAAGCCACAAGATAGTTCGCACACCTTATGGAACTCCGACAACTGCGTTATTTTATCAAAGTGGCTGAATGCCAAAGTTTTTCCGAGGCTTCGCGACAACTGCACGTGACTCAAAGCACCCTCTCTCAACAAACCAAACAATTGGAAGACGAGATTGGTGCACAGCTGTTTGTGCGCGACTCTCACCACGTGGGGCTGACCGATGTGGGGGAGGCGTTCCTGCCCTCAGCCCTCCGTGCCGTGAACGAGGCTGATGCTTGCTTGGATAGTATTGCCGAAGTGACGCACTGCGTACGCGGAACGGTGAACATCGGCGCGACCTATACGTTCAGCCCCATCCTCAAAGAGGCTATTCTCCTCTTTATGAAGGAACATCCCAACGTGCGTCTCAACGTGGTGAGCCACGCCATGAGCGAACTGATGCAGATGCTCATGCGACGCGAGGTGGACTTGGTGCTTTCCTACAAACCGACACAAAACTACGAGCGCATCGAGTCGCACTACCTCTTTGAGAATGCCCTCTGCGTGGTGGTGAGCGACACGCATCCACTGGCCGAAAGCGCCTCCATCACGCTCGACGAGCTGCAACACCAGCGACTCGCCCTTCCGGCACAAGGATTGCAGGCACGCAACAAGTTTGACGCGCTGCTTCAAAACCGCAACCTCGACTTCAACATCTGTCTTGAAATCAACGATGTCAACGAACTGGTGCACTTGGTGCGCGACAGCCGGCTTGTCACCGTCCTCTCCACCGCCACCATCTCTCAAGCACGCGGTGTAGTGGCCGTCCCTCTGGCGAGTGTCGACAGCAGTATGGAGGGCTCGTATCACTTTCTGAAAGGAGCTTACAAGAAAGTCGCGGTGCGAGAGTTTCTCCGCATCCTCTGCGAAAGCAAAAGTTATGGTATGGCACAGATGGAAGTGGTGCACTAACGCCCTCGCTCGTCGCTGCCACGCCCTTTCCTCCCAATGCTGCCTCCCACTCGGTCGCATCTTCTCACGAAGACTACTCAACTTTCCCGCGCCCCCCTATCGTTCTCTTCAGAATGCCCCAAAAACATCGAGGCCGAACTTCCACGCAGAAGTTCGGCCTTTTCTTTGAGGAAAAAGAAAACGGAGGAAGCACCACCATAAATAGTGCTTCCTCCGAGGTGGAAGGATGAGTAGAAGAAAGTTAGATAAGTTCTACCGAACGCTTGACAAAGGCGTTGAGCGCTTCGCCACGAAGGAGACCATTTTGCAAGAGCGCAAGGTCGATGAGTTGCGGCACGAGTTTGTTGGTGCGAGCATAGTCGGCCAGCGCCTCTTCGCGGAGTTTTTCTTGTACGGCAATGTCGTCGTTCACCTGTTTGCGGTCGGCCTTTTCAGCCTCGGTGAGGTCTTCAGACTTGGTGTTCTGCTGTGCCGTTTCGATGGCTTGTCGGCGTGCGTTGAGTCCGCGGAGTTCGGCATCGATGGGCGCCAGACGATCGGCAAGAGAAGTGTTGAGCTCGTCGTTCACCTGCTTCACCAGTCGGTGGTCGGTGTTGAGCACGAGACTATACATATCGGGCATCTCACCATAGAAAGCCATACCCTGTTGCAACTGCGCCATTTCCTTCATGCGGCGCATATATTCGCTTTGGGTGATGACCACCGGTTGTGCCTCTTCGCCCATGGCTGTGGCATCGACTTGGAAGTCCACCTTTTCCACTTTGGGGAGCATTGTCTTGAACACGGTGCTGAGATTGGCGCGTACTTGCTCGTCGGCTTCGCTCACGGTCTTGTCGTCCTTTTGAATGAGGCGTTCCACCGTGTCACTATCCACGCGGACAAAGCGTGTCTTTTCCCACTTGCGTTCCAGTTCGCTCACAAGCGGTGCATCCAGTTGGCCGTCTAGCAAGAGGACGTTGTAGCCCTTGGCAGTCGCTGCCTCCACGTGGGCAAACTGTGCCTCACGGTCGTTGGTGTAGAGGCAGATAAGGTTGCCGTCTTTGTCGGTCTGCGCTTCTTTCGTGGCTTCACGATATTCGTCGTAGGTGTAGTACTTGCCTTCGATGTCTTTGAGCAAGGCAAAGTTTTTGGCCTTGTCGTAGAAGTCCTGCTCCGAGAGGATACCATAGTGGATGAAGAGTTTGAGGTCGTCCCACTTTTGTTCAAACTGCTCGCGGTCGTTTTTGAAGATGCCGTTGAGGCGATCGGCCACTTTCTTGGTGATGTACTGCGAAATCTTCTTCACATTGCGGTCGCTCTGCAAGTAGGAACGGCTCACATTGAGGGGTATGTCGGGACTGTCGATGACACCATGGAGGAGGGTGAGGAAGTCGGGAACGATGTTCTCAACAGAGTCGGTGACGAACACCTGGTTGCAATAGAGTTGAATCTTGTTGCGATGCACCTCGATGTTGTTCTTAATCTTGGGGAAGTAGAGCACGCCCGTGAGGTTGAAGGGATAGTCCACGTTGAGGTGAATCCAGAAGAGGGGTTCATCCTGCATGGGATAGAGGTCGCGGTAGAACTTCTGGTAGTCCTCATCGGTGAGGGTCGAAGGCGTCTTTGTCCACAAAGGAGTGGTATCGTTGATTTGGTTCGGCTCTTCTGTGTCTACCTGCGTGCCGTCTTTCCATTCCGTTTTCTTGCCAAACACCACGGGGATGGGGAGGAAGCGGCAATATTTGCTCAAGAGGCCCTCGATGCGCCCCTTTTCGAGAAATTCCTTGTTGTCGTCGTCAATGTGGAGGACGATGTCCGTGCCGCGGTCGCTGCGCTCGGCATCTTCGATGGTAAACTCGGGCGTTCCATCGCAACTCCACTTCACGGCCTGTGCGCCCTCGCGGTGACTACGCGTGATGATGTCTACACGGCTTGAAACCATGAAGGTAGAGTAAAACCCTAAACCAAAATGTCCGATAATGGTGGCCGCATCGTCCTTGTACTTCTCAAGAAAGTCCGTTGCGCCGGAAAAGGCGATTTGGTTGATGTAACGATCTATTTCTTCAGCGGTCATACCGATACCACGGTCGCTCACAGTGAGCGTGCCGGCATCGGCATCAATCTTCACTTCTACGTTCAGTTCGCCCAATTCGCCCTTAAACTCACCCTTTGCAGCAAGCGTTTTGAGTTTTTGGGTGGCATCGACCGCATTGGCCACGATTTCACGGAGGAAGATTTCGTGGTCACTATACAAGAATTTCTTGATGACAGGGAAGATGTTTTCGGTCGTGATGCCGATATTTCCTTTTTGTGTTGCCATGTTGTAGATGGATTTATGTTTGTGATAATGATTTGCTGTGATTCCTTTCTGCAACATTTGTGCCAACAAACATTTTGGCAGATGCCACTGCCGCAAAAGAGGGAGGCAGAGAGCAGCCACCTTGGCAGAAATACCCCTATTTGGGTATTGTCGGAGCAAGAAGAAAGACCTACTTTTGCAGCAGATTTATCCCATATCATATCTACGATTTTCAAACTTTCAAGTACTCATGGAAGCAAAATCTCTTTCTGCCATTCCCGAAACCATGCTCATCCCCCTTTGGGCAAAAGCCACCGAACAAAATCGCCACTGCCCCATCCTCGTAGACAAGACGGCTGCCGATATCATCTCTAAAATAGACTACGACTTCTCGCGTTTCCGCAATGCCACTATGTCGCAGGTGGGCTGTTGCGTCCGTGCCGCCCTCATCGACCGGGAAGCGCAACAGTTTCTGACACAGCATCCCGATGCCGTCGTCATCCAGCTCGGGGCAGGGCTCGATGCGCGCTATCAACGCTTGGGACAGCCGGTCTGCACGCACTGGTACGACCTCGACCTGCCTGAAGGCATTGCTTTGCGCAGGGAATACATCCCCGAAAGCGAACACAACACTTACCTCTCGCTGTCGCTCTTCGACGAAACGTGGATGGAGCAACTCGCCCAACAGCACCGCCCGACCCTCATCATCATCGAAGGCGTGTTGATGTACTTCGACCGAGCCGAAGTGCAGGCCTTCTTCACGACCTTGTGCCGGCACTTCGATCGGGCCACGGTGCTGATGGACATGCTGGTCTATTGGGGAGTAAAGCACAGCAAGCGCCACGATGCCGTCAACAAAACCGATGGAAAAAATGTCTTTCGCTGGTCAGAACTTCATTCCGAAACCCTCGAAACGTGGCACCCCCACCTGCATCTGGGCAGGGAATATTTCATGAGCGACCACGACCAAGGGCGCTTCCCCTTCCTCATGCGACTACTCTACAAGTTGCCCTTCTTCTACCGCCGCGGCAACCAACGCATCATCCGTCTCGAAATCCAACCGTGATATGCGCTTTGGCACTCACGCGTGCGCGCGCACTCCCCTACAATAGTCAGTGTTTTTATCCTTCACGCCTTCACCAGAAGGATAAATCCCTGATAAGCAACCAGATATGGGTGAAGGCAATCCTCAGAAAGCCTTCACCCCTCTTTTTCTTCTCCTTCCCTTTTTCCGAGCAAACAAGCACCTATTCCTTTCACCATAAGTCGTTGATACAGAAGGTTATTGTCCACCGGGTGAAGGCAGTGAAGGAAAAATGCAGGGACATAGTGTAGTGACGCGCGCGTAAGGCCATCACTTCTTCCTCCGAAAGAGAACTCGGAAGAAAGAGAATTCGGAAGAAGGGTAACGTTCCGTTTCAACTACCTCAGAGGTAGTTTTTCCTACGTCAGAGGAAAATCAAACTACCTCTGAGTTTTGTTTTGAGTGATCCACACCCCCGAAGTGTTAAATCAACGTTAAAGTCGATAGCCAGTGGCTGAAATGGAAAGCGAGATGTCTATATAGTAACAGGGGGGACAACTACAGAGGCAACTACAACAACTAAGTAGGTCTTCAAAATTAATCGTTGTTTTCTTCATCGTAAGATGTGCTCTACTTTGAGACCCTCTTTGTTTCCCTTTTCCGTCATCTCGCCTTTGTTCATCAGTCGTGTAGCCCGCTACACTCCTTCTTCGCAAAGACAAGTTGACGAAAAATTGAAACAAATAGAGTATCAATTCATTTCGAACACCTACTTACCCTTTCAAACTTTTCATCCAAAAGCTTGGTTATTTCAGAAAAAAGAAGTACTTTTGCACTCGCAATTAGGAAGCAACATGAGTTTGTCAGCCTAAGGCACTCTCTTCAAGAAGAAAATAAATACCCCCTTATTTTTCTATATTCTTGTAGTGAGTGATAGAATGGAGAGGTGGCGGAATTGGTAGACGCGCTACTTTGAGGGGGTAGTGTCAATTGCGACGTGGGAGTTCGAGTCTCCTCCTCTTCACTTCTTTAGTTTGCGGAAATAGCTCAGTTGGTAGAGCACAACCTTGCCAAGGTTGGGGTCGCGAGTTCGAGTCTCGTTTTCCGCTCTCAAATGAGTGAACGTGCTAAAACAAGGTTTTAGCACGTTTTTCTTTTCCGCTCACCTTTCGGAAATCTCCAGCAATGCCTGAAGTCTCACCGGTAAAAAAGCAACCGCCCCACTTCTGCCGAAGTGGGGCGGTCTTTGTTAGCACGCGAATGCGGTGAGGAGATTAGTGCTTGATGAGCTTAACGGTGCGCACCAGTTTGCCATCACGTTCAACGCGGAGGAGATAAGTGCCCGGAGTGCCGAGACGGAGGCTGACATTGTTACCCTGGGCAATGTTGGCTGCCTTTTGGGCCACCATCTGTCCGGCAACATTGTAGAGCGAGATGTTGTAGCGGCCGGCTTGTTCAAACTCAACCAAAACATTTTCGCCAACAGTTACGGCCTTGAAATCACCCATCTGAGCAGTTTCGATACCGCTGATACCTGTGCCGACTTTGACCACGGAGAATGTCTTACTGTCGCTACCCAAAGCATTGGAGAGCGTGAGGGTTACATCGTAAGTGCCATCCTTGGCAAAGGCAATCTTAGCAGAACCGGCTTGGTCATTGCCCGTGGCATCGGTAATGGTGGCTTTCTTCGCTGTCCAGCTGGCAGTGGTTGTTACGGGGAAGGCAGTACCTGCAATGAAGGGACATCCGGAAGTATAGGTAGGTTCTACCCAGTTGATGTTGCCCTGACCTTCGCCACCGGAAGCTACGTAGTTATGCAAACCTGCATCAACCGTGAGGGTACCAACAGATTTGAACTTCTTATCAGCAGCCTTATCCTCAAATGTCCAGAGTGCAGCGAGACCTTCGGGGAGCGCTTCCTTCTTGAGGGTCTTCATCGAAGTTTGAACATCGGCATTGGTAATAGCCCTGTTCCAAACTTGGAAGTTGTCGATGACACCATCAATACCTGCACGGCCGTGGGCTGTACCACCTGCGGCAAGTACCATGCCATTCGTAATCGCGTAGACATCAGATTCGAAACCAACGGGGGTAGTCTTTTCCGCGCCACCATGCTTCCATTTCGTTACTTCTTGTTTGATACCATTGACATAGAAGTCGGAACGGAAAGCACCACTGGCGTCATACTCGAAGTTGTAAGCGAGGTGCACCCAGTTGCCTACGGGGAGTTTGGTATTACCAAAGGTGTATTGCAACTCCTTATTATTGGTCGCATCAGTGCCACGGAACGTGTAACTACCGATTGTACCATCTTGGTTGAGAGAGGTCCAAATCCAGCCCCAGTCAGTCTTGGGCCATCCATCCTTCTTGCTGGCTACGCTGAGAAGTTGCGTGGATCCTGCGGAAAGCTTGTTGATCTTGAGCCAGTAGGCCACACCGAAACTCTTATTGCCTACCACGTTGATATCGGCAGCAGGAACACCGAAGCGTTCTTCTTTGAGTTCTACACCTTGAGAGCCGGAACCATCGGCTTCGCGGCCGGTGTAGGCAAACTGAGCAGCTTCATTGACTTTAATCTCGATGTTGGAGGTTTCACCGTTGGCGGTGAGCGTCTTGATTTCGGGGAGAGCACCCACTTCCTTGCCGGAGATCTGAACGAAGGAGGCAAATTCACGAGTGGTTTCCTTACGGCCTGTAGAGGTTTCTTCGTTACCTACCAGCTGGAGCGTGTAGCTACCCACATTGGCTAAACCAGGCACTTGAACCTTATTGCCCGTTCCGGTGAAGACCACAGCGCCATTGGCATCAAGCAGTTTCCAAGTTCCGTCTTCATGGAGAGGATCAATGTAGCTCATTTCGAAAGCTTCGTTGGGCTTGATGGTCTTTTTGTTGATTTGTATATCGTCGCTATAAGCGTAGTCGGTCGCTTCGAGGAACTCTGTCCAAGTAATGGCCGATTCTGTCTTATGGTCGAGTGAGAGCGCCGAAACACCCAGTTTAACTTTGGCTTTTGTTTCGGTCAGTTCAAGAGGAATGTTGTAGTACATTGCAGCCCAAGAAGTGGTTACGCCCATCAGTACGGGAGCCTTACCTTCTTGTTGAGCATAGATCTTGAACATAGAGGTCTTCACATCGCTATTGTAGCAAGGTTCACCGGCAGCTTTGTTGTTCTGCATATTGAAGATGAGCTTCGCATCGACACCACTACGACTGAAAGCAAGCAGCTTAGAAGAAGTGATTTCAGGAGCGTTGGGAGTAGCTACAGCCACAGAAGGACGAGAGAGAGAGAATTCACCCAAGTAGAAGTCGAGGTTGTCGGCATTCTCGAGGTGAAGCGCAACAAGTGCCAACTTCTTACCATTGAAAGCGTCGGTAAGGGTGAACTTCTTTTCTACCCAGACATCCTCATCGGCTTCGTGAGTCGTTGTGAGCACATTGAAGTCGCTTTCGTTAATTACGGTGCCTTCCGCGCCTTCGGCTGTGAGAGCCAGGCGTACATCTGCCTTACCACTCTTCACCTTGTAGCGCAGTGTAATCACATCGCCTGTGGCAAGGGCATATTGAGTTTTGAAGAGGTGCAGATACTCATTGGCAGAAGTACCATTGATGCGCAAGCTGGAACCACCCATATAGGCTTCATCCCAAGAGAATTCTGCGTTCAGTCCATTGGCCACCACATCGCTGCTTTCACGACCGAGTACCTTGTTGGCAAACCACCAGCGCCAAGTGGGCAGGTAGTCTTGCACACCAATGTTGTACCATTCGCGATTGTTCTGCTGCTTACCCATCCAGTTGAAGTACTTACCATTACCCAAGTTGAAATAGGTGATGAAAGGTTCTTCAGCCAAATCCCAAGACAATGTGGAACGTGCAGACATCATGCTCGACATACCGGGGAAGTCGAAGTTGTCGGCATTGTACTGGAGCGAGTTCTTCATCGCGGGGTTATTGGCCGGGTTGCGCGTACCGCCGGTGAACCAGCGTTCGGTGCGCAGCATATACGTGCGTTGCTTGATGTCGGGAGTTGATCCCTTTTCACCACGGCTCTCCCAGAACATATTCTGAGTGTGCGCTCCCCAAAGACCGATAGAGATGGGATAATCTTTAAGCAGCGTCCAGTTGATACCATTCTTCGGCTCACCTCCCTGCATATTTACACCTGCATAAAGATAGAGAGGATCACGATTGATGCTCTTGGCGTATTTTACGGAGTTATCCAAGAGCCATGTTTTACTCCAGTTGTAGTTAAAGAAGAGAGATGCTGCAGGCTTGCCATCTTTACCGAAGTTGTCGTCGTTGTGTGTACCAAGCCCGTTGTCAAACATGATAGAGCCCTGGTCATTCGTGCCATCGTACCACATGTTTTCAAAGATGGGGTTCTTGTCCTTCATTTTTTCATTCAGGGCAACGTGGAACTCACGAATAGCCTTAGTAGGAGCATAGCCACCGCCATATTCAGAGTTGTAGCCAAAGCCATCTACACCGTAATAGTTGAGGAACTGAGCAGCTTTGTCTGCACCAGCCTTGCTCATCTTTTCCAAACATTCCTTCCAAGAATAGGCCAAAGAACCATAAGGGATGCCGGCGACAGAAGTGACTGCCACACCATTCTTGTGGGCTGCATCCAAGAAGGCAGCAGGAACGCGGCCGAGTGGTGCAGACCAGTTGCCCCAGTGGTCAACGTAGTTCCACATGGAAAAGACTTCGCTGTCGAAAATGCCATTGGGCAGAGCGTTGGTCTGAGGGTCATTTACCGGAACCCAAGCCACAAGACGCTTGTCAATGGTGGGATCGATGCCCAAACGCACCTGTGTGGCATTGTTGCGGAAGTGCTTGCGCGGCTTCACGCGAGAGATGAAGAAGTTGTCGTCTTCTGAGATTTGGCTACCGGGCGTCCATTTGGTGAGTTCTTGACCAAATTTTTCGCTGCTGTAGCCCCACGTGATGTAGCCATCTTTGAGGTGTTGAGCACGACCATTCATGGCCATCATAGCCAATACGGATGAGATGAGTAGAGTTGCTTTTCTCATAGCATGTTGATGTTTAAGTATTCAACAAAGTTGGTTAGTTGTAGTGATAAAAGAAAGAGAGGCTTCTGCACAGAGCCGATTGCAACTATGCAAAAGCCTCTCCGTTAAAGGTTTCGATTAGAAATTAGGGGCATTGACGTCCCACCACAAGCGAGTGGACTGGAGGTCTTCACCACCTAAGGCATTGAGACCCGTAGCCTCGATGTTGCCCTTGGTGATGGGGTCGGTGGCATTCCAAGGAATGCGACGGATAAGGTCGCCATATTGGAGCGAACCATCACCATCATCGGCATTGAGCACAGGGAAAAGCTTGGGATAGCCCGTGCGACGAAGTTCCGTCCAAGCTTCTGTGGAGAGGGGGAAGAGAGCAATATACTTCTGAGTCATGATCTTTTCGAGTTTCACTTCAGGCGTATCACCATCATTCCACTTCACACCTACTTTCGTCACCGAAGGCCAGTCTTCACCACCCATGGGGTCTTTTTGGACGTAAGCCGTAGGAGTTTCTTTCTTGAGATAGTCTTCGATGAGCTTGCTATAGGGGCTGCTGCCGATGAGAGAGGGATCTTCCACGTAAGCGTGGCGGACACCTTCATTGTAGAAATGTTCGGCAGTGCCGCCCATGTTCCAACCGCGCAAAGCACCTTCGGCACGCAAGAAGCAGACTTCGGCGTACTTCACGTAGTAGAGAGGAGCATTCTGCATCACATCGAACGCAAAGGAGGAGTAGCGTCCATACTGGTTGCCCGATGATTTCTTGCCTTCGCCCACGAACGTACCTACGCGAATACCCACAATGCGATCATTGTCGGGCGTCACTTCTTTCTTGCTATTCGTGATTTCGCCACTATTGTTTTTCCACAAGTAGTGGGTGGTGGGATGATCGAGGCTCATGAGGAGAGATTCCAAGGAGGCGCTCAGGCGAGAGTCGTCCCAGTTGACCATAATTTCGGCCAAGGCGTGCTTACCGCCCATCTTCTTGACAAAGATACCGTGTTGATCATTGACACTCTCTATCACACCACTCTTCACAGCCTCTTCTGCCCATTTCTTTGCCGTTTCGGGCTCTACTTTCACGATGTGCATCGCCATACGTAGTTTGAGCGAGTTGGCCAAAGCAATGTAGCTGCGCATACCTTCAAAACCACGTTCGCTGTCGAGATTGCTTTCATTGTAGGTCATGCAAAGGTCGGTGATACCTTCTTTGTACCAATCGGGGCGTTTGTCATAGGCTTTGAGTGTAGCCACGATGGTATCAATGTTTTGCACGATGCCATGGTAGATGGTCTTCAAGTCGTTGTAGACTTTCGGATTTTGCGAGTTCTGCTTATCTTCAAGGTAAGTGAACGGACCTGCCATGTCTGCACGTTCTTGTGCACCAATGCAATAGTAGAGCAGGTTGATGGCTTTCATTTCAGGGATGCTGTCCGACATGGGATGGTGCAGAATGGGCATCAACGCATTCTTAGCCCCTGTGTAAGCTCCGAAAGGCCCACCATTGAAGTCGTCGGATACACGATAACTGGAAGTGAGACGACCACCGAAGTTGTGAGGGACAACGAGATAGCCTGCATAGGCATCCGGACCGAGCGTATAGAAGAACTGATAGTTGTGAGGGCTGGAAGGCACTAAGCCCCAATTTTCAGTCTTTCCTCCACGCAATAAGCATTGAGCGGTTTTGCTCTGAGGATAAACATCTTTTTCGAGCACTTCGCGTGCTTTGGCGAATCCCTCTTTGCTCACCTGCTTGTGGTAGTCGATGACATCGACATTGCCCACATAGACCGTATTGTCGATGGTACGATCGTTCACTTGCATCGAGTCGAGAGGATCATCATAGTCCATACATGACTGCACGCCAAGAGTGGCGCACGCCAAAAGACCAATGGCATAGATATTCTTGTTCATGATAATGTTGCGATATTAGGATTAGAAATTGAGCTTGACATTCACACCAAAGGAGCGGGCAGAGGGGAGGTTGAAGATTTCGAAACCGCCCAAGCCGTTGGCAGTAGAGAGAGAAATGTCGGGATCGACGGGAGCATCCTTGTAGAAGAAGAAGAGGTTGCGTCCGATGGCCGATACGCTCACATTCTTACCTTCGCCCAAGAGGTTGCGCCAAGTGTAGCCCAAAGAAAGTTCACGAAGACGGAAGTTGGTGGCGTTATAGATGTAGTCGATGGCGCTACTGCTACCCACGGCTTCGTAGTACTTACGACCATTCACGATGTCGCGACCTTCGTTGATCGAAAGTCCCCATGAGCCATCAGCAGCTTTGAGACCGGTGGCTTCAGCATGACGACGAGCATCTCCTGTGCGCTTCGACACTCCCAAACGGTCGAGATAACCTTCGGTGAGCGATACCACTTTTCCGCCAATGCGACCATTGATGAGAAAGTAGAGCGAGAAATTCTTGTAGGAGAATGTATTGCTCCAAGAGAGCTGTACGTTGGAGTTCATATTACCTACATTCAGCCCAAAACGTTCACCGCCTTTGTCGACACGCACATTGCCTGCAGAGTTGACATAGCGCTTCTTACCATCGAATGAAGGCTGACCTTGGTCGTTGATGTAGATGTCACCAGCCTTGTGGACAAGCGTACCATTGCCATCGGAATTGAGCTTGCCGTTGGCATCACGGTAAACGTCATCGCGCCAGCGAGTGTAGTCGTTGACATACATTTCGCCATAAGGACGGCCCACTTTATAATTCACCTGCACCTTACCACCGGCCACTGTGATGGCCATTTCCTTGTTGCGGCCATCTTCCACATAGGTCTTCTCGATACGGTTGTGGTTGTAAGAGAAGTTTACACTCGTTTTCCAGCGAAGGCCGGGGATGATGTTGTTCCAGTCGTATCCCACCGTAGCTTCGATACCTTGGTTGCGGATGACACCACTATTCACCGGTTGCGACTTACCATTGGAAGCGGCGATCGTGAGGTAAGAGTTGTGCATCGCTGCGTTGTAGTAGGTCAGGTCGATGTTCAGGCGATTGTTGAAGAACTGAGTTTCAACCCCCGTTTCGAAAGAACGCGTCTTCTCTGGAATGGGCCAGAAGTTGTTGTAACCCAGTACGCTGGCAGCACCGGTACGGGGGTCGATACGCACAGCATTGAAGAGGACGTTAGGAATGGAGTTACCCACCTCGGAGTAGCTGACACGATACTTCACATATTCGTCCTTCCAATTGAGAAGGCTTGAAAGGATGGCGTTGGCACCGAAGCCAAAGTAGCCATAGTTGTCGGGCGTACCGAGGGCAGAGAATTGGCGGAAGGTGCGATACCAGTCACGACGATAGGAACCGTCTACATAGACCATATCGCGCCAACCTACTTGTGCGGTGAAGAGGGCTGCTTTGTCCCAGTTGCTCGAGATGTTCTTGCTCGTTACGCCGGCACCACCCGAAGAGGGGTCAAAGCGGTTGATGACAGTGGGCAGTTCTTTCAGCAAGTAGCCCTGAGAGGTGTCATATGTGGCGTTCGTGTAGGTGCTCACGTCCGTTCCCTTGATGATGTGCCCCACCCATCCGGCTGTTGCCGAAAGACTCCAATCTTGGATTTGCTTGTTGTAAGAAAGGAGGTAGTCGGTATAGATTTCGTTGGTGCGGCTGTTGGCCAAGTAGTAGGTTCCATAGTCGTTCATCGCCTGAGGTCCCCAGGTAGAGGCGTAAGTCTTGCCCTCACCATTGTACTTAGAATGGTCAATGCTCACACGCGCTTGGAAAGCCAAACCGTCGTAGATATCCACACGTCCTTGCAAACTGCCATAGAAGCGGTCGTCACGTGCGACACTGCGGTTCTGATTGAGCAGCCAATAGGGGTTGTTCTTTTCCGCCGTTTGGAATGCCCATTCTTGGAGCGGTCCGGCAAGTTGAGCGCGCCCACTCACCTCTTTATAGGCACCGGTCACTGGGTCAGCCATAAAGTAAGAACGTTCGGCCGACTGCCACTTACCTGCTGTCGAAAGGTGGTTGCGATAGTAGCCGAGGTCTACGTTGCGAGGCATCGTGTAGAGGTCGTAGAGGGGATTGCCCACCGTACCACCACCTATGCGGTTGTTGGTTTTCGTCTGCACGTAGTTGGCATTGACGTCTATGTTTACTCGCTTCCAGAAGTTGTAACTTTGACGGAAAGAAAGTGTGTTACGATTGTAATTGTTGCTCTCCAACATACCATTGGAGTGCGAGTTGGCAAACGAGAAATAAGTCTTGATTTTCTCCGTACCACCAGAGAGAGAAACTGAGTTGTTGGCTGTCACGCCTGTACGGAAGAAGTTGTTGATATCGTCATTGGCAGAGTTGCGCAGGTGCACTTCGCGTGTGCCGCCAATGGTAGGTGCAGCGTTCACCGTAGCCGTATAAGCGCCACCACCGGGCATCTTGTCGCCCCAGCTGCCGAGCGTCAGACCGCTTGCCGTGACTTCAGCTCCATAGAG
Organism: Alloprevotella sp. Lung230; assembly: GCF_014385435.1. Lineage (GTDB taxonomy): Bacteria > Bacteroidota > Bacteroidia > Bacteroidales > Bacteroidaceae > Alloprevotella. Next base: position 19,101 of record NZ_JACSUD010000015.1, read on the forward strand.
GTTTTGCACCTTGGGGGTGAGCAGTGGGCTTTCGAAAGTGATGTTGGAGGTGACATTCACATCGAGTTTGCCTTCCTTACCTTTTTTGGTCGTAATCATCACCACACCATTGGCAGCTGCCGAACCATAGAGCGCTGCGGCATTGGCGCCCTTCAGCACGTTCATCGATTCGATGTCGTCAGGGTTGATCATGGAGAGAGGGTCGCTGCCTTCCGTAACACTCGAATAAGTGAGATTAAAGACATCGCTGGCCTGTCCGCGCACGTTGTTGGTCATGGGCACACCATCCACTACGATGAGGGGAGCATTGTTACCCTGAATAGATTTGTTACCACGCAGCGTGATTTTCGATGCACCACCGGCACCACCGGCAGAAGGCGTGATGGTCACACCCGAGATTTTACCTTCGATACCATTGATGAGGTTAGGATCTTGCACCTTCATCAACTCGTCGGCGCGGAGCTGTTGGGTAGAGTAAGTGAGCGAACTGGCTTTACGAGTGATACCCATGGCCGTCACCACCACCTCGTTGAGGTTGGCGGTTTCTTCTTCAAGGGTGATGTTGAGTTCAGACGTTCCGTCCCACTTCAGCGTTTGCGATTTGTAGCCGATGAGCGAAACTTTGATGGTAGCGCCGGGCGCCACATTCTTAATTGTGAATGAGCCATTGAGTTCAGCAGTCGCTCCGGTACCCGCACCGACAACGATGACGGAAGCCCCGACTGCAGGCTCACCTGTGGCGTCGAGCACCCGTCCTTTAAGGACGGCTTTCTGTTGCACAATCGAAGAAGCAGCATGCAGCGTTGTGGGGACAAGGCTGCTTGCCCCACCGGTCAGCATTGCAATCAAGAGCATCGCTCTTACAGATAGCATAGGCTTAATCATAGTATGTTATATTTGTTTTTGGGCCCCTGACTGATTTATATGCAGGGAAAGTGAATTATGCGGTTTTTATTGCTATTTTGTTAGGCGCGGTAAGCATTTTCAGAGCAAAAGTACAAAGAAAGTTTTTAACCCCCAAATGTTATGCAAATTATTTTAGTATTATATCCTGAGTTTATTCCCTTGGGGCTTTCTCCTGCAATAAAGCCCACTCATCAGATCGGCCATAAAAAAAGAACGGCCTATGTACCACTGTACACAGATCCGTTCAAGAAACTATAAATACGAGAAATGCTTCAAAAGATATTATACTCTCTTCATTTGGAGGCCGATGTGCAAACCAGAATAGTTGCTGATGATGCTCGAAAGCATGCTCATCTGCGTGCTGGATTGACCTAAGAGAGAGGAGATGCCGCCTGCCAACGTGAGCAGTTTGTCGGCTTCGAAGAGGACGGAGATGCCACCGGCAGTGCGCGCCACTTTGGGCGAGAGCGTCATGAGGCCCATCATCGTGGAAAGGGTGAGTGTGCGGTTCTTTTCATCGAACTTATACGTCCCTCCAAACTTTCGTCCGCCCATAGAGACGGTGAAAGTGTTGTCACGATTGAAGGTGAAGCGAGTGACGTCCTTCTTGATGCCGTACTTGGCCAACTGGGTGTCCACTTTGCTTTCAATCTGCGAGGCAATGACAGTTCCTCCGGCTTGCGCCAAGAGGTTTTCGCTCTCAAACACGGCATCGCTACCGGTGTAGCTCCAAGTGCCGATGAGTTCTCTTTGAGTGAGCGGGCTGCTACGGAACAATCCCGAAAGGACATTGTCCAAAATGCCTGCTCCTGAATTGACGAGCGTTTGTGTGGTTTGGTTTTGCTTTCCGTTTCCTCCTTGGAAGAGAGAGTCGGTCAGTGCCGAACCTGCTGTTCCACACGAATGAAGTGTGAGGCTTACCGTGATGACGGCGACAGCGATAAGGATTTTCTTCATGCTGTTGTTTGATGTTACAAAAATAGAGAATGTTTTTGAAGTGTAAAAATATTATCGATGAAACCACCGGTTTTGACGACCAATGAGACTTTTAGAAGAACTGCGTCCTCAAACGCCTTCTTCCGCTTACTGGTTTTGGCTCAAAATGGGTCGCGTAATATATTGTGTAACATGCCGCACAAGATATGCCCCCCGAGCAGAAAAGCCAGAAGCGGCGCAAAGGTACGCATATTTTTGGGAAATAAGGCGAGCGACCCGCCACAAAAACATGGACAAAAAAGACACACAAAACAAAATACGCTGCCCATCACGAAAAAAATCCACTCTCGCAAAGGCAGGAAATCGACCTTATCTTCAGGAGATTGACCGAGAGAGAGGAAGAGACGTGGAAGAATGCGCTTTTTTTCGTATCTTTGCACTCTCTTCTCCCCCTTGAATAAAACAAAAGAGTAAGTAAACAAACATTTTTTGAAACGGAAAAACTTCTCTAAGTAAGGCGCAATCTATAAACCAAACTTTGAATTATATAAACCAAAGCTTGAATTATATAAACCAAACCTTGGTTTATAGATTTCCTTTGGAGAAACGAACTTTTTCGTTGAACCAAATGAGTATGCTCCAACGAAGGATGAGTTTTGAATCAGGCCGTCGCAAGAAAACGCCTGTCTATCAACACCAGTCCGTAAAACAATGAAACGAGAGTTCTTCGCAAATACATCTTTATGAAACCGAAAACATTCCGTCGCCTCCACAAGTGGATAGGCTTGGGCTTTTGTGCCTTCCTCATCGCTTTCTGCGTGTCGGGCATTGTGCTCAATCATCGCAACGCATTTTCCGACTTAGGCCTTTCACGCCGCTACCTTCCGGAGCTATTTCGCTATAAAGATTGGAATCAAGGTCTGCTGCGCGGCACGCTGCGCGTAGGCGACAGTGTGTTCATCTACGGAAATTCCGGGATTTGGAGCGCCGACACGTTGGGGCAGAAGGTGGCGGATGCCAATGTCGGTCTGCCTCACGGCATCGACCATCGCAACATCCGTGCTTTGGCGCAAACCGGCGATGGGCAACTGTGGGCCATGGGACAGTTTGGGCTGTATCGACGCTCTGCTCCACACGATGCGTGGCAATCCGTGGTCCTTCCCGCGGGCGATGAGCGCTATTCCGACCTCACCCTCCGAGGCGACAGTTTGGTCGTGGTGGGACGCTCCTTCCTCTACGTGGCACGCCCGCCCTACCGTCGGTTTGAGCGCATCACGCTGCCCAAAGCCATCGACGATGATGGGCGGATCAGCCTCTTCCGCACGGTGTGGCACCTCCACAGCGGTGCCATCTTCGGCCTGCCGGGACAGCTATTTATGGATGCCGTCGCCGTTTTGCTCATTGTCCTGAGTTTCACGGGAGTGCTTCACTTCCTCTTTCCTCATTGGCTCAAACGCCTACGCACCTCTTCGCGTCGTCGCTTTGTGGCACGCCTTTTCGGGCAAAACCTGCGCTTTCACGACTGGATAGGGCGAAAGACCATCGTGATTCTCCTCTTTGTCGTACTGACCGGATGGAGTTTGCGACCGCCTTTACTCTTGGCGCTGGTCAACCTCTCCACACCTCCGATACCCTTTTCGACGCTCGACAGCGACAACCCATGGCACGACCGCCTGCGCATGTTGCGCTACGACGACCAAATGGGTGATTGGCTACTCTCAACGTCGTCGGGATTTTATGCTTTCAAGGACTTTCACGAACTCCCGGTGCCCATCGACAATACGCCTCCTGTGAGCGTGATGGGCCTCAACGTCTTTGAGCGGGAATCCGATGGCCATTGGCTGATAGGCTCGTTCAATGGTTTCTATCGCTGGCAGCGCCAGATGAACGCCTCGGCCGACTACATGACCGGCGAACCCGTCGTTCGTCCCTCTCGCATGCCTTTCGGCCAACTGGCTGTGGGCGGGTTCAGCAGCGATTTTCGCAACGTCGACGGCACGCCCCGCCCTATCGTGGTGAGCCACTACGGCGGCACCGACCGCTTGAAGCAGCCGGAGTCCATGCGCCATCTGCCCATGTCGCTTTGGAATGTGGCCTTAGAGTTGCACAACGGCCGCCTCTACACATTCCTCATCGAGCCCAGCCTATTCTATATTTTCCTGGCGGGCATCCTCTGCCTGCTCATCCTCTGGACGGGATGGAAAGTGCGCCGCAGATCCCGACAAGTAGGTATCCAAAATTAATTGAAACAAACATGGTATCAAACCAGGGAATTGCTTACGACTAAGATAGCTACGATTAATTCTGAGCACCTACTTAATCTCGGCCGATGGCACAAAAGAAACGATCTCAAAGGCGCAATCTGCACCTTTGAGGTCGTGTCTTTATTTCTTTGAGGAGCGTCTTTGAGAAGTCCCCTCTGCGGTGTTTAGTAGAGGAAACCGAAGAGCCAAAGTGGGATTTCGTTGTCGCCACGTCCCACTTCCGTGTTGTAGCGCGCGAGCACGGTGTAAGGGTCGCTCTTCACACGCTTCGAGCGGTCGCACACACAGATATCGGTGTTGCTGTTGATGCGATAGAGGGTGTCGCGTTTTCCGCGATTGACCGTGTGGTGACGCCAAAGGGAGTTGACGAAGAAAGTCTCCATGATCTGTTGCTCCGAAATCTCGGGCGAGTAGATGGAGTAGATGAGGTTGGGGTTGTGCAGAAGCACGGCTGCCGGTTTTTTGGGAAAGCTTTCTCCCTCCTTATAAATAAGGTTGACCAAACGTGCCTCTTCGAGGTATTTGAGATAGTTCATCACCGTGGCTCGCGAAGTGCCGATTTCCTCGGCCAAGCGGCTCACGTTGGGCGACGGAGAGTCGCTGACGGCGAGGAGGTAGAGGAGTTTCTTGATGCGCTCCAGATATTTGAGTTCAATCTGCTTGATGAAGAGGATGTCCACCTCAATCATCGTGTTCATGGCGCGCAAGAGGTTTTCGGTGAAATTCCGATTTTCGAGGAAGAAGGGATAGTAGCCGTGATGGAGATACTGCTGAAAATACTCCCAGGGGCGCACCTTGGGCAGAATACTTTTGAGGATGCCTTTGTGGTCTTCGAGCAGTTCTTTCAGCGTATAGGCTCGGAAGTTTTCGCCCGTCTGGAGATTGATGAACTCACGGAACGAGAAGCCGTGCAGCCAATACTGGCGTGCGATAGAGTTGAGCTCGGTGTGGTCGTTCTCTCCACCACGCACTGAAGTGGTCGAATAGACGATGCGAAGGTAAGGGAAGCGTTCATAGCATTCGATGAGCTGTTCTCTCCAATTGGGGAGCTTGAAGGCCTGGTCGATGAGGAGCACTTGTCCACCAGCTTTGATGAAATCGCCCGCAAAGTCCACCAACTTACGTCCCTGGAAGTAGAACGAGTTCATGTTCACATAGAGACATTGACGCAAGCGCGAGTCAAAATTCTCTTTGGCATAGGTGAGCAGAAAGGCAGTGCGTCCCACTCCTCTGGGACCACGAATACCAATCAGTCGATAGCTCCAATCGATGGTGTCCATCAGAGCTCTACGCACAGGGGCGCTGGTATGCTCAATGAGGTAGGCATGGGTTTGAAAAAAGGTCTCCATAACTAAAAGTGGGTGATAGGATTGAGAATTAGATTCGTGGACAATAGTGCATTCGGAAAACGCGATTCACCGGAGTTTACGAGTGCAAATGTACAACCTTTATTTCAGAAATGCAAACTAAATCTTACAAAAAGTTTGCAGAATGTGATTTTTTTTGTATTTAGCCCGTGCTTTTGCTCAACGAGAAAAGAAGATGGCGGTATTTTTTCAGAAAGAAAAGCATTTGGGGAGGTAAATCCTCGGTATTCAGTCGGCTGCGAACGCACTCGTCAGAGCGATGCGAGCGTAAAGGCAAGGAACGCCGCGACATAAGCCAAGGCCGTGGAATACAATCCGGCAAAGAGGGCGTAGCGCCAGCGACCACTCTCACCTTTGATCGCCACAATCGTGGCCAGACAGGGGATGTAGAGCAAGGCAAAGACCAAATAGGAGAGGCCCGAAGCGGGGGAAGTCGAAGCCCGCAAGGCGGTGGTGAGGGCAGTGTCGGCCGCCGCATCATCACCTGTGCCTGCGGCCGCTGCCGTGTCCTCATCAATATCGTAGAGCACACCGAGCGTAGACACCATCAGTTCTTTGGCCATAGCGCCTGAAAGCAACCCCACACCCATGCGCCAGTCAAAGCCCAGCGGTGCAATGACAGGACTGATGAAGTGGCCGGCACGACCCAAGTAGGATTGTTCCTGCTGCTCGGCGGGCGTCACCTCGCCTTCGGCACGCGGGAAGTAACCCAAGGTCCACACGGCAATCGAGGCCACCAGGATGAGCCCTGCCATCTTGCGCAGATATTGACGTCCCTTTTCCCAAGTATGGGTCATCACGCTTGAAGCGACAGGGCGGCGATAGGGGGGTATCTCCATCACGAAGTGGTTTTCTTCGCGGCGGTGATAGCCGCGACTGATGAGCCAGGCCGATGCAAAAGCGGTGAGGATACCACCGAAATAGAGTGCAAACATGACCCATGTGGCATAGCGCGGGAAGAAAGCGGCCGTGAAAATCGTGTAGACCGGCAGGCGTGCCGAGCAAGACATGAAGGGCAGTGTGATCATCGTGATGAGACGACTCTTTCGGCTCTCGATGGTGCGGGTGGCCATCACCGCCGGCACATTGCACCCAAAACCGGTGAGCATCGGGAAGAACGATTTGCCATGCAGACCGACCCGCTGCAACAGAGGGTCGAACAGGAGCGCGGCACGTGCCAAGTAGCCACTGTCCTCTAAAATGGAGATAAAGAAATAGAGGATGAGGATATTGGGCAGGAACACGATGACGGACCCAACGCCGCCGATGACGCCGGACGTGATCAGGTCACGCCACCAAGTGTCGGGCAGATAGCGGGCCACTTGCTCGCCCACCCACGCCACACCGGCATCCATCCAGTCCATCGGATATTGACCGAGGGTGAACGTGGCATAGAACACCAGCCAGATGATGGCGAAAAAGGCCAAAAATGAGAGCCAACTACCGGCCAACCATCGGTCGACCCGTGCGGTGAGGCGCACGGCACGCCCTTCGTTGAGGTGGTAGATGTCCGACAGATAGTGGTGAACCAGCGCGTGAGGGTCGGCCGTGCTGTGGGGGTCGGTCGTGCGCTGATGGCGCGTGTGGCACACCTCATCGCTCTCCGCCGCTGCATGACACTCATCGGCCAGACGCACTGCCTGCCGGATAGCCTCATCGACCCCGCGCCGACGGCTCGCCACACAAGGCACAAAGGGCATCCCCATGTGGCCCTCCAAGCGCTCAATGTCGAGCGTCGAACCGCTCTCTTCAAATTCGTCGTACATGTTGAGCACTCCCACCATCGGCACCCCCATGTCGCGCAGTTGGAGGGTGAGCAGCAGGTTACGCTCCAGATTGTTGACATCGAGCACATTGAGCACGACATCGATTTCTCCCTTGCGGAGTTCGCTCATCACGTAGGCTTCTTCGGGCGAATAGGCGTGGAGACTGTAAGTGCCGGGAAGGTCGACAAATCGCAGGGTGCGCCCCTCAAAGGTGGTCTCTCCCACCACGCTCGCCACCGTGACGCCGGCATAGTTGCCCGTGCGTTCGTGACCGCCGGAAGCGGCATTAAACACGGTGGTTTTTCCACAGTTAGGATTGCCCACAAGGGCGATGGTCAGGGTGCCATCTCCCTTCGGACCTAACTTTTTGCGCGGTCCGCATCCGGGGCATCCCCCGCAGTTGTCGCCCTCGGGCGCTACAGCTTCCGCTGTCGGTGGGGCAGCAACGTTGGATTTTGCCACCCGCTGTTCGTCGGCATAGTTTTCAATCGGTCGTTCGGTACTGATGGCGATGTGGTCGGCTTCGGCCTTGCGCAGCGCCACACGTTGCCCCAGCATGGAGAAGACGATGGGTGTCCCCATGGGCGAAGCATAAAGGCGGGTCACCTCCTGTCCCGGCACAAATCCCAGTTCTTCAAGTCGCAGACGAAAGGAGGGGCTGCCTTCGGGCGTCACCACAAAACCAGTTTCATTATTCTTTAAGTCGGATAGTTTCATTCTGAAGAAGTAAATAGATAGTTGGCAAATTTACGCATTTCTTCAGAGACGGGAAATACCCACATTTGGTGATACGACCCTTCTTCCTGCACAAAACCACCGCCCAAATATCATCACTTTTAGTGAAAAGGTCATATACTAACCCACTTCTCTTCGTTGAATTCGGACAGACATTCAAGATAAGCAGCATTCATTTTGAAAACCTACTTAACTACGAATCATTTTAATCACCGACTTAAAGGAAATATCTCACAGACAGACTGCCGCATCGCGATGCGAATTGTGTGGTTGCCGCAACTTCATACAAACATCAGGTTCAACAAGGCTTATTCACGCGCGCGTATACCCTACAATAGCACGCACTTTTTGCCTTCACTCCTTCACCGAGGTCATTAAAGTGCAAGATTACAAGCATTTATGGGTGAAGGCAATGGATAGTTTTTTCCTTCACCTGCCTTCACCCGAGGGAGCGATAGGCAAGCGGAAGCAGCAAGAACCCGATTTCGCAAGCTACTAAAATTCAAGGATTTACCAGCGAGGTGAAGGCAGTGAAGGCAAAAAGAGGGGACTATTGTAGTGTGACGCGCGCGAGGAGGGGAACAGAGGAGAGGGAGGAGCTCATCTCCCAAGGTTAAGAGGTCTGCTCCAAAGACGGAGATTTTTTGTCTCAAAAGAGAAACGAAATATAGGTTGGTATCTTCTCCACGCCTGCCGGCCTTGCGGAGCAAAAAACTCAGAGGTAGTTTTTTCCAGCTGGGAGATAGAAAAAATTAGCTCTGAGGTAGTGAAAGCCAGTATCTGGATAAATGAGTGAAGTTTCTCCCACTGTGAGACCTCAAAGTGTTAAATTCGTGTTAAACTTCAAGTGGAGTGGCTTTTTTGAGCGGTGAGATGTCTATATATTCAAGGGGGACGATACGAAAAGAGGGTGGAGAGTTCCGGCCATCGGGTGCATCTAATTTCGCCACCTTCAGAGCAGGAGAAATTGCGCATGGCACGCCTCTCGCCATCGGAATTTACACCATTTTATTGGACTACATCGTAGATGGGCCGATTTTGCATATTCTGCATTGCGCTGATCGTAATAAAACGAGTTAGGCGGCAAGCCTCTATCAGAGACTTACCGCCTGACTCGTTAGTAGAGAGGGCTTAACGCCTTATTCCTCGACCGCTGCCTGCGCAGCAGCGAGGCGGGCGATGGGCACGCGGAAGGGCGAGCAGCTCACGTAGTTGAGACCAATCTTGTGGCAGAACTTCACGGAGGAGGGTTCACCACCGTGTTCGCCGCAAATACCGCATTTGAGTTCGGGACGAACGGAGCGTCCTTTCTCAACGGCCATCTTGACGAGCTGACCTACACCATTTTGGTCGAGTACTTGGAAAGGATCCACCTTGAGGATTTTCTTCTCGAGATATACGGGGAGGAAGCTGGCGATGTCATCGCGCGAATAACCGAAGGTCATCTGCGTGAGGTCGTTCGTGCCGAAGGAGAAATATTCCGCACGAGTGGCGATGCGGTTGGCCGTAAGGGCTGCGCGGGGGATTTCAATCATCGTGCCGACTTTGAAGGGTACTTCCACGCCTTCTTCGGCAAAGAGCTTGGCAGCCGTGTCGCGGATGACCTTCTCTTGCGCCTCAAACTCATAGAGAATACCGGTGAGGGGCACCATAATCTCGGGTTGCGGGTTCAGGCCTTCGCGCTTCAACTCGATAGCTGCACCGAGGATGGCGCGAGTTTGCATGGCGGTGATTTCGGGATAGGTGTTGCCCAAGCGGCAGCCACGGTGTCCGAGCATGGGGTTGGCCTCCACAAGGCTCTGTACGCGCTGACGGATGTATTCGGGCGTCACGTTCATGGCTTTGGCCATCTCTTCTTGTCCTGCCTTGTCGTGAGGAACGAACTCGTGGAGAGGGGGATCGAGCAGACGAACGTTGACGGGCAGACCGTCCATGGCACGGAAGATGCCGAGGAAGTCGGCCTTCTGATAGGGGAGAATCTTGTTGAGTGCGTTTTCGCGACCTTCTGCTGTCTCGCTGAGAATCATCTCGCGCATAGCCACAATCTTCTCGGCTTCAAAGAACATGTGCTCCGTGCGGCAAAGGCCGATGCCCGTTGCCCCGAAATCTTTGGCCACCTTGGCGTCTTGAGGAGTGTCGGCGTTGGTACGGACGTTGAGGCGGGTGTATTTTGCACAGAGTTCCATGAGTTTGGCAAAGTCGCCACTAAGTTCGGCCGCCTCGGTGAGGATTTCGCCGGCGTAGACGCAACCCGTAGTACCATTGAGCGAGATGAAATCGCCTTCTTTCAGCACCGTTCCATCGATGGTGAGTGTGCGCGCTTTGTAGTCGATAACGATAGCACCGGCACCGGAAACGCAGCACTTACCCATACCGCGTGCCACAACAGCAGCGTGCGAGGTCATACCACCACGTGCGGTGAGGATACCTTCGGCAGCCACCATGCCGGCGAGGTCTTCGGGAGTGGTCTCAATGCGCACCATAATCACCTTCTTGCCATCAGCATGCCACTTTTCGGCATCGTCGGCGTGGAAGACAATCTGACCGCAAGCCGCACCGGGAGAGGCAGGCAGACCGCGGGTTACTTCTTTGGCAGTGGCCAATGCCTTCTTGTTGAAAACGGGGTGGAGGAGTTCGTCGAGCTTGTTGGGCTCGCAGCGCTTGATGGCCGTCTTTTCGTCAATCATGCCTTCGCTGAGGAGGTCCATAGCGATTTTGACCATTGCCGTACCGGTGCGCTTACCATTGCGAGTTTGGAGGAACCAAAGTTTGCCTTCCTGCACGGTGAACTCCATGTCCTGCATGTCGTGGTAGTGCTGTTCAAGCTTGTGTTGCAGCGCGTTGAGTTCGGCATAAATTTCGGGCATTGCCTCCTCCATCGAGGGATATTTGGCGACACGTTCGGATTCTTCAATGCCGGCACGTTCTGCCCAGCGTTGTGAACCGATTTTGGTGATCTGTTGAGGCGTGCGGATACCGGCCACCACGTCTTCACCTTGTGCGTTAACGAGATATTCACCGTTGAAAAGGTTTTCACCATTGCCGGCATCACGGCTGAAGCAAACACCGGTGGCAGAAGTTTCGCCCATGTTGCCGAACACCATAGCTTGCACGTTCACCGCGGTACCCCATTCGTCGGGAATGCTTTCCATCTTGCGGTAGAGGATGGCGCGGTCGTTCATCCAGGAGCGGAACACTGCACACACAGCCCCCCAAAGTTGCTCTTTGGGATTGGTGGGGAAGTCGTGCCCCGTTTGTTCTTTGATAGCCTTCTTGAAGCGCTCCACAAGCCCCTTGAGGTCTTCGACCGTAAGTTCCTGATCGAGCTTCACCCCGCGGGCTTCTTTCACTTCTTCGATGATGGCCTCGAAGGGATCGATATCTTCCTTGTTTTCGGGCTTCATCCCAAGCACTACATCGCCATACATCTGCACGAAGCGGCGGTAAGAGTCGTAAACGAAATGAGGATTGTTGGTCTTTTCAACCAAACCTTTGGCCACCTCATCGTTCAAACCGAGGTTGAGGATGGTGTCCATCATGCCGGGCATCGAGGCACGAGCACCCGAGCGTACGGAGACGAGGAGCGGATTTTTGGGATCGCCAAATTTGCTGCTCATGGCTTCTTCGGTCTTGGCGATGGCGGCATTGACCTCTGCCTCCAATTCGGCAATGATGCCCTCCTGGCCGATGCGGTAGTAGTCGTTGCAGGTGTCGGTGGTGATGGTGAAACCCGGAGGTACAGGTACCCCGATCTTATTCATCTCAGCGAGGTTGGCACCTTTTCCGCCGAGGAGTTCTCTCATTGTAGCATCTCCTTCGGCCTGTCCATTACCGAAGGTGTAAACTCTTTTTACTTTTTCCATTTGACTTATGATGTTTTTTAGTGTATTATTTTACTACTGCAAATATAATTAAAGTTAGAAACATGGCAAAATCTTTTGAAGGTTTTGTCATGTAAACATTGAAAAATAGTACATTCTTTACGCATTTCCCACTTCTTGCAAACGAATTGTAGATGAGAAGCTCCCCCAAAAGTAGAAGAACAGTGCTCAGTTTGTCTTTTCCTGTCCTTTCTTCTGAGAGAGGGAGTGCGCAAAGATCATGCTCTAACGACAGAGTTTATCGACTCACCGCCTTCACACCCTTCACGGTGCGGAGTTTTTTGAGCAGCGTACTGAGTTGCGTGAGGTCATTGACCAGCACGGTGAGTGTGCCGTAGAAAAGGCCGTCGTTGCTCTCGATGGCGATGTTGCGGAGCATGATGTGCTCTTCTTTCGAGATGATAGAGGTAATGTTGTTGATGATGCCGAGGTCGTCTTGTCCCACGACATGAAGCGTGATGGGATAATTGCTGCTGCCTTTTCCTGCCCATCGTGCCTGAACAATACGGTAGGGAAAGCGGTTGCGCATTTGGTGGGCATTGGGACAGGTGGCGCGGTGGATTTTAATGCCGCCCGAAACGCTCACAAAGCCAAACACTTCATCGCCATAGACCGGATTGCAGCAGTGAGCCATTTGAAAATCAAGGCCTTTGAGGTTGCGGTCAATCACCAGCACATCGTCCATATCGGCGTGGCGAGTGTCGGCACGTTCTTGAAAATGAAATTCTTCCGCACTGCGGATTTCAGCACGCTCGCCAACACCGGCTTCACGTTTTTGAAATTCGACATAGAGATCGAGAATGTTATTGAAGTCGGCTTTGTCTTCGACGATGGTCGAATAAAAATCGGCCGCCTCCTTAAATCCCAACTTTTTGATGACTTGGTTCAGTGCGCTTTCATCCCAATCCAATTTGCGGTTTTTGAGTTTGCGCTCCAGTATCTCACGCCCCATCGTGCTGTCACGGCTTTGAATTTCGCGCAACGCTTGGCGGATTTTGGAGCGGGCATGTCCCGACACCGCGATATTGAGCCATTCGGGACGCGGCTGCTGGTTGTTGGAAGTTTGCACTTCCACCTTTTGACCGCTTTGCAGCACCTGCCTCATCGGTACATTCTTTCCATTGACGATACCTCCCACACAGCGGTTGCCCACTTTGGAGTGGATGAGGTAGGCAAAGTCGAGAAGGGTGCTTCCCACGGGGAGTTTGAAGAGATCGCCTTTGGGGGTAAACACATAGACCGAACTTTCTTTCAGACCGGCAGAGGCCTGTTCGTCCACCTGTGGGTCGCGTCCGGCTTCAAGGGCGGTCCGAATGCCTGCAAGCCAGTTGTCCACACCGCCCTCACTGCTTTTCACACCTTTGTAACGCCAGTGCGCCGCCAACCCATGTTCGGCCACTTCGTCCATACGCTCTGTGCGAATCTGCACCTCCACCCATTTGTTTTCAGGGCCGAGCACCGTGACGTGCAAACTCTCATAACCGTTAGACTTGGGCACAGTCACCCAATCCCTCAAGCGCTTGAGATTACTCTCGTATTGGTTGGTGATGAGCGAAAACACCTTCCAGCATTCCGCCACCTCTTTCGATGGTTTGGAGTCGAGAATGATGCGGATGGCAAAAAGGTCATAGACGCCTTCAAAGCCGCAGCGTTGCTTTTTCATCTTCTGCCAAATGGAGTGAATGCTCTTCGTGCGTCCCTTCATGTGGTATTTCAGCCCCGCTTCAACCAGCATTTGATGAATGGGCGCGAGGAAGTTTTCGATGTAGGCATCGCGGCTCTTCTTCGTCGCATTGAGGGCTTCTTTGATGGCATAATAAGCATCGTGCTCCAAGTATTTGAGTGACAAATCTTCGAGTTCCGATTTGAGTTTGTAGAGCCCGAGCTTGTGCGCTAATGGAGCATAGATGTGTGCAGCCTCAAGCGAAAGTCGCCGTTGGGCTTCGAGCGCAGTTGTACCTTTGACCCGACGCATCAACACCACACAATGGGCAATGAGCATCAGCACCACACGCATATCGGCCGCTTGCGAAACCAGCAGGTTGCGGAAATTGTCGGTTTTGAGCATTTCCTCGTTCATCGCTTCGAGTTCGTACACGCGCTGAAATGCTTCAATGTCTTGTGGGGTAGGTGTCCAATCTTTCAAACCGATTTCTTCTTCGGCGAGGGCGATGGCAGCTTGTGCAATTTCTGTGGCATCAAAACCAAAGGCGGCAATGAGCGCGCCGTCCGTAAAGTCGGGTATAGTAGTTGGCTGCATAGGGATAGCGTGTTAAAGGCGATGGGAAAGCAGAAAGGTGATTCAATGTTGCAGAATCACCTTTCCGTAAGATTGTAATTTATTTTTTGGCCGGCATCAAGAAGCGGTCGCCCGTTTCTTTGATGAGTTTCTCACGATATTCTTCGGGATAGCCGGGGCGCTCTGTCGGAACGCAGATGCTGTCGGGAGTGAGTTTCCACTCTTCATCTTCCGTTTCGACCTTAATCACCTGGTCGTTGTATTTGATGATGAGGTATTCACCCAGTTGTTTCCAGACGTTCATCATGTGGCCGGCGTAGAATTTCGTCTGATCGGTCAGATAAGCCACACCGTTGGCAGGATTTGCTTTTAAACGCTCCTGTCCCAGTTCATCACTGGTGCGGAGGGTCTTGATATAGAATTCTTGAACTTGATCGCGCCACTTTTTCAGAGTTGGGAACATCTGCTTATAGCGGGGATAAACCATGTTCGACACCCAGTTTTGCATCCAGAAGGCCGATTTCCAAGTGAATGTGTGGTCGTTGCCGGTGCTGTCGGCATAGCATTCCGGCACCTCTGTGGCACTGCAGTACACCGGTGTGAAAGCAATCATGTTGGGATCATCATTGCCAAACCAAAGTACGCCGCCCACTTCGCGTGGTAGCCATGAGCGGAGTTGGGCAATCACCACATAACTGGCCTGCTGAGTGGAGATGGGGCGCTCGTTGAAGTACTTTTTACCTTTATGTTCCCACATCAGCGGCGAAGGCTGATAGGGTGCGCCGTAAACGCCACCGGCCAAGGTGCTGTGAAATTCAAAAGGCGTGCCTTCATAGTGGTCGCGCATGGCTTCCATCACATCTTCCAAACTCAACAGATGTTTGGGCTTGAAGTAGAGAGGCATCTCTTCGCTTTGACCGATGTGATAACCGTCCACATAGGGTACGTATTTGTCCATTCCTTCCACAAAGTGATTGAAGAAACTCCAAGCACGCGCATCACAGAAGCGCTGACTGCCGAAGTCGGCGGGGGAGTAGGCTGCGGAGAAAGAGAAATCGGCATCTTTACCGGTGAAGTAGCCTTTTTCGCGTGCAAACTTAATCACATCTTTGGCATACATCACGTTCTGCTTGTCTTTGAGGTCAAACTTGTGAATGCGACTTTGATTGGCGTGTGCCGCGATGCAGTCGTCGGGAATGCGCACAGCCACCCAGACAGCTCCTTTTTGGGCATCGCCTTTACCGATCATTTCCATAATCCAAATTTCATTGGGATCGGCAATGGAGAAAGATTCCCCTTCTGAGGAGTAACCATACTTGGCCACGAGGTCGGTCATCACCTTGATGGCTTCACGTGCGGTCTTGGCACGTTGCAAACCGAGGGACATCAACGAAACGTAGTCGATACCGCCTTCCTTTTGCTTAGGCCACAACTCTTCGCGTCCTCCGAAAGTGGTTTCAGTGATGGCCACTTGATATTCGTTGATGTTGCCCATCACGTTGTAAGTAACGGGGGCTTCCGGAATTTCGCCGAGGTAGTGATGCGTGTCGCCATCGACGATGCGACGCATCGTTCCGGGGGCGTGGGTTCCGGCAGGATAGTGTACCAAACGTCCATACATGCCCCAAGAGTCAGCGCTGTAAGAAATGAAGCATTCGCCGTTTTTTGAAGCTTTTTTGCCGACCAAAAAGTTGGTGCAGGCCGAAGCGGTTATGGCTACAAAGGTCGCCAAAAGAAGCAGTATTTTTTTCATATCAAGATTTGTTTTGGATAAGTAGATGTTGTGAGGGTTAGTTGGCTTGGTTGATGAGGTTGACGATGACTTTGACCGATGACCAAGCGCTGATAGTCGTAATCATCGAGGGTGTCGAGCGCATAAGTGTAGTCAATCACCACATCGAAGAGGGCGCGGCTTTCATCGGTCGTAGGGAGAGGAGGCTGTCCAAGTGTGCGCCCGACCACTTGCACCAACTGCCGAAGTTCGGCAATCTGCTGTTTGCGAATGTTCTGATGCACCACATAGCCTTTGAGGAGATACTGTTTCAGCACCTTGGTGGCCCAGCGCCTAAACTCTACACCACGTTTACTCTTCACCCGATATCCCACAGAGATAATCATGTCCAGATTGTAGTGCTCTACTTCTCTCGTGATTAAACGTTTACCTTCCGTTTGAACTGTCGCAAATTTTGCGACAGTTGAGTTGTCATCGTCTAATTCTTCTTTTAAGGCGTTCGCAATGTGCTTGCCGATTGTCTTTACATCTCTGTCGAACAATTCGGCAAGTTGCTGACGATTCAACCACACCATTTCGCCGCCCAGCTTTACATCCAGCTGAGTGCTTCCATCTTCGCTTTGATAAATGACAATATCATTCTCCAAGTTCACACTTGCTGTCATGGCTTAATCTATTGAGAAAAGGTGAGAAAAGATGGATGGTCGCTCTCCTTGCGAGGGGGAGTTCTTTCTTCTCTTTGCGTCTATGCATCCACCGCCTTAAAACTCATGTCAAGTCCCTTGACGGAGTGAGTGAGCGCACCGACCGAGATGAAGTCGACACCGCATTCGGCATAGTCGCGGAGGGTGTCGTAGGTGATGCCACCGGACGATTCCGTTTCAAAACGGTGATCAATCAAAGCCACCGCCTTTCGGGTGTCTTCGACCGAGAAATTGTCGAGCATGATGCGGTGAGCGCCACCGTGTTCCATCACTTGGCGGATGTCGTCGAAGGTGCGGCATTCAATCTCGATTTTCAAATCCAGCCCCTTTTCTTTGAGGTAGGCTGCACAGCGGTCGAGCGTTTTGGGGATGCCGCCACAGAAATCGATATGGTTGTCTTTGAGGAGAATCATATCAAACAAGCCGATGCGGTGATTGGTGCCGCCGCCAATCTTCACCGCCTCTTTTTCCAACATACGCATGCCAGGTGTGGTTTTGCGGGTGTCGAGCACGCGGGTGCCGGTGCCTTCGAGTCGTTTCACGTAGCGTTGCGTCATAGTGGCAATACCGCTCATGCGCTGCATGATGTTGAGCATCAATCGCTCTGTTTGAAGAAGGCTTTGCGTCTTTCCGCTCACCACGAAAGCCACATCACCGGGCTTAACGTGCGCACCATCTTCAAGGAAAACTTCCATCTGAAGCGTAGGGTCGAATTTGCGGAACACTTCGCGGGCAATGCGCACACCGGCCAAGATGCCCTCTTCTTTGATGAGTAAACGGCTTTTGCCTTCGGCTTCGGCCGGGATGCAGCAAAGTGTGGTATGGTCGCCATCACCGATATCTTCGGAAAAGGCGAGTTCTATAAGTTGGTCATTAAGTTCTTCTACAGTGTACATGTGCTTTGAATTGATAGATTGGCACAAAGATAGTGCTTTATTTTTGAAAAATGAAGTTTTCGGCCAAGTTTTTCTCCCTTCTGACTTTGTTGCACTTCGATTTTGAAAGAACATCATTTTGAAAGGGCGCTATCATATCCATCAATTCTGAACATCTACTTTAGCGATGATGATTTTTTGAGTACCTATTATTATACTCACGCGCGCATACCTTACAATAGCACATGTTTTTCTCCTTCACTCCTTCACCGAGCCCTTTAATACACACGATTACAAGTATTTATGGGTGAAGGAAATGGACTATATTTTCCTTCACCAGCCTTCACCCGAGGGTGCGAGAGGCAGCCGAAAGCGACAAGAACTCAATTTTCCAAGTTGCTAAAATTCAAGGATTTACCAGTGAAGTGAAGGCAGTGAAGGCAAAAAGAAGGGACTATTGTAGTGTGACGCGCGCGAGAAGGGGAACAGAGAAGAGGGAAGAGGGAGGAGTTCATCTCCCAAGATGGAGAGGTCTGATCCAAATACGGAGAAATTTGTCTCAAAAGGAAAACAAAATCCAGATTGGTATCTTCCCCACGCCTGCCGGCCTTGCGGAGTAAAAAAACTCAGAGGTAGTTTTTTCCAGCTGGGAGATAGAAAAAATTAGCTCTGAGGTAGTGAGAACCAGTACCTCATTCAATGGACAAGATTTTCCAAGCGGTGATGCGTCAAAGTGTTAAAGTCGTGTTAAACTCCAATGGGAGTGGCGTTTCTGAGCGACGAGATGTCTATATATTCAAGAGGGTGAGCAGAAAAAGAGGAGGGTAAACTCTCGGTCATCGGGTACGCCCGGCTTTGCCACCTTCAGAGCAGCGCGAATTCCGAATAGTTATACCTTCTTTCTTCAAAAGAGGCGGCATAGTATACAAAAAACAGGTTTTGCTTGGTCGAGATTGAAAAAGTTTGTATTTTCGCGAGCAAGAACCAGCGCTCTGTCACATAGAGTTGCCGTTCTGTTTTCATTTGTCACAAATTCTGTGCAAATTTTTCTACAGAAACTCAATCTTCAATCTTAATCTTTTCCCCTATTCATCCATGAGAACCTCTTTCCGACTTGCATTGCTTTGCCTTTGGGCAACTCCGATTGCGTTGTGCAGTCAAGGATTTCAGCTCAAAAATGAGGTACTGCCTAATCCCGACAACGAACCCGCTCCTGTGCATCCCGTGCCGCACCCTCGCCAACTGAAATGGCAGGAAACCGAGTTTTATGCTTTCTTTCACTACGGCATGAACACCTACACCAACAAGGAGTGGGGCTATGGCGATGAGAGCGAAAATCTCTTTGCGCCCACAGCAGCGCCCAATCCCCGGCAATGGCTCGAAGCCGCCAAAGCTGCCGGCATGCGGGGCGGCATCGCCGTGGTGAAGCACCACGATGGTTTCTGCCTGTGGCCCACGGAAACGACCACTCACAACTGCACAAAGTCCAACAATAAGTTTGCCAAAGAGACCAACATTCCTCGCGATTTTGCCGCTGCAGCGCGCGATTTGAATATGAAATATGGTTTCTACATCTCACCTTGGGATCGCAACTCTGCCCTCTACGGCACGGATCGCTACGTCAAGGAAGTGTTCCTGCGTCAGGCAGCCGAATTGGCACAATATGGCAGCGACCAGTTTGAAATGTGGTTCGACGGTGCCAATGGCGGCGATGGCTACTACGGCGGGAAGAACACGAAAATCAGCACCGACCGCGCCATCTACTACGACACGCCCAACCTGCGCGACACCATCCACAAGGTAGCCCCCGACTGTGTGCTGTGGGGCGAAGGCGGCGAAGCGCGCTGGATCGGCAACGAAGCCGGATGGGCCGGACAGACCAACTGGGCCACCGAAAACCGCGGCTATGCCAGTGAAAACAACGGTATGTACGGCACCGAAAACGGCTGGTTCTGGTTGCCGGGCGAGTCGGATGCCAAAGCCACCAACAAAGGTTGGTTCTGGCACGAAGGCGAAAGTCCGCTTTCGGCCGAACGCCTCTTCCAGATGTATCTCGAAACGGTGGGCCGCAACGCCACGCTCATCCTCAACATTCCGCCCAACAAGGCCGGTATTCTTCCCCCGGCTTCAGTCAAAGCACTGAAGGACATGGGACAGCTCATCACCAATCGTCTCAGCCACGACTTTGCCAAGACGGCCACCGTAGAGGCCAGCGAGGTGCGTAATGCGGGACTGAATCGTAACTATGCGGCCACCAACCTTACCGATGGTAATAAAGAAACTTATTGGGCTACCAACGATGGCACAAAATCGGCCACCCTCACCTTCACCTGGGACACGCCTCAGCCTGTGCGCTACGTGGAGTTGATGGAATACGTCGCCAAAGGACAACGTGTAAGGGATTTCAAGATTGAAACCAGTGCAGATGGCAACAACTGGACCGAACAGGCCACAGGAATTGAAACGACTACAATTGGTTACAAACGTATCGTTCCGCTCGTAGGGCCAACTTCAGAAAGCTACAAAGCACCTATTCAGGCGAAAGCAGTACGCGTCACTATTGTTGATGCCAAATCCTGTCCTCTTCTCAATCGTATAGCCATCTACTAATTCATTCTGTCTCATCATGAATTTCAAACATATCTTTGCCATCGCTGCAAGTGCACTTCCCCTTGCCGTTGGCGCACAAACCATCGATTTCGAAACCACCACGTGGAAACAGTTGGGGGTTTACGACACTTGGGAAGCCTCGCCTTTCCGCAAAGGGCAACTCTCGGGTCATGTGGCCGTCATCGACAACCCGACCAAAAGCCAGCTCAACCCCTTGACCGGCGAACCCATCAACCCCTCTGAGAAGGTGCTGGCCGTGCAGCGCTCCCGCTTTGGGTCGAACACGTTTGGCGCACGCATCGACTTGGCAACGCCTTTTGATCTCCCCAGCAAAGACACCTATCTCCACGTTTGGGTCAACCGCCCTAAGACGGGCCGTGTGATGGTGGTCGGTCTGGGCAAACGCACCGACCGCCTCGGGCAAAGCGCAGAAACCGAGCAGTTTTGGGGTATGACCACCACCCAGGTGGAAGCCGGTGAGTGGACGGAAGCCGTAGTGACTTTCAAGGGCAATCCCGGCATCAAAATTTACAGCCTCGTCATTGTGCCCGACTGCGAAAGCCCACACGAACTCACGAGCGATTTTGTGGCCTACATCGACAACATCAGCATCAACGAAAGTGCGCGTCCCTCACTGGTGAAGGGCTACTACCCCATTGCCTACGACAAGCAGCAGAAGCAGACGCGCACCGACCGCCGGCTCTCCGCTGTCGGACTGGCCCAAGGCGACCAACAGCAGACCTACTCAATCCTCGACACGCACCTCCTCTATACCAACGAGACGAGCAAGACGTTCACCGCCAAAGCAGGCGAAACCCTCACTCCTAAATTCTCCTACGTCGGCTCATGGATGAACGGCTACGTCTATCTGGACCGCAACAACGATGGTGCTTTCTCGGCCGATGCCACGGACGGCAAGATTGCCGAAGGATCGGACTTGATGGCCTTCTCCCACTATCAGAAGTTCGACTCGAATGGGCAGGACGCCAATGGCAGCAAAATCAATCCTCCCGCCTTTGTCGTGCCGGCCGATTTGCAGAACGGATACTACCGCATGCGCTTCAAAGTGGACTGGGACAACATCGACCCCGCGGGCAACACCAGCTCCGACAACTCCATTTTGAAAAACGGTGGCAGCTTTGTCGACATCCGTCTCAACGTGCACGGCGACATGGTCAGCGTGAACGATGCCAACCGCAACGGCGAAGTGCTCTCGGCCGATGGGAAGAAGCTCGTCAAACTCCAAGCGCCTTTCGGTCAAGACTTCAAAATCAAGATGAACCCCGAAAAGGGCTTTGAATATGCCGGCATCATCGTCAAGCATGGTTACAACCTGAGCGGCGACAGCATCGTGAAGGACAACGTGCAGTGGGAGCGCATCCGCTTCCCGCGTCGTTTGTTCAACGAGAACGACCACACTTTTGTCATCCCCGGCCAATACATGGACGGAGATGTCGAAATCGAAGGTCTCTTCATCGAACAAGGCACCTACGTGCCTGAACCCGAACCGGCCGCTCGCTACAAGACGACCCGCATCGTGGAAGGCAAGTTTAAGGCCGGCACAACGTGGTACACCCTCCAAATCGGTCAGCAAGGCTACGTCATCTCCAGCAACGGTCAGCAGTCCATTCCGCTCAACAACACGACTCCCAACATCGACGACCCCAAGCAATTGTGGTGCTTCGTGGGCAACGATGCCGAAGGATTTCGCCTCTACAACATGGGGACGGGCGTAGCCAGAGTGCTGGCCGCCCCGACCACCATGTCGGCCAAAGACGGCGGCAGCAGTTTCCCGACCATGCAGCCGGCTTCCAAAATTCCTGCCGGCTACACCGAGGTGTGGAACTTTTCCGACAGCAACGACTTGGGCACCGGCACACAGTATGCCTACCTCTACGAGCAAGGATTGCCCACGCACAAAGTGAACAACCGCGACAACAAACTCGCCTTCTGGAGTGGCGGACAAGATGCCGGCTCTACCCTGCTCATCACCGAAGCCAAGGTGACGGACAATCCCATCGCGGCCATCCTTTCCCTCAAGACAGCCAACGCCTCCCACACTTACGACCTCAACGGACGCCGCACTGCCGACACGACACACGGCCTCTACATCCTGAACGGACGGAAAGTCTGGGGAAAGCAAGTAGGTGTTCAGAACTAATTGATGTTAGATTTGTTTCCATTTTCCGTCAGATTGTCTTTGTGAAGACGGAGTGTAGCGGGCTACACGACTGATGAACAAAGGCGAGATGGCGGAAAGGGGAAATAAAGAGGGTATCAAAGTAGAGAATACCCTACTCAGAAGATAGTTACGATTAATCTTGAAGACCTACTTAGGCATCGCCCCTATCCACTTCAATACTTCATTTCATGAAAAAATACTTCTCCTTACTCCTCCTTCTCCTGTGCGGATGTGTGCCCCTCATGGCACAAAGCGAGCAGCCCACGTTCAGCACAGCCGACAAACCGGTCTACTTCAACATCGTGTTCAAAACGGGCGGTTGTCGCTTGCAAGACAATGGTGTCGGTGAGTGGCTCACCATCAAAAATGCCAAGCAGAGCAGCGGCCAGCGCTTTGCCCTGATTGGCAACAAAAACAGTTTTCTCCTCCTTTCGGACAAGGGCAATTACGTCGGTCTCAAAAGCGAAGGTCAGGACCAGTTCTTCTGCGCCACGAACCAGACGGCAGCCACTGCACTGACCCTGCTGAACAGCAACGGCTATTTCGAAATTGCCAAAACCACCGACAAGACAAAAGCCATGAACCAATGGCAGGGCGCACAAGACGGCCACAAACTCGGGCTTTGGAAAACGGGTGACATCAACAACCCACTCGCCTTTGTCGACCCCAACACTGTCACCGAATATGAGGTGCAAGGGCTGAGTCAATTCACTCCCCAGCATCCGCTCACACTGTGGTACGACCGCCCCGCCACCCTCACCGGTGTGGCCAACGTTTGGATGGAATACTCCCTCCCCATCGGCAATGGTGTTTTAGGCGCCAGCCTCTTCGGCGGTGTGAAGACCGATGAAATCCAGTTCAACGAAAAGACTGTCTGGACGGGCGGCCCCAACGACATGGGCTCCTACGGAAAATACCTCAACTTCGGCAACCTCTACGTCAAGAACCTCAACGACGTCCCCTTCACCAACGGCAAGGCGGTCCACGACTACGTGCGCTTCCTCGACATCGAGCAGGGCATCGGTGGGGTGAACTTCACCGACGGAGACGGCACAGCCTACACCCGCCGTTACTTCTCCTCGCAGCCCGACGGCGTGATTGCCGTGCGCTACACGGCCAACGGTGCCAACAAGCTCCACCTCCTCTTCTCCGTCAAGGCGGGCGAAGAGACCAACGCCGGCACCCCCACTTATACCGCCGACGGCTACGGCTACTTCCAAGGCAAACTCACCACCGTCTCCCACCACCTGCGCTTCAAGGTTGTCCCCGTGGGCGGCACCCTCATCCGCAGCGACAAGGGACTTGAAGTCAAGGATGCCACAGAGGTGCTCCTCGTGCTCTGCGGCGGCACCACCTTCGACAGCAACGTAGCCGGTCGCAGCCGTGGCACCGTGGTGACGCTGGGCAACAACATCAAGAAGACGGTCGACGCTGCCGTGACCAAAGGCTGGGACAGTCTCTTGGCAGACCACGTGGCCAACTTCACTTCCTTCATGGGTCGTGTGCAGCTCAACCTTAACAACGCTGCATCGAACCGTAACACCGAAGAGCTCATCAAGTTCTACAACGCTTCGGAATCCAACAAGCAAAGCACCGACGGCATTTTCCTCGAACAACTCTACTTCAACTACGGCCGCTACCTCGCCATCTCTTCGAGTCGCGGCAACATCAACGTCCCCTCCAACCTCCAAGGTATCTGGAACAATGTAGCCAACGCTCCCTGGAACTCCGACATCCACACCAACATCAACGTGCAGATGAACTACTGGCCCGCCGAGCCCACCAACCTCAGCGACTGCCACCTGCCCTTCCTCAACTACATCATCGACAACGCCAAGTCGGCCAACTGGAAGGCAGCTGCCAAGCGCGGTGGACAAGACAAGGGTTGGACAGTGTTCACAGAATCCAACATCTTCGGCGGTATGTCCACCTGGGGCAGCAACTACTTCGTGGCCAATGCGTGGTACGCCACCCACCTCTGGCAGCACTACCGCTACACCCTCGACCGCGACTATCTCAAGCGCGCCTTCCCCGCCATGTGGGGGTCGGCTCAGTTCTGGATGGGCCGCATGATCAAGGATCGAAAGGTCAACGACGGCACATGGGTGTGCCCCGACGAGTACTCTCCCGAGCAGAACGACCACCCGAAGGAAGACGCCACGGCTCACGCTCAGCAGCTCGTCATGGACAATCTCACCAACTGCCTCTCCGCCATTGAGGTGCTCGGCACGAAAGATGCCAAAGTCACCGAAGCGGAACTGAACACCCTCAAGGACTACATCAAGAACACCGACACCGGTCTCCACCTCGAAACCTATAAAGGAGACTGGGGCAGTTGGGCCACTAACAACGGCATCAAGACCGGCGACAAGCTCCTCAAAGAGTGGAAATACACGCCTTACAGCGTTTCCAACGACAAGGGACACCGCCACATGAGCCACCTCATGTGCCTCTACCCCCTCAATCAGGTGCAGCAAGGCGACGCCTACTTCCAAGCCGCTGTCAATGCCCTCAAGCTCCGCGGTGATGCCGCTACGGGATGGTCAATGGGCTGGAAGGTCAACCTCTGGGCACGTGCCAAGGACGGCGACCACGCGCGCAAGATTATCAAGAATGCCCTGCGCCATTCCACCTCCTACGGCACCGACCAATACGCCGGTGGTATCTACTACAACCTCTACGATTCCCATGCTCCCTTCCAAATCGATGGCAATTTCGGCGTCTGCGCCGGTATCGCCGAACTTCTGATGCAGAGCCAAAACAACTTCATCGACATCCTCCCCGCCCTCCCCACGGCCTGGAAGAACGGCAGCATCAAGGGCCTCAAAGCTGTAGGCAACTTCACTGTCGACATCGAATGGCAAAACAGTAAGCCCACCAAGGTGAACATCACCAGCCACAAGGGCACACCGCTCCGTATCGCCGCTCCCGCCCTCCACGCTGTGGAAGTGAAGGTCGATGGCAAAGGCGCTGAAGTCGTGGCCGAAGAGCTCGAAGAGGGTCGCCCCGCCATCTATCGCATCAACAATGTGGCCGCAGGCAGCACCGTGAGCATCGACTTCTCCCGCCCTGCCCTGCCCACGAGCATCGGTCGCCTCGCTGCCACAGCTTCCAACCTCACCTACGACCTCGCCGGCCGCCGTGTCTCACACGATGCCCACGGTGTCCTCATCGTCGGTGGTCGCAAGGTGGTGAAGTAAACTTCCTCAGTTCTCATCATCTCTGATTTCTCATCTCTCCTTGCTCCCCAATGCAGCCCTCGTTGCATTGGGGAGTTTTCTTTCTGTCATCGGGCGCACGTTTCGCCTTCTGCTCCCATCGTCCCTCCCCGTTTTTCGGAAAGAGTTCCTGTCTCGTCCTTTTGAGAAATGGCAAGAATGATTTTTTAGCAGAAACGTGAAAGAAGGTTTTGCCATTCAGGTTCAAAAGCGTATCTTTGCGCCTATTGAAAACAAGGTCGTTGCCCAGTTCTGCCTTTCAAGACCTTGCGCATTCATCCACCTCGCTAACCCCTCTCCTGATGCCACACTTTCCTCCAACCGTCTCCAACCGCACGTTGCCCTCGGCCGGACGTTGCCTCCTGCATACTCTCCGTGTGGGAGGAGGACTGGCGTTGGCGCTGCTCTCCCTCCTTCCCACCGCCTGCAACAAGGGGACAGAGAGGGTGGAAAGTCAGGAACGGCAAAAGGTGGACAGCCTGGTACGTGTCGCCACGAGCATAGACTCTCTCGCCCGGCTGCAACGCCGCTTTGAGGCCGAGGGTAATCGATTGGGGAGCATCGTAACCTTGCGCGAATGGGGAAAAGCCTTGCGCAACGAGAGCCGATTTGACGAAGCCCTGCGCGTGCATAGCCAAGGCCTGCACGAAGCCGAGAGTCTGGGCGACACCATCGAGTGGGTGCAGGCGCTCAACAACATCGGCACCGACTATCGCCGCATGGGAGTGCTCGATGTGGCACAGGAATATCACTACAACGCGTGGAAACTCAGTGAAGAGTCCACCGACACGACCTTTCAGGCTCGCAAGAACCGTGTGGTCTCCCTCAACGGACTGGGCAACATCTATATGGCGCTGGGCAACTACGAGCGAGCCGACAGTGCACTACGCCGGGCGCTCAAGGGCGAACATGAACTGAAGAGTGCTGTGGGACAAGCCATCAACTACGCCAACCTCGGCGCTATCTTTGCCCACCGTCACCAGCTCGACTCGGCTTGGGCTTACTATCGCCACTCGATGGCGCTCAACACCGAGGCCGGCAACGAACTGGGCATTTCCCTCTGCCACACCTACTTCGGGATGCTCTATGAACAGGCCAAGGACTACGACCGCGCCACTCTCGAATACGAAACGGCCTACGGAATGATGCGCTCCTCGAAGGACGACTGGCACGCCCTCAACTCGCTCATCGCCCTGGCCGGCATTCACCTCACTACCGGGCAGACGGAGCGGGCAACGATCCATCTGGGCAAAGCCTTGCAGATGGCCGAGCGCATCAAGTCGCCCGAACATTTGGCCGACATCTACACCCTCTACTACAAGCTCCACAAGCGTCAAGGCCGGTGCAGCGCGGCCCTCGCGGCCTTCGAGAAAGCCACCGCCCTGCAAGACAGCGTGGTCGACTTGGAGAAGATGAACCGCATTCAGAACACCAGTCTAAACATCGAACGCAACCGACAGCGCCGCCAAATCGGCGAAGCACGGCACAAACTGGAAGAAGAGCGCAACACCCGCTATGTGGGCTTTGCCATCTTTGGCTTTGTGATGCTCATCCTCGCGGCCGTGCTCACCATCGTGCTCTACACCAACCGACTGCGGCGGCGCAGCCACATCGCCTTGAAGCACATGGCGGCACTGCGGGAAAACTTCTTCACCAACATCACCCACGAGTTCCGAACTCCGCTCACCGTCATCCTCGGCCTGACCCACGACCTCAAGTGCGGAAGCCCCACCGCAGCCGAAGTGCAGGAGAAGGTCGACGTCATCGAGCGGCAGGGCAACGGGCTGCTCGCCCTCATCAACCAGTTGCTCGACATCTCGAAAATCAAATCGGCCGTCGGCAACCCCGACTGGCACCGCGGCAACATCACCGCCTATCTCGCCATGCTCGTGGAGAGCTACCGCGACTATGCCCGCACCCGCCACATCGACCTCGCCTTCGCCGCCGATGGGCCGGTGGAGATGGACTTCGTGCCCGACTATGTAGCAAAGGCCATGAACAACCTTCTCTCCAACGCCTTCAAGTTTACGCCCCATCAGGGCAAAGTGAGCGTGGCCGTGAGCCGAAAGGCCGATCATCTGACCATCAGTGTGTCCGACACGGGAGCGGGCATGAGCCGCGAAATTGCCGCCCACGCGTTCGAGCCGTTCTACCAAGGGCGGGACGACGGCCGCAACGTCGGCACAGGGGTTGGACTGGCGCTGGTCAAGCAGATTGTCGATGCCATCGAAGGGCACATCACGGTCGACAGCCGTCCGGGCGAAGGCACCACCTTCTGCATCAGCCTCCCCATCCGCCGCAACGCCTCCGTCCTCCCCTCCCTCGACCTCCTCGCCCATCCGCTTCCCGAGGCCCTTCTGCCGGAAGAGCGAGAAATCCCGTCCGACACCCTCAGCGGCGATGCCGATGCCTGCCGCCTGCTCATCATCGAGGACAACGCCGACATCGCCGCCTACATCGGTGCGCAATTCCCCCAAGACTACGCCCTCGCCTATGCCGACAACGGCATCGATGGGATGGAGAAAGCCCTGCAACTCGTGCCCGATCTCATCATCACCGACCTCATGATGCCCGGCATCAACGGGCTCGAACTCTGCCGACGGGTGCGCGACAACGCCGTGCTCAACCACATTCCCATCATCGTCGTCACTGCCAAAATCTCGGAGCAGGAGCGCATCGCCGGTCTCCAAGCCGGGGCCGACGCCTATCTCGCCAAGCCCTTCAACAGCGACGAGCTCCGCACCCGTGTGGAAAAGCTCCTCGAAGGGCGCCGTCTCCTGCGGGAGAAATATCGGCTGTCGCTGGATGCCTCCACCTCGGCCGACACCTCCACCACCCCCTCCGACAAGAGCGCCGAGGCCGACCGCCTCTTCCTGAGCAAAGTGACCGACACCATCTACCTCAGCCTCAGCCACCACCGCGACATCAGCGTGGCCACGCTTGCCTCTGCCATGTGCATGAGCAGCAGTCAGCTCTATCGGAAATTGCTCGCCCTCACCGACTGCCCTCCGGCCACCTACATCCAGCAGATCAAAATCAAAAAGGCCAAACACCTCTTGGAGAGTGACCCACGCCTCACGCTCAACGAGGTGGCCGAACGCTGCGGTTTCGAGGTCTACGCCTCCTTCTCCCGCGCCTTCAAAAACGTCTGCGGCATCAGCCCCAACGACTTTCGAAGACAGCAGACCGGCGAAGCAGAAACCGCCATCTGACCACTACCAAAATGAAACAAAAAGTCGACCTCTCTTTCGGGAGGTCGACTTTTTTGATATCGCAGGAACATGTGGCACACACGTTGCTCTCCCCCTCAAGGAAATGGGCGACAGCCTCAAAGCGTTGATGCACGGAGAGGGAAGGAAAATCAAAGGAAGCGGAGAAAAAGTTGATGACAACAAAGATATTCTATAAACCAAGGTTTGGTTTATATAAACCAAAGTTTGAATTACATAAACCAAGGCTTGAATTATATAAACCAAACCTTGGTTTATAGTTTGCGACTTGTCCGCGTAAGTTTTTCTACCGAGAAAACAACTTTTCCGTAGAGGCTGAAAAACAGACTCGTCCATCGGCAGCAACTTTTTGCGGCGCGGATGGGCACTCTCGACAGCCTCATTTTCACGTCCATCTCCCATTTTCCTCCCGGCAAACCCTCCTTTTTCTCACCGCTTTTCTTAACTTTGCAGCGCTTTGGGGCGCTGCCCCACCCTTTTCCTTTTCCACCAAAGTCTCCCGACCTCATGAAGTCCCTACTCTCTCTTCTCTTTCTCGTCGCTTTCGTCCCCGTCGGACTATCCGCCCAGAAAGCTGTCGATGCCGCCGAAGCCGCACAGATGATGGCCCAAATCAACGATGCCGCGCGCACCACCACTTCTCTACAAGCCACCTTTGTGCAGACCAAATCGCTCCGCGTGCTCAACAGCCGACTCGTGGCGCGCGGCACGATGCACTACCGGCAACCGGCGCAGCTCCGTTGGACCTACACCACGCCCTACCGCTACACCTTCGTGCTCAACGGCCGAAAGGTGATGCTCAAGAGCGACAAGCAGACACAGGTGGTCGATGTGGAGCAAAACAAGGTGTTCCGCCGCATTGCGCAAATCATGATGGACAGCATGACGGGTCGCTGCCTCAACGACCGGCGCAGCTTCAAGGTGGCCATGTTCAGCGAGGGCAACCACTGGGTGGCCCGGCTCACGCCTTTGCAGAGCGAGATGAAGCAACTGTTTTCCTCCCTCAGCCTCACCTTCGATGCCCTGCGGCACATTGTGGTGCGCGTCGAGATGAAAGAGAAAACGGGCGACACCACCCTCATCGAACTTCAACAAATCAAGAAAGATGCTCCCATCGATGCCCAGCTTTTCAAAGTCGACTAAGGCGCGGATCCTACTCCTCGGGCTGCTGTTCGCTCTCGCGCTTCAGGCGCAATCCGCTATCCCCGACGCTACCCCCGACTCCACCGCTGCTCCCGACCGCTGGCGGGTGCACCTCACCTTCGACAAGGCAGCGCTGAGCGGCCTCTGCTTGGTGCGCACACTGGGCGACACGCTCGTAGGCGCCGTGGTCAACGAGTTCGGCCTGCAAGCCTTCGACTTCGTCTTCGACCGCCGGCGCGGCAAAGTGCAGCTTTCCCACCTCCTCCCGATGCTCGACCACTGGTACATCCGCCGCACC
The DNA here is from genome assembly GCF_014385435.1 of Alloprevotella sp. Lung230. GTDB lineage: Bacteria > Bacteroidota > Bacteroidia > Bacteroidales > Bacteroidaceae > Alloprevotella. The sequence continues at coordinate 49,187 of NZ_JACSUD010000015.1, forward strand.
TTGCGGCGCGACCTGGCTCAGTTGCTGATCGACTACCGACCGGACGCACCGCTCCACTATCACAACGAGCGGCGCAACATCGACTATCTCTTCACCCCTCTGCCTGACGACTCGCATGAAACTGCTTCACCACCTTTTTAATCTCCTCGACGAGCGGATGGACGCTTCCACCGAGGGCCGCTTCCGTCTCCGTCTCAACGCCGAGCACCCCATCTTTGCCGCCCACTTTCCCGGACGCCCCACCCTGCCGGGCGTTTGCACCTTGCAGCTCGTGAGCGAACTGGCCGAACGGATGGCCGGTCGGCCGCTGACGTTGCGCACAGCCAAGAACGTGAAGTTTCTCGCTCCCATCCATCCCGAGGCAACGCCCGAAGTGGAAGTGCGCTTGTCGATGGACGGCGGTCGCGTCACGGCCCAAGTGGAGGACGGGCCGGTGTGCCACGCCAAACTCTCCCTGCGCTATGAATAGTCGCATCTGTGTGGTCATCCCCACGTTCAACAACGCCGCGACCCTCCCCGCTGTGCTCGATGGTGTCCTGCACCACGTGGACGACGTCATCGTGGTGGACGACGGCAGCACCGATGCCACTCCGCAGTTGCTGGCCGAGCGTTCCGGCCGGCTCGATGTGGTCACGCTCTCCCACAATCAGGGCAAAGGTGCGGCCTTAGTGGCCGGTTTCCGCCGCGCCATGGATCGCGGTTTCTCCCACGCCGTCACCCTCGACAGCGATGGCCAGCACCGCCCCGACGACCTTCCGGCATTTCTCACCGCCATCCGCCGCCATCCCGCTGCCATCATCGTGGGCAACCGTTTTGCGCCGTCGCACTTCACCGAAGAGAACGCCGCCAACATGAACACCCGCAGCAAGTTTGCCAATCGGTTGAGCAATTTCTGGTTTCGCGTCCAGACAGGCGAGGCGCTCCCCGACACCCAAACGGGCTTCCGCGCCTATCCTCTCCACCGATTGCACGGCCTACGGTGGCTCACCTCCCGCTACGAGGCCGAACTCGAACTGCTCGTCTTCGCTGCTTGGCACGATGTGCGCTTCCATGTTCTACCCGTTCGGGTCTACTATCCACCGCGCGAAGAGCGGGTGAGCCACTTTCGCCCCACGGCCGACTTTGCCCGCATCACCCTCCTCAACACCGCCCTCACCACCGCGGCCTTTGCTGCCGTATGGCCGTGGCGCTGTCTGAAGGTGTTGGCGGGCTTTGCTGTGTTGTTTCTTCTGCTCATCGTGATGCTCGTTGTGCAGGTGGGGCTGTTCCTCTTCTTCCAAAGCCACCGGGTGAGCGAACAGGAGCGCCTGGCCTACCATCGCTGCATTCAGCGCGTGAGCCGCCGATTGCTGCGCCTGCTCCCCGGGGTGAGCCACAGCGTCCTCAACCCGCGGGGCGAAACCTTTGAGCGGCCCGCCGTCGTCATCAGCAACCACCAGAGCCACCTCGACCTGCTGTGCATCATGCTCCTCACGCCGCGGCTCGTCATCCTCACCAAGCGGTGGGTATGGTTCAATCCCCTCTACGCGCTGGCCATTCGCTATGCCGAGTTTCTGCCCACGACCCACAACGTCGAGCAGAACGCTCGACGCCTGCAAGGACTGGTGGCACGCGGTTATTCGGTGATGATTTTCCCCGAAGGCACGCGCTCCGCCGACTGCGAAATCCTGCGTTTCCACCAAGGGGCGTTCCACCTCGCGCAACGCTTGGGGCTTCCCCTCCTCCCCATCTTCCTCCACGGCACCGGCCTTGTGCTGGGCAAGCGCGACCAGCGCCTGCGCTCCGGCCATATCACCATCGAAGTGGGTGAGCGCCTCCCGATCGACCAAGGCCGGTGGGGCACGACACCGCTGGCCATCGCCAAGTCCATTCGCCACCTATACATTGAGCACTATGAAGAGATGCGTCGTCATTGGTAGTGGGCTGGGCGGCCTCTCCACCGCCGTTGTGCTGGCGCGCCATGGCTGGACCGTCACCGTCTTGGAGCAAGGCACGCAGGCCGGAGGTTGCCTGCAAAGCTTTGTGCGGAAAGGCACAAAGTTCGAAACGGGGATGCACTTCATCGGGAGCGCCGACCCGGGGCAGACGCTCCACCGCCTGCTGCGCTTTCTCGGCATCGATGGCCTGCCGCTGAGCCGCCTCGACCCAACGGCCTACGATGTGGTGCGGCTCGAAGGAGAAGACTTTGCCTTTGCCAACGGGCGCGAAGCCTTTGTCGAAACCCTCGCCTGCTCCTTTCCTCACGAGCGTGACGGATTGCATCGCTACTTCGACGGGGTCGAACAGGTGGCCGCGGCCTCCTCGCTCCATTCCCTCAACGCCTCGCCCTCGGCGCTGGCCCGAAGCATGGAGATGCAGACGCGCAGTGTCAATGAGGTCGTAGCGAGCATCATCGCCGACCCTCTCTTGCAGCGTGTGCTCGTGGGCAATCTGCCACTCTATGCCGGCCGGCGCGACCGCACGCCTTTCGCCACCCACGCCTTCATCACCGACTTCTATAACAAGAGCGCATTCCGCATCGCGGGAGGCAGCGACCGCATCTGCGCGCTCCTGCTGGAACAACTCCAGCAACAGGGTGGACGCATACTGACGCGCTCACGTGCCGAACGCATCACGTGCAACGACCACCAAGCCACAGGAGTGACCACGGCCGACCACTTCTATCCGGCCGACCTCGTGGTGGCAGCCATCCATCCCCGGCGTCTGCTGGACCTCCTCCCCGACACGCCTTTGCTGCGTCCGGCCTATCGCCGCCGCATCAACGCTCTGCCCGAGACGGTGGGCAGCTTCACCGTCTACCTCCGTTTCCATCCCGACCGCCTGCCCTATCTCAATCGCAACTACTACGTCTACGACCACGGCGGACCTTGGGACTGCGAAGCCTACACTGATGCCGACTGGCCGCGCGGCTTTCTCTATCTCCACCTCTGCCACGAGGCAAATCCGCAATATGCCCAGGCGGCCGAAATCATCAGTTACCTGCGCTTCGACGACGTGGCTCGCTGGCAGGGCACGCACATCGGTCGCCGCGGACCGGACTACGAGGCGTTCAAGGATGCCCACGCCGAACGCCTCATTGCTGCGGTGGAGCGCGCCTTCCCCGGCACACGTGCCGCCATTGCCGACATCTACACCTCCTCACCGCTCACCTATCTGGACTACACCGGGACGGAGCGCGGCAGCCTTTACGGGGTGGAGAAAGACCTCACCCTCGGTGCCGCCTGCCACGTGCAGCACCGCACCCGCATCCCCAACGTCCTCCTCACGGGACAAAACGTCAATTCGCACGGCATGCTCGGCACCCTCGTGGGCACGATGGTCACGTGCAGCGACCTCATCGGTACCGAAAGACTTTACGCCGAAATCCGCGATGCCGGCCACGAATGAACCCACCCAACGAACACTTCCCCTATCCATGCAACACTTCCTCATCATCGGCGGCGGCCTCGGCGGCCTCTTCACCGCGGCATTCCTCGCCAAAGAAGGGCATCGCGTCACCGTCCTGGAAAAGAACGCCATCGCCGGCGGCGGCCTCCAATCGTTCCCCCGCTACGGCCGGCTCTTCGACACAGGGATGCACGTGGTGGGCGGTTTTCACGAAGGCGGAAGCCTCCACCGCATCTGCCGCTATCTGGGCATCCTCGATGCCCTGCGTCTGCACCCGGTCGATACCGACTGCATGGACGAAATCACCTATCTTTCCGACGGAACGACCTATCGCATTGCCGGCGGACGAGAGGGATTTGTGGAGAGTTGGGCGCGCCACTTCCCCCAAGAGCGAGGGGCGTTGCAGGCTTATGTCGATGCGCTCTATGCCTTGACCGAAGAACTTGATGCTTTCTACCTCCGCCCCGCCGGCGAAGAACTCTTTCAGCACTCCGAACCCTTCCTCTGGGCGGCCGATCGCTTCATTGCCCACTACATCACCGACCCTCGGCTGCGCGATGCCCTGGCCTACATGAACCCGATGTACGGCGGTGTGGCGGGCGAAACACCGGCTTTCGTCCACGCCCTCATCAGCGTGTTCTACCTCGAAGGCACCACGCGCTTTGCCGGTGGCAGTGTTCACATGGCCGAAGCCCTCACGCGCTGCATCGAAAGCCACGGCGGCCGCGTGCTCACCCGCGCCGAAGTGGTGCGCATCGCTGTGGAAGAGCGCGAAGTTCGGTGGGTGGAGACGCGCGACGGCACCCGACACACCGCCGACTGCTACATCTCGGCCGTCCATGCCCACGAACTGTTGCGTTTGGTGGGCGAGGGAGCTTTTCCCAAGGCCTACCGCCGCCGGCTGCTCGACCTCCCCATGAGTCCCTCTCTCTTCTGCGTCTACATCGACTTCAAGCCCGAAACTTTCCCTTACATCAACCACACCTGCTACGTGCAGCGCGACTACGGCCGACTCTGGCAACTGGCCGACTACGACGAAAGCCGCTGGCCCGAAGGCTTCCTCTACATGACACCGCCCGAAGCTGAACAAGGGCCGTGGGCCGGGCAGATGATTGTGAACACTCTGCTGCCCTACGAGGTAGTGAAGGCTTGGGAGGACACCACCACCGGTCGCCGCGGTGCCGACTACGAACACTGGAAACAGCGGCACATCGACCGCGTGCTCGACCTCCTCGAAACGCGCCATCCCGACATTCGCCACGCCATCCGCCACGTCTTTGCCGCATCCCCCCTCACCATCCGCGACTTCTACCACGCACCGCGCGGCTCGATGTATGGGTTCAGTAAAAACTGCCACGACATCGTGCGCTCGCAAGTGCCCGTTGTCACAAAGGTGCGCAACCTCCTCCTCACCGGCCAGTGCGTGGGACTCCACGGCATCTGCGGCGTCCCCCTCAACGCCATCACCACCGCCGAAGCCATCGTGGGGCGCAACACCATCGTCCGTCGGCTCTGACGCCCCTACTCCTGCTGCCACGCTGCCGACACCACCTCCTGCCGATGCTCCTCGACGGCTCTCATCGATGGTGGGCACGGCCTCCTCGTGCACGGCAGTAGTGGTTCACTCGTGTCTCCTGTCCGTCTCTCTGCCGCAATCCGCCATCGTCCCTTCGGGAAGAGACGAATGTCCCCTCGGGAAGAAACAAACGTCCCTTCGGGAAGGGACGAACGTCCCCTCGCGAAGAGACGCTCACCAGACGGCTGTGGGCGACCGCCGTCTCCCACGAGTGGGACAGCCCCTCACACCACGACCAAGCGCGTCCTGCCCATCCGCTCCACAGCGAGCTTCCGCCTCTGTTCCTCCCCTTTTCCACCTCTCATCTTTTGCCCATGCAATCTCTCGACATCGAATTTCAATCGCCTGCCGCCATCCGCGCTTTCCAGGAAGACCTTCTGCGCCGGCAGATGGCCTATCTCGCCGAACACTCTCCCTTCTACCGCCGCTTGTTTGCCGAGCACGGCATTGACCCGACTCAGGTGCGCACCCTCGACGACCTCACGCGCCTGCCCTTCACTGAGAAGGAGCACCTCCAACGCTTCAATGACGACTTCATCTGCTGCGACCGCGCCGACATCATCGACTACATCACCACTTCCGGCACCACGGGCGAGTCGGTCACCTTTGCCTGCACCGATGCCGACCTGGAGCGGCTCGCCCTCAACGAGGCCAAGTCCTTTGCCATGGCAGGCGTGGGGCGGGAGAGTATCGTCCAGCTCATGACCACGCTCGACAAGCGCTTCATGGCCGGCATGGCTTATTTTCTCGGACTTCGGCGCTTGGGGGCGGGCATCATCCGCGTGGGTAACGGCATTCCCGAGCTACAATGGGAGACTATCCGCCGCATCCACCCCGACACGCTCATGTGCGTGCCCTCCTTCATCCTGCGCCTCATCCAGTATGCCGAGGAGCACAACATCGACTACCGCCGCTGCGGCGTCCGCCGCATCATCGGCATCGGCGAGGGGCTGCGCGATCAGGACTTCCGCCTCAACCTCCTCGGCAGCCGCATCCATGAGAAGTGGCCCGAGGTGCAGCTCTTTGCCACCTATTCTTCCACGGAGATGGGTGCCACCTTCGCCGAATGTTCCGAGGGCTGCGGCGGCCATGTCCATCCGGAACTCATCATCGTCGAAATCATCGGAGAGGACAACCGCCCGGTGGCCGATGGGGAGACGGGCGAAGTGGTCGTCACCACACTGGGCGTCGAAGCCATGCCGTTACTGCGCTTCCGCACCGGCGACATGGCCAAAAAGTGTACCGAACGCTGCACCTGCGGCCGCCATGCCTACCGCCTGACGCCGCTCATCGGGCGCAAGCACAATATGATTAAACTCAAAGGAACGACCCTCTATCCGCCGGCGGTGAACGATGTGCTCGACCATGCCGACTACGTGGAGAACTATGTGGTCATCGTCCAAGATTCGGCCGCCGGCACCGACGAGGTGGTGGTGCGCATCGGGCTGCGCAAGGCTTCTCCGGAAGCCCAACGGCTGCTGGCCGCTGCCCCCGGCCACACGCCCGACCTCCTCATCAAGGACCTCAAAGACCGCTTCCGCTCCCGTCTCCGCGTGGCACCGCTGGTCGAGATTTGTCCCATCGACGAGATTGCCCACATCAACTTTCCCGCCAAGTCCCGCAAGCCGGTCAAGTTCATCGACCGCCGCACCCATCCCTAAACTCCTTCGCCCATGCTCTACCCCACCGAGTTCGACGACCTCCGCCCTTACACCGATGCCGAAATCTCCGCTGCCATGGCGCGCATCGCGGCTTCGGAATGGTTGCCGCAGTTGGCGGCGTTCGTCTTTCCCGACAAGACGCCCGAAGCCGTGGCGGCCCACTTGCTGCGCCTGAACACGATCGAAGCCTTTCAGCGCGAGGTGATGCACACGTTCAACGCTCAGGTCATCGCACGGAGCATCGACCGCTTCACCTGCGAAGGACTGCAACGGCTTTCGCCCGACACGCCCTACCTCTTCGTCTCCAACCACCGCGACATCGTGCTCGATGCCTCCCTGCTGCAATCTGCGCTGCTGGACAGCGGTTGCCCCACCGCTGAGATTACGTTCGGCGTCAACCTCATGTGCCATCCGCTGGTTGTCGACATCGGCCGGTCCAATCGGATGTTTCGTGTCGAGCGTGCGGCCGGCCTCCGCGAGTTCTACCGCCTTTCGCTCCACCTCTCGCGCTACCTTCACCACGTCATCGGTGAGCGGCGGCGGTCGGTGTGGATTGCCCAGCGCAACGGCCGCACGAAGGATGGGTGGGACGCCACCGACCACGGGTTGCTCAAGATGTTCGTCCTCGGCAGTCAAGCCCCGGCTTTGGAAGCCCTCGCCGGGCTGCACATCGTCCCGGTGGCCGTGAGCTACGAGTGGGAACCGTGCGATCTCCTCAAAGTGCGTGAAACCGCTGCTCGGCAGAATGGGCCTTACGTCAAGCAGCCGGGTGAGGACTTGCACAGCATCCTCACGGGTATCCGTCAGCCGAAGGGACACGTCCACTTTCACTTGGCGCCGCCGCTCACCGCGGAAGACTATGCGCCTTTTGCCCGGTGCTCCGAAAGCGAAGCCCTCAAAGCCGTGGCTGCACTCATCGACCGCCGTATCGCCGAGCACTACCGCATCATGCCCACCACCTACCTGGCACACGATTTGCTACACGCCGAACGGCGCTATGCCGATCGCTACACCGACGAGGTGAAGGCGCTGTTTGAAGCCCGAATGGCCACACTCGACACGCCCGACCTCCGCTCCCTTTTCCTTCACCTTTACGCTCGTCCGCTCCTGCGGCGGCGCGCCCTCCTTTCGTCCGACGCTCAATGACCGCTCTCCTGCTCCGCCTTTACGACCATCTCCATCGGCATCCCCGCCTGCGGTGGACGCTCCTCGTGCTGCTCCTGCTCTTCATGGGCGGGAGCGTGGCAACGTTGCATTTCAAGGAAGACATCACCGACTTCCTCCCGCTCTCACCACAACACCGCCGAGCGATGAGCGCCTATCAGCAACTCAACGCCTCCGACCGTATCTTGGTGGTGGCCGAAGGCGATGACCCCGATGCGATGGCCGCCGCGCTCGACCGCTTTGCCGAAGCCTTTGCTCGCGCCGACACATCGCGGATGGCCCGCCGCATCACAGCGTCCATCGACTTGGACAGTCTGATGGCCGCGGGCGACTTTGTGATGCACAACATCCCCTACTTCCTCACCGAGGCCGACTATCGACGCATGGACAGTCTGCTGGCGACACCGAATGCGGTGCGCACACAACTTGAGGCCGACCGTCAAATGCTCATGCTTCCCACCGCGGGAATGGCGCAACGCCACCTCCCGACCGATCCTTTGCAGCTCTTCTCGCCCGTCGTCGAAGAGCTGCACAACTTTCGGGCAGCGATGCACTACGACCTACGCGACGGTCACATTTTCTCGGCCGACCATCGGTTGGCACTGCTCATCATCACCTCGCGCTTCGGTGGGAACGAAACGGCCGGCAACAGTCGCTTGGTCGCCCTTGTCGAAACGGTGATGCAGCGGCTCAACACCGAGATGTCCACAGCCGCGGCTTCGGGAAGTCCGAAGGTCGTGCTGCGCCAAATCGGAGCGCCCATCATCGCAGTGGGCAACGCCGACCGCATCAAGGCCGACAGTCTGCTGACCATCAGTATCGCGGTGGTACTCATCCTCGCGCTGCTGGTCTACACCCTGCGCCGCCGGCGGCACATTTTGCTCGTCTTCGCCGCCACCGGCTTCGGATGGCTCTCCGCCCTCACCGTCCTCTCGTGGGTGAACGGCAGTGTGTCGCTCATCGTGATGGGCATCTCTTCGGTGGTAGTGGGCATCGCGGTGAACTATCCGCTGCACTTTCTCACCCACCTTCGCCACAGCGGGGCAGCACGGCGCAACCTCCGCGAACTCGTGGCACCGTTGCTCATCGGCAACGTCACCACCGTAGGAGCGTTTGCGGCTTTGCTCCCTCTGCAAGCACCGGCACTCCGTGATTTGGGGCTTTTCGCCGCTGCCATGTTGGTGGGCACCATCGTCTTCGTGATTCTCTTCCTGCCGCACCTCGTAGGGAAGGAAACAACAAGCACAACGATGACAAAGGCGGAAACGCTGACGACCTCCCCTCGGATCGGCCGATGGAAGCGGACGTTCCTTTTGGCCTTCCTTCCGCTCACGCTGTGGCTGGGCTACGGCAGTCTTTCCACCGTCTTCGACCCCGAACTGCAACACCTCAACTACCTCACCGCCGAACAGCAATCGCTGCTGCGCCGCCTCGCCCCGATGACCGTCCCCGATTCGACGCGCGAAACCCTCTACCTCACCTCTTCGGGCGCCACGCTCGACGAAGCGTTGCAGCGCGATGCCCGCCTCACGCACCGCCTCGACCGCCTCACACCGATCGGTACGCTGCGCCCCATGAGCAATGCCGAGCGCTTCCTGCCCTCCCAAGCCGAGCAACGCCGACGGATTGACCGCTGGCAGGCCTGGGTCGACAGTCGGCACGCCCTCTTGGCCGACGCCGTGCGGCAGGAAGCCGCCACACAAGGTTTTGCCGCCGACGCCTTTGCCCCTTACTTTGAACTTTTGCAAAAGTCCTACGCCCCACAATCGGCCGACTATTTCAAACCACTCACCACAACCACGCTGGCACCGCTCCTGTGCCAAACGGACGGACACCATCTCGTGACCCGCACCCTCTCTGTGCCACGAGCACAGGCCGACACCCTCTGCGAACGCATCAACAGCACCGGTGGTGAAAACTCCTTTGCGTTCCACATCCGTGGCCTGAATGCCACCCTCGCCCGCCACCTTTCAGCCGACTTCACCTACATCGGCTGGGCGTGCGGGCTCATCGTCTTCCTCTTCCTTTGGGCTTCCTTCCGCCGCTTTGAAATGGCGGTCTTTGCTTTCCTCCCGATGGCCGTCTCGTGGCTGTGGATTCTGGGCACGATGCACCTCCTCGACCTGCGGTTCAATCTGGTCAACATCATCCTTGCCACATTCATCTTCGGGCAGGGCGACGACTATTCTATCTTCATGACCGAAGGACTACTCTACGAGCGCACCTACCGCCGCCCGATGCTCGCTGCTTACAAGCGGGGCATTCTGCTCTCAGCGCTCATCATGTTCGTGGGCATGGGCGTGCTCATCCTGGCGCAACATCCCGCCCTTCGCTCGCTGGGCGCCATCACCATCGTGGGGATGGGTTGCGTGGTGGGCGTCACCTACGTGCTGCCGCCTTTCGTGTTTCGGTGGCTCACGCAAGCCGATGCGCCCTCGCCTTGGACACCGCCCATCACCCTGGGCAACGTCCTCCACACCCTCCGCCTTTGGGGCGCTCTTTGGACTTGGGTGCTCCGAACGCGATGTTCCTCAGCGGCCGATGCCGAAACGGCACGCATCCACTTGTCCACCCTTTTGAAAAAACGGCTTGCCCTTCGCTGTTGTTCTTCGACCGAAATGCCGCTCCCGGCCGATGCTCCCGCGTTGTGGATGCTCCGACCGCAATCGCCCCTCGATGCCCTCATCTTTACAGCCGGCGTCCGGCGGGCGGTGGTGGTCGCTCCTCCTCGCTCGCCGCTCCTGCACTCGTGGGTGGGTCGCTTGCTGCGGGCTTCCGGTCGTCTTCATGTGCTTCCGGCCGATGCCCACGACTTGGCCCAACGCATAGAGGCCGAGTGGCAGATGGGCAGCGCCTTCCTTCTCGACCTGCCCACGCTCACGACGACGCCCGAAGCGATGGTCGCCATGGCTGCCGAATGGCGATTGGCGTTGCACCCCGTGGCCGTTGTCGGCACGCTGCAACTGTTGCCCTTTGGCGCAGTCTATGCCCGACGAGGACAGGCTGCTGTGGCCTATGGCGCGCCCTTTTCTCCCACAGTCCCCAATGCGCAGTCCCAACTGGAAGAACATCTCGACTCGTTGCGTCAAACGGCGCTCACGGCAGCAGATTTCACCTCGGCCGTCTGCCAAACCTATGCCTATCGGGAGAGTGGACTCGAAGCGCAGGCGCGGCGTGAGCTCCGTCTTTGGCCAAGTTTGGCCGAACGTCTGCACCATACGGCAGCCGATGCGCCGATCGTCCTCACCGAGATCGGCACCGGTGCTTGCGCCCTGCAAACCGCCCTCGTCTTCTCCAATCGCTGCCTCTACGTGCTGCCCACCGACACGGAGCAGCACGCCCTTCTCGCGGCCCTCCTCCCCCTCTGCCCCACCCTCGTGCTCCTCTCGCCGCCTCCTACCGGAACGGCATCGGCCTCCGAAGCGGAACCGGTGTCTCTGCCACCGCAAGCCCGGCTCATCTCTTGCAAGGCGGACTGAACGCCGGCCATCACCGGCCGTGAGCCGCGCCCATCGTCCACGCTCACAGATTTCGTCCCTTCCCGAAGAGACGAAAACTATCTACGTGCAGAAGACGAAAAAGGTCGACCCCCTTGTGGGCTTCTTCCCCTATACATTCGTCCCCATCGCAAGCGTGAAGCGTTTTTCTCGAAAAGATAGTGGAAGAGAACAAGGAAATTATCATTGAACGTTGGAACACGTTCTTTAATGGCTACCGTATGGTCTGCACTGGGGGAGGCGTTGGATGAAGATTTGTAGTTTCCGGTTGCTCCGTAGGGATTTCTCCCCCAAAAGAAAGAGGAGGCCGCATCCGAACCCATAGGTTTTGATGCGGCCTCCTTTTTGTGTAGTCTTCTGTCTCAGTGAGTTACGCCTTCTTCTTGCGCAGGAAGGTGCGTTTTGCCCAGAGGTAATAGCCCGTCAGAGGGAGCGTGGCGCCGAAGAGGGCGGCGAGGAAGTAGAGCACTTTGCTCAGCCAGCCGCCCCAATCGCCCTTGTGGAGGGAGAGTACCCAGCCGCCGGCCTTCTGCATGCGCTCGGCGTCGGCATAGAGGTGGGGCGCGGTGATGCGGCCCGTGGCGGGGTCGAACTCGTAGGCGTCAAAGGCGCGCTGGTTGCCCCATCCGTTGAGGTCGACAAAGGCAGTGCCGTCGCCCACCTCGATGTCGCGGCAATCGGGGTTCTTTGCCGAGAGCGTGGCGTAGACTTTGTCCCACACAGCCACGGAAGCCGGCACTTGGAGGGGTTGCGCTTCGAGAGCTTCGGGTGAGGGCGTAGAAGAGGGGAAGGGTTTGCCCTTGTCGTGAGGATGGCCTTTTCCCCCGGGCTTTCCTTTGCCGTCAGGTTTGCCTTTCCCTTCAGGTTTGCCTTTCCCATTGAAGCCGCCCTTACCCTGGCCGCCGTGTCCTTTCTCTTGCGGGAGTTGCGCTCCCAGGAGGGTGTAGAAGCCTTGGCGGTACCACTCGAACGACCACGTCGGACCGGTCACGGCCATCACCAGCAGGAGGAGGAAGGCGTAGAAACCGCCGGCGCTGTGGAGCGTGTAGAAGAAGCGATGGCGCCCCTTTCCGGCAACGACTTTCAAGTTGTTGCGCAAGGCGCGGCGTGTGCGCGGCCACCAAATGAATAGGCCCGAAATCAGAACAAAGATGAACATCAGTGCGCTCACGCCCACGATGGTTTTGCCCCAAGAAAATTCACCGCGCTTGTAGTCGCTCAGCAGCCAGCGGTGGAGGGCAAACATCGTTTTGAAAAACGCCGGGCGCTGGTTGCGGCCGATGACTTCACCGGTGTAGGGATTGACGAACATCACGGCGTGGCGCGGCTGCGTGAGTCCCACCTCGGCAGTGGCGGTGGGGTCGGGATAGAGTTTGATGCCCGTGGTCTGCACGCTGTCGGGGAGGGTCTGCGCCACGTTGTGCACGAGGGTGGCGAGCGGCAGCCGCGGCCCGGTGATGCTCACGGTGTAGCGCTCGGGATGGAGCAGGCTGGTGATTTCGCTCTCAAACACGAGCATTGCGCCGGAGAAGCAGATAAGGGTCAAGACGATGCCGAAAGGCACGCTCAGCCAGAGATGGATTTTGCGGAAAGTTTTCTTCATAAGTTTGTGAAGGGGAGTTGTGTTGTGGGAGATGTGGGTGAGTTTTTGTGGTTGTTTTTGTGTCGGATGGGGAAAATGTATCGAATTGTGCGTGCAAAGGTACGACTTTCCTCCGAGACGAGGCCCAACAAAAAAGATAGGAAACCCTAAAATAAGGTCTCCTATCCTTCGGGCTCACAAGGATATCGCTGTCTTTCTCAGCCTTGGCCTGAGGTTCTCCCGACGAGTCGCCCCTTCCCGATTATCCGACATTCCTTGCACGAGACAAAGTAGCCTTTCGGAATAACAAAAATGTGAAAAAGCGATGTAGATATGCGCGCAATTCATTAACTTTGCAACGACATAACCACATAACTACATTTTTAATTCTTACCACAATGACTACAAAAAGCATCAAGGGTACTCAGACCGAAAAGAATCTGATGACCAGTTTTGCCGGCGAATCACAAGCCCGCATGCGCTACACCTACTTTGCCAGTGCCGCCAAGAAAGAAGGCTACGAACAGATTGCTGCCATCTTCGCCGAAACTGCCGACCAAGAGAAGGAACACGCCAAGCGCATGTTCAAGTATCTCGAAGGCGGTATGGTTGAAATTGCCTGCTCTTTCCCTGCCGGTGTCATCGGCGAAACGCTTGACAATCTGCGCGCTGCCGCTGCCGGTGAAAACGAAGAATGGACGAAGGACTATCCTCATTTTGCCGAAGTGGCCGCCCAAGAGGGATTTCCCGAAATCGCAGCTATGTACCGCAACATCTCTGTGGCCGAAAAGGCTCACGAGGAGCGCTACCAAGCCATGATTAAGAACTTGGAGGAATACACCATGTTCAAAAAAGATGGCAAGACTTTCTGGCAGTGCCGCAACTGCGGTTTCGTCTACGAAGGCGAAAAGGCGCCCATCAAGTGCCCCGCCTGCCTGCATCCACAAGCCTACTTTGAGGTGATGAAGACCAACTACTAAATCTTCCTCTCCGACTTTTTGCATTGGCGCATCGCCTCGTGTTCCGCTTGCCGCTGGCAATGGCGGCGAGACGATGCGCCTTCTTTTTCTCCCACCAATCCCCCACTCCGATGGACACTTCTCCCTTTCTCGACCACTACCAAACGCAACTCACCGATCAACTCCTGCGCCTCTGCACCAACGCTCATGCCTTGACCGGCCAACTCCTCAGTACACCCGACCTTGCCGAGCGCTGGAACGATGTGGCCGCCCCCTATCTGGCCGATGCTGTGCCTGAAATTGCACAATATCCGCACGTTGCCTTGGGCTGGATGATGTATGTAGGCATGGGATTGGCCCATCTTTGGGATAGTGAATGGGAGCGCATCGCTGCCGGCACCGACCTCTACGCCCTGCTCCGCGACCCACGCGGTTTCGACTGCCTTGACGAAGAAGTGCGCGAAGGCGTTTTAGGTTTTGAACGCGACGGCACAGCCTATCGGGAGTGTGAGGATTTGGTGCGCGCTTGTGCCCAATGCGCCCTCGACCGCATCCGCCGCGAACAGATTGAGCCGCAAAGCCCCGAAGCCTTTCATATCTATGTGCGCAGCCTCCACGCCCTCTACGAAGTGGGCATTGCCGTGGAACTGAAACGCCTCGGCTACAAATACGAAGCCATCGGCTGACCCCTCATCAACCCTATCCTTATGCAACAAATCATCGATTTTCTCCGACAACTTCAAGCCAACAACAACCGCGAGTGGTTTGCCGAACATCGCGACGAATACAAGGCCGTTCAGGCGCGTTTCAACACCTTTGCCGAAGCGCTCGTAGGCGAAATTGCCAAATTCGACCCTTCTGTGGCCGGACTCACCGCGCGCGACATCACCTACCGCATCTACCGCGACACCCGATTTTCCAAAGACAAAACGCCTTACAAAACCCACATGGGCGCCTTCATCTGTAGAGGCGGTAAGAAGTCGGGCTATGCCGGCTACTATCTGCAAGTGGGTGTGGAGAAAAACGGGGCGCATTTCGGCGACCTACATTGGGAAACGCAAAACATCCTTGCTCCCGGGCACTATTGTGTCGAACCTCGCGTGCTGCAAGTGTTGCGAGAGGACATCGTCCACGGCGATGGCGATTTCGACCGCGTGGTACGCGAAGTCCCCGATGCGGGATTTTCGCTCCTCACCACCGGCTCGCTCAAACGCAATCCCAAAGGTTTCGACAAGGACGCTCCCTGGTCGGAATATCTGCGCTTGAAATTCTTCTGTTTGGGTATGGCCGTAGACGATGCTTTCTTCCTGGCTCCGCAATTGCCGGAACGTGTCGCCGCCCTTTTTCAGACTGCCAAGCCTTTCCTCGACTACATCAACCGCGCCATCGACTACGTACGCGAAGGGGGAGAATAGCTCTGTTTTTTCTCTCTCACCGGCCAATGACCTCTCTTTTCTAAAAAAACCTCATTCTAAAACCTCATCATTATGAAAAATCTCATCAAAGAAGCGGCCATCATCGCCCTGGCCATCCTCGGATTTGGTTGCTTATTCCACTCCGCCGTCGACAACTTCATTGACAAAGACCGCACTGTCACCGTCAAAGGGTTGGCCGAAATGGAGGTCAAAGCCGACAAAGTGATTTGGCCGCTCACCTACAAAGAGTTGGGCAACACCCCCAGCGAGATGTATGCCAACATCTCGGCCAAAAATGCACAAATTGTGAACTTCCTCACGCAATATGGCATCCGGAAGGACGAAATCAGCATCAACCCTCCCGAAATCTCTGACCGCAAAGCCCACGCTTATGGCAGCGACGACGACATCACCACGCGCTACGTGGCCACCAGCGTCATCACCGTCACCTCCAACAGTTTGGACACGGTGCGCAGCCTCATGCAGCGTCAAAGCGAACTGATGAAATACGGCATCGCCCTCACCGGAGGCGACTACGAGTCGGGCAGCACCACCTACGAGTACACCCGCCTCAACAGCATCAAGCCGCGCATGATCGAAGAAGCCACTAAGAACGCCCGTGCCACCGCTGAGAAGTTTGCCAAAGACTCCGACAGCCGTTTGGGCAAAATCAAGACGGCCTCGCAAGGGCAGTTCAGCATCGAAGATCGCGACCAAAACACCTCTCACATCAAGAACGTGCGTGTCGTGACCACCATCGAATACTATCTCAAAGACTAACGCCTTCGTGTCGCGCCCTTCTCTCGCCAGGAATATAAAAGAGGAATCTTAGTTGATGTGTATCCCTCTGGGAGGCAACTGATATTCCACATATGTTAGTCAAATCTATAGATACACAGAACCTCCATATTTTCTTAAATAAAGCATACATCCTCCACACAAAAATAAACAAACAAATCATTTATGAATCTTCCTCCATCAAGAAACAAAGACATAGATTTTGTAAAAGGCGTCTTAATTTTCCTTGTTGTACTAGGACATTCCTTGGAAGTCTTTCAAACTCAAGATTTTAGCACAAATAGTATACACACAGCCATCTATTCATTCCATATGCCGATGTTTGTGTTTCTATCAGGTTTATTTGGGAGAAATAATTTACAACTAGATTTCATTTCTTTACTCAAGAAGAAATTCAACCAACTATTATATCCTGCAATAATCTTCTGGTGTATTGATTGTGGAATTATTGTAGGGACACGCCATCTATTAGCTACCTATAAAACAGGGTGTGACGATGTACTTTCCTTCTATTGGTTCTTAAAAATGCTATTTGCTTGTATTTTTATATCATACCTTATCGATAGGATTTTGGAAAAACATAAGTTTTTCGGATGTATTACGACATTTGTCTTGTTAGTATTACTACTGAGATTCGATAAGTATTACGATATCATCTTTTATTACCCTTTCTATTGCTTCGCATTATATTACGGAAAAAAAATTACGCAAAGAATAACAAACGCAATCTCGACCATATCTCCATGGGTGATTGTCTTATTTTTTATTGCCTACAACGGATTTGTGATTAGCAATTTCGCATGGTCAGACACTGTTTACGTTCACAACATTAATATATACACTATAAAAGAGATAGTTCAATCTGCGTATACATTTTTAATTTCCATCTCAAGCCTTTTTGTTTATTTAATCTTTTTTTCTATTCTTGGCTCAAAAATGTCAAGCATCAAAGACTTTGTACCAGTTTATTTCAGATACTGGAAAATATACTCTTCAAATCTATGTCATCCATATCATCATTATGCATTCATGCTTGCGTCTTTTTATCTCGACAGATAGTAACTTACTGACCATAATAATTGCGATAGTTATATACATGATGGCCTACTATATATCAAAATGTCTATCGAGTAACAAGTATACAAGCTATCTGTTTAGATTTGAATCCAACTGAACCGCACCCCTTCGTGTCGCGCCCTTCTCTCGCCTACATCACCCGCCTGCGCTTTCCGCTCGCCCTGGCCGTGGTGTTCATCCACGCCATGGGCGCTGCCCCACGTTGGCAGCACGCATCGGAACTTTCGCTGCTTGATGCGTGCAAATGGCTCTTTTCGCAAACGTTGACCGGGGTGGCCGTCCCCACCTTTTTCTTTCTCTCCGGCTACCTCTTCTTCTTGGGAATGTCGGAGGCACGAGTGACGTGGACATTTTTCCTCGCCAAATGGAAGCGCCGCCTCCTCACGCTGCTCCTCCCCTACCTCATGTGGAACGTCCTCGCCTTTCTCTGGCGCTGGGGCGAAAGCGGATGGGGCGCTTTTGCCGCGCGCTGGGAGCGCGAGGGTGGTTTCGACATCTTCTGGAGTTGTCACGCCATCGGGCGCGACCACAGCAACGCCTTCGGCCTGCCGCTGGGGCACTTGACAGCGCCCCTCGACGTCCCATTGTGGTTTCTGCGCGACTTGATGCTCACCATCCTGCTCGCCCCCGTGCTCTATGCTCTGCTGCGACACCGAGGTATGGGGCTGATGGTCTTGGGCCTCGCTGCCTGCTGCTATGTGCTCGGCATTTGGCCGCACCCTGCCGGCCTGTCGCTCACCGCCCCTTTCCTTTTCTCCGTGGGCGCAACCTTTTCCCTCCATCGGCACGATCCGGTTCAATCGCTCCGCCCCTTCCGCTTTCCGGTGTGGGGCTTGTCGGCCGTGCTGCTGTTGTTCCCCCTCTTGCTGCGCGGCACAGCGGCCGAGGGTTTACTCCCCTACTCAGCCCCCCTCGCCACTCTGGTGAGCCTCCCCGCCGTGCTGCTCCTCGCCGGCGAGTTCGACCATCGCGACGTCTCGCTCTCCTCTCGCACCCGCTGGTTGGCGCAAAGTAGTTTCCTCATCTATGCCGCCCACACTGTGGGCCTGCTGCGGCAAACCGACTTGCTCCTCCGCGCCCTCCTCCCCACCACGCAAGGCTTTTTTTGGGGACTAGTCCACTACTTTCTGCTCCCGCTCCTCACCACTCTGCTCTGTCTGCTACTCTTCGCCCTCTTGTCGCCTCTGCACCGCTGGTCGGCCCCCTTCACCGGCATTTGGCCGAAATCACCGGCAACAACTCGTCAAGTGACTTGTCGGGAAAAGAAACCCATTTCGATAGATACAGAAGCGTCTGCCCAATAGTTACCCTCTCCTCGCGCGCGTATACTCTACAATAGTGTGCGACATTTGCCTTCAATCCTTCACCTTATCTGTAACGCACAGTGTTTCAGATGGTTTCGGGTGAAGGCAAAATGTTTTTTTCCCTTCACCCCAAGGCATCTTCGTCCCTTCTTTCGGCATCGCGGTGAAGGCAGTGAAGGCAAAAAACACGACTTAATAGTGTACGTACGTGTGTGCGCGTGCGCGAGAAACGAATGCGTGCACGCGAAAAAACAACGCGTGCACGAAAGAAACAATGTGAAAGACATGTCGACCGGTGGCAGAGGAAATCCGAAAGAAGTCGCTCCGTCATCGACAAACTGCTCCGTCATCAAAAATCAAGAACTTCCCTCCCCCTTCGTTTTTTCTCCTATGCCGTCGCTCCTACCTCAGAGATAGTTTTTTCTACCTCTGACCCCCAATTCGGTTCACATCGTCACGGGAATACGCACTAATATGAAGAACCGCTTAATGGATGCCTACGGTAAGATTATGCTTCGTAAGAGAAGTATCATTGAGACCATCAATGATATGCTTAAAAACGTGGCACAGATTGTTCATATACATCATAGAAGCCTCTCCAACTTTATCGTAAATCTTTTGGCAGGAATAGCCGCTTATGCTTTCTACGATACAAAACCCTCCATCAATATGGAATTTGAGATGGAGGGAGAAGCAGAGGTGAAGCAGCTCACACTTTTCTAAACCTACTTGCGTGAAACAATGGAACTTCGATCTAAAACTAGGTCGAAAGAATCGCTGTGTGCTATAACCTGAGTAAAAAAGAGGTGACCTTAAACCGAATTGGGGTTAATAGCGTATCAGGTCTCTGCTTGAACTGCCCTATAAGCGCATTGATGTCCTCAAGGCATTCTCCACCACAAAGGTAACTGAAGAAGAGAGAGCCCAAAATACTTCCATAACAGAATGCTTTGCCACTACTTCCACGTTTACCCAATACAGATTCGGTAAGTTTTTCAAAACCCAACTTTGAGAAAACGTCCATAATATGATAATTTCCACCGAAAGAAGTGATATTCTCGTTTTTAATTGCTACCTTTGCCATGTCAGTTTTTTGCTTACTTGTTATGTTTGCATCACCAAGATAGATGAAATTTCTGACACATCCAAGTGCTTTGAGAACTTTGTTTCTCAGACACTTGGAGACCTCACAAAAATTTATGCTGCGGAATTAAG
>NZ_JACSUD010000016.1 GCF_014385435.1 Alloprevotella sp. Lung230
GACGACTATCGGCAGCTGCTGATGGTACGCGAAATCACGTCGAGTTGTTGTTCGCGAGTGAGCTTGATGAAGTTCACCGCATAGCCCGAAACGCGGATGGTGAGCTGGGGATACTTCTCAGGATGCTCCATGGCATCGTAGAGGAGGTCGCGGTCGAAGACATTGACATTGAGGTGCTGACCACCATCGGGAGTAAAGTAGCCGTCCATGAGATTGACGAGGTTGGTCACTTGATCTTCGTTGCTCTTACCGAGGGTGGCGGGAGCAATCGCCCAAGTGTAGGAAATACCGTCGTGCGAGTGGTGGAAAGGCAGTTTGGCCACCGAAGCGAGCGAAGCAATGGCGCCGCGCGTGTCGCGTCCGTTCATGGGGTTGGCACCGGGGGCAAAGGGCGTACCAGAGCGGCGGCCGCAAGGCGTGTTGCCGGTGTGCTTGCCATACACCACGTTGGACGTGATGGTGAGGAGCGACTGGGTGGGAATGGAGTTGCGGTAAGTCTCGTGCTGACGCATGTACTCCATAAATTTCTCCGTAATCATCATTGCGATGGCATCGGTCTTGTCGTCATTGTTGCCGAAGGGCACATATTCGCCTTCCTGCACGAAGTCGGTAGCGAGGCCGTTTTCATCGCGGATGACGCGCACCTTACCAAACTTGATGGCAGCGAGCGAGTCGGTGACAATCGACAGACCGGCAATACCACTGGCACGGGTACGGATGACGTCGCCGTCGTGAAGCGCCATTTCGAGAGCTTCGTAGCTGTACTTGTCGTGCATGTAGTGGATGATGCGGAGGGCGTTGCAGTAGACCTTGGCCAACCAACGCATCATTTGTTCAAACTTCTCCATCACTTCTTCGTAGTCGAGATATTCGCTGGTGATGGGCGTGTAGATGGGTGAAATCTGCTTGCCCGAAATTTCGTCGCGACCGCCATTGATGGCGTAGAGCAAGCACTTGGCGAGGTTGGCACGCGCGCCGAAGAACTGCATCTGCTTACCGATGCGCATGGGCGAAACGCAGCAGGCGATACCGTAGTCGTCGCCGTAGTCGGGACGCATCAGGTCGTCGTTCTCATACTGGATGGCCGAAGTCTCGATAGACATCTTTGCGCAATAGTCCTTCCAAGCCTGGGGCAGACGGGTGCTCCAAAGCACGGTGAGGTTGGGTTCGGGCGCAGGGCCGAGGTTGGTGAGGGTGTGGAGGATACGGAAAGAGGTTTTGGTCACCATCGTACGACCGTCCATGCCCATACCGCCGATTGATTCGGTCACCCAAACGGGGTCGCCGGAGAAGAGGGCGTTGTATTCGGGAGTGCGGAGGAAGCGCACGATGCGGAGCTTCATGACAAACTGGTCGATGAGCTCTTGTGCTTCGGCTTCGGTGAGGGTGCCGGCTTTCAAATCGCGCTCAATGAAGATGTCGAGGAAAGTCGACACACGACCAATCGACATCGCCGCACCGTCTTGGTCCTTGATGGCGGCAAGATAGCCGAGATAGAGCCACTGCACGGCTTCGCGGGCGTTTTGTGCAGGACGAGTCAGGTCGAAGCCATAGCTTTCACCCATCTTCACCAAGTCCTTGAGGGCATTGATTTGCTCAGTGGTTTCTTCGCGCTGTTGGATGCAGGCATCGGTCATCTCTTGAATGTCGAGGCGGTCGAGGAAACGCTTCTTTTCTTCAATGAGGTTGTTCACACCATAGAGCGCTACGCGGCGGTAGTCGCCGATGATGCGGCCACGACCATAAGCGTCGGGCAGACCGGTGATGATGTGGCTGTGACGGGCAGCACGGATGTCGGGCGTGTAAGCCGAGAACACACCATCGTTGTGGGTTTTGCGGTATTTGGTGAAGATGTTCTTTGTCCAAGAATCCAGCTCATAGCCGTAGGCCGTGAGGGAATTTTCCACCATGCGCACACCGCCTTTGGGGAAGATGCCTCGCTTGAGGGGGGCATCGGTTTGCAGACCCACCACGACTTCCTTATCCTTGTCGATATAGCCGGGGCCGTAGGTCGTCACACTCTGAGGGAGCTTGGTTTCCACGTCGTAAAGACCCTTCTCGCGCTCCACCTTCATCATCTCGCTCAGTTTGTCCCAAAGGGCGAGAGTGTTGGCGGTCGGTGCAGCCAGAAAAGCTTCGTCCCCTTCGTAGGGAGTGTAGTTATGCTGGATGAAGTCACGCACATTGATTTCGCGCTTCCAGATGAGACCATCGAAAGCATCAACGGTATTGGATAATTTCATAATCGGTTAGGGGTTTTGAAATTGATGAAATAGAGTTTTTGTGCGTCTCAGTCAGAACAACTTTCGCCAAAGTGCTGTCTTAGACGACGCGAAGTTACGGCTAACATTCCTATCGGCCAAGAGAAATATAAGAAAACGAGTGGAAAACTGCACAAATTACCCAAAAGTGAGTAGTTCGGTAGGCATTTTTAGGAGATAAACGTGGAGAAATCCTTGACAGTGGGTAGTTATGCTCACATTTTGCCACGCAAGAGATTGCAAAAACACGCATTTTATATCACTCTACACTAAAATCGGGCAGTAGGCGGTGGAGGGGCGGCGGCACTGAAAAAAAGGGTTGAACCTCTACATGAGAAGTTCAACCCTTGAAAAAAAGCGGAAGCGACCGCCGAATTAGAGTTCTGGCAATGTGCCGGGCACGTGGTCTACTTTCGGCATTTCGAGGCGTACCCACACTTCCTTCCATCTGCGCGAATCACCGGGCATAAAGTAGGAAACATAGAGATACTTCTTGTCCTCGCTCATCGAGTAGGTAAGGTCGTTGTCTTTACCGATGACAGCGCCGTCGGTGATGGAGGCATCAATGTGCTCGCGGATGGTGGAATCGTTGAGCAGTTTGTAAGAGCCTTGGTTGGTGATAATAAAAGGCTTGGCCTGTGTTTTGCCCGGCTGGTGGAAAGTGTGGTACTTGCCATCGGCAAACATCTGCTTGAAGATGGGGATGTAGTGTAGGCCGCCGAATTCGTCTTTTATCGTCATTTGCCAAAGGCCGACGAGGTCGGTAGCTTTGACTTTGGTTTGCGCACCGAGGGGCAGACCGATGCCCAACGCGAGGAGGGCACAGAGGAGGATTTTCTTCATGTGATTTTAGGGGTTAATGATTATGGATGAGAAATGGATTTCAAATGGTCTTCAAAATAGCGGGTGATGCGTTCGTGCAGGTGCACCATGTCGCGACCCATCATGTTGTGCCCTTGGCCGGGATAGACAAAGTAGTCGGGCTGTGTGCCGGCATCTTCGCAGGCGCGGAGGAAAGCCAGTGAATGTTGCAACACGCAGGTGGGGTCGTTGTAGCCCACGATGATTTGCAGGCGACCTTTGAGACGGTCGGCCTTGTTGAGCATCGACGACGCGGCATAGCCTTCGGGATTTTCCTGCGGCGTGTCCATATAGCGCTCACCATACATCACTTCGTAGTATTTCCAGTCGAGCACAGGGCCGCCGGCCACTCCCACTTTGAACACGTCGGGATGGGTAAGCATCAAGTTGGTTGTCATAAAGCCGCCGAAACTCCATCCGTGCACCCCGATGCGGTCGGCATCGACATAGGGGAGGGAGCGGAGCAGGTCGACACCTTTCATTTGGTCGGCCATCTCCACTTCGCCCAAACGGCGGTGGGTGACACTTTCAAAGGCAAAACCACGGTCGGCCGAACCACGATTGTCGAGAACGAAAATCACATAACCTTTGTTGGCCATGTAGTATTCCCACGGACGCGCTTGATAGTTCCACGCTTCTTTGAGATTGGTGGCGTGCGGGCCACCGTAGACGTAGACCACGGCCGGATATTTCTTCGCAGGGTCGAAGTCTACGGGCTTCACAATGCGATAGTAGAGCGGTGTTGTGCCATCGGCCGCCACGACCGTTCCACCTTCGACCTGCGGCATCTTATAGTCTTTCCACGGGGAGTCGAAGCGATCGAGCGTGGCCAAGGTTTGGCGTTGGGTGGTGGAGAGGATGTCGCTCACACGGTAGGTGTCGGGCTGCGACCAAGTGTCGCGGAGGAAAGCACCGCCGGCCGAAAGACTGCCGCGGTGTACCCCCACGCCGTTGTCGAGGAGGGTGGTTCGGCCGCTTTTGACATCGAGGGCATAGAGATTCTCGCGGAGATGTCCCGCAGCATTGCTTTTGAGAATGATGCTGTGGGCTTTGGGGTTGAAACCGAGTACTTCCAGCACCTCAAACGCTCCTTTGGTGAGCTGACGCAACTCTTTGCCTTCGGCATTGAACAGGTAGAGGTGGTTGAAGCCGTCGCGGCGCGACTGCATGATGAATTTCGAGGCGTCCCAAGGGAGGAAAGTGATGGGATGCTGAGGCTCGACATAGCGGTCGTTGCGCTCGGTGTAGAGAGTGCGGAGACGCGCTCCGGTTTGGGCATCATATTCCACGAGGTCGGCACGATCCTGCGAGCGGGGCACTTCAAACATATAAATGCGCTGTCCGTCGGGACGCCAAGCGATGTTGGTAAAATAGCGGTCGGTGGGGTCGCCGGCATCGAGCCAAACGGTGCGGTCGGTAGCGGGGTCGAAGATGCCCACCGTGACTTTGTGGCTCGTCATTCCTGCCATGGGATACTTTTCGGGGGCGGGGCGTGCCACACGTTCGGCCTCCGGCACTTGGATGTCCACGAGGGGATAGTCCGTCACCATCGTTTGGTCCATACGGTAGAAAGCCAAGCGCTTGCCGTCGGGGCTCCAGAACGTGCCTTTGTGGATGCCGAACTCATCGCGGTGTACGCTCGTGCCGTAGAGGAGTTCGCGGTTGCCGTCGGTCGATACGGCATGTCGGCGGCCGTCGGCGGTGAGTACATAGAGGTTATAGGCTTCGGTATAGGCCAAAGAGCGCGAAGTGGTGTTGAAGTCTTCGTGGCCGATGCCCTGTGGCAAAGGCAGCGTCCACACCACGTGCTTAGCCTGCCAGTCGTAGAGGAACATGGCCTTCGGGGTGGTGATTTGCGCCAAGGGTTGTGCGGCTTCAGGGAAAGTGACGCTGTAGAGCGAGCGCACACGGCCGTATTGCACGGTGTCGATGGCGGCGTTGACCTCGTCGAGCGTGAAGAGGGGGGCTTGGGCTTTGACGGCTGCACCTTTGGCATTGCGAAGGAGGGAAACGCCTTCCACATCCGTGCGGACGAGGGCATCGCCCCACCAGGCGGTGGCGGTGTTGCGCGGAACGAGGTTCCAATAGTTGGAGCCACCCCACATCAGGTCGTCGAGGGTGGGCGTTTTGAGGGTTTGTGCCATGGCCACAAGGGGAAGAAAGAGGGTGAGGGCAAGGGTGAATATCTTTTTCATCAGAAGAAGGATTTGAAAGCAGGAAGGAGGAACTACATCAAGGGGGAAAGGAGCAACAAGAGGCAGAAAAATGCCGACAGCGCGAACGATACCTGCCGGCCTGTGGGAAACGGCGGCAAATGTCGGTCGCGCTGTGGATACAGAAGCATCAGTCGTCGCGGCGGTCGCGGAAACCACGACGGTTGCCACGGTCGTCGCCACGATGGCCGCGGAAGTCGTCACGGCCACGGCGGTCGCTACCGTCATCGCCTCGGCGCGGACTATTGCCGAAGCGGCGGTCGGCAGATGGGCGGCGGTCGCGAGAGAAGCGGTCACTGCCACCGCGCTCATCGCGGCGGTCGGCATTGCGACGTGGGCGATCGCTGCCGCGTTCCTTGCTCCACTCCTTGCGTTCGCGGGCGGCACGCGCTCCTTCAAAGGACTTGTGGCGCGCACGGAGATTGCGATAGACAGCGGCCAGTTCGGGATCGTCGGCAAAGTCGGGAGCGGGACGTTCGTAGCCGTCACGGTCGTCGAAATCGCGCTCGGCATTGCGGTCGGTATCTCGGTCGAAATCACCCCGTTTGCGAGAAAAATCGCGCTTACGCCCATCGCGGAAGCGTCCCTTTTCGCCCATACGGCTCTTCTCCTCGTCCGTTTTCACGATGCCGCCTTCCCCGCGGAAGTTTTCCAAACGGCCTTCAAAAGTGACGTATTTGCGCAGTTCGCAATCCAAAGCCCCATTGTGGAGAGGCACTTTGAAAGAGGGACGCAGGCGCATGGCATCAAACAATTCTTCGCGAGAGGAGATGATCCATGCGTCGTTGCCTTGAAACTGCTTTTTGAGCGCTTCGCCGAGGAAGCGGTAGATTTGACTGAGGTCTTCGGGGCGCAGACGCTCGCCGTAGGGAGGATTGGTGACCATCACGGCAGGCTGTTCGGGCTTGACGAAATTGCGAATGTCGCGCTGCTCCACCGTGATGAGGTCGCTCACGCCGGCGGCTTTGGCGTTGGTTTGCGCTGCCTCAACAGCGGGAAGGTTGAGGTCGTAGCCGTAAATGTGGTGGGCAAAGTCGCGCTCTTGGCTGTCGTCGTCGAAGATGGCGCGCAAGAGTTCGGGATCGAAGTCTTTCCAATTCTCAAAACCAAACTTTTTACGGAAGACACCGGGGAAAATGTTGCGCGCCATCAGAGCGGCTTCGACGAGCAGCGTGCCGCTGCCGCAGAAAGGATCGATGAAGTCGCAATCAAACTTCCAGCCGCTCATCTTGATCAGCGCTGCAGCCAAAACCTCGTTGATGGGGGCTTCGACGGTGGCGGTGCGGTAGCCGCGAAGGTGCAGGCTCTCTCCGCTGGAGTCGAGCGAGAGGGTGCAGTCGTCCTCGGCAATGTGGATGTTGAGGCGCAGGTCGGGGTTGGTTATGGAGATGTTGGGACGCTGCTGTTGCGTCTCCATGAAGTAATCGACGATAGCGTCCTTGACCTTGTAGGCGACAAACTTTGAGTTGCGGAACTCGGTGCTGTAGACGGTGGTGTCAACCACAAAGGAGGTGTTGATGTCGAGGATTTCGCTCCAATCGACGCTCTTCACCGCACGATAGACGTCCTCGGGGTCTTTGGCGCGGAAGTGTTTGAGCGGTTTGAGGATACGCACGGCCGTACGCAGGCAGAAGTTGGCCCGGTACATCATGGCTTTGTCGCCGCGAAACGACACCATACGCCGCCCGATTTGCACCTCGTCGGCACCGAGTTCGATGAGTTCTTGCGCCAAGACTTCTTCCAGTCCTTGGAAGGTTTTGGCAATCAGTTCAAAGGAATGTTCCATTCAAGGGAAAAGTAAAAAAACACCTCGCTCACACAAGCCGGGGGAGGTGGGGAGAAAGAAAATAGCTAAGTAGATGTTCAGAATGAATTGATACTATATTTGTTTCATTTTTTCGTCAGCTTGTCTTTGGGAAGAAGGAGTGTAGCGGGCTACACGAGGGATGAACAAAGGCGAGATGGCGGAAAAGGGAGACAAAGAGGGTATCAAAGTAGAGAACAACCTATGGATAAGTAATTTTGAAGAATTATTTGTCTGCAAAGTTACGAAGCGGCCAAAGAAGGGCAAAAGGAAAAGTGAGATTTTTTTTGTAACTTTGCAGCCGTAACGGAGCTTTGCCCCTGGCGAAGCTCTTTTTTTGTCATCATTTTTCCTTATTTTATATGTCGGTACTTACCTTTACACTTATTCTCCTTCTGGGGGCTTACTGCGCGGGACTGCTCGGTTCGCTCACCGGTCTGGGGGGCGGTGTGGTCATCATCCCCCTCCTCACCCTCTGTTTCGGCGTCGATTTCCACTATGCAGTGGGGGCGGCGCTGGTGTCGTCCATCGCCACGTCCAGCGGTTCGGGCTCGGCCTACGTGAAAGAAGGCATCACCAACATCCGCCTTGGCATGGTGCTCGAAATCGCCACCACCATCGGGGCAGTGGCCGGTGCGGTGGTGGCCATCTGGATGAACAATTCCGTCATCTCCATCATCTATGGCGGCGTACTGGTGCTCACTGCTGTGATGCAGCAGGTGAAGCACAACCGGCACGAGCACGTGGTGGGCAGTCGGCTCGCTAAGCGCCTGAAACTCTTCGGTACGTTTCCGCAGAAGGACGGCACGAAGCAATACTACGAACTCACCAACGTGGGGGGAGGTTTTTCGGTGATGTTGCTCGCCGGTATGCTTTCGGGCATCTTGGGCATCGGCTCAGGGGTGCTGAAGGTGATTGCGATGGACGGCATCATGAAGGTGCCCTTCAAGGTGAGCACCACTACGTCCAACTTCATGATGGGCGTGACGGCCTGCGCTTCGGCGGTGGTCTACATCCAGCGCGGCAACATCGTGCCCGGCCTCGCCTTTCCGGTACTCATCGGGGTGCTTTTTGGAGCGCTCACGGGTGCTAAATTGCTCAAGCGTTTGGACGTGTCGCTCCTGCGCAAAATCTTCGCCATCGCCATCCTTGCCGTGGCGGTCAATATGATTTACATGGGCTTCACGGGCGGCTTTGAACATTAAGCACACACGGCGTCCTCTTCATCCCAAAAGGATTCGACAAAGGAAAGAGGCGCCCCTGTTGCACTACCCGACTCCCCTTTTTCTCACCTCTTGATCTTCTTCCCAATGAAATACGACATCCAACAACTCATCGGCAACACCCTACGCTGGGGTGTTTCGGCCGCCTGTCTCATCGCTCTCATCGGCGGAGGCATCTACCTCTATCTCCACGGTAGCGAACCCGTGCCGGACTACACTCACTTCGACTATCACGAGGCGTTCCGACAAACGCAGTACACCACCCTCTCGGGCATCTTCGGCGGCCTCGCCTCGCTCAACGCTCAAAGTTGGATTCAGTTTGGCGTACTGGTGCTCATCCTTACGCCCATCCTGCGCGTGCTCCTTTCGCTCGTCGACTTCCTCGCCGAACACGATTGGCTCTATGCCCTCATCACTTCCATCGTGTTGGGCATCATCATCAGCAATTCCATCGGTGGTTTCTGAACAACAGCTGCCGAACACCACCGCTGCTCACCTCTTGGGGAAACTCCATCTTTGGGGTTTCCCCTTTTTTATCACAGCTGTTGCTTTTCCGATGGGCGTCCCCTTGGGGGGCGTTCCTTGCGGCGTTGAGCCTTCCGTAGGTTCGTCGTCCTTCGTCCTCCTCGCCCACGGCTATTGGGAGAAGCCCCCTCCGGGGACTCTATCTGTCCCCGGAGGGGGCGAATATCGATGCCATAGATCCGACTGTTGTTTTCCGATAGGTGTATTTTTTAAGTGGGGTGTGCAGCGTAGATTGTCACTATACGGCTGTCGCTGAAAGCGACATCTTTGCATAACCCCACGTCCTCGTGGGGTAGAAATACGTCCGTGAACAAGCTGACTGAAGGTCAGCCCGATTTCGTTTCGAGCACCGACTTCCTGCAATTCGCAAAACAGGAGGAGAAAGCAGGTGCTCCCCCTCTCCCTCCTCGCGCGCACACTCTACAATAGCGTGTGTTTTTTGCCTTCACGCCTTCACCCGATGGGATAAGTCGCAAAGCATCAGCGAGTTGTGGGTGAAGGCAAGGAATACTTCATCCTTCACCTCCTTCACCGGATTTGCCTTCACCGACAACCGACTCATTGACAAAGAGTTATCAGGCTCGGTGAAGGCAGTGAAGGCAAAAAACAAGGTTTTACATGTAGTGACGCGCGCGTACGCGCGCGAGGGGCGAGAGAATAGGGATAGGAGCAGGGAAAATTTACCTCGGAGATAAATTGAACTATCTCAGAGGTAGAAAAAACTACCTCTGAGGGAGATAGGTCAGTGTTCATAAATGATTGTGATCCATTGCTGTCGGCTAAAAACGTCCTTCATTCGGGTGCTGCTTCTTGTCGCTTTTAGCGACAAGAGGTTGCGAACCGCTCATTTTTGTGCTGTCACAAAAAGAGGGTGCGTCCCTCTCCGCTTTGGAGTTGGGGACGCACCCTGATTGTTTTCGCCACAAGGGGCGGAGGAGAAAGTCGGATTATTTCACCACTTGCTTCTTACCATTCACAATGTAGATACCTGCGGGGAGGTTCTTCGTGCTGTTGAGGCGGATACCGGAGATGGTGTAGATGCCCTTGGCAGCAGCCTTAGCATTGTTGAAGATAAGTGCGTTGATGCCGGTGATGGTACCGTTGGTAGCGATTTGAGCATCGCCGGTTTCGGTGGTCGTGGGCAGCTTGGAGAAGTAACCTGTGTTAGCAGGAACCTTTTCGTCCTTTTCAGAGAGGAGCACCTTGCTGTGGTCGCTGTTGAACTTACCATTGTTTTCTGCAATCTTGATGGTTTCGAACGTGGGAACGAGACCATTTACAGCAGCAGCTTCCTTGTGGATAGGATTGAGGTCAGCGAGAGTTGCGGCCTTCGAGAAGAGTTGAATGAAGTTGTCAGTGTTGCCGGTTTCGGGAACGTAAACATAAGCCTGACCAGCTTCAAGATCTTCTTCGTATCTCTTCAGTTGGATGTTGTTGTTTGCATCCTGACCAATCACAGTGTAGAAGTTGTCGTGCTTTTCTACAGCGAAGGGGAAAGTCATGATTTGCGCATTGGTCGTAGACTGGAGGTCGTAGTTGAAACCATTAGTAACCACGTCAGTAGGATCAGCAACAATAAATTGGAATGCTGAGTTGTCCTTACCGCTGGCTGCGTTCCAAGTTACGAGATGACCTGTACCAGGCTGTGCATTTGCGAAGATGTTATTGCCGTCTGCATCGTTCTTAGAGAGCACGATGTTGAAGCAGCCGGCCGTCTTAGCGAAGCGGAGGGTGAAGACATAAGGCGTTTCGCTCTGAGTCATCACAGACTTACCCTTGAGAGGAGCGAGATAGAGACCTGTAAATACGTTCTTGTAAGTATAGCCGGTGTCTACCTTTTCAACATACCAATAAGCACCGAGCTTATTCTTGAAGTTGTTGTCGTCTTCGTACTTACCAGCATTGTTCTTGATGCGACCAGAGATGCCTACGTAGTCTTCGCGAGAAGAGTTGCCGGCAAAGAGTTTGCGACCAAAGACGGTTTCGTTCGAAGAGTTGCTCTGAATCATGTAGTAGCCGTTTGTAGGCTGCTTGAGAGCAGCTTCAAAGGCAGCGAGACCAGAGTTCAAGTTAGCAAGAAGAGTATTGATTTGAGCAACCGTGGGAGGCTTCACTGCTACGATATTATCGAGGTCGGTTTGCACCTTGTTGATAACAGTTTCGAGGGCCGCCTTCGAGCCGGCAGCGTAGTAACCCATATCAGTGCCTTCTTCGGCAGCCTTCACGAGTTCACGTGCAGCAGTAAGCGCAGTCTTCACGCGAGAAGGATCGGGATAGTTCTTCATGAACTCTTCGTAAGCAGCTTTGAGCTTAGCGATTTGTTCGTCGGTAGCCGCTGCATCCTTCACTTGTTGCTGGGCAACTTTCAGTTCAGCCTGGAGTTTATCTACAACTTCTTTAGGAACGGAAGCGATGAGCGAAGTAGTGGCATCGAAGCCGCCCTTGTAGACGCGCACTTCAGAACCGTGGAAGTATTTGTTTCCATTAGGAACATCGCCATCATTTACACGAGTAACAACTTCGAGACGAACGTACTTGTAGGGAGTAGCAAACTTGAAGTAAGCGCTACCTACGCCATTGGCAATCTTCGTTTCGCTATCCGTCACAGCGAGTTCGTAAGGATAGGTGAACGTGGAAGTCGTGAGCGAATCCCAGTCGGTCTTCCAAGCGTTGAAGTTCGTTACGTTTTCACCGTTTGCATTCGGTTCTTCCTTCTTATTGATTTCGAGCTTAGCAGGATCGTTAGTACCCCAGAGGACAACCTTGGCAGGAGCACCGTTGTTGTTCACATTGTTACCGATAACGCGTTTCGCCCATTTGATGAGGAGTTCGTTTTCGGCCTTACTCAATTCCATTTGGAGGAAGTGGCTACCTGTCCAAGCGTTGGCGCCATCATGCCAAGAAGAGTGGAAGTAAGTGCCAGATTTAGCATCTACGAGAGAGCCAAAGTCTTTACCTTCTTGAATATCGGCCATGGGGCAGGCAAACTTATCGGCAGAGGTCACGAGACCATCAACAGCCGTGATGTCGCCGGTAGTAGAAGAAGCAATCTTTTTGTTGGATTCGTCATAACCAGCATAGCTGTAGCCATTGGCAATTGCGGTTTCAGCCTTTTCTACGAGTTGGCTCAAGTCATTGTTGCGCTTGGGCTGAGCCATTGCAGCACGGAGAGCATTAACTTCAGCTTCGGTGATGGTGCGCACGTGCCAAGAAGAGGGGTCAGAGGTCCAGTCCCAAGGCACAACGTTGTTGACATCACCGGCAGCGTGCACGCCACTCATTTCAGCACCAGGGCTCTTGACGAGCGTGGGAGAGTAGAAACTGAAGAAGCCAGGCTGACGAGGATTAGCCTTGATGGTATAACTTACTTCGGCATTGGCCGTCATTTTGATAGGCTGATAGAGACGATCTTGCGTACCGATGTAGTTTTCCGTCTCTAAGTTTTGGAAGAAGAAGAGACCTTCATTCTTGGGATCGGCCGTCACCTTCCAGATAAACTTAGCCTCTTGATAGGTGAGGGGTTTGGGATTAGTAGCATCGGGTGCAGTATAGGTCACCTTATTTTCACCCTTATACGTCCAGCGGAGTTGTTTGTCGCTGCTATTGACAGCAGTGCCATCGTAAAGAGCACCACCATCATAACCGTTTTGGTTTTCACTACGCCAGTTGGTGAGGATATAGTAACCAGCCGTGAGCCCTACGCCGGAAGTGGTGAACGCGGCATAAGCCTTGGGGAAAGAGTCGGCCTGAGCATCATATTGTGCGTCGGTCAAGGTGAGCGTACCGGCATCAACCTGCTTGTACTCATTCCAGAGCACCATCAACTCGTCGTACTTAGCCTTTGAGTACTCACCGGCACCTGTACCCAGTTTGTAGTTCTTGAGTTTTTCGACCAAGTCTACTCCACCCGAAACTTCCGCAAAGACGGCCTTGTAAGCATTGAGTGCAGTCTGCTCACTCGCAGTATAAAGTACCCAAGCATTGCGAGTGTACTCTGTGTTCTTATCTGCCACACCTTGAGCTACGCCTTTGTTGTTGGAGATGAAGAAAACGTACTCGCTGTAAGGATCTTTGGAAACATCTTTCGATTCATAAGAAGAAATCGTGATGGCACCACTGTTGGCTTGCTCGTTGAAAGAAATCGTATTGAGGGCAAGCGTTTCGTCATGTTCAGCCTTAGCTTTCTCAATGATAGCTTGGATACCCTTATAGGTAGCCGTGCTGTCTTCGCCGGCTTTATTCTTAAGCGTAGCGGTATAAGTATCTTCCGGATTTTTGTAAACCGCCGTCTTTACCACGACCTTCCAAGCACGATCGGTCGTCGAAGTGAAGAACTGGCCATTGGTGGGCGTGGCAAGATACTCGCCCGAATGACGTTGAATGTAGTAGACAGGAGCGCCGGTTTTATCTTTAAGGTCGCCTCCAACGGGCACAAACTTAAAGAGATTTCCGGTGGTCAGGTTGGCAGACTGTGTAAATCTTTGGCCTCCCAAGAACCATGTGGACCCGTCGGCGTAAGAGTAACCCGGCTGGAAAGCATAGAGCGTGTTCGCTTGAACATTCTCTGCTGATTTTACAGGAGTTGCTCCGTCGTAGGTCCAATAGCGTGCCGAAGCACTTGCAACACCGGCCACGAACATCGCAGCGGCGGCAATCAGATTGTAAACCTTTTTCATCGATGGATTGAAATTAAAGTTAAAGATTAAGATAAGATTGATTGAAGTTGTGTGGGCAAAGATAGAGAAAAATATCTACACTTGACAATTTTGGGGCAATTATTTTTCCAAAGACTGCATTTTTCACACTTTATTGAGCATATTGGAGGGTTTGTCGCGACTATATACGGTTTTTACTACATTTTTGCGTCATTTACTTGACAAACGGAAATGTTGAAGGATGGGAGAATCAGGCAGCCCAATGACGCTGCATTTTTCCGCTTCGAAGGCGAAAAAAAGCCGCGGACGATGTTGAAAAAATCAACATTGTCCGCGGTTAGGGAGTTCAGCGGGGACGAACCCAGTGCTTACTTGCGTTTGGCTTGTGCTGTCAAGCGCCAGCGCCCCACACGATAGCGTGCTTTCGAGGCTTTTTGAGCCGTCAGGCGCGACTTCTGCTGTTCAGCACGTGCCTTGGCGATAGATTTCTGGCGGTCGGCACGGCGTTGCCATTCGCCCATGGTGTAGAATTTTCCCGTTACGGGGTCGAGCAGTTGGAGCTCGGGCAAATTGTCGGCAGCGCGAGGGTAGTCGACTCCTGTGCTGAGGTTGGTCACTTCGACCATCGCCACTCCGGCTCTCATCATGTCAATCTCCTTGGCGGCAGCCTGCGAGAGATCGATGAGGGTATTGGCACGGAAAGGGCCTCGGTCGGTAACCTTTACGAGCACTTCTTTGCCGTTCTTCGGATTGCGCACGTGGAGGATGGTGCCGAAAGGCAGGGTCTTGTGAGCGCAAGTGAGCGAGTCGTTGCTGAAGACGGAACCATCAGCACTGCGGCGACCGTGCCATTTGCTGCCATAATAGGTGGCGTAGCCTTGGGTGGTCTGTGCCACAAGAGAGGCGGCGAAGGAGAAGAGGGCGAAGAGTGTTAGTAAAAGGGGTTTGAAATTCATTGGTTTTTATTTGCGACACATCAGCGAAACAACTTAGCGAAAGTGTGGAGAAGAGAAGAAGCGTGTGTTTCGCATACACTCTATCAGATTCATCATAGAGGAGCGGCATGAGGGAAGTCAATTGGCTCGGACATGTCATGTTTGCGACGGCAAAAGTACAATTATCTGTCGGGAGGAGCAATGATTTTAACAAGCGCGGCCCCCTTTTAACACTCTATTTCGCCATTTTTGCAAAATAAGAGGTAGCAAAATGAACAGTTTCGTTCTCCACAGCCCAGTAGGATTTTGGGAAACAAAACCTACAAGAAACTGCCTTCAAGCGACCCCGCCGGGCCGTGAAGGCAGTCTGCATTATGAAAAAGAGAATAAATAAATACGTCGTCTGAAGACGGAGTTTTCGGAGATTTGGAAAGATCTTCCGCTCAGCAAGACTGAACGGCCGACACCAACGAATTAGCGGCTTTCATCGGCAGCGGGACGGTGTCCGCGCACGATGTGGAGCGAGGCAGCATCGGGCGTTGCGGGTACACCCTCCAACGAGCGCTTCTGCGTGTAGCCATTGCCCCACGTCCAGTTGTTGTAGTTGCCAAACATATAGTTGCCGGAGAAAGCACCCCAGTTGTTGTAGCGCAGACTGGTGAGGCGGAAGCGGAAACCGGAGTTGCCGACGCGCCCCGTGAAGATAGAGTTGGAGAGATAGTAGTCGTAGATGGCCACGTTGAGGTTGCTGTCTTGCGGATAAGTGAGGTAGAGCACACCGTTGTTCACTTCCCAATAGAAGAGGTAGTATTGATACTCATAAGGGCCGGTGCGATAGAAGTCAATCTGCTTGCCTACCCCGCGGCGCGCCCCATAGTAGTCGTTCTGAAAAAGGAGGTAGGAATAGGCCGCGTCAAAGGTGACGGCTTTTCCCGAAATGGGATGGATGGCGGTGTAGTACATCCCGAAGTCACCTTGCCACTCACCGGAGATGACGTTGGCGCGCTGACGGTCGCCGCTGCCTCCACCAGGATTGTAGGGGTTGTAGGGGTCGTAAGGGTCATCGACATAGATTTCGCAGGCTGCCAGCGAGAACAAAGTTCCAACGAGCAGGAAGAGTGCGAGGAAGGGAGAAAGGAATCTTTTCATGATTTTCCGGTATTGAGCGACCGTAGCGTCGCGTTTGTCGTAATTGTCACAATTGTCGCGTTGTTATCGCATTGATTGTTCGATGGCAAATGTAGAGGAAAAATGGGATACTGCAAACAAAAGGGAGATAAAAAGACAAAAACTCCTCGAAAATTTCACGTTTTCGAGGAGTTTTTAGTCTTCTTAGTGTCGATATTGACAACTTAGTCGATGGTGATGCTCAAGATTTCAAGCTGCATCACACCGCGAGGCGTCTGCGCGTCCACCACATCGCCCACTTTGTGGCCGAGCAAGGCTTGCGCGATGGGGGTGGTACTGGAGATTTTTCCGGCACGCAGGTCGGCTTCGCTTTCGGAGACGATGGTATATTTCATCACCGCACCGAGTTTCACGTTCTTCATCTCCACGGTGGAGAGGATCTGTACCACATCGGTGCGCAACATCGAAGGGTCGATGATTTTGGCCGTGGCGATGACGGCTTTAAGTTCGTTGATTTTCGTTTCGAGAATGGCTTGTGCCTCCTTGGCGGCATCATATTCGGCATTCTCAGAGAGGTCGCCCTTGTCGCGTGCTTCGGCAATGGCGGCCGATGCCGCGGGGCGGTCTATTTGCTCCATACGGCGGAGCTGGGCTGTGAGGTTGTCATAGCCCTCTTGGGTCATATATGCCATAGTTCGTAGAGTTCTAAATGAGGGGGGGATTATTCACTTTCGTTGTAGGCCGCTGCTTCGGCAGCTGCAATGCGCGCTTCACGCTCACGCTTTTCTTCGGCCGATGGCGCCTCGTTTTGCGCTTCGGGGCGCTGCCGGCGTTGTCCGCGGCCACGAGAGTTGCGCTTTCGAGCCGGACGTTGCTCGGCATTGGATGCAGTTTCTTCAGCTGCGGGAGTGGCAGAATCTGCAACAGGGACGGCCGTTTCGGACGCTACTTCCAAAGTCTGGGGTGCAGCCAATGCCGCGGATTCGCTCACTTCCTCGTCATAGAGGTCCTTGCGGGCTTTCTCCACGGCACGAGTTTCATTTTCTTCGCGCATACGGCGTGCTGCCTTCTCAGCACGGTGGCTCTGTTCGGCAGGGGGTAGCGTGGTGTTGGCAAAATCCGAAGCATTCTGCCGGCGACTTTGACGGCGTGGTTTGCGAGCGGCAGCAGCTTCATCTGTTGAGACACTTTCGGCGGCAGTTTCAGGGGCCTTCTCCGTTGCCTCGGCCGGTGCGACTTCTGGTGCAGCGACAACGGTCACGGGTGCGTGCGGTTCGGAGGGTTCTTCCGTGGGCTGAGCGGTAGGCGCAAGGGACGGCGGCGTCACAGGCGTTTCAGCCGGTGCAGCCTTCTCGGCCGGTGCAGCAGGCATCTCAGTGGCGGTGGGTACAGGTGCCGGAATAGCGGCATTCTTTTCGCCCTCCTCCTTCTTCTGCTGTCGGGGAGTGGCAGCAGGATTTTGAGGAGTCGCAGTTTCTTGTTCGGTCGATGCGGCATGGTGCTGTTTGGCCGCTTCGACAAGAGCCACTACGCGCTCTTTCACCTCCTCGACCGGTGCTTCCTCGCGGACGGGAGCGGCTGTCGCTTCGGAAGGTTGAGGATGGGGCGTGGGAGCAGCAGCTGCCGACTTGCGACGCGACCGTTCCTGACGAGGCTTCTGTGCCTCAGCCTTGGGTTTGGGTTCGTTCTGTGCAGATTGTGCCGGTTTTTCGCCACGAGGCGTCTGTTCCTTCTGCTTGGGCTTACGCTCGTTGCGCGTTTCGGCCGGCTTCTCACGCTTCGGACGTTCGGAGCGGTTGCTCTTCTCCTTGGCGATGGCAGCTTCGATTTCGTCAATTTTGGGCAGTACGAAAAACTCATCGGCTTCCATGGCCGTGCGCTTCTCTTTGGAGCGGAAGATGCTGTCGAGGAATTCCGGTTCGCGGCGGAGCTTGGTGAGCGCCTCTTTCGATGCGTTTTGGTGGCTTTCCTTTTTGGAGAAACCCTTGCCGTCGCCGGCAAACAAGCCTTCGATGATGATGGAGGTTTGGAAAGACGGTGTACTGCCGTTGTTGTTGCCACTGTTGCTCTCCTTAAACTCCATGCGGATGCGGTTCTTCTGGCTCCATTCGAGCAGTTTGCTCTTGAAGTTCACCTCCTTGTGCGCCACCCCTTCGAGGTCGAGCACAGCTCCGATGATACGCTTTTCGACAAAACGGAAAGCGTAGTGGAAACCGCGGTCGAGATAGATGGCGCCCATCAAGGCTTCAAAGGAGTTACCGCCCAAGTAGGAGTTGTGGGCGCGGGAGTGCGTTTGGCTTTGGATGAGGCGGTCGATGCGGAGGTCTTTGGCCAAACGTCCGAGCGACTCGCGGCTCACGATTTTGGAGCGCGTGTTGGTGAGAAATCCTTCGCGCTTGTTGGGGAAGTGGTGATAGACAATGTCGCTCACCACGGTTTCGAGCACAGCGTCGCCGAGGTATTCGAGGCGTTCGTTGTTGAGGGGTTTGTTGCCCGACTTCTTGGATTTGTATTCGAGCGACTTGTGTGCAAACGCTATGCGATAAAGCTCAATGTTGTGGGGATAAAACCCCATGATGTCGTAGAGGGCAGAGCGAAACTCTTTGTCTTTGCTGAAAAAGAGTTTGGCACGGTCAAAAAAGTTTTTCATAACACTGCTGGGTGTTGGAGCAGACGTCGCACAATAATAGTGTGTACGCTTGGCCATTACTGCGTAACCGCCAAGCGTACAACGATAGAATAATTGCGTAAGGTCTGCGTTCAGACGCTTAGTCTTGGTATTTCTTCACAATGCAGCAAGCGTTGTGGCCACCAAATCCAAACGTGTTGGAGAGGGCGGCACGCACGGTGCGTTGCTGAGCCTTGTTGAAAGTAAAGTTCATGTTGTAGTCGATGTTCTCATCGCGATCGTCCTCATCGTGGTTGATGGTGGGGGGAACGATGTCGTTCTTCACCGAGAGGCAGCAAACGATGGCTTCCACAGCACCTGCAGCACCGAGGAGGTGGCCGGTCATCGACTTGGTCGAAGAGATGTTGAGCTTATAGGCCTCATCGCCAAACACCTGTGCGATGGCCTTGGCCTCCGACACGTCGCCCACGGGGGTCGAGGTGCCGTGCACGTTGATGTAGTCGATGTCGGTGGGTTGGAGTTCGGCATCTTCGAGGGCGCGTTCCATCACCAGTTTGGCGCCCAGCCCTTCGGGGTGGGAAGCTGTGAGGTGGTGAGCATCGGCGCTCATGCCCGTACCGGCCAGTTCGCAATAGATTTTCGCACCGCGAGCCTTGGCGTGTTCGAGTTCTTCGAGGATGAGGATACCGGCACCCTCGCCCATCACAAATCCATCGCGGCTGGCGCTGAAGGGACGGCTGGCGCGCGTGGGATCATCGTTGCGGGTGGAGAGGGCGTGCATGGCGTTGAAACCGCCCACGCCGCCGGGGGTGATGGCCGCTTCGGCACCACCGGTCACCATCACGTTGGCTTTGCCGAGGCGGATGAGGTTGAAGGCGTCGGAGATGGCGTTGGTCGAAGAGGCGCAAGCCGAAGTTGTGGTGTAGTTCGGCCCATGGAAACCATACTGGATGGAGATGCGTCCTGAGGCGATGTCGGCAATCATCTTGGGGATGAAGAAGGGGTTGAAGCGAGGGCCTTTCTCTTCGTGAGTGAGGGCATATTCGCCAATCTGCTCTTCAAAGGTGTGGATACCACCGATGCCGACACCCAGCACCACGCCAACACGGTCTTTGTCGATTGCATCAAGGTCCATTCCGCTGTCCTTCACAGCTTCCATTGCTGCCACGAGTGCATATTGCTCATAGAGGTCCATCTTGCGGATCTCTTTGCGGTCAATGAAATCTGCGGCCTGAAAATTCTTGATTTCGCAGGCAAACTGAGTTTTGAACTGATGCGCATCAAAGCCTTGGATGGGAGCGGCACCGCTCACGCCGTTGAGGAGGCTGTTCCAAGTTTCTTCGATGTTGTTCCCCACAGGGGTGAGGGCGCCAAGGCCGGTAACGACTACTCTTTTGAGTTCCATAAGTGAGTGTGGGATTGGGGAGTGATTGTTGCACCACGTTTGGGACAGACCAAGCGCTACGCTTAAATGTGCTAATATGCCATTCGCGCGCAAGGCGTCAGAGCACATTAGCACATTTTCTCGATAGTAAGCGCCCATTAGGGCTGTCTTAGCGTAGCAGTTGTTTAGACGTGAGCCTCGATGTAAGCGATAGCATCACCCACGGTAGCGATCTTTTCAGATTCTTCTTCGGGGATGGTGATGTTGAATTCCTTTTCGAGATCCATCATGAGTTCTACGGTTTCGAGAGAGTCGGCACCGAGATCGTTGGTGAAGCTGGCTTCGTCTTTCACTTCAGCAGCGTCAACGCTGAGCTTGTCAACGATGATAGCTTTTACTTTTTCTGCAATTTCAGACATGGTCTTTGTTGTTTTATGATTAGTAAATCTTGTAATGTTGCACAATTACGGCTGCAAAAGTAGGACTTATTATCAAGATAAACAAACAAATGGAGGATTATTTGCACTATTCTTGCTCATCTTCTTGGTTTTTGTGCAGGAAAGTCGTCAAAATTCCCCCATTCTTTCGGTTTGTCCACGCTTTCTCGCCCCGGAAGTGGTCAAAGGTATGCAAAGGTGTCGCCTTCAGCGGCATGAAAGACGACCTCTTATTTTTCTCAGAGGTAGTTTCATCTACATCAGAGGTAGTTTTATTTTTCTCAGAGGTAAATGAAACTACCTCAGAGAGAAATCCGCTCCGTTCCGACTTCGCCTCTCGCGCACGTACGCGCGCATACACGACACAGTAAAACCTTGTTTTTTGCCTTCACTGCCTTCACCCAAATTCATAATCCATTGTCAATGAGAGGATTGTCGGTGAAGGGAAATCCGGTGAAGGAGGTGAAGGATGGGAGACCTTTTGCCTTCACCCGAAATCCTCTATATATGAGACATTTACAGCCTCGGTGAAGGCAATGAAGGCAAAAAAACACGCACTATATAGGGTGTACGCGCACACGCGCGAGAGAAAACAGAAGGTAAAATCGCGGATGTCGAGACACTATCCTCCGCTGTCGCTCTCCCGGTGGCGGCGGTGGGGCGGCGTGAGGGCAAAGGCATCCGGATTGTAGTGTCGGCCAAAACTCAAGTCGAACCCCGCATCGAGGAGTTGCTGTGCCAAGGCAGGTTTTCCCCGAAATCCGTGGATGGTCCACTTCCACCGAGGGCGGTGGCGCTTGTGGGCTTCGAGGATGAGGTCGAAGGCCCGCACCACATGGAGGGTCATCGGACGCTCAAAATCCTCGGCGAGGGCAACTTGCGCATCGAACACTGCCCGCTGGCGCTCGATGTCGGCACCGCGCAAACGATCGAAGCCACATTCCCCGATTTGCTCCACCTCGGGGTGTGCCAGCAGTCGGGCAAGCGCTTCGAGATAGCGCGACAGGGAGAAGTCGGCATCGGCCGTCCACCAAGGGTGAATGCCGGCAGCATAGCGTCCCCCGGGCTGCGGCATCCAGTCGTCGGGGTGCTGCACAACGCATTGAGGCAGGCAAACAATGCCTGCCCCGGGAGGTGTGTTGAGGTCGTGGGTGTGAAAGTCTAATTCCATCGTGTGGCAAAGGAGATGGGACCGCACGTCAGGGCACGGGGTCGTAGCCGTGGCCACCCCAAGGGTGACAACTCAGGAGGCGCCGCAGGGCGAGCCATCCTCCTTTGAAAGGACCATACTTGCGCAGCGCCTCAACGGCATATTCCGAACAGGTGGGGGTGTAGCGACAGGAGGGCGGCGTGAGGGGGGAAATGAATTTCCGATAGAACCGAATGGGGAGGATGAGCAGTTCGGCCAGGAGGCGAAAAATCCTATTCATGGTGCAGCGGGGATGGGCTGTGGTGAACAATAGCGGTCGGCGGTGCGGTGGAGGAGGGTCTGCATCCGCTTGTGCACGAGGGCACTGGTTTGCGGAGCGTCGGCAATCCAGATGAAGGCCACATGGAGAGCAGTGCCTTCGGGCAACACATTGAGCAGCAGATGTTTGTTGAGCCGATAGGCTTCACGGAGTTGGCGCTTGGCGCGGTTGCGGTCGACAGCGTGCTTAAACTTGCGCTTCGACACGCTCACCAGCACCTGCACACGCGGCGCGTGAGGGTCGGTGTGTGCCACTTCGCGCACCAGCATCCGCAGCGGAAAGGCCACGGCCGAACGGCTTTCGGGGGTGAAGAGGGCATCAATGTCGCGTTGGCGACAGAGGTGTTCGGGTTTGGGAAAGGTGAAGCGCATGATGCAAGAGAAAATAGAGAAAAAGAGTAGAGAGAAAACCCTAAAAAAAACGGCACAGCCATCAACCTCCTGAGAGCTTGATGGCTGTGTGCTTTATCGGTTGACCTCACGGATGTAGGTGTCCAAGCCCTCAGCAATGGAACCGGTGACTTTCAAGTCGACACGCAACCCGGCGTCTTCCATGGCTTTGGCGGTGGCATCGCCGAAGCATCCGAGGCGGATGTCGCCCTGCTTGAAGTCCGGGAAGTTGTTGATGAGACTCTGCACCCCGACAGGCGTGAAGAGGAGTATCAAATCGTAGTCTTTGTAGAAATCCGGTTCGAAGTGGGTCTGCACGGTGCGAAACATGACGCACTCCGTGTGCTTGATTTTCTTGGCATCGAACTGTCCGGCCACTTCCAGCGAGGTGTCCTCGCCATGCGGGATGAGGTATTTTTCGTTCTTGTGCTTACCCATCACGGTGAGAAGTTCAGGCCATCGTCCGCTCGTTCCGTAGAAGACTTTGCGCTTGCGGTATTGCACGTACTTCTGGATGTAGAGAATGACCTTTTCGGAGATGCCGAAATACTTCATGTCCTCGGGCAGGGTGATGCGAAGCTCTTTGCAGAGGTTGAAGAAGTGGTCGATGGCATTCTTCGAGTTAAACACCACGGCGGTGTGGTCGAGGATATTGACCTTTTGTGCACGAAACTCACGCGCTTCGATGGCTTCTACTTTGACGAAAGGACGGAAGGTGAAATCCACGCCGAGATTGCCGGCAATTTCGTGATAGGGGGATTTCTCAGATGACGGTTCGGGTTGAGAAACGAGAATTTTTTTGATCATCTTCTATCGTGTATCGGGAGGGGATGGGTTAGGCATTGGCCATCAAGCATTGGCCATCAAAAAGCGGTTGGAGGCGAGAAGCGTCATCCAAAGTATCAAAATGGGTACGACTTCAAGGGCGCAAAAATACAAAATTAAATGTACATTGCCTATCAAGGTGCTGAAAAAGATGCGATAAGCCTTATAAAAGAGTAGCATTTTGACAATCGCCATAAGCAAAACGTAAGTTATCAGGGTTTCGCGAAACGGCAAGTCGAAATAGACAACGAGCAGCGTCAAGGGCAACAGGAGGGCACCGGTGGCCAAGATGGAGACGAGCAAGTGGTCGTCCCATTGCTTGTTGCGCTCGGGCGAAAAAAAGGTGAGATTGACCATGCGGTAGAACATCACCTTGGTCAGATAGTACACTCCAAAAATAAGGGTCGAAACGCCCAGAAGGGTGTAGGGCGAAACTTGGGCGAAGACTTCGGGCTGCTGCTTCTGCGTGTAGTCGAAGAAGAGGATGCCCTGCATGAAACACGCCTGCGCCACCAAAAAGAAGCGCCCTCGCAACACCGTGTTGGCGCGGTCGGTGAAGAGGTTGGGACGGAGGCGATGGTAGAAGAAGTCCTTCGCAACCTCACGGAGGAAGCGCCACGACGAAGCCATCACCCAAACGAGCAGGAAGAAACTGAGCATCAGGGCTGAAGTGACAAAATCGTCGTTGCGAAAGCGATAGGGCACAGGGTCGCCGGCAATGCCGTCGGGGCGATAGGGCACGGACTCGTGCTGCCAAGTGATTTCGCGCGAAAGTGAGTCCCAAAAGCTTCGCTGTTCGGCCAAGAAGACACTATCCTTCGGGAGCGGAAATCCCCAATTTTCCACCGACTTGCGCTCCACGACAAACCGCCGGAGCATGGCCGGTTCTCCCGCAAAATAGGCTTGCAGGGTGGAGTCGGCCGGCTCCATGACCAAGTGCTCAACGGGCTGCGGGGCAACCGGTTGAGAGGCGGTGAGGGCGGGCGTTTCGATGTGCAGGGAGTCGGTCATGGATTAAGGGGTGTCAGAGCGCGGCAAATTTTCGTACGGAACTGTCCCAAAGGGGCGTTTCTTCGCAAAGGCGGATGGCTTCGAGGGGAGTGGAGGCTACGCGCCAAATTTCGCAGTGGACGGGACGCATGAAGTGCTCATCGGTGCAGCGGCGGAACTGTTCCAACAGCGGTGTGAAGAAGTCGGCCGTGTTGAGAATAACGATGGGTTTGCCATAAAGTCCAAGTTGCTTCCAAGTGATGATTTCGAGCAATTCTTCGAGCGTCCCCACCCCACCGGGGCAGGCGATGCAGGCATCGCTTTGGGCCGCCATCGTCTCTTTGCGGCTGTGCATGTCGGGCGTCACGATGAGTCGGCTCATTCCGGTGTGCTGCCAGTTTTGCTCCAACATAAACTGCGGAATGACTCCGATGGCACGCCCACCGGCTGCCAAGACGGCATCAGTGGTGGCGCCCATCAGTCCGGTACAGCCGGCACCATTGACGAGGGTATGGCCGCGCCGAACCAGGAGTGTTCCCAGTTCGGCGGCAGCTTGCTTGTAGACTTCGGGCACTTGACCCGAGGAGGCGGCATAGATGGTGATGTTCATGCGCAGCGTTAGAAATGTTAGAGTTGGAAAGCCTTCTTGATGTCGTCCACGCGGTCAAGCTTTTCCCAGGTGAAGAGTTCGACATCGAGGGTTTTCGGGGCTTCGCCACGCTGCTGGAAAGTCTTGGTGACGATGCGATTTTGGCGTCCCATGTGGCCGTAGCGGGCAGTCTCTTCGTACATGGGCTGGCGGAGCTT
Organism: Alloprevotella sp. Lung230; assembly: GCF_014385435.1. Classification (GTDB taxonomy): domain Bacteria; phylum Bacteroidota; class Bacteroidia; order Bacteroidales; family Bacteroidaceae; genus Alloprevotella. Next base: position 24,536 of record NZ_JACSUD010000016.1, read on the forward strand.
GAGGGTGCGTTCGATGGCGGCAGGGCGCAGATCGAAGAGGGTTTTGATTTTTTCGGCAATCTCGCCATCGCTCAGCGCCACCTTGCTCTTGCCGTAGGTATCGACAAAGACGCTCACAGGGTCGGCCACACCGATGGCATAAGCCAGTTGGACAAGCATTTCGTCGGCCACGCCGGCAGCCACCATGTTTTTGGCGATGTAGCGTGCGGCATAAGCGGCCGAACGGTCCACTTTGGAGGGGTCTTTTCCGGAGAAAGCACCTCCGCCGTGAGCACCTTTGCCGCCATAAGTGTCAACAATAATCTTGCGACCCGTCAAACCAGTGTCGCCGTGAGGGCCGCCGATGACAAACTTGCCCGTGGGATTGACGTGATATTTAATGTCGCTGTGTGCAAACAAGGCCTTCACTTCGGGAGTCGTGACGCGACCACTGAGGACGCGGGGGATGAGGATTTCGATGACATCTTTGCGAATTTTCGCCAACATCTGCTCGTCGGCAGCAGCTTGACTGCCGGCCTCTTCGGCGCTGATGAAGTCGTCATGCTGGGTGCTCACAACGATGGTGTCGATGCGGGTGGCACATCCGTTGTCGTCATACTCCACGGTGACCTGACTTTTAGAGTCGGGGCGCAGATAGGTCATCACCTTGCCCTCGCGGCGGATGTCGGCCAAGACGATGAGGATGTCGTGGGCCAGGGAGAGAGGGAGGGGCATGTAGCGGTCGGTTTCGTTGTTGGCATAGCCGAACATCATGCCTTGGTCGCCGGCGCCTTGTTCGTCGGGATTGATGCGTTCCACGCCGCGGTTGATGTCTTCGCTCTGTTCGTGAATGGCCGAGAGAATACCGCAGCTGTCGGCGTCAAACTTGTATTCAGCCTTGGTGTAGCCGATGCGGCGGATGGTGCGGCGCACGGTGTCTTGGAGGTCGACGTAGGCATCGGACTTCACTTCGCCCGCCACCACCACTTGGCCGGTGGTGACGAGGGTTTCGCAAGCCACCTTAGAGGTGGGGTCGAACGCCAGAAGTTCGTCGAGAACGGCATCGGAGATTTGGTCTGCTACTTTGTCAGGGTGTCCTTCCGACACCGATTCGGAGGTGAAAAGATAAGCCATTGTGCTGTTGTTGTTTTGAAACGTTGAGAAAAAACGGCGCACGTCTATAAACAAAAAACGCCTGCCGGTTGCCGGAGTGGCAAAAGCAGAACGAAGCAGATGGAGGTGCAAGAGAAAGTAGCTTTTTCTTCTCCCGAGAAGAAGAACGAGGGCGCAGCACTAAGTGGCATGCGGGTCGTTTTAGCATTTTTTTCTGAGGTTGCAAGCAGTCAAATCTGTCCTCGTTCGAAAAAAGGGAGTGGAAACACCTTGTTGTGCGCCTGATAGGACTCGAACCTACACGTCTCGCAACACCAGATCCTAAGTCTGGCGCGTCTACCAATTTCGCCACAGGCGCGGTTTTCCGCCTGCAAAAGTACTGCTATTTGAGAAAAGTACAAAGAAAACAGACAATATTTTTTGTCTTTCTCCCACGAATTGGTATTTTTGCATCTTAAACTCCTCTTCGAATGAACAAAACTCTCTTCCTTTTGCTGGCTTTTCTGCTCCCAATCGCTGTGTGGGGGCAAAGTCTTGTACCCACGGCTGCACCGGTGATGAAGATTGTCGCCGCCGACGGCACGACGAGCGAAGAGAGCAGTTACGAAGGGGGCGCCCCTCTCCACGTGCGCTTTGAGGCTCATCCCGAAAATCAAGGAGCACGAACACCGCTCTACGAATGGCGATTTCTGAAAGACGGCGACAGCACCCCCTTCTTGCTGCGCTACGACGAAAACACCGAATACACGTTCGCACAAAGCGGTAGTTTTAGGGTGCAGTTGTTGGCCTCCTTTGTGTTGGGGAAGGACACTGTTTCCTACGAGATGGACACGCCCTTCCGCATCGTCATCACAGAAAGCAAACTCGAAATGCCCAATGCCTTCACCCCCAATGGCGATGGCACGAACGATGTGTTCCGTGCCAAAGAAGGCTACCGCAGCCTGGTGGAGTTCAAAGCGATGGTGTTCAACCGATGGGGCAAGAAGGTGGCTGAATGGGGCAATCCCGCCGATGGGTGGGACGGTCGCTCCGGCGGCAGTGATGCGCCCGATGGCGCTTACTACCTCGTGGTCAAAGCACGAGGAGCCGATGGGGTGCGCTACGACATCAAGAAGACCATCAATCTGTTGCGCAAAAGTATCGGGACGGGCGGCTCTTAAAACAGATGTTCTGAAACGGCTTTAAGAAATACCGCGAAAACCGCTTATTTTTGAAGAAACAGCAACACCACAATGACTTCACAAGACAAAGGAAAAATAGAAATCCTCGGTGCGCGCGTTCACAACCTGAAGAACGTCGATGTCACCCTCCCGCGCCACGCCATGACGGTGATCACCGGTTTGAGCGGCAGTGGAAAGTCTTCGCTGGCTTTCGACACCCTTTATGCCGAAGGACAACGCCGCTACATTGAAACCTTTTCGGCCTACGCGCGCAACTTCCTCGACAATCTCGAACGTCCCGATGTCGATAAAATCACCGGACTTTCTCCCGTCATCAGCATCGAGCAGAAGACTACGAACAAAAATCCGCGCTCCACGGTCGGCACCGTCACCGAAATCTACGACTTCCTCCGCTTGCTTTATGCCCGTGCGGGCGATGCCTACTCCTACATCAGCGGGGAGAAGATGGTGAAGTACACCGAGGAGCAAATCCTCGAGCGCATCCTGACCGACTATGCCGACCGCAAGGTCTATCTCCTTGCGCCCTTGGTCAAACAGCGCAAAGGCCACTACAAGGAACTCTTTGAGAGCATTCGCAAAAAGGGATTCCTCAACGTGCGCGTCGATGGCGAACTCCGATCCGTGGAACACGGTATGCGCCTCGACCGCTACAAAAATCACGACATCGAAGTGGTCATCGACAAGCTCCGCGTACAGAGTAAGGACGAGGAGCGCTTGAAAAAGAGCGTGCGACAAGCCCTCCAACAAGGCGATGGACTGATGCTCATCCTCGATGCCGACACCGACGCCGTGCGCTTCTACTCGAAGCGGCTGATGTGTCCCACCACGGGATTGGCCTACCGAGAGCCGGCTCCCCACAACTTCTCGTTCAACTCCGCACAAGGCGCCTGCCCCAAGTGCAAAGGGTTGGGCTACGTCAATGTCATCGACCGCGAAAAAGTGTGTCCACGTCCCACCCTCAGTATCAAAGAGGGAGCGTTGGAACCATTGGGAAAATACAAAAATGCCCTCATCTTCTGGGAAATCGAGGCCGTGCTGCTCAAGTACGATTGCAGCCTCACCACCCCTGTTCAGGATATTCCCGAAGAGGCGATGGGCGAAATCTTCAACGGATCGGGCGACCGCCTGCGCATTCCTGCTTCCATCGCCAAAACAAGCGAAGACTATTATGTCGAGTTTGCCGGATTGGTGAAGTACATTCAGCAGATGGCCGATGCCGAAATGTCGGCGGCCGCTCAGAAATGGGCCGACCAGTTTTCGAGCACCACCACCTGCCCCGACTGTCAGGGTCAGCGACTCAACCGCGAGGCGCTGTCGTTTAAGTTCGGAGGAAAAAACATTGCTGAACTCGCCCATATGGACATCGGCGAACTCTCCGAATGGTTGGCCGATTTGGAAACGCAACTCACCGGAAAACAGGCGGCCATCGCCACCGAAATTCTCAAAGAGATTCGTTCGCGCTTGTCCTTTCTGCTCGATGTCGGGCTGGACTACCTCTCCCTCGACCGCGCCACGATGACGCTTTCGGGCGGTGAAAGCCAGCGCATCCGTTTAGCCACGCAGATCGGCTCACAGTTGGTCAATGTGCTCTACATCCTCGACGAACCCTCCATCGGCCTGCATCAGCGCGACAACGTGCGGCTCATTCGTTCGCTCCAGCAGTTGCGCGACACCGGCAACACCGTAGTGGTCGTGGAGCACGACAAAGATATGATGCTGGCGGCCGACTACGTGATCGACATCGGGCCGCGAGCAGGACGCAAAGGCGGGGAAGTCGTCTTTCAAGGGACACCTCGGGAGATGCTCGCCACCCACACCCTCACCGCCGGCTACCTCACCGGCGAACGCCAAATAGAAGTGCCCGCCACTCGCCGTAAGGGCAACGGCACAGCCTTCCGCATCTTTGGCGCAAGCGGCAATAATCTCAAAGGCGTTGACGTGACCTTCCCTCTCGGCACCCTCACTTGTGTGACCGGTGTTTCGGGTTCGGGAAAATCGACCCTCATCAACGACACCCTGCTGCCCATTCTTTCGCAACACATCTATCGCTCCTTGCGCGAACCTATGCCCTACGACCGCATCGAAGGGTTGGAACATATCGACAAAGTAGTGGCGGTCGACCAGAGTCCGCTCGGACGCACACCGCGCTCCAATCCGGCCACTTACACCGGCGTTTTTGCTGACATCCGCAGCCTTTTTGTCAATCTGCCGGAAGCAAAAATCCGCGCCTACAAGCCGGGACGTTTCTCTTTCAATGTCAAAGGCGGACGCTGCGAGACCTGCAAGGGCAATGGCTACAAGACCATCGAGATGAACTTCCTCCCCGATGTCTACGTGCCGTGCGAAACCTGCCACGGCAAGCGCTACAACCGCGAAACGCTCGAAGTGCGCTTCAAAGGCAAGAGCATCAGCGATGTGCTTGATATGACCATCAACCAAGCTGTGGAGTTTTTTGAAAACGTGCCCAATATCCTCCATAAAATCAAAGTGTTGCAGGAAGTGGGACTGGGTTATTTGAAACTCGGGCAGTCGTGCACCACGCTGTCGGGCGGCGAAAGTCAGCGCGTCAAACTGGCCACCGAACTTTCCAAGCGCGACACCGGTCGGACGGTCTACATCCTCGACGAACCCACCACCGGACTGCATTTTGAAGACATCCGCGTGCTGCTCGGCGTCCTCAATCAACTCGTGGAGAAAGGCAACACCGTCATCGTGATTGAGCACAACCTCGATGTCATCAAAGTGGCCGACTATATCATCGATATGGGTCCCGAAGGCGGACGCGGCGGCGGACAACTGATCGCTTGCGGAACGCCCGAAGAAGTCATCAAAGCCGGAAAGGGCTTTACCGCGAAATTCTTGAAGGAAGAACTCAAGCACTGAGTCGCACAAGCCTCTATTTTTTTCTCTCGACAAAAAATCATTTCAATCCATTATTCACCCCTAAATCCCTTACTACGTTATGTTTGAAGGACAACCCAAAGGGCTCTTTGCCCTCGCCCTCGCCAATACTGGTGAGCGTTTCGGCTACTACACCATGTTGGCCGTGTTCGTGCTGTTCTTGCAGGAAAACTTCGGATGGAGTGCCGGTGTAGCCGGATCGTTCTATTCCACCTTCCTCATGTTCGTCTATTTCCTTCCTTTTATTGGAGGTATCTTGGCCGATAAATACGGCTATGGCCGTATGGTGACGATTGGTATCATCATCATGTTCTTTGGCTATATGCTCTTGGCTGTTCCTCTTGGTGCCGGCAATTTGGCAGTTGCAGCCATCGTGGGAGCACTCACGTTTGTTTGTATCGGTACCGGCCTCTTTAAGGGCAATCTGCAAGTCATGGTGGGCGACCTGTACAATTCGCCCGAATTGGCCGGTAAGCGCGACTCTGCCTTCTCCCTCTTCTATATGGCCATCAATATTGGTGCCCTCTTTGCACCCACCGCAGCCGTAAAGATTATGGACTATGCTCAAAACGGAATGGGTTACTCCAAGGCCGATAGTTACCACTTTGCTTTTGCCGTGGCTTGTCTTTCGCTCATCGTGAGCATCGCCATCTATTTTGCTTTCCGCTCCACCTTCCGTCATGTGGAAGGCGGCACAAAGAAAAATGTGGCCGCAGCTCAAGAAACCACAGCCCCCGAACTTTCGGCTTCTGAAACGAGAGCACGCATCGTGGCACTCTGCCTCGTGTTTGCCGTGGTGATTTTCTTCTGGATGGCATTCCACCAAAACGGACTTACCCTCACCTATTTCGCGCGCGACTATGTGGCCACTTCTGCCACGGGAGTACAATCCATGTTCTTCGATGTCATCAACATTGTTTTAGTCATCGTTTCCATCTATGCCGCTTTTGCCGTAGTGCAGAGTAAGAGTACGAAGGGCAAAGGCATCGCAACGCTCATTGTGTTTGCAGCCTTGGGTGCGCTTTACTACAAATATACGCAGATTTCCGGTGCCGTTGCTGTCGATGCTCCCATCTTCCAGCAATTCAATCCCAGTTTCGTGGTGGGCTTGACTCCCGTGAGCATCGCCCTCTTCGGTTGGTTGGGTAAGATCGGTAAAGAACCTTCCGCTCCTCGCAAAATTGCCTATGGTATGCTCGTGGCCGCAGTAGGTTTCGGCATTATGTTCTTCGGCTCGATGGGCTTGGCCACTCCCGACGAACAAAAAGCGGCGATTGATGCAGGAGGAGAAGTGGCACGCGTTTCTCCCAACTGGCTCATCTCGACTTACCTCGTTCTGACGTTTGCCGAACTTCTGCTTTCGCCCATGGGCATTTCGTTCGTGTCGAAGGTAGCTCCTCCCAAATACAAGGGTATGATGATGGGCGGCTGGTTTGTGGCTACGGCCATCGGTAACTTCCTCACCGTAATTCCTGCTTACCTCTGGGGCGGCCTCTCGCTCACCGTGGTTTGGGGTGTGCTCATCGCTTTGTGCGTGCTTTCCTTCATTTTCATCTTCTCGCAGATGAAGCGCCTCGAAAAGGTGTCCTAAACCTCCGCGAAGCGCCAACATCCTCCAAGAGGGTATGCCCCACGTGCGGGCATACCCTCTTGTTGTTTTCCCCTCCTACAAGACCCCAAAAAACACCACCGCGGGCAGAGAGGCGCAGTGCTTCTCTGCCCGCGGTGGCATTTCAGTGGCAGCTTTGATCGGTGATGTGTTCAAAAAGTGTACGTTCAAAAAGCGGGGGAAATGTGTCAGAAGACGAGGCGCTTTTCGCCCTTTCTCACCAGTACACCGTGGGAGGCATCAGGGTTGAGGACGCGGCGGCCGGAGAGGTCGTACCAGAAGGCAGAAGCGGTGCGCGCATCGGGACGGCCGTTGGGGGTGGTATCCCAAGCGTCGGGGTCAGGGTCGGCCAAGACAGTGTCGATGCCCGTGAGGGTGGGGTTTTGTTCGGCCGTCTGATAGACACGCACCCAGTCGAAACGCGTTTCGTAGACAAAAGCCGGGTCGGGATGTCCGGCCCAACTGCCATCGCCCACACTCTGGTTGAGGATGAGGTAGAACGGAGCCGTGTACGGCCACTGGCCGTTGGCCAAGGCATCGGCGTTGGTACTTTTGGGTGCACTGCCCACCTTCTCGCCGTCCACGTACCAAGTGATGAGAGTGGGCGTCCACTCTGCGGCAAAGGTGTGGTAGGCGGTGTAGTCGATGTTGCGACCCTGCACGGCCGAGGTGGGGTCAGACTTGTGCTTGAGGTCGTAAGTCCAGTGGGAGTGGAGGGTGTGGTAGGACACGCTTTCCTCGTTGATTTGCTCCCAAATGTCGATTTCTCCGGCGTTCGGCCAACCTTTGCTATTGTCTTGGGGCATCATCCAAAAGGCGGGGAAGTTGCCCTTGTGGGGATGCGTGAAAATGCGGGCTTCGACGCGGCCGTAACAGAAGGAGAATTTGCTTTCGCTTCTGATTCCTCCGCTGATAAAGGACTTCTCTTCTACACCTTTAAGACGTTCGGGAGTGGCCATGGCGCGGCAAACGAGTTCGCCGTTTTTCAAAAAGACGACAGCATCATCATCCGAGCAGAAACGATTCCAAGTGGATTTTCTGCGGAGGGTGCGCGACCAAAATTTATCGTTGGGCTGGGTGTTGTCGTCGCCTTCAAACTCTTCACTGAAAACGGGTAGGTATTTGGAATGACGAGTGGGTTTGTAGTGGGCGGTGAGCTGCACCCTCCCCTGCATAATTTCGGCCGGAAGGGTGACGATGCCTTGGTCGTTCGCTGTGAGCGCGAGGGTTTCCCACCGCGTTTCGCCTTCGGCCGCTCCCTCTTGCTGTTGAGCATAGCGCACGGAAAGTTCTTCCACTTCGTAAGAGGGTTCTACCGGCACGACCCGCACTTTGAGCGCTTTCCCGCGCTGAGGTTGTAAGGGAAGCGCGCCCCGCTCGGCATAGAGGTTGGCGTGGCGGGTGTCGAGTTGCAGGCTCACCTGCGGATAGGCGGTGGGGTGAAGACTGAGCGTAAAGTCGGCCACGGCGCCGCCATTGACCACGATGCTGTTGTTGCCCGTAATGGTGCCGTCTTCGCCCAAAGCCCCTGCGGGATCGGTGTTGTTCCAATCAATTTTCACACGAAGGCGATAGTTGCCGGTGGCAAGGTCGTTCGGCAGTTGGAATGCCGGTGGTTGGAGGGCGTTTCCCCAGCCTCCGCCGTTTTGTGCGATGGGTTCTCCGAGCGAGTTCTTCCCATCGGCATAGGAGTAAGACACGAGTTCGTCGGCCGAGAAGCTCCCATCATTGTTGCGGTCGAGATAGACATATCCGTGCATCCAAGGCGATGCGCCCGACTGGTAGTTGAAGCGGATTTGCACCTTGTCGCCGGGCAGAGCGGTGAAGGCTTGTGCCGTGAGGTCGTTGTAGACAAACCGCGTGCCGACGTTGAGGGTTTGCGGTCCGTCGGCCGATTGTAGAGTGACGGCACGAAGCAGACGGTCGTTGCGGGTGATGGTTTGCGACTTGTCGAAGTTCAGCGCATAGTCGCCGGAGGTCTGTGCTGCTGCCGCAAAGGGCGTCACGGTGAGGAGGGCACAGAAAGCGAAAAGAGAGGGGAAGGACATGGTAAAAGAGAGGGGGGATGGTGGGGGTGAATATTCGATAAAAACGCCCATCGGACGGTAGCTGCAGCAAGACGTTGTCGATGGCCGCAGCAAGATTCTGCCGATGAGTATGGTGCAAAGGTACGAAATTAAGAGGAATGCGCAAATGTCTCCTAACGACTTTCTCCTCGGCACGTTACTTCCGTGCGCTTCGGAACGGCAAGCAGCAAACGTCCCATCGCGAGGAGACGTTCGTCCCTTCCCGAGGAGACAAACGTTCCTTCACGAAGAGACATTCGTCCCTTCGTGAAGAGACGAAAACTACTTCCGTGAGCATTGCCACCGGAAGGCGGGCAGTTTCGCCCCGCCCACTCGCCGTTCATCGCCACATGTGGGTATCGCTCCGGTGAAAAAGGAGTGCGCTTTACCCAAAATTGGGGATTGTGTGCCCCAAAGGGAGTCTGTATCTTTGCAGGACGAATAAATACCGTTATATGCAACTAAAAATACTCCCTTTATTCTTCCTGAGTGCTTGCTGTGCCGGTGCGCAGACGTTGCCTCATGGAGTAGCCGGCCTGCCCGAAGACAGCACACGCACCACCACGAAAGCGCCTCTGCGCGAGCGCCGACTGGGCGAAGCCACCGTGATGGGCATGTCCGAAGCCCGCCGCACAAAGGTGGCACCGCTCACGGTGAGCGTGCTGGGGCTGCAACAACTGGAAGGCACGGCCTCCTCCCTCAACGGCGTGCTGCAACGCGTGGCCGGCGTGACGGTGCGCGCCACCGGCGGTGTGGGCAGTGCCTCGCGCATCTCGGTGCGCGGACTGGAAGGAAAGCGCATGGGCATGTTTGTCGACGAAGCGGCGATGGGTCAGATGAGCAATTTTGTGAACATCGACGACATCCCGACCGACATGATTGAGCGCGTGGAAATCTACAAAGGCATCGTGCCCTACAAGCTCGGCGGCAGTGCGCTGGGCGGTGCGGTCAATGTGGTGACGAAGGAGTATCCGGAACACTACTTCGACGCGTCCTACGAGGTGGGAAGCTACAACACCCACCGCTTCAACACCATCTACAAGCATCGCATCCCCGGCACGCATCTGCAATGGGGAGCCGGTGGGGGCTGGATTTCGTCGGACAACGACTATGAGATGACGCTCGCCACCCTCGGCAACCGCCGCATCCGTCGCAACAACGACCGTTTCGAAAAACTCATGGTCGGGACATCGCTCACGGCCAAAGAAGGGTGGTTTGACGAACTGAAATCGGAACTCATCGGGTTCTACACGCGCCAAGGGGTGCAGGGTTTCGACAACGACATCCGCGAAGCCTACAACCACGCGCAGTCGGTGGTGTGGACGTTCAACGCCAAGCGCGACAACTTCTTCCTCCAAGGGCTCGACTTCGACTGGGACGTGGCCTACAACCTCGGGCGCTACGGCTTGAAGGACCTGGCCAAGACGCGCTACGACTGGGACGGCAACCGCATCCCCTCCCTCTCGCCCCACGGCGGAGAAGCGAACAACTATCCCTCGGACGGACGGCATGTGTCGCACGACTTCATGAGCAAACTCAATCTGGAATATCGCCTCAACCCCGTCCACGCCTTCAACCTCAACCTCTACGCCACCAACACCGTGCTCCATCCCAAGAACGAACCGATGGACAAGGCGCTGGGCTTCTCGGCCAACTTCAACAGCCGCTTGTCGAGCCTCATCACGGGACTTTCCTACGACCTCACCCTCCTCGACGGCCACTTGCAGAGTGCCTTCACCCTCAAAAACTTCTGGGTGAACTCTCGCGCCAAGATGCTCCAAAACTTCTACATCTCTCAGCCCGTACCCGTGCGCATCGACCAAAATCGCTGGGGCGCCAGTTGGGCGGTGCGCTACAGCCTCGACCACCAATGGATGCTCAAGATGGCGGCCTCGTCGGAAGTGCGCGTCCCGACGAGCGAGGAGCTCATCGGCAACGGCTACAGTATCCTCCCCTCCATCGACCTTGCTCCCGAACGCAACAAGGCGCTCAACTTCGGGGCGCTCTTCCACCACAACAACGAGCGGGGCGGACTGCTCGAAGCGGAGGTGAACCTCTTCCTCAGTCAGCTCGACGACATGATACGCTTTATGCCCGACATGATACCCACCATGGCGCGCTACCGCAACTTCGGCAAGGTGCGCACGATGGGCATTGAGGGCGAAGTGAAGTGGGACGCCCTCTCCTGGCTCTACCTCTACGCCAACGTCACCCTCCAAGACCTGCGCGACCGCCGCCGCTTCACGCCCGGCACGACGGTGGAAAACCCGACCTACGACAAGCGCATCCCCAACGTGCCCTACACCATGGCCAACTTCGGTTTTGAACTCCACCGCAACAACCTCTTCGGCGGACGAGGACAGCGCTCCCGCTTCCTCCTCGATGCGTCCTACATCCACGAGTATTTCTACGACTTCGAAATGAGCAAATATCAAAGTCGGAAGATACCCACCTCCCTGACCTTCGACCTCGGTGTGGAGCATAGTTTCGGCCACCGCCGCTGGACGCTCAGCGCCAAACTCCGCAACCTGACCGACCGCGCCGTGATGTCGGAACTCAACCGCCCGCTGCCCGGCCGCAACTTTGCCGTCAAACTCCGCTATCTGCTGAAATAAACTTATCATTCATACTTTTTATCAACATGAAACTCAAATCTCTCTTTCTCGCCCTGTGCAGTGCAGCACTGCTCACGGCCTGCGACAAATCCAACGACACGCCTACGCCCACCCCACCCGCTTCGGCCGACTTCGACGGGCTGCTCTTTGCCACCTCCGTCACCAATCCCGAAGGTGCCAGCGGTTCGTGCTATCTCCAAGCCGTGCCCAATCTCAACACCGCGACCTACGACAACAGCAACGCCATCCCCACAGGCTTCGGCACGCCCATCATCGTGAACGGCAAGAACGTCTACGTCCTCCCCGACTACATGGGGCAGAACAAGGCCGTCCTCACGCGCTACAAGGTGAACAAGGACAGAAAGTTCATCCCACAAGGCGAACTCACGCTCCCCGGCGGTGCAGGCGCTTGCAATGTGGTGCAGGTGAGCAACACGAAAGCCTACGTGGCCTTCCAAAACCTGGGCAAGGTGATGGTGTTCAACCCCACTACGATGACCAAGACGGGCGAAATCGACCTCAACAGCCTGGCTCACCCCGACACCCGCGTGGCACCGGCCACGATGCTCGAACGCGACGGCCTGCTCTACGTTGGTCTCTCGCAGTTTGACGCCCAATGGATGCCCAACCACAAGATGGCTGAACTCGCCCTCATCGACACCAAGACCGACAAATTCGTCAAACACATCAAGGACGAGAAGCACGAACTCTCCTTTGCCACGCGCCCCATCGACCCCTATTCGATGTTCATGGACGAAGCTGGTGACATCTACGTCAACTGCATCGGTAGTTTCGGCTTGAAGCCGGGCTTCAAGGGCGGTATCCTGCGCATCCGCAAGGGACAGACCGACTTCGACCCCGACTATGTGATTGACCTCAGCGCCACCACCGTCGAAGGACTGCCCACGGGCGCCGACTTCCTCTCGGCCGTCTACTACGGCGGCAACGGTAAACTCTACGCCTACGTCAATTCCTACAAGCTCGACCCTGCCGGAATGAGCAATCCCTACGGTGCGAAGTCGTCGGCCCCGGCCATCATCGACCTCAAAGCCCGCACCATCCGCCGCATCATGGATCTCCCCATCTCCAACCCGCACGCCGTGGCAGTCTATGCCTACAAGGGTAAGGTCATCTTCGGCAGTGCCAACGAAAAGGCTTCGGGCTTCTACGTCTACGACCCCGCCACCGGTAAGTCCGCAGGTCCTGTCATCACCGTGAAGGGCAACCCCTACGCCATCGTGAAGTACTAAACCTTCCTGCGGTCAAGCACCGCTCACCTCTTTAAGACAACAGCGCCCACCCTCCTGCCTCTTCGGCCGATGAGGGTGGGCGTTGCCGTATAGTTTGTGAGAGTGAATAAAAGTTCGTATCTTTGCCTGACCTATTCTCATCATTATCTTCCTATGAAACGCTCCCTGCTCCTGCTTTCCCTATGCTGCGCGGCCCTTTCGCTCACAGCGCAACGTACCACTACCCTGCTCACCGAGGGGTGGACCTTCCATCGTGGCGATGCGCCCGGCGCACAAACTCCCGACTACAACGACCGCACGTGGACACGCGTCAGCATCCCCCACGACTGGGCCATCACCGGCCCCTTCGACCGCAGCCACGACCTGCAAACCGTCGCCGTGACGCAAAACGGCGAGACGCAGGCCACGGTAAAGACCGGTCGCACCGGCGGACTGCCCTACGTTGGCGTGGGCTGGTATCGCCGCACCTTCACGCCCACCGCCGGCCGCCGGGTGAGCCTCGTGTTTGATGGGGCGATGAGCGAAGCCCGCGTCTATGTCAATGGGCGCGAAGCCATCTTCTGGCCGTTGGGCTACAACTCCTTCCATGTGGACATCACCCCACTGCTCCGCACCGACGGCCAGCCCAATACACTTGCCGTTCGTTTGGAAAATCGACCGCAGTCGAGCCGCTGGTATCCCGGGGCGGGACTTTACCGCAACGTGCGCTTGGTCGAAACCGACCGCATCCATGTGCCCGTCTGGGGCACACAGCTCACCACGCCCCACGTGGCAGAAGACTATGCCTCCGTCTGCTTGAAGACCCACGTGGAAGGGGCCGACACTGCCCGGCTCACCCTCAAAACCACCCTGCGCGACGAACAAGGGCACGTGGTGGCGGCCAAGACCAACGAGGCTTATGTGGCGCATGGGTTGCCCATCACGCAAAACTTCATCATTGAGCGCCCCCGCCTTTGGTCGCCCGAAACGCCTCATCTCTACCGCGCCGTGACAGAAGTCTACACCGAAGGCGTGCTCCGCGACACTTACGAAACGCGCTTCGGGGTGCGCAGCATCGAGGTGGTGGCCGACAAGGGATTTTTCCTCAACGGTCGGCTGCGCAAGTTTCGCGGCGTCTGCAACCACCACGACCTCGGCCCGCTCGGGGCAGCGGTCAATGTGAGTGCCCTCCGCCACCAGCTCGCCATCCTCAAGGACATGGGCTGCGACGCCATCCGCACCGCCCACAACATGCCCGCCCCCGAACTCGTGCAACTCTGTGAGGAGATGGGTTTCATGATGATGCTCGAACCCTTCGACGAGTGGGACATCGCCAAGTGCGAGAACGGCTATCACCGCTACTTCGACGAATGGGCGGAACGCGACATGGTCAACCTCCTGCGGCAGTATCGCAACTCGCCCGCCGTGGTGATGTGGAGCATCGGCAACGAAGTGCCCACGCAGTGTTCGGCCGAAGGCTACAAGGTGGCCACGATGCTTCGCGACATCTGCCATCGCGAAGACCCCACGCGCCCCGTCACCTGCGGTATGGACCAAGTGAGTTGTGTGCTCGACAATGGGTTCGCCGCCATCATGGACGTGCCGGGCTTCAACTACCGTGCCCACCGCTACACCGAAGCCTATCGCCGTCTGCCGCAAAATGTGGTGCTCGGTTCGGAAACGACCTCGACGGTGAGCAGCCGTGGTGTCTACAAGTTTCCTGTTGTGCTGAAGTCCGATGCCATCTATCCCGACCATCAGTCGTCGGGCTACGACACAGAGTATTGTTCGTGGTCGAACACCCCCGATGTCGATTTCGCCCTCGCCGAAGACTATCCCTGGACGATGGGGCAGTTTGTCTGGACGGGCTTCGACTACCTCGGTGAACCTTCGCCCTACGACACCGATGCCTGGCCTTCTCACGCCTCCCTCTTCGGCATTGTCGACCTCGCCTCCCTGCCCAAGGACCGCTACTATCTCTACCGCTCCGTTTGGAACAAAACAGCCCCCACCCTGCACGTGCTACCCCACTGGACGTGGCCGGGGCGCGAAGGGGAAATCACGCCGATCTATGTCTACACCAACTATCCCGAAGCCGAACTCTTTGTCAACGGAGTGAGTCAAGGGCGGAAGCGCCACGCCTCGCGCCCTACTCCCTCGATGGACAATCCCGATCCTGCCACCATCAAAGACGGCAGCATCGAAGCCCGCTACCGCCTCATGTGGAACGAGGTGGTCTATGCCCCCGGAGCACTGCGTGTGGTGGCCTACGATGCGCAAGGTCGCCCGGCCGAGGAGCGCACCCTCCACACAGCAGGAGCGCCCCACCACTTGCAGCTCACGCCGGCCGTCTATCCGGGCGATACATCCACCCTTCCGGCCGATGGCAACAGCCTGGCCTATGTCACCGTCTCTGTGGTGGACAAGGACGGCAATCTCTGCCCCGATGCAACCCACTTGGTACGCTTCAAGGTGAAAGGTGCCGGACAATACCGTGCGGCCGCCAACGGCGACGCTGCTTCGCTCGACCTCTTCCACCTCCCGCAGATGCACGCCTTCTCGGGGCAGTGCACCGCCATCATCCAAGCCGGAAAGATGCCCGGCACACTCACCCTCGAAGCCTCGGCCAAAGGGTTGAAGTCTGCCCGCCTTTCACTCCGTGTCGAATAGTGCTTTTGTTCTGCAACACCTTACTTTTCACCCCTCAACCTATTGATTGCTTATGCTGACCACACGTTTTTCACTCTTGGGAGCACTGTTCTCCCTCTTCGTTTCTTGTTCCGGTGGCAACGAAACACCGCAACCCACGCCTCCCATAGCCCCATCTCTCCCTGAAAAAGTGGCATTTGCCCATGGGGCGGACATCTCGTGGTACACCGAAATGGCGGCCGATGGCCGTAAGTTCTACAACACCCAAGGACAGGAGCGCGAGGCCCCGGTGCTGATGCGCGAACTGGGGATGAACGCTGTGCGCCTGCGGGTGTGGGTGAACCCCGAAAACAAAGGGGTGAACTTCTGCAACACGGCCGATGTTGTGCGCAAAGCGAAGGCTGCCCAATCGGCAGGACTGGCCGTGATGATCGACTTCCACTACTCCGACTGGTGGGCCGACCCGGGCCGGCAGGAAATTCCAAAAGCCTGGCAGGGGCATGCTTTCAGCGAACTGGAAAAGGACGTGCGCCGGCACACCACCGATGTGCTCACCGCTGTGAAGCAGGCGGGTGTGACGCCGCAGTGGGTCCAGGTGGGCAACGAGACGAACAACGGGATGCTCGGCGAAATGGGCACAACTCAGAAGCCGGCGCAGTATGCCGCCCTCTTCCGCACCGGCTGTGAAGCCGCAAAATCGGTGTTTCCCAATGTGCTGGTGGTGGTCCACTTGGCCAAAGGCTACGATTCGGGGCTTTTCAAATGGAACCTTGACCTGCTCCGCAACAATGGGGCAAAGTTCGACCTGATTGGCATGTCGATCTACCCGACGGAACACCGCTATTGGGAGAACGGCGCTTGGAAACAGCAATCCTTTTGGTCGGAAACCCGCCGACAGCAGGTGGTGCTCCACAGCGGCAGCGAACTGATAGATGCAGCGATGGAAAACATGGCCTTTGTGGCGCAGCGCTACGGCTGCAAGGTCCTCGTCTCGGAATGTGGCATGCCGCTCTCGACGCCTGCCGAGTCCAAGCAGTGGTTTGAGCAACTCTATCGCGCCACAAAGGCTTCGTCCCACTGCGCAGGCTGGTTCTACTGGGAACCGCTGGCCGACGGTCGCTGGCGTCCGGCTTCTTATGCCCAATGGAACTGGGGAGCCTACGACATGGGAGCATTCACCCCCGAGGGGCGTCCCACACCACTCTTTGATGTACTGAAACCTTGATGTCTACCTTTTCCCTCGCGCGTACGCGCGCTCTCTACAATAGCGTGTGTATTTTGCCTTCACTCCTTCACCGGGAGAGGTAAGTCGCAGAGAGACAGGAGATTGCGGGTGAAGGCAAGAGGTGCTCCATCCTTCACCTCATTCACAGGATTTCCCTTCACCAACAACTCCATCATTATCAGCAGTTTACGCCTTTCGGTGAAGGCAATGAAGGCAAAAAACAATGTTTTATAGTAGTAGCGCGCGCGTACGCGCGAGAGAAAAGGATAGGAAGGAGGGAAATTTACCTCCGAGATAAAGCGAACTACCTCTGAGGTAGAAGAAACTACCTCAGAGAAAAATCAATTCTCCCCATAGTTGCATAAAGGGAATCTTCGGAATGACCGAAGATTCCCTTTTCTATAAACACGAAAGAGGCCATCTTCCACTGAAGACAGCCTTTCTTTCGAACATAGACATAACAATTTAAATTCTTACTCTGACGGCGCAGAACTTAGCGTTGAAACCAAGCAGCCTTGCTATCAGATTGCACTGCAAAGGTAGGCACTTTCTGAAGCCTATGCAATACCCAAAAGTGGTGATTTTGATGCTTTTGGCCCATTTCTCCTTCCTTTTCCCACTATCAAAAGGCATCGGCAGGTGCAGAAATGTGCTTTTTGCGGTCGAAATGATAGGTAAAGGTAAGCAAAAGTGACACATTGCGTCCTTTCTTCGTGAAATCCGACGACAGGCGATTGACCGGCAGCAGTCCAAAGTTGGCTTCCACTCCCGCGGTGAGGGCCGTAGGAAACTGGTAAGCCACACCGGCTTTCAGTCCGGCATCAAAGCGACGGCTACCGCTGAGCGAGAAGGTGGGGTCGGTATAACTGATTTTGCGCTCGCCGGCCGCCGTCCCATCGCCACGAGTGCGGCGCCGTCCTCCCACGCCATAGGCGGTGTAGACACCGGCCATGAAGCGCAGATAGCGATGTTCGGCAAGGCGGTGGTAGTAGTGGAGCGGCAGGTCGAGTTGGAGATAGTGGGCGGTGTAGTCGCGGTGCATCGTGCTCTCCACAGGTCGGCCTTGAGCATCGGTGCGCTGAAGGTGTTCGCCGGCTGCATTGCGGCGTGGCTGTCCTGCGGCATCGTAGAGGAGGTCGGGCGTGAGGCGGTCGGCCTCTTCCCAACCTTTTCCGGCAAAGCCAAAGGAGGGGGCAAGCGCCCAATGCTGATCAAGCTCAAACTCGTAGCCAAGGGCGACTTGGGTAGCGCCTACGGGGCGATGGGCATTGTAGTGGCCGGCAAAACCACCTCCGAGTTGCAGGAAGAGATGCTGGGCTGAGAGCGAGAAGGGCAGGAGGGCAAAAAAGAGAAGGAGGAAGGACTTGTGCATAGTGGAGCGTGTTGGAAAAAGGGAGGAGAAAGACTGAGGGAGGAGCGAAGCGCGTCACTCGCCCCATGTGCTGCGGTCGAGATTGCGGTAGCTCACCGCCTCGGCAATATGGACGGAAGTAACCACATCGGACGCAGCGAGGTCGGCAATGGTGAGGGCTACTTTCAAGATGCGTTCATAGGCGCGTGCCGAAAGATTGAGGCGGTTCATGGCGGTTTCGAGCGACTGCCGTGCGCCGTCGTCGAGGTGTACAAACTCGCGAATGTGGGGCGCTTCCATTTGTGCGTTGCAGTGGACGCGGGGTGTTTGGGCAAAGCGGGCTGTCTGCCGCTCTCGGGCGGCGATGACACGGGCGCGGATTTCGGCCGAACTTTCACCTTCGGGCGCGCTGGAAAGTTCTTTCACCGGCACCGGAGTCACCTCTACTTGAAGGTCGATGCGGTCGAGCAACGGGCCGCTGATACGGCTCATGTAGCGCTGCACTTGTCCCGGACGGCAGGAACACTCGTGGGAGGGATCGTTGTAATAGCCGCAGGGACAGGGGTTCATGGCGGCAATCAGCATCATCGAGCAGGGAAGCGTGGCGGTGTATTTGGCACGAGAGATGGTGATATGCCGATCTTCGAGCGGTTGGCGCAGGGTTTCGAGGGCGTTTTTTGAAAATTCGGGAAACTCGTCGAGAAAAAGTACCCCGTTATGGGCAAGGCTCACTTCCCCCGGTTGGATATTGCCTCCGCCTCCGATGAGCGCTACATCAGAGATGGTGTGGTGCGGTGCGCGGAAAGGGCGGGTGGAGATGAGGGTATCGTTGCGTTGAAGTTTGCCAGCGACAGAGTGGATTTGCGTGGTTTCCAAACTTTCGGCCAGCGAGAGGGGCGGCAGAATGGAAGGCAGGCGTTTGGCCATCATGCTCTTTCCGCAGCCCGGACTTCCCACCAACAAAAGGTTGTGACCACCGGCGGCCGCCACTTCAAAAGCCCGCTTCGCCACCTCCTGCCCTTTCACGTCCTTAAAATCGTGAGAGAAGCGGTTTTGGGCGGCATAAAACTCCTCGCGGGTATTAACCACGGTCGGAGTGATGAGGTTCACACCTTCCAAATGCTCGACCACTTGGCGGAGGTTGCCGGCGCCAAACACTTGGAGATTGTCGACCACGGCGGCTTCGCGGGCATTTTCTTCGGGAACGAAAATCGCTTCATAGCCCAAACGACGCGCCAAAATAGCGGCCGGCAACACGCCCCGCACCGGCCGTAAATCGCCGTTCAAACCGAGTTCGCCGAGGAAAAGACAGCGCTCCATCCGTTCCTGCTCGATGCGCAGCAGGTCGTGCGTCTGCAAAATGCCGATGGCCAGCGGCAAATCATAGCCGCTGCCCTCTTTTTTAACATCGGCAGGAGCAAAATTCACGGCGATATCTGCCGCGCCGTTGATGCCGTAGCCGCTGTTTTCCATGGCCGACCGCACCCGCGTTTTGCTCTCTTTGACCGCATTGTCCGGCAGGCCGACCATGATGTAGACAGGCTCACGCGGCCCTTTCACAGGGCTGACATTGACCTCGATGAGCACACGGGAGGCACTGAGTCCGTTGATGGCGATGGAGTGAATGGTCGATAGCATAAGGCGAAATTAGGTTTTCGAGCAAAGTTAGCAATTTCTCTCGATTTAGGGCAAAAGAAAAGTCGGAAATGAAAAGAATTCCCTTCTCATCTCCGACTTTTACAGAAAGTCTAGTTTATTTGGCGTATTCCTTCAGTCCGTTGCGAAGGAAGTTGACGTAAGCATCGATATTCTCATCGTAGCTGCGGCTGGGGCCGATGGGGGTGCCGTTGCCGTCGAGCAACACATAGAAAGGCTGAGCGTTGGCGCCGAACTTGGTGCGTTGCAGATAGCTCCAGCGGTCGCCTACCGTGCGGAGGGTGGTCTGTCCGCCGTTTTCGTTCACCACGATAGGTTCGGGCAACTTGGTCTTGTCGTCAACATAGAGCGAGATGAGCACATAATCCTTGTTGATGATGTCGCGTACCTTGGCATCGTGCCAAACGGCCATTTCCATTTTACGGCAGTTCACGCAGCCAAAACCGGTGAAGTCGATGAGTACCGGCTTGTTTTGCTGACGGGCGTAGTTCATTCCGGCTTCGTAGTCGGTGAATTTGGCTTCCACCTTCACCTGATCCAGATTGAAGTCCTGCGTAGTCATGGGCGGTGCAAAAGCACTCACTGCCTTACAAGGTGCCCCCCACAGTCCCGGTACCATATAGATGGCGAAGGCCAAAGAGGCGATACCCAAGAAGAATTGGGGCACGGTCGTGTTGCGCTCATCGGCATCGTCGTGAGGGAACTTCACGAGTTTGAAGAGGTAGAGCGCAAGGAGGGTGAAGAGCGCAATCCAAAGGGCGAGGAAAGTTTCGCGGTCAAGCAAACGCCATCCATAGGCTAAATCGGCCACGGAGAAGAACTTGAGCGCAAAGGCCAGTTCGAGGAAGCCGAGCGTCACCTTCACCGTGTTCATCCACGAACCACCGCGACTGGTCTTTTTGAGCAGTGTGGGGAAGAGGGCAAAGAGGGTGAAGGGCAGGGCGAGAGCGAGAGCAAAGCCCAACATGCCGATGGTCGGCGCCAAATTGCTTCCGCCCGAAGTGGACACTTCTACCAGCAAGAAACCGATGATGGGGCCGGTGCAGGAGAAGCTCACCAAAGCCAGCGTGAAGGCCATCAAGAAGATGCTCAACAAGCCCGTTGTGGACGATGCTTTGGAATCGACGGCATTGCTCCACTTGGAGGGGAGGGTGATTTCAAAGCCACCGAGGAAGGAAGCACCAAACACCACCAACATCAAGAAGAAGAGGATGTTGAACACCGCATTGGTCGACAGGTCGTTGAGCGCCGATGCTCCGAAGATGGAGGTGATGATCAGCCCGAGCGCCACATAAATCACGACAATCGAAATGCCGTAGGTGATGGCGTCGCGGATGCTCTTTTTGCGGTCGCTGCTGCGCTTGATGAAGAAACTTACCGTCATCGGAATAATCGGCCAAACGCAAGGGGTGACCAGCGCGAGCAAACCGCCCAAGAAGCCCAAGCCAAAGATGACGAGGAAGCCCTTGTTGGTCGTGCCGTGCTCGTTGCCGCCGAAAGCTTGCAGGCGGTCGATGACGGGAGTCCAAAGTTGCTGTGCGGAAAGGCTGTCCATCGGAGCGACAGCCGCCAGGCTGCTATCGGGTGCTGCGCTTTTTGGGGTGGCTGCCGAGTCGGATTTTAGCAACACGGCAGCCTCCATAGGGTTTGCACCAGACTTTTCGACGGCAGCGGCTTCGGCCGCGGTCTTGTTGGGGCCGTCACTGCCGGAAACGTTGCAGTCCACATTGGTCGGGGGCAGGCAGTTTTGGTCGTTGCACGCGCCATAGGTGAGATAACCTTTCAGCGAATAGTCCTTCGCTGTCAGTTCGACGCGCTGAATGAACACCGCGGTTTTCTCAAAATAAGTCACGGGCATATCAAAAATCGCATCGTGCTTCTTCTTGATACCGGGGCCTTCTTTAAGGCCGCCTTTGAGACGAACTCCTTTGAGTTGGTCGGTACCGAAAGTGGCACGGGTAGGGCCACCATCTTCGATGTTCGTGCCGTAGATGTGCCAACCCGAGGCGGCCTTACCGCTGAACACAATATCTATCTCGGTGGGACTGACGCGCTTGTAGCTCACGCTAAATGAGATTTGCGCCAACGCCGACACCGTCGCTCCGAGAAACACGAGGAGCGAAAGGAAAAACTTACGTTGCATAAGTAGGTCTTCAAAAATTAATCGTAACTATC
The DNA here is from genome assembly GCF_014385435.1 of Alloprevotella sp. Lung230. Taxonomy (GTDB): domain Bacteria; phylum Bacteroidota; class Bacteroidia; order Bacteroidales; family Bacteroidaceae; genus Alloprevotella. Next base: position 46,285 of record NZ_JACSUD010000016.1, read on the forward strand.
TTCTGCGTAGGATATTCTCTACTTTGACACCATCTTTGTTTCCCTTTTCCGCCATCTTGCCTTTGTCCATCAGTCGTGTAGCTCGCTACACTCCTTCCTCACAAAGACGACTTGACGAAAAATTGAAACAAATATAGAAAGCAGATGATTTTATTCGCCGTAGATTTCTTTGAGTTTGTCGCTCAGTTGTTCTCCACGGAGGCCGAAAGCGATGATTTCGCCCTTAGGTCCTACGAAGAGCGTGGCAGGGATGCCCGAAATGCCATAGACCGAAGCGGCTTCACTCTCCCACCCTTTCAGGTCGGAAATGTGGTGCCAGGGCAGGTCGAGCTTCTTGATGGCACCGGTCCAAGCCATCTTGTCGCGGTCGAACGAAACGCCCACAATGTCGAACCCTTTGCCTTTGTACTTGTCATAAAGTGCCTTCACAGCCGGCATTTCTGCGCGGCAAGGTCCGCACCAGGATGCCCAAAAGTCCACAAGCACATAGTTGCCCTTACCGCAATAGTCCGAAAGACTCTTCACGATGCCGTTGGGGTCGGGCATTTTCAGGTCGGTATATTGCAGACCGGGCATACGACGCTTCCCGGCTTCCACTCGCTTCACGATGGGAGCGAGGAGTTTTTCTTTGAACGATGCCGGATTGAGGGCGGCAAGGGTTGCCAAATCGCTCTCTTCCAGCAAACTGCCATATTGTGCCACGAGGATGGCGGGAAAGCGCTCGGTGAGGTTTTCGCTGACAGCACGCTTGGCAATATCGCCGATTTTGTGGACATTCTCTTCGTAGAGGTTCTCTTTCGCCTCCACCTCGGCATTTCTTTCGCCGGGATGGGCTTTGAGATAGGTCACGGCGTCCATCACGCTCGCCAGCAGAGGAGCAATCTCTTTCGAATAGCTGTTGAGTTTCGCGTTTTCAGGCGTACCGCTCACCACCTGTGTGGCGAGATCTACACTGATGGCTCCATCGAGCACCACTTCGGTGCTCTTGCCCTTGTCGTCGCGCACAAAGGCAAATACATCACCTTTGGCATCGCCGTCAAACTTGAACGTCCCATCGGCGGCCACTGCCACAGAGTCGGCATTTTGATGGGCCACGTTAAGAAGATAGGCTGTTTTTGCACCCGCAGAGGCTTTGCCCGTCACGGTGTAGCGTTGTGCAGCGCCTGACAATGTGCAGGCAGCAAAGAGGAGAAAGAGGGAGATTTTTTTCATATCGTTAAAATGTGATAAGTAGAGAGGAGTTCTCAATCAAAAATAAGGTATTCGACACCAACGTGGAGCACCGGCAGACATGATACTACCACCCGCCTACACGTAACCACGTAGGATGCAGCAAGTCCCCGAAGGGGGCGAATATCGATGATGAGGCTGCTGTGGAAAAGGCGCGCGCAGCATCCTAAAATAGAAATCGCGGAAGCGACAAGATTTGACGGCAAAAATAAGGTTTTCCGCTGACATTCACAAACATTTTACGTTCTTTGGCTCAAACCACGAGGCGGAGTTATTCAAAAAGCGAGTCTCCTACGGACAGAAATCCCGCAAATCGGCTCACATCCTACAAAATGACAACTTCACCCGATACTCGTTCCCTCTGTTTAGATATAGACATCTCGCCGGCGAAATCAGCCGGAAGAACCAGACTTTAACACAAGTTTAACACTTTCCGTCCCCCCCATCTACACAAACCTCAAATGGAGTAGAATCTACCTCTGAGGTAGTTTCATCTATCTCTGAGAGAAAAATAATTATCTCTGAGCAAAATCTGCACTCCTCACGTGCGCGCCATACACTACACGATTTCCCTGTATTTTTCCTTCACTGCCTTCACCCCAACAGATAAATCCCTCAAAATCAACACCTTTCCAATACGTCAGAAAGAAAGCCGAGACCCACACCTCGGTGAAGGCAATCTCCCCTGTTGCCTTCACCCACAACTCCCTGCATGACAGCAAGATAGCTCAACAGGTGAAGGATTGAAGGAGAAAAACACGAACCATACAGGGTATACGCGTGCGCGCGAGAAGCGATGTTCCACCCTAAAAACCTACCGATACATGGGCAAAATCCTCAAAAGCGGTAGCGGAGGGCCAGCGCCAAATCGTGTTGTTGCGGCGAGAAGATTTTCTGCATGTCCTGCCCGATGGTGGCACGGTCAAAATAGCGTGTCCAGCCCCAGCGGAGGTGCACACGAAGGTGGGGCGAAGGCTCCCAGTGGCCCACCAAAGCCAGCGCACAGCCACGGCCCGAAAACTGAGGAAAAGCCCCCACTCCCGCCAGTTGGGGGAGGTAGGCATAGAGGCGTGTGGCATGATTTTCGGTGAGAAAGACGCCCGCAAATGCACTGAGGCGCACGGCACGCCCGAAGGTGCGCCCCACACGTGCAGAGCACATACCGCCCCAAGTGGGGTGGGGATGGGTCTGCCGATGATGGGCCGCCACATCCATGGCCAACTGCCAAAAGCGTCGGGACGTTTCGGATCGCAGCTGCCATCGCAGGTGGTGAGTGATTTGATACTCCAAATGTGGGGCATGGCGGGGAATGTTTTGTTGCCGTGCTTTGACATGATAGCGCAGGGTGTGCAAGAGGGCATCTCGTTGGTGATAGACCGCCTCCCACAGCACCCCGAAACCTTGGGAGGCCGTATCGGCTCGAAAAGTGGGTTGCGGAAAGCGAAAGACATCGATGAAACCACGCATTTCGACACGAGGGAGGCCTTCCCACTGCCACCCGAGGAAAGCCCCCATCTCATTTTGCGTGTGGGTGCCCTGTTGCAAAGTTTCGCCCAGCGGAGAAACAAACGCCGCCGACAGCCACCGCAGTTGGGAAGTCAGACGGAAGGCTGGATGCAGCTCCATCTGCGCGGTGTGGGTGGTCGCCCAATGGCCTTGGGCATCTACGGCAGTTTCGCCGGAAAGATACCATTTTCGTCCCGCCCATCCATAATCTACGCTCATCCCATACGCCGACCGCCCACGCAGGGAGTGGAGATTATAGAGTTTGGGGCGGGGAAGGACGAACTTGTCGTAATGCTGCGCATAGGCATTGAGGCCGAAAGTGCCACGCGGGTTGCGCCATTCGAGACGACTGCCGAAGGTGAAGACGCCCACCACATTGCGGCGCGACAACTCGCGAAGGGAGCGGTGCAACCCCGAGGTCAAAAAAGAGCGCACAGTGTCGCCCTCGGTGCGGCCATCCCGCTGACGGTGGCTCACCAGCACTTGCCACGCCCAGTGCCGTCCCCGGATCGCAACCGCCGCACCACGCAAAAACTGCACCTCGTCGCTCCCGGTGTGGGGCGACAAGCGTGCAGTCGGATAGGAAGGTTGTTGTAAGAGTAAGAGCGGCGAGCGCAGAAATTGTCGCCCTATCAAGAGCCCCTGCCCCCACTTCGCGCGGTAGTCGCCGAGGAAGAGTTGCCGACGGCTGCCGGTGCGACCGAGGACAAGATGGAAGGAGGTGAAGTCGTAAGGGCGATTGCCGCGCATGCCAAAGGGTTCGCCCACATCGTTTTGCAGCGTCAGGCCATAGTTCACCCCCGTGCGATGGGCATAGCGATAGCGCAAGGTGTGGCCGAAACGGTGACCGAGGTAGAGGGTTTGCGGATTTCGGGCGGTTCCATCGGGTTTCAGTACCGTAAATCCTGCCCGACGATAGAGCGGAAAGTCCGCGCACAACTCCACCTGATGATGTCCGCCAAAAGCTCGTTCCCGCCAAGTCGGTGAGGGACTTTCGGGCGGGTCGACAAAGACGAAGAGCGAGAGCCATCGGCGCTCGGTGTAGGAAAGTTGGCGTACGAGCATCAACTCTCCCAGGGAATGGAAGCCTTTGAGACGGCCGCGATAGGCCACGATGGAATCGGCTTGTTCAGGGCGGAGGAAGGGAATGACCAGCAGTTCGTCGCGCGTCACGGAGTTGAGCGGCAGAGGGTGCTCATAGAGCGCCAGCAAGTCGTCCAACTCTCCACTGCGCGTGTCGGCCGGCAGCAGCACCTCTTCCTCCTCGCGCGGCAGCAGATAGTCCGTGGCAAAGTCCTCCCACGAGATGAAGGTCTCTCGCTGCGGCACATCGGCCACCTGTCCCCACAAGGAGCAGGGCAGGAGGAACACGAAGCAGCAGAGCATCGTGCGCAAGACGGAGGACAGGCGCACACTCATGGGCAGAGGGGATTTGGGCTAAAAGAGCTTGAATTGGCCCGTCAAGTCGTCCATGATGTCATCGCTCGTCTGGCGGGGAGGAGCAACCACATTTTCGTTATTGTCGACGGTTTCATCGGCACTTTCAGGTTCTTCGGCTTCAGCATCAGGTTCGGGGTGTCGGGTCGGTTCCAACTCTTCGACCTTGGCGATGCCGAAAGTGGTCACGCGCTTGCCTTTGGCCTTAAATCCCTTGACCGCGATGAACTCTTCGGCATCGACCTCGATGGGCTCACGGAAATCGTCGGGGGCGGCAAACTCAACACGGAAGCGCGGATAGGCTTGGTCGGTGAGGGCCATCAAGCGGCAGTTGGGATTGTCGCCCAAGAAGTTGAGGTGACGGGTTTGGGCCGTACGCTCAAAGTTGAAACGCTTGATGTAAAGGTAGTTGTCGTTGTCGGCATCGATGAGGACGGCCGTCCAGACCTTTTCTTCCGAAAACTTCTCCACGCGGAGCAGGCCGGTGGCTTCATAGTGGTTGTTGGGGTCGAAGGAGGTGGTGTAGAAATCACCGTTGTCGAGCACCACCAAAACTTGGTCGTCGGAGTGAAATTCGCCCAGATAGGCGCCGCGCTCGTCGAAGTTGATGCGCTGGACATCGTGGTCGAACCACACTTTGCGCCCGCCGAGAGTGGAACCGCCGTGGGCTTTGAGCGTGATGCGATGGACATCAAGCCGGGTGAGGAGATTGCCCTTCGTGCTGCGCCCTTTGACGGCGAGCTCGGAGAAAGACTTCTCGAAGAAGATGCGGCGCAATTTGGGATTGGGCTTGAGCGTCACCTTGATGGTTTCGGCCTCTCCATTGGGATTGGCACTGAAATAGTAAATCTTCGAACCGGGGTTGCCGGTGGTCAGGTCGTACTCGCGCTCATGAGAGAGGTTGGTCACGTTGAAGCGCTTGATGTAGAAAGCGCCTTCTTTTCCATCGCGATAGGCCACATTGTAGATGGTGCGCTGGTCGTTCTTCTTAAACACCGCGATGTGGACGACCTCGGCTTTCCGCTTCTCCGCCTTGGAACGTTCCGTCTCCCCAATATAGACCTTTTCGGCCACACGCGTCACCTTGTAGGTGCCATCGCGATAGAAGATGATGACGTTGTCGATGTTGGAACAGTTGTCGATAAATTCGTCCTTTTTCAAGGAAGTTCCCATAAATCCATCGGCCCGATTGATGTAGAGTTTTTCATTGGCCTCCACCACTTTGGCCGCCTCAATGGTGTCGAACGATCGCATTTCCGTGAGGCGCGGGTGGTCGGCGGCATAATGGTCGAAGATGTACTGAAACCAGCGGATGGTGACGTCGGTCATGTGGGCCAGGTCGTGCTCGATTTCGGCGATTTCGGCCTTGATGCGCGCAATGAGTTCGTCGGCCTTGGCCTTGTTGAACTTCAGGATGCGGGCCATCTTGATTTCGAGCAAACGAAGCAAGTCGTCGCGAGTGACTTCACGCACGAAATCCTTTTTGAAAGGTTCGAGTCGGGTGTCGATGTGAGAGAGAGCGGCTTCGAGATCGGCGGCATTCTCATAAGCCTTGTCCTTATAGATGCGCTCATCGATGAAGATGCGCTCAAGAGAGGCAAACATCATGCTTTCGAGGAGTTCGCCGCGACGGATTTCCAACTCACGGCGAAGCAGTTCTTTGGTGCTTTCGACATTCGACTTGAGCACCTCGCTCACCGTGACGAAACGCGGCTTGTCGTCGTCGATGATGCAGCAGTTGGGCGAAATGCTCACCTCGCAATCGGTGAAGGCATAGAGTGCATCGATGGTCTTGTCGCTCGACACGCCGGGCGCCAAGTGGATAAGGATTTCCACCTTTTCGGAAGTAAAATCCTCAATCTTCCGAATTTTGATGCGTCCCTTTTCGGCCGCTTTCTTGATGCTTTCGCTGAGGGTGTCCACCGTTTTTCCATAGGGAAGTTCGGTGATGGCAATCGTTTTGCTGTCGCGCTTTTCGATGCGCGCCCGCACCTTCACACTGCCTCCACGGAGACCGTCGTTGTACTTGAGAACATCTATCAAACCGCCCGTTTGGAAGTCGGGATAGACTTGAAATGCCTCTCCACGCAAGTAGTGGATGGCCGCTTGACAGAGTTCGCCAAAATTGTGAGGAAGGATTTTGGCACTGAGCCCGACGGCAATGCCTTCCGCTCCCTGAGCAAGAAGGAGGGGAAATTTGACGGGGAGCGCCACCGGTTCTTTGTTGCGCCCATCGTAGGATAGTTTCCACTCCGTGGTCTTGGGATTGAAGAGGACATCGAGGGCAAACTTGGTGAGGCGTCCTTCGATGTAGCGCGGGGCGGCAGCTTCATCGCCGGTGAGAATGTTGCCCCACGAACCTTGGCAGTCGATGAGCAGATTTTGCCGCCCCATCTGCGTGAGGGCATCGACGATGGAGGCATCGCCATGAGGGTGAAATTTCATGGTTTCACCGGCGATATTCGCCACTTTGTTGTAGCGTCCATCATCCATACGCTTCATGGTGTGAAGTATGCGGCGTTGCACGGGTTTGAGCCCGTCGCCCAAATGAGGAACGGCACGCTCAAGGATGACATAGGAGGCATAGTCAAGAAACCACTTCTCGTACATTCCCGTGAGCGGGTGTACGCTGATGGGGCCTTCGCCTCGGTCTTCGGTTTTGGGGTCGTAGGTGGAATGTTCGAGCACTTCGGACACTTCGTCCTGTGCTTCTGTATCTTTGAAATCTTCACTCATGGTTCGGATATTGTTGGACATGAAGGAGTTTTAGGGGTTGCCGCATCGGTGTGAGCGGCTTCGAGTGATGTGACATTTAGACATCGACAATGCGGGCTTCGGCAGGATGGGGAAAGTGGGCATCGTGGCTCACAACGACAATGGCGCGCTGGGTGTGTTCTTCGGCAAGCGTGGCATAGAGTTCGCTTTTGGTGGCATTGTCAAGATGCGTGTCCGGTTCGTCGAGGAGCAGTAAATGGGGCTGGCTCACCAAAGCTCGTGCCAAGAGGGTGCGTTGCCACTGCCCGCCACTGAGGGCTTCGATGGGCTGATGGGCCAGGGCTTCCAGTCCGAAGCGTTGCAGGATGGACTGCACCTGCTGCCGATGGGCGGAGGTGTAGCGTTGCCACCAGCGGAGCTGCGAGAGCAAGCCCGAACGCACGGTTTGCTCGACGGTGATGGGAAATCGGCGGTCGATGCTGCGATATTGCGGCAGATAGCCGAGGGTAAGTCCCGGTGCGCGCTCCACGCGTCCCGCCACAGGTGGCAAGAGGCCGACCATCACTTTGAGCAGGGAGGTCTTTCCGCCGCCGTTCTGCCCACGCAGCACGATGAAATCGCCGGAATGGATATCGAGTGAAAAATCGCTCAGGATGGGGCGACCTTCGTAGGCGATGTTGATGTGTTGAAGAGAAATGAGCATCATGGGCGGTAAATAGGTCTTCAAAATTAATCGTAGCTGTTTTAGTCGTAGGTAGTTCTCTACTTTGATACCATCTTTATTTCCCTTTTCCACCATCTTGCCTTTGTTCATCAGTCGTGTAGCCCGCTACACTCCTTCTTCGCAAAGACGAGTTGACGAAAAAGGGGAACAAATCTATTATCAACTAATTCTGAACATCTACTTATCTATTGAACCAAAGATTTGGCAATGTGGAGCATCTGCGCATCCCACTGATAGTCCAACGGCGAGATGCTCACCACGCGACCACCGATGGCTTCAGCGATGCGGCGAGCGGCTCGGCCGGAGTGTTCCGTCTGGATGAAAACGACTTTCACATTTTCACTCTGCGCCCGATGGATGAGTTGCTGCATCCGCTCGGCAGAGGGCTCTTTTCCATCGGTTTCAACGGACATCTGCTGCAATCCGTAGTCGCGGGCAAAGTAGCCTAACGCGGGATGATAAATCAAGAAGGTACGGTGTTGCAGGTTGCGCAATGTGGCCCGGATCTGAACATCAATGCTGTCGATATGGGCCAGCAGACTATCGGAACGATGGGCATAGAACGCGGCATTGGCAGAATCCAGTTCAACCAAAGCGTGGCAAATGCGTTTGACAATGGCCCGCGCTGAAGTGGTGGAGGTCCAGGTGTGGAGGTCGACGCCATCGCTGTGCAGATGGCCATGATGCTCGTCCGTGCAGTTGGTTTCATCGGTGGTCATCAGCGGAATGCTATCGGAAACATTGACCGTAACGAGTTCAGGGGCGTTTTCAGTCAGTTTTTGCAAGCGCGTCTTCTCCAGCCCCAAAGTGCCCACGGTGAAGTAGGCGCGGCTATCGCTCACCTCCACCACTTGCTGAGGGGTGAGTTCGTAGGTTTCAGGACTGGCACCGGTAGGAACGAGGGTGGTAACAACAAATTTGTCGCCGGCTACATTTTCCACGAAATAGCGTAGCGGTTCTATACTCACGGTGAGACGTTGTCCACCGGTGAGGGCTTCACCACAAGACGCCAGCGTCAAGGGAAGCAGACAGCAGAGGAGAAGCTGAGAAATCTTGTGCATAAATCCGAGAGTGAATCGTAAGGTAAAGTCTGTTGAGACAAGCTGTCAACCTGTAGTTTGAAAGTGTTACAGCGAAAGGAACTCCCGCCTAAAAGAGCGTCATCGCTCCCGTCATCGTGGCGATAATCGCCCAGTATCTCACCAATTTTCCCACAAAGATGGTGAGCAACGAGAGGGGCAGATTGACCCGCAGAAAGCCCATCGCCACCGTAATGAGTTCGCCGAGAACGGGCAACCAGGACAGCAAACCACCCCAAAATCCGAAGCGCCGGACATAACCTTTGCCCCGCTCCAACTGTTCGGGCGTCACCTTCACCCAGCGCTCAATCCACGCTTCGCGCCCCAAACGGCCGATGCCGTAGTTGAGGGCCGAGCCGAGGGTGTTGCCGAGGGTGGCAGAGAGCAGCAGTTCGAGCGGTGCCACCCCGGCCGCCACCAATCCGGCCAAAACGAATTCGGACGAGAGTGGGAGGATGCTGCCGGCCAGAAAGGCGGAAATGAACATCCCCGCCACGCCATAGTCGATCAGATATTGTAGAAAAACCTCCATAAATCAAGATATTGAATGCCTCCGAGCGCCACCAACAGCACCAGCCAGCACCAGAACCACAGGTTCATCAGACGCCCACGTGCCAAAGTGAAATAATGCCCGACAAAAGGGGTCATATTGACGATGAGCAGCGGAATCCAATGTGCATCATCCGTTGGGTAAGCCGCCATAATCAGGAGCAGCGGCAGGAACTGCACCAGCAAGAGGTAGAAATATTGCCGCGTACGGATTTTGTCGTTGTAGGCCGTGCGGAGGAAGTGGAGCAGGCTCACCAAAGCAAGGAAAATCAACAGGCCCGGTGCCACCCAATGGTGAGGAGGAAGGGCAGCGTAGTCGGGTATGTCCACAATCAGATAGTCCCTCCAAAGTGCAAAAAACTTCTGCCCCGCCTCGGGCTGCCACACCAAATAGGGGGCATAAAGCCAATAGGGCAACAGCCCCCCCAAGAGGCCACCAAAGAAAGCGCGCAGCGTGAGAGCACGCAGCTGAGCATAGGTGGAGATGAGCAAGAAGGGCACAAAAAGCAGCAAGGGAGGATAGGACAAACTGCCCAAACTGATGAAGAACATCGCGTGGAACACAATGCCTTGTACTTGATAAGCGCCATAGGCACGAAATAGCACGAAATAGCTCACGAGTAGCGCTGCTGCCGGGACAACGGCCCAGTTGAGCACATGGAGGTTCGGAAAGAGCGCCATGAGGGTGAGAAACACCACGCTGTTCATGCGCGAGCGGATGCGGATGAGTTGAAACTGGTTGTTCCATTCGGCCACGATGAGCGTCATGGCTGCCATTACGCCCAGCCCTCCCCAAAGATACAGGTTGCTCACGTCAGGAAGCATCCAAACCACCGACACCAGTAGTGCCGTGATGGGGAGCGAGGCGAGACTTTGACTCACTCGGTTGCGGAATTTCTGTTCGTGCATAGCTGTTCTACTTTATGGCGATTGATGCCGAAAGGCGAAGAAACTTACAAACCTAAGTCAAACCCGATGTCACGGCGGAAATACTTCCCTTCGTAGTCGATTTGAGCCGCACCACGCATGGATTGCTGCAACGCCTCAGCGGCTGTCGACCCATAGGAGCTGACCGCAATGACACGGCCACCGGCAGTGACGAGTTGGCCATCGCGCAGCGCCGTACCGGCATGGAACACCACGCTGCCTTCGACCTCGGTGTGGGACATCACACGCCCTTTCTCATAGTGTTCGGGATAGCCTGCACTCACGCACATCACACACACCGCCGGACGAGGGTCGATGGTGAGCGTGCGGGCATCCAAGTCGCCGGTGGCTACGCCTTCGAACAAATCCACCAAGTCGCTCTCAATGCGCAACATCACACTTTCGGTTTCGGGGTCACCCATTCGGCAGTTGTACTCAATCACCTTGGGAGTGCCATCGCAGTTGATGAGCCCGAAGAAGATGAAGCCCTTGTAGTCGATGCCTTCGGCCTTCAACCCCTCTACCGTGGGGCGAATGATGGTTTGCTCCACACGCTCCATCCATTCGGAAGTGGCAAACGGCACCGGAGACACCGACCCCATACCACCGGTGTTCAGGCCGGTGTCGCCCTCCCCGATGCGCTTATAGTCCTTGGCCTCGGGCAACACCTTGTAGTGCGTGCCATCGGTGAGGACGAAAACGGAACATTCGATGCCCGAAAGAAACTCCTCAATCACCACACGGCTGGAGGCGTTGCCAAACTGCCCTCCAAGCATCTCATGCAGCGCACATTGCGCTTCTTCCAGCGTGGGGAGGATGAGCACTCCTTTTCCGGCACAAAGGCCATCGGCCTTGAGCACGTAGGGAGCCTTGAGCGTTTCGAGAAAACGGCAACCGTCTTCGACTTGTGTGCCATCGAACGTGCGGTAAGCTGCCGTCGGGATGCCATGACGTTGCATAAAGGCTTTGGCAAAATCCTTCGAGCCCTCCAGCACTGCTCCGGCCTTGGAAGGCCCGATGACAGGGATACGGCACAAATGCTCATCGTGCTGAAAGTAGTCGTAAATGCCCTTGACCAGAGGATCTTCAGGGCCCACGACAACCATATCGACCTGATGGTCGATTACAAAACGGCCGATGGCGTCAAAATCATCGGCTTTGATGGGCACATTCTCCCCCACTTGGGCCGTACCGGGATTGCCGGGAGCAATGTAGAGATGTTCGATTTTGGGACTTTGTGCAATTTTCCAGGCCAGTGCGTGTTCGCGGCCGCCCGATCCGAGGAGTAGGAGTTTCATAAGAGTGGGGATGAGGGATAAAATAAGGACGAGGGGCGACCGATACCATTGTGCCTCGGTGCTCCCGCAATAGGGTTCAGGGTTTGGATAGCAGTGCTTTGTAGCGTGCCGGGTTGTGCAGCACTTCGAGTGCGGTGCGGAGGTCGTTGTCGTCACGCAACTGATATTCCACAGCACCACGTTGCCCATAGGCGTTGCTTACGATGGTGGATTCGATGAGTTCGACCACTTCTTTCTTCCAAAGTTGGAGGTCGTCGGTGAGGTGATGCGTGAGTTTGGCCTCGAGCGCATCGAGTTCGGCTTTCGCCCCTTGTGCATAGCCTTCAAAGGCAGCCAACCGGCGCACACGATCGAGGGCGTGCTTCGTTTGGTTGTCGTAGGTAAAATCGCTTTTGCTCATGAACTGCTTAAACTCCTCAAACTCCGCATCGGTGAGGTGGAAGTCAGCTGCAGACGCCAGTCGCTTGTGGGTGTTGCAGTAGAGCGCACCGTAATCGAACAGCGCATCCGACGCCGAAAGGTAAGAGATAAGATTGGGCAAGGAGTCGAGTTTCACTTCGATGTCGGGCTGAATGCCTCCCCCATCTTTCACGGGTCGGCCGGCCTCGGTATAGAAAGTTTTGGCCAACGAATCGGGCAGGTGCATCGGCTGCCCGTCGGCACCACGATGCTTGAAGTCGTAAGCCTGCACGCAACGCCCGGAAGGAATGTAGTATTTCGAAGTGGTCACTTTGAGCATCGTGCTGTAAGGCAAGGGGCGGGGCGCCTGCACGAGTCCTTTTCCATAGGTGCGTCGGCCGATGATGACGGCACGATCGTAGTCTTGGAGCGCACCAGAAGTGATTTCCGCCGCCGAGGCCGTGGCATAGTCCACCAGCACGACCATCGGCATTTGCGTGTCGAGGGGTTCGTCGGTCGTTTTGAGGCGCGAGTTGAGTGCCGGATCTTTGGCTTTCGTTTCGAGAACGAGCTTGTTTTTCGGCAAAAAGAGGTTGACCACCTTCACAGCTTGGTCCATCAATCCGCCCCCATTTCCTCGCAAATCAAAGATGAGACGCTGAGCACCATCGGCTTTGAGTTGTTCGATGGCTGCACGGAGATCGCGAGCAGTATCTTCGGTGTAACTTTCCAGCAACACGTAGCCGGTACTATCCGGCAATACGGTGTGGAACACCACCGAGGGGCGCACAATTTTCTGGCGTGTGATGCGCATACTCACGGGCTGCGCCACGCCAGGACGCTGCACGGTGAGCGTGAACGTTGTGCCGGCCTGCCCCCGCAACCGCTGCGTGACGGCATTGCTGTACTCACCTTTGCTTTGTTTGCCGCAAACGCCCACATCTTTGCCATCAACTTTGAGAATGACATCGCCCGAACGCACACCCGCCTTGTGGGCAGGCATTCCCATGTAAGGACCGTCGAAAGCACAACGGTCGGAAGCTTTATGATAGCGAATGGGCGAACCAATTCCGGCATACTTTCCGGTGGTCAGGGTACGAAGCTCATCGGTGCGGTCTTCCTTATAAAATTCGGTATAAGGATCGAGGTTGCCCAGCATATAGAGGATGGCATCGCCCACGGTCTTCTCGGCATCCAGCGTGTCGACGTAATAGAGGTCGAGGTCGCGATAGAGAGCATTGAAGATGTCGAGCGCTTTGGACGTCTCAAAATTATGGTTTTTCTGCGCATGAAGCGGTAGTAGGGCGAGGGCGAAAAGGAGAAAGGAGTAAAGTGATTTCATGCGATGGAGGAAATAAGCAGGATTATTGTTCATGGCGCAATTCATCCCAGACGGAATCCGGGAGTTTCGTCCCCAGCACTTGGATGACGGCAGCGGCACAACGTGCCCCTTGGCGCAGGCAACGTTCGAGATCGGTGCCTTGGGCATGACGCAGTAGAAAACCACCGGCAAAGAAGTCGCCCGCTCCTGTGGTGTCGACCACCTCCGGCACAGACACCGCTGGTACTTCCGCACGCCGTCCCCGCTCAATGGCGCAAGCCCCTTGAGCACCGAGTTTCACAACCACCGTCGGGCAATGTTGAGCCAGTGCTTCAAGTGCCTCTCGCGCCGGAAGCCCGGTCATGGCTCGTGCCTCTTCTTCATTGGCAAAGACGATGTCGGTCTTTTTCAACAGGTGCACGAAGAATTCACGATCAGCCTCAACAATGTTCCAAGAAGCCAAATCAAGGCACACCTTTGCTCCGGCCTGTCGAGCCAAATCCACTGCGGTGTCAATCAGTTCGTGATTTTGCACCAGATAACCTTCGATGAAGAAATAGCCGGCCTCGGCAAACCACTCTTCGCGCAGTTCTGCCGCGTGCATCGTAGCCGCTGCCCCAAGATAAGTGGCAAACGTACGATGTCCGTCGGGCATCACAAACGTAGTGGCCACGCCCGTAGGGAGTTCGTCGTCATAGAGCGCGATGGGTTGCACACCTTGCGCTCCTCGTTCACGGGCGTAAAACTTTCCATTGCTGTCGCGACCTCGCTTTCCGATGAAAGTGGCCGCACCTCCCAAGCAGGCCACCGCCAACAAGGTATTGCCAGCCGACCCACCCGTACTTCTCTCTACCTCAAAGCCTTCAAGGCGTTGCACGATATGGTGGTAGGCAGGTGTGTCAATCAGTGTCATCCCGTCCTTGGAAAGACACAATTCCTTAATAATTAAATCATTATCTATTTTTACTAAGGCATCTACGAGGGCATTGCCGATGCCAAGAATCTGCTTCATGAAAAATTTTTTACTACTTTTTCCTGCAAAGATAGTGCTTTATTCAAAATAAAGTGCTACTTTTGCACCGCAAACAGCAACAAGATGTGCATTTTTTCACCTTTTCTTGCTGCTCCATTTCTTGCTTCAGTAGCTCAGTTGGTTAGAGCACCTGACTGTTAATCAGGGGGTCGTTGGTTCAAGCCCATCCTGAAGCGCACACCGCCCGTCCTTGGCGGTTCATCAGAAAGGACATCTGCTTCAGTAGCTCAGTTGGTTAGAGCACCTGACTGTTAATCAGGGGGTCGTTGGTTCAAGCCCATCCTGAAGCGCAACGCGCAACACTCGTACGAGTGTTGCGCGTTTTTGCGTAGTGTACTTTCATCTTGAAAGTACAAAAATTGAACGTGAGAGAACGTTTTCGTTCAGAAACGCACGAGGCGGGTTCCGTCGGGCTGCTCCTCAATCTCCACTCGGAGGGCGGTTTCGGGGAGGAGCGGTTCGATGAGTTCGGGCCATTCGATGAAGCAGGGATGTCCCGAGTAGAAATAGTCGTCCGTACCGATGTTGTAGGCCTCATCGAGGGTCTTGATGCGGTAGAAGTCGAAGTGATAAATGGGAGATTGGAGCACCGCACTATCGTATTCGTTGACGATGGCAAAAGTGGGCGAATTGACCACATCGTCCACCCCTAAGGCTTGGCAAAGGGCTTTGACAAAAGTGGTCTTTCCGGCACCCATTTTTCCATAGAAAGCCAAGACGTTGCGGCGCGCATCGCGCAAGTCGACCGCCGCCAAAAAAGTTTGGGCGGCTTGGTCGATATGTTCAAGAGAGGTGATTTTGATTTCCATCATACGAAGTTAAATGTGAAGTCGAATGCGAAGTTACGATTTTCTGCCCACTTGTTCTCGCTTTTCACTGTTTTTTGTGTGCAGCAAGGGAGCGAAGGAAAGGGAAAGATGTCGCTGCGTGGCAGAGTTCAAGGCGTTTCGTCCTCCTCCGCCTCAGAGAGAGCCGCGATGTTGCGCTGCAGTCCGGCATATTTGGCGCGCTTCACGGCCGACCCTTTGAAGAGCCGCTGATAGGTTTCGACACTCAGCGTGCGCCAGTCGTCGAGCGTCATCTGCTGCAACTCCTCGGAGGGATAGAAGGCCGCTTCGGTGGTGGGCTGCGCACGGCGGTTCCACGGGCAGCAGGTGGAACAACGGTCGCAACCGTAGAACATCTCTCCCATCTGTCGGCCGACGCCCTTAGGAAGCTCACTGCCGCGATATTCGATGGTGAGATAGGACAAGCACCGCCGCGCATCCAAGCCGCGCTCAGAGAGCGCCTGAGCAGGACAAGCCGTCAAGCAGCGTGTGCAGTTGCCACACCGATTGGGCACGGGCGTGTCGTAGCGGTCGGCCGGAAGCGGCAGAAAGAGTTCGCCCAGGAAGAAATAGCTTCCTGCGCCGGGGATGATGAGTTGGCGGTTTTTGCCAATCCAGCCCAGGCCGCCGCGCCACGCCCAATAACGCTCGTCCACAGGGGCGGTGTCGACAAAAGCGCGAGCACCTTCGAGCGATGCAGCGCCATAGGTGTCGGCAAGGTCCACCAGCCACTCGTTGAGACGGGCTTTCATCACGTCGTGATAGTCGCGACCACGGGCATAGCGGGCAATGGGGATGTGGTCGGTGGCAGCGGCTTCGGGGGTGAGGGTGTTGTAGTTCATCGCCACCGAAACGATGGTGCGCACGCCCTCCACGAGCAATCGTGGGTCGCGACGCTTGTCTTCGTTGCGCTCCAGGTAGGCCATTTCGCCATGAAACCCCTCTTGCAGCCACGCTTCTCGCTGTGCCACACGTTCGGCCGAGAGGGGTTCGGCAGGTGAGAGTCCGACGGCAAAAAAGCCGAGGCGCAAGGCTTCGGCTTTCAAGTGTTCAGAAGAGAGGAGGAGATTCATCAGAAAAAGGTGGGTGTAGGCTTTTGAAACGTGTGTCCGACAGCGCCCCCGCACAGGGCCGGGCCTACTCGTCAAACACTTTGAAAGTGTAGTTTTCATCGCGCAACCACTCAATGGCGGCCGGGAGGGCCGTGCGGAGCTTGTCGATGCTCTTGAGCGAATCGTGAAAAGTGATGATGCTGCCCGGTCGCGCATAGCGCTTCACGTTGTTGAGCACATCGGCAGCAGTGAGACGGCGGCTGTAGTCGCGCGTCACGACATCCCACATCACGATACGGTAGCGACTGAGGAGAGCGTAGTACTGCGTCCACTTCATCCAGCCATGAGGCGGCCGGAAGAGGTTGGTGTGGAGATAGTAGTTGGCACGCTCCACATTGCGCACGTAGGAGCGGATGCCGTGGAGGTGGCCCGAAAGGTGATTGTAAGTGTGGTTTCCCAGCCGGTGCCCTCGCGCCTTGACCATC
The DNA here is from genome assembly GCF_014385435.1 of Alloprevotella sp. Lung230. Lineage (GTDB taxonomy): Bacteria > Bacteroidota > Bacteroidia > Bacteroidales > Bacteroidaceae > Alloprevotella. The sequence continues at coordinate 62,867 of NZ_JACSUD010000016.1, forward strand.
TCAAACTCTGCAGGGTGCTTGCGGATGTTGTCGCCCACCATGAAGAAGGTGGCTTTGATACCGTAGCGGTCGAGCACCTCCAGCACCCAGGGTGTGACCTCGGGGATGGGGCCGTCGTCGAAGGTCAGATAGACCGCTCGCTCCCGAGGATCCATCCGCCACAGAGCGTGGGGATAGAGCCATCGGAGGAGGGAGGAGGGTTGTTCGATGAGCATGGAGCCGAGAGTGCTGATGAACTTAGTCTACGTAGTCTGCGGGAGAATACATGCCGTCGGCTGTGCCCTGACGCTCATGGAGTTCGCGCTGACGCTCCTGCATCATGCGGCGCGTGAGCATCTGCCCGCCGGGAGTGTTCACCCATCGGTTCAGATAACTCTTGTAAGCCGCTGCTTGCTTGGAACCGCAGTTTTCCAGCCCCTTCTCCACCGCCACAAGACTCATGTAGAGGCGGTAGATGGCAGAGAAACTATTGTCGAGCGAACCTTCGCTCATCGTGTTGTACCACTCGAGATACTGGCGTGTGGTCTTGCCCACGGAGAGGAGGATGCGTTCGGCCTCATCGGTGCGACCCACCTGACGCCAGTATTCCGGCATCTTGAAGAGGCCGTTGTCGAAGTCGTAGCCAAGCGACATGAAGTCGTAGGGCACGTTGTACTCAGGCAGTTCGGCTTTGCACTTTTGGAGAGCACGGAGGGCTTTGTCCTTCTTGCCTTCACGGAGGAGCTGACCGACGAGTTCAACAAACTTTGCCCGATGGGTGTAGCACATGCGCATCACCGTTTCGTCCACGTAGATGCCCTTCTGCTTCATGTTGCCATAGCGGAACTTGCGCATCATGTTGTCGTACATACGGTCGCTATCGAGACCGTTGCCGCCCTTGATGGTGTAGGGCACGATGCGGAAGGCAAGTCCTTCGAGCATGAGGTTGTTGTCCAGTCCGGCATAGTTTTCCGTGCCGAGGGTGGTGCTCATGTAGAGGGGGCGCGTCCAGTCGTGGTTGGCCAGCATTTCGTAGACCATCATTTCCGACTTCGTGACAAGGCGCTTGCCGCGGAGGGAGATGTTGATTTTGTCGGGGATACTGTCCTTACCGCCCACGAGCTTCATTCCGCTCTTGAGCACCGCAGCCTTGTCGACCGTCATCACGATGGAGTCGGTGGGGATGTAGCCGTACTCGGGGTTGCGCACGAAGTGATCGATGATGTAGCGCAATTCGAAGGGGTCGTCCTGCTTGCCTTGGGCGCGCAGTTGGGCTTTGAGTTGGAGGAGAAGGTCGTTGCTGGGATGAACGCGGAAGAAGTCGTTCCCCATGTTGTCGACATACTCCCAGCGCTTCCACGTGATGGGGAGTCCGGGGCTGTTCCAAGCCGGACGGCGCATCTGGTCGGTGTACCAGTCGGTCTGGAGATAGGAGAGGTTGCAGACGCGGGCATCGGTACGCGTGCCCTCCACATCCTGGCCGTACCAGAGGGGGAAGGTGTCGTTGTCGCCGTTGGTGAAGATGATGGGCGATCCTTTCTCGTCGAGTGAGTGGAGATAGTTGGCGCCGAAGTCGCGGGCCGCATAGCGGTCGGAGCGGTCGTGGTCGTCCCACGTTTGGCTCACCATCTGCAAGGGCACCGCCACACCGAGCACCGCAGCTACACCGGCGGCAATCGTGGGCGAAAGTTTTCCAAGACGACGCAGTCCATCGGCAATCGCTGCCACACCGAGACCAATCCAGATGGCAAAGGCATAGAACGAACCAGCATAGGCGTAGTCGCGCTCACGAGGCTGTTGGGGCGTCTGGTTGAGGTAGAGCACGATGGCCAGCCCCGTCATGAAGAAGAGGAAGAACACGACCCAGAATTGCTGCACACCGCGCTTCCCGCGATAGGCTTGCCAGAAGAGGCCGAGCAGTCCGAGGAGGAGGGGGAGCATGTAGAAGACGTTGTGCCCCTTGTTGTCCTTCAACACGTCGGGCAGCTTTGACTGATCGCTGTGCAGGAGGAGATTGTCGATGGGGGTGATGCCCGTGATCCAGTTGCCGTGGTCGAGCTCACCGTGGCTCTGGATGTCGTTCTGACGCCCGGAGAAGTTCCACATGAAGTAGCGCCAGTACATGAAGTTCACCTGATAGGAAAGGAAGAAGCGGAGGTTGTCCACCTGCGAGGGCATTTCGCCATCGATGGTTTTTTCCTGTCCGTCTTCGGGGTCGACGAAGGTCACATCGGTGGCGTGCAAGTCCACCCCACCCAACCAGTCATTGTAGGCTTGTGCGTGTGCACGGCTGTACATGCGAGGGAAGAGCATCTTCATGCCCGAGGGATATTCGGGCTTACCGCCCACTTTCACAATGTCGTAGCGGTCGGGTTCGTTGGGATTTTTCTTCTCGTGGCGCTGCACCTGTTCGTCTTCGCTGTATTTGTAGGGCAGGGAGGTGAAGGCTTCGCCATAGAAGAGGGGGCGCGTGCCGTATTGCTCGCGGTTCAGATAAGTGCCGAGGGTGAAGATGTCTTCGGGCGAGTTCTGATCCATAGGAGTGTTTTGCGTGGAGCGCAGCACGATGAGGGCATAGGAAGAGTAGCCCACCATGAGCATGAGCATGCACAGCAAGGAGGTGTTGAGGAAGCGCTTGCGGATGACGTACTCTCCCTCACGCTTCCAGAAGAGCAGGGCATAGAGCGCAGCCAGGAGGACCACTCCCAAACTGAGAGGACCCACGTAGCCATGGCCGTAGAAGGGGATGCCGAGGAGCGCCACACTGGCCACGTAGAGCCCGACGGTGAGCCGACGGTTGTGGCGTGTGGTAGCCCAGATGGCGGTGCTCACCACAGCAATGAGGGTGAGGATGTAGATGACCATTCCGGAGTTGAACGGCAGGCTGAGTCCGTTGACAAAGAGGAGTTCAAACCAGCCGCCCACTTTCACAATGCCGGGCACGACACCGTAGAGCACAGCGGCCACCAGCACGATGCTGACGCCTAGCGCGAGAAGCGAACCTTTGAGATTGGCTTCGGGGGTCTTCTTGTAGTAGTAGACCAGCACAATGGCGGGCAGGCAGAGGAGGTTGAGGAGGTGGACACCGATGGAGAGTCCGGTGAGATAGAAGATGAGCACCAGCCAGCGGTCGGAATGAGGGGCGTCGGCATTGTCCTCCCACTTGAGGATGAGCCAGAACACCAGGGCGGTGAACATCGAGGAGTAGGCATAGACTTCGCCTTCCACAGCGGAAAACCAGAACGTGTCGCTCCACGTGTAGGCCAAAGCGCCCGTCACGCCGCAAGCCAAGATGGTGAGGGTTTGTGCGGTGGTCTGCACGATGCCATCAGCGCAGATGAGCTTACGCGCCAAATGGGTGATGCTCCAGAAGAGAAACAAGATGCAGAAGGCCGAAAGGAGGGCACTCATCACGTTGATCCAGTAGGCCACCTGCGAGGGGTCGGAGGCCAGATGCGAGAAGAGATTGCCGGTGAGCATGAAGAAGGGTGCACCGGGCGGGTGTCCCACTTCGAGCTTCATGGCCGTGGTGATGAACTCGGGGCAGTCCCAGAAGGAGGCGGAGGGCTCTACCGTTGAGATGTAGGTGAAAGCGGCTATCGCAAAGATAACCCAGCCTACGACGTTGTTGAGAAGTTTGAAGGTTTTCATTGAATGAAAAGGTGAAAATTGCGTGTGTACAGTTGGCGACACGTTTTCGCGACACGTCACTTTATCCTGCAAAAGTACGAAGTATTTTTGAATATGTACTGCTGCAACCGTCAAAAAACAAAAAAGTAGTTGGATAAATCGGCCGTCAGCGCGTCCTCTCCTCCGGTCTGTCCCCACTCACCAATGCCGGGGTGGAGTATGAAAAAGAGGGTGTTTCGCTCAGAGGTAGTTGTATTTATCTCTGAGATAGTTTTCGTTTTCTCTGAGGTAGTTTCATTTATCTCTGAGGTAGATAAAACGTGCGTTGAAGTGCAGGGTGTCGTTGCCCACTGCTCCTGTATTTTCCCTCGCGCGCGCGCGTACACTACACACATTCGTGTTTTTTGCCTTCACTGCCTTCACCGATTTACGGATTGTGCCGAAAATCTGCGTTTCCGGGTGAAGGCAGACTTGCCTTTGCCTTCACCCACAACCATCTATTGCACAGACATTTATCCACAGCGATGAAGGAGTGAAGGCAAAAAAATCTACACTATTGTAGTAGGGGATGCGCGTGCGCGATAGCCGGTCAAAAGACCTGGGCTTTACGCCCTTCTCTCATTTAGGAACTACAGTTTGTCTATCCAACTTGAGAGGAGACCTGTTTGACATCTTGGCGACACATTTGCATAGACTTGAAAGATGGTCCGGTTTTGCAGATTATGTGTCGCTGAAGGCGACATCGCAAGCGCATTCCCCGTATCCGCCCAATCGAACAAATATAAAACCTCATGAAACCTCTGCTGAAGAAGGAGATTTGAATACTTTGATTCGATTTGCAGGATTTCTCGCTCAACAGAACGACTAAAAAAGAAGATTGCTCCAGAAAAGAGGCAAAGAAAGCGTCCATACAAGAACCCACAGTGTTAAAACCATGTTAAAGTCAAGAGCAAGTGGCGGTTTTGGAATGCGAGATG
>NZ_JACSUD010000017.1 GCF_014385435.1 Alloprevotella sp. Lung230
AAATATTTCCGGTGGTTATAGCGACGGGGTTCCACCTCTTCCCATTCCGAACAGAGAAGTTAAGCCCGCCCGCGCCGATGGTACTGCACACCCGCGGGAGAGTAGGTCGCCGCCATTTTCAAGAGAGCCTGAGTTCTGAAAAGAACACAGGCTCTCTTTTTTGTGTTCTCTCCATCCTTCTTCCCTGCGATTGGGGGGAAAAAGAAATCGGGGAGGAGAATGTCGGAACATTCTCACCGAGGGAGAGAAATCACTTATTGTTGTGAGAGGGCTACAACGCGGAGGAAGTCTTTGAGGCGAAAGAGGGCATTGCCCATACGGGCTTGGGAGTCGTTGATGCAAATCAGTGTGGGGCGTCCGTCAGCTGTGGGATGACCGAGGCAGACGCCTTCGTAGTTGGCGAGATTGCGGGCAAAGAGGTTGAAGTGGGTGGTCCAAGAGGCGAGCAGCGTCTTTCGGACAAACAGATGTGGTTCGATGGTGGAGAGAGCGGGGAGGGAGTCAAGGGGCTGAGCGGTGTCAAGGTCGACTGCATAGAGTTTGACGGAGACTCTTGAGCCTAAGCGGTGTTGTGGAAAATGTCCCTCGCGCTCCATGACCAGCAGACGGCCATCGGGTAGGGAAGAAAGGGCTGGCACCCCGAAGATGTAGGCGCGTCCGAAGCAGGTAACGCTGCCGGAATCGGTACGGTAGGCGTATTGAGCGCGCAATTTCCCGGTTTCGTCATCGAAGGATAAAAGTCGCAATCGGTTGTCGGCACGAGGAAAACCACGTCCGGGTCGCGGGCCATCGGAGCGCAAGGAACTCTCCGTGGTGGTCCAAAAGCAATGGCGCAAAGTGTCGTGACACAAGGCTTCAAAGCCGCGGTTGGGGTAGATGGCGGTGGTGGAAAACTGAGAGGGGACGTCCAATTTCCGTCCTGTAGAACGTCCGCTGAGGTCGTATTCCAAGATAGCCTGGTCGCCTTCGCCCGAAATCCAGATGGTGTTGCGCCGAGGGAGGAAGGCCACGCCCTCACAATCGCGTGTGGTGTTTCCCCAGGCATCGCGTTGCTGAGGGGCTTCGCCGGAAAAGCCTTCGAAGCGGACGTTGGTGATTTGTCCCGAAAGACTGTCCTGTTCGATGTGGAAGATGAAAAAGCCATCGTCTGCTGCTTTGTCGCTCACCACGGCATAGCGCGAGTTGCCTAACGGGGTGATGCCGCTGTAATTGCCGGTCGGGATGCCCGGCCAGTGTGCGAGATTTTGCTGAGGAAGCGCTTGTCCCGGCTGTCCGCTTGTCGTGAGAAAAGCGGCGTTGAGCAGGAGGAAAAGGAGGGGGCTTGTTTTCATTTTTGAGGTGTTTGTGTTAAGTTTACGTGCTTTATCACGGCTTGTAAATTGGCTTGATTGCTGATAGAAAAAGAGTTCTTGCTTCATAAAGGATCAGTTTCAGATGTCTGAAACTCTCGGTTCATACGCCTGAAACTTGGTGTTTCAGCACCTGAAACTCGGTGTTTCAACGTCTGAAACTTGGTATTTCAACGCCTGAAACTTGGTGTTTCAACGTCTGAAACTCGGTGCTTAGACATCTGAACGCTTCGCAGATCGTGTGAGCAGGGTAGAGGAGAGGTGGTAAAATCGGAGGTGGAGGGCAGAGATTTGTCGCGGATGGAGCAGAAAAAACTTTCCCCTTGATGGGGCTTGAGCCTAAAATCAAGGGGAAAGAAGAGGGCTGTCAAAGTGGTGTTGTCAGTCGTCTAAGAGCATGGGCATGAGCACGGGCTGTGCTGCGAGAAAGACTGCGGCGAGTCCACCGGGAGTGGTGATACTGTCGGGCTTTTGGTCGGTGATGTGGAGACGACCATCGATGAGCTGGTAGAAACCGTTGTTTTCGGGGATGTCGTGATCGTTTTGTATGCCAACGTGGAGTTGCAATCCGGGATAGAGACGTCCGATGAAGGTGAGAAACTTCTCGACATTGATGATGCGGGCCATGGCGTAGGGCTCGGCACCTTTGAAGCCGCGGGCAGGGCAGCCGCCCACCATAACCATCTCCTTGACGTCCAGGAGTTGGAAGGCGCGGGCTTGGAGTTGCTGCATGATTTGCTCATCGGTGGTGAGGAGGAAACGGATGCAGCCTTGGAAAGTCTTGGCGGATCGCTTTCCGCTCTTCAGGGGTTTGCCTTCGCGTATGGCGAGGCAGAAGCCTACGATTTTTCCTCTTCGGCGGGCCACAATGACAAGTCCGTCGTTGAGGTCGTGGGTTTGTATGGCGGCGAAGAAGGCGTCTTCATCGAGTTTGATTTCGTAGGGGTGTCGTCCGCCGAAGGTGTTGTAGTAGGTCCAGAGGTCGCGTCCCCATTCGTATTCGGCTTGGATGTCGATTTTGAGGTTGGGGTTGGACTTGGACTTGATTGTGCCGTCGGGTGTTACGTCGATGGCGAGTCGGTGAGTGGCGGTGTAGTAGGCACCGTGGTCTTCGCTTTCGTAGAATTTGCGCAGGTGTTCGTCGCCGGGGATGAGGAAACTGATGAGCGCGCCTTCGTCGTACATCTTGCGGTGGGCTTCTTTCAGGGCTTGCGTGGCGTAGCCTTTTCCTCGCTGTTTGGGGGCAGTGCAAAGTCCGCTGACGTAGCCGACGGGGATGAAGTGCCCGGCAAAGTGGAACTTGAAAGGCAGCACCTGGGTGGCGGCAACGACCTTGGCGTTTTTGCGGATGGTGACGTTTCGTTGGTCCGTGTAGCGGTCTTCAAAGTAAAGGTCAAGGAAGTCCTCACTGTCGTTGGGAAAGCAGGTGTGCCAGAGCTGGCGGGTCTGCTGCTTGATTTCTTCGGGAGTCAGGAGCATGTGATGGTGTATTTGTCTAAGAGGATTTTCGGTTGATAGCTGAGTTTGGCACGCCTCAGACCTTCGAGGCCTAAGTCTTCCTCGCGGTTGATGAGGGTGTATTGCTCGGGGAGATGTCGCACGAAGTCGCGGTTGATGATGGCGTAGGCGCCTTCGTAGTCGGTGTTGGCTTTTTCGCAGCAGACGTCGAAGGTGTCGTAGTTGATTGGGCCGCCGAAAGTGAAGGCGACGACTCTACCGTCGACGAGGATGGCTGCGCCTCGGGCTTGAAGTTCGTTCCAGTGCTTGAAGACGCGGCGCATGGAGTGCTGCTCGTCGTCGGCATCGAGGCGGGCGTGCATGTCGGTGTGTTTGGCAGCCCATTCTTCTTCGAGCTTCCAGCACTCTTTGGCCAGGTCGGGGGTGAGCTCGCGGTACTCGTAGTGGGGATATTCGCGCTCAAAGCGGTTGGCGTGATTGCGCTTGGATTGGAGCTTTTTGCCCGCGAGGGTTTCCAAGGCGGTCCGGTCGTAGATGTAGTCGGTGAAGGCGCGGTCGGCTGTGGCTTGAAATTTGCCGGGGAGCACGCTTTGCAGACGTCCCAGCATGCCTTGGCAAGCGCCCATCATCAGAAACGGCTGTCTCTCGGCTTCGGCTTCAGCGACAAGGTCGAGCAGGACGGCAGCGTATTCCTCGCGCATGGTTTCTTCGACATAGGGCGGCGGAGTGAGTGGTGGGAGATAGGCGGGCTTTCCATCGAAGAGGAAACGGATGATGAGCATCCCGCGGTGTTGGGCTATCTGGGTGTTGTAGAGAAATCGCCACGACATGAGGTTCATGAAGTTGAAGTCGCAGTTGCGACATTCGGACAGGAGCGTATATTGCTGCACGAGGTCGCGGTCGGTATAGTCAATGTCTCGAAAGAATATCATAGAAAGCATGGGGAGATAAAAACAACGCGGTGACTGGAGGAGGTTACCGAAAGCGTGCCGAATGCTGCTGCTCGCCTGATGGGGTGCTGACCACCATCGTGATGGAGTCGAGGCCGGTACGCAGTTTGTGGGTATAGCCGTAGATGGGGCAGGAGAGGTACATCTCTTCCCAATAGTCGGGTCGGTCGCCGGCAGCATCATGATAGAGGTGGAGCACGAGGCGGCGTGGCTTTTGCTCATCGGTGGGCTGCTGAAAGGCGGCCGTTTGGAAACTGAAATAGTGCTTCTTGGCTGCTGTGCGCGGTACGGCAATGCGCAGATTGATGTAGCGCGAGGTCTGCCAAACGCTGATGACTTTGACCGGGTCGGTGCGCATCTCTTCGGCCGAGAAGTGGCGGGCGTGGATGGTGAGCACGGGCATCCACTGGTGCACTGCGGCTTTGGTGTCGGTGGTGATTTGGTAGCCCACGAGCATGCGGTAGAGCGTGTCGGGGCGTAGACGGGGGAGGGTGTTGGCCGGGGCGAGGGTTTGCCCGTTGTCAAAGCGGATTTCTGACACCTGCCCTTTTACGCCGGTCGCTACCTCGCCCAAGTCGAAACGGGCCGGGGGCAGCACAGCGCCGTCTTCGGCATCGCTGCAACTGTGAAAGAAGAGGCCGACAGACACCAGCACGAAGCCGGCCAAGAGGGAGAGGGAGCGGAGCAGGCGATGGGACTTAGTCATTCTGGAGCGCTTTGAGCTGGTTGTAGAGAGGGTTGGCATACATGGTGAGCATTCGCTCTCGTAGGAAAGGCACGTCTTTCTCGGGGAGGTCAATCAGGGCTATTCGTCCTTGCAGATACTCCTCAAACTGAGCGCACTCCTTAGCGGTGTAGTGTTCGACAAAGCGCGTGTTGTCTTCCAGCAAATCGGCCGCAATGTAGTTGGTGGCAAAGATACGATAGCCTTTGTGGATTTCGGTATCGATGCGTTGAGCTACTGCTTCCAGGAGTTCCTTGGTGGGCAGGTCTTTGTAGTCCTCTATCCACTCGTCGATGCAGGGTGCCAGTTGGTAGTGCACACGTCCTTTCTTGCCAAGGATACCCACCCGCATGTTGTCAAGATCGTCCTTCTGCGACTTTTTGAAGGCGGGATTGTCGCGTTTGAGCTGGAACTCGCGGGCTTTGAGATAGTCGCAAGGGTCATACTCATAGGAGATGGTGAGCGGCACGAGGTGCATGGAGCGCAGAGCTTCGAAAGGAGTACTGTCTGCACCAAGCGTCATCATGCGCAGCACGGAGGGCTGTGTGCGGTCGTTGCTGTCCTTCGCACGACCTTCGCGCTGGGCTATCCAAATGTTGTCGGTACCTGTGGCTATGACGTGGTGCATGTAGCGACTCATCAGTTGGCTCGAAAGGAGCAACTCTTTGGGCGAAAGCGACCGCCGCACGATGAAGGCTTTGTTCATTCGCACAAAGCGCTCAATCCAGGGGTAGATGAGCAGGTTGTCGCCGATGGCGATTTGCACCGTGTTGGGAAACTTATGGTCGATGAGCACCACCGAAAGGATGGCAGAGTCGAGCACAATGTCTCGATGGTTGGAGATGTAGGTGTAGCCGGCAGAACGTGTGGATAGGGCATCGTGGGCAAAGGTCACTCCTCGTGTGGTGCGGCGCAGCAGTATGTGCATGGCGCGCAGCATGTAGCGCTTCTGGAAAGCTAAAGCACTATGCACCCCGATGGCGGTGAGTCGTAGGAAAGTGCGAATGACGCTTTTGGACAGCCAAGGCACAAATCCGCGCAGCACCTGCATGAAGAGGCGGTCGTGGAGGAGAGATTCGAAATTCTCACGAATCTCTTCATCGGCCACGGGACGTATGGCGTCAAATTCGGAAGGAAGTTTCAAAACAGAATTGGCAGTTAGGAAGGTGAAAGGAATGCTTTTAGCATTTGCCCTCGATGATTTCAGAAAGCACGTCGGCAATCTGAAACTCGGAAGCGCGCACTTGCTGGGGGATGAAAGAGGCGGGGGTCATACCGGGCGTTGTGTTGATTTCGAGCAGATTAATTTGCTCGTGTCCGGTTTCGCCCGAGAGAATGTAGTCGATGCGGATGATGCCATAGCAACCCATTTGCTCATAGATAAACTTGGTCATGGCGCTCACGCGAGTAGCGGTCTCGGGGGCGATGCGAGCCGGAGTGATTTCGTCGCTCTTGCCTTCGTATTTGGCCTCGTAGTCGAAAAACTCAACGCCTTTTACCACCACTTCGGTGATGGGAAATGTGACGACCTCACCACTCTTACGGCGGAAACATCCGCAGGTGATTTCGGTGCCTACAAGTAGACGCTCAATCATCACCTCGTCGCTTTCATTCATTGCCTTCTCGATGGCAGGCACCACTTCTTCGATGGTTTTCACCTTGGTCACACCAAACGAACTGCCGCCGGCATTGGGTTTTACGAAGCAGGGCAGACCTACTCGTGCTACAATCTCTTCGGACGAGGGAAGCGCCATGCCTTTGCGCACCATCAGACTGTCGGAAATGTGGAGTTCCGGAAAAGAACGGAGAAAGTTGTTGAGGGCAAACTTGTTGAAGGTCATGGCCTCGACAAGGACATCGCTGGTGTTGTAGGGCAGACCAATCAAGTCAAAGTAGCCTTGAAGGATGCCGTTCTCGCCTGGAGTGCCGTGAATGGTGATGTAGGCGAAGTCGAAAGTGCGGCGCACACCCTCTTTTTCAAAGGAAAAGTCGTTGAGGTCGATAGGGTATTGCTGTCCTTCTACATTGACGTGCATGTCACGTCCATGTTGCTCAACGATGTAGCATTCATATTTGCTGCTGTCCATGAAAGAGAGGATACCGGCTGCACTGCGCAGCGAAACATCATGCTCAGAGGAGTCTCCCCCGGCTATAATTGCGATTTGCTTTTTCATAATGGTGGATGGTGCTCTCTGCTTGTGGAGAGTCGGTTTCTACTTTATTTCTGCATCCCTTTGAGATAGACGCGCCACTTGTCAAGAAGTTGTTGCATATCGAGGGCAAGGTCGCTTTCAAAATCCATCTCTTCACCCGTGGTCGGGTGCTGAAATCCCAACGTCTTGGCATGGAGGGCTTGTCGTGGGCAGAGTGCCATTGCATTGCGGATGAAACTGCTGTAACTACTGCTGCGAGTGCCCCACAAGATTTGGTCGCCACCGTAGCGCTCATCGGCAAAGAGGGGATGGCCCAGATGCTTCATATGTGCTCTAATCTGATGGGTTCGACCGGTTTCGAGGATACATTCGACCAGCGTCACGTAGCCAAACCGCTCCAGTACACGATAGTGGGTTACGGCAGGCTTGCCCACACCGCTATCCAGAGGGAAGACGGCCATCTGCATGCGGTCTTTCGGATGGCGGGCAATGTTGCCTTCGATGCGTCCTTCGTCCTCTTGCAGATTTCCCCAAACGAGAGCTTGATAGCGGCGACGTGTTGTCTTATGGAAAAATTGTGCGCAGAGTTTCGTCTTTGCGTCAGGAGTCTTGGCCACAACGAGCAGCCCACTGGTGTCTTTGTCAATGCGATGCACCAAGCCCACAGTCGGATCGTTGGGATCGTAGTCAGGATTGTCGCGTAAATGCCATGCCACAGCGTTGACCAACGTGCCGTTGTAATTGCCACAGCCCGGATGAACCACCAGCCCGGATGGTTTGTTGATGACCATCAGCGCCTCGTCTTCGTAGACGATGTTGAGGGGAATGTCTTCAGGTTTGATGGTGCTGTCGAAACGTGGGCGATTGAGCATCAAGGTGATGACATCGCCCGGCTTGACCCGATAGTTGCTCTTCACTGCCTGTCCATTGGCGTGAATACATCCGGCATCGGCCGCAGCCTGAATGCGATTGCGTGAGGTGTCGTGCATCACATTGATGAGAAACTTATCGACGCGCAAGAGTTGCTGACCTTTGTCGGCCACAACGCGATAGTGCTCGTAGAGTTCGTCCGAAGTGCTGTCGATGCGCGAGGAAGTGCTTCCCTCAAAGTCGTCTTCGTCAAGCAGGAGTTCTTCTTGTGCTTCGTCTAAAACGGCGGGAAGGATTTCGTCCATGGGCTATTCTATTATTTCTTCTTCATAGACCACGGAGTCGTGGCCATGGATGAGTTGGTCGAGAGAGTCGTTGCCGTTGAAGATCTCTTCATCAGCGCCATCGCCGACCAGCAAAATCAAAGGCTGATTGATAGGAATACGATCGCCCGTATGTACCGTCTTTCCAGCCACTTCAATACTGTAGACCCAGTCGCGGTCACCGGTGACACGCTTCACCGCTCCCAACTTAAATCCCATGGCCGATAGGCGCATTTTGGCTTCGCGCAGTGAGCAGTTGTCAGCAATGTCGGGCAGAGCAATGGTGCGTGCCGAAGAGGCGTTGACGGTGAGGTAAATCACGCGGTTGAGTTTGACCGGCGTACCTGGAAGGGGCTGTTGGTCCAAAATCAAATCTCCGGCCAAGCGTGGCATATAGCCCGTGTCACTCACCTCCACTTGGAACCCGGCAGCACGCAACTTGCGCTGTGCCACTTCGCTGCTTTGGCCGCGTACATCAGGCACTTCTATGGTTTGGCCATGATAGGTGTAGAAGTCGAGGAAAAAGTAAAATCCCGTTCCTATGGCTGCAAGCACTATTCCCATTGCCAACAGATTGCCCCAAAGATAGCGACTGGTCAATTTCTGAAAGAAGGTTCTAAACGTCATATTTTACACATCAGAAAACCGTTTCCTATCTTATCTCTTCTGACTGGTTAGAAAAGCCGTTATTGCTTCAGGTAGTTCAGCACGTTCTGCTCAATGCGGGCGTGCAGGTCGGCATTGGCTTCGCGGTTGAAGGTTTCGCCGGTGATGTGCTCGTAAAGTTCGATATAGCGTTCCGATATTCCTTGCACGATGGTCGGTGTCATCTCCGGCACTTCCTGTCCGGCTTTGCCTTGGAAGCCATTGGCCATCAGCCATTCGCGCACGAACTCTTTGGAGAGTTGTTTTTGAGGGTTACCTGCTGCAAAGCGTTCGGCATAGCCTTCGGCATAAAAGTAGCGACTGGAGTCGGGCGTGTGGATTTCATCCATCAGGTAGATGGTGCCGTTATGCTTGCCAAATTCGTATTTCGTGTCTACGAGTATCAGCCCACGCTCGGCTGCCATCTTCGTGCCGCGCTCAAAGAGGGCCAAGGTGTACTGTTCGAGTAACGCATATTCTTCGGGGGTGGCAAGGCCTTGTGCCAGGATTTCCTCCTTGGAGATGTCGGCATCGTGCTCGCCGATCTCGGCTTTCGTGGTCGGGGTGATGATGGGAGTGGGGAACTCCTCATTCTCACGCATGCCATCGGGAAGTTTTACGCCACAGATTTCACGCACACCGCTCTTGTAGGCACGCCAAGCGCTTCCACACAAGTAGCCGCGCACAATCATTTCAATCGGGAAGCCTTCGCACATAATGCCGACAGTGACCATAGGGTCGGGGGTGGCCAACTTCCAGTTGGGACAAATGTCGGTGGTCGCGTCCAAAAACTTTGCCGCAATCTGGTTGAGCATCTGCCCTTTGAAAGGGATGCCTTCGGGGAGCACGACATCAAAGGCTGAAATACGGTCGGTGGCCACCATCACCAAGTGGTCGCCCAAGTGGTAGACGTCACGCACTTTGCCGTGATAGACACTCTGTTGGCCGGGGAAGTGGAAATCTGTTTTTGTTAAAGCTGTCATAGTGAGGGTAAGTTAGGGGGTTAGGAGCTGTTGTGAATAGTAGGCTGGAGATGGGGCGTCGGCTTCATAGGCTTCGACAATGCGCGAAACGAGCTTGTGGCGCACAATATCCTTCTTCGTCATTTCTATAAAGGCGATGCCCGGCACCTTCGCCAAAATGCGTTGTGCTTCGACCAAACCACTCTTTTGCGAGGGCGGGAGATCTATCTGTGTGCGGTCACCGGTAATCATCATCTTAGTGTTCCACCCCATGCGGGTGAGAAACATCTTGATTTGAGCCGTTGTCGTGTTCTGGGCTTCATCGAGGATGACCACCGCATCGTTGAGCGTACGGCCGCGCATGAAAGCCAACGGGGCTATCTGGATGACGTTGAGGTCCATGTATTCTTGCAGTTTGGCCGCAGGAATCATCTCTTGCAGAGCGTCGTAGAGAGGTTGTAGGTAAGGGTCGATTTTGTCCTTCATGTCGCCGGGGAGGAAGCCCAACTTCTCGCCGGCCTCTACGGCGGGGCGGCTTAGGATGATTTTCTTGACCTCCTTGTTCTTTAGCGCACGGACAGCCAGAGCTATCGCTACATAAGTTTTGCCGGAGCCTGCCGGGCCGATGGCAAAGAGCATGTCGTTCTTCCGATAGGCTTCTACTAAACGTAGTTGGTTGGCCGAACGCGGAGTGATGGGGCGCCCGCCGGTCGAAAAAACGATGACATCGCTGTCGTCTGCTTGTTGCGGTGTGCGATGTTTGAGCAAATCAATCACGTTTTCTTCCGTGAGGGCATTGTATTTGACACAATGCTTTTCCAAGGCGGCGATGTGTTCCTCAAATTCTGCCATGTCTTCTTCCGTGCCCATCGCTTTGATGACGTTGTCGCGCCCGATGATGCGAAGTTTGGGACAGAGGGCGCGCAGCAGGCGAAGGTTGGCATTGGCAGGGCCAAAGAAAGTGGCGGGGTCGGCCTCTTCAAGCACAAAATGTCGTTCTATCATTGAGTGGAAATCTCCGTTGGTTGGGTTTACTACTGCAAAAGTACGTTTTCGTAGCCAAAAACCCAAGTAAATCCTTATTTTATTGCTACTTTTGCAGGAGAAACGCTAAACTGATGGAGGCACCCCCGCTCCATCTTTATCCAGACTTATGACTCGAAAGCCTTCCCCCATCTTACTGATCAAACGCCATTTCTTCGTAGGCTTTATCGGCATCATCGCCCTCCTGGCTGGCGTCCGCAGGCTGTTTCCGGAGGTGACGCATTTCTCCTTCTTCTCCGAGGCCGCAGAGCAGGCGGCTCCCCTTCCACAAGACACCATCGCGCTGGCATCGGCACGCGCCGACTCGCTCCTGCGCCGTCGGCGCACCTCGTTACGATTGCTCGACAAGACGGGAGCCCCCGTCAAGCATCCCATCCTCTCCGTACCGGCTTTTGATACGGCTTTCCCCGACCTGAACGACGTGCAATTGGCCACTGCTCGGCGTATCGGCATCTCCGAATGTGCCGACCGTGCAGAGGCAGCGCAGCGCATAAAGGACCTCGTCTATATCGGCGACAGTCCCTTCTACGAACTCAAAAACCTTACCCACAGTACCCCCTACCTGGTGCCTCGTGCCGCCACCCTGCTCAACGAAATCGGGCGCTCCTTTCTCGATAGTCTGGCGTCCAAAGGGTTGCCCTTCCACAAACTGAAAGTTACTTCCGTGCTGCGTACCAACGAGGACATCGAGCGGCTGCGCCGGCACAATGGCAACGCCAGCGAGCAGAGTTGCCACCGATTCGGCACGACTTTCGACATCTCCTACAATTTCTATCGGCGCGTGCAGGATCCTGCCCTCCCGCCGCAGCCCGAAACGTGGGGTGTGCAGCTCAAGAGTGTCCTAGCCGAGGTGCTCGACGACCAGCGCCGCATGGGGACGTGCTACGTGAAATACGAAGTGCACCAGTCTTGCTTCCACATTACAGCACGCTGACGAAAGATTTATCTGATTTTCAGTGGATTGATTTTTAGAACATCCCTTAAATTTGAGTACCTTTGCAGTATGAGTAACAACCACGGACGATGAGCTGTACGCTCTCTCTTAGTTGTGATTTGCTTAAATTTGAGTACCTTTGCAGTATGAGTAACAACCTTTCAATGAGGGAGATTAGGTCGTAGGGGTTGTGATTTGCTTAAATTTGAGTACCTTTGCAGTATGAGTAACAACTAGGACAATTTCTGACAATCACACCGTTCCGTTGTGATTTGCTTAAATTTGAGTACCTTTGCAGTATGAGTAACAACACGCGCCCCGCGGCGGCAAACCGCGGCAGTGTTGTGATTTGCTTAAATTTGAGTACCTTTGCAGTATGAGTAACAACCTCTTCGGCCTTTACGCGGTTGTCGGCCTGGTTGTGATTTGCTTAAATTTGAGTACCTTTGCAGTATGAGTAACAACAATCCCCTGGGGCGGTGGCTATCGTATTGCGTTGTGATTTGCTTAAATTTGAGTACCTTTGCAGTATGAGTAACAACTGAGAAGGGAATTTTACGTACTCATTATGAGTTGTGATTTGCTTAAATTTGAGTACCTTTGCAGTATGAGTAACAACTGCGGTGGGTCTGTGCATCACAGCTACCTTGTTGTGATTTGCTTAAATTTGAGTACCTTTGCAGTATGAGTAACAACCTTCGGCAGGAAGACCCTTGTTGTTACCGTGTTGTGATTTGCTTAAATTTGAGTACCTTTGCAGTATGAGTAACAACTGGGAGTACTGCAAAACCTACCCAACGCTGGTTGTGATTTGCTTAAATTTGAGTACCTTTGCAGTATGAGTAACAACAGATGCTTCCGTAGAGCAGGCTGCGCAAATGTTGTGATTTGCTTAAATTTGAGTACCTTTGCAGTATGAGTAACAACGAGAAGCAAGAACTCTTCGATTTGATGAAAGTTGTGATTTGCTTAAATTTGAGTACCTTTGCAGTATGAGTAACAACCGCTCCGACAGTCCAAAGCTAAAGAATATAGTTGTGATTTGCTTAAATTTGAGTACCTTTGCAGTATGAGTAACAACACGGCAAGCCTATCGAGGAACTCTTTCCGACGTTGTGATTTGCTTAAATTTGAGTACCTTTGCAGTATGAGTAACAACCACGACAAAAATAGTAATTTCATTTTGATAGTTGTGATTTGCTTAAATTTGAGTACCTTTGCAGTATGAGTAACAACATACTTCAACGACGAAGTAAAAGGCTTGTAGTTGTGATTTGCTTAAATTTGAGTACCTTTGCAGTATGAGTAACAACGATACTCCCCAAGAAGAAGATACAATACTCGTTGTGATTTGCTTAAATTTGAGTACCTTTGCAGTATGAGTAACAACGAGCGACTCGGGTTCATCTGGGTAATCATAGTTGTGATTTGCTTAAATTTGAGTACCTTTGCAGTATGAGTAACAACCCGCTTGCGCCAAAGATGCGGAAGGCTGTGGTTGTGATTTGCTTAAATTTGAGTACCTTTGCAGTATGAGTAACAACGACGAGAGGAGCGGTAGAGAGAAGAAGTCGTTGTGATTTGCTTAAATTTGAGTACCTTTGCAGTATGAGTAACAACGAAAAGGCGGGTATGATGACGGCAAAAGATGTTGTGATTTGCTTAAATTTGAGTACCTTTGCAGTATGAGTAACAACGGTGCGCTCGAGAAGTCGGCGCAGACCTAGTTGTGATTTGCTTAAATTTGAGTACCTTTGCAGTATGAGTAACAACTCCACTCGGTGGTCAGTTCTACCACCGGGGGTTGTGATTTGCTTAAATTTGAGTACCTTTGCAGTATGAGTAACAACAGGGAAAGTTGAAGGTGAGCGTCCGCGCGAGTTGTGATTTGCTTAAATTTGAGTACCTTTGCAGTATGAGTAACAACTTGACCAGCGCGCCATGGCGTTCTTCTCCTGTTGTGATTTGCTTAAATTTGAGTACCTTTGCAGTATGAGTAACAACGCGATGCGCATGGGCATACCAAAGATTTCGTTGTGATTTGCTTAAATTTGAGTACCTTTGCAGTATGAGTAACAACTGACGAATGAAGAGTTTGTAGGCTGGTTCTGTTGTGATTTGCTTAAATTTGAGTACCTTTGCAGTATGAGTAACAACAGTGCAAAAATAGCCCCTTTTTCCGATGTAGTTGTGATTTGCTTAAATTTGAGTACCTTTGCAGTATGAGTAACAACTTCGTGGCTGTTGCGCTTAAACGCCCACTTGTTGTGATTTGCTTAAATTTGAGTACCTTTGCAGTATGAGTAACAACTGCAACGTTCCGAAGTACTCGTATTTAACGGTTGTGATTTGCTTAAATTTGAGTACCTTTGCAGTATGAGTAACAACAGATGAACGCCGAGGTTACAGCTGCAAATTGTTGTGATTTGCTTAAATTTGAGTACCTTTGCAGTATGAGTAACAACAGGCTCTCTATCACTTGAAATCATTGCGCAGTTGTGATTTGCTTAAATTTGAGTACCTTTGCAGTATGAGTAACAACCAAATCAATATATATGTAGATTGAAACTTTGTTGTGATTTGCTTAAATTTGAGTACCTTTGCAGTATGAGTAACAACGTTTCTGCATTAAAGTTGCCCTTGCAGCCCGTTGTGATTTGCTTAAATTTGAGTACCTTTGCAGTATGAGTAACAACATTCTCACCGCGAAAATAGGGATTTAATCTGTTGTGATTTGCTTAAATTTGAGTACCTTTGCAGTATGAGTAACAACGAACTCGCGAGCGCTCCTCCGATTTGTGCAGTTGTGATTTGCTTAAATTTGAGTACCTTTGCAGTATGAGTAACAACTCATTCTTGCTAAATGTCTATTTATTAGAAAGTTACGTCGTAATTTAGTAATAAAAAAGGTACTATCAAAATGAAGAAGATTGGTTGACACCATATCTTCTTCATTTTCTATTAACCCCAATTCGGGATTAGCCTTGCGTCTTCCTTCCTTAAATAGTCGTCCCTTAAATTCCCATTTATCATCTGATATTCAGTAATTTAATTAAGATATTCCTTTGATAAATCTGCAAGTTTTCTTATCTTTGTATTCAGAAACTTGCAGATTTTTATGATTAAAAAGCCCTATCCCAGCCCTTCATTATTCAGCAGTTTGTCGGATATGCCGGCCCCCTCTCGCCCTCTCTACAAACTCTCCGACAAAATAAATTGGGAGAAATTCGATGCTGCTTTCCGGCCTTTGTATTGTCAGCACAATGGTCGCCCAAGTAAGCCGATACGTTTGATGTGTGGTTTGTTGATACTCAAGCACCTTCGCAATCTCTCAGATGAATCCGTTGTGGAGCAATGGAGTGAAAACGCTTATTATCAATACTTTTGTGGTATGCAGGAGTTTATACCCGGTGCTCCTTGTGCCTCTTCCGAATTGGTTCACTTTCGCCATCGCATTGGAGAGGAGGGTATTGAACTCATCTTTCAAGAAAGCATTCGTGTCAATAACGAAGATGATGATGAACATCATCATGATACCGCTTTTATCGATTCAACCGTTCAGGAAAAGAACATCACTTTTCCTACGGATGCCAAGTTGCATAAAAAGATAGTGGGCAAGGTTCTGCATCTCGTCGATAAACTGCATCTTCCTCTTCGCCAAAGCTATACCTTTGTGTTGAAAGGCATTTATCGCGACCAACGTTTCCGCAATCACCCCAAGAACCGCAAGAAGGCACTGAGAGCAGACCGGAAATTGCGGACAATAGCCGGGCGGTTGGTTCGAGAGCTCAAGCGCAATCTTGGAGAGAATTCTCTCTACACTGAACTCATTGATAGATTTCAAACCATTCTTTCACAAAGACGTAACAGCCGGAAAAAACTTTATTCCATTCACGAAGCCCAGGTGCAATGTATCAGTAAGGGAAAAGAAGACAAGAAGTACGAATTCGGCAACAAGGTCTCCATCATACGTTCGGCTACGGGTGTATCATTCTTGGTGCGATGTCTTTTCGTAATGAATATGACGGACACACGATAGAAGCTGCGTTAGGACAAGTTGAACGTCTCACACAACGAAAGATTAAAATACTTGCAGGAGACAGAGGTTATCGAGGTAGGAAAGAGGTGAATGGTACTCAGATTTTAATACCGGACAGCCCCAAGCCATCAGAGAGCAGATATCAAAGGCGTAAGAAACACAAACTATTCTGCAAGCGGGCAGGCATAGAACCTACCA
Source organism: Alloprevotella sp. Lung230 (assembly GCF_014385435.1). GTDB lineage: Bacteria > Bacteroidota > Bacteroidia > Bacteroidales > Bacteroidaceae > Alloprevotella. Next base: position 15,650 of record NZ_JACSUD010000017.1, read on the forward strand.
TTGGACATTTGAAAGCAGATCATCGTTTAGGCCGCAACTTTTACAAAGGTGTGGTAGGAGACGCTGTAAACATACTGATGGCAGCAGCTGCTTACAACTTCAAAAGAGCCATGAGAGTTCTTTTGTGGCTGCTCAAAATAATAAGCGAGAGGCAGGGGAGGAGTGACTTTTTACTTATCAAAGCTTTTTAAGGGACGACTAAATATAGGCACGCAATGACTCTTCCGCCCTTGATCTAGAGTGAATGAAAATTGTTTCACAAAATGAGAAGTCAGAACACTGTTAGCAGTTTAACGTCCATTGTTTCTTCTATCTTGAAAGTACAGAAATGTACGCCGTCTCGGTCCTGTGTCTCGTTTCTCTGATTTGGGCGCCGGACTTTGACTATTGCGTATCCCAAGGAAAGCACTACTTCGGCTATAAACTCCACGTGCTCTGTGGTTTAATGGAGTCATCCATTCATACGACCCTCCCAAGGCGAGTGTATACGACATCAACTATATGAAGGACATCAAGCCGCTTTACCGCGATTGCTGCATCTTTGGAGACAAGGGATACTCAGTGCGGAAGTCCAACTTGACCTTTTCGAGACGGTCAATATCAGACTTGAATGCCCCTACAGGCTCAACCAAAAGAACCGGAGGCCAACCCTTATCCCTTTCGCAAAGGCACGAAAGAGAGTTGAAACTTTGTTTTCGCAACTTGCTGATCAGTTCCTCCTCATCAGGAACTACGCAAAGGAAACCTGCGGACTTTTTGCCCGAGTAGTAGGAAGAATCAGTGCGATGACCACATTACAATGCATCAATTACATTAACAACAAACCCATAGGAAGGATTAAGTACGCACTGATTTAATTCCGCCAGCGGGTTAAGAATCTAAAAGAGTTCTAATTGTATAGGCCCCGTTTGAGGTTTCTCTTTCTTTTGCCCATGAAATATTTCTATTTTGGAGAACTGCTTGTCTGTGATACAGAGCTGGCAAACCTTTCCATATTCTGGAAGTAGACCACGGACGCGTTTAAGATGGACATCGGCATTTTCCATACTGGCACAATGACGCACGTAGATTGAAAACTGAAACATCGTAAAACCATCCTCAATGAGATGCTTGCGAAAGTCGGCAGCAGCCTTGCGTTCCTTTTTGGTCTCTGTCGGGAGATCGAAGAGTACAAGAATCCACATAATACGATATTCATTCAGGCGTTCCATAATAAAAGATTTAGACTTCGGAAAGTGCGATGTTTAGCGATAACCTTACAGTTTAGGATAGCTTATTTTTCGCAATTCTCCAGTAAAACATTTAGCCACAGAAGCCGTTGTGAGTGAAGCTGCGACTAATAGTGGACTTCGTTTACCTTCAACGCAGACATCAAGAGTCGGAATTTGCAGAAGATGGGCTTTGTCCTCCTGAGTTAGTTCTTCTTGGAAACCTTTTTGACGAAGGAGAACAAGAACATGGGCATCGACATAGGGGCGATAGGGCTCCATAATGTCATCGGCTAAACAATAGGCATTGTAGCGATTATGGTGATGAATGCCCAAGGTCGGCAAAAGTCCGCTGGATACCAAAGCCCGCGCAATAATGGCGCGTAGGATGGCGTAGCCATAATTGAGCAAATGGTTGGGAGCCGCCTCTTCTCGACCACGTTTGAAATGGTCAATTTCTTGAGCAAAGAGATTTTTCCAATAGTAAGCCGCTGCACGTCCTTCCAAATTGTCGATATCGCCACTACGCACATCGTTGCTCCACTTATCCATGCATCCCGCTTCTGCAGAAGTAAGTTGGCGCAAGATTGTGGATTGATTGGCGATTTTTTGTTTGACGGTTTGCTGCCACAACTGTTTTTTCAACGGCAATGAAGCACTGACTTGCGCTTGAAATCGTTCAGATTGTATAGTGTTTCCAGAAAGAGGCAGTAGCAGTCCTGTAGGCATGTGATGAGAATCGCACGTGATGAGGGCTACATTGTTGTCGAGTAGTGCAGCGATGAGGGCGCTGGTTAGAGTGATTTGAGGATGATCAATAACGATGACGCCAATATCTTCAATAGCTCGTGTACAAATATTTTCACCTTGCGCACCCTCCTTTTGGCTTTCCGATTTACGAATTACCAACTGTCGGGAGGACAAGGAAAGATAGGCAGGATTGCCAAAATAGAGGGTGCGTTTAATCATGATGTTATCTAATGATTTTGGTGATGTTGCCGAGACGGTCAACTTCGAGTTTCCAGCATACGGATTTGATTATCTCGCCGGTAAGTGCACGTTGATGCTTGGATTGAGGACTTCCTAATCCGAGTTCGTTCTGTATATTGTTGATGGGAGTCTTTACATTAAGGAGAGTCGTCGCAATTCGATGAGGAATAAAATTCGCAGTGGTGTTGCTTGAATCGATAAATTTATATATCCGTTCTCTTTGCAAATCTTCGACTTTCATATTGCTTCCGATTTCCTCTTCGTTAGGTACATAGACGAGGTCGTTCGGAGAGAGGAAGAATTTCAGCGAAATGTTTTTATCATTACTGTCCGGAACAGGTGATAGACCTTGCTTGAGACGTTCGACCACTTCGATGAGTTGGATAGTTTCATAGGAGCGTTTGCCCTCGCCATCTTCAAAGATGGCAAAGTAAAGATTGGTGCCACTTTGAGCTTCAACAAACTTTGTTTTACGATTGCCTCGTTGTCCGACAGGGTATTTATTGCCGAGTAGTTCAAATATACGTACCTTTTTAATGGGTTGATGGGATTTTCCGTCATTGAACTTTGCTATGTTGGCATTAAGTTCGATAATCCCTTCAGGAGAGAAAGCCACCTTAGGGTCATCTCCTTTGTACTTCAAAAAGTTGAGCAAAATCTTTTGAATACCAGTATCGGTGATTTTTGCTATGGACTCCTTATCAAAATTTTCGTTCAGAGGTTTGCGTGAGGCAACGAGTGGTTCTCTATCATCACTCATCACCCAAATTTCCACCTTACTAATATCACGATTTTCAAACTTATTTCCTAAAGTCTTGAAGTGTTTTTTGAGTTGCTTTGTATCAAAATTTTGTGCAATGAGGTGTAAAATGTATTCGCGCAAAGCTTTATCCACAATATTTTGTGGACGTTCCAAAGCGTAGGCAAGAGAAACCATCAAGGGATAGCGCAGGTTGACACGCCCAAACGGCATGCCTTTATGCATAGGTTTACGTATAGCCCACAATGTTTCCCCTTTTTGAGGAATATATTTCTTCTTGCCTTGCTCGTAGTGCTGGTAGAAATTGGTCGCTTTATTGATAATACGCACATAGTTCTTGAAACTTACCACCACCCCATGCAATGCCTGCTCGACATCTTGGGTAAAAGTTTTCCATGGTTTACGTAAAGTGCGACCTTTGTCGCAAAGTTGTTTGCGCAAATCCTCCCTACTTTGTGGTGAGGCTGCGTTCTCATTGTTGAGATAGTTGATAATGTTATGCGAGGCGCAAGCAATGACGAGTGCATCCATTGCGTGATGTCGGTGGTCAATGCGCTTCTTAGAGTAGCCTTTTTGCAATTCGATCGGCATTGAGGTTTGGAACACACGCTTTCCGTCTTTATTCTCCCAATGACCAAAATCTTCTGAGTTGGTCAGCTTATTAAGACGTTGATAGCGAGGAGAGACTAGGTGATTCCAAACATCTTGTAGCCCCCAGTCTTTCTTCAGACGATCAGTAATGCCTCCGGTACATACAATGACATGTTTCGACTTGGCCTCTTCTTCTCCTTCTTCTCGAACGAGATTGGAGAGGACGGATTGTATGAAGCGGGCGATATAACGAGAGTCGTTGAGCTGACGCTGTATAAACTCTGTTGGGATATCATCCAAAAGGAGTTTGCGTCGTTTGGTTGCATTGTCTTTGTAGATATGCTTTACCAAACTTTCATAATCATCCACTTTGAGTACGCGTAAATCACCCAGGGATTGTGAATGGATAATTTCCCCTCCCCGTTTAGTAATAAATTCGTGGGCAAGCATACTACTTTTAGCTTTGTTGATTTCTGCCTCACAAATCACTTTGTTGCTGAAAGAATCATCGAAGAAGCGTTTCTGAGGAATCACATGTTCTATTTCATAAGCAGGAGTAAATAGTTTTGTGAGAGAGATGAAGCGACCGGTGTAAGGAGATTGGTATTTTTGTTCTAACCAAAGTTTGTAGCGCTTCATCTCGCTCGCAGAAGGCTGAGACTTCTGAGAAATCTTGATGATCTCATCATAATCTTGGTCGCTTTTTTCGAGGGTGGCCAAAGCACCCTCTTCGTAAATACGCAAGATGTCTTGCTGACTGGGTGAATATGGACGGACATCGCTGATAGTTGCATCATTTTTGAGTTCCATCAGTAGTGCTTTGATACGCAGCTTGGTGTTCTCATTGCGTTGGATGCGTTGACTGTCGTCTTGCCGTTGTTTAGCCGTTTTCTTCATCTCACGCCCCATTTCGAGATGGATTTCATCAATATCTCCGAATTTCTTCCAAATGTCGTAGACCGTCCGTAGCGTTTCAAGCACCACTTGTTCAACTATCGGGTTCCTGAGGGAGTGCTGCTTGAAGTTATGGATATAGTTTTGCAAATCTTGGAGTGTTTCCCAACGCACAATCTCGCTCACTTCACTATGACGTCCATAAATGATATAGCTGGCCAGCCAAACTGGAAGACCTTGGAAGTCTTCGAGTTTTTGGAGCGGGTAGCTCTTGTGCTGCATTTTGTCACGCAGCTTTTCGTCAATGTTTCCTGCGATTATGTTGTCAATTCGTGCTCGAGTGGTTGTATCAATGGCGTCAGCATTCCAAAACGAACCTTTACGCAGAAGAGTCAGAAAGCGTTTAATGGCTTTTTCTGAGAATGCACCATAATCCTTTTCAAAAGGTTTGATACGTGTAAATACTCTGATTTGCTCTTGACTCAAACCACGTTTACGTAAGGCTTGCTCCAATTCCAACTTATCAGTGACGGAGTAGAGCAGATGCCACCACTGCATTTCACCTTCTCGGGTGTTGAGCTCAGCGGTGTTCATTTCTGCCTTTTCGAAAGTTGTGAGGAGGGTTGCTCGTGTTTCGTTGCAAGGATAAGTTTTCTCCTTGTCTTCGGCGTAATTCCAGTGAATCGGGTAAACGCTATTCCTTCCTTTGGGCTTCTTCCATCCAAAAAACTCTTTGAATAGTGTGTCTTGATTGATTTCTTTACGATTGTAGAGAAAAGCGTAAAGGCGCTCCCATTCTTCAGACGTTGAGAGATATCGTGAGGTGACGTCCTCTTGACTATCACGATCAAAAAGACGGATGTTGGTGATAAATTGCCACAGACGAAACTCTTGGTAATACGGATTTGAACGAGCAATACATTTGATGGGACGGTCTATACATTCCCCCGTTGAGTGGTCTATTGAGATACGTTTCTCGAGCGAGCAGTTACTGATTAAGTTTTTCTTGCTTTTAAGAGGACGCTGATAGAAAATGATGTCATCAAGGAAAAGATAAATGAAGTCTTTGCTTTGCAATTTTTGACGCTGTGCCTCGTTGCTGGGGTACAGGTTGGCGATGCAGTCTTGTAATAACGCTTGGTCTTGCAACTCGGGTATAAACTCTGTTTGCTTTGTGAGGATTGCACGTAGTTCTTGTTTATAAAATTTACGTTCGATAGTGTGCACGAAATTTCCTCTGATTTTCACTTTGGGACGATCTCGCAAGGCCTGGTAGATGAAAGTGCCTACATGCAGTCCACTCTCTTCAATATCGTGCTCTGTGCGCTTTTTCCGAAGTGTCCAATCATCGTCTTTGGGAATACGAAAACTGCGTTTTACATTCCCCTCCTTATCAAGCTTCAATGTGACACCATCAGCTTCATATTCTGTGGTAACAATGAATTGACGAGTTTGGCCGACCCAATTCTCCAAAGAGATAGCACTGGTACGCCGGTCAATCATACCATTGTCGAGATACACATTGTACCAAGTACTCTTGCCTTTCTTCCTATCCGTGGCTTCCACACGTACCACGCGGGCTTCTAAAAACTCCACGCGCTTTGTTTTATCCTCTTCTTCTTCCTCGCCGCGCAATTGATAATAGCCACGTTTTTGATTGAAATTGAGGATTATCCAAGCCAATTCTTCTTTACTGATTGGAGCACGTAACGCTTTGCTGCGCAGATAGTAGATGGTCCAGTCGAGTGGCACCTTTTGGTCGGGTGTCCAGCTCGAATCGTGTGCCATAAAGTCGGCAATCATCTCATGGAACGAGTCCATAAAAAGAAATTCCATTTTACCATCTTTATTACGTCTCCAAGCTAATTTCGGTTCGCTTTCATCGAGAAACTTTCCGTAGGTTTTGTTGTCATTCTTATCCCAGCCAATGGATTGATCAAAGTGTTGAGGAAGAAAACCCATCATGTGGAGTACGCGAAACAAGCGCTCTCTTCTCTGTAGAGAGCGCTCACGCAAATGGCGAGTTGAGCGATATTGGGTACGCTCAGCCGTTTGTGATACACTGATGCCACTTTCAAATTTTCCCATCACGTCTTGCGACATCGGGATGATACGACTGCCTAAACGTATTTTTTCAATTAGGTTACCATTGTCGTCAAAAACTAAGTAGGCCCAACCAATACTATTGGTACCCAGGTCCAAACCAAGAATTCTTTTCATGTTTAAAGATGATAAGGTCTGATTAAAATAAAGTTGAGTTCCGATTCGCGCTCAATCACAACGCATCGCTGTCGAAGCGCAGAGGCAGTAGGGCTGAGGCCGTTTCGACCTCGAAGATACCGTTGCGGCCGTAGAGCAGGACGCGGATGGGACGGCCGTAACGTTTTTCCGTCTCGACCAAAACCTGCCGGCAGACGCCACAAGGGCTGATGGGATTGTCCAAAAACTCTTGGTCTTCCTCGCGCCATGCTGCCACAGCGATGGCCACGGGAGCCACATCGGGCCGACTGGAGTTGGCATAGAAAATGGCGGTGCGCTCGGCGCAGGTGCCGGCGGGATAGGCTGCGTTTTCCTGATTGGAGCCACACACGATTTCGCCATTCTCCAACAGCAAGGCCGCCCCTACATGAAAATGCGAGTAGACGGCATAGCTCGTTTGGGTGATTTTTTTGGCGCGTTCCACCAAACGGCGATCCAGTTCGGAGAGTTCGCTGCCATCGGCATTATAGTGGGTGAGGGTCGTGCTGAGTTGGGTCTTCTTCATAAGGTTGAATAATAAGGATGAAACGTAAAAGAGGGATGTAACTGCAAAATTACTTAAAAGATGCACTTGAACAAGCCCACAGCCTTGCATTTTTGTGGAAAAGAGGGGAAAAACCAGTGATTACGGCTTTTTTTTCGTAATTTAGCGCCTCAAAATCACTTCCCAACTCCATGTTTAGACCTCTTTCCCTCGCTTTCTTTGGGGCGACCCTTCTGCTGGCAGCCTGCCAGTCCAAGGGCTCACAAACCTCTGAGCGCCGCCGGCAAGCCGAAGCGCAGGCGCGGAGCTTTCTTGTAGAAGCCCGTGCCCACTTGCAGCAACACGACTTTGCCCGAGCGCGACAACGCATCTACGCCATGCGCGACAGTTGTCGCTATGCCCTCGAAGCTCGCGAAGAGGGGATTGTGTTGCTGGACAGCGTGGAACTGCTCATGGCACAGCACCATCTGCAAGGGGTCGATGGGCGACTGCTGGCCGCGCAAGAGCGAGGAGCAATGGCCGAGGCCGAACGGCTTCAACGGCAATTTGACGAAATCTGCCGACAAGTGAAATTCTATCAACGCAAACTACAATATGACAAACAGCAACGCCGGTCACATCCTTGACCCCTATCAGCGCGAAGAAGCTGCCTTCGTGGTGCGCCCCGACAGTTTCTGGCAGGAACAACTCAACGACAGCCAGTGGGAAGCCGTGCGCCATTGCGACCGCCCGCTGTTGGTCATTGCCGGAGCGGGTTCGGGCAAGACACGCGTCTTGACCTACAAAATTGCCTACCTATTGGAACATGGCTATAAGCCGTGGGACATCTTGGCGCTCACCTTCACCAACAAAGCCGCCAAGGAGATGAACGAACGCATTGCCCGCATCGTGGGGCCGGGACGTTCACGCGGGCTGTGGAGCGGCACGTTTCACAGTTGTTTTGCGCGCATCCTTCGAGCCGAAAGCGAAGCCGTGGGCATGAAGTCCGATTTCTCCATCTATGACGCCGCCGACTCTCGCTCCCTCATCAAGAGTATCATCAAGGAGCGTGGACTGAACGACAAAACCTACGCCCCCTCGCGCATTCAGGGACGCATCTCTTCGGCCAAAAACAATCTCATCCTGCCTCAGGACTATGCAGCCGATGCCCAAATTCAGGCCTACGATCAGCGCGAAGGCATCGGTGAAACCCATCACATCTACACCGAATACTTTCGGCGTTGCCGCACGGCAGGGGCTTTCGATTTCGACGACCTCCTGCTCTACACCTACCTCCTCTTTGCCCACAACGAAGAGATACGCCAGCGCTATGGGCAGCGTTTCAAGTATCTCCTTGTCGACGAATACCAAGACACCAACTACGCGCAGCACGCCATCGTCTCCCTCCTCACCCGCGACAACCCCCACATCTGCGTAGTGGGCGACGATGCCCAGAGCATCTACTCTTTCCGCGGAGCGAAGATTGACAACATCCTCCACTTCCATCGCCAATATCCAGAAGCCATCACCGTCAAGCTCGAGCAAAACTATCGCTCCACCCAAAACATCGTCGGTGCGGCCAACAGTATCATCGCCCACAACAAGGGGCAGATAGAAAAGGTGGTGTTCAGCGAAAACGAAGAAGGCGACAAAATCCGCGTCATGCCCGCCGCCACTGACAAGGAAGAGGCGGCCAAGGTGGTGGGCGTCATCGCGCGGCTGCACCGCACGGAAAGCGTGGGCTTCGACCAAATCGCCATCCTCTATCGCACCAACGCCCAGAGTCGCTCCTTCGAGGACGTGCTCCGCGAGCGCAACTTCCCCTACCGCATCTACGGCGGTCTTTCGTTCTATCAGCGCAAGGAAATCAAAGACATCCTCGCCTACCTCCGCTTGCTGAGCAATCTCGACGACGAGGAGGCTTTCAAGCGCGTGGTCAACTATCCCGCCCGCGGCATCGGCAATACCACGCTTCAAAAACTCTTTACCGCCTCACGCGAGCACGGCGTGAGCCTCTGGAGCGTGGCCGAGCATCCTGATGCCTATGGTGTGGCGCTCAATCGCGGTACCCTCGGCAAGCTCGCAGCCTTCTGCACCCTGTTGCGCGACTTTCAGGCACAGGCCGCCCGTCTCGGTGCGTTTGACCTCGTGCTGAAGGTCATCAGCGAGTCGGGCATCAAGGCGGATCTCGACCGCGAAGATGGTCCCGAGGGCGACAGCCGCCGCGAGAATGTCGAGGAGTTGCTGGGCGCCATCCGCTCCTTTGAGCATGAGGTCTTGGGCGAAAATACCCAGGGACGTGTCCCTGTCACCGACTATCTGCAACAATCGGCCCTCCAAACCGATGCCGATGAAAAGGATGATGGCACGCCCAAAATCACCCTTATGACCATCCATGCCGCCAAGGGACTTGAGTTTGACGCAGTCTTTGTCACGGGGCTGGAGGAAAACCTCTTTCCCGGCAGTCAGGCCCGCTTGTTTGCGAACGAGATGGAGGAGGAGCGCCGCCTCTTCTACGTGGCTGTGACGCGTGCCAAGCGCTTCTGCTATCTGAGCTATGCGCAGTCGCGCTACCGCTACGGCAATCTGGAAGTTTCGGACGAAAGTCTTTTCGTGGGCGAAATCGACCGGCGCTTTGTCGTGAAAGATGCCTCCTCGTCCGACGCTCTCATCGGTGGCATTGCTCCCTCGTTGCGCAAAGCTCTCTTCGGGGTAGACTCCGCGGCCGAACCGCCCCGCCCGAAGCCAGCCTTTCGCCCTTCGTGTTTCGAGACTTCTGCTCCCTCTCGGGGAGGACAGACGCCTCGTCCTGCACCGCTCGCCAAGCCTTTGCGGCGGGTCGAGACACCCCCAGCTGCAATCAGTGGAAGCGTGCACCCCGCTAGGCTCGCCATCGGCACTTGCATTGACCACGAGCGTTTCGGCCGAGGGCGCATCACGCAGATTGAGGGCAGCGGTGACAACGCCAAAGCCACGGTCGAGTTCGACCTCTCCGGTCGCAAAAACCTCTTGCTCAAGTTTGCCAAATTCACTGTGGTAGAGGCTTAGCCGCCCTTTCGTGTGGGGTTCTGCTCCTCTCCTTTCCCCGCTTTCCTCTACGGCAACCATCGACTCTCAGAGCCGATGGCTGCCGTTTTTTCTTGCTGGAGCGGATGTTCCGTCCCCATCCAATAGCCTTTCTCACGGTGGTAAATTTATTTTCAACGTGGTGAAAACTCATTTTCAACGTGGTGAAAATTCTGCTACCTCAGACCCACGAACTCCGGAAAGGAGAAGCGGTGCCCCTCTTTCGTCCGTAAGGACGAGGAGGAGCACCGCTTTTTTGAGGGGGAGGAATGTCGGTGGCCGACTATTGAGCAGCGTGGTTGATGCAGATGCCTTGCCGATACCATTGGTAAAGGCGGTGGATACCTTCTTCGATTTCGATCTTGTGATGCCAACCCAAGCTGTGGAGTTTGCTGACATCACAGAGTTTGCGGAGGGTGCCGTCGGGCTTGGAGGCGTCCCAGCGCAGCGCACCACGAAAACCGATTTCTTGGACGATGTGCTCGGCAGCTTCGCGGATGCTGATTTCGCGACCAGTGCCCACGTTGATGTGGCAGTTGCGCACTTCTCGCAGGCCATCGGCATTGGTGGGGGAGGATGTGCAGGTGGCGCGGAAGTCGACGTTGAGCAGGACGTGCACACTGGCATCGGCCATCTCTTCGCTCCACAAGAACTCGCGCATCGGAGCGCCTGTTCCCCAAAGAGTGACGGCCTCGGGGGTGATGCCGTAGTCGCTCAGCACAGCCAAGATGTCGACCTCGGAGGAGGTGTCGTCGATGCGTTGCGTGGTGCTGCGTCGAGTCACCGGGCGCAACTTCAAGTCTTGGCGTACCGCGTCCCAATCGCCCTCGTTGAGACAGCGGGCCAGGTGAATTTTGCGTATCATCGCCGGCAGCACGTGGGAGTTTTCGAGGTGGAAGTTGTCGTTGGGGCCGTAGAGGTTGGTGGGCATCACGGCAATGTAGTTGGTACCGTATTGGAGATTGAAACTCTCGCACATCTTGAGTCCTGCGATTTTGGCAATGGCATAGGGCTCGTTGGTGTATTCGAGGGGGGAGGTGAGCAAAGTGTCTTCGGACATCGGCTGCGGAGCTTCGCGAGGGTAGATGCAGGTGCTGCCCAGGAAGAGCAGATGTTGCACTCCGTGTCGCCAAGCCTCTCCGATGACGTTTTGCTGGATCTGAAGGTTGCGATAGATGAAGTCGGCCCGATATTGCAGATTGGCCATGATGCCACCCACATGGGCTGCGGCAAGGACAACAGCGTCGGGGCGCTCGGCATCAAAAAACTCTCGCACGGCCACACCATCGAGCAAGTCGAGCTCGGCGTGGGTTTTCCCCACGAGGTTGCGGTAGCCGCGGGTTTGGAGGTTGTCCCAGATAGCAGAACCCACCAAGCCGCGATGACCGGCGACGTAGATTTTTGCGTTTTTCTCTAACATGATGACAGGAGGTTATTTAACGATGCCTTTTTCCAGATATTCGGCGAGGTTCACGCGTAGGGTGTCGGCCACGTTTTCGACAGCCACCTTGTGCATGTCGTGCTGCACCATGATGTGTACGAGTTCTTCAAAAGAAGTTTTGGCCAAAGGATCCCAGCCCAACTGCTGCTTGGCTTTGGTGGGGTCGCCCCAGAGATTGACCACGTCGGTGGGACGATAGAAGTCGGGCGACACCTCGATGAGCACTTTGCCCGTTTTCTTGTCGATGCCTTTCTCTTCCATGCCTTCGCCTTCAAACTCCAGTTCGATGCCGGCAGCCTTGAAAGCGTGATAACAGAACTCACGCACAGAATGCTGTTCGCCGGTGGCGATGACGAAGTCTTCGGGGCGTTCGTGCTGAAGGATGAGCCACATGCACTCCACGTAGTCCTTGGCATAACCCCAGTCGCGCAGCGAGGAGAGGTTGCCCAAGTAGAGCTTGTCCTGCTTGCCTTGGGCGATGCGGGCGGCAGCGAGGGTGATTTTGCGTGTCACGAAGGTTTCGCCGCGGCGCTCACTTTCGTGGTTGAAGAGGATGCCCGAACAGCAGAACATACCATAGGCTTCGCGGTATTCCTTGACAATCCAGAAACCATAAAGTTTGGCCACAGCATAAGGACTGTAAGGGTGGAATGGGGTGTTCTCGTTTTGAGGCACTTCCTCCACCTTGCCGTAAAGTTCAGAGGTCGAGGCTTGATAGATGCGGCAGGTGTCGGTCAGGCCACACATACGCACGGCCTCCAGCACGCGGAGCACTCCCACAGCATCGACATCGGCCGTAAATTCGGGAGCGTCGAACGAAACCTGAACGTGGCTTTGTGCTGCGAGGTTGTAAATCTCATCGGGGCGCACCTTGGAAATGATTTGCAGGACGGACATAGAGTCGCCCATGTCGCCATAATGAAGATGGAACTGTGGGCGGCCTTCGAGGTGGGCGATGCGCTCACGATAGTCCACTGAAGATCGGCGGATGACACCGTGCACATCGTAGCCTTTTTCCAATAAGAACTCGGCCAAGTAAGAGCCGTCTTGTCCTGTTACTCCTGTGATAAGGGCTGTTTTGTTCATAACTCGTTGCTTGTTTGTTGTTATTATTTCTACAAATTTACGCTTGCAAAGGTAGAGAAAACTCGTGCAACGGCCAAACTCATCTACTAAAATCGATAGATTTAGGGCATACGTTGTTGTAGTTACGGCCTAAAAGCCGTAACTTTGCCTTCAAAATCAGACCTAATTAGTATGGCTCGCAAAAAGAAACCTCTTCCTTTACTCGAAAATATCCTCATCACCGACATCGCCGCCGAAGGCAAAGCGCTGGCCAAGGTGGACGGCTTGGCTGTATTCGTACCTTACGTCGTCCCGGGCGATGTCGTGGACATCCAGCTCCGCCGCAAGAAGCATAGTTATGCCGAAGGCGAAGCCGTGAAGTTCCACCAACTCAGCGACCATCGTGCGCAACCTTTCTGCAAGCATTATGGTGTGTGTGGCGGTTGCAAATGGCAGGTGTTGCCTTATGCCGAGCAAATCCGTTACAAACAGAAGCAGGTGATGGACCACCTGCAACGCATCGGCAAGGTGGATCTCCCTGAGTGCCGGCCCATCCTCGGGTCGCGTCAGGACCGCGAATACCGCAACAAGTTGGAGTTTGGCTTTTCCAATAAGAAGTGGCTCACCCTTGAACAGGTGAAAAGCGGTGAGAAATTCGACCAAATGAACGCCTTGGGTTTTCACATCCCAGGAGCGTTCGATAAAATTCTCGACATCGATGAGTGCTTTCTTATGCAGGACATCAACAACCGCATCCGCAACGGGCTGCGCGCCTTTGTCTTGGAGCGTGGATTTGACTTTTACGACCTGCGCGGCAATCGTGGTCTGCTGCGCAACATCATGCTGCGCACCGCCTCGACGGGCGAAGTGATGCTGCTTGTGCAGTTTTGCATCACCTCCGATAGCGAGCGTGAGCAAGCTCTCGAAGTGATGGACTTCCTGCACCGAGAGTTTCCCGAAATCACGGCCCTACTTTACGTCAACAACACCAAGTGCAACGACACCATCGGCGACCTTGACGTCATCACTTATGCCGGCACGGACTTCATCTATGAGCAGATGGAAGGCTTGCGTTTCAAAGTCGGCCCGAAGAGTTTCTATCAGACCAATTCGGAGCAGGCTTACGAACTCTACAAGGTGACGCGCGATTTTGCCGGCCTAACGGGCAATGAACTTGTCTACGACCTCTACACCGGTACCGGAACGATTGCCAACTTCGTGGCTCAAAAGGCTCGCTTTGTGGTGGGCATCGAATATGTACCCGAAGCGATTGCCGATGCCAAGGTCAATGCAGCCCTCAATGGTCTGGACAAAAAGACGCTGTTCTATGCCGGCGATATGAAAGATATCCTGACCGACGCCTTCATTGATGAGCACGGCCGGCCGGATGTCATCATCACAGACCCTCCCCGCGCCGGTATGCACGCTGATGTGGTGGGTGTGATTTTGAATGCCGCCCCGAAGCGCATTGTCTACGTCTCCTGCAATCCCGCGACCCAGGCACGTGACCTACAATTGCTGGACACCAAATATCGTGTTGTCGCTGTGCAGCCGGTCGATATGTTCCCTCAAACGCATCACGTGGAAAATGTGGTGCTCCTCGAACTCAAAACACCTTGACTTTGCAGCCACCTTCTGCCTACTTAGAGGCAGATATTCTATACGACTCTCTCTCACAGTGCTTATGCTCTCCCCACGACCTACGGCCCATCTCCGCTCTCAAATCTCCGCCTTTGTCTCTGCACGCCAGGCCGAGGCACTGCGCGACTACCTCAGGACTTTGCGCAACTCTGACTTTCGTGCGGCTGGTATCGTGATGAGCGAAGCCAAATGTTGGGAGCAGTTGGATGAAGCAGAGTTTTGGCATTTTTTCCTCGTTCTTAATGTCGATAATGCTCGCGCCTATCTGGGGACGCTGCTCAAAGCCACTGTGGCAAGACATAAGGTGCAATCACTGACTTTTGAAAGCGAAGACTTCGGGCGCTTTGCCACCGAAACGGCTACCGACATCGACCGTCGAAAGGCTCTCGAAGCCCTGTTGCCTCTTCTCTCCACTCCTGAAGCCGTGGAGCAAATGCTGCAACGTTTTTTACTTTCGCAAGAAACACCGGTCACACGTGCTCTCTGCCTCTTGCGCATCAGTTCGCCGGCCACTCTCTTCCTCTTGTTCCGTACCCTCAAGGAAGTCGATGACGACCCGAACCTCATCCGCAGATTTGCGGTAGAACTCATCCGTCGCGGTGACAAGCAGGCTTATAATATGGCGTGTATTCTTCGCGACTACTTCGACCTCGAAGCCCTGCCCGGCACTTTTTCTTTACAACTCGCTCCTTACGAACTTTCACGTCTCGACACGAATTTCGACTACTTCGTCAAAATTTTGGCTCGCTGACGAACTGTTCTACTTTTTCCTCCTCAACGCAATGGCTCAACTCAGGATTTCTGAACTCGATGATTTTAGCGCGGCCCTCCTTTCCTACGTAGAGGCGGCCCTCCGTGCTGCCGGCGAGATGCCCGACTACTGCCAAGAGGCTGTGCGCATTGTTGATGCTCGCAATCACCTTTTTGCCGCTGTCGGTCCTCACCTCACCGATGAAGAACACGGCATCTACGCCCTGCGCGATCTCTGTGCACTGGATGACGACACGATGGAACTTCGTCCCGACCGCCATCGCTGTGCAACCGTAGGGCGCGACTTCGGGCTGCGATAAACACGCTTCATTGCTGAACAACCACTCATTCACCTTCACCAAAAACACTACGACAATGACTGAAACTTTTCGCCATAAGACACCCATTCAAATCCGATTTAATGACTTGGATGCCTACAACCACGTCAACAACAACGTCTATGCCTCCTACTATGACTTGGGCAAAGAAAGTTATTTTGCCGATGTGCTGCAATGCGACTTCCGCTTGCAAGATGTTGTATTCATCGTGGCACACATCTCTTTCGATTTTATTGAACCCATCCACTATGGTGATGACATTATAGTCGAAACCCGCGTCAGCCACATCGGCACTAAGAGTTTTACCCTCATGCAGCAGGCGCGCAATCAGAAGACAGGACGCATCGTTTGCAAAGGCGAAACCGTGATGGTGTGTATCAACCTGCACACCCAAGAAACGGCCGAAGTTCCCGAACAATATCGTCAAGCTTTCGAAGCCTTTGAAGCCGGGGTCTAACTCTTTTCCTCACCTTAAGTAAGTGTTCAAAATTAAACGTAACTATCAAATTAACTACGAACCCCTACTTAGATTTTGCCTTTCGCAGCCATGCAACAAATTCTCTACCCCAGTGCACTCTCAGAGTTGCTGCCCACTCTTCTGGCAGAAGCACCCGTGCCGGACCGCATCGCGGTGCTTACCGACCAGACCACCTACCAACACTGCCGCAGCCTGCTGGGTAACAGCGCAGCAACGGCCTACGACATCGTCATTCCGCCCACCGATACGCACAAAACGCTCGACACGCTTTCACAAGTCTGGGAAGGACTGCAACGTGCAGAAGCCACACGCCACTCGCTGCTCATCAATCTGGGGGGGGGCATGGTCACCGACTTGGGAGGATTTGCTGCCGCTACGTTCAAGCGTGGCATTCGCTTCATCAACATCCCAACGACCCTCTTGGCCATGGTCGATGCGGCTGTGGGGGGCAAGACCGGTATCAACTTCGGTGGGCTGAAGAACGAGGTAGGCTGCTTTGCCGATGCACAAACCGTGGTTGTCTGCACCGAACTCCTACGCACACTTGATGACGAAAACCTCCGTTCAGGTTATGCCGAAATGCTCAAGCACGCCCTTCTCACCGGCACAGACTGCTGGGCGCGGCATCTGCGTTTCGATCTCTCTGCTCCTGATTTTGACATTCTGCAAGGACTGGTGCGTGAGAGCATCGTTTGTAAGCAACACATTGTGGAGCAAGATCCGCATGAGAAAGGCATCCGAAAGGCGCTCAACCTTGGCCACACCGTGGGGCACGCCTTGGAGAGTTTCCTCATTGAGACCCAACGTCCCGTACTCCACGGCTATGCTGTGGCTTGGGGATTGGTGTGCGAACTCTTTATGAGCGCTGCACAGGCGGGACTTCCCACCGATGTGCTCCACTCGACCACGCGTTTCATTCTCCGCACCTACGGCCGTCCTGCCATCACTTGCGATGACTACGACCGCCTTCACGCCCTCATGCTTCACGACAAGAAGAATGTGGCCGGCAGCATCCGATTCACCCTCTTGTCCGATGTGGGCGAAATCCTCATCGACCAAACTGCCGACCGCACTCTCATCGAGGACGCCCTCGACTTCTTGCGGGAAGCTTAATCCGTGGACTGACAGCAACGACAATCCTACCTAATCACCCACCTTTTCTATATCCATGCAAAACAAAGGAACACTCGGCGCTGCACTTGGTCTTCTTGCCGCCGTATGCTATGGGTTCATCCCCTTGCTCACCAAACCGCTGCAAACTCCCGAAGCCGGCAGTTTGCCGATGTCTTCTTCCACCATCTTGTTCTATCGCTTCGGCCTTGCAGCTCTTGTCGTGGCCGGTGTGATGCTGATGCGCCGCATCTCCTTTCGCATCAGCTATCCGGAGTTTGTACGCCTCACCTTCTTGGCCTTTCTGAGCGATGGGGCAGCCCTCTTCCTCATCGCCGGCTACCCTTATATGAACAGCGGAGTGGCCACCACCATCCACTTTATGTATCCCGTCATGACGGCCCTCCTGATGATAACCTTCTTCCACGAGCGTCGGCGCATCTCGACCTTTCTCGCTGTGGGGATGGCAGTGCTGGGCGTAGGGCTGCTTTCGTGGTCCGATAGTGGTGCGGTAGCTCCCATCGGTATTGTCTTGGAACTCATTTCGGCGCTCTGCTTCGCTTTCTATCTGATACGGGTCAACCACTCCCGCGTGTCGACCATCAACGTGGTCAAACTCACCTTCTACGTCATGGCCCTCGGTGCCATCATATTTGCTGCCTTTGTGTCCTACGAGCAAGCCGACTTCGACTTATCTCAACGCTACACCCTCCTGCCCAACGCACAAGGTTGGATGCACCTTGCCGGCTTGGCACTGATTTGCACCGTGGTCACCAACCTTTCCCTCATCTACGCCACCCACTTGGTCGGACCCACCATGGCTTCCGTACTTGGCGCGCTTGAGCCGGTCACGGCCATCCTCGTCGGAGCCTGCCTGCTGGGCGAAAGTCTCACGCTCACTATTCTGCTGGGTATTGCGGTCATCCTTGCTGCCGTCCTCATCATCATTCTCAAGAACCGCAGGCCACCGTCTTGCACTTAGAGGCTTCCAATGGCGTGAAACAATAAATCTTCGGCCTAAAACAAGGTCGAAGATTTATTGTGGACTATAATCTGAGTAAAAAGGAGGTGACCTTAAACCCAATTGGGGTCATTAAGCCGAAATTTGTCTTATAAGAGAATTTGAATTGTCTTATAAGAGAGTTTGACCCTTAAGCCTAATATTCAATTATATTGCCGTTTTGAAGTTTGCCGGACAGCAATAATTCGGATTGTTTCACGCTGGGAAGCCCCCTTTTTCCGACGAAAAGCGGGGCGGGAAGTCGGGCGCGTAGGAGGGTGGCATAAGAAAGCACCGCAACGCCCGACGAAGCAGGCATTGCGGTGCAGCGCGAAAAGGCGGGGAGGAATTAGAACTCCTGCCAGCTCTTGATTTCGAGATCTTCCAGACGCGTGGTGGTGAAGGCGTAGATGAAGGCCGAGGCCAGGCGCGCGTTGGTGAGGAGCGGGATGTTGAGGTCGATGGCCGCGCGGCGTATCTTGTAGCCGTTGGTCAGTTCGCCGGTGGAGAAATTCTTGTGGATGTTGACCACCATGTCGATTTCCTTGCTGTGGAGCAGATCGAGGGCGTGGGGCAGTGCAGCCTCCGGACTGCCGGGCTTGAGGGCTTCGACTTCGCTGGGCCAGAGCACGCGCTGAGAGGGGATGTCGTTGTCGGACAGATAGCTGTTGGTGCCGGCGGTGGCGTAGAGGCGGAAGCCGTGTTGGTGGAGCCGGCGGGCGGCTTCGAGCATGTCGGCCTTGTTTTTGCCGCTTCCGGTGGAGAGGAGGATGTTCTTCTTGGGGATGCGCAGCCCCACGGAGAGCAGACTTTTGAGGAGCGCCGAATTGGCATTTTCGCCCAAACAGCCCACTTCGCCGGTCGATGCCATGTCGACGCCCAGGACGGGGTCGGCCTTTTGAAGGCGGTTGAAGGAGAACTGCGAGGCTTTGATGCCCACATAGTCGAGGTCGAAGAGCGACTTGGAAGGTTTCTCCACGGGCAGGCCGAGCATGATGCGCGTGGCCAGTTCGATGAGATTGATCTTCAACACCTTGCTCACAAAGGGGAAGGAGCGGGAGGCGCGGAGGTTGCACTCGATGACCTTGATGTCGTTCTCCCGAGCGAGGAATTGGATGTTGAAGGGGCCGGAGATGTTGAGCTCTTTGGCAATCTGCTTGGAAATCTTCTTGATGCGGCGCGCCGTTTCGACATAGAGTTTCTGCGGGGGGAACTGGATGGTGGCATCGCCGGAGTGTACGCCGGCAAATTCCACGTGCTCGGAGATGGCGTAGGCGATGATTTCGCCGTCTTTGGCCACGGCGTCCATCTCGACCTCCTTGGCATGTTGGAGGAATTGCGACACCACCACGGGGTGCTTTTTACTCACGTTGGCGGCCATCGTGAGGAAGCGCTCAAGGTCTTCCTGGTTGTGGCAGACGTTCATCGCGGCGCCGGACAGAACGTAGCTGGGACGCACGAGGACAGGGAAGCCCACCTCTCCGATGAAGGCGTTGATGTCGTCCATCGAGGTGAGGGCGCTCCACGCCGGCTGGTCCACTCCGATGCGGCCGAGCATGGCGGAGAACTTCTCGCGGTCTTCGGCGTTGTCGATGTACTTGGCTTGTGTTCCGAGGATGGACACGCGTTGCTCATCGAGGCGCAGGGCGAGATTGTTGGGAATTTGTCCGCCGGTGCTCACCACGACACCATAAGGAAGCTCAAGGTCGAGGATGTCGAGCACGCGTTCGAAAGTGAGTTCGTCGAAGTAAAGGCGGTCGCACATGTCGTAGTCGGTCGACACGGTCTCGGGATTGTAGTTGATCATCACCGAGCGGTAGCCTTCTCGGCGGATGGTGTTGAGGGCTTGCACACCGCACCAGTCGAACTCCACGGACGAGCCGATGCGATAGGCACCCGAACCGAGCACCACAACGGAGCGCTTGTCGTTTTCGAAAGCAATGTCGTGGGCAACGCCGTTGTAGGTGAGGTAGAGGTAGTTGGTCTGCGCCGGATATTCGGCCGCGAGGGTGTCGATCTGCTTCACATAGGGCACGATGCCGGCACGTTTGCGCACTTCGCGCACCAGGAGTTGGGCCTTTTCCATCTCCATCTCCTTCTCCATACCCAGGGCACGGGCCACCTGGAAGTCGGTGAAGCCCTGTTGCTTGGCCTTGCGCAACAGTTCGCTGTCGAGCACATTGATGTTTCCACACTTTTTGAGTGCCGCGTTAGTCCGGTAGATGTTAAGCAGCTTGTCCAAGAACCAGCGGTCGATTTTGGTCAATTCGTGGATTTGGTTGACGGTGTATCCGGCGAAGAAAGCCTTTTCGATGATGAAGATGCGCTTGTCGGTAGGCGCTTTGAGGGAGGCTTCGATGTCGTCGATTTTCAGCTCCTTGTTGCCCACAAAGCCGTGCATGCCTTGTCCAATCATGCGCAGTCCCTTCTGAACGGCCTCTTCAAAAGTGCGCCCGATGGCCATCACTTCGCCCACGGATTTCATCGAACTACCCAATTCGCGGTCGACTCCGCGGAACTTGCCCAAGTCCCAGCGTGGGATTTTGCAAACCACATAGTCGAGTGCCGGTTCGAAGAAGGCGGAAGTCGTCTTGGTCACAGAGTTCTTCAAGTCGAAGAGCCCGTAGCCCAAACCCAGCTTTGCCGCCACAAATGCGAGGGGATAGCCCGTCGCTTTGGAAGCCAAGGCCGAACTTCGGCTCAAACGTGCGTTGACCTCGATGACGCGATAGTCCTCGCTCTCGGGGTCGAAAGCATATTGCACGTTGCACTCGCCCACGATGCCGACATGGCGCACGATGCGGATGGCCAGCTCACGCAGTTTGTGATATTCACTGTTGGTGAGGGTTTGGGAAGGGGCGATGACAATCGATTCACCGGTGTGGATGCCGAGTGGGTCAAAGTTTTCCATGTTGCACACGGTGATGCAGTTGTCGAAACGGTCGCGCACCACTTCGTATTCCACCTCTTTCCAGCCCTTCAAACTCTTCTCAACGAGGACTTGGGGAGAGAAGGAGAAGGCTTTTTCGGCCAAGTGGTTGAGCTCTTCCTCGTTGTCGCAAAATCCGGAGCCGAGACCGCCAAGCGCGTAGGCCGCGCGGATGATGACGGGATAGCCCAGGGTTTTGGCCGCCCGACGTGCGTCCTCGATGTTTTCCACCGCCTCGCTCTTGATGGTCTTGACGCCGATTTCATCCAACTTCTTGACAAACAGCTCGCGGTCTTCCGTGTCCATAATGGCTTGTACCGGTGTGCCGAGGACGGTGAGGTTGTAGCGTTCCAGCGCACCGCTGCGATAGAGTTCGACCCCACAGTTGAGCGCCGTCTGCCCCCCAAAGGCGAGCATAATACCTTGAGGACGTTCCTTTTCGATGACACGTTCAATGAAATATGGGGTGACGGGGAGAAAGTAAATCTTGTCGGCCACTCCTTCTGAAGTCTGAACTGTGGCGATGTTGGGATTGATGAGAATGGTTTCGATCCCTTCCTCTTTCAAGGCTTTGAGTGCCTGACTGCCGGAATAGTCGAACTCACCGGCTTCACCAATTTTGAGTGCTCCGGAGCCGAGCAGGAGCACTTTCTTAATGTTGGGGTCAATCATAATAGTCGTTGCTTATTTGAGGAGGTTTACGAAATCATCGAAAAGAAATTCTGTGTCCACCGGACCACTGCAGGCTTCGGGGTGGAACTGAGCAGAAAACCAAGGGTGGGTCTTGTGACGGATGCCCTCATTAGAGCCATCGTTCATATTGACGAAATAAGGTTCCCATCCTTCTGCGAGCGTGTCGGTGTTCACGGCATACCCATGATTTTGAGAAGTGATGAAGCAGCGATTAGTCCCCATCATACGCACTGGTTGGTTGTGAGACCGATGTCCGTATTTAAGTTTGTAGATGGTTGCTCCGGCCGCTTTGGAAAGCAATTGGTTGCCCATGCAGATGCCCATGCAAGGACGTACCTTGGGATTGGCGAGAAAAGTGCGAATATGTTCCACGGTCTTGACGCAGGTGTCAGGGTCACCGGGGCCATTGGCTAAGAACAAACCATCGAACTCGAGCGTGTTGAAATCATAGTCCCAAGGTACACGGATGACTTCCACACCGCGATTGATTAAGCAACGGATGATGTTGTGCTTGACTCCACAATCGACCAATACCACCTTTTTAGGGGCTGCTTGGCCATGTGTAGGGGAGTAACGAATCACTTCTTTACAACTGACCTCTGCTACAAAATTCACACCTTCATATTTGGCTTCCGGTATATTATTCGGCTCATCATCAAAAAGAATCTTGCCCATCATCACACCATGCTCACGAAGCACCTTGGTGAGTTGGCGCGTGTCAATTCCTGTGATTCCGGGTACTTTCTCACGTTTGAGCCATTCGGACAAACTTTCTTTGGCATTCCAATGGGAGTAGTTTTCGCTGTAATCGCTGACGATAATGGCACGAGCATAAATTTTGTCGCTTTCCATAAAGGTGGCAAGTCCATTGTCTTCCATCGTAAAAGTTGGTACGCCATAATTGCCTACGAGGGGATAGGTGAGTGCCATCAACTGCCCGGCATAGGAGGGGTCGGTGAGACTTTCTGGATAGCCTGTCATGGCCGTGTTGAAAACGACTTCCCCTGCAATGGGACTTTCGTAGCCGAAGCTGGTGCCGTGAAAACGAGTACCATCGCTGAGTAAGAGAGTTACTTTTCGCATGATTGTGATATTGAATGTTCGGAAAGGCTTATTGTTGTTCCATATAACGGATGAAGGCATCATTTACGCACTTATTTCCACCCGGAGTGGGGTAGTGTCCACTGAAGTACCAGTCACCAGATGATGTGGGGCAGGCGCGATGAAGCCCTTCTAAGCTGAGGTAGACCAAATGTATTTCGGTGGTGACACCTTCCGGACGAAGCAACTCTACCATTTTCTGATTGATTTCATCGACAGAGAAAGGTGCATAAAGTTCTGTGACGTAGTTGACAATCTCTTCTTTCGGTAGATGTTCTTGTGCCTTGCAGCGACGATAGATATCGTTGAGGAGTGCGCGCGTTCCGCGCTCTTCATGTAAAGCAATGGCAGCACGGAAAGCGATAAACTCGTCCATATTGGCCATATCAATACCATAGTAGTCGGGGTAACGTACTTGTGGAGAACTGCTGACAATCACGATGCGCTTAGGATGTAGGCGGTTCATAATGCGAAGGATGCTTTCGCGTAAGGTCGTGCCACGCACAATGCTATCATCGATAATCACCAGATTGTCTTGCCCTGCTCTCAGACTTCCATAAGTGATGTCATAGACATGAGCCGCAAGATCGTTGCGAGAGTTGCCCTCTGCAATGAATGTGCGCATTTTGATATCTTTCCAAGCCACCTTTTCTGTACGGATGCGATGAGAGAGAATTTCTGCAATTCGAGCATTTATCTCTTCTTCTCTTCCTTGATAAGACGTTGTGAGAGCTACGATCTCTTTTGTCTTCTTTTGGTTGAGATAATCGTCAAACCCTTGTACCATTCCATAATACGCAGCTTCTGCAGTATTCGGTATGTAGGAAAATACAGTGTCTTCTACCTCGTGATTGATGACTTTCAGAATGTCGGGCACTAACTGACGCCCCATCTCCTTACGTTCGCGATAAATGTCACAATCAGAACCTCTACTGAAGTACACGCGTTCGAAAGAGCAAGATTGACGCTGTTGAGGGGGAAGGATTTGTACAACGCGCAATTCGCCCGTATGGCTGGTGATGAGTGCTTCTCCTGGTTGAAGTTCTTTAATCTCATCGCTTTCCAAATCAAAGGTGGTTTGAAGCACAGGACGCTCACTGGCAACTGCAAAGACTTCGTCATTCTTATACCAGAATGCCGGACGAATACCCCAAGGATCACGCAATGTGAAAGTTTCCCCACTTCCCGTGATGCCACAAATGCAATACCCTCCCTCCCAAATCGGAGCGGCTTCTCGCAAGATATTAGCGACATCTATATGGGCTTCTATATATTGGGTAATATCGCGATCTTGCAGTCCATTTTGCTCTGCTTCTGCAAATCGACGTTCAGCTTCGCGATCAAGACGATGACCAAGTTGCTCAAGTAGCAGATAAGTATCGCTTAGCATACGAGGATGTTGGCCTTTGACTGCGATACTATCGAAAATCTCTTGCACATTGGTCATATTGAAATTGGCACAAATACAGAGATTTTTTGCCCGCCAATTGTTACGGCGTAAGAAAGGATGGACATAGGAAAGGCCACGCTTGCCGGTAGTGGAATATCGGAGGTGGCCCATATAGATTTCTCCCACAAAGGGAATGTTCTTGCTGGCGAAATCAACGTCAGCAAGTTCGGTTGGCGAAAAGTTGGTTAACTTATTGTGAACAGCGGAAAAAACTTCTTGAATGGCTGTATTACCCATCGCACGCTCACGGAAAAAGTATTCCTCACCAGGTTCAGCTCCCAGCTTCAAGGCTGCCAATCCAGCACCCTCCTGACCACGATTGTGTTGTTTTTCCATCATCAGATAGAGCTTGTTAAGCCCATACATCCATGTTCCGTAGCGTTGTTGGTAGTAAGCCATCGGCTTGAGAAGTCGCACCATTGCGATGCCGCATTCGTGTTTCAGCTGTTCCATTATGAGGTCGGTTGAGATTGATAGTGCAAAAGTAGTAATTATTTTTGACTTTAGAGGTATCTTGCTACCTTAGAAATGTCCCCCTCTATCAAAAAACGTAATCCCCTCCGAAACGGCATTTAGTTCAATGAGAAATGCTCGTTTCTGAGGGGAAATGTTAATGATGATGTCCACAACGATTGGCACTATTCACGGTGTATCCCGTCGTGGTTTCTAAAAACTTACCTTTGTTTTTGAGGAAATCAATAATCGCTTGCGGAGACATTCCCTCAGCGCTGCACGTGTGGAAGGTGGCATCTTCTCCAAATTTCTGTGTGATGGCTTCCAAGAGTGTGGCATCGGTATAATTGTTGCCTTCCATCATATCCAAAATTGCATGTGCGTGAAAATCCATATTTCGAAATTAAATGTTGAGACAATGAACTAATGTGATAACGTAGTTCCTTAATGATAAAATTCTATGTTTTTGTGTTTAAAAGCAAAGACGCCATGGAATGGACAAGAAGATAAGCGTCAGCAAATAAATCGTTGTGATGTTGTTTTGCAGAGGAGGGTAGTAGTGGTGTTGGTAGGAATTGCAAAAAACTACCCGATAGCAACGATAAGCTAAACCGCCAAGCAATATACCCAACAAAAGGCCGACCAGTAAATCACCAAAGTAGTGTACACCTAAGTAGATACGAGTCCAACAATTGAGTAATACCCAAGAAGAGAGAGAGAGAGAAGTTCGGCGATTTTGGAAAAGCAAAGATAAAGCGGTCGCTAATGTGGCTGTGTTGGCAGCATGAGAAGAAAAGAAACCATAGAGTCCACCGCGATACCCATTTACGATATCAACCCATTGGGCTATCTGTGGATTGTGAGTGGGACGCCATCTCGCAATCCAAGGTTTGAAAATGGAGGAGGCCACTTGATCGGCAATCACTACGGAGAGCAGTAATAGAGCAAGTAAGAAGAAAAAGTGACGCAAATCATGTTCGCGAAACAAAGTGTAGAGGATGATAAGGAATAGTGGAATCCAAACCCAAGTTTGGGTGGCGTTCCAAGCTACTCCATCCATATAAAGTGAATGACTCCCATTGAAGAATAGAGTGATGTACTGATCCATAACGGCAGAAGAACAACGGCAAACAAGGTGAGAGGTGCGTTGGAATGTCTACAACTTCTCTTCTACAAGACCTCTTCTGCTGATTATTGCATCGACCCACCAACAATGTCGAGAAGTTCTGCGGTAATAGCTTGTTGGCGTGTCTTATTATATTGTAAAGTCAAATCGCGCAGTAAATCATCTGCATTGTCTGTGGCCACCTGCATCGCAATGACGCGTGCTGCATGTTCCGAAGCCAAACTATCAAGCATTGCCGAAAACAACTTGAGATGCAAAGCTTGAGGAATGAGTTTCTCTATGAGTACACACGGTGAAGGCTCTATAATGAAGTTGGTTGTGCTTGCTGTTGAGGATGAACCGGCGAAACTGATGGGCAAAAATTGCTCCGTAACGAGTACTTGAGTCCCCGCACTTTTGAAATGGTGGTAAATCATCTCCACTCGATCTATTTCCCTCTTTAGAAACAATTCCATAATTTCAGAGGCAAACTCTGTGATTGGAGCATATTGAGGATGGTCTAAAAGATGCGAGCGGTCCGTGCCGACAGGAAATCCCATTTTCTGAACCGCTTCTGTAATCTTTCGTCCAATAGGATAGAGATACTTAATTTCTACACCTTGTGAACGATAATCTTCAATCGTATGACGCAGTTGCTTAATAACATTTCCATTGAACCCACCACACAGACTGCTATTGGAGGAGAAAACAATCAGAGCCACTCTCTGTATAGGACGACACAGTGCATAAGGAGAAGAAATATCCCCCTCAAGAGTCCCTACAAAAGTAGACATCATTTCGTTGACTTTACTTTCGTAAGGGCGCATTTGCTCAATGGCTTGCTGAGCATGATGGAGCTTAGAACTGGCCACCATTTTCATAGCACTGGTAATCTTGCGTGTGCTATTGACAGAGGCTATTCGAGTTTTAACTTCTTTGAGTGAGGCCATAGTTATTTAGCATAAGTAGATGTTCTGAATCAATTGATACTATATTTGTTTCTATTTTCCGTCAGTTCGTCTTTGCGAAGAAGTAGTGTAGCGGGCTACACGACTGATGAAGAAAGGCGAACTGACGGAAAAGGGAGACAAAGATAGTGTCAAAGTAGAGAACAGTCTACAATTAAGATAGCTACATTTAATTTTGGGCACCTACTTATCCATTGCAAGACCTTCAAAGAGGTTCTTGCAATGAATGGTTGGAGGATTGGCAAAATTATTTGTATTGACTCACGAGCTCTGCTGCTACCTTCTTGAGTAACTGCTCGACCTCGTCTGTAAGTTTCCCTTCTGTAAGAGGGCGCAACACATTGTCGACATATGTGGCCCGTAGAACATTGAGAAATTGTTCTTGAAATTCTCTGACCTTTTCGAGAGGAACATCTGCCAATAGTCCTTTTGTTCCACAATAGAGGATTGCAACTTGCTCTCCTACGGGCATCGGGCTATACTGTGCTTGAATGAGCAATTGATTGTTTTTGCGTCCACGGTCGATTGTCATGGAAGTGACGGCATCCATATCGCTGGAGAATTTAGCAAAAGCCTCCAACTCACGATATTGGGCTTGATCGATTTTGAGTGTACCCGCCACTTTCTTCATGGATTTAATTTGTGCAGAACCACCTACACGAGACACCGAGATACCCACATCAATAGCAGGACGAAATCCTTGGTTGAAGAGATTCGTATCCAAATAAATTTGACCATCAGTAATTGAAATGACATTGGTCGGAATGTAAGCAGATACGTCTCCCGCTTGCGTTTCAATGATAGGAAGTGCGGTAAGCGAACCTCCTCCTTTCACTTGTCCTTTGAGAGATTCCGGCAAGTCATTCATTTGTTCGGCCACCTCTTGCTGGTTGTTGATTTTTGCAGCACGCTCCAAGAGGCGGGAATGTAGATAGAAAACATCACCAGGATAGGCCTCGCGCCCAGAAGGGCGACGCAAGATGAGCGATACTTCACGATAGGCTACTGCTTGTTTGGAGAGATCGTCATAAACGACCAAGGCGTGCTTACCACGATCGCGAAAGAACTCACCAATTGCAGCTCCAGCCATTGGTGCATAGTACTGAAGAGCAGCACTTTCAGAGGCGGTAGCTGAAACGATAATGGTGTAGTCCATTGCTCCTTTCTCCTTGAGCGTATTGACTATGTTAGCCACGGTAGAGGCCTTTTGTCCAATTGCGACATAGATGCAGTACACAGGATCACCAGCTTCGTAACATTGACGTTGGTTGATAATCGTGTCAATGGCAATGGCTGTTTTCCCCGTTTGGCGGTCGCCAATGATTAATTCGCGCTGTCCACGCCCAATGGGAATCATGGAGTCTACGCTTTTAAGACCTGTTGCCAACGATTGGGTAACGGGCTGTCGATAAATTACACCGGGAGCTTTACGGTCGAGAGGCATTAGAAATTTATCACCCGTAATTTCCCCAGCCCCATCTAAGGGCTGTCCAAGTGGGTTGATGACACGTCCCAACATGTCTTCGTTGACCATAATAGATGCTACGCGACCTGTACGCTTGACACTCTGTCCTTCTTTAATGCCTTCGGAAGAGCCCAGAAGCACAGCGCCAACATTATCCTCTTCGAGGTTCATGGCAACGGCCATTATACCATTTTCGAATTCGAGCAGCTCATTTTCGGTCACTTGGGTTAGACCATAGATGCGTGCCACACCATCACCGACAGAGAGGACGACACCTACTTCTTCAAATTTCACGTCGGTCGCTAAATCTTTCAGTTGCTGTAACAGCACTTCTGAAATTTCGCCAGGCTTGATATTATTAGGCATAATTGTTTCTTACTTTGTTGGAGGGGTTACTTCAATTTACGGCGTAGGTGCTCAAACTGTCCACGCAAACTTGCATCCATACGATAGTCTTTGTATTCGAGAATAAATCCAGCTTGTAAAGCAGGATTTATTTTTACGTTGATGTGCACATCGCTATTTGTACGTTTTGTCAGCAATGTTTGCATACGTCGTTGAATGTCCGAAGAAATAGGGGAGGCCACTGTTAAATGAGCACTAATCATATGATTCTTCATTTCATAACGATGTTGAAACGCGGTAGCTATGAAATGAAATAAATCTGCACGTTTTTTGTTGACCACCAATTCGATAAAACGGGCGGTACTTTGCGAAACGCGATGTGCTCCTTTGGCTGTAGCAGCTGCACAAAGGAGGTCTATTTTCTGTGGTTCAGAGAGGACAGGACTGTTAAGTATGGATTTCATTTGATGCGCTCCTCGAAAGTTCTGATCAAGCTGTTGCATCTCTGCGTATACTTGTGTCTCCTCCTGATTGTCTGAAGCAAATCGGAGTAGCGCTTTGGCATATCTTGATGCTACGATACCTATATCCATTGTGCCTATTTACAGGGGTGATACTATTTTCTACTTCTTTTCTACATCGTCAAGAATGCCATTGATGAAAGATTCTTGTGCATTGTCTTTTTCAATTTTCTGACGTACAATCTTCTCGGCAATCTGAATCGACAAATCGGCGACTTGTGAGCGTATATCTTGCAAGGCATTTGCCTTTTCCACTTGAATTTGAGCTTTTGCTTCTTCAAGGATTTTAGCACCTTCTGTTTCAGCCTTTGATTTCGCTTCCTTGACAATTGCTTCACGAGTTGCCACAGCCTCCTTCAAAATCTCTGCTTGTTTCTCGCGAGCTTCTCGGAGGACTCTTTCGCTCTCCGACTGTATACCGGCTAATTTTTCATTGGCTACTCGAGCATTCTTTAAGCTTTCATCAATAAAATTCTTTCGCTGCTCGACCATATTTGTAATAGCCGGAAAACCGAATTTAGAGAGGATGATGAGAACAATAATGAAAGCCACGAGCATCCAAAATAATAGCCCGAAGTCGGGAGTGAGAATTGAAGGCAAGTTCAATGACTCCATATTTGGATGTTTGTGAGTTGAGTCGTATTAGGCTTATTTGATGAGGAAGGCACAAGCAGCTACAGCAAAGAGGGCAACACCTTCTACCAAAGCTGCTACGATAATCATGTTGGTCATAATTTTGTTGGAGGCTTCTGGTTGACGTGCAATTGCGTCCATTGCAGAACTACCAATTTTGCCAATGCCAAGACCAGCGCCAATTGTTGCAAGACCAGCACCAAGTGCCATTCCGAGCTGAGCAAAGCCAGTAGAAGTAGCTTCTAAAAGAGGTAACATCATAGTTGTAAGTGTTTGATTGATTGTTATTTTGATTTATTGTTTTGCAAAATTGTTTGTTCTCTATTCCTGGTGATGCTCGGGGAGAGACAATCCGATGAAAACAGAGGAAAGAAGCGTAAAGACATAGGCTTGAAGAAAAGCAACGAGGAGTTCGAGGCAATTCAGAAAGACCATAAGTAAGGCACTGAACACCGTAAAGATAGATCCCATTGTAGAACTAATCTGCCAAGTCATAAAGATGACAAAGGTGAACGATAAGATGATTGCGTGTCCTGCCATCATATTTGCAAAGAGACGTATCATCAATGCAAAGGGTTTTGTGAAGATACCAAAGACCTCGATAAGTGGCATAACTGGCGGGATTTTCAGCCACAAAGGAACGTTAGGCCAAAGAATCTCTTTCCAATACTCCTTGTTGCCAAATAGATTTACCAAAAGCATCGTACCTATTGCTAAGAATAAGGTGATGTTGATATTGCCTGTTACATTAGCCCCACCAGGAAATATGGGAATCAGACCTAACAAGTTGTTGGTAAAAATGAAGAAAAACACAGTGAGCAAATAGGGCGCGTAACGCTTATAATGCTTTTCGCCAATAGAGGATTTGATGACATCATCGTTGATGGTAATGACCAACATTTCCATCATTCCTACAAATCCTTTGGGGGCGTCGCTTTGAGCATCGCGCTTCTTATACCAATGTGCACAATAGAGAAAAACTCCACATAAGATAAAAACTACGAGCCAAATTTCAAGTACATCTTTGGTAATGGACAAATCCCAGGGGCGTTCGATAGTCCCATCGGGTAGACGCTCATAGATCTTATTGTGGTGCTCCGGATTAAGGAAAAAACCTTTATAATCCTTATTTTGCTCTGCTGCTTTATGGAGGTGTGCACTGCTAAATAGATGCCATCCACTTTCTTTGCCCTTGACGATAATGGGTAGGGGGATTGAAACATGATGACCATTCCATGTAGTGATGTGCCAATCATAAGAGTCAGCCAAATGCTCGAGTACGAACTCAGATACATTAATCTCTTTCTCTTTTTGGTGTCCAGACACCGCAAAAGAAGGCAGACCACTCCCTAAAAACAATCCCATAAGTAGGACGAATAGATAGCAGTTGAGAGAAAGTCTGAGACGATGTTTCATTTGGATAAATCTTTTTTATGGTCTCTTTGTCGACACCATGTAGAGAAAAGCAAGGTAATGAAGTAGAAGCTGAGAACATTGGCAAATGCTATCGTGAAGTCCACATCATTATGTGTTTTGAGATAAAGTAAAATACCCAGTGTCAGCAATAGACGAAAGAGGGAAAAACCTAAATTGACACCTATGAAGTAGGAGGAGTCTTTAGATCTGAAATGCTCCGTTAATATGAGCTCTACGGACGTGAAGATGAAGAAAAGTACTGATACTACTACAAGCTGCATCGCTACATGTGACAAGACAATAGTTGCGATGCTATGCTCAATCATCAGTAGGGTCGGCGCTACAATGAAGTAGACGGCGGCCAAGGTGAGGATTAGTTTTACTTGACGTAACATCAATTATGCTGTTTCTACGCACAAAGTGACCTTATTCTTCTTTACTTCTACAAATCCGGCAGAGATATTGATTTCGAAAGCATTATCCCCAACGCACACAATAGTTCCTGCTTCAAGAGAAGACAAGATAGGGGCATGATTCTTGAGTATCTCAAAACGCCCTTTCTCCCCTGGTACGAACACAGCTTCCACTTTTGCGTCAAAGAGTGTTCGTTCCGGTGATATGATGGTCACATGCAGGTTTTCAAATTGAGACATAAGAATTAGGCATTAGCAACGGAGAGAAGCTTTTCTCCCTTAGCGATGGCATCATCAATTGTACCGACGTTGAGGAAAGCCTGTTCGGGCAAGTGATCTACCTCACCATCTAAAATCATATTGAATCCACGGATGACTTCTTCTATGGGGACCATCACTCCCTTAACGCCCGTAAACTTTTCTGCAACAGTAAAGGGCTGGGAAAGGAATCGCTGCACACGACGCGCACGATTAACAGTGAGGCGATCCTCGTCAGACAATTCATCCATACCCAGAATGGCAATAATATCTTGCAACTCTTTATACTTCTGCAGGATTTGCTTAACGCGCTGAGCGCAATTATAATGTTCCCAACCGATGACATTGGGGTCAAGGATGCGAGAGGTAGAGTCAAGTGGGTCTACTGCAGGATAAATTCCCAATTCCGTAATCTTACGAGACAGCACCGTCGTTGCATCCAAGTGGGTAAAGGTGGTTGCCGGTGCAGGGTCTGTCAAGTCATCGGCAGGGACGTACACAGCTTGTATGGAAGTGATAGAACCATTCTTCGTAGAGGTGATACGTTCTTGCATAGCACCCATTTCGGAGGCCAAAGTCGGTTGATAGCCTACCGCCGAGGGCATACGGCCAAGCAATGCAGAAACTTCAGAACCGGCCTGCGTAAAGCGGAAGATATTGTCGATAAAAAACAGAATATCAGTTGCCTTACCACTTTTTGCTCCACTATCACGGAAAGATTCAGCGATGGAGAGACCCGAGAGTGCCACAGAAGCACGTGCACCAGGCGGCTCGTTCATCTGTCCATAGACCAGAGTGGCTTGACTTTTGGCGACTTCTTCATAATCTACCTTTGACAAGTCCCACTCTCCCCGTTCCATCGCTTGAGTAAAAGCTTCTCCATATTTTACAACCCCCGATTCAATCATTTCACGGAGCAAGTCATTACCTTCACGCGTACGTTCACCTACACCTGCAAAAACGGAGAAACCATCGTGTCCTTTGGCGATGTTGTTAATCAACTCCATGATGAGCACAGTCTTACCTACGCCTGCGCCACCAAACAATCCGATTTTACCACCCTTCATATAGGGCTCCAATAAGTCTATGACTTTAATACCGGTGTAGAGTACTTCGCGACTGGTTTTCAATTCCTCAAACTTCGGGGCTTCTCTGTGAATAGGAAAAGGATTTTCCGCCTTGTTCAAATTGTGTAAGCCATCGATACTGTCACCAATCACATTGAGCATACGCCCTTTGATTTGATTGCCGGTGGGCATTGAGATGGGAGCACCGGTGGGGCGTACTTCTAAACCACGCGCCAAACCATCAGTATTGTCCATAGCTACCGTGCGGACGGTATCTTCACCGATGTGCTGCTGTACTTCAATGACAATGGTACGCCCATCGGGGTGTGTCACTTCAAGGGCATCGTGAATGCGTGGAAGCACCTCTTCTGAAGAATGTCCTTCCGTTGTAAAACAAACATCGATAACAGGGCCGATGATTTGCGAGATATGTCCAATGTTTTGGCTCATTGTATTATAGGCTGTTTTTAGATACTGAGTTCATCCAAAACTTTGATGAGTTGTGGATCCATTTTTTTTCGTTCTTGTACGGCTTCGATAAAAGGAACGTAAACAACGGTGTTGTTGCGGATGCCCACCATAACATTACGTTGACCTTGTACGAGGGCATTGATGGCCCCTACGCCAACCCTTGAAGCAAGAATGCGATCGAGCGCAGAAGGCTTTCCACCACGCTGAAGATGCCCAAGAATAGAAACGCGTACGTCAAACTCCGGATACTCCTTGTTGACACGGTCAGCATAATAAAGTGCACCACATTTCGGACTTTCACTGACTATGACCATACAACTTTTCTTTGACTTACGAATACCACGTTCCATAAATTCAATGAGCTGGTCGGCCCCGGTAGAGTCTTCGGGGATAATCGCAGCTTCCGCACCTCCCGCAATGGCGGAGTATTGAGCCAAGAAGCCGGCATCACGCCCCATCACTTCAATAAAGAAAATACGTTCATGAGAGTTGGCTGTGTCACGAATTTTATCCACACAATCCATTATGGTGTTGAGTGTTGTATCATAGCCGATAGTATTGTCGGTTCCGTACAAGTCGTTGTCAATAGTGCCGGGCAAGCCTATACAAGGGAAGTCATACTCCTCGGCCAACATCATAGCACCTGTCAACGAGCCATTTCCACCAATGACCACCAAGGCATCAATACCTTCGCTTTTCAGTACATCGTAGGCACGTTTACGTCCTTGTGGTGTCATAAAATCCTTAGAACGTGCGGTGCGTAAAATTGTACCGCCGGTTTGGATGATACCCGACACATCTTCAGTGGTAAAAGTCTTGATTTCTCCGTGCATGAGACCTTCGTATCCACGATAAATCCCTTTTACCTTGAAACCATTGCAAATGGCACTGCGTGTCACAGCGCGAATGGCGGCGTTCATACCCGGCGCATCTCCACCAGAGGTGAGCACGCCAACGCATCTAATCTTTGCCATAAAATCACTATTTAGGAGCGGCAGACGGGGCTCGAACCCGCGACCCTGGGCTTGGGAAGCCCATGCTCTACCAACTGAGCTACTGCCGCAATAATATGCTGATGAAAAATAATAGGCACGCTCTTGAAAAAATAGGGCTGTCCATTCGTTTCCTCTGCAAAAGTAACACTTTTATTTTATATGCCCCAAATTCTGAGAACTTGTTTTTTGTTTCTGTGGGCAAAAAAGAGGTGCGGAAGCGAAAAATAGAGGGATATTCACCCATTTTTTTCTTCCACACGCCTTTCTTCCGACCTTGAAACAGGTTAGTAGATGAAGACCCGCTTGTAGTAGGAGCGCCCCATCTGAACTGCCTTTAAGAGGTAAATTCCTTTTGGTATAAGTAGGTCTTCAAGAAGATGAAGGACACAAAGTACAGTGTCATTGGAGCAAACGAGTTTTGAACGCAATCATTGGAGGAAATGAAACAAGAGTAAGTGAGTGTGGTTGATATCAAAGCAACGCCCCCACACCATTTAAAGGGCGTGGGAGCGTGCAATTTCAGAAAGAACAGCAAAGATTAGTAGCCGTCGTTTTGCTTGAGCTTAGGATTGCGGTCGATGGCCGATTGCGGAATGGGGAAATAGCGGAAAGTAGGCTTGAAGAGACGGTCTTCAATCTTAATCCGGTTGCCACTAACGGTGCAACGCAGTCCAGGGGCAGTGGCAGCATTCATATCGATGGTGCCACTGATGCGGGTGAGCGTTTCGTTGAGCACCTTCATTGCCAGCATCTGGCCGGAGGTGTCTTTCCAACGCACGATGTCGGCACGGCGGAAACCTTCGCCCGCCAGTTCTACGGTGCGTTCCCGATGGATTACTTCGCGCAGGGCATCCTTTGTGGCATAGCGTGTGCGGTCCACAGCGGGCATCCCGACACGAGTGCGGAGCTGATCAATGAGATTGTAGACTTCGGTCGAGGGACCATTGAGTTCATTGAGCGCTTCGGCGCGGGTGAGTAACACTTCGGCATAGCGGAAGAGGATGACATAAGGGTCGGCCGACCACATATCGTCATATTGCTTAAGAGGAGCTGTGTACTTCGCCCAAGTGAGTCCTGTCTTCGAGGCGTTGTCGGCCGCTTCGGGAAAGTTGGTGTTGTTCTTTCCGTTAATCACTTTGTCGAGCGTGTTGTAGACACCGCCCCAGTAGTCGCAACCGGGATAGAGAATACTCATCGCCATGCGTGGGTCACGTTTATTGAAGGGATGTGTGGCATCATAGAGGGGAGAGTCTTCCTGAGGAAGGCCATCCTCCATCGGATAAATCTCCACCAAGTGTTGTGTCGGGACAACCGATGACCAACCGCCATCGCCATTGTTGTAGAACTGCCCAATGGTGTACAGCGAGTGCTTGGACTTCTCGTGATCTTCGCCTACAATGATTTCTTTCGAGTTTTTGCCTTCGAGAGTGAAAATCTTAGCATAGTTGGGGTCGAGTTCATACTGGCCGAGGGCTATAATCTCTTGTGCTGCATCGGCAGCCTTTTGCCAGTTGCCACGATAGAGGTGGGCACGCATCTTGATGGCCAGTGCCGCCCCTTTGGCAATACGGCCGCGGGCGGCAGGTCTGTCGTTGAGCAGCGTGATGGCGCGATCGATATCTTTGTCGAAATAGTCCCACACCTCAGCTTCCGTGTTGCGGGGTACTTTGGCGGCTTCGGCATTCTGATACTGGTGTTCGATGATGGGTACACCGCCATACCAGAAGTTCATGTTCATGTAGGTAAAGGCACGGATGGCTAAGGCCTGACCGAGGAGGTTGTTCTTCACCTTGTCGTCAGAGATTTTGGCCTTATCGATGTTGTCCACAACGTTGTTGCAGGCCGAAATCTGCCAGAAGTCGTAAAGGCTGTTGCCGGGGCTGGTGGCTGTCCAGAGGCCGTTGCCCATCATCTGCCCACCTTCCCAAGAGAAGTTGTTGTAGGCAATGTCGGAGGCTGCGTCCATATAGAGCACATTGGTGTAGAGATTGCCCCAGCCCTGATAGCAGGTGACGAGGAACTTGTCTACCTCGTCGGCATTCTTCCACGTGGTGGCAGGCGACAACTGGTCGTGAGGCACAGTGTCAAGAAAATCGGAGCATGAAGTCACACCCAAAGAGAGGAGTGCGAGGATGCTATATACAATGCGTTTCATAAAGGTATCAGTTTTGATGTAGGGAAACATTAGAAAGTGATGCTCACGCCCAGCGAGTTGGTCATAATGAGCGGATAGCTCGACGCGCGTTCGGAGGAAATCTCGGGATCAATGTTGATTTTCATCGCATCAATGGTGAAGAGGTTTTCAACCGAGTAATAGAAGCGTACCTTGCTCATGCCCAGCGGGGCACTGATACTCTGCGGTAGCGTGTAGCCCAGCTGGAGGTTCTTCAAGCGAAGGTGGGAAGTATTGGCGAGCCAGAAGTCACTCATCACGTTGGAGGGGTGGCTGGGAGACACGCGGGCGTCGGAAACGCGAGGCATTTTGCCGGCATTGCCCTTGTAAGTCCAAGACTCGCGCCAGATGCTGGCTGGGTGAGAGTTGTCGCCGCGGAAGTCGCCATAGACTTCGGAGTTCAAGACACGTGCACTCTTGGCAAAGCCCGAGAAGATGGCTTGAAGGTCGAAGTTTTTCCAACCGGCGTTGAGTACAAGGCCGAAGTGGATGGCGGGCGTAGTGGAGTTGCAGAGTTTGCGGTCGTCGGTGGTCATGGCCCCATCGCCATTGGTATCGGCGTAAATCAAGTCACCAGCCTTAAACTTATACTTTCCGAAAGGATAGCCGGGTTTGCCGGAATACTTGTCCATCCAGGCTTGGGCTTCGGCATCAGTGGCAAAGAAACCATCGGCGTGGTACATGTAGTAAGAGTTGTAGGCGTGCCCAATCTGGTTGCGCTGATTTCCAGAGTTAAGGAACTCGACACCGCCGAGGTTGAGCAGTTCGTTGTGGTTGAACGAGATGTTGCCTTGTGCACCAAACGTCCAGTCGCCCCAACGGTTGTTGTAGCCGAGCGAGATTTCAACACCTGTGTTGCGAAGGGCACCCACATTGTCGTAGTAGTCGCCGAGAGCAAATTCTTTGGGAGCAGGCACTTTCATGATGATGCCCGTGGTCTTCCGGTTGTAGAAGTCCACACTACCAGTGACGTGCTTGAAGAGTTCGAAGTCTACACCGAAGCCCCAAGTCGTGGCTTTTTCCCAAGAGATGGTGCTCACCTTGTAGCTGCCTTGATAGTAGCCCGGAGTCACCACGCCGTTGAACACGGCTTTCCCATCGATGTTGTAGAGGTTGAGAGAAGGATAGTAGTCGTCTAGAGCGTCTTGGTTGCCGAGTTTACCCCATGAAGCACGAATCTTCAGGTAGCCCAGCCAGTCGCGGGTGTTTTCCATAAAGTGTTCTTCGCTGATGCGCCAAGCACCGGAGAAGGAGGGGAAGTAACCCCAGCGATGTCCTTTCGAGAAACGAGAGGAGGCATCGGCGCGGAGGTTGGCTTCAAAGAGGTATTTGCCCATCAAGTCGTAGTTGATGCGGCCGAACCAACTCAACATGTTTAGTTCGCGAGAATAGCCACCATTTTTGCTGGTCGAGGCATCGCCCGCGTTCATGTCCGTCACGTCGTTATTGGGGAAGTTCTTGCGCTCACCGGTCAGTTCATCGTAGTCGAACTTCTCAGCATGATAGCCGCCCAACACTTTCAAGCCATGTACGCCCCATTGCTTGTCGTAGTTGAGAAGCACGTCCACACTGGTACGAGCGCGGTTGTACTGCCCTTGTCCGAGGTTGTTGGGCGAAGTTTCTTTGTTGGGATTGTAGCGAAAGTATTTGAGGAACGACCGCTGGTTCTGCGTGAGGTTGAGGTGCGCCACCTTCACGCTGGCCACCAATCCTTCCATCAGTTTGTAGTCCAGACCGAGGTTGAGGTTCGTGTTCTGCGTCTTGGTGATGACGGGTTGCTTCGCATCGAGCCACGCTATGGGATTGCCATCGCCGATGGTGCCATAAGTGCCATCAGCCTTGCGTGCGGCAATCCACGGAGCAATGATGTTGAGCTGGCGAATGATTTGGTCGGAACCGCGGCCCACATAGTTATTGTTGGGGTCATCGTAGTCGTTGTTGATGAAGTTGAGCCCGGCATGTCCCGTGAGACGTGGAGAGAAGGTGAAGTCGAGGTTGGTGCGGATGCTGAAGCGCTCGCGGTTGGAACTTTCGAGGATACCTTGTTGATTCATGTAGCCTGCCGCAGCCATATACTTCACCGTCTCTGTGCCGCCCGTCACGTTGAAACTGTGCGAGTGTTGTACGCCGGTTTTGAAGGCCAAGTCATACCAGTCAGTGTTGGGATAGTTATCGGGGTCGCTGCCGTTGCGGAACTTTTCAATTTCGGCCGCAGTGAAGCGTTCGGGTTTACCATTGTCCTTGAGGGCAAAGTTGAGCATTTCTGCATATTCCGCAGAAGTCAAGCGCTCCACAAGACGAGTGGCATTGAGGAAGCCCACATTGCCGCTGTAGGTCACAACGGGCTTGCCCACCTTACCACGCTTGGTCGTAATCAGGATGACACCATTGGAAGCCTTCGAACCATAGATGGCGGCCGAAGCTGCATCCTTCAGCACCGAGATACTTTCAATGTCGTTAGGGTCGATGGAGTTGAGGTTGTTGGTCTCCACACCGTCCACGAGGATATAGGGCGAAGCGTTGTTGAGCGTCCCCACGCCACGCACACGAATCGTGGACCCATCGGCACCGGGGCGTCCTTGTCCGGCAGTGACGCTCACACCAGGCATCAAGCCTTGCAAGGCTGACGACACGTTTTGCACAGGACGGCTTTGCAAATCTTCGCTCTTAATTTGAGCCACCGAACCCGTCAGATTGGCTTTGGCCTGCTTACCGAAACCGACCACCACTACTTCGCCGAGGTCCTTGTTGTCCTCCACGAGGGTGATACTCAGAGGGCTGTCGCTCACGGTCACTTTCAGGAGTTGGTAGCCGATGTAGTGAATGGAGATTTGCTTGGCGCGCACATTGGAGAGGGAGAAGCGACCGTTGTTGTCGGTCATGGTGGCGTTGCGCGGATTGCTTTCATCGCGCACCACCGCTCCAGGCAGCGGATTGCCCGCTGTATCATGCACCGTTCCGCTCACCTTCACGCCCGTCTGTTGAATGGCTGCCGTGCGCAGGGAGGTGGCTTGTGTCGCAAGCGCAGTGGCGGGTGAGAGTTGCACGAACCCTGCACACATCAAGCAAAGTGCAGTGGAGAGCTTGACGGGAATACGTCCGCTCAGCCATCGAGGATTGGTTGTACTCATGGTTGGTTTGTTTTAAGGTTGATAATAAAAAGGTGTTATTCTTGGTCTCTCAAAGGGAGAACTAAGGTTTGTTGCGTGCAAATATAAATGTTTTTGTCTAATACACAAAGCAAAACTACCTAAATTTTCACCTTTGGGGACGTATTTTATTAAAAAGGTCGTATTTTCTCGGACGTTGTCAAAAAAAAACGCAAGCCGATAGCAGCGCAACACCAACAACATAGAATTTGATTTTCTACAGCATAGAAGTTTTTTGGGAAACTATTGCTGTACGCTAAACTTGGATTATCCTATCTTTTCGTTTGCCCGGACGAGCCGTGCTCCAATAAAAACAAGACTGCACCAACGACAAAAGTTACTTTCGTCAAGGATAAACTATAAACCAAACTTTGAATTACATAAACCAAACTTTGGTTTATATAAACCAAGGCTTGAATTACATAAACCAAGGTTTGGTTTATAGATTACTCGTTAGCTTTTCAACTTTTCTTGCTGAAGCAGCCAACTTTTTCTTTCTGGCAGACGAGATGCGGCACTTAATATAAAGAAGAGGGTGGCGGTACACCAT
>NZ_JACSUD010000018.1 GCF_014385435.1 Alloprevotella sp. Lung230
CATCTCGACGTCGGATTTGACCACAGAGTTCCGATTTTAACTTGACTTTAACATTTCCGACAGTGGAAGTGTGCGGCGGCCGATTTCTTCATTGCCGCATCCATCTACCTCAGACGTAGAATTTTCTATCTCTGATCTACGAAAAACTACCTCTGAGTTTTTTTGTGCAGCGATGGAGGGTGGAAAACAGAAAAACCGCTGCCGAAAAGGACAGCGGACTCGTTGTGTAGAAGCGCCTCGCGCGCGTATACTACAAGCACAATGATGTTTTTTACCTTCACCTCCTTCACCCGAGGTTTGTAAGGCTTTTGTTTTCAGAGGGTTATGCGAATTGATAAAAGGTACTTCCTCTAAGCCGGATGAAGGAAGAGGGTGAAGGATGGAAAAACAAAAATCCTTCACCCGAAAGTCGCTGAAAAATAACCAGTTAAGCAGTCGGGTGAAGGATTGAAGGATAAAAACTGTTTTAATAGAGGGTAACGCGCACGCGTGAGGGCATGTTATTAACCTGAGTTCGGGCTAAGAAA
Organism: Alloprevotella sp. Lung230; assembly: GCF_014385435.1. GTDB lineage: Bacteria > Bacteroidota > Bacteroidia > Bacteroidales > Bacteroidaceae > Alloprevotella. The sequence continues at coordinate 528 of NZ_JACSUD010000018.1, forward strand.
ACGCTTAAAAAAGGATTTCACTTCTATCTTGAAAGTAGAAGTGTGGGGAAATGTACATACGTGCGTCGGTGTGGCGAACGGCTCTCGGACAGACTGCGCAACGAGCGGACGGGGCGGCGGTGAAAAAACATGAAAAGGGGGCGGATTTCTTGAGAATGTCATATCTTTGCACAAGAAAGTGGCGGTAAGCGAGGTGAACCCCGTCGGCCGCGATGCTTTTGGGAGGAGGAAAACCACAGGCCGGCCTGACGCTGGAAGATGTGCAGGCCGTTTCGATATTCCGTGGATTTTCCGTGACAACCTCATTGCTTACATTTACACACAACCCTTTTTATGCAAACATTTTCTTCAAAATATCTCGGTTTAATCTTTGCTTTCCTGTTGCTTATGCTGCTGCCCACCCTTAGCGATGCGCAGACGTGCAATAAGGGTTGGGGAATAGGCTATACGATTGTGCAATCTACCTGCCAATCGAATGGCGTAGTGACACTTGGGGTGACGGGCGTTACCACGGGATTGAATAATATCAACTATCGACTCAAGCAGATTGGAGGACCGCTTACGTTTGGTCCCAGCAATAACAATGTGTTTACGGGGGTTCCGAGTGGTCGCTACACCGTGGAGGTGTCGGCCTATTGTGCTACTGATCCTTCTTATTTCCATACGAAAAGTGTACCTATTCAAGTGGGAGGTAATTATACACCGCCTACGATTGTGCTTCATAGTGGACGCAGTCGTCTTTCCGATCAAAATTGTCCATCGGGTATTATTTCGCTCGATGTGAAATTCGGTCTTAAACCTTATACTTTCCGTATCCTTGAAGCGCCGGCGGGAGAAACTGTTCCTAGTGAGCCTACTTTTACACAAGCAAGTACGTATTTCTACGATTTTGATCGCCAAGACTATCCTGCCGGACACTATAAAGTGGAGGTAGAAGATGCTTGCGGCTATAAGACCAACACAGAGTTTGATCTTGATGGCGGTGACCTACTCTTTACGCCCAGGGTGATGTCGTCGCGCTTCTATGCTGATGTAGATGGGCAACGCGGATTGGATTGCAACACGTTGCGCTACTACTGTGTTGCTGAATTTCCTGCGGGCACAGCGGGCGGTATGATGGGACGCTTGTGGCGGGACGGCCTTTATGAGGTGGCTCTCGCTCCTACCGGCCAAACGCCTACGAACTGGACGGAGTGGGTGCGCACGGACAATGGTGTCGTGAATTTCGACATGACGCCCCATCATTCGCAGGACTTTACCGCCAAAAACTCCCTCGAACTTTGGGTGCGTTTCAAGAATTGTCCCACGCGTGTGAAGAGCTGTGGGACATTTGAAATACAACCCATTTACTTTTACACTACGTTTGAGGATATGCCCTGTGAGCAATATCGATATTATGCCCAACTCAGCTATGGGGCTAACGGTCTTTTTTGCTATCCGCTCCACTACACCATCACGCGCAATAGTGATGGTGCTGTGGTCTACGATGAACCCAATTGGCTCAAAAGCACTCATGGCGACGGAAAATCGACGGCACAGCTTGACTATTACGAAAAATACACTCTGCGCGTGGAAGATGCTGCCGGACAAGTACATACCCAGCAGGTTATACGTAATCGAGAAATACACCCTACTTATGAACGTCTTTGCGATGGGTACAATTTGCTTATCAGCCCTACGGGAAAGGCCGATTGTACGGCACCGCTCATTGCTACACTTTATTCTGTGCAGGGAGCTACGCTTACCAAAGTGTGTGAGAAAACTTTAGCCCAAGATGAACATCCGGAAACCCTTTGTGGAAAACTTACTTATGGAAAGCTTTACCGCGTGATAATTACTTATCCTTCGGGAAAACCTCTCGCGCAAACGAACATTATCCTTTATAACCAATTTCCTGAGGGGTTCAAAACCGTCAATATCTCCTATAATGGCACTATGCGTCATCGAGGGAATACCCGATTTCTTCCCACACCCAACGGACGTGTGTTTCCTGCCGGAGCGATACTCACTCTGACGCGGGACGATACGGGAGAGGTGATTAAGACTGAAACACTCACCGCTGCCCGCACTTATTTTGATACGGGAGATAAGGATATGCCTCCTGGTTCCTATACTCTCACGGCCGATATGAATTGTGGAACCCCCATGCAGTTTCACTACGACCATAAGGGCTACATTGATATTACCGACGTGGGTTATACTGCTGTGGAAACCTGTGCCGGATTGGAGATTACGCCCACGGCTACGGCCACTTTTGAGGGAGGACCCAACCTGCCCGATGGTACTCTGGTAAAGCCTTATTTTCGATTGATACGTTCGGTAGGGTCGGTGAATCCTCCTGTTGTAACCAATGGAGGGAAAATTGTGCTGCCGCGTGCTGCTCCTGGAGAGTATGAAATCGGGGTGGCGGCACACCCCAATGTTTCGATGGCCATTGAGCGTATTCCCATCAGTTGGGCTCCTAAGTCGCTCTCTTTGGTGGGCACCGCCACTGCCGCCTACGCCTGCACCCCGCAAGGCGGTACCACCCCGCAAGGGCACATCCTGCTGAAAGCCGAAGGCGGCGTGCCGCCCTATCATTTTGAGGTGTGGAATGCGGCCAACACGGCCATCGAACCGACCGCCCCTGTAGTAACGTCGGCTACGGGAGAGGTGGAAATCAACTATGGTGCGCCGCAAACGTCTTACACCATCCATGTGCGTGATGCCTGCGGCAACGAGTTTCCACAACGGGTAACGCTCCACGATTTTAGCAACCCTGTCTTTGCCGGTACCACTACGCCCAATATCTGTGCGGGCGACGACATCCACCTGCAATGTGTCAATCTGGGCACCGTGACCTATCAGTGGAGCGGGCCAAACGGCTGGACATCGACCGATAAAAACCCGATCATCCCCCATGCCCGCGAGGCAGCCAGCGGTACTTACACCGTGGCCGTGACGGTGGGCAACTGCGGTGCGCCGGTGAGCAGCAGCGTCAATGTGAAGGTACGCACCTGCGAAGTGCTCGTCAATCCTCACTTACGCTCGGTGCCGCAAGAATAAATTCGGTTCATCACTCCAAATGTCGGATGAACCAGAAATTAACCCCAATTCGGGATAAGCAATGTAGATTTTGCTTCCGCCCGAATTGGGGTTAATAATGTAGTGAAGTGCGAGAGCACACTTAAACTAACATTATCGTTTCAAGATGCGCTGTCTGTGTGAGCGTCCGTTGTTGCCAATTTCAACGATGTAGACGCCCGGTGCGAGGTCGAGGAGAGAGAGAGAAAGTGCGTTTTCTGCACCGACTGAACGATGTTTAAGTAAACGACCATTCAAATCGAAGAGTTTAATCCATTGGAGATTGTGAGCACGCACCATTAAGTTATTTCCATGTTGAGCAATTTTCGCGGAAGATTTGGCTGTATCCTCTATCCCCGTGACTTGAGAGGATATCATAAAGATAGTTTCCTCCTTCGCGTTTACTTTTTCCACATGATGCTGAGAGGCTTCCGGATCATCAATATTCGTACCATCGTCTTGAATGAGAATCAATTTGACTTGGTAACTTCCCTCAGTAAAGGATTCGGGAATGCTGATGGTAAAAGGCAGAAGGGTAGTGTCAAACCCCGGAAAATCGGTCTTTTCTTCTTTGCGAATTTCGTGAGCTACGTTGCCTGCTTCGTCTAACAATTGGAGTTTGGCATAGCAGGTGCGCTCCAAACCTCCTTTGTTCCTTATAGAGAAGACAACTTTTTCTTCACTTCCGGGAGTGAAACGAGTGACGATGGGATGGCTTAATAATTGAAAACCTGCCTTGAAATAGCCTTCTTCCGTGACACGTATAATACCTTTATTCAGTTCTATGACCATGCGCGGGGCGAGCTTCATACGTACCCAGTCTCCCCAATCTCCATCTGCTTTCTTAGGGGCACAGATGGGGAGAAGTTGATAGTAGCCGTCGGACAAACCATTCAAATCAATTTTGATTTTTTGCGGAGTGTTTATGAGATAATCACGATTCATTAAACCGTTATCATACAGCCCATACACTCGTTGCGTAAATCCACCTTTTTCGTAATCATCCGAAGGACAAATCTTTAAGCGTTGGCCATCCATATTGTAGACACCTACCCCGATATCTCCTCGGAAAGGATTTCCTTTGTTTACAAAATAGGCCATCTCAACTGGCGGCATCTCTGCCGCAGCAAAAGTCTTTTGGTGCCCTTCTGGGAGCGTGAGGGAGCCTTCGCCGTTAAATCTGAGTTTGGGGCTGTTGGGGAGTAATGAGGGGTCGATAGGTTTAACCCCCTCCTTGTTAGGATGGGCAAGGATGGCGGTGAGATCAATTTTGAAGGAAAGGGGGCGTCCTCCAAATTCGTTGCCGCTTTTCGCTACATCAGCAGCTGTGAGTGAGAAATAGCCATCGCTCTGTCCACCCCATCCGAAATTCATGTGGAACAATCCACGTTCATCAACGCCATCGGTGACCCAAGCATGACCACCGGCACCTAATTTATAAAAACCGGCGAGGTAAACGGGAAATCCATTGAGCAACTCTTGTCGTACAATCTGAGTAAATCCGGAAGTCCCTTCATCGCTGCGTTTTACGAAAGCCGTAGTATAGTCAAAGTGGTTTTGGAAGGCGCGATCGGCATTTTCGTTCTGGGTACCGCTGGCATAAGGAGTATATTGCATATTTGTGGCTACCCCCACATCGTGCATCAAGAGTGCAACAGCATTTGCTTCATCATCTGTCCAAGGGTAAGCATAGGAATATCGGTCTTTCATATGCTCCCAATCGTAATGCGACTTACTGAAATCGGTGTGCTTCTGTTGCTGATAATAAGTGATGGTGTAGGTGTTTTCTCCCTTTCCTTGTGCCGGCCACTTGTGGAAATACATCATTTGTGCCATTGCCGTGGCCACGCATCCCGTGTAATCATAACCGATTTGTTTATTGTAAGGGGAGTCTTGGCTCCATTTGCAGGACAACAGCGGAGCAACGGCTTTGTAAGTTTCCGTAGTTCGTGTTGCAGGCTGCATCTGTGTCGCCGTCTGCTGTAATTGGGCAAAACTTTCGCGATAGGTTTGCAGTAGAAATTTGATGCCGGGATGAGCGTTCAGCGTGTCTAAGGCGCCTGAATCGCTGTAAGCCAATACTTCGCCCAGGGCATCATCACCTGAAACCACGACGAAACCTCTGCCTTTCTCGTCATTGAACACATAGAAAGGTTCTACGGAGTTTTTCTTAGGAAGACGTGATTGTGCTCCAAGCGTCAAACGGCGATTGGAAGAAGTGATGACGTACTTTTTGGCAATGCTGAATGCCTCTTGCCTCGTCACGCGCTTGGCGGTGAGAGGAAGAATGATGGATAAACTGAAAATAAAAAGGGTCAGAGGACGTAAGAAGGAGCGCGTCAAACGACTGCACCCCCTACATTCGTAGGAGTTGTTCTGTTTCTTCATGTTGTTCTGTTTCTCGTTAGTTTCTATTGAATATATGTTGCCTAAATGTTCTTTATATGAGAAATCCTAACCACACCACCGGCTCTGCTTTGTGGATGGGGAAGGCCGCAGAAAAGAGGTTTTTCCCTTCGACTAAAAGGGGTAATTTCATTATAGATAGAAAAAGCGAGTGCAAAGTTACGAATAAAAATGAAAAAATCAGCACCTGTATTCGGCTGTAACATACAATAAATTATAAAGTTAGGCCGCTGGGTGTGGGATTTCAGGAGAAATACAGCGAGGGACAGAAGGATGAAGGCGGGAGATAGAAAGGAGGTGGGGAGAGACTTGTGGAGTCCACTGCCGTGGCGGTTAAGGCACCCGCACCCACTGCCGCACTACTTGTTTTGAGGTGCGGAGAGAAACGATGTAAAGTCCCGAAGCCGGGAGCGCAAAAGCATGATGCCCTATGCCGCAAGGAGTGTCCACCAGTTGGTGGCCGCGAAGGTCGTGAATGCGGAGGTGAGTAGCTTTCGTCGTGGTGAGATGCAGCGTGCCGGGCTGTGTGTGGAGTTGAAATTCTTCTCCGCTGATGCTTTGTACGGCAGTGGTTCGTCCCTCTTGGCGAACGGTGATTGTGACCGGAGGGCACTCTTCGCTGCCATCAATGGTGAGGGTGGCGGTGCGGGGCGTAGAGTTGGGATTTTCAGTCACGCGGAGGGTTAAGGTGCGGTTGCCATAGCCGTTTTCGGCAGAGCAAGTGAGCCATTCGGCATCGCTGTGAATGAAGTAGAAGGTTTCGGTGGTGAGAGTTACCTCCAACTCCTGCGCTTGATGATTGGGTTGCCAGAGCGTTTGAGAAAGCTGATAGCCTTCATCCTGTTGGTCGAAAGCCAAAACCTCGGATAGGCGCTCGTTGATTTTGCGCACGCAATCCTCTGTGGTCGACCCCATCACGACCCCTTTCCACACTGAGTTGGGCGAAGAAAAAATGGGAGCTTGTTCGACGAGACCTTCTTGAGAGGGGAAGCCCATCACCGTGTAGTAGGGCGCACGACTTGCCCCGACGGCATAGGGGTGTGTGCCGGCATCCATGGCTTCGCGCGAGTGCTGGCAGCCGAAGATGTGGCCGATCTCGTGCACCACGGTGTAACTGCCGGAAGCGGCCGAAGCGCGCACCGAAGCCATGGCGGCCGACTTTTTGGCTTCGAGGGGGGCAACGCCCGAAAGGCCGTCGTTGACCGGTTCGCTGCACAGCACCACGATGTCGGCATGCACACGGCGGCGCTCTGCGGCCACCCCTTCGTGGCTCAACACAAAAGTCAAACCTTGCTGTACACTCTGCACGACGTCGGGAAGGCGAAGTGTACCTGCAAGGCGGAAGTTGGCGGCAATGTGGGAGTTGTTCAACACCACGTTGGAGAGGTCGACGATGCGCTGTGCGTGTGCAGCCTCTCCACCATTGGCTGCGGCATAATCGCCGCCCGTTTTGTCATAGACGATGAGCAAATCGAGGGTGGGCAGGTCGGTTTGTGATGGAGCGCGTTGCGCACGAGAGTGGGCGGTCAGTGTCGCCGTGGGTGTCGGAGCAGCACAAGTTCCGCAGCGTAGGGCGGTTTGTGCGGAGAGGAATTGGACGAGGGTACAGAAAAGCAGGAGTATCGTTTTTCTTTTCATGTTTTTTTGTTTTGAAGCGGAGAGATAAGGTGATTTTTGTGAAGTTGGAAATAAACGCTGCAAAGGTAATAAGAAGTTGGGAAAAGACGAAGCAGAGGGAATGCTTAATTGTCTTGGATATATCAACAGAAAAAATAGAATTTGCTTTGCTTCCTCGTGGGATGTTGTTATCTTTGCGAGTACGTAGATGTTGATTTAACGCCTTTCTTTATGACTTTCGATTCCCCAACGGCGATAGAGCGTTTGCTTTCGCGCCATAACATCCAACCTACCGACTGCGCCGGATATTGTCTTTGTTTGGCGGGCGAGCGCACGATGCTCATCAACAGCCGCTCCTACACGTTGCGGCGCGGAAGTCTTTATGTGGTAAGCCCGATCGTGGTGGGAGAGGTAGTGGAGGAAACTTCGGACTATGAGGAGGTGCGGTTTGTGGAGCGCTTAGAGGTGTTGTTTCCGGTCTTTAACCGTTTGGGAAACATCATTGTGCAACTGGACATTCCGCGCCGTCCCTGCATTGAATTGGTGGAGGCCGAAGTCGAGGAGTATCTGCAACAAGAAGCACGGCGCAGACAGTTGCAGGAGCAGTTGCTCACCACCGAAAGCCCATTGCAACGGACATTGCTGGAAAGGCAGTCTTCCCTCCACATACAGATGGTGATGCTCGACACGCTGCGCCGCTTTGCGCAACGTTTCGAGATGGCGAGTCAAACTAATTTGGAGCACGGACAGCACAGCGTGGCGAGCCAATTTCTTGTGTTGCTCAACCTCAACTTCAAGCACGAGCGCAGCGTGCAGTTTTATGCCGCAGAACTGGGCTTCTCTACGGGGCATTTCACCGCGCTGATCAAAGAGCAAACAGGGCAGCCGCCCTCGGCTTGGATTGCAATGGTGACGATGACGCAGGCACGTGCGCTGCTGACCAACACTCGCCGAAGCATCAAAGAGATTGCGGCAGAACTGGGCTTTCCTGAGCAGTTCACCTTTCGTAAGTATTTCAAGCTCCACGCTGGCGTGTCGCCCAAAGAATTTCGCCTTTCGCAGGCGGTGCAGCCGTAAAAAGACGGCCGAACGTGCGGTGAAGTAAAAAAAAAACGCTACTTTTGCACTCGAAAACAGCGCAAACCCCATCCCCCGGCAGGAGGTTTGCACCTAATTTGAACCCCAAATGGACGACTATCACGCGGAAAATACGACCGTTTCCCGAGGATAGGAAGAGGCAAGGCTTTCTTCCTCCCCACCATCTCTCCTTTTTCGTGCAAGAAGAAAGCAAGCCCCCATGCGTACTTACTGGAACTATCACCGTGGCCTGCGCACTCAAGACGAGTGGCAGCCCAACTGCTGGACACAAGTGAGCTGTCCCACCCCCGATGATGAGGATTTCCTCATCCGCCAACTGCAAATCCCCGACTACTTCCTCGATGACATTCGAGATAAAGATGAGCGCGCTCGTTATGATTATGACGAGGGCTGGATGCTCATTATCCTGCGTATCCCCTACTTGAAGGAGGCGCAGAGCCGCACGCCCCACACCACCATTCCGTTAGGTATCATTCTCAATAAGGATGTTTTTGTGACGGTGTGCCACTTTGAAACGAACATGATGATAGATTTCGTGTCCTATCAGCAGAAGCGCGGTTTGGGATTTACCGATACGGTAGATCTCGTTTTCCGCCTTTTCTTGTCGAGTGCCGTGTGGTATCTGAAGCGCCTCAAGCAAATCAGTACCATCATCGATGCTGCCAAGCGCGACCTTGATCGTCCCATCAACAACGCCGACCTGATCAACCTGTCGCGCTTGCAGGACTCCCTGACTTACTTTGCCACCTCCATTCGTGGCAACGAAACGCTCCTTTCCAAATTGAAGTTTAAGCTCCCCGTTGACGAACTGGATGCGGACATGATTGAGGACGTCAACATTGAGATGAGCCAGGCGAGAGAAACCACTAACATCTACGCCAATATTCTTGAATCGACCATCGACACCTACGCCGCCATCATCAACAACAACATGGGGCAGACGATGAAAACGATGACTTCGGTGAGCATCATTCTGATGTTCCCCACGCTCATTGCCAGTATCTTCGGCATGAACCTCCTCAACGGCATGGAGCATTGGGTAGGCGGCTTCCCCGTGATCATCGCGGCCTCCATCGGCGTGACGTTCCTCTTCATCTGGTTCTTCCGCAAAATCGAATGGATTTGAGCTGCATCGGGCTGCTCTTTTGCGCTATTTCTACCCAAAATGCTCCTTGTTGTGCACTTTTTTGCCAAAACATTTGGTAGATAACTTTATTTTGGCTTTATTTGCAAGCGATATGGCCTCCTCCGTAGAGGCAGAACCTCTCTTTATATCTCACAAACCCTTAACTCCGACACTCTTATGAGTGAAATTGAAGCCCCACAGCTCGAAGTAGCTGCCACTCAACCACAAGCGGTTGAGGCTCAGACTGAAGCACAACCTGCTCAGCCCGAACTTCTCAACAGTAGTGAAAACACCGTAGAGCCTGAATCCACTCCCGAAGCATCTCTCGAAACGCCATCCGAAGCCATGGAGGCCGCGGAAGTTTCGCAAAATGCCGAACAACCTCAGGCCGAAACGGCCGAAGAGCGCCCTGCCACTGCTCCTGCTCCTGCGACCAAGGAGGAGGTCATCGCGCGTCTGCGCCAATACCTCCAAGAGGGTGAGCCGGCCGACCGCGGCGCCACCGACCAGCTGCGCACCATCTTCTACCGTCTGCACAACGAGGAGGGTGCTGCCGCACGCGAAGCATTTGTGGCACAAGGCGGTGATGCGGCCGACTTCAATCCCGAGCCCGACCCTCTCGAAAAGGAGTTTAAGGAACTCATGAGCACCATCAAGGAGCACCGCGCCAAGGCGGCGGCTGAGCTCGAAGCCGAACGCCGGCGCAACCTTGACCGAAAACTGGCCATCATCGAAGAAATTAAGGCTATGGTGGCGGCACCCGACGACGTGGACAAAAACTACGATACCTTCAAGGCATTGCAAGCGGAGTGGAAAACCATCGGTACGATCCCCGCCGAGCAGGTGACGGAAACGTGGAAGAACTTCCAGCACAATGTGGAGCAATACTACGACTTGCTGCGCATCAACCACGAAATGCGGGCCTATGATTTCAAGAAAAATCTCGAAATCAAAACCCATCTCTGCGAAGCGGCCGAAAAGCTCGCCGAGGTGGAAGATGTGATTAGTGCTTTCCACCAACTTCAGAAGTTGCACCAAGAGTTCCGCGAGACCGGACCTGTGGCCAAAGAACTGCGCGAAGAGGTGTGGGCGCGCTTCAAAGCGGCATCGACCCTCGTCAACAAGCGCCATCAAGACCACTTCCTCAACCTCAAACAGCAGGAAGAGGAAAACCTCGCTAAGAAAACCAATCTCTGCGAGCAGGTAGAAGCCCTTACCTTCGATGGACTCTCCTCGCTGGCCGAATGGGAGGCGATGTCGCAACTCGTCATCGGCTTGCAAAACGAATGGAAGACAGTGGGCTTCACCCCGCGTAAGGTCAATCAAGAGATTTTTGAACGCTTCCGTGCGGCTTGTGATAAGTTTTTCACCGCCAAAACACAATACTTCCGTTCGCTCCGCGAGAGTCTGGCACAGAATCTGGCGAAGAAAACGGCCCTCTGCGAGCGTGCCGAAGCTCTGCAGGACAGCACCGATTGGGGCGCTACGACTGCAGCCGTTGTGGCACTTCAAGCCGAATGGAAGACCATCGGCCCGGTGGCACACAAGGTGAGCGATGCCATTTGGAAGCGTTTCAATACAGCTTGCAACACCTTCTTCGATCGCAAGAAAGAAGCCAATTCCGGTCAGCGCGAAGAGGAAGAGGCCAACATGGCACGCAAACTCGACATCATCGCTCGTTTAGAACGTTTGGTGGCCGAAGGCAGTGAACAGCTTCACCAAGACGTCAAGGCCCTCCAAACCGAGTGGAACGAGGTGGGACACGTGCCTTTCCGCAAAAAGGAAAAACTCTATCGTGCCTATCGCGCGGCCTGCGACACGCTCTACGACACCATCCACAAGGAGGCCGGACGCCGCCGCATCGACGGCATCGCCCGCCGTGCCGCACAGAGTGGGGGCAGCGAACTGCAACGCTTGCAACGCGCTTATGACGACAAGAAGGCCGAGATTCAAACTTACGAAACGAACCTCACCTTCCTTACCTCCAAGTCGAAATCCGGCAACACCCTCGTGGCCGACATCGAACGCCGCATCGCCACTCTCAAAAGCGATCTCGAAATGCTCGCTCAGAAGATTGCCGAAGTCAAAGAAGCATAAGATAGGCTTTCTGTCGCGCTTTCTATACAAAAATCCCCTCTTTCATCTCGTTGCAGATGAAAGAGGGGATTTTTTGTAGAGTGTAGAGTAAAGAGGAGTGATGCTTCGAGGAGGGGAGAGAGGGTATTGTCGAGAGATTTTAGTGTTCGCTCAAAGTTTGTACACCTCATCGACGCCCTCAATGCGGCCGAGGGAGCGAACGGCGGTGCGCAGTTCTTCGACAGAGTGGACGGCATAGTGGACGGTGCATTCGACAATGTTGTCGGCCACCTCGGTGTGGAGGTAGTGCATCGAGAGGTGAAGCCCTTTGGTGATGCAGTCGACGATGTCGCTGACGAGGTGGAAGCGGTCGATGGCGCGAATGCGCGTTTTGACGGGATAGGTGGTCGTGGCTTGCGGCAGAAAGTCGACATCGACAATGGAGTCGCCGCGTTGGGCCGAAAGACTGATGGCTAGTGGGCAGTCGCGGCGGTGGAGGGTAGTGTGGCCGGCGTCGTCGACAAATCCGATGACCTCTTGTCCCGGCAGCGGGGCACAATGCGGGCAGCGGTTGGTCTGCCGGCTGCGGAGTTCGGCAGCATAGGTGCGGAGGTAGCACTTGGCCTTGTAGGTACGCACGCTGTCGACCCAGTGGGGGAGGGGATGAGCTTCGGGATGGGTGCAGATTTCCACGCATGCCCCGTGGGTGAGCTCGGTTTGCAGCGACGACAATCGCCCGTCGATGCGCGCATATTGGGCGTGCTCCCCTTCGCCGCGCTCAAAGGCAAAGTCGAGTGCGGTGGCCTGCTGCGGCAGTTTGTAGGCCGTGCCGTGCTCATCGTAGATGGTGATGTCTTCGCTGTAAAGGGAGGCTGAAACCTCCTCCATGAAGTGGACATTGCCCTCGTTTTCAGCCAGTTCCTCAAGGAGGTCGCAAAACTTGTCAATCCAGCGGCGGTCATCTTTGCCTAAGAGGCTGTTGGCGCCCTGGGTGGTGTCGCTCGCTCCCTTTTCGCCGATGCGATCGAGGATGAGTCCCAGGCGGGTGTGCTTCACCATTTCTTCTGAAGAGATGTGCACTTCTTCCCATGCGCCACCCTCACCGAGGAGTTGGATGTGGAGCGACCGGTAGCCGTTTTCTTTGGGGTTGTCGACGTAGTTGAGCAGACTGCCCGTCTTCTCCTTGAAGTGGTTGGTGAGTGCGCCGTAGATGCGCAGACAGATGGCTTTGTCGTTGCGGTTTTTGTCGGAGGGGCTGAGTCGGGTGCGGTCGTAGATGATGCGAATGATGTAGCGGTGCTCCACGTGGGCAAAGTCGCGTCCCGACTTGCGCATGCGCTGGTCGATGCTGTAAGGGCGGCGGTAGCGCACTTCGGTGCGGACGTCCAGCCCGTGGTGGGCGAGGATGGCGCGGATGCGGGTGGTGAAAGCTTCGAGGCGTGGAGCGTTGGCAGCAATGTCGGCATCGAGGAGGGCCTGTAAGCGGTCGTAGCGGTCGGAACAGCGAAATTTGAACGACAAGTTTTCGAGTTCGCGCCGCAGGTTGTTCAGTCCGAGGCGATTGGCAAAAGGCGCATAGAAGAAGTCCGTTTCGCCTCCAATCTTCATCTGCTTAACGGGGAGCATACTGCCCAGTGTGCGCATGTTGTGGAGACGGTCGGCCAGTTTGATGAGCACAGCGCGGATGTCGTGGCGCATGGAGTAGAGCAGTTGCCGAAAGTTGTTCTCCTGCTTGTTGCAATCGGGCAGTCCGCAGTCTTTGCCTTTGGGCTTGGTGACCACCCGCACGAGAAAAGCCACTTCCGTGCCGAAGCGGGCGCAGATGTCGTCGTTGGTGCAGGGCGTGTCTTCCACCACATCGTGGAGAAAGGCCGCGATGATAGAACTGGTGTCCATGCCGAACTCTTCGGCCACGATGCGTGCCACCGCCACCGGGTGCATGATGTAGGGTTCGCCCGTCTTGCGATGTTGGTCGGCATGAGCTTGTGCGGCAAACTCAAACGCTTGCTCTATTCGCTCCAAGTCGGCCTGTGGAAGGCGTTCCGAAAGTCGGTCGAGCATTTGCCGGACAGAAGTGCGAAAAGGAAGAAGAGGGTCGTTCATCGAGGTGGGAATGAAAAAGTGAGAAAGCTTGAAGACAGAATGTGCCTTCAAATTTATCTAAAAATGCTCAAATCTGCAAGCCGATGCTGCAAAATGTGCAAAAGAAAAACGATTTTCGGTGTTTTGAGGTAGAAAATTTGGGATTTCTCCCTGAAATTCGTATCTTCGCACGTCTATTGGCTTATTGTGCCCTAATGTAAAAATCATCAGTATGCGACAACTAAAAATCTCACAAGGCATTACCAATCGTGGTGATGCAGCGATTGACAAATATCTCACCGAGATTGGCCGTCTGGAACTCCTCTCCATGGACGAAGAGGTGGAACTGGCACAGCGCATCCGCCATGGCGACGAAGAGGCACTCAAACGCTTGGTGCAAGCCAACTTGCGCTTTGTGGTGTCGGTGGCGAAGCAGTATCAGAACCAAGGCATGTCGCTCAACGACCTCATCGACGAGGGCAACATCGGCTTGATGAAAGCCGCACAGAAGTTCGACGAGACCCGCGGCTTTAAGTTCATCTCCTACGCCGTTTGGTGGATTCGTCAGAGCATCCTGCAAGCCATCAGCGAACAGAGCCGCATCGTGCGCATGCCCCTCAACCAAGTGGGTTTGCAGGCGAAAATCAGCCGTGCAAGCACCGAGTTTGAGCAGCAGTATCAGCGCCGTCCTTCCGCCGAGGAGTTGGCCGACCTGCTCGACACCGACCTCGACCGCATCAAGGACAGCCTGAATGCCGGTGGTAAGAAGGTGAGTGTCGATGCACCTTTTCAGGACGATGAGAGCAACACGATGATTGACATCATGACCGACGATGGCGCACCCGGCACCGACAGCAGCATGGAGCGCGAATCTCTCTCCACCGACATCGACACCGCCCTGCAAGTGCTCACCGATCGCGAGCGCTTGGTGCTGAAAATGCTCTTCGGCATCGGCCGCGCTGAGATGACGGCCGAAGAAGTGGCCACTTCCCTCGGACTCACCCGCGAGCGTGTGCGCCAAATCAAAGAACGTGCCCTCCGCCGCTTGCGCGAAGAAGCCAATGTTTCCATCCTCATCAAGTATCTCGGATAGCCCCCTTTCGTGTTGTCGCCACAAGTTCGGCCGGCAGCACCTACTGACAAATATGCGAACGATGCACCGATTTCCCCGGCGGAAGTCGGTGCATCGTTTTTTTTGTGGGGCAAGGACGTATAAGGGGAAGACAGGGGAAATGGCCTGCAGCCCCAAACGACTGCGCGAACCCCACAAAAGAGCGCGGAGATGAGAAAAAAGCTCGACTGGAAAGCCCGACCCACAAAAAAATGCTAACTTTGCATCACCATGCTGCAACTTCAACAACTGACCATCGGGCACGGCACGACCGCCCTCACCGCTCCCCTCACCGCCACACTCCCCGTGGGGACACTCACCGCCTTGGTGGGGCGCAACGGCTGTGGGAAAAGCACCCTGCTGCGCACCTTGGCCGGACTGCACGAACCGCTGAGCGGCGAAGTGCGGGTAGGACAACGCGTGGTGGCGCAACTCTCTTCGCAGCAACGGGCACGGGAGTTTGCCCTCGTCCTCACCGACCGCACCCCGCCTCCTCTCCTCACCGTGACCCAACTCGTGGCGTTGGGGAGGCGACCGCACACCTCGTGGCTCGGTGGCTTCTGCTCGGTCGACCATGCAGTGGTGGAAGCTGCCATGGCCGAATGCGGTGTGCTTTCCTTTGCCGACCGCCCACTTACCACCCTGAGCGATGGCGAGCGGCAGCGTGCCATGATTGCGCGGGCTTTGGCGCAAGCCACGCCCCTCATCCTGCTCGATGAGCCCACGGCTTTCCTGGACTTCCCGGCCAAGGTCGAAACCCTCAGCCTTCTGAGCCGCATCGCCCGGGAGCAACAGAAGACCATCCTGCTCTCCACCCACGACCTCGAAATCACCTTCCAACTGGCCGACCGCCTTTGGTTGCTCCACGACCGCCGACTCTACGAAGGGACACCAAAAGCCCTTGCCGATGCCGGCATTTTGGGGCGTACTTTCACCTCAGATGCCCTCACCTTCGATGTCGAAACGCTCCGATTTGAGCGCGCTCCCTTGCCCGAAGCCTCCCCATTCGTTCATCCTTCATCCTCTGACTTATGATAGTTTGCATTGCCGAAAAACCTTCCGTTGCCGCCGATATTGCCAAAATCATCGGGGCCGACCGCCACGTCCGTGTGGGGCGCAATGCCGGCTATTACGAAGGCAACGGCTACCAAGTGACGTGGACCTTCGGACACCTTTGCGAACTCAAGAACCCTGAAGAATACACGCCCTACTGGAAAACCTGGTCGCTCGGAGCGCTCCCCATGGTGCCTACCCGCTTCGGCATCCGTCTCAAAGAGGGAGTGGAGGAGCAGTTTGGCGTCATCGAAAAACTCTTCCTCGCGGCCGACCGCATCGTCAACTGCGGTGATGCCGGCCAGGAGGGCGAACTCATCCAGCGATGGGTGCTCCAGAAGACGCAGGCCCAATGCCCCGTCGAACGCCTTTGGATTTCTTCGATGACGGAAGAGGCCATCCGTGAGGGCTTCGCCCGCCTCCGTCCGCAGGCCGACTATCAAGGGCTCTACGAGGCCGGGCTGTGCCGTGCCATCGGCGACTGGTTGCTGGGCATGAACGCCACGCGCCTCTACACCTTGAAGTTTGGCGACAACAACCGACGCAAGGGCGCACAACCCCTCTCCATCGGCCGCGTGCAGACCCCCACGCTGGCCCTCATCGTCCATCGCCAACTCGAAATCCAAAACTTCCGCCCCGAACCCTATTGGGTGCTCTCCACCATCTATCGAGACACCACCTTCACGGCACGCATGGAGGGCGACGATGAGGAGGGGACGCCCCAGAAAGGCGCTGCCAAACGAGGGTTCACCAACCGCGAGGAAGCGCAGGCCGCTCTGCAAGCCATCGAAGGGACACCTTTCACCGTGACCGAGGTGACGAAAAAGAAAGGTTCGGAGGCGCCCCCGCGTCTTTTCGACCTTACCTCTCTCCAAGTGGAGTGCAACAAAAAGTATGGTTATGGGGCTGAACAAACCCTGCAAATCATCCAGCAACTCTACGAAAACAAACTCACCACCTACCCCCGCGTCGACACCACCTTCCTGCCCGACGATGTCTATCCCAAGTGCAAAGCCATCCTCAACGGCATTGCCGACACCTACGGCGAACTCCTCCAACCGCTCCGCGGCGCGCAGTTGAAGAAATCGAAAAAAGTGTTCGACTCCTCCAAGGTGACCGACCACCACGCCATCATCCCCACCGGCGTTGCCCCTCGTGCGCTCACCGACCTCCAGCGCAATGTCTACGACCTCGTGGCGCGCCGTTTCATCGCCGTGTTCTATCCCGACTGCCGCTTTGCCACTACCACTGTCGATGGGACGGCGGCCGACATCCCCTTTCGCGCCACCGGCAAACTCATCCTCGATCCCGGCTGGCGCGCTGTCTTCCAAAAGGACAAACCCGATGACGACGCCCAGGCGACACGCGCCGAGGAAGAGCGCACCCTCCCCGAATTTCGGAAGGGTGAAACGGGCGAACACACCCCGACCTTGACCCAAAAGGAGACCACCCCGCCCAAGCCTTACACCGAAGCCACACTGCTTCGCGCCATGGAGACGGCCGGGCGCAACGTCGATGATGAAGCCTTGCGCGATGTGCTGAAAGAAAACGGCATCGGCCGTCCCTCCACCCGCGCCGCCATCATCCAGACACTCTACCGCCGCGGCTACATCCGCCAGCAACGCAAAAGTCTGGAAGCCACCCCCACCGGCGTAGAGCTCATCGGCCTCATCAAAGAAGAACTCCTGAAAAGTGCCGAACTCACCGGCATTTGGGAAAACAAACTCCGAAAAATCGAACGCCACGAGTATTCCGCTCGGCAGTTTGTCGATGAACTCAAGCAGATGGTAGCCGACATTGTGCAGCAGGTGCTGGCCGACAATTCCAACCGCCGCATCGCTGCGACCAACCTCGAAGCGCCCAATATCCCAAACACGTCCCCCGATGCCCCCGCCAAGCCCAAGCGCAAGGTGGTGCGCGAGGGAAGCAAATGCCCGGAGTGCGGCGAGGGCAAGGTCATCAAGGGTCACACCGCCTACGGTTGCTCCCGCTGGCGCGAAGGTTGCACTTGGCGCAAGCCCTTCAAAAAATGAAGCGAACGCGCTTCCATACAAAGCTCCCCTCGGTCTCCGAAGTTCGGACGCCGAGGGGATTTGTTTTTGGGTTTTTGTATCGAGGAAAAATAAAAAGACTTCAAGAATGAGGAAGTATCTTGAAGTCTGAGAGCCGAAAACGAGACTCGAACTCGTGACCTACGCATTACGAATGCGTCGCTCTACCAACTGAGCTATTTCGGCAGCCATTGTCGAACAAAAAAAGATTTTTGCCCTAAAAGCGGTGCAAAGATAGAGAGTTTTGGGCAAATGACCAAATTTTCGGAGAGAAAATGCACGCTGCGGAGCAAAAAGTACGTCCCGAATTGGGGTTATAGGAAAAGCAATGCCTTATTTGAGTTTGTCGTAGATGTCATCAGTCACAGATTCCAACCATTCGTTCGATGAGCCATCCTCAACGTGAGTATTGTAAGTCAGGTGCTGCATCCAACTGTCTCTGGCGGCTCCGTGCCAGTGTTTCACGCCCTCGGGGATGGCGATGACAACACCGGGGCGAAGCTCCACAGCCGCCTTGCCCCACTCTTGGTACCAGCCACGGCCGGCAACGCAGATGAGCACCTGAACGGCTTTGTGATGAATGTGCCAGTTGTTGCGGCAACGGGGTTCAAACGTTACATTTACCACGCCCCCCTTGTCAGCCTCCATCGGAGCGAGATAACTCAGCCCTATGAAGTATTTGGCATAGCCCGTGTTAGGCTCGCCAATGGGATAGGGTGTGCTTGCCTGAAATTCTTCTTTGGTCTGTATGTCTGAAGTCCACACCTCCTTGGCCATGTTGAACACCGCCCATGCCTTAGGCCAGCCTACATAGAAAGCGGCGTGAGTGATCATCTCCGAAAATTCCTGTCGGGTCACGCCATTGGCTTTGGCAGTGTTCAGGTGATATTTGAGCGATGAGTCGGTGATGCCTTGCGCCACGAGTGAGAGAATTGTGGTAAGCGAGCGGTCATGCAGGCTCATCTCTTCCTGACGGTTCCACACTTCACCGAAAAGAATGTCATCGTTGAGATGAGCAAATTCCGGTGCGAACTCTCCGAGGGCGGTACGTCCTGCGGTCTGCTTGATTTCTTTCCTTTCCATATTCTTTTGTGCTTGAATGCCCATCACAGCAGTTGCCATGAGAGCCCCAATTATTATTCCCTTAATTCCGCAGCATAAATTCTTGTGATAACTCCAAGTGCCTGAGAGAAACAAAGTCCTCAAAACACTTGGATATACCAGAAATTTCACCTATCTTGGTGCTGCAAACAGAACAAGTAAGCAAAAATCAGACATGACAAAGGTAGCAATTAAAAACGAGAATATCACTTCTCTCGGTGGAATTTACATCATTTCTTTGTGGCTTTTCATACTTCCCCATTGGTTTGGGTGGGAGATTTCATGTCTATGCAAGAACCAAGAACCCCAGAAAATCCCCATATCAATGGATAAATCCCAAAAATGTCACTTCAATATATAAAAGTATCTCACAAGGAATAATGCTGCGGAATTGAGGATTTACATGGAATTACTGTCGGAAGAGTATTTGCTTTCCAAGAAAATTCTATATCTTTGCGAATAGAAACCCAAAATGATGAGCGTATGAAGACAGACAATTATTTCGTTACCGTCAGGGATATGGAGGAAGCACGGCGGTTTTATGGTGAGGTGCTAATGCTCGAAATGAAGTTCGACTTTTCGCAGATGGGCATGATTGCCTACCGGGTGGGGGACGACGAACCTGCCATTATCCTTAAAGACCTTAAAAAGTTTCCCGATGCCAAGCCTGCCGTTTGGTTGGAGGTGGAAGACGTAAGGGAGATTTACCTGAAGCTGAAAGACTGCGGCGTAAAGTTTCTTTCGGAACCGTTCCGTATAAAGACGGGGTGGGCTGCGGAGTTCGACGACCCGTCGGGAAACAGATTGGGTATAACCGATTATAAGGCAGAATAAATATTGCCTCGATACAAAATAGTATATAATAAAAGACTCTCAAAAATGGCATGTAATCAAGATTTTGTACAGTATATCGCCGACCAATGCTCCGAAGCCGGTGAAATAACTGTCAGGAAGATGTTCGGCGACTATGGCATCTATTGCAACGGCAAGATTTTCGGACTTATCTGCGACGACCGTCTCTATCTGAAACCGACAGAGGCAGGGCGCAAACTGCTTCGGAGCGAAGAGCTCCGACCACCGTACGATGGGGCGAAAAACTATTTCTACATCGCCGATGTAGACGACCGGCAGTATCTCTCCTCGCTCGCCCGGGCAACCTATGAGGAACTGCCGGAGAAACCCAAGAAGAAAAAGACTACCCCAAAGTTCTAAAACGTAAAAGAATTATGGAGGTTATGGCACAATTAGTAAATATACAGACGTAAAATACACAAAACATGAAAGTCAAGTTAAAGTCTAAAAAGTTTTATCCTTGCTATCCAGTCTTCATCGTATCTTATTACGGCGAGGACGGTAGTGTTAAGCTCTCCACACTGTCTTCGTCTTACAGTCTGGGCGATACTTTTGTCATGGGTATGCACGCCGGTTCGTATTTGGCACAGAGAATAGAGACTATCAAAGGGTATTGCATCAACTTTTTGCCAACTGCATATTTACACGCCATAGAACGTGCAGGGATGGTCTCTAACAATCGGAAGGCAGACAAAACGGAAGGTACCGGACTCACGTTCGGTAAAAGCCTGACGGTGAATGCCCCACTGATTAACGGAGCCTCGTTCGTGATAGAATGCGAGCCTATCACAGAGCGAATAGTTACGTTTGATGGTGTCAAACATGTGTTCGGTCGTATAAAAGGATATTTGTGTGAAGAGAGTCTGCTAACAGACAATGGCTTTGAATACGGAAAACTGGACGTTCCCCTTTTCGAGGCTGACAGCAGGGGGCGTGTCTATCGGCGAATGACAACAGACACCGAACAGGCGGGCAGCTTCTTTTAATACTGAAATGATGATGAGAGATATTGAACTACCCATGCTGCTTCCCATTGTGTTCATGATTCATGAATACGAGGAAACAATCATATTCAGGCGTTGGCTGAACGGCAACAGAGAGGAACTGCCGGAGCCGAAACCAAAGAAGAAAAAGACTACCCCAAAGTTCTAAAACGTAAAAGAATTATGGTACGACCAACGACAAAGGCACCGACACTTCTCGAATATCTTCTTTCGTCTTTTTTGTATTAAACGTTTAATCCGTTTACGGAGGTATGAATTTTAATGGATACCTTAATTCCGCAGCATAAGTTCTTGTGAGAACTCCAAGTGCCTGAGAAACAAAGTTCTCAAAACACTTGGATATGTCAGAAATTTCACCTATCTTGGTGCTGCAAACATAACAAGTAAGCAAAAATTTGACATAACAAAGGTAGCAATTAAAAACGAGAATATCACTTCTTTCGGTGGAATTTATCACATTATGGACGTTTTATAATGAGCGTGGAGTAAGCGAAAAGAACTTCGACATACAGAACAATGACTTCGGATGGTCGCATCTGCCCTTTTCCTTTATGGCTGAGAACATAGTTTTCATGATGGTTACCGCCATGCTGAAGAACTTCTATCTCTATCTCGTCCGTCATATTAGCGAAAAGGTCAAGCCGTTGAAAAAGACAAGCAGGCTGAAAGCCTTTATCCTACATTTTGTCAGCGTGCCAGCAAAATGGGTGCGAACGGGAAGACAGAACGTTCTAAACCTATATACAAATAAAACCTACTACTCTGAGATCTTCATTGAATAAACATCATTTTTTGTGGCTTTTCATACTTCCCCATTGGTTTGGGTGGGGGATTTCATGAATATGCAAGAACCAAGAACCCCAGAAAATCCCCATATCAATGGATAAATCCCAAAAATGTCACTTCAATATATAAAAGTACCTCACAAGGAATAATGCTGCGGAATTGAGGTATTACTACATTTATATAAAAACTTTCACCTATCTCTTTCTATCTTAATTAAATTAACGATTTTAGAACCATTGGGATACCTCGGCGATTACGCCCCTCTTCACTCGGAGAGGGATTAGAGGGTAAGGCTTATTTCTTTATTTTCTTTCACTATCAGTATTTTATATATATACAAAGAAAAGCAAGCCCTTATTGTATCAATGTAACATTAATAGAGTGAAATTCGTCTTTCGACGAATCGTTGTCAATCTCTTTTATAACTTCCAACGAATCTTCTTCTGAAAGACTTTCACTCGAATGAGAAAAAGTTTTTATATCTGTCATTTTGAACATAGGAGATAGGTATCTGCTATCATAGCCTTCGCGACATATTGTATTTCGAGGAAATAGAGCAAAATTGCGTAATGACAGATCATGTAAGTTATCTATGTGTGGGCTTTTTGTAGACATATACACAATGCCCGCAAACCCCTTATTCGTTGAAGGTTCACCGTTTTCTGGACTACCCTCTTGAGGCATTTCTCTGATAATTTTCGTCATAAGCTGCGGTAGCACATATTCGGGTTTAAAAGGGTCTTGTGGATGTTTTACAGATATTAGACATCCCATTATTAAAGGGTAGAAAACTAAAAAGCTATAATACTCCCAGTCTGCTGGATTCTTATCGATAGGGTAACCTAAATCTAAAAAGCTTAATGCCTTTGTAGTTTTAAATTTTGCATAAGAAAAGGAGTTGATATCAGGGCAGTTCATTTCGTACCAAGCAGTTTCTAAACTTCCAGCAAGATAGAAGACAGGATAGCCTAAGAAGCCATACCTAGTGGAAGCTACTTTGTGACGTAACTGAAGTGGGAGATGGAATAAGTCACCATCTTGTCCTTTACCCTCGCTTGGCTTAAAATCTAGTCGTATTCTAGAAAAGACATTATACTTCTCAATAATTGTTCTTGGAAGCATCTTCAAATAAAAAAAATCATCACTTACAAAGAAAGCACGCAATAATTCATATGCATCTTCATAGTAATTCATATAGCATGATTTTAATGCTCTTTGTATTGTACTGTAAATCTTATCAAAATCTGCTTTAAAATTATGCCTTTTCGTTGGCATATATTCCTCATACCCTACTAATGCTTTTTCAAATGCCTTATTCAGAGTCTTTAGACTTTCATCACTAAGATCATCAATCTTTTTTTTATACTTCTCAACTAAACTACTCCAATAATCAAAATAGTCCTTACTTTCATTATCATATTTAAAAGGGTATACTAAATCAGATTTAGGATTTAGCAATTCTTGGTAGAGTTCTTGATGTGTCATGTCTTTCCTTAATTCCGCAGCATAAATTCTTGTGAGAACTCCAAGTGCCTGAGAAACAAAGTTCTCAAAACACTTGGATATGTCAGAAATTTCACCTATCTTGGTGCTGCAAACATAACAAGTAAGCAAAAATCTGACATGACAAAGATAGCAATTAAAAACGAAAATATCACTTCTTTCGATGGAATTTATCACATTATGAACGTTTTCTCAAAGTTGGGTTTTGAAAAACCTACCGAAATTTCGATTTTGAAATTTCACCCTTTTGCGGACGTCTATCTCACCACGAGAAGCGC
Source organism: Alloprevotella sp. Lung230 (assembly GCF_014385435.1). Classification (GTDB taxonomy): domain Bacteria; phylum Bacteroidota; class Bacteroidia; order Bacteroidales; family Bacteroidaceae; genus Alloprevotella. The sequence goes on from NZ_JACSUD010000018.1 coordinate 23,735, forward strand.
GGCAGGCATCCGCCCAATGTGTGCCGCATCATCTTGAAACAACTTACTTCCGAGGTCGTTTGATTTACCTCAGAGATAATTTGATTTACCTCAGAGGAAGAAAAAACTACCTCTGAGGTAGATGAGATGCAGTGGGAAATCGTGGAATGCGCCTCCTTCGTAGTTGAGCGTGAGCCGGTTGAGAGGGAGGGAACGAGAATGAGATGCGGACCTCCTTCTTTTCTTCCTTTCTCCCTTTCTTCCTTTCTTCCTCGCGCGCGTGTGCGTACGCGCATACACTATAATAGTGTTGTTTTTTGCCTTCACTGCCTTCACCCTCGCCATCATTTCTGTCCTTTGCTTTCACCTTTGCCTTCACCCCTATGTTCTTGATTTTCAGGTTCTCTCCCCTATCGGTGAAGGAGTGAAGGCAATTTGCAAGCACTATATGTAGTGTATACGCACGCGCGAGAGGCGCGGCAGAGGAGATCAGAAGGGGTAGCCGATGGCAAAGTGGAAGGCAAAGCGGTCCTTTCCATAGAGAATGTTGAAGAACCCATCTTTTGAGGTGTCGTAGGGGGTGTGCAATCCGACACCGACATCGAAGCGCACCACGAGATATTGGAGATCGTAACGCAGCCCGGCACCGGTACCCACGGCCACGCGCTTCAAGTTGCTGAGTGAGATTTCGCCATCGGGGCGCATGGGGTCGGGTTTCATGAGCCACACGTTGCCCGCATCGAGGAAGACAGCACCGTGGAGCGAACCGAAGAGGCGGGCACGAAGTTCGGCGTTGGCTTCGAGTTTGAGATCGCCCGTCTGGTCGATGTAGGAGTAGCGCGAGCGTGGGGCATAGTAGCCGCCGGGGCCTACGGTGCGGGCAGAGAAGGCCCGGACGGAATTGGCACCGCCGACGTAGAACTGTTCGCCATAGGGCGCACGACTACTATTGCCGTAACTATAGACGGCACCGGCAAAGAAGCGGGTGGCGAGCTGGAAGCGCGAACTGAGGCGACGCGTGTAGCGGGCTTCAAGGGTGGCTTTGACAAACTGGGCAAAGGGAGATCCGAGGAGGTGCTTGTCGGCCTCAGACCAAGGGCGGCCGGCGAGGGCATAAACGCCGGCGAGGAGGTTGCCCGCTTCCTTGACACTCGCCTGCACGAGCAGGGGATGAGGGTCGGCCGCCGGAGAGCGATAGGTCAAGGTGTAGCCGACGGAGGGGACGAACTGGTTGCGCATCGACACGTAGAGGGCGGGGTTGGCATTGGTGATGGAGTCGAAGGCAAAGGTGGTGTTCACCAGCCGGTTGTATTCGATAGAGAACACCGAGAGTTCGTGCTGCAACTGCGGATGTCGACTCCACTTGTAGACTACATCGGCTCCTGTGGAAATGATTTGGAAGAAGCCCGAACGGTTGCGCCAATCGGCATTGAGAGAGAAAGTGGTGCTTCCTACAATGGGGTGGGTGTTGCCAAACCGGAAGGGTTGAATTGTCGGATTCAGAAGACGGGCTTTTTCATACTCCCGACGCCACTTCTGCCGTTGTCGTTCGCGCCATCGGCTGGTGTCCCAAGGGAGCAGCAGACGCGGATATTTCAGGTTGAACTTCGTGCCCAACTCAAAACTGTTGAGCAGGGAGTTGCCGCCGTTGCGACCGTTGCCGAGCTGCCACTCATAGCTGCCGAAGAGTTTTCCCGATATGGTCTCGCCGGCGCGGAAAGCATTGAGTTTGGAAAGTTCGTAGCTGACACCGGGGCCGACCTGCTGGTTGCTCTTGAGCGTGGCATTCATCTCAAAAGAGGAATCGTAGGAGCGTGCTAAGACGGCATTGATGTGGAGATTGAGGGTGTCGCAGGTTGCAGACGTGTCGCTCGGCACATAGTCGATGTCCATGCTGGAGAAGATGCCCATGGCATAGAGGCGCTCGAAGGTGGCTTTTTGGTCGGCCAGGCTGTAGCGGTCGCCTTGGAAGTGGGCGATGGCGCGTCGCCAAAGACTGGGGTAGATGGGGAAGCGTTTCCCAGGGTAGGCAAAACTGAGGTCGTGGTGAACCATGGTGCCTTCGAGCGGATCGTTGTCGAGGTTGCGGATGTTGATGTAGGTGCGGCCGATGTACCATGGGCGGCGCGTGTTGGCCTTGCGGGTGGGATTAGGCTGAACGCGGAGCTGTACAAATCCAGGATGCGCCGTGGTGTCGGCAGCAAAGGTGGTGATGCCGGCGGTGTAGTAATAGTAACCGTTGTTGCGCATGAGCGTTTCGATGCGCGCCTGTTCGCCGGCGAGATTGCGCGTGTTGAAGGCATCGCCGCGGCGGAGGAGGCGTTCAGCGCGTGTGGCGCGGAGGAGGCTGTCGGCCGTGGAGTCAAAACCGCGGTATTCGATGGAATCGAGGTAGAAGAGCTGACCGGGACGAAGAGTGTAGGCGATTTTTGCCTTCTTGGGGTTGCGCTGTGAGAGTACTTCGTAATTGACCGTGCTGTTGAGATAGCCGAAACTGTGAAGGGTGTTGTTGGCCACCTTGGTGCGTGTTTGCGGGGCGACATTGGAGATGAGCACCGGGGCTTCGGCAAAGGTGCGAAACATCCAGCGGCCAAAGATGGTGTGAGAGTTGACGTAGCGATTGTAGGTCCAGAGGCCGAACTTCCACGGCGAAGTGATGGACGAAGAGCCGAAGAGCGCTCCATTGGGCGCATAAGCCAGTACGGCGTCGACCTCCGTCTTGGCTTGCGTCATGGTGCGGCGCTCGGCCTTCTCCTGCGTGCGGAGATAGCGACGTTCGGCCTTGGTGAGTGTTTTCGGGTCGCGGGCTTGGAGTTCGGCAAGGGAGAGTGCGGGGCGTGTTTCACCTTTGATGGCTTGGTCGATGGTCTCAACGGCATCGGCGATGGCTGTGATGACCCCGGTACTGTCGGTCACGGCTTTGGCCGTCTTCTTCTTGATGGGCGTGCGTGGTGTTTCGTAGTGGATGCGCTTGATGCCCGTGTAGAGCTGTTCGCCTTCGGGCAGGTGCTCGGTGGTGGAGCAGGCCGCCAGCGTCAGGGCGAGACCGATGAGGAGGACACAGGAAAGGGAGATTTTCATTGGGCAGAGGTTGCAGCGTTGGGAGAATTGTTCTTTTTGCGACGGAGGAGGAAGAGGTCGCCGATGCGGTCGCTCTTGCGGCGCAACACGATGCCGGCGCCGGTCTTCATGAGCGAACCTTCAAGCGGGTCTTGCGCATCGCGGTCGTAGAAGACACGCACGTAGCGTGTGCTGCCGGCATCGAGGCGGTATTCGAGGGCGATGTTGTCGATGAAGGACTGGGTGCTGGTGGTGGCGTCGCTGCCGGTGGACACCTTTCCGCCCACGATGAGGCGCATGCGGTTGTTCATGAAGCGCTTGGAAAACTGGAAGTTGTAGTCGGTCGTAGAGGCACCGGAAGCCGATGTGCCGTTTTCCATCCCGAAGGAGAGGTCGATGGTCGAAAGAGCCTTGCCGGCGATGTTTTGGATTTCACTCTGCAAGAAGGCATTGAGGGCGTTGGAGGCTTTCAAACCACCGGTGGAGAGGTTGTCGTCGTTGATGTACATGCCGGTGGCCATCAGGGCTACGGCCGCCTTGCCGCGGTCTTCCTCGCTCATGGAGGTGAGTTGGTTCTGAATGGAAAGGTCGTCGGGCGCTTCGATGGTGAATTGGAGACCCATGTCTTCGAGTGAGCGCGTGATTTTTACACCTGCAATGAAGTTGACCGTGCGCTGTCGGTCGTTTTCGGTGATGGTGGTTTTGACGTGGTCGGTGGCGGTGATGTTGAGGGTGGGATTCATCGGGTTTCCTTTGAATTCCACGTATGAGCCGCCGACTAGGGTGAAGGTGCGCAGCGGAATGACGGGAAGCTCGTAGTTCATCTTGCCCTCGTCGAGCGTGAGGCGCCCGGTGACGCGCATTTCGCCCTGTTGGTTCATGCGGAAGGTCAGTCTGCCGTTGCCCGACAAGTCAACGTAGCTGTCGCCATTCGGGGAGAGGTTGCACAAGAAGCGCGCACCGGATTTGATGTTGATGCCCAGCAGAATGTCGATGGCCGAGGTGGCTTTTTCTTCGGGTGGAGTAGTGGCGAGGGTGTCGCTGAAATCGGTGAAGGTCACCAAATCGGCCAGTTCGTCCTTGACAGTGAGGGGTGAATTGGTGAGAATGTAGGTGACGTCGGTGTTGCTGAGGATGTCGAGCCCACCGCGCACCACGATACGATCGAGCGTGCCCTTGACGGTGCCGGTGAAGTTGCTGTAGACCTTGCCAAAGACGAGCGAACCGCTGCTGCGCTTGGCATTGATGAGGGCAAAGTTTTTGGCATCCAGCGCAAAGTTGAGACCGATGGCTTCCAAGCGAGTCATGTCGACATCGCCGTTGATGGTGAGGGCATTTCCGCCTTTGGAACTGAGGAGATAGTCCTCAAAGACGAGGCGGGAGTTGTAGAACACGAGTGGGCGTTCGTCCATCTCAAAGTCGATGCCGTAGACATTGCTGTAAAGGTGGGCCTTGTCGAGATCGAGGCTGCCGTTCATCACGGGGGCATCGAGAGCGCCCGAGAGGGTAAATTCCCCTTCGGCAGTGCCGCGCAGGGCAAAACCGGTGTCGGCCATGAAACTGCTGACGAGTTTGAGGGGGAAATGCTTGAGACGTGCTTTTCCTTCAAAAGCCCCTTGTCCGGTGGTGAAGTAAGAGCCGCTCACCTCGGCCACCTCCTCACCGTTGAAGCGGATGAAGGCATCGGCATAGTGCTCGCTGTCGGATTTGGGCATGTAGACAAGTTCGCCGCCCAAGTTGCCGATGGGCGTGCCTTCGTAGGCAAAGTCGCGTGCTTCGACATTGCCCATGGCCGAAATGGTCTTGTGATTGTCGATGAGGTGGAAGTCGCCGTTGAGGCGTCCGCCGAGTTGCGGCAGATAGGGGAGTACATTGGAGAGCTCGTGCAGGTTGAGGTCCTTGATACTCACAGAAATGTCGTTTTTCGCAGCGTCGTTTCCCTCGCTGTGGATTTGCAGTCCGGTGCCGTCGTCGGCCAGCAGGCGAACGTCGGCACGAATTTGTCGGTTGTCGCCGAGGAAGATGAAATTGTCGTTGTTGACGGCAAACTTCCGGTAGGCCACGATGGGGGTGTCGGGGTAGAGATGGATGTTGTAGCCTCCATCGGCAAGTTCGACCTTTGCACCCAGATTGAGTCCGACATCGCCCTTGCCATCGGCAAAGACGAGTTCGACACCCAGTCCGCGTTCGAAGAGGTAGGACTTGACTTGTGCATTGAAGGGATTGGGATTGGTGCGCTGGTTGTTGTGTACCACGCCGAGGAGTTTCACCCCCTCTGCGTCGTGGGTGAGGTCGACGTGGATGGTGTCGAGGAGCAGGGCGCCGGCTTTGACTTTTCCCATCGCGAGGCGTCCGTTGAGCCCCGTCCGGGCGTTGGATTCGAGTCGGGCGGTGAGCGAGGTGAGGTCGTAGCCGCGATAGCGGAGGAAGCCGGCCAGCAAGTTGTCGGTGCCGGCATCGAGGCGGAGCGAAAGGTCGGGGAGCACCCGTTTCAGCGCCTCCTGGTCGATGTCGCGGTGTCGGATTTGCTGCGTGACGAGGTGCACGAGACGGTCGGACTGTCGGCTGAGACGGGGCAGGTCGCCGGCTGCTGAAAATCGGAAATTGAGATCGCCGGTGCAGAGTTGGGCCGTGGTGGTGTCGGGAGCCGTGCGGAAGGCGAAATCGACGTCCTTGAAGAGAAAACTTTGGTCGGGGGTGAGCAGGCGGATGCTGCCGAACTCCCCTTGTGTGAAGAAGCGCTTGAAGTCGGCCGAACTTTGCAGATGGCCTTTGAAGTGGAGGCCCACAGCGAGGGTATCTTTGATTTCGGCCAAGCGGTGCAAGTCGGCCTCTTCGACGGCGATATCGACATCGGCATTGTAGCCGCGCGCCAGGTGGGCCACCACATTGCCCGATGCCTTGAGGAGAGGATTGTGAGCCGCGAAATCGACTACGGCATCTGTGCCCCGCATCCGCGCTTGGAGGTGGAAGCCATCGAGAGGATACTTGTCGTAGCGCAACTGCTGAATGTGAGCTTTCGCCACGAGATTGGAGCGGACGGCAGGTATGGTAAACCCACGTCCGGAAGCACTCAGACGACCGGTGAAGGGCGAGAGCGGTTGCCCTTTAAGGAAGTGGCCGAGGGGGAGGCGTGTGAATTGGAGCATCGCCTCGTAGCGTTCGCTGTCGAGCCCTACGGCAGCGCGACCGGTGAGCCTTCCGCGACCGAGGTCGATGCGGAATTGCGTGCGATAGTCATTGCGTTGGAAATCCAACACACCTGCCCATTCCAAACCTTCGGGTAGGCGTATGCTGCTCCGTGCCGAGGGGGGCAGGAGGCGTTCAAGACGTTGCAAATGGCGGGTGCGGAGGTCGTAGTTGAGATGGCCGCTGCGCCGGTCGAGAAGGAGATTTTTCAGATAACCATTGACTTCAAACTGCAACATATCGGGCAGTTGAAGTTGTGCGCGGCGGATGGCGAGATTGCCGACATTGCCTTGCACCTCGGCTTGCAGGCGGATGGGCGATTGGGGAAGTCCGTCGTGCATCATCGTGGAGAGTTGCTGCCATTCCTGCGCACTCATATTTCCCCGTGCCGCTGCCAAAATATCGTTGGGCGAAACGGCACCTTCCAGTTGCAGATGCATCGTACCCTTACCTTCGGGTTTGAGAGCCGCCCATTCCATTTCGACTTGGGCATTGAGTTCCGACTGCGGAGTGCGCAGGCGAAGCGCAGGCAGACTGACGCGTGCGGAGTCGAGATAGACGCGACCACCTAAATGCGCCACGGAGAGCCGGCGCAGTTGTTCTTCAAAAGCCAGTTGTGAAACGTGGAGTTGTAAGCGTCCCGCTTGGTCGTAGCTGAGGGTGTCGATGCCCACATTCAGGTGGCGCAAATCGAAAAGCGCGGCTTGAGGCAGAGGGCTACGTGCTTGATTCATCATGGCCGCCCCTTCACGAATTTTCAGCTGTCGAAAAGCGTAATAGGGTTTGCCCAAATCAAAACGTCCGTCTTGCAGAAGCGCATCGGCCAGCGAGGCCGACACATGCATCGAGTCGCCGGGCATCGTGAGTTGCAGCGCGGTGTTGCGCAACCGAGCCTGCACCACCTCAATCACCCATTTGTTGGGCGTGGAGGTGGTGTCTTTTTTGGCCGTGTCGGAAAGTGTTATCTGTAAGTTGGCATCGGCCAACAAGGCACGGTCGAGATGTACCAATTCTTGTTTCCACGCCACACCGTGCGCCACGGCTGAGAGTTCGCCCACACGTCCGCTGATGCGCGCATCAGGCACAAAACTTTTGGTGTCAATCCGCGCCCCGCGCAACTGAAAGCCTTCGATGTCGGCACGTCCTTCAAAAAGAGGGGCGAAGGCCACATCGAGCAGCAGGTCGGTGGTGTGCAGCACGGTGTCTTGCCCTTCGTCGAGAGCGGTCACGTTCTGTAGGCGCAGGTCGAGAAAGGGGGTGAGGCGGACGCTGCCCACACTCACCGTCAGTCCCATCTTTTGGCCCATCGTGTCGGCCGCTTTGTCCACCGCCCATCGCTGGATGGGCGGAAGATAGACGGCAACAACGAGCAGCAAGACGAGGATAATCGGCACAAGGAGGGCGATGCCCACTCCTTTCAAAAATTTGTGGTTGAGGTGCATGAGAAGAGAGGGAGGTGAGGTGCAGGGAGTCTGCACCGAAACAGAACGACTCTCCTGCCGGCTCGGAAAAAGCCGACAAGAGAGCAAACAAAGGGAGATTTATCCTTGATAATTCAAGTGGAAGCCCACAACGGCGGCAATGCCCTTGCGGAAGATGTCGAGGCTGAAGTTTTCGTTGGGCGAATGGATGGCGTTGCGCTCAAGGCCGAAGCCCATCAGCACCGTCTTGACACCCAACACACGTTCAAAGTCGCTGATGATGGGAATGCTTCCTCCGCGACGCACCGCCAAGGGACGCTTGCCAAAGGCTTGGATGAAGCCTTCTTCGGCGGCTTTGTAGGCGGGGAGGGTGATGGGGCAGACATAGCCTTCGCCGCCGTGCATCGGTGTCACTTTGACGCGCACACAATCGGGTGCCATTTTGGTGATGTAGTCGGTGAAGAGCTGCTGAATTTTCTCGTGTTGCTGGTGGGGCACGAGGCGGCAGCTCACTTTGGCATAGGCTTTGGAGGGTAGCACGGTCTTAGAACCTTCGCCTTGATAACCGCTCCAGATGCCGCAGATGTCGAACGAGGGACGGCAGGCGTTGCGTTCGATGGTGGAATAGCCCTCTTCGCCGCGCACGGCATCTACATCGATAGAGCGCTTGTAAGCCTCTTCATCAAAGGGAATGGCGGCTATCATCGCGCGTTCTTCGGCAGAAAGTTCTTCGACATCGTCGTAGAAGTGGGGAATGGTGATGCGGCCGCGTTCGTCCACGATTTTGGCCAACATCTCACACAGCACAAGCGCCGGATTGGCCACGGCACCGCCAAAGTGTCCGGAGTGGAGGTCGCGGTTGGGGCCTGTCACTTCGATTTCCCAATAGGCCAAACCGCGCAAACCGGTGGTGAGCGAGGGGAGGTCGGGAGCGAGCATCGAGGTGTCGCTGACGAGAATGACATCGCATTTGAGGAGGTCGCGGTGGCGCTCTAAGAAGGCGGCCAACGAAGGGCTGCCGATTTCTTCCTCACCCTCAAAAATAAACTTCACATTGTGGCGCAAAAGGTTGTGGCGCACGAGGTATTCAAAAGCTTTGACTTGAATGAACGACTGACCTTTGTCGTCGTCTGCCCCACGCGCCCAAATCCGGTCTTCCCGCACTTCGGGTTCGAAGGGCTTGGAGTGCCACAATTCTAAAGGTTCGGCAGGCATCACATCGTAGTGGGCATACACCAGCACCGTAGGGGCATCATCGCTCACGTGCTTTTCGCCATAAACCAAAGGGTTGCCATCGGAAGGCATCACTTCGACGGTGTCGGCACCGGCTTCGAGGAGCAACTCTTTCCAACGCTCTGCACAGCGCTCAATATCGGGTTTGCGCTCAGGGTGCGCACTGATGCTGGGGATGCGGATGAGCGAAAAGAGTTCTTCGAGAAAACGGGGTTCGTTCTCGGCAATGTAGTTTTGAATGTCTTGCATGGTGGGGAGGGGGATTGAGGGGATTATATCGGGCGGAGTTCCAAGAGCATCTTGTCACCGCTGTGAGTATGGGTAAAAAGGATATGGAAGGGGACTCCTTCGCACCCAGCGCTATGAATGCAAATATAATGAAAGTCGGCTGATGCGACAAATTTTCCTATCAAAAAAGCCGTAAAATCTACGTTTGTCGCTCCCACCACACTTCCAATTCGTTTTGTGCGGCAAGGCTGTCGGAGAGGAAGAGTTCGTAGTGGAGTTCCACGCGCCCTTGTTCCGCTTCGACTGTAGCATTGAAAAGGGTGGTATGGGTGTGCATTTGAAATTCACCCATCGGACTGACGTAAACGCTTTCCAAACGCTCCCCCACACGAAAAAGAAGACGCGAACGGGTGTCGCCATCGCGTGAAATGGACATCCATTGCGGCGCACCTTGCAAAGCCGTCTGTCCGTGATTTTCGGTATCGGTGTAACGGAGCGACCAAGTGCCGTTGTCGCGGAGGGCGACCATGGCGCGGTAGGTTTGGACGATTTCGTCCTGCTGCCCTTCGGGAGTGGTGGAGCGCAGGCGAGTGTGAAGCCGAGCGGGATAAATCATGACGAAAATAAGGAGGAAAACACCTTCTGTGGGAAGGCCTCAAAAAAAGATAGGAGATAGAAAAATTTACCTCAGAGGTAATTTTTTTTATCTCTGAGGTAGAAAAAACTATCTCTGAGGTAAATTCAACTCGATTGGACGGGGGAGAAAACCGCCGCCGTATGGGCAGCTGAACGGCCTTGTGGCTTACGCCTTACGAACGAGGCGGATGCCCTCGTCGTGGAGGGTGATAAGGCGGTTGCGATAGAGCGTACCGACGGCGCGCTTGAAAGTTTTCTTCGACACCGAGAAGCGTTCGGCAATGGCGTCGGCATCGCTATGATCGGTGAAGGGGAGGAAGCCGTCGGCCTCTTCGAGGGCTTCGAGAAGGGTGTCGGCAAAATCGCGGAAGCGCCCCTTTCCCAAACGCTGGAGGGAGATGTCAAGGCGACCATCGGGGCGAACGGACACTACGCTGCCCCGAAGGCGGTGACCGGTGCGGGGTTCGGGCGCATAGAGTTCGTCGTTGTAAATCAAGCCGGCGTGGCGACCATTGACAATGACCTTCAATCCGAGTTGGGTGCGCTGCCACACCAAAAGGTCTACCTCTTCGCCGCGATGGTACTCGTTCATTCGAGCAGGTTGCAGAAAGCGCTCCACCTTGGCCGTGGCGGCCAGACGTTGGGTTTGGGCATCGACGTAAATGCGCACGATGTAACTTTCGCCCACTTCCATCGTCCGCTTTTGTTCGCGGAAAGGCACGAAAAGGTCTTTCATCACACCCCAGTTGAGAAAGGCGCCATGTTCGTTGACCCACGCCACTTCCAAAAAGGCAAAGTCGCCCTCCTCGGCCAGTGGGGTTTCAGTGGTAGCCACGAGCCGCTCCTGCTGGTCGAGGTAGACAAAGAGGGAGAGCGTGTCGCCGGGACGCATTTCGGGGCGGACATAGGCTTTGGGGATGAGGATTTCGCCCAATTCGCCGCCGTCGACATAAGCGCCGTGGTCGGTAAATCGGGTGATGGTAAGGGTGTTGTGTTGTCCGAGATTGATCATAATGCGTTCGGTTTAGAGGGCTTCGGGCGTGTTGTCGGTGGGAGCGGCTTCGGGGCATTCTTCGGGACGTACGATGCCGTCGACGATGTGGATGCAGCGGTCGGCCAGCCGGGCCAGTTCCTCGTCGTGGGTGACGATGACGAACGTCTGCCCCATGTCGCGCCGCAGACGGAAGAAGAGTTCTTGGAGTTCTTGGCGGTTGCGGGAGTCGAGTGAGCCCGTAGGCTCATCGGCCAGAATGATGTCCGGCTCGTTCATCAGCGCGCGCGCCACGGCCACACGTTGCTTTTCGCCACCCGAAAGCGCCGCCGGTTTGTGATCGGTGCGAGCGCTGAGATCGAGGTACTGGAGCAGTTCGAGGGCGCGTGCCTTGGCCGCCGAGCGCGATGTTCCGGCGATGAGGGCGGGTATCATCACGTTTTCGAGGGCGGTAAATTCCGGAAGCAGCTGGTGGAACTGGAAAATGAAACCAATGTGCCGATTGCGAAACTTCGAGAGCGCACTTTTGGAGAGACGGGTGATGTCGGTGCCGACCATCTCAATCGTTCCTTCATCGGGGCGATAGAGCGTGCCCATGACTTGGAGGAGGGTGGTTTTGCCCGCGCCAGAGGGGCCGACGATGCTCACGATTTCACCTTTGTTGATGGTCAAATCGATGCCTTTAAGCACATGAAGATTGCCAAAGGACTTGTGGATATTGTGAAGGTGTATCATGCGGTTGGAGTGGAGGTGAAGTGAGGCAGAGAACTATTTCTGCATGACCGAAATACCGCTGCGAAGGTCGGCGACAGCATTGGCCGCACCACCGGGACGAGCGGGGAAGATGATCAGCGTGGAGCGTGCTGAAAAGTAGCGCTCCACTTGTTGAGGAATGGTTTCGATGTAGCGATGGTAGGACGGCATCCCCTTGTGGGCCGCGATGAACACCACGAGGTGGTCGGGACGGAGGCGTTCGGCCAAGGGGAGGAAATCGTTCCACGAGGAGTAGTCGTGATAGTCGGCTTCGACGGTGTGGTGCTGTGTGCGCCACATGTTGCGCACGGCATCGAGGGTGGTGCTGCCGCTGTAGACGGAGAGGCGGGCGCTGATCTGGGCAGAAAGCGTGGCCACACGGTGACACCAATGTCGGAAACCTGGATCGAACTCGGCTTTGCGTGGCACCACGACATGGAGACGACGGAGGCTGTAGATGGGCACAAGCGGCCGATAGAGGAGAATCTGTTGGCCGGCAGCGGCCAGGAGGTCGGTGGCAAACTTGCCGTAGAAGGTTTCGCCGATGGTGACTTTTTGGTGGAGGCCGATGAGAATGTCGGAGGCCTCGCTTTCTTTGGCAGCATGGACAATGCCGGTCACGGGATTGACCGACCAGCGGCAGTGGGTCTGCATGCGCACATTGATGGCAGCGGCCATTTTTGCGGCGTAGTCCAATTGCTTCTGTGCTTCGGAGCGTACGTTGGCATCATCGCCCAAGATGACCGAAACTGCGGTGAGTTGGGCAGTGGCGGAGGGGGTGCGGAGCATCAAGGCCAGGTTGACCATCGGGATGAGCGTGCGTGGGTTGTGGAGTGCTACGAGGAGGGTGTCTTTGGCTTCGCCCGAACTTTCCTGCTTTGCCTCGCCCGAAAGCACGATGTGGTGAGCGGCACGCTCGGTGGTCATCGAGGCGATGAGGCATGACCCTAAGATGAGCAGCATCGAGGCGTTGAGAATGGAGTCGCCCAAGAGATGAGATCCATCGGGCATGATGATGTCGTAGCCCACGAGGGCGATGGCGAGTGTGGCCGCTGCACGAGCGGTGGAAAGTCCCACAACAATGCTGCCTTCTGCCTTCGACCAGCGAAAAAGCCGCTGCGAGAGTCGGGCGGAAAGCCATTTGCCACCGGTACCGGTGAGCAACATCACTCCGGCAATGAAAAAGACCTGCCAACCTGTGAGCATCGTCTGCACATTGATGAGCATGCCCACACCGATGAGGAAATAGGGAATGAAAAGTGCATTGCCGACAAATTCGATATGGTTCATCAAAGGGCCGGCAGGGGGAATTTCACGATTGAGCACCAAGCCCACGAGAAACGCGCCTAAGATGCCTTCCATACCGACCCATTCCATCAAACCGGCAGCCAAGAACACGAGTGCCAGTACAAAGATATATTGCACGATGCTGTCGTCCAAACGACGGAAGAACCAGCGGCAGATGCGCGGAAACGACCACGCAATCAGGCCGCCTGTCAGACACACTTTTCCCACCAACAGCGCCAGATTGAAACTGTCGGCATCGGGGCGGAACATACCCCCCACCACCGCCAGCACCAAGAGCGTGAGGATGTTGGTGATGATGGTACCTCCTACGGCAATGCCCACGGCACGATGGCGGGAGAGCCCCCAACGCATCACGATGGGGTAAGTGAGCAGGGTGTGGGCGGCATACATCGACGCCACGAGGATGGCGGCGGGCAAGGTCATGTTGAGCACGGAAAGGTTCACGCCCACGCCTACGGCAAAGGGGAGGGCAAAGGAGAGCAGGCCAAAGCCCAGCGCACTGTTGCGGTTTTTCCAGACATCGACCAGATTCATCTCCAGTGAGGCGAGAAACATGATGTAGTAAAGCCCAACTTTACCGAAAATCTCAAACGACGCATCGCGCTCCAACACATGCAAACCGTAAGGCCCAATCACCACACCCGCCACAATCATCCCCACGATGGAGGGAAGACGCAGACGCTCGAGAATCATCGGCGCAAAAAGGACGATGCTCAGCACGAGAAAGAAAATCCACGTGGGGTCGGTGATGGGAATATAAAAGTTGGGCATGCAAAAAAAGGGCGTGAGCACGAGAGTAAACAGGATTTCGCCTACAAAATTAGCAAAAAACTTCGCAATAGTGCCCACTAATAGCGCAGAAAGTTATAATTTTGCAGCACACAAAGGGCTTTCGGAGCAGAAGCCGTATCGCAAAATCTATCCTTTGGATAGGAAGCGGATTGTCTTTACTCCTTTTTTGCTCCTCAACATCATTCAAATCACTCATCCATTTCAATGAACGTAGCCATCGTGGGCGCCAGTGGCGCCGTGGGCCAAGAATTTCTTCGCGTACTGGCCGAACGCAATTTTCCCATTGACGAACTTCGCCTCTTCGGTTCGAGCCGTAGTGCCGGAACGACTTACCGCTTTCGAGATAAGGACATCGTTGTGCGCGAACTTCGCCACGATACCGACGGCTTCAAAGACATCGATATCGCCTTCACCAGTGCCGGAGGAGGAACAAGTCAGGAGTTTGCGGAAGACATCACACGCCATGGCGCCGTGATGATCGACAACACCTCGGCCTTTCGTATGGATCCCGATGTGCCGTTGGTGGTACCCGAGTGCAACGCTGCCGATGCCCTCAATCGTCCGCGTGGCATCATTGCCAACCCCAACTGCACCACCATCATGATGGTCGTTGCCCTTCAAGCCATCGAACGCCTCAGCCACATTCGCCGTGTCCACGTGGCCTCCTATCAAGCCGCCTCTGGAGCCGGTGCAGCAGCTATGACCGAACTCGAAACGCAGACCGCACAACTTGTGCGTGGCGAGCAGCCCACCGTCTCAAAGTTTGCCTACCAACTGGCCTACAATGTCATTCCACAGATTGACGTCTTCACCGAAAACGGCTACACGAAGGAGGAGATGAAGATGTACCACGAGACGAAGAAAATCATGCACTCCGACATCGAGGTGAGCGCCACTTGTGTGCGTGTGCCGGTGATGCGCTCCCATTCCGAAGCCATTTGGGTGGAGACGGAGCGTCCCCTCACGATCGAAGAGGTACGTGCTGCCATCACCGGCGGCGAAGGCCTGACCTTGCAGGACAACCCTGCCGAACGCGACTATCCCATGCCGCTCTTCCTCGCCGGTTGCAACGATGTCTACGTGGGACGCATCCGCGAAGATTTGGCCAATCCCAACGGACTCACCTTCTGGCTGGTCTCCGACCAAATCAAGAAGGGCGCAGCGCTCAATGCCGTGCAGATTGCCGAATGGCTCATCGCCAACAATGGGCTGGCGAAATAAACTCGCCCTTCGTCCTTCCCCCTAAATCTATCTCAAAGGCGAACCGCGTTGGCCTTTGAGATGGACTTTTCTTTTTGCTAAGGTGAAACATCAAGGCGTCCCCATTCGCTCTCCCTTCATCCTCACCTTTCCCTCCGACTGCCCCCTTCACAGCTTCTGCCTTGAAGGCATCGGGGAGCGGTCTCTTCTTCCTTTCTCTTCGTTGCTATGTTGCAAGACTTCCTGACGCGCGCTTTTTGGTTTCTTCTTCTGCTGGCCCTCCAAGTGTTGGTGTTCAACCACATCCACATCGTGGGCTACGCCACTCCTATGCCTTATTTCTACCTCTTGCTCATCCTGCCCAACCACACGGCGCGATGGGTCTACGTGGCGCTGGGGTTTCTGCTCGGACTGACGGTCGATGTCTTTTCTTCCACCATCGGAGAAGCGGCGGCTACCACCACCTTTATCGGACTCATCACTCCGCCGGTGCTCAATCTCTTTACGCCCGCCGATCAGCGCGACGATGAGTTTGCACCTTCAGTACGCACGATGAAGTGGGGGACATTCCTTCGCTATGCCACCTTGATTACACTGGTGCACACGACGCTGTTTTTCTGTCTCGAAAACTTCTCTTTCTTCCACCCC
The DNA here is from genome assembly GCF_014385435.1 of Alloprevotella sp. Lung230. GTDB lineage: Bacteria > Bacteroidota > Bacteroidia > Bacteroidales > Bacteroidaceae > Alloprevotella. Next base: position 39,173 of record NZ_JACSUD010000018.1, read on the forward strand.
CTCACCCTGCTGCTCAACATCGTCGGGTCGACCCTCCTCACCCTCATTTTCATCGCCGCCACTGAGCGGGTGCGCCTCTCGCGCTCGCCCCGTTAGTCCTTAGTCCGTATGCCCAAAGATTATAGTTTTGAAAAGCGAAAATATGTAGTAGGAGCGGTGGCAATAGCCATCGTTCTTGTCTATATTGTGCGCCTTTTCACCCTCCAACTCATGAGCGACGACTATCGGAAAAGTGCCGACTCCAACGCCTTCCGAAAGGAAATCATCTATCCCTCGCGCGGACTCATCACCGACCGCCACGGCACACTGCTCGTCTACAACGAACCTTCCTACAACATCCTCGTCACCATGCAGGACCAGCGCGGGGTGGACACCCTCGACTTCTGCCGGACGGTGGGCATCACTCGCGAGGAGTACATCGCACGCATGGCCGAAATCAAAGACTCCAAAAAGAATGTGGGTTATTCTCGCAACACGCCGCAGCTCTTCATGAGTCAAATCCCGGCGGGAGAGTTTTCGATGTTCAAGGAAAAACTGTTCCGCTTCCGAGGCTTCTCGGCCGAAAAGCGCTCTGTGCGGCGCTACGCCCAAGGCATCGGAGCGCACATTCTGGGCGATGTGGGCGAAGTGTCGCAGGCCGATGTCGACAGCGACAGCTACTACCGCAGCGGCGACTTCATCGGCAAACTTGGGGTGGAACGCTCCTATGAAAAGGTGTTGCGCGGGGAGAAAGGAATGCGCATCATGCTTCGCGACGTCCACGGTCGCACACAAGGGCGATATAAAAATGGAGCGTTCGACCGCGAAGCTCGTCCCGGGCGCAACCTCTCCCTCGGCATCGACCTCAAAACACAACAACTCGCCGAACGTCTGCTCGAAGGCAAACTCGGGGCGATTGTGGCCATCGAACCGGCTACGGGTGAAATCCTCTGTATGGCTTCTGCGCCCACTTACGACCCCCGCACCATGGTGGGACGCGACCGCGGAAAGCATCATCAGCAACTGATGCGCGACCCCCGACGCCCTCTCCTCAATCGGGCCATCAGCGGCACCTATCCGCCGGGCTCGACCTTCAAAATCACACAGGCCCTCCTCGGACTGCAAGAGGGTTCTATCAATCCGCAAGTGGCCTTTCCCTGTCACCATGGGTTCAACTACAAGGGGCTTCACGTGGGTTGTCACGGCCACGCCTCGCCCATCAATCTCGTTCCTGCCATCGGTACTTCCTGCAACGCCTATTTCTGCTGGAACTTGCTGCGCATGCTCGGCAACCGGCAGAAGTATGGGTCGGTGCAAGCGGCCATGACGCGTTGGAAAGACCAGGTCGTCTCCATGGGCTATGGCTACAAACTCGGGGTGGACCTCCCCGGAGAGCGCCGCGGCATGATTCCCAACGCGGCCTATTACGACAAAGCCTACAAAAAGTCGTGGAACGCACTGACCATCATCTCCATCTCCATCGGACAAGGGGAGGTCACCGCCACTCCGCTGCAGATTGCCAATCTGGCCGCTACCATTGCCAACCGCGGTCACTTCTACGTCCCCCACATCGCCCACAGCGTCCAGGGGGAGTGCATCGACACCCTCTACACCCGCCCCCATCGCACGATGGTCGCCCCTCGTTGGTACAACTATGCCGTGGCCGGCATGCGGCGCGCGGTGCTGGGCGGCACTTGCCGCGGAGCAGACCTGCCGGGATGGGAGGTGTGCGGAAAAACGGGGACTGCACAAAATCGCGGCCACGACCACTCGGCCTTTATGGGCTTCGCTCCGATGAACAACCCGCGCATCGCCCTCTGCGTCTACATCGAAAATGGGGGTTTTGGCGCTGACTTTGCCGTGCCCATCGGCAGTCTCATCATGGAGCAATACCTCACCGGGAAACTCTCCCCCCACTCTCAAGTCAAAGCGGCTGCTTTCCAAGCCCGACGCATCAACTACGGCAGTGCCGAACGCTGAATCGGCCTCTGCCTCTCTCCAATTTTGAACACCTACTTATGTCGCAATCCAACCACATCAACCCTGCTTTTCGTGCCGACGGATGGGTGCTGCTCATCTTTCTGCTCCTGCTCGCCTTCGGGTGGATCAGTGTGTGCGGGGCCAGCCACAGTTTCGGTGAAATGAACTTCTTCTCGTTCGACTCTCGCGCCGGAAAGCAGTTGCTCTGGATCGGCTGTTCCCTCGGTTTGGGCATGATTATCCTCATGTTCGACGACCACTACTTCGACATGCTGGCCGACCTCTTCTATTGGGTCATGATGCTCGTGCTCTTCGTCACTCCCTTCATTGCTCACGACATCAAGGGGTCGAAGTCTTGGATTTCCTTAGGTCCCGTCAGTCTCCAACCTGCGGAGTTTGCCAAGTGCGCCACGGCCCTCATGGTCGCCAAACTTCTCAATCAAAACGGATTTACCCTCAACGTGCGGCGCAATCTGATCAGAGCCGCCGGCTTCGTGCTGCTTCCCCTCGCCCTCATCGTCTTGCAGAAGGAGACGGGGTCGGCTCTGGTTTATTTTGCCTTCTTCCTCATGTTCTATCGTGAGGGGATGCCGGGCGCCATCCTTTTTGTGGCGGTGGCCGCGGTGCTCTATTTTGTCGTCGGCATCGGCTATGGCGAAACCCTCCTCCCCGGCACCACCGGCTCCGTGGGCGAATACGTGGTCATGTCGCTCATCTGGATTTTCACCTACGGCATGCTCCGTATCTATTGCCCGCGGCAGCCCGAACACGCCCGCCGCGTCCTGCTCTTCGGACTGGTGCTCAATTTCCTCCCCTGGGGCGTGAGTGCACTCTTATTCCCCTTCGACATCTCGTGGGTGCAAATCGGCGGAATGGCGCTCCTCATCGCCTACCTCGGTACGCAGTGGCTCGGGCAGCGTGTCAGAACATTTTTGCTCATCTCCATTTTCTCTATCGGGAGTGTGGGCTTCCTCTACGCTTCCGACTATGCGCTCAACAACGTCCTCAAGGACTACCAGCGCACACGAATCAAGGTGCTCCTCGGGGTCGAAGAAGACCGCGATGCCTCCTACAACGTCAATCAGTCGAAGATTGCCATCGGTTCAGGGGGCTTGCGTGGAAAAGGCTTTATGAACGGCACGCAGACCAAACTCGACTACGTGCCCGAACAAGACACCGACTTCATCTTCTGCACCGTCGGCGAAGAAGAAGGTTTTCTCGGCGCCAGTGCTGTACTCCTCCTCTTTCTCGCGCTCATCTTGCGACTTGTCGTGCTGGCCGAACGACAGCCCACCACTTTCGGCCGCGTCTTTGGCTATTCGGTGCTCTCCATCCTTCTCTTCCACGTCTTCATCAACATTGGGATGGTCACAGGGCTTGCCCCCGTCATCGGTATTCCGCTGCCGTTCTTCTCCTACGGCGGTTCGTCCCTCTGGGGCTTCACCCTGCTCCTGTTCATCTTCCTGCGCATTGATGCCGGACGCAAGCGCCGCTGACACCGACCGCCTTTTTCCTCTGCTTTTCACATCACCTTCTTTTCCCATTTTTCCGCTCTCTCACCATGCCACACCCCGATCGCCTTGAAAGCATTCTCCGTGCCCTCATTTTTGGAACGATAGCACTGATTGCCGTCGGGCTCATCCTCTTTCTGAAAAAATCGTCCGACGTTCCCCTCTCTCCCGAACATGCCGCCCGTCGCGACAGCCTCTCTCGCATCGCCACGCCCGACACCACTGCCGCACCCGAACTCACTCCGGCCCTCCACCTTGACGACAATTCCGCGGCCGATGACGACTCTCTTGCCACCGACACGCGCATCCCCTCCGATGCCGGCTACGAAGATGGCTACTTTGCCGGACTGGAAGATGGTGTGACCGGCGACGAGCGACTTTCCTACGACGAAACCTCCCAATTTCCCACAGCTGCCCAGCGCCGCAACTATGCCGAAGCCTATCGTCGCGGCTATGCGCAGGGCTATGAGGACGGACAGGCAGGCAAGGA
>NZ_JACSUD010000019.1 GCF_014385435.1 Alloprevotella sp. Lung230
CTATAATCCCACGTTTTTTGCCTTCACTGCCTTCACCACCCACAGAAAAACACCTCACAACAACCTGATTCGCCTTTACAACCTTTGCTTTTCACCTCTATATCTTCACTCTTTCCCTTCACCTTGCCTTCACCCCTATTCCCCTGATTTTCAACCCCTCTCCCCCATCGGTGAAGGAGTGAAGGCAATTTGCACACAATATTATAGTGTATACGCGCGTGCGCGCGAAGGAGGCGAAAGGAAAGAATAGAGAGGAAGCGGGGGCGGGAAAAAAGGGTACAGCTCCTCACTTCACCTTTCTTTTCTTGGGCTTCGGTTCGGGGAGGGCCCGACAGGTGGCTCGAACAAGCGCGGCGAGGTAGTCGCGGTCTTCAACATCGGCGATATAAAAATAATCTTTTGCATCGGGATAGGGTGGCCGCATCTCCTCTGTGCGTAGCAAGGCGCGGCCGGGTTCAGTGGGTTTTATATACAGCCCATCGTTGCAAATGAGCCCAAAGATCTTGCCATTGCAATAAATGCAGTAGCCGCCAAACATCTTTTTGGTAGCGATTTCGCCGGCACCGGCACATTGATCGGCTACGTATTGTACAAAATCGGGGTTACAAGCCATGGTTTTTCCAATCGTTGAAAGTAATTTTGGTAAAATGCTCCGTGCGAACCTCGTTCAACAATAGAACAGGTTTATTGTCTTCTGTATGACTGTAAATGAATCCGCATTTCTCTTGTGCACGACGCGATTTTTCATTGCCGTCGTAATAACCGCACCAAACGGAAGAAAGATGCAAATCCTCGAAGGCGTGACGAAGTATTTCGCGTATGGCTTCGGGAATCAATCCTTGTCCCCAGTAGGGTTCACCAATCCAATAACCAATCTCGCATTCAGTGTCTGAAATCTTCACAGTGTGAATTTCGCTTCTTGCGGTCATTATTCCAATGCTGCCAATGGGTTCACTGGTTTCTTTCAATACAACAGCGTAGGATTCTTCGCCCGAGAGGACGGTTTTGATTATTTCTCGGCTGTTTTCAACGCTTGTGTGTGGCGGCCAGCCTGCAATCGGCCCGACGTTGGGATTGGCGGCATACTTGTACAGCGCTTCGGCATCGCTTTCCTGCCAGGGGCGTAGCAAGAGGCGCTCAGTTTCGAAGGTCTTTCTTTCCATAGTTTTACTTGTATCTTGATAATAATGAAACGGCCTCTTCGGTCGAGGTGGTGAAGTTTACCATGCGTCCTCTGTTACTTTCGACGATGAAAGCGGCGAAACTATGGCTGGTATATTTCAACCAATCACCGACAATAGCGAGACGGACGCGATAGTTAGAAAATTTTTGAAGGATTTCGCCTGCAAACTTGGTTTTCAAGTCGAAGAAGCGAGGGGTGAAACTCCCTTCATGGAGGATAATTCCATCGTAATATCGCCCAAAGAGTTCACCGAACAGGTCTAGGGCATCTTGCACATTGTTGACGAATTGACCTTCCGAGTTGATTTCAAGGAATGTTTGTCCGCCGATTTGATGAGAGATGACAGACTTTTCTTTCATGTTTTGTTGTTTTTGTGAACATCTAATTATTTTACAGCGACAAGTGAGATAACTCGTCATTCTTAACACTGGTACTCACCTACTTAACCTTTTACTTATTCTTCGGAAGTTTTTGCGAAGCTTGTTCCATCTTTTTCTCGTCTCGCGCCACCTTGCGTTCCAATTTCTTAATATCTTCTGCCGGTGGAAGCTCTTCAGGCTTGATGCCACGCTGTCCCAACATATCACGCACACTTTGGTTGTTTTGGATGTGTTCGTGCGTAATGGGCTGTTCTCCGTGCAGGTCTTTGTTTTCTACATTGTAGTTGGTCATTTCCGTGGCAAGGTTCTTGGCGGCTATGGTAAGGGTGGGCAGAAAGTCTGCCAACGGTCTGTTAGGCTTCACGCCCAGTCGGTTTTTCATATCTTCGGTGGTGTGTCCTCCGAAAAGTGCCGTGTCGCCTTTGGAGCGTATGCGCCCGAAGCCTTTGTCATCAACGCCTCGCTGATATATGTTCTGCGACAATTGTTTTTCTGCGGCTCTTAGTTTGTCGCGGGTTTCCAAGCGAGATAGTAGGTTTAGTCGCTCTTCTATCAATTCAGCTTTTCGTGTTTGTACGGCAAAGTAGCTTTGAGCGAAGGCTATTTCTTCTTTCTTTGGGTCGCCGTTTTGAGCGATAAGATAGCAGGCATAGCGGGTAAGCATAAAATCCGCGACTTCTCGTTTTCCACCTTTGCCTATTTCTATCATTTTCGTGACCTCACGAAAATGATCCTCGACATTGATATTCTGCGTTTTACACGAATCTACTGCACGGTGTATGGCAACGAGAAAGTTTTCCCAGCGCGCATAGCCTAATATCGTTTGCAGTTCGCGTGCAAACCACACTTCTACTTGTTCTTCTGCATCATCGCTTTCAATATATCGGACGATACTGTCGAACGATGATTTGTATTGTAATATGCTATTTTTGTCCATTATCTTTTGCCAAATTAAGAATAAAGGGTGACTTGATTCTCCGAGTTGATTTCAAAGAATGTTTGTCCGCCGATTTGATGGGAGATGATTGACTTTTCTTTCATATTTTGTGGTTCTCAGATTATTTTTGCGCACTCAATCCCGACGAAGAGCGCCACGAAACCCAAAGCAACACTCAGCCCTAAATAGAGCGCGCAAAGCAGCAGATTGCCGAGGTGCAGCAGCGTTGCGCTTTCGTTGATGAAGGTACTAAATGTAGTAAGTCCGCCGCAGAAGCCCACCGCCAGCAGGAGATGCAGCGACTCGCTACCGCCCAGTGCCTTTCCGAGCCATGTGGTGAGAAACCCGATGAGCAAGCACCCCACGACATTGGCCAAAAGCGTGGGAAGAGGAAAACTGCCCGTAAGTGCCAACGGCCAGATGCGAGCGATGAGGTAGCGCACTGCGCTACCCAAACCACCGCCAAGGGCTACTAAAAGAAGGTTACGTATCATGATGAAAGATGGGTTTCAAGTTTGGGGAGGTTGCTATCTTAATTGTAGAATATTCTCTATTTTGAACACCTACTTATCATCTCACAGCGAGCGCGGTCACTTTCGGCTTCCGCAACAGCCAAAGGCCGAAAGCCGTAAGCGCCCCATTCAGAAGAAGAAGTTCGTAGCCAAAAGTATAGTTCCACCAAAGAGGGGCATAGTGGTCGAGGGCGAGACAGAGCGTGGGTGCAAGCACAGCCACAAGGGGCACCCAACGGTCGCACACCTGGCGGCGGGTGTAAAGCCCATAGAAGAAAAGGCCGAGGAGCGGGCCGTAGGTATAGGAGGCCAGCACAAAGATGGTGTTGATGATGCTGCCCCGTCCGACGGCGTGGAAGAGCAAGAGGCAGAGGTAACAAAGCAGGGCGATGACAAAATGGACACGCCGACGCAAACGCTGATCGTCAGGACGGCGGAAGAAGTCGATGCAGACGCTGGTGGTAAGGGCGGTGAGGGCACCATCGGCAGCTGAAAAGGCTGCGGCCACGATGCCGATGCTGAACGGAACGATGACCCACATCCCAAGTTGGCCGCTGACAATGAGCGTGGGGAGTAGTTGGTCGGCCTTGGCAGGCAGGGAAATGCCGTGGAGCGCAGCGAGATGATAGAACAAGACGCCGAGAGCGAGCAAGAGGGCATTGATGGGAAGAAAGGTAAGGCCGTAGAGGCACATATCCTTTTGAGCAGAAGGAAGATCGCGGCAGGTGAGATTTTTCTGCATCATATCCTGATCCAGCCCCGTCATCACAATAACGATAAAGATTCCGCTGACGAATTGCCGCCAAAAGGATTGTGTGCTGCCTGCGTCCCATTCAAAAACGCGGCTCATAGGGCTGTCGGCAATGATGCGCCACGCTTCGACAGGAGAAATCCGGAGAGCGTGGAGTGTGGCGGCAGTGATACCGACCAGAGCAAGAAGGAGCATGAGGGTTTGGAACACATCGGTGTAGAGCAGTCCGGCTTGTCCCGAACGCCGGGTGTATGCCCATATCAGCAGAAGACAGACGGCTGTGGTGAGCGGGAGAGGAATGCCGAGCGGAGCCGCCACAAAGGTGTGCAGCACGAGGGTGGCCAAATAAAGACGTGCCGCTGCGCCCGTGAGTTTGCTCAGAAGAAAAAAGAGGGCACCAGTGCGGTGGGCAGTGAGTCCGAAGCGTTGCCCGAGATAGGCATAGATGCTGGTGAGATTCAGACGATAGTAGAGCGGAAGAAGGAGAAAGGCCACGGCCACATAGCCCAAAATGTAACCCATACACATTTGCAGATAGGTCATACCGATGCCGGCCACCCATCCCGGCACACTGATGAGCGTAACGCCTGAGATGCTGCCGGCAATCATCCCCACAGCTACGAGCGGCCACGGGGCACGGCGGTGGGCACGGAAAAAGGCTTCGTTGGAAGTGGCATCGGTGCGGCGTGTGCCCCATCGGGACACGCCCATCAAAAGGAGAAAATAAAGAACGAGCGTAGAAAGGACAATAATGGAAAAGAGAGGCATAGGGGCGGTTTAGTTAGGGTGTGCCTGACGGAGGGCTTGTCGAGCAATGTCGCGTGCCAGTTGGAGCAGGTGTTCAAACTCCGGCGCGGTGTGATAGGCGGTGTGCTTACGCAGCATTTCGTCATAAGGTGCAATGGCGTGGCGATAGGAGGCCAATTCGTTTTGCTTCTGCACGTTGTGGCAGGCCAAACGGGTGATGTCGCGCTCACGATCGCGCCGCAGGGCATCGCACACTCCGCTAAGGAGCGGGCCGACCACCACATCTACCAAGTCGTGCCCACGCATATAGAGATAGGCCGTAGCAGGTGTTACACCGAGGGCAACGATTTGCTCACGCAGCGGTTTGTAGGTCATTCGTCCTTGTGGAAAGCGATGTTGCAGCCAGTTGATTTTCTTATTGACACGATGGCGTAGTTGCTCAAGCGTCTCCTCCGGATGATGAAAATTGATGCGGCGCAATTCGACCACCGCGGCAAAGTCGGAAAGAGAGAATTGGCTGAACACGCCATACTTATAGCACCACACATTCCACACCAAGAGAGGGAAAACGATTTCGGAGAATCTCGTCATAAAACTTTCAAAATCGAAAAGATGCCGATCGTTGAGCGTGGCCATCACGCAGACGTTGTGGAGCGTAGCGGCGTAGCACTGGAAATTCTCGATGGAATAGACATGAGTGTGGAGCACGAAAGGAGAGGTGCAGAGCAAGGTGCTGGTGGGTGTGGCTCCCTGCATGAGGTAGTCGTAGTCGGCATCGACACAGGCTATCATGTGAGGGCCGAGCCGATTGGAAAGCGCGATTTTCTTGCCGCGCCCCAAGGAGGTGCGAGAGGGGAGCATCACCTCAAATTCAACGCGGTCGTCTTCAATCAGTGTGAGGAGGTCGTTCCAAAAGAAAATGTCGTCGTAGCTCTCGACATAGACCACAATTTTATGGCGCGACGCTCGGCTCTGCAAACGGTTGGCAGCAGAGATATAGGCCGAATTGAGGTGGGTAGTGAGGTGGGACGATGAGCGAGACATGGGGCGAAGCATTTAGACAGTGATGTCGGAAACCTCGGTGACGGTATCTTCCCACCCGTCCATAATCACAGCCGGCGAATGCGTGGTAAGAATAATTTGCGCATTAGGGTTGAGCATGCGCACCATCGAGATGAGTCGTTTCTGCCAGTCGAAATGCAGGCTCACCTCGGGTTCGTCCATGAAGAGAACGTAAGGTTGGCGGTCTTGGGTGAGGGTGGTGAGGAGGATGATGAGCATTTGTTTTTCGCCGGACGAAAGGATGTAGGGCGAAATCACCTCGTCATACTGGTAAAACCGCAGCTCGTTACTCTCGCGGTCGATGCGCTTTCCGGTTTCAGAAAAAAGGTCATCAACCAAATCGAGAAACTGCTGTTTGGCCGCCGAAGCCTCCGCCGCTCTCTCTCGGGCTTCAGGGTGTCCGCTGGTGAGGAGGGCAATCATGCGGTTGCCCACATTGACCTGATAGTCAAGGTAACGGCGCTGGAGCTGATAGAGCTGCCAATCGAGTTCGGTCGAAATGCGCCCATCGGAAAGGGTGGAGATGTGGTCGGCCGCTACCAGCTGCCGGTCGAAGGAGCGGATGATGTCGTAGCGGATGCAATCGGCATCGGAAGGCGAGAAGTCGACCTCCACACCCAAATGCGTTCCGCCACGAATGGCACCACTGGGGGCTAATCCACTGATGTGCTGCACAAGTCGGGCTAAGATGGTGCTTTTGCCTGCGCCGTTCTTCCCACTGAGCACATTGACACTCGGCGAGAGGGTCCACACGATGTGCTTGTGGCCGCTCCACAGACTCTTGATTTCGATTTTGGCAATGTAGTTGGCATATTTAGGCATAGCGCAAGAGGATTTGATTGCCACAAAGTTAGACAAAAAAGGAGAGACAGCGGCGGTTTCGTCTTCAAAAAAAGTGGTTTCATCGACTTTTGCAGCGCTTCGCGTGGCGGTTTCGGGAATAAATGGTCGAAATTGCGTACATTTGCAATCCTCCCCTCTCGCCACAGCAAGGCTTCCGGCGGTCTCACTCCGTGGATGCCGACGGTGCAGATGGGACGCAGTGGAGTTTTCAACACGGTGAAAAGACATTTTCAACGTGTTGAAAGATTGTTTTCTACACGGTGAAAACTCATTTTCATCATGTAGAAAACTCCACCACCTCACTCCCCGCGGCGACGCTCCTCCTATACAACACAAGACCTCACAACACAACAACACAGACTCATGACAAAACGTAAATTCTTGACTTTCGCCTTCCTGCTCGTCACCCTCGCCCTCGCAGCACAGCGCACCACCCACGTGGACGGCACCGTGGTGAGCGCCCGAGAGGCACGCCCCATCGAGATGGCCACCGTGCGTTTGCTCCAACTGCCCGACAGTACGCTGGCGGCAGGAGCGGTGACCGACTCGCTGGGCCGATTTGCCCTCACCGTCCCACAAAGCGGGCGGTTTGCCCTCAAAGTGAGCTATATCGGTCTGCCGAGCATCGTGAAAGCCATCGATCTTCCCACCGACCCCGATAGTCTGCACTTGGGTACGCTCGAGCTCAAGGGCGAAGACATTGCCCTACGTGCTGCCGTGGTCAAAGCCGTGCTGGCACGCGTGGAGCAGAAGGAGGATACCACGGTGTTCAACGCCGGCGCCTTCCGCACAGCCGAGGGCAGTACCCTCGAAGCGCTCGTCAAGCAACTGCCGGGAGCGGAAATTGCCGACGACGGCACCATCAAAATCAATGGGAAGACGGTGAAAGAGTTTCTCATCAACGGCAAGGACTTCTTCAAAGGCGACACGAAGGTAGCGATGAAAAATCTCCCCACCGACATCATCTCCAAGCTCAAGACGTACGACAAGAAGAGCGACTATGCCGAGCAGACGGGCATCGACGACGGCGAAGAGACATTCGTGCTCGACATCTCCACCAAGCGGGAGCTCAACCAGAGTTTCATCTCCAACATCGACCTCGGCGGCGGATGGGACTACGCCGACCGGGGGCTTTACGCCGGACGCCTCTTTGCCACGCGCTTCACCGACCGCACACGCTACACCGTCTTTGCCAACCACAACAACGTGGGCGACCGCGGATTTGGCGGGCCGCGCGGATTTAACAACAACACGGGACTCACCACCTCCTCGATGGTGGGCACCGACTTCTCGTGGAGCAACAACAAGAAGCGCTTCTCGCCGCAATACTTTGAGGCGGGCGGCAGCGTGCTCTATTTCCGTTCGGACAACGCCACCGAAAGCACCACCGCTTCGGAGACGTTCCTCAACTCGGGCACGGGAAAGAGCAGTTTTGCCAACACCCACGCTTGGAACACCAATCTCAATCAGCGCATCTTCTCACGCTTCAACCTCCAGTGGAGCCCCGACTCGCTCACCTCGCTCTCCTTCCGCCCGCATTTCACGTGGAGCCGGACGAACACGACCGGCAGTTCGCGCACGGCGACTTTCGATGCCGATCCCTTTGAGCGCTACGATGTGGACACGACGGACGAGGTGCTCAAACGCGCCTTCCGCAACACGCCTGCCGGTGGGGTAGTGACCACCACGGACGACTTTCTGGCCAACCTCACCCGGCGCGACCAGCGCGGACGGAGCACATCGACTTCGGCCGACGGCCATCTCGAAATGACACGCCGTCTCGGCGGACGCAAGGGGCGCAACATCTCGCTCCAAGCCGAAGGCAGCTACTCCAACAGCACGTCTTTCTCCTACTCCAAGGCCGACATCTATGCCCGCACCACGCCTGCCGGCACTTCGCCCGCCCTACTCACCGACAACGGCACGCACCAGTTTGCCGACAACGACTCCAAGACGTGGAGCTACCGCCTGGGCGCAGGCTACGTCGAACCCCTCTTCGGCAAACTCTACGGTGAGGTGCGCTATCATTTCGAACACAAGTTTACGGATGGCAACCGCTCGCTCTACAACCTCCACGACCTGCAAGCCTACCCCACCCTCGCGGCCTTCATGGCGGCTCATCCGGCCTACGGCGTGGTGAACAATGTTTACCTCCCCGGCGCCGACAAACTGACACCTTGGATGGATGCGGCACAGCTGCTCAGCACCCTTAACGCCACGGATGTGCAGGCGGCAGTGCGCGATGCGCAAAACTCACAGTACGCCACCTACCACTACAACACCCACAACGCCCAACTGCGACTGCGCTTCAACACGGAGAAAATCAACCTGAGCGCCGGCATCAGTTTCACCCCCGAACGCACCCGCTTGGACTACGAGCGCCCCATCGTGGGCCGGATGGACACCGTGCGCAACGTCTTCAACCTCTCCCCGCAGGTGCGCTTCCGCTACAACATCTCCAAGACCGACCGCCTCGACATCTTCTATCGCGGCAGTTCGTCGCAGCCCTCCATGACGCAGCTGCTCAACGTGGTCGACAGTTCCGACCCGCTCAACATCGCCGGCGGCAATCCCGGTCTTAAACCCGCGTGGAACGACAAGCTCCACGCTTTCTACAACGCCTACAACGCCGAGTGGCAACAGGGTACGATGGCCTACGCCAACTTCAACCACACACGCAACGCCGTCTCCACGCTCATGGTCTACGATGCCGCCACCGGCCGACGCTTCACCCGACCCGAAAACCTCTCGGGCAACTGGAATGCGGCCGCCGGCCTGACCTTCAACACACCGCTCGACAAGCAGAAGGTCTTCACCCTCGCCACCTCGACCAACGCGGCCTTCACCCGCAGCGTGGGCTTCGTCTCCTCCTCGTCGTCCACAGCCTTCAGCGGCATTCCCACCCTCGAACAGCTCAACGCGCTCTTCGCCTCCGTGGCGGCCGAAAAGAGTGTCAGCCGCGTCCTCACCTTGGGCGAAAACATCGACCTGGCCTACCGCCGTTCGCTTTGGGACGTGGCCCTCAACGGCCGTGTGAACTATCAGCACTCGCGCGCCTCCCTCCAAGCGGGCACCAATCTCGACACGTGGAGCTTCGCCTATGGGGCCACGGCCAACCTCAACCTGCCTTTCGGTCTGAGCCTCTCCACCGACATCCGCATGCAGTCGCGCCGCGGTTTCTCGGCCTCTTCGATGAACACCAACGAACTGCTCTGGAACGCCCAACTCTCGCAATCCTTCCTCCGCGACCGATCCCTCACGCTCAGCCTCCGCTTCTACGACATCCTCTCGCAGCAAAGCAACATCTCCCGCACGGTCAACGCCATGATGCGCGCCGACACGTGGAGCAACTCTCTCACCGCCTATGTCATGCTCCACGTCATCTACAAGCTCAACATCTTCGGCGGCAACGCCAAGACCGAAAACCCGGGCAACCGCCCCGGCCCCGACCCTCGCGGCCCGATGATGCCTCCTCCCGGCGGTGGCCACCGCGGTTTCGGCGGCCCCGGCCATTTCTAAGCCCATACTCTACACAAAAAGCGATGCCCGACACTTTCGTTGTGTCGGGCATCGCTTTTCTTTCTGAAAGCCTTTGTCTAAAAACTATGCAACTTTCCCACCACGCGGTAGAGTTGCAGAATGCGGCTGATGGGATAGCGCTCCACGCCAAACTCGGGGTTGCTCGCCACAAACTCCAGCATCGTCGGGTCGTCGGGCACGCGCCGCAACTTCTTCACCGTCCGCAGGTCGTCCAGCACCACAGCGTAGATGTGCCCCGGTTCGAGGTTGTCGAGCGTGCAGGCGCGCAAAGCCACTTTGTCGCCCGGCTCGATGTCGGGCACCATGCTCTTCCCCTGCACCGAACACCAGAGGTCGGCCGAGCGGTTCAGCGGCGTGTCGATGTAGTAGCTCGGTTGCAGCGTCTGGTCGTTCTCCGTTTCCCAAAATCCGCAGGTGAAGTCGCATTCGTACACCGGCAACCCCTCGGGACAGCTTTTCTTCGCCTTGGCTGCCTTGCGCTCCTCTTCGGCTTGGCGCGCTTCTTCGATTTCGCTCACCAGCATCGGCCCATCGCCCGAGATGAACCAGTCCACCGAAACGCCGAGCCGCTCGCGCAGGGCTTTCAGAAAGTCATACTTCGGCATCACCGCCCCCGTCAGATAGCTGCGGATGCGGGCCTCGCTCGTCTCCACGATGTGGGCAAACTGCGTGTTCTTGCCCTTGGCAAAACGGTCTATCAGAAGTTGTAGTCGAGCGATCATTTTCTTGCGAGATAATGTAGTGGTCAGAAATTCTGAAATCGCATCTCGGCCGTTCTTTGCGATTTACGCCTACCTCCGACACGATTTCACCGCAAAATTACGAATTTAGTTCGACTATTCAAAACTTTCATCGTGGCTTTCATCTCAAACAATTGCATCCTTGTACAAAATGGTAGAGTCATTCACCATCACCTTTTGCGGCTTTCATTTCTTCTCCTCTTCTCATGCCTTGTGGGATGTTCTTCCTCTTCCTCGCGCGCGTATACCCTACAATAGGCTGTGTTTTTTGCCTTCAATCCTTCACCCATAGGGGTAAACGTCTGATTTCCTTGGGATTGCAGGTGAAGGCAAAGTGAAGGCAAAGCTTCACCATAAGCAGTGCCTATCCAGCACTTTATCCAACGCGGTGAAGGCAGTGAAGGCAAAAAACGCCCTTATCGTGTAGTGTAACGCGCGCGTGGGCGCGTGCGAAAGGCGCGAAGGAAGCAAAAGATTTTTCATCAGAGGTAGTTTTGCGCCGCTCTGAGATAAATCAAACTGCCTCTGAGTTAAATCGACATTCTTGCCGGGAAGATGCGCAAGTGTTAAATTCAAGTTAAATCCGGGGATGAGTGGCTGAAATCAAAGTCGAGATGTCTATATATAAACAGAGGAAAGCCGATAGCAAAAACTACGGCTTTTCCACGCCATCTTTTTCGGTACCTCGCACAAACCAATGTTAATCCCCAATCGGTCATTAGACGGAATTGTGTTTGGCAAAGTGCCCATACAACACAGAGGGACGATGCCGTCGAAACCAGCGCCCATACGCCGCACGGGGTCCCCGAAGGGGGCTTCTACCAATAGCCGTAGTGTGAGGAGGACGAAGGACGACGAACCTACGGAACACAATCGTGCAGGGCCGTGCGTCCTCGAAGAGGGCGAATATCGGTTGACCAAAACCGGCAGTTGTGTTTCTACCGATAGGAGTCCCCTTCGGGGGCGTTCCTTTCGGTGTTGGGTGGTCCGTAGGTTCGTCGGGCAAGCCCTCCTCGCCTACGGCTATTCAGATTCGCCCCCTCCGGGGACGCTGCTGCCCACACGCGGTTCAGGGACAACATACCCTTACGACACAGAGGGACGATGTCGACGAAACATAATCCTCAATCGGTCATTAGGCGGAATTGTGTTTGACAAAGCGTCTCATCCCGAAGGTAGGGGCACTTTTCCTTAAGGCAAACGAGCAGAGTAAATGAGTGGAGCGAAATTTGAACTCTGCCATCGCGTGGAAAAGTCTCAAAGAAACGCCCTCTCCTTTTGGGTGGGCAAAATGACCAAAAATGCTCTAATGACCGATTGGAATTAAGTTAAAACGTACCGGTCGGTGCCCACAAATCGGTTTTTAATGTTTATCTTTGTCCCGATTTATATCTTCTACGCTATGCACCACACGATTGCTCTCTTTCTCTTCATTTGTTTGAGCCTTTCCCTGGGTTTGAACAGCAGTGCTCCTCCCGCCATGAAGGGGGAGAAACTGCGTGTGTTGTACCAACTGCCCTTTCAGACAGAACTGGACTACTACGACCTCTCAAACGATGGACTCACTGAATTTCCCAATCTCTCGATGTACAAGATTAAGCACCTCAATATCTCCCACAACGATATTGAGCGCATAAACGAGAGCGGCTATCATAAGAAAAAGGAGCAACAGATGGCTCCCTGCCTGCCCGAGGGCATAGAGACACTCGACATCTCACACAACAAGCTCCAGCAGCTTTTTATCCCTATGGACTATGCCCCTCAGTTAAAACGTCTCGATGCCTCCTACAATCGATTAGAAGGGCTGCAGCTTACTTGTAGAAACCTTAAGGAGGTCAATCTTTCACACAATAAAATAAATTTCCCGATGGAACTCAACAGCTGGGCCTACCCGCCTTGGAAAGTGCATCTCCATAAGCTCAATCTTCGCGACAATCCTCTAAATTGGATTCCCGACTATTATCAAGAGTATGTCGATACCCTCTTGTTTAATCCCCCCTTGGTCAATCATAAATGAGATGAAACGGATACTTCTCTTGTTGGGCTGTATGCTCTGCCTCGGTTGCAGTCCTCAGCGGCAAAAAGATGCAGCGGCAGCAGACAAGACAGCCCAGGATGACGCACCCGGAGCTGCACATCCGAAACTTTTACGGCTGCGCCGTCTGCCTTGGGGGACGCACATCGACACGCTCGATTTGAGCAACGATGGACTGCGCGAAATCCCCAGTTTGAGCATGTATTTCATCAAGCACATCAACCTTGCTCACAACTTGATAGACTCTATCAATGTGCATCGGTTGCCCAATGGGTTGCACAGCATAGATTTGTCCTACAATCGCCTAAAAGGACGCATAGACTATTGGGACGCTTCGATACACCAGCAACTGCGGAGTATCAATCTGTCGCACAATCGCATCACCATATTCCTGACCAATGCTGGTTCGGACTGGGCACTCCTCGACCTCTCGCACAATGACTTGCAGTGCTATTGTCCCCCGACGGAATATCATTGTCATCCGCCTCTCCGGGTAGACCTCTCGCACAATCCTCGCTGCTCGCACCTTGTCTTCCCTTGGTATCGCGACATCGGCACAAGTTTGCGCCGCACTCGGTTTGTTCGGAACGGCACAAAGGGGGAGCATCTGCCCCTTCGATTAGCGCCACGCGAGGCCTCGGAAAAGGAATGGCGCAAAGGCACGATACGCTTGATTTCTCCCCTCATCGAGATTATCAATTGAACACAAAAAAATCCCCTCGCTCGTTGAGCGAGGGGATTGGCATAAGTATGTGGTGTTGTATTATTCTGCAGTCTTTTCTTCTGCAACAACTTCTGCTTCAACAGCAGGAGTTTCGGCCACTTCGGCAGCAGGAGCAGCTTCGGCAGCCTTCTTGGAACGACGAGTGCGCTTAACCTTCTTTTCGGTCTTGGCCATGTTCTCGTTGTAGTCAACCAACTCGATGAAGCACATCGCAGCAGCGTCTTGGGCGCGGAAGCCGGTTTTGATGATGCGGGTGTAGCCACCGGGACGATCAGCTACCTTCGCACTTACTTCCTTGAAGAGTTCGGTGACAGCGTACTTATCTTTGAGGTAGGAGAAGACCACACGACGGCTGTTGGTGGTGTCTTGCTTCGACTTGGTGATAAGGGGCTCAACGTACTTCTTCAACGCCTTTGCCTTTGCTACAGTCGTAGTGATTCTTTTGTGCTTGATCAACGACACAGCCATGTTGGAGAGCATGGCAGCGCGGTGAGAAGCAGTACGACTGAGATGATTGAATTTCTTATTGTGTCTCATTTTTGTACTTTGTTTTAATGGGATAGTTGATCAATCGATCACGTTGGTGAACGTGGGATTAGTCCTTGTCCAATTTGTATTTTGAAATGTCGGTTCCAAACGACAGATTCAGACTCTCGAGCAAATCATCAAGCTCCGTGAGCGATTTCCTACCGAAGTTGCGGAATTTGAGCAGGTCGTTCTTGTTGTATTGAACGAGGTCGCCCAGTGTTTCGACATCAGCAGCTTTCAAGCAGTTGAGGGCGCGAACCGAGAGGTTCATGTCGACCAACTTGGTCTTGAGGAGCTGACGCATGTGAAGCACTTCCTCATCAAACTCTTCGTTTTCGATGTCTGGTGCATCGTCCACGGTAATCTTCTCGTCGGAGAAGAGCATGAAGTGATAGATGAGGATTTTTGCAGCCTCTTTCAAGGCATCCTTCGGGTGAATGGAACCGTCCGTCGATACTTCAAGCACGAGTTTGTCGTAGTCGGTCTTCTGCTCTACGCGGAAAGGTTCGACCGTGTACTTGACGTTACGGATGGGGGTGTAAATAGAATCGATGGGAATTACGTTGACATCGGTGCAGAACTCGCGATTTTCATCAGCGGGAACATATCCGCGGCCCTTGTTGATCGTAACTTCGATCGTCATCGTGGCTTTAGAATCCAAATGGCAAATGATCAACTCGGGATTGAGCACTTCAAAGCCCGAGAGCTGTTTGCCTATGTCACCTGCTTTGAACTCGGTGGAGTTCGAGATGGTGATACTTGCTTTCTCAGTCTCGAATTCTTCTACTAACTGTTTGAAGCGTACTTGCTTCAACTTGAGAATGATGTTGGTTACGTCCTCCTTCACTCCAGGCACCGAAGCAAATTCGTGTTCCACACCATCAATTTTGATGGCGCAGATGGCGAATCCTTCGAGCGAGGAGAGCAGGATGCGACGTAAAGCATTGCCGACGGTGGTACCGAAGCCGGTCTCCAAGGGACGGAATTCGAACTTTCCGTATTGGGCATCGTTTTCGAGCATAACCACTTTGTCGGGTTTTTGGAATGCTAATATCGCCATGAAAAATCGTATTATGTATTAGTTCTTAGAGTAGAGCTCGACAATCAGCTGTTCCTTGATATTCTCAGGGATGTCAGCGCGTTCGGGCTTGTGGAGGAGCTTACCGGACTTGGTAGCTTCGTCCCACTCAATCCAAGGATACTTGGAGTGATTGAAGCCGGCGAGTGCATCGGCGACAACTTCAAGCGACTTTGATTTCTCACGAACGGCGACGATTTGGCCGGGCTTCACGCTGAAAGAGGCGATGTTCACCACGCGACCATCGACGGTGATGTGCTTGTGGTTGACCAGCTGACGAGCAGCTGCGCGAGTGGGAGCAATGCCGAGGCGATAAACCACGTTGTCGAGACGGCACTCAAGACTCTGAAGCAGAATTTCACCGGTGATGCCGCTGGCGGAAGCCGCCTTGTCGAAGAGATTGCGGAATTGCTTTTCGAGGACGCCATAAGTGTACTTCGCCTTCTGCTTTTCGGCCAACATGATGCCGTATTCAGAGCTCTTGCGGCGACGCACGTTTTGGTTGCGTCCCTGCATGCGCTTGGTGGTGTTGCCAAAGATGTCTTCACCGAACTTGCGAGAAAGACGAACTTTAGGACCTGTATATCTTGCCATATTAAATGTTCTTGTTTATTTCGTTCAACAATAGGTCGAATTACACACGACGGCGCTTGGGAGGACGGCAACCGTTGTGAGGAAGCGGCGTCACGTCGATGATTTCGGTGACTTCGATGCCTGCACCATGGCAGGCACGGATGGCGCTTTCACGGCCGTTGCCGGGACCTTTGACGTAGGCCTTCACCTTGCGGAGGCCGAGGTCGAAAGCTACCTTGGCGCAGTCTTGAGCTGCCATCTGAGCAGCGTAGGGAGTGTTCTTCTTCGAACCACGGAAACCCATCTTACCTGCGCTCGACCAAGAGATGATTTGGCCTTCGCCGTTGGCGAGCGATACGATGATATTGTTGAAAGAGCTGTGCACGTGAAGCTGACCTTGTGCGTCAACTTTGACGTTACGTTTCTTTGCAGAGACAGTTTTCTTTGCCATAGTCTAATGATTATTTAGTAGCCTTCTTCTTGTTAGCAACAGTCTTCTTGCGGCCCTTGCGTGTGCGAGCGTTGTTCTTCGTGCTCTGACCACGGAGGGGAAGACCGATACGGTGACGAACACCACGATAGCAGCCGATGTCCATCAGACGCTTGATGTTCAACTGGATTTCAGAGCGAAGGTCACCTTCTACTTTGAATTCAGCACCAATGATTTCGCGGATTTTGGCGGCTTGGTCGTCCGTCCAATCCTTTACTTTGATGTCTCTGTCAATGCCGGCCTTATCCAAGATCTTAGCCGAACTACTGCGACCAATACCGAAGATATAGGTCAAAGCGATTTCGCCTCGTTTGTTTTGAGGTAAATCAACACCAACAATTCTTATTGCCATATACTTATTTTGTTATTTTCAAGTTGAATTAACCCTGACGAGTTTTGAACTTAGGGTTCTTCTTGTTAATCACATAGAGGCGGCCCTTGCGACGTACGATTTTGCAGTCGGCAGTGCGCTTCTTCAAGGATGCTCTTGTTTTCATATCTTGATATTTGTTTTATTTGTATCGGAAAACGATTCTGCCTTTCGACAAATCGTAAGGGCTCATTTCCACTTTCACTTTATCACCAGGCAGGATTTTGATGTAGTGCATACGCATCTTGCCAGAGATGTGAGCAGTGATGGGATGACCATTCTCTAACTCTACATGGAACATCGCGTTGCTCAAAGCCTCGATGATGGTTCCATCCTGTTCAATTGCAGTTTGTTTAGCCATAGATGTTCTTCTTTAATAGCGTTGTCCTTCTATTCGTTCAATCTCTTCAAACGTGGAGAGGATTTCGGCCTTGCCGTTGTGAATGGCAATCGTATGCTCAAAGTGCGCCGCGGGACGACCATCACGAGTGGTGACGCCCCAGAGGTCGGGCAGCAGCGCCAACTCGGGGCTGCCGAGGGTGACCATGGGCTCAATGGCAATGCAAAGGCCGTTCTTCAATTGCTTTCCGGTGCCGGGTCGGCCGTAGTTGGGCACTGAGGGTTCTTCGTGCATCTCACGGCCGATGCCGTGTCCCACGAATTCTCGAACAATGCCGTAACCTTGGGCCTCGCAATGGCGCTGGACAGCATGACCTATATCTCCCAGCCGACGCCCGGGGAGGGCTGTATCAATGGCTTTGTAAAGGCTCTCTTTGGTGGTACGAAGAAGAGTTTTAGTCTCTTCTGCCACCTCACCGACACAGAAAGTGTAGGCCGAGTCGCCACAAAATCCATTGAGGAAAGTGCCGCAGTCTATCGACACGATGTCGCCATCTTGAAGTGGGCAATCGTCGGGGATACCGTGGACGACTACCCCATTGACAGAGGCACAAATCGAAGCGGGAAAAGGCTTGGCGCCCGGCATCCCTTCGGGAAAGCCCTTGAAAGTGGGCACTGCGCCATGGTCTCTGATGAATTGCTCGGCCAAGGTGTCCATCTCCAAGGTGGACACACCCGGCTTCACAATCTTCGCAATTTCAGCAAGCGTTGCGCTGACCAATTGGTTAGCTTGGCGCAAGTAGCCGATTTCTTCTTCAGTCTTCAGATAAATCATCTGAGTAGAGGGTCTATTAGGCTTATACGTTTGAACGGTGGCGAGTGTGTCCCGCATTCAACATTCTATCGTAGTTGCGCACCGACATGTGGCTGTCGATTTGCTGAATGGTATCCAGCACGACACCTACCAAAATGAGCAGCGATGTTCCTCCGAAGAACTGTGCAAAACCTTGCTTGACCCCAATCAGGCTGGCGAAGGTGGGGAGGATGGCAATCAGGGCGATGAAGAGCGACCCGGGAAGCGTGAGGTGGGACATGACATTGTCGATATAGTCGGCCGTGTCCTTACCAGGCTTGATGCCGGGGATAAAACCATTGTTGCGCTTCATGTCCTCGGCCATTTGCACGGGGTTCATCGTGATGGCTGTGTAGAAGTAGGTGAACGCTACGATGAGGAATACAAATACGATGTTGTAGAGGACGCTGTGGTGATCGAGGAATTGATGCAGGATGGGGTTTTGACTGTTGAGGGTCTGCACCAGCATCATGGGGATGAACATAATGGCCTGAGCAAAGATGATCGGCATTACGTTGGCGGCAAAAAGCTTGAGAGGGATGTACTGGCGTGCACCACCCACTTGATTTTTGCCCTTTCCTTCGATACGCTTAGCGTACTGAACGGGAACTTTACGTACGGCGCGAACCAAGAGAATCGCTACCGCCATGACTCCAACCAAAGCGATGATTTCAATCAAGAACTTAATCAAACCACCTCCTTCTGCACCCGAGAGCGCCGAAACAGCCTCTTCGAAGAAAGCAGACGGCATGCGGGCGATGATACCAATCATAATGATGACGGAGACACCATTGCCGATACCTTTGTCGGTGATACGCTCACCCAACCAGAGCACAAACATCGAACCTGCAGCAAGAATTATCGTCGAAGAGATGATAAATCCGAGGCCGTCGCCCATGAGGAAAGCGGCTTCGCCGGTGGTCTGTTTGAGATGGAAGAGATAGGTTGGAGCTTGGAAAGTAAGAATGGCCAAGGTCAAAAAGCGCGTGTACTGATTGATCTTTCGGCGGCCACTCTCGCCCTCCCGCTGCATTTTTTGGAAATAGGGAACTGCAACTGCCAAGAGCTGAATAACAATCGAAGCTGTAATGTAGGGCATGATACCCAAAGCAAAGATTGAAGCTTGTGAGAATGCACCACCAGAGAACATGTCAAGGAGCGACATCAGGCCGCCCTGCGTTTGTTTCTGCAGCTCTGCCAACGCGTTTGAGTCAATGCCGGGAAGCACCACGGTCGAACCAAAACGATAGATGGCCACGAACAAGATGGTAATCAAGATTCGCATACGCAAATCCTCGATGCGCCAAATGTTCTTGAGGTTTTCGATTATTTTTTTCATTCTACTCTTAGGATTGAGTTAGTTTAGAGTTTCGTCGCAGTACCTCCTGCTGCCACAATCGCAGCTTCGGCACTCTTCGAGAAAGCATTGGCTTCCACTGCGAGCTTAGCTTTGAGCTCGCCATTGCCAAGAATCTTGTAGAGCGTCTTGGCATTGCTGATAAAGCCGGCTTCAACGAGTTCTGCAACACCAATCTTATCCAAGTTCTTAGCTTCGGCCAGGGTTTGGAGTGTGCTCAAGTTGATGCCCTTGTATTCTACGCGATTGATGTTCTTAAAGCCGAATTTGGGCAAACGACGTTGGAGCGGCATCTGACCACCTTCGAAACCAATCTTCTTGCTGTAGCCCGAACGTGCCTTGGCACCCTTGTGACCGCGGGTAGACGTACCGCCGAGACCCGAACCGGGACCGCGACCGATACGCTTGCGCGTTTGGGTGGAACCATTTGCAGGTTTGAGAGTATGTAATTTCATAATGATGTTACGTTTTGATTATTCTACTACAGTTACCAAGTGGTGAACCTTGCGAATCATACCGCGAGTGCAAGCGTTGTCTTCGAGTTCTACAACTTGATTGGGCTTATTGAGGCCGAGTGCTGCAAGCGTACGCTTTTGATCGATGGGAGCACCGATGCGGCTACGAGTTTGCTTAATCTTAATAGTTGCCATGATTAACCTCTGAAAACTTTATCCATTGATACTCCGCGATGCTGTGCAACTGTGCGTGCATCACGCATTTCACTAAGGGCTTGGATGGTGGCCTTCACCAAGTTGTGGGGGTTGGAAGAACCCTTAGACTTCGCCAAGACGTTGTGGATGCCCACGCTTTCGAAGACGGGACGCATCGCACCACCGGCCACCACTCCCGTACCTTCAGAAGCAGGAAGGATGAGCACTTCGGCGCCACCATAGCGAGCAGTTTGTTCGTGAGGAACAGTGCCTTTGATGATGGGAACTTTCACCAAATTCTTCTTAGCGGCTTCGACACCCTTAGCAATGGCTGCGGTGACTTCGCCGGCCTTACCGAGGCCATAGCCGATGACGCCCTGACCATCACCCACCACAACAATGGCAGCGAAAGTGAAAGTGCGTCCACCCTTGGTGACCTTGGTTACACGATTGATAGCAACGAGTCTATCTTTCAATTCTTCATTGTTTGCGTTTACTCTGTTTGCCATAATCTTTAGAATTTGAGACCAGCCTGACGAGCGCCTTCGGCAACTTCCTTTACGCGGCCATGATAGAGATAACCATTACGATCAAAAACGACAGTGGAAATACCGGCTTCGAGGGCTTTCTTTGCCACGGCTTCGCCCACCTTGAAGGCTTGTTCCTTCTTGGGGCAAGCTTCAAGTCCCAGAGAAGAAGCAGCAACGAGGGTGTTGCCCACTTCGTCGTTGATGATTTGAACATAGATCTGCTTGTTGCTGCGGAAAACGCTCATACGAGGACGTTCGGCCGTGCCTGAGATCTTATTGCGAACGCGATACTTAATCTTAACGCGTCTTGCATCTTTTTCTTTTGTCATAATCTTGAGTCGTGATTAGAGATTACTTAGCACCTGCTGACTTACCCGACTTACGACGGATTTGTTCGCCAACATAAAGCACACCCTTACCCTTGTAAGGCTCAGGTTTGCGGAAGGAGCGAATCTTAGCGCAAACGAGGCCAAGAAGTTGCTTATCGCAAGAAGTGAGGCAGATGTAAGGATTCTTGTTGCGTTCCATCTTTGTTTCAACCGACACTTCCTTGGGAAGCTCGATGACGATGGGGTGCGTAAAGCCCAAAGTGAAGGTCATTCGGTTGCCGGCGTTTTCCACGCGATAACCAACGCCGACCAGTTCCATTTCGGCTTTGTACTGTTCCGTCACACCTACGACCATATTGTTGACCAAAGCGCGGTAGAGACCGTGGAAAGCTTGCTTTTGCTTTTGCTCTACTTCGCTCTTTTCGTCAATGGCGAAAGTGATCTGACCATCTTCGATTGTGACAATGATAGAGGGATCAACAGCCTGAGAGAGTTCACCCTTCGGACCCTTAACGGTCACTACATTATCCTGGAGCGTTACATTGACACCCGCAGGGATGTTAATCGGCAATTTACCAATTCTAGACATTTTGTTCCTCCTGTTTTTTAATATACATAGCAAAGGACTTCACCGCCAATCTTCAAGGCAGCTGCTTCTTTGTCGGTCATCACTCCCTTAGAGGTAGAGATAACAGCGATACCCAAACCGTTGATTACGCGGGGCATATCACGATAGCCGGTGTACTTACGCATACCGGGGGTGGAAACGCGCTTGAGGCTCTTGATAGCACTCACCTTAGTGGCAGGATTGTACTTGAGAGCGATTTTGATGGTACCTTGAGGACCTTCTTCCTCAAACTTGTAGTTGAGGATGTAGCCCTTTTCAAAAAGGATTTTGGTGATGTCCTTCTTCAAATTTGACGCGGGCACTTCAACAACGCGATGCTTAGCTTGGATGGCGTTGCGAAGACGGGTCAAATAGTCTGCTATAGGATCAGTCATTATTGTGTGGTGTTTAATTTATCGGGACATTCCCGACAGTGTTAAATAAAAAATGAGTTTCTCTTGAAAGTTCCGATGCTTACCAAGAAGCCTTGCGAACACCGGGAATCAAGCCAGCCGAAGCCATTTCGCGGAATTGGATACGAGAGAGACCGAAGAGGCGGATGTAGCCTTTGGGACGTCCCGTGATCGCGCAGCGATTGTGCAGGCGGATGGGGTTGGCATTGCGAGGGATAGACTGGAGCTTCTGAGCAGCTTCGAAAGCAGCCTGAGGGTCGTCGCTGGTGTTGACGATTTTCTTCAGGGCGGCACGCTTTGCTGCATACTTAGCCACCATTTTAGCACGCTTCACTTCGCGCGCTTTCATTGATTCTTTTGCCATATCGCGAATTAGTTTTTAGCGTTCTTAAAGGGAAGACCAAACTCTTTGAGGAGTGCGTAGCCTTCTTCATCGGTGGGAGCAGAAGTCACGAAAGTGATGTTCATACCCAAGATGCTGTCGATAGCATCGATATTGATTTCGGGGAAGATGATTTGTTCCTGAATACCGAGGGTATAGTTACCACGGCCGTCAAACTTGCTTTCGATACCCTTGAAGTCGCGGATACGAGGGAGGGCAACGCGAACGAGCTTTTCGAGGAATTCGTACATGCGTTCACGACGGAGGGTCACCATCACGCCGATAGGCATTTTCTTACGAAGCTTAAAGTTGGCAACGTCCTTCTTCGACACCGTAGCCACGGCCTTTTGACCAGTGATGGCAGTGAGTTCGTTGATAGCCACATCAATAATCTTTTTGTCGGCAACAGCCTTACCAAGACCTTGGTTGATGACAATCTTTTTGAGGACGGGGATTTGCATAGAAGAAGAGTAGTTGAACTGCTTCATCAACGCAGGAGCAATACGCTCTTTGTATTCTTTCTTGAGTTGTGCGGTATTCATTACTTAATCTCCTCTCCTGATTTTTTAGCAATACGAACGAGTTTACCATCCTTGAGCTGACGGCCGATGCGTGTGGGCTTGCCGGTCTTGGGATCAACAACGTTCAAGTTGGAAATGTGAATGGGAGCTTCCGTCTTGACGAAACCACCCTGAGGATTCTGTGCGCTGGGCTTTTGGCTCTTCTGAACCATGTTCACACCTTCTACGACAGCACGCTGCTTGTCTACAAGCACGAGAACGACCTTACCGGTCTTTCCCTTGTCCTTGCCAGCGAGCACGCATACGGTGTCACCCTTCTTAATATGTAACTTACTCATTTGAGATCGTATTCTTTATTCGTGTGGGATTAAAGTACTTCGGGTGCCAAAGAAACCACCTTCATGTTTACTGCACGAAGCTCACGGGCAACGGGGCCGAAGATACGGCTGCCTCTCAACTCACCTGCATTGTTCAAGAGAACGCAAGCATTGTCATCAAAGCGGATGTAAGAACCGTCAGCACGACGGATTTCTTTCTTCGTACGAACAATCAGGGCCTTAGATACAGCACCTTTTTTAATGTCACTTGACGGGATGACGCTCTTTACAGAGACAACGATGATATCGCCCACCGAAGCGTAGCGACGACGCGTACCGCCAAGCACGCGAATGCAGAGGGCTTCACGAGCACCACTGTTGTCGCAAACAGTCAATCTTGATTCGGTTTGGATCATAATTACTTAGCTCTTTCTACGATGTTAACAACTCTCCAACGCTTAGTCTTGCTCAAAGGGCGAGTTTCCATGATGAGCACTGTATCACCGACGTTGCAGTCGTTCTTCTCGTCGTGTGCGTGGTACTTCTTGGTCTTGGAGACGAATTTACCATAAATGGGGTGCTTTTCTTTAAACTTGGCAGCCACAACGATGGTCTTGTCCATCTTGTTGCTCACCACAACACCCTGTCGAGTCTTTCTTAAATTTCTTTCCATTCTGGATTGGTATTGATATGGTTTCGATGGTTGCAGGCTCTCCGTCATGCGCACTGCCCATTCCGAGCGATACATCCGCCTTCGAGTGTCATCAGTTGCCGTCTCGGGGGAGGAACGTTGTCGGAGGTTTGCCTCCATCTCATCCCGTTTTTACTTCTCGTTCAACACAGTCTTCATCTGCGCGATGGTGCGACGAAGCGTCTTGATCTGTGCAGGATTTTCCAGGGGAGAGATGCTGTGGTTGACAACCATCTTTTCGTAGGCGGCAACCTCAGCGGCAAGGCGCTCTGCGAGTTCGCCGTTGCTCTTGAGTTCACGAATTTCTGCAATTTTCATAATCAAGCTTTTTTGTCGTAGTCGTGTCTAACAATGAACTTCGTGGTTACGGGGAGCTTCTGAGCTGCGAGGCGGAGGGCTTCCTTGGCCACTTCGAAGGGAACGCCTTCGATTTCGAAAATGATGCGACCGGGCGTGATGGGGAAAACGTAACCTACGGGGTCACCCTTACCCTTACCCATGCGGACGTCAGCAGGTTTCTTAGTGACGGGTTTGTCAGGGAAGATACGAATCCAGCTCTGACCTTCACGCTGCATATAGCGCGTCATTGCGATACGAGCAGCTTCGATTTGACGGCCGGTAATCCAGTGTGTATCGAGGCTTTTGATACCAAAGCTACCGAAAGCAAGCTGGTTGCCGCGCTGTGCTGTGCCTTTGCTGCGACCCTTATGCGGGCGGCGATATTTTGTTCTTTTAGGCTGTAACATAATG
The DNA here is from genome assembly GCF_014385435.1 of Alloprevotella sp. Lung230. Lineage (GTDB taxonomy): Bacteria > Bacteroidota > Bacteroidia > Bacteroidales > Bacteroidaceae > Alloprevotella. The sequence continues at coordinate 24,233 of NZ_JACSUD010000019.1, forward strand.
TTCTAAACGGATAGAATTAACGGTTAGAATTTCTTCTGTTGCGGTTGGGGCGACCGCCTTCACGACGTCCACCTTCGCGGCGACCATTGTCCTTTTCAGGGGTGAAGTTGGGGGCGAGGTCCTTCTTACCGTAAACTTCGCCACGGCAAATCCAAACCTTGATGCCGAGGATACCGACTTTCGTCAGGGCTTCAGTTTGGCAGTAGTCGATATCTGCGCGGAAAGTGTGGAGAGGCGTACGGCCCTCCTTGAACATTTCGCTACGGGCAATTTCTGCACCATTCAGACGACCGCTAATCTGCACCTTGATACCTTCAGCGCCACCACGCATTGCATTTTCGATGGCCTTCTTGATGGCACGACGATAAGCGATTTTGCCTTCGATCTGGCGAGCGATGCTCTTACCGACGATGTTGGCATCAATATCTGCCTTCTTCACCTCGTAGATGTTGATTTGGACATCCTTGTTGGTGATTTTCTGAAGTTGTGCTTTGAGGGCTTCTACATCCTTACCACCCTGACCGATGATCATACCGGGACGGCTGGTGCAGATGGTGATGGTCACGAGCTTGGGCGTGCGCTCAATCACCGTGCGAGAGATGTATTCGTAAACGCTGGTGTATTCTTTCTTGCTGGCATTACCACGACCAGGCTTTTCGATGTAGCTCTTGAAACGAGCATCGAGGTATTCGCGGATTTTGCTATCTTCGAGGATGTTTTTGCCAAAGTTAGAACCACCGAACCAGTTGGAGTCCCAACCGCGGATAATGCCAAGTCGGTTGGCGATAGGATTAATCTTTTGTCCCATGTTTGTTTCTAATTAGTCGATGTTTTCTTCTTTCGTTCCCACGAAGATGGTTACGTGGTTAGAACGCTTGCGAATGCGATAGCCGCGACCTTGCGGAGCGGGACGCATACGCTTAAGCGTAGCACCACCGTCTACGAAGATTTTCGTTACGAACAATTCGCCTTCTTCTGCTTTGCGATCATTCTTTTGTTCCCAGTTGGCAATGGCCGAACGAAGGAGAAGTTCGACGTCCTTGGCGGCAGCCTTCTTGCTGAAGTGGAGCGTACCGAGGGCACGATTCACTTCCATTCCGCGTACCATGTCTACAACGTAGCGCATCTTACGGGGCGAAGAGGGGCAATCGTTCAGCTTTGCAAAATATTGGGTTTGGAGAGCTGCCTTGCGAGCTTGAGCAGCCAATCTTTTTCTTGCTCCCATTATTTAAGTGAGATTTTAGTTTTAATTGGATTGAGGTTGTTGGGTAACCGGCCTTCTGCCTTACTTCTTCTTGTTACCACCGTGGCCGCCAAACTTGCGGGTGGGTGCAAACTCACCGAGCTTATGGCCAACCATGTTTTCGGTTACGTAAACAGGGATGAACTTGTTACCATTGTGCACTGCGACGGTATGTCCCACGAAATCGGGGGAAATCATCGAAGCGCGAGCCCATGTCTTCACCACATTCTTCTTGCCATTTTCGTTCATGGCGAGAATCTTCTTTTCGAGAGATACTGCGATGTAGGGACCTTTCTTAAGAGAACGACTCATATTGCGATTCTTTTAGTGCTGTTATTTCTTACGTCTTTCGATAATGTACTTGCTGCTCTGCTTCTTGGGTGCACGAGTCTTGAGACCCTTAGCATAGAGACCAGTACGCGAACGTGGGTGACCACCGGATTGGCGACCTTCACCACCACCCATGGGGTGATCGACAGGGTTCATAACCACACCACGGTTGTGAGGACGACGGCCCAACCAGCGGCTGCGACCGGCCTTACCGCTCGATTCGAGAGCGTGGTCGGAGTTACCTACGCTACCGATGGTAGCCTTACATGCACTGAGAATCTGACGAGTTTCACCAGAAGGAAGTTTGATGACACAATACTTACCTTCACGAGAGGTGAGCTGAGCGAAGTTGCCGGCGGAGCGAACGAGGAGTGCGCCTTGACCGGGACGGAGCTCGATGTTGTGGATAACCGTACCCACGGGGATGTTCTGAAGGGGAAGTGCATTACCAATTTCGGGAGCTGCTTCAGCACCGGAGAGCAATTGGTCGCCAACCTTCAATCCATTGGGAGCGATGATATAACGCTTTTCACCGTCAGCATAGTAAAGAAGGGCGATGCGAGCCGAACGGTTGGGATCGTACTCGATGGTCTTTACCACTGCGGGAACTCCATCTTTCTCACGCTTGAAGTCGATGAGGCGATACTTACGCTTGTGGCCACCGCCGAGATAACGCATGGTCATCTTACCGACGTTGTTACGACCACCGCTGATGCGCTTACCGTAAACGAGAGATTTTTCCGGTACTGATGCAGTAATTTCTTCGAACGTACCGATAGCTTTGTGTCTTTGGCCCGGAGTTGTGGGCTTAAATTTACGTACTGCCATTTCTTTGATTAGATATTGCTATAGAAATCGATGGTCTCGCCTTCCTTCACGGTGACGATGGCCTTCTTGAAAGCGTTGGTACGTCCACGGAGGAGACCAGCGCGAGTATAGCGAGATTTGCTCTTACCAGCGTACACCATAGTGTTAACGTCGGTAACAGTCACGCCGTAACGAGCCTCAACCTCAGCTTTAATCTGAAGCTTGTTGGCTTCGGGCTTAACGACGAAGCCGAATTGATTCTGCTTCTCCGCCAGCTTTGTCATCTTTTCAGAGACGAGGGGTTTGATAATGAATGCCATTACTTCGTTTTGTTATTGGTGATTTACTTGGCGAGAACTTCTTCAATCTTAGCGACTGCGCTTTCCGTCACCACCATCACAGCGGCATCAAGCACGCCGTAAGTGTTCAGGTCGGCAGCAGCAGCAACTTTTGCCTTGGGAAGGTTGCGAGAAGAGAGATACACATTCTTATCAGCACCGGCCACAACAACGAGCGCCTTCTTGTCGGCAATCTGCAAGTTGTTGAGCAGTTCGATAAAGCTCTTCGTCTTGGGAGCATCAAACGTGAAGTCTTCCACCACGATGAGAGCATCTTCCTTGACCTTGTAAGAGAGTGCAGAACGACGAGCCAACTGCTTCACCTTCTTGTTGAGCTTGAAGTCGTAGTTGCGGGGCTTAGGACCGAACACGCGTGCACCACCTACCAGTACAGGAGAGTTGATGTCACCGCGACGTGCGCCACCGCCGCCCTTCTGACGACCGAGCTTGCGAGTAGAGCCACTCATTTCGCTGCGTTCCTTAGACTTTGCAGTGCCTTGACGCTGTGCAGCGAGATACTGCTTCACATCGAGATAAATGGCGTGATCATTGGGTTCAACACCGAAGACACCGTCGTTAAGGGTTACCTTCTTCGAGGTGTCCTGACCCTTGATATTCTTTACGATAACTTCCATGTCTTACTTTTCGATAATTACGATTGAACCATTGCAACCCGGAACGCTGCCCTTCACCAAAAGAAGGTTGTGTTCGGGGATTACCTTTAACACTCTCAAGTTCTGAGTAGTAACGCGCTTGCCGCCCATTTGGCCACCCATGCGCAGACCCTTGAAGACCTTTGCGGGATAAGAACAAGCACCAATCGAACCGGGCTTGCGAAGGCGGTCATCCTGACCGTGGGTTGTCTGACCGACACCACCAAATCCATGGCGCTTCACAACACCTTGGAAACCTTTACCCTTGGAGGTTCCTACTACATCGACGAAGTCGTTTTCACCGAAAAGCTCCACAGTGATAGCATCACCGAGATTATGCTCTTCATCATAAACGAATTCAGCCAAATGACGCTTGGGCGTAACACCTGCTTTCTTGAAGTGACCCAGTAGAGGAGCTGATACATTCTTCTCCTTTGCGTCCTGGAAACCCACTTGAACTGCAGCATAACCGTCATTTTCGACAGTTTTGATCTGAGTTACTACGCAAGGACCGCATTCGATAACTGTGCACGGCACATTCTTGCCGTCGGCACTGAAAACGGAAGTCATTCCGATTTTCTTTCCTAATAATCCTGGCATTTGGAATTTATTGATTTTTGAATTTCGTAGCCTGCCAAAAGTCTCTACTCCGGCAGGGCGAATGGTTATTGATTAATTGTCAAAATTGCTATATAACCGATTGATTTTCACGGCACAAACGCCGTGTAAGAGCGATTGCCTCTTACTTTTGCCCTGCAAAGATACGAACTTATCCTCAATCGAACAAGACTTAACCGCTTATTTTTCAAGATTTTTCAGAAAGATTTTTTCGGAAAGATTTTCTCGGAAAACCTTTTCGCTCAAAAACAAAGCCTACAACGAAAGTCTCAAAAGCACTTTCGTTGTAGGCTGCAGAGGTTATTCCCAAGGAATCTTGTTCTCCCCTCGGCTGGTTCACTGCCAAGCCGCAGCAATGGCGGCCTGCAGTTTGGTGGCATCAGGGGTGTCCACATCATTGAAGGCAGCGGTCACCTTCCCTTCGCGATTGATCACATAAACCCGAGGAATCACGGCTTGGGCAAAAAGGCGATAGATGGCGCGGTCTCCCTGAGCAGAATAAGGTACGGTGAATTGCTGTGCCGTCCAATAGTGGGTCACATCGGCATCATTTTGTGCCCGACTGATGGCGACAAATCGCGTCTGAGCGAGAGGAGCAGCAGCGGTCTTCACCTGCCGATAGGCCGCTTCAAGTTGTGGCAGAAAACGGCGGCAATCGCCACAGGTGGTGTTGAAAAAGGTGATGACCGTCACCTTTCCTTCGAGTGTCCGACTGTCGAACGTCGTACCATCGTGGAGGGTCACTTGAAAGGCCGGAACGCGGTCGCCCACGCGGACAGTGTCCACCGGCTTAATACCATCTTCGCCATCGTTGCAAGCGGCCAACAACCAACCGCTCACCATGGCAAGCAGAAGCAATAAGAGATTTCGTTTCATCAGTTTGTCTTTTTTGTGTTTCAGTGTTTAGTGATGCCAACGTTCCAAAGTTTCGCTCAACGCTTTCCAGTGTTCGGGCGTCATGCTCTCAGCCGAAAACAGCGAGAGGCCACGTGCCCCGGCCCGCAAAGCCCCCTCCACAGCCTCACGCAGTTCGTCGGGAGTCAGTCCGGAGTTTTCGGGGTCGACCACGTTGGCTTTGTTGCGCCAATCGCGGCAGATGAAGAGGCCGCTATAGACAGGTTGCCCCCATCGGGCGCGGACGGTTTCTACCTCCTCGCGTGTGACCTCGCCCACCCAAGAGGCCGGACGCAGATAGAAATCGTTGTAGTTCATCGGGAAATAAGCATCCACGTGCCATCGGTCCCACTGCTGCCGCACCATGCGTTCGGCATGGCGCTTCGGCCCGGGAAAGACATCGGCACTCACCCGCTTGCCCTGTGCATGAACCGCGGCACAGATGGCATTCACGCAGCGCGTCACGTTGTCGCAGCGAAATTGCGCCCATTCCTGCACCTTCGAGGGGTCGGACACCGCACGAATGTCGATGCCCGTCTGCCGTCGGAAATCCTCCACGCAGTCGTCGCAATAGCAATAGTCAGCCGGAGGGTACTCCTCGTGCATCACCAGTCCGTACTTTTTCCACAAGCCTTCGGCCAAAATCACATCGGCATAGCGGATGTAGTCCAGCTGCACATAGTCCACCTCGGGAATGGCGGCCACACGGGCATATTGCTCGCACAGCCAGTGCACTACCTGCGGGTTGTGGGGGTCGAGCGTGGTGTAGTAGGGCACATAGGCCGGGCGGCGGTAGGCACTCTCGCCATGACGGTTGACGGCATACCACGTGGAATCGCAATCGGGCTGCATCATGGCCGGCGCCCATGCGTGAAATTCCAGCCCCTCTCGCTTGGCCACTCTTGCGGCCAAGGCAATCCGTTCCATCTGAAAACCAGCATTGAAGCAGACGCCTTTCACTTGATGGGTGCGAAGGATATGGAAATCGCGCTCCAAACTCTCCTCACTGATCGAGTCGTTCCAGTGCTGCCAGACGTAGACGGGCACATCGGCCGCAGCGGGCAGCATTGCGGCCCAACCTCCCAAGAGGTAAATCAAGAACAGAAAAAATGGTTTCATAAGCAGAAAGTTCTATGATGTCGGGACAAAAGTACGAAAAAAAGATGAGAAAGAGGATTTGAGCGTACAAAAGTAACTTTTCGACTGCCGTCCTCCTCGCGCGCGCGTTACACTCTATATAGGCCTATTTTATCCTTCACTGCCTTCACCCAATGCACAAATGGCTGAAATTCGGAGATTTAGAGGTGAAGGCAAAAACGCGATTTCCCTTCACCACTCCTGTGCCGAAATGCAGGGAGGGTGAAGGCAGTGAAGGAAAAAACAACGACTACGTGTAGTGTATACGCGCGCGAGGGAAAACGGGGAAATCATCTGTAGCACCCACAATCTCTGAGGTCAATCAATTTAGGTCTGAGGTAAATGAAACTACCTCTGAGGTAAATGAATCTGTCTCTGATGTAGTTGGCATGACGTCCTCTTTCGGGCAGGCCATGATGCGGAATAAAGCCCTGCCTCTCGAGACGAAATGTTAAATCCGTGTTAAAGTCGGGGGTGAGTGGCGTTTTTGATGGGCGAGATGTCTATATATCCATAGGGACACGTTCGCGAAAGGGATGTCCACGAAGGAGAGGGCTATTTCAGGAAAAGACCGATATTCGCTCCCATCGGAGAGGAAACGCACAAAACGAAAGGGGGCGGCACATCAACGAGGGGGTGGGGAGGGATGACCTTCCACCATCCATCCTCTCGGGGATGGATGGTGGACCGATCTCCCCAAAAAAGGATAAAGGCTACCTTCTTCCTCCTAACGCTCCTGCTGAGATAGACTCATCAGGAGCCTCTTGTATAATCCTCGCCCCTATCCAACCATTGCCATCTCTAGTATACACAATACCTTCACAGAAAAATATTTCAGGTACTCCCAAGAAATCATTATCTGTAATACTGGGTTTCATCTTTACTTTTGGAGTAGAACCGCCAAAGTTGATAGAGAGCTCCAACATAATATTTCTATAATACTTCAGGAAAGTATTATTGATTCTATAACCACCTCCATTCCATGTGATGTCATTACTAAAAAAACTATATATGGCTTTGTCATTCTCGGAAAAGAATTGTATCTGTTTCCCTGAATTACTTGTATCCAACCCTGAGAAGAAATGTATTCCTTTGTTTACGAGAAAGCGGTCAAGTTGCTTAGCTATTTTTTCAGAGGCTTTATTCTCCCCTAATACATTATAAACACTCTCTCCAATAATCGGGATAATATAAGAGCTTTTTGAGGGAATTTCATTATACTCTGTATTCCATTTATTTTGTATTCCTCCTTTAAAGTTATTTGTAGCTTCTGTGTAGCTTGTAAATTGATGATTACTAAGACTTTTCCATTGTTCTTGCAATATAGACTTATTGAATTTCATAAAGTCATTAAACGCAGGCTCTTTAATTTTTTGCTTTACAATCAATGAGGAAAGACCATAATAAATACCATCATCCCAATGCACCATTCTTCCCCAGCTTAGGCCATGCCAAAGCTTCTTCATGACTTTACAGTCAAGACCAATCGACACTCCAAAAACATAATCATATCTATACAACGAAACGTAAAGTTTCCTATTGGGATTTGACCTAAATCTAATTTTTGTATGATTGAGATAACTAGGAGAAAACCTGATAACCTTATCCGCAATATGGACTTTAACCGATCCAATCGTAGGAAATTTTTCAACATCTTCTCTCGTTAAATCATGGCCAGTTACAGCCCTCGTTATTGGCGAGCTTGGTATAATAACCTCATCTTCATCTTCATTGAAATAATTTTCATTCTCTATCGGATTAGAGGATTTACTGTTCCATATGCCGAAAGTATCTTTCAATTTTACGTTACCTAATTTCTTCAGGTCTCTGTCAACATTCTCGAATTCATCCACTTTCTCAATTGCCTCCTCCAGTTCTTTTCTATTAGAACGATGAGTAAAGAATGTTCCATTTTTAGTTATACGATACAAGGTGTCACCAACTATAATTTCCAAATTCTTATTTAAGAAATGTCTAATTTTTTCATTAGGAACAAGAAATCCTATTTCTTCTGTATTTTCACCCTCTCGTGATGGATTGTTATAGACATCTTCAATAGATGAAAAGGCTGTCAAAGACCTTGTTATATTTTTTGTATCATCATAGTTGTCGAGTGCTTTCTTGAAATCATCCTTACTATCAAAAGTCATAATTTCAGAGGTAACATCTTCATAAGATTTGAAGTCATTCTTTTCCACTTGTTCAGCAACATCTTCTGAACAGCAAGCGCACATAAGTAATCCGACAGAAACTGTCATTAGGTAATTTTCATTTGCATTTTAATTAAAACTTATAACCAAGACTTATATAAGGGTAAATTACTGCGGCACGGTCAACACCATACTCTTCTCTTCCCAAAAGGTCGTACCTACCCAATGCTACACCAGGATTGATTCCCGCACGTATCATAAGGCCCTGCTTAGATTGATAGCGATAGCCCAAGTCCAAAAAGCCAAATGTACCCGTTCTGTCATATTCGACTTCCCTATTAACTTTATCATGATACATGCAAGTGTAAAAGCCAAAACTGAAACCGATGCCAATTTCTGCCTGATGTCTACCTTTACCTATCAGATGATTTACTGCTATGGGGAAACTCCAACCTCTTGTGCGCTCTGGAGCAGACTCAAAAAAATCTTGAGATTTAGAATGGGTATAGGCAATACCGATTCTCCCCCCCCAAGAGGTATAATCATTAAATCGCGTATCATAGTGAACGCCCACCGAAGTTGACGATCCCAAAAATTCCACAAATATCCCTTGTTCTCGCTGAGCACATACAGTGTTGGCTATCATAAATCCAGATAGAAAAGCAAGTGTGTTCAAAAACTTCAAATTCATGGTATTTTTAGTTATGATGTAATACAGTTAATAGCAAAAATGATTTGTCCTGCCGTTTGTCTTGGTCGATTATTTGCGGCAGAAGCGGGAGGCGATGTCAGTGGCTGTGACATCGGACCATACGGAAGAGACGAAGGTTGGTGATGTGGGCGAACATCGGTCTCAAATACAACCACAGTGAGTCTTACCGATGGACGCCCTCTATTCGGAAAGTTTGTCGCCATAGCAGAGGTCGCCGGCATCCCCCAATCCAGGCACGATATAGGCCACGTCGTTGAGCATAGGGTCGATGGCGGCAATCCAGAGCGTCACATCGTCGGAGGGGAAGAGTTGCTTGAGACGCTCCACGCCCTCTTCGCAACCGATGACGGCACAGATGTGCAGGTGGGCGGGTGTGCCTTTCGTCAGGTAGGCTTGATAGGCCAGATTGAAAGAGCCACCGGTGGCCAGCATCGGGTCGACCAGCATAAAGGTGCAACCATCGAGGCAGGGGGAGGCGATGTATTCGACACACACCTCAATATCTTCCTTGCGCCCCTCCTTGCGATAGGCACTCACAAAGGCACTGTCGGCCTCGTTGAAGACGTCCAAAAAACCTTCGTGGAGGGCAAGGCCGGCACGCAGGACGGTGCCGATGACAATACGGTCGTCGATGGTGTTGGCTTCGGCTTGGGCAAGAGGAGTCTGCACCATCTTGCGGCTGTATTGCAGGGTACGCGACACTTCATAGGCCATGGCGTGGCCGATGCGACGGAGGTTTTGACGAAACCAGGCGCGATTCTTCTGAATGTTGATGTCGCGGAGTTCGGCAATGTAGTTGTTGATGACGCTGTTGTGTTCGGCGAAATTGATTACTTTCATAGACTAATCGGGGTTGTTCAAGTGTATAAGTAGGTATAGAGAAAAAGATTCGGCGACTGTGGGCGCAAAAAAACTCCCCTTGGAGATGTCGAGACGGCATCTCCGAGGGGAGGCGAAAAAAGAATTAGTGTCGCTGTCGGCGCACGGAATAGGAAGTAGATGAAGGTGATTTCTTGGGTTTAGGCGTTTCGGGCTTGGTGGTGACTTCGGCCTTGACGGTGGTGCGACGTGTGCGGCGTGTGCGGCGCGGTGTGTCTGCCGCTTCGGAAGGTGGCGCATCGGCGGCAGAAAGCGAGTCTGTCTTGACGGCATCGGGAGTGGTCGGTTTGAGGTCGTTGCCCCAAACGTGGTCTTCAAACTCTTTGAGTTCGCCCTCGATGCGCGTCCGCTCCTTGACCTGTGCCGAGTCGGTCACGGCATATTGCGCGATGATGCGGTCTTGGAGGTTGGTGGTCTTGTAGATGTCGCCTTCGTAGCGATTGGTGGCGAAATAGTCGTCGGCCGAAATCTCGGCAGCGTTGTTGAGGTTGCTGCCCATCAGGGAGAGTTTGGCGAGATGAGGAGCGGCTTCCTCGTAATTGACCCAGAAGAGGGGAATCTGCTGCTGTTCGCTCTCCCCAAATTCGCTGGTGCCGCTCACCACAACCGGGCAGAGAGCGGTGACTTTGGTGCGGAAGATGGCAGTGCGCTGGTCGTAGTAGACACTCTCTTTGAGGAAATAGACTTTGACATCTTCGGAGGGAAGGTCGGCATCGTTGAGTCGCATTTTGCCATCGACCGACTCATAGAAGATGTGGTTGTCGTCGAGGATTTTCTTGCCCTTCACCACATGGGCCTCATCGAAGTGCTCATTGGCATCGCGCGTGTATTCGTAAGCCTTGATTTTGTTGCGCAGGATGAGGTGGAAAAGATAGACAAAAAGATTTTCACGCCCATTCTGTGGAAAGATGGGATAGTAAAGAGGTGCATTGGCATCTTTGCGCAAGTCCACCCGACGGTAGACATCACGCCGCCACACCACGTCCTGCGGCATGGTTGCAGCCGTGGGAAACTCGCGGATAGAACCCAAAGCTGCAGCGGAACGCGACTTTTCGGCCGCGGGTTTTGCTCCGTTTTGAGTTTTGTCCGTAGCGGCAGCTTCTCGCTGTCGTGCCGGAGGTTGCGCCACCCCGTGGAGGGCGAGGAGGAGCAAAAGTAGGCTGAAAATACGTTTCAAATTCATGAGCGTGGAAACGAGGATTTTTAGTTGATGATGACTTCGAGCGCTCCGGAGAGGGTGCGCTCAATGCCGTCGGGGCCGATGGCGCGCACGGAACTGATGTAGAAGCGGTTGTTGCGCGAAAGGCTGCGGATGATGTTGCGCTGGTCGTCGGTGAAGTCGGCACCGGCAGAACGGCGTTGGATGGTGTTGCCCAAGCGGTCGAAGAAGACGCACTCGAAGGAGAGAACGCGGAAGGGGATGTTGAGCAGGCCATCGTCGATAGCGGCACCGAGACGCTTGGCACCGATGATGTTGCCTTTGGCAATCTTACCGCCGCGGAACATATCGTCGCCCACGGTGATGTAGGCCGTGGGGTCGGGAAGTTTGCGCACTTTGAAAGAGAACGCGCCCATGGTTTGCGATTTGCCGCCCACTACACCGGTGACGGTGAAGGAGACGTCTTGTCCAACTTTGGCAGGACGCGCCACATATTTTCCATTGCCGCGCGAAACGAGGCTGCCGCCGCTCATGGCTACCGAGATTTTATCGGCCGACACGCCGGAGGCGCTGACGGAGATGGGGTTTTCGTAGCCGGCATAGAGGACGTTCATCAAATCGGCCGCCACAGTGGCACCCACCGGAGGAGCGATGACGTTGTATTTCTGCTTGAATTCCCGTCGCACGATTTCGCCGGCAGCGTTGGGCATGGAGATGTAGCCGCCGAAAGTGTATTCGCCTGGTGCGCCCACGTGGAAATTGTATTGGCCATTGGCACTGATGCGGCGACCATTGACGTAGATTTCGGGGCGCTGGGTGGTGTCGACGGCTGCCATGAAGATGTGGCTGCGAAACTCGTCGCCGGGGAAGAGCGTCGTGGATTCGGGCAGCACGTAAGCGCTCAGTTCATTGACGCGGATGTCTTTCACATCAATGTTGGCGGCCAGTGTGTGAATGACCTCGTTTTCGGCCTTGCGCACATCGCTTTGCAGTTTGCTCAACATCGTGATGGCAGCGATGGAGGGCATGGATTCGAACATGTACTCCTGCCAATTCTTTCCGATGTTGTCGGGGGAGGCGGGGACATCGGTGCTGAGGTTGGAGGCAATGATGGCTTTCTGTCGCGCATCGGTAACGTTGCTCAGGATGAAGTTGCGATAGGCATTGATTTGCTTGAACAACTTTCGGCCGTGTTGCGAAACGGGATTGAGCAGGATGGTGGCCGCGGCGTCAAGGTCTTCCTTGTTTTGGATGTTGCGCGGATCGCCCTCTTTGCCGTCCGTTTCTCGGGCAATCGCCCATTTGTAAGTTTCAGCCATGGCACAAAGGCTGTCGGAAGCTCGCTTCACGGCCAGTGCACGGTCGTACCAAGGGCGCACTTTGGTAGGGTTGGCTTTGAGTTGTGCTGCAAAATCCTCGTAGATGGACTTATTCTCCTTCTCTGCGTTGGTGATGGTGCGGTCGAGGCTGTCGCCCACCAAGACAAAGCCCTTGAGAACGTCCTGCGAGACGTTGAGCGCCAACATCGCCATCAGTACCACGTACATGAGGTTGATCATCTTTTGGCGCGGAGACACCGGTTTTTTCTTGGTTGCCATGCTTTGTGAGTGGGAAAGAGAAAGTTTGCTATTCTTGTGTGCCGGAAGCAGCTGAGTCACTTGCAGAAGCAGCGGCCATAGGGTTTCCCATGACGTTGAGCGTCTGCATCATACGGGCATAAATGCGGTTGACCTCTTCGATTTTGGCCGCCAGTTGCTGGGTTTGCGCGTTGATATCTTCAATCGTGGTGACTTGGCGGGAGATGGAGGCAAAGTGGAGGTCGTAGACCTTGTTGATGCCAATGAGGGTGCGGTTGAGATTTTCCATCTCTTGTGAATCGCGAGTGAGCCGGGCACTCTGTTCGTCGACCTTCGAGAGGGTTTCGTTGAGGGTACGGAGCTTTTCGATGTAGTCCTGTGTGGCAGCCTCCATCTCGGGCGAAAGCACGGCTTGAGCACGGCGGAGGAGTTCATCGTTGGCCAGTCGGATGATGGTGGCCAGTTTGTCGGCTTCTTTTTCCACGGTGGCAGTACCTTCGGGGGAGTCGAAATGTGCAGATACAGCGGTTTGAAGCGGTGCTACGGGCGTTCCGATTTCGGCCGTGGGCGAAGCCGCAGGAGTAGGAGAAATAGAAGACGGAGAAGCAGAAGTGCCACCACCTACAACAATCACGGTACCCGAAGCCCCAACAATCCCTCCACCTACAACAGAAGTCGCCGTGGGAGCAGTTTGGCTTTGCACAGCATCGGCCGCAACAGACGTAACTTTGGGAGCGGTTTCGAGGGTTGCGGTTTCGGAAGCGATGGTTTCGGAAGCTTCTTGGTCGGCTAAATCTGAGGTTGCTTCCCAACCTTCGGCACGCTCAATCTCTTCGTCGGACTCAAAGTCGTGTGCCAATTCCTTGTCGATTTCTTGTTTATCGAAAGGACGGTCGAAAGCAGCGAGGAAGAATACCACGGCCTCTGTGCCCATACCGATGAACAGCATGAAGTTACCGCCCGGAAGGTGGGTGAGTTTGAAGAGCGCTCCCAAAATCACGATGGCAGCTCCCCACGAGTAGGCATAGTTCAGGAAAGTTTGTCCGGGCACACTGTCCATCCAGTGTTGCAGGCGCACAACGATGTTGAGTTTAGACATAATAGATAAGGTGATAAGGTGAAAGAAAACAATCCCTCACCAAAAGTTATCGTCTCTTTTTGATTTCAGCATTGCTGCTGGCGGTGGCGGCTTTGGTGAGCACACAGCGGAAGCCCACAAAGGAGCGGGGCTGATTTTGATATTCCCACGTGCGCCATGCCGAACGGATAAAGGAAAGGGGGTCTTTCCACGAACCACCGCGCACGCTCTTACGCTTGAGGAAGTAAGGGTCTTCCTTTGCGGCTTCGTAGCGCAACTCCGGATTGACATCGGCCATCGACTCCACACCGGCTTCAGTGAAAACGGTGTTGGTCCATTCGGCCACGTTGCCCGCCATATCAAAGAGTCCGTTGCTGTTGGCGCCGTAAGTACCTACGCGAGAAGTGATGAGGTTGCCGTCTTCGGTGTAGTTACCGCGGTCGGGCTTAAAGTTGGCGTAGAAACACCCCTTTTCGTTCTTCGTGTCGGTCGTCTCCCAAGGGAAAGGATTGCCTTCACGTCCGCGGGCGGCATATTCCCACTCGACCTCCGACGGCAGGCGGTAGCGCTGGAAAAAACGCGCTTCGGGGCCCATCGCCCGCAGGCGGTGCTCGGTGCGCCAGGCACAGAAAGCCTGTGCCTGCTCCCACGTCACGCCCACCACGGGATAGTCGTTGTAGGCCGGAGAAGAGAAGTAGTTTTTCATGTACATCTCGTTGTGAGCATTGGGAAAGTCGTTCACCCACACGGTGGTGTCGGGATAGACAGCCACGATATAGGTGTTCAAAAAGTCGTAGGAGGAGGAGAGGGGGCGGTTGATGGTTTCGCGCACCACACGGCCATTGTCGTCGACATAGGCGGTGTCTTTCGAAATCATCACCTGATCTTCGGGATTTACGCTCACATCGGTGTTGAGCACACGCTCTTCGGGATTGAGGCGGTACTTGCGCAGTGCCGCCTTTTCGTAGTCGAAGATTTCGTAGCGGAAGAGCATCTGGCGCTCATCGAGCATTTTCGTGCCGTCAATGTGGGTGGTGTAGAGGCTGTTGATGGCACGCTCCTGGTCTTCATTGGGTTTGCGCCAAGGGAGGGGTTTGTTCCAGTTGAGATGCGGCTTCACAGGATCGCCATAGCGGTCGGTTTCAATCTTGTAGGTTTCATCGCCCCCGAAGGCCGGGTCGGCCAGTCGCTCGCGGAGGATACTGTCGCGCACCCACTCCACAAACTGCCGATACATCGAGTTGGTCACCTCGGTTTGATCCATCCAAAAGCCATCGACCGAAATCTCACGATCGGGCACAACGGTGCCCCAAAGCGAGTCCTGCTTGCCAAGACCCACTTTCAGAAAACCGCGTTTCACTTCGACCATACCATAAGGCGTAGGTTCCATGGGCGTAGCAGAGCGACGTCCCACCACCTCACCTCCATTGCGCATGGCAGCCCCGCCTCCGCCAAAGCAGGAAACGAGCGTTGCGGTGGAAAGCAAACCGATGACGAAAAGAAGAAGTTGCTTCATATTGTGATTGAATAGAAGAGTAGATTGAAAAAACGATGAAAGCCGGCCCACCTATACCTTTTCACAGCCACCGCACACTTTTGTGCAGGTTGCGAGTGCGACGACCGAGGTTAAGGTCCATCTTGTAGCCTATGGTGACTTCGTGCTGTCCGGCACCGACGCCCATACCCGAAGTGTTGGCTTCGTAGCCGTAGGTGATGTCGACCCCACGGAGCGTACCGCCTACAAAAAGGCCGACGCTGCGCCCCGGGGCATAGTTGAGCCCGCCGTAAAGGTGGCGTTTCTCAAAGGAATAGTTGCCGCGGAGGGTGAGGTCGAGGCGATAGTCGCTCAAATCGGTGCGCAACATCGCCGAGGGGGTTATCGTAAAGAACGGACTTTGAGTGGCGATATTGTATGCTGTGCTGAGATTTAGCAATCTTTTCACTTCCATCCGGTAGGTTTCGCCCATCTCGACCGTCGGAGCGAGCAGGTGGAGCGCCGAAGCGCCAACGCGCAGCGGCCCTCGCTCGAAGTGCAAACCCAGAGAGGCATCAAAGGCAGAACCATTCACTTTGCTGGAGGGGAAAGCGGGATCGTTGCCTGTCCCTAAATCGGCTTTCGAACCATCCAAATCTTCCTGCAACATGTCGGCTTGCACACCGATGGAGAGGCGACCGCCCCAAATCCGGTGGTGGTAGGCATATTGCAGGGCAAAGCGCTTGTGAGAGAAGAGGCCGATTTCGTCGTTGAGGAACGAGGCGCCCACACCGTGGTTCGTTTCGCCTAAACGAAAAGCCATATCGGCCCCTGCCCACATGGTGCTGCCCGCTTGGCTAAATCCCGAGGCGTGAGTTTGCACCGCACCGTTGATCGAAAGTTGCGGCGACCGCCCTACGGCAGCGGGGTTCCAAAGGGTTTCCACCCGCCAATATTGCTGAAAGGCCACATCTTGCTGTGCCTGCACACGCCCAAAGCCCGCTCCGAATACCAGAACGAGCAGCCACAATTTGCAGCACAGGAAGGAAGAACTCATCCGATGCCCAATGCGGCAAAAGGAGTGTCTCACGACAGAGACCCACCGGTGGTTTGAAATGTTCAACATATTTCTTGGCCACAAAGTTACAACATTTCGCGCGTTCACCCAACGATTGCCCGCATCTTTTCGCTTTTTCACGCATCGACCTTTTTTCTCATATCTTCCTTTTTCCGGCGGTTCTCCGAAAACTGCAACATCATTCTCCATTCTTCTCGCGTACGCGCGCGCGTCCCTCTATATAGTCGTCCCTTAAAAAGCTTTGATAAGTGAAAAGTCATTCTTCCCCTTCCTCTCGCTTATTATTTTGAGCAGCGACAAAAGAACTCTCATGGCTCTTTTGAAGTTGTAAGCAGCTGCAGCCATCAGTATGTTTACAGTGTCTCCTACCACACCTTTGTAAAAGTTGCGGCCTAAACGATGATCTGCTTTCAAATGTCCAATGGTAGGTTCTATGCCTGCCCGCTTGCAGAATAGTTTGTGTTTCTTGCGCCTTTGATATCTGCTCTCTGATGGCTTGGGGCTGTCCGGTATTAAAATCTGAGTACCATTCACCTCTTTCCTACCTCGATAACCTCTGTCCCCTGCAAGTATTTTAATCTTTCGTTGTGTGAAACGTTCAACTTGCCCTAACGCAGCTTCTATCGTGTGTCCGTCATATTCATTACGAAAAGACATCGCACCAAGAATGATACCCGTAGCCGAACGTATGATGGAGACCTTGTTGCCGAATTCGTACTTCTTGTGTTCTTTTCCCTTACTGATACATTGCACCTGGGCTTCGTGAATGGAATAAAGCTTTTTGCGACTGTTACGTCTTTATGAAAGAATGGTTTGAAATCTATCAATGAGTTCAGTGTAGAGAGAATTCTCTCCAAGATTGCGCTTGAGCTCTCGAACCAACCGCCCGGCTATTGTCCGCAATTTTCGGTCTGCTCTCAGTGCCTTCTTGCGATTCTTGGGGTGATTGCG
>NZ_JACSUD010000020.1 GCF_014385435.1 Alloprevotella sp. Lung230
CCAAGAAATAGTACGAAGAAAAACAACATAAAGAGGGGCTAAGGAAGGGATGTCTTACTCAGTGGGACGTTTCCCGATATCCTCCCTTCCTCTTCGGTACAAAATACCTACTTTCGGGTATTGTAGGCATCTCGTTAAATCCATACCTTTGCACTCTCATCCCTACTAAGATATTAAAAACAAAAATAAAAAAAGAATACGATATTGCAAAGGCTTTATTTCCTATTTGTCTACGCGGCACTATTGTTGGCGGTTGTGCCGGCAACAGCGCAAGTGACAGTGAGGGCGCGAGTCCTCGACCAAGAGACGGGCGAACCTCTCTCCGGCGCTTGGGTGAGGCTGACGGGCAATGCACGAAAGGCCACGGTGACGGATGCCGAAGGCTATTTCACGCTCAAGAGCGACACCACAGCTGTGGAAGTGGGCATATCCTTCTTAGGTTATAAGGAACTGAAAGCGAGGTTGAGCAATCATGCAGTCTATCGGCTTTCTCCCTCTGCTGCACTGCTGAAGGAAGTCGTGGTGACTGCCACGGAGCGCCGAGGCTTGACCTCCTCGTCGGTCATCGGGAAGCAGGCCATGCAGCACTTGCAGCCTTCGAGCTTCACCGACTTGATGGAATTGCTGCCGGGCGGGATGGCCAAAGACCCGAGCCTGACCACGCCCAATATCATCAAGCTGCGCGAAGTGGGGCGACCTTCCGGCAAATACAACACTTCCTCGCTGGGCACGAGCTTTGTCGTCGATGGAGCACCGCTGTCGACCAATGCCAACATGCAGTTTATGAACGGTGCGTGGGACAGCAAGACGACCTATCGCGACTTCACTAACTCGGGAGTGGACATGCGCTCCATTTCGACCGACGATGTGGAGCAAGTAGAGGTGGTGCGCGGCATTCCCGGTGTGGAGTATGGTGACTTGACGAGCGGACTGGTGAAAATCAAACGCCGCCGTGGCGGGCACGACCTGCAAGCACGCTTCAAAGCCGACATGGAAAGCAAACTTCTGCACGTGGCCAAGGGAGTGGAGTGGGGCAGACAGCGGTGGACGCTCAATCTCAGCGCCGACTGGCTGAATGCCAACGGCGACCCGCGCAATTTGCTGGAAACCTATCAGCGCTTGTCGTTCTCGGCCAGAGGCGGACATCGCCGGGAGACCTCACGCCGACAATGGGACGCTGCGCTCAACCTCGACTATTCGGGCTCGTTTGACGACGACAAGATTGACCCCGAACTCAACTACGGTGGGGTCGATGCCTACCGGAGCGACCGCAACCGATGGGCAGCGAGCTTCACCTTGCGGCAGACAAGCCGCCGCGAAACGGACTGGTGGCGCTCGGCGGAATTGCTGGCATCGGTCAACTTCGAGAAAGACTTGCTCGACCGCCAACGCCTGGTGCAGATTGACCACGGACAGCCCGCCGCTGTGACGAAGGAGGAAGGCGAAAGCCGGGCGGTGCTCATCTATCCCTACAAGTACACCGGGCGGCATCGCGTGGACGGCCGTCCGCTCGGCATCTTTATGAAAGCGCAAGCCGACTTCTCCCTGCCCACATCGTGGATGAGCAACCGCCTGAAGATCGGTGCCGACTGGCAGTTGGACAAGAATTTGGGCAAGGGGCAACTCTTCGACCCACTCTTTCCGCTCTATCCCGGGCTCTCCACCCGCCAGCGCAAATACAGCGACATGCCTGCCGAAGTGCAGTTGTCGAGTTTTGCCGAAGCCGACCTCACGCTGCCCATCGGCCGCCAGCAGTTGCAGCTGGTGGCCGGAGTGCGCAATGCAGCGATGACGAACCTCGACAGCCGCTACGACTTGCAGCGGAAAGTCTACCTCGACCCACGTCTCAACATCGGTTGGAGTCTGCCGTCGATGGGCGTGGGCGGTGCACCGTTGAACCTTCAAATCCGCGGTGGATGGGGGCGGCACACCAAGATGCCCACCATCGACCAGCTCTATCCCGAACTCCTATATATAGATATGGTCGAGATGAACTATTGGCACGAACAGCGCGAACTCCGCTCGGTGTGGTTGCAGACCTACATCAAAGACCCAACCAACTATCGCTTGCAGGCGGCCCGCAACAGCAAGTGGGAAGTGAGTCTCGATGCTTCGTGGTTGGGACATCGGTTCACGGTGACCTACTTTGAAGAAGACATGAAGTCAGGTTTTCGGAATATGAGCGACTATCGTCCCTACGCCTATAAGTGGTACGACACGTCGGGCATCGGCCACAGCAGCCTCACCGCAGCGCCCGACCCCGCGAACCTCCCCTACGAGGTGCGGCACGTGCTGCGCAGCACGGGGCAGACCGGCAACGGAAGCCGCACACTCAAGCGGGGCGTGGAGTACACCTACGCTTCGCCGCGCTGGACGACACTCGCCACCCGTCTCACCGTGACGGGAGCGTGGATGAAGTCGCAGTATCAAAACTCGATGGTTGTGCAGGAGCACGTGTCGCGCCGTGTGGATGGCCGCGAACTGGAATTGGTGGGTTTCTACAACGACGATGACGGCTACATCCGCGAAATGTGGAACACCAACTTCACCTTCGACACCGATGTACCGCGGCTTGCTCTCGGCTTTTCGCTCTCAGCGCAGTGCATGTGGTACACCGCACAGCAGCACATGCACAAGGAGGTGAAGCCCATCCGCTACATGACGGCCGACGGCAGTGTCCATTCCTTCACAGAAGCCGATGCCAAGGACCGCGAGCGCCAGTTTCTCGTCCGCACCTACAACAGTAGCATCGAGCAGCGCCAAATCATCCCTTTCTACATGAACCTCAACCTGAAAGTGACCAAGCGTCTCCTGCGCAACCGGCTGATGACGGCGCTCTTCGTCAACAAAATCTTCGACCTCCACCCCGACTACAAACGCAACAACTATACGACCCGACGGTACGTAACGCCCTACTTCGGGCTTGAACTTAATTTCAATCTCTAATTCAAACTCCAAACTTTATGAACAACATCTTTACCCGTTTGGCCCTCTGTGCCATCACGACTATGGCAGCGAGCACTGCTGCCTACGCTTTCGACTTCCGGAGCGGCAACGTCTTCTACAACATCACCGGCGAGAAAACCGTCGAAGTGACCTACGCCACCACCGACTACAACTCCTACGCCGGCAACATCACCCTGCCCGCCAAGGTGACCAACGGCGGCAAAACCTACGACGTGACGGCCATCGGCACGAAAGCCTTCTTCGGCTCGAAGAGCGTCAGCAACGTCCGCATTCCCTCCTCCGTCAAGTACATCAATGAGGAATCCTTCAAGGGATGCGCCAACCTCCTGACCGCCTACATGGCCGAGCCTGCCGAACTGGAGCAGACATCCTTCGACTTTGCCAACGTCACCCTCTATGTGCCCGAACTCATGAAGGCCGGTTTTGAGAACGAAGACTACTACCACCGATTCAAGGCCATCGTCGAAACCAAGGAGTTCGACCTCCCCGTGGGCTCGAAAGGCTTCGTCATCAGCGAAATCTTCTTCACCGGCACCACGACGCCCCAAGGCAAGCAGTACAGCGACGACCAGTACATCAAAGTCGGCAACAACAGCGACCAAACGCTCTATCTCGACGGTTATGCCTTGGCTGAATCTGCGTTCCTTTCCACCGACAAGCAAGACTACACGCCCAACATCATGGCCGACACCACCACCATCGACGCCATCTACGCCTTCCCCGGCAGCGGCACCGACTATCCCGTAGCCCCCGGTGAGGAAGTACTCATTGCCGTCAATGCCATCAACCACAAGGAGATCAACCCTAAGTCGTTCGACCTATCTAAGGCCAAATTTGAATTCTACGACGAGTCCTCCAACCCCAGTTTCCAAGACTCCGACAACCCCAACGTAGACAACATGGTCAACTGGTACGACTACAGCCGAACTTACTGGGCCATGCACAACCGCGGATTTAAGTCCTACCTCCTCGCCAAGCCCGAAGTTGGCAAGGACGACTACGTGAGCAACTTCAAGTACAACTACACCTGGACCTTCACCTTCGGAGGCAAGTCCTACCCCATGGACGGCGACGGCTACAAGCTCCCCAACGCTTGGATTGTCGATGCCGTAGGTCTCAGCATCGCTTCCGACTGGGAATGGAACGTCCTCGCCCCCACTCTCGACGCCGGCTGGGCACACTGCGGCAGCGTGGACCACGACAAGTCGCGCTACGGCCTTGCCGTCATCCGCAAGAAGAGCGACAGCGGCAAGTGGATGGACACCAACAACTCCACCGAAGACTTCCTCTCCGACGCCGAAGCCTCGATGCTCAAAGCGCCCACCGCCATCGACAGCATCGCGCGCAACAGCAGCAAGGAAACGAAGATCTACCGCCTCGATGGTGTGCGCGTCAATGACACCAACACCCCCGGCATCTACATCATCAACGGCCGCAAGGTGATGAAGTAAAAAAAGCGCCCCTTCGGTCCGATCCGCTCAAATATGAGATCATTTTCGGCAAAATATGACATCATATTTCGACGAAAATGACGCCATCTTCAAGCCAATATGACGCCCCCTTCCAAGAGGCAGGATATCATGGTCGGAAAAATATGGCGGCATATTTTCCGATACCCCTCTCAAAGCGACTCAGACCGACACGGGACACGCCCCCGATATGACTCTCACGAAACCCTTTTTCAAACTCATAGTATGCCTCTGGCTCACGACTGCTTTTGTCGGTTGTGAGCCGGAGCATCACTATGAAGTACTGACTTCTGCGCGCGTCACGCTCGCCGCCCCCGACAACATCCGACTCTTGCAAGTCGCGGGCACCGTGTCGATGCAGTCGCTCACCAATAAGTTCACCTGGACCGAAAAGCAATGGGACAGCATCAGTGTGGCCTTCCCACAAGTGCTCCGCGGCCCCTACAACATCACCGCCGACGGCAAAGTGGCCGTGAGCATCAACGGCGGTCGGCGTCGAGTCTACCGCTTTCGCGCTGCCAACAGCTACGTGGAAGTGCTCGACCGACCCACCGAAGTGAAACTCGACATACAGCTTTTCAAATGACCACACGCCACCTCTACCTCGCCTCCTGCGTCCTCGCCCTCCTACCTTCGACCGCAGCCGCGGCCGACCGCCCCCTCCCCCAGGACTCCGCAACGGCTCGCAACACCGCAGCCGCTGAGCACTACGTCCTTTCCATCCGAACACTCAACGCTTGGTGGCAGAACCCCGCGCTCCAATTCGATGCTTACACCGGCACCTACGGACGGCTCGGTCTCTATGCCGACCTGCAGCGGGAAGAGCAGGCTTTTGTCATGCAGGAAGGCAACGCCCGCCGGCACCTCGGCCTTCGGGCAGCAAGCTATCGGCGGCTCAACGGCAGCCCCGACACCCCGAACAGCCGAGAGCGCACCGCCATCGTAGTGTGGGGTGAAGCCTCCTACCGCCGCGGACTTCGGGAGCAGGTGCGCTGGAACGCCTCGGCCGACTGGTCCGCCGTCCGACCCTATGTCCTGGCCGACACTCTCGGCGGCGACCGACACACTGAGCGCTATGCCTTCCAAGGCGGATGCGCTACACGTCTGGGCAGTTGGACCCTCGGCGAAGCCATCGACTTTCGTGCTGAACACGAATGGAGCACCCGTGACCCTCGGATGCGTAGCATCGTGACCGACCTGAGCGCCCGCCTCGGCCTCGGCCGGCAAATGCTCCGCCACGAGCTGGCCCTCGGCGGCACACTTCGCCTCTACAAGCAGACCAACTCCGTCGACTTCTACCGCGAAGAAGGGAAAATCCCCGAATACCAAATGACAGGCTTGGGCAACTGGTACGAACGATTTTCAGGCACCAATAACAGCGCCTACTACCAAGCCACTGGTACAAGCATCGACCTCGGGCTGCGACCACTATGCCGGCGCACCGGTCTTTTGTGTTCTGCCGCCTACGAATATATCCCCTACCGCCGCATCCTCTCGTCCCTCAACGCCCTTCCCATCAGCCGACTCTACGTGACCCGATGGCACACCCGAATTGGCTGGAAAGGGCAGGCCGTCAAAGACCTCGCCGACTTTCGCCTCTGGTGCGGCATCGACAACGAGAAGCGCCGCGGCGACGAAATCATCGGTGGCGAGTCCATAGCCGACCAATATGCCGTGCGGGGCTACCTCACGATGTACCACAACCGCATCACCGACCTCCACCTCGGCGCCCTTTTTCACCTTTCCCTCACGCCCCGCGACGCCCTCTCCCTCCACCTCCAAGGCGGTCGCCTCCGCTACACCTCTTCCTACGCCTACCCCCACAGCGCCCTCGACTACCGGCGCAACTACCTCGATGCCGCCCTCCAATGGCAGACCGTGGGATCACGCTACCTGCTGATTCTCGATGTCGCCTGTCGCCACAGCCGCAATGTGTCGGGAGTTTTCGTCTCAACGCCCGATGCCTCCTACACTTCGCCACTCAAGAAGGACGTGGCCGAAGCCCGCCGACGGATGACGGAGCAAGTGGCCACCCAAACCCTCGCCTCCTACACCGAACTCTCTTGCGGCTTCCACTCCGAGTGGCAACCCCGCTTCATGGGCAGCAACATGGGCTGGTTTGCCGAAGCCCGAGCCGCCTACCGCCGCAACGATGCCGCAGGCGGCAACAACGGCTGTGCCCTCCACACGTCCATCGGCCTCACCTTCTGAGCCCGACCGACACCGCTTTACCCCGCATCTCATCAATCTCAACCCAACCCCTATGAAGAAATTGCTCTTAGGACTGGCCGTCGCAACGGCCGCACTCAACGCCCCGGCACAACTGCCACACGACCCCGCCATCCGGACCGGACGCCTCGCCAACGGACTGACCTATTACATCCGGCAGAACCGCCAGACGCCCAACGTGGCCGACTTCTACATCGCTCAACGCGTGGGCTCCATCCTCGAAGAGCCCCGTCAGAGAGGACTTGCCCACTTTCTCGAACACATGGCCTTCAACGGCACCGAGCACTTCCCCGGTGCTGAGAAGGGCGGCCTGCGGGAGTGGTGCGAGCGCAAGGGCATCAAGTTCGGTGCCAACCTCAACGCCTACACCAGTGTCGACGAGACGGTCTACAACATCTCCTCCGCTCCGGTCGACAAGGCCGGCGTGACCGACACCTGCCTGCTCATCCTCCACGACTGGAGCCACTCGCTTCTGCTCCGCGACGAGGAAATCGACAAGGAGCGCGGCGTCATCCACGAGGAGTGGCGCACCCGCCGCTCGGGCATGGCGATGCAGCGGCTCATGGAAGAGGCACAGCCCGTCATCTATCGTGGCACGAAGTACGAGGACTGCCTGCCCATCGGTTCGATGGATGTGGTCGACCACTTCCCCTACCAGGATCTGCGTGACTACTACCAGAAGTGGTATCGCCCCGACTTGCAGGCCATCATCGTGGTGGGCGACATTGATGTCGACCGCATCGAACAGAAGATTAAGGACCTCTTCTCGCCCATCCCTATGCCGGCCAACCCTGCCGAGCGCGTCTACTATCCCGTTCCAGACAACGAGCGGATGATTCTCTTTCAGAAGCAGGACGCCGAACAGCCCATCACCCTCTTCACCCTCTACATGAAGCGCGAGGCCACACCGCGGGAGCAGCGCAACACCGAAGCCTACTATCGTGACGGCTACCTCTCCGACATCGTGCGACAGGTGATGAACGACCGCTTGCAGGAACTCACCGAGCAGGCCGATGCCCCCTTCATCTCGGCTTCCCTGCGCGACGGGCAATTCTTCCTCTCCGCCACCAAAGATGCCACGAGCGGTTTTGCCGGTTGTAAGCAAGAGGACGTGCTGGGCGGCATCACGGCACTGGCAGCGGCCATGGAGCGCGCCCGCCAACATGGTTTCACCCAAAGCGAAGTGGACCGCGCCAAGCTGGAGCTCCTCCGTGGCATGGAGAACGACTATGCCGAACGCCACAAGGAGCGCAACGGCAAGTATGTGCGCCAATGCCTGCACCACTTCACCGACGGCGAACCGATGCTTTCGGCCGAACAGGAGTTGCAGCTCGTCAAGCGTTTGGACAAAAGCGTCACCCTCGCCGAGGTCAACGCCATGCTGCGCGAGATGATCAGCAACAAGAACCAAGTCGCCACCCTCTACGGCCCCGACAAAGACGGCTTCAAACTCCCCACCAACGAGCAAATCGAGCAGGCCATTCTCGCTGCGCAATCCCGGCAGTACGAAGCCCCCAAGGAGGAGGTCGTGCCCACTCACTTGATGCCCCGCCTGCCCAAGAAGGGGAGCATTGTCTCGGAAAAAGAGGTGAGCAACGGCTATCGTGAGTTCGTCCTCTCCAACGGGATGCACGTCTATGCCCGCCACACCGACTTCAAGGCCGACCACATCTCGATGTCAATCTTCTCCCCAGGCGGCAAAAACGTCTATCCCGACAGCGACATCCCCTCCATGCAATACCTTGGGTCGGTCATCGGCAGTTCGGGCGTGGCCGACTTCAGCCAGCGCACCCTTGAGAAGATGCTGGCCGGCAAACAGGTGAGCGTGAGCCCTTACCTCAACGACGAAACCGAAGGTATGCGCGGTTCGAGCAGCGTGAAGGACTTTGAGACCCTCCTCCAGCTCACCCACCTCTACTTCACCGCCCCACGCCGTGACGAGGAAGTGTTCCGCAGCTTGATGAACCGCCAGGCCGCCTTCCTCACCAACCGCGATGCCAGTCCCGGCGTGCAGTACAACGACTCGGTCGTGAGCATCCTCTACGGCAATCACCCCCGCCAGACTCCCGTCAAGAAGGAAGACCTCGACAAGGTGAACCTCAACCGCATCCTGCAAATCTACACCGAGCGCTTCGCCAATGCTGCCGACTTCAAGGTCATCTTCACCGGAAGCCTCGACCTCAAGCAGCTCCGTCCCTTGCTCTGCCGCTACCTCGCCTCACTGCCCTCCAGCGGCACCCACGAGCAGCTCACCGACCGCGGGGTCAACATCCGTCCCGCCAACGAGCGCCACGTCTTCTCCAAAAAACTGGCCACCCCCTCCGCCCTCACCAACATCTTCCTCACCGCCCCCATCCCCTACACCATCGACAACGACTTGCGCCTCGACGTCCTCTGCCAGCTCATGCGCATGGTCTACACCGAGAAGGTGCGCGAGGAAAAAGGCGGCACCTACGGCGTGAGCATCAGCGGGACGATGACGCAGTTTCCCACCGCCGAGGCCCTCGTCCGCATCAACTTCCGCACCGACCCGGGCAAATACACCGACCTGCTGCCCATCATCTACGAGCAACTCTATGCCATGGCGGCCAACGGTCCTTCGGAGAAAGACCTCCAGAAGGTGAAAGAATATGAGCTCAAGACCTACGGCCAAGTGGTGATGATGAACGACTATTGGGAGCAGGTGAAGTACAAAGAACTTCGCTACGGCCTCAACTTCGATCACGACTATCGTAACCGCGTCCGGGCGCTCACCACCGAAGACATCCGTCTCCTCTGCCGCAGCCTTTTGGAAAGCAACCGCTGCATTCAGGTCACGATGCTGCCCGAGTAGTAGATCCTTCGCCCACCTTCGCTCTTTCAAGAGCCACTCTTTTGCTTCAAGGCTCCCCTGCACTTTCCGGATGCAGGGGAGCCTTGCTTTTTGATGCTGCTGTCGTTTTTGGGCAAAAGAGATGTCAGTTTCTCTCAAAAAGGGACGTCCCTTTCTCTCAAAAAGAACGTCCCTTTCGTCAGGAGGGGGTGCAGCTCTACTTTTTCTTGGTCGGCGCAACACGGAGTTTGTAGCTCACGTAGAGCATGATGTAGCGGGGGAGGAAGAGGCGAGCGTACCTTTCGGTCCGACCTTGCGCATCGACCGTGGCATAGTCCCAACGGCGGGAGTTGAAGAGGTCTTCCACGTGAAGGGAGAAGGTGAGCCGGTCTTTGAGGAATGACTTCCGCACGATGAGGTTGGATTGAAAAGTGGTGCGGTTGAGCGACGCGTCGGCAAAGCCTTCCTGACGTTGGATGCGGAGTTGGGGATGACAGCGCATCTTCCACGGCAGCGGGAAGTAAGCGTAAAAGCCCGCGGTGTAAGTGCGCAAGGACATCGGGTCGAAGCCCGGGCGGTCGCTGTAGGCTCTGCGCCAGTTGGCATCGAGGTAGACGCTGAGACCGAACTTCTCCCCCCAGTTGCTCAGTTCTGCCGAGGCGCCCCACATGTGGTTGCGCACGGTGGAGGGTACGGCCGTGAGGTGGGCGGCATCGCTGTTGAGGTCGCGGCTGTGGAGGAAGTTGTAGGCGCCGCGGAACTCGACGTTCCAGTTCTTGGCCGAGTCGAGCGGCACTTCAATCCCGCTCTGTGCGTTCCACTCATAGTTGCCCTCGATGTTCTCCGGACGGTAGGTGCGCACACCGGTGGTGCGGTCGTAGACAGAACTCATGGCGACGGCGTGGGCCAGGTGTTTGTAGTCGCCGTAAAGGTTCCAGACGAGACCGCTCTTTCGCCAAACGTTGCGATAACGGACCTTCATCGTCTGGGTGTGGGCGTTGCGGAGGCCGGGGTTGCCGAGGAAGATGTTGAGCGGGTCGGCGGCATCACGGATGGGGAGGAGGTGCATCAGGTCGGGCGCCGTGCTCTCAGAGAGGTAGTTGAGCACGAGTTGGGTGCGCTCCCCATCGCGGTCGTCCGGACTGAGGTTCCAAATCCAGGCGAGCTCTGGACTGAAGAGGGTGGTGTTGTGCTCCGGCATGTAGATCGCAGCGTTGCGATGATAGTAGAGGCGGCGCACCTGACGCTGAAGAGGGAGTTTGGCGGTGAACTTCATCCAGGTGTGGTTGGGCAGGCGCAGGCGGTGCATCCAGTCGGCACCGGCGCCGGCCGTGTTCTCGTGGAGCGTGCTGTTCCGGCTGTTCTCGGCGTCGAGCGCCAACTGTTGCCAACCGGCCATCGAGGGGAGCGTGCCCAAGGCCTCGGGCGAACCCACACCCCAGCCGGCGAGGCGCTCAAGGCGGTAGCAGGGATTCTCGTTGCCCTTGTAGTCGCGGCTAAACTCAGCGTAAGAAGCCAGTTGCCCATCGGCACCATCGCCTTTGAGGTACTTCCAGAGGTAGTGGGCTTTCGTCAAGAAGTGATACTTCCGCTCGCTTTCGTCGTCGAGGGTGTTGCGGTAGTCAACCGGGGCGGAGGGCGTGTTGTAGTAGCGCAGATCGTTGTGGGCGTAGCGCTTCTGCTGGTAGGATTCGTGCACGAACTCTCCGCTCAGCGTGAGCAGATGCGGGTCTTTGCCAAAGGCGGCCGAAGCCTTTGCCGTGTGGGTGAGTTCGTCCTTCTGCTCCAGACTTTCGAGGCGGCGGAGGTGGCGGAGCAGTCCCATGGCAGCAAAGCGGTTGGGCGTGCGTTCGAGACTGTCGAGGGCGTTTCGGCCGATGCGCACATCAGGGTCGGCGGTGAGGGTGGAAAAGCGGTCGGTGCCGTCTTTGCGGTGGTCGTTGTAGCCGATGGTGTAGTCGAAGGTGTAGTGCTGCCCCTTCTGTGGGCGAAGACTGAGGGCCACGTTGCCTTGGAAACCTGTGGTGCGTCGGGTGGTGGTTTGATCGGCGAGGTGAAAGAGGCTTCCGTTGTCGAGGAAGCGCTCCTGCTTCTGGCCGTTAGCCGTCTGAGCGTGCTGCCATTTGAAGACGCCATAGGTCGAGAACTTCAAGCGGTCGTTCGGCTCGAAGGTGTAGGCCGTCTTCACGCTCTTGTAGCGATAAAGCCCGTTGCCTTGCATGAGCCACACCGTGCCGTCCTCGCCCGTGCCCTCTCGTTCGGCATTGGTGTTGTTCAGGTCAGCGTTGAGCGTGAAGCTTTGTCGATCGTCGAAGCGCATGCCGTAGAGCCAATAGGCGTAGCGGTCCTTCGTGCCTTGCGCGGCTTCGGGGCGGATCATCCATGTGCTGAGGTACTCGCGCTTGAGCTTCACGTCCATCACGAACGCCTTGTCGCCCAGGTCTGTGCCCATCGTCTTGGAGGCTTCCCCCTCCTTGCTGTAGAACTTCAGTTTGTCGACCACATAGGAGGGAAGGTTCTTCAGCGCCTCTTTTGGGTTGCCCTTGAAGAAGTCCTTCCCACTCAACAGGATGCTTTCCACGAAGCGACCGTTGGCATAAAGACTGCCGTTGCGCAACTCCACGCCCGGCAATCGCTTCACCAGGTCTTCAAGCATCGCGCTTTCCTCCATGTGGAAAGCGTCGGCGTTGTAGACCAGCGTGTCGCCTTGGTAGAACATCTTGAGTTTCGTCCCGCGGGCCACGGCCTCGCCCAGCTGTTGTCGGGCCTTGCCCATCCACATTTCGCCCACGTCGTGGTAGCGATTGCGGCGACGGAAAGCCACCAGCACTTCGCGCTCCACCGTCTCGTAGCCTTCGTGGGCGAGCACCAGGCGGTAGTGCCCTTCGTCGGGGACGTGCAGGCGGAATATCGCCCCCTGCTTCTTGTCGTCCTCTTCCCAAAGGGCCCATTGGTTGACCCGCACGTCTTTCTTTTGCAACTCACTATGTGTGGAGTCTACAAGGGTGCTGTCGGGGCGGAAGAGCGAGACTTTCACTCCGGAAAGTCCCTCTTCGGAAAACATGTCTTTGATGCTCCCCGTCACGAAGCCCGGCTTCTGTGCGGAGAGAGTGCCCACCATCAGAGAGAGTAGGAGGGCGAGAAGAAAGCGCAACGATGTTGTGTTCATGGAGGTTGGAGATTTAGGTAAATAAAGGTCGGGCATCGACGCCCGAGAGGTGTGCAAAGGGTGGGGCAGGCGACCTGCCCTTCATCGCGAAGAGGGCGTAGTGCCGTCCCAGAGGCTGCCCTGATGCGTGCCGCGACGGACAAACTCACGCTCCACAAGGGTGGTGAACTCGTGGTTCTTCAGTCCCCAGTCCGGCGCCAAGAGAAGAGCTTTGGGTGAAAAGGACGTGAACCGCTCCACGACCAAGTCGGGGCGGAGACGCTCCAAGAGGTCGACCACCAGCGCGGCATAGGCTTCGGCAGAATAGAGGTGGAAGTCGCTCCGAAAGGAAGGGTCGGCCGCCGCCTTCTCTTGCTGTTCTACAAACTCCCGCGCCATGGCCGTGCCGCGCACAATCTGGAGCTGGTGGAGCTTGAGCGTGTCGAGGGGCAGGCGGTTGATGTCGGCGGCTTGGGCGGCTGTGAAGTCGGCACTCTCGCCCGGAAGTCCCAAGATGAAGTGCGCTCCCACCGGCAGACCCCGAGCTGCGGTGCGCCAGATGGCGTCGGCCGCCGTGGCAAAGTCGTGTCCTCGGTTGATGCGGCGCAGACTGGCATCGGAGGTCGACTCCACACCATATTCTATCAAGACAAACGCCCGCTGCTGCAATTGGGCAAAATAGTCGAGCAATTCCTCGCTCACGCAGTCCGGGCGAGTACCGATCACGAGCCCGACCACGTCCGGAACGGCGAGCGCCTCTTCATAGAGCTGCATGAGCCGCGTGAGTTCGCCGTAGGTGTTGGTGTAGGCCTGAAAGTAGGCCAGGTATTTCATCTCCACTCCGCTCACTGTTTCAGTCTGGCCCCGCTTGGCCGCGCGCTTCTGCTGCGCACGGCGGAAGAAGGTCTTCCCCCTTTCCAACTGCTCCCGCACGCTTTCGCTCGTGGCACAATAGTCCGGATTGAAAGTCTGGTTGTTGCAGTAGGTGCAGCCGCCTCGTCCGAGAGTGCCGTCACGGTTGGGGCAGGTAAATCCGGCGTTGACGGAAATCTTTTGCACCTTGTGGTCGAAGTGTCGGGAGAGGAAGGCCGAAAGTGGGGTATAGTGAGCCATAGAGAAGGAGAAACGAAAGCAAAAAGGAGAGAGTAGGGGCAGCGGCTGACAATCCTGTCGGGCTGCCTCCCTACTCTTAGAAAACAATCGGGCGAGCCGATATGGGGTGGAAAGTGCGGGTTTAACGTCGATTTTAACATTTGTGAGAGGACGCGCTATTCCTTTTCGGGCATCGGTGGGGCGGGCTTGACGTAGACCTTGTGCGTGCCGGTGCCCTGCGTATCGAGTAGTCCGGCGCTGTAGAAGTCCACGAGTTCGCGGCTTGCCATGGTACGCGAAAGCCCGGTGAGGGCGGCGTAGTCATAGACGCGGAGGAAGCCCTTTTGCTCCAAGAAGTCGAGAGCAGCCGCCAAGCGCGCTTCGGGCGTTTCGAGCAGGAGGGTGCGCTTGTGGGACTGGGCGCGCTCCAGGTCGGTGTGTTCCTCGGTGAGGGCGATGAGTCTGCGGTCGGGACGGAAGTGCATGGAGCGGACGCACACGCTTGCCGCATTGCGGCGGGGGCCGTCCTCCGTCTCGCGCTCCTTGCCGGGAGCAAGACCGAGGGCCGCGCGAAACGTGCCGATGCCGTCGATGCGCACCGAGCGACCGAGGGCCGTCTCTGTGGCGATGAAGCGCCCCATCGCTTCGATGAGTCCCACGATGTCGCCGGTGGAGAAGGCAGATTGCTTTTGCAGAGCTTCGGCCATCTGCCGCGTGGAGGTGACACCGGCGTGGACAAGGCGGGGATAGGTGGGGCGGGTGCCGTCCTTCTTGAGGTCGGGCGTGGATTGCATGATGTATTTAGCCATAGGGATAAGGGTTAAGTTACTTCCGACAAAGGTACAGAAAAAGAATGGAAATAGTGGGGCAGGGCCGTCAAAAAGTGGAGCCGCCCACAGAAAAAGTTCATTTCCCCAAGGAATTTCTATAAACCAAACTTTGGTTTATATAATTCAAGGTTTGGTTTATGTAATTCAAACCTTGGTTTATATAATTCAAACCTTGAATTAAAGTTTATCTTTGACCTGCACAACTTTTTCTCCTTAGTAATCAACTTTTCGCGTAAGCCAGCGGAGAATGACTTTGTGCTGAAGGAAATGCCGAAAGACAGCAAAACGACATCCATAGATGACAAAAATAGAAGTATTAACTATGGATATCGCATTTCGGTGGCCAAAAGATTGCGAGGCTTGCACAAAAGACGTACTTTTGCGCAGACGTTTCTTTTGAAACCGACGTAACAACAACGAAAACCAGATAATTCTTATGACTCACAACCTCTTGAAAGGTAAGCGTGGCATCATCTTCGGCGCGCTTAACGAACAGTCCATCGCTTGGAAAGTAGCCGTCAAGGCTGTGGAAGAAGGTGCCAGCATCACGCTCACCAACACCCCCATTGCCCTGCGCATGGGCACGCTCAACGCCCTCTCCGAACAGCTCAACGCACCGGTCATCGCGGCCGATGCCACCAGTGTGGAAGACTTGGAAAAGGTATTCACCGAGAGCGAGCGTCTGCTCGGCGGAAAGATTGACTTCATCCTCCATTCCATCGGCATGAGCCTCAACGTACGTAAGCAACGTACGTACGACGATTTGGACTACAACTACCTTTCGAAGACGCTCGACATCAGTGCCATCTCTTTTCACAAGATGTTGCAAGTGGCCAAAAAGCTCGATGCCCTCAACGAATATGCCTCTGTTGTCGCTTTGTCCTATGTGGCTGCTCAACGCACCTTCTTCGGCTACAACGACATGGCCGATGCCAAAAGCCTTCTGGAAAGCATCGCTCGCAGTTTTGGCTATATCTATGGCCGCGAGAAGAACGTGCGTATCAACACCATCTCCCAAAGTCCCACGCCCACCACAGCTGGCAACGGCGTGAAAGGCATGGAGCACCTCATGGACTTCGCCAACAAGATGTCGCCACTGGGTAACGCCACTGCAGAGGAGTGTGCCGACTACACGGTGATGATGTTCTCCGACTTCACCCGAAAGGTGACCATGCAAAACCTCTTCCACGATGGCGGTTTCTCCAGCATGGGTATGAGCATGCGGGCCATGAACCAATATGCCAAGGACACGAAAGAGTTTGAAGACGAAAACGGACATATTATCTACGGATAAACTGAAATTCTGCTCTAAGAAGAAGTGCGAACCTTATTTTAAGGGGCGCACTTTTTGTTGATGCCAAAATAAATACTTAATTTTGCGCAAAGCAAGACTTACACGACCATGACCGCACAAGAAATCGTCTTCGTCGGCGCCGGCAACCTCGCCACCCATCTGGCTGCTGCACTCGCACAAGCCGGCCACAAGGTCAAAGCCATTTGCAGCCGTACCGCGGCATCGGCCGAAGCGTTGGCCCGAAGGGTAGGGGAGGGGGCAACCGCGCTCACCAACCTCGACCACTTGCCGCCGGCTGATGTCTTCCTCCTCGCCGCCTCCGACGATGTCCTGCCCGACCTCATCGCTGCGCTGCCCGCCCATTGCCGCAACGGCATTGTGGCACACACGGCCGGCAGTGTTTCGCTCGAAGTGTTGGCCCGCTTCGGTGAGAAAGCCGGTGTTTTCTATCCCTTGCAGACCTTCTCCAAGGCGCGTGAGGTCGATTTCACCACCATTCCCTGCTTTGTCGAGGGAGCATCGGCGGCCACCGAACAACGTCTGCTGGAGTTAGCCCAAAGTGTGACCCCCACGGTGCAGGTGCTCCACTCCGAAGGAAGGCGAATGTTGCACCTCTCGGCTGTTTTTGCCTGCAATTTTGTCAACCACCTCTATGACGTGGCAGCCGGTATCGCTCGGGAACAGGGCATCGACCCACAATGGCTCAGTCCTCTCATCCAGGAGACGGCCGCCAAACTGAACCAACTTCCCGCTCATGCTGCGCAGACGGGACCTGCTGCAAGAGGCGACCGCGCCGTGCTGGAACATCAAGCCGAACTGCTCGCCGCCAAACCGGAACTGCAAACCATCTACCGCATCCTGAGCGACAACATTTATAAGTCCTTTCATCCATGATACCTTTCGACCTCACACAAATCCGGGCTTTGGCCTTCGATGTAGATGGTGTGTTGAGCGCCAACAACGTTTTCCTCCTCGGGGGACAGCCTGTACGCACCGCCAACATCAAAGACGGATATGCCCTCCAACACGCGGCCAAGACCGACCTGCACCTCGCGATCATCACGGGTGGGAAGAACGAGGCCGTGCGGGAACGCTACATGAACCTCGGCATCACTGATGTCTTTATGGGAGTGGGGCGGAAGATTGATGTCTTCGAGGATTGGCTCTTGAAGCATCAACTCTCGGCCGACCAAGTATTATATATGGGCGACGATGTTCCGGACTATGAAGTGATGGGCCTCTGTGGCTGTCCTTGTTGTCCTGCCGATGCCGCACCCGAAATTCAAGAAATCGCCTGCTACATCTCCCACCAAAAGGGAGGCGAAGGTTGCGTACGCGATGTGGTGGAACAGGTGTTGCGCGCCCAAGGGAAGTGGATGAGCGATGCCGAAGCCTTCGGATGGTGACTCTACGAACAACTAACACTTACTTTTATGCTCGACAACTTAAAGAAATACGACATTGTTTTGGCCAGCAATTCTCCACGTAGGCGTGAGTTGCTTTCCCGTTTGGGTATCGACTTTCGAGTCTTTACCTTGATGGGCATTGACGAAACTTTTCCGAAAGGACTTTCCAACGAGGAGATTGCCCTCCACATTGCCAGCACAAAGGCCGAAGCCTACAAAACGCACATCACCGACAACACACTGCTTATAACGGCCGACACCATCGTCTGCCTGGAAGGTCGTGTGTTGGGGAAGCCGCATGACATCGAAGAAGCTACGGCCATGCTCCACCTTCTCTCCGGCAAAGAGCACGAAGTGGTGACGGCATTCACCCTCAACACCGTGAACCGAGTGGTGAAGAAAGCGGTGAGCACTCGGGTGCGTTTCGCCCCGCTCACCGATGAAGAAATCAACTACTATGTCACAGAGTTTCTTCCCTTCGACAAGGCCGGCAGTTATGGCATTCAAGAGTGGATTGGTATGGCTGCAGTAGAGGAAATTTATGGTTCCTACTTCAATGTTATCGGTCTGCCGATTCAACGACTTTATCAAGCGCTCAAGGACTTCTAAGCTTTTGCTATTTATTCACCTTATACCCGAGAAAATGCTCAACAAAGCGCTACAACTCATCTTCGCTTTCTCTTTTATTATCATCTTATTAGGATGTTCGGAGGATACAGAGCGGTTTCGCTCAGAAGCCCCACATTTTGCACGGCTGACAGCAAAAAGCCTTTCTGATGGTTCACCGACGCTACGGGTCGGACAGTCGTTTGTCTTGACTGCCGAACAAGAGGTTCGCGGCAAGCGTCTGGATCGAACGATCTATCGTTGGGAAGTGGCCAACGCGGCCGACTGGACTCAAAGATACACCAAGAAACTGGTCTACGACAAGCAACCGCAGCATCCGACCGACACGCTCGTTGCCACAACTCCCGGTGTCTATCGCATCACCTTCACTGCCAACTACAATCCCTCTGGTGTGGTCCAACCGAAAAGCCTCACCTATAATTTAAAGGACGGCGGAGGAACAGTCAGCCTGAATGCTTCGGCAGTCAAACTGCAGGTGGTTTTAACCCAAACCATCCGCGTGCGTTGACTCGGTTTATGGAGTTTTCCTGAACCCTAAATAGCCTTAGATAGGCTTTCCTCTGAATTTTCGCCCACAAACCTTCTTGAATGGGCATTATGTTTAGTAATATACTCAAGGATGAGAAAAGAAGCGTTCCTCCATGACCTCAGAACACGTTGCCCCATGATTATGGTTCAGCAACACAATGATGCTCGCGGAAGTCTATCGGTGCTCGATGATGAAGCGTTGCCTTTCCCTGTGAAGCGCGTCTTCTGGATTTATGACGTACCTAGCGAAGCCGAACGCGGAGGACACGCTCATCGCACTTGTACCGAACTCTTGTTTGCCCTCAATGGTAGTCTGCGAGTCACTCTTACGGATGGACATCAGGAATACACGGTATTGCTCGACTGTCCTACCCAAGGTTTGATCATTCCTGCCGGTATCTGGTGTCGGCTGCATTCTTTTTCTCCCCATACGGTCGTCCTCTGTCTGGCATCCGAACCTTATCGGCCGGAAGGCTATCTCCACTCCTTTGAGCATTATTTAGCATTCGCGGCCTCTATTGAACATAATTCAGACACCCTATGAACCTTGTCCCTTATTCTGCTGACCTCCGCGACCTATGGGATGACATTGTGCATTTCTCTCGAAACGGCACTTTTCTCCTCCATAGAGACTACATGGACTACCATCGGGACAGAATTGAAGATGCTTCCGTCTTATGCTTCTCGTATAAGGGAAGAGTCTTAGGACTTTTTCCTGCCGCTGCCGTTCGGGCAGAGCAACGCATCGTCAGCCACTCCGGACTGACTTATGGAGGACTCATTCTCCCAGAAAAAACAACCACAACCGAGGTCTTGGAGATTTATGATGCACTCCTGCCTTACTACCGCAAACAAGGTTTCACACGACTTTCGGTGAAGCCCATCCCCTATATCTATCATCGTATCCCCTCGGACGATGAACTCTATGCTCTGTTCCGCAACGGCGCTGTCCTCGGATTTCGCGCTGTTTCCTCTTGCCTGAGATTCGACGAGCGCCCACCAATATCCACTTTGAGAAAAAGAAAATTCAAAAAAGCTCAATCATCTCAAATACAGATATTTGAGTCGAATGATTTTGAGGGTTTTTGGTTTCTACTTTCCACTATTTTAGAAGATCGCCACCACGTGGGCCCCGTTCATACATTACGTGAGATAAGAGAGCTGAAAGCCCACTTTCCTCATCGCATCAAACTCTATCTCGCACAGAGTTTTGACGGGAAACTTTTGGCCGGCACCCTACTCTATTTGTCCAACAAGGTGGCGCATGCGCAATACATCGCGACATCAGAAGAGGGTCGGAAAATGGGGGCGTTAGACCTCTTGTTCGTCCATCTTATTGAAGAGCGCCCTTTCACTACGGACTGTCATGAACCACCGACCTATTTCGACTTCGGTATTTCTACAGAACAAGGCGGACAATGGCTTAACGAAGGGCTCATCTTTCAAAAAGAAGGTTTTGGAGCACGAGCCATAGTCTACGATCAATACACCCTTTCGTTGGTATGAATACCCCCATAAAGTTTTTGGACTTAGCAGCACTGAATGCACGCTTCGCGCGGAAGTTCGAAGCCGTTTTTCAGGAAGTTTTGGCTTCCGGATGGTATCTCTCGGGGAGCGCCACCCAACGCTTTGAACAGCAGTTTGCCGCCTATTGTGGAACGCAACATTGCGTAGGAGTGGCCAACGGCTTGGATGCTTTGACCTTGATATTGATGGCTCAAAAGGAATGTTTAGGATGGGAGGACGACGACG
This sequence comes from Alloprevotella sp. Lung230, assembly GCF_014385435.1. GTDB lineage: Bacteria > Bacteroidota > Bacteroidia > Bacteroidales > Bacteroidaceae > Alloprevotella. The sequence goes on from NZ_JACSUD010000020.1 coordinate 20,155, forward strand.
AGGTCATTCTCCCGGCCATGACCTTTGTAGCCACAGCACAGGCGGTAGTCCGTGCAAGATTGCGGCCGGTACTGGTCGATGTGTCTCCGGAGGACTTCTTGATGGACGTTTCCCTTTTGGAAGCAACTGTAACTTCGCGCACACGAGCGGTAATTCCTGTGCACTTATACGGCCGTTTGTGCGACATGGACGCCGTGAAGCAAGTGGCCGAACGTCACCACCTTTTCGTGCTCGAGGATGCTGCACAAGCGCACGGAGCACAGCGTAATGGGGTGCGTGCCGGAGCTTTCGGACACGCCGCGGCTTTCAGTTTCTATCCAGGAAAGAACTTAGGAGCTTTGGGGGATGGAGGAAGCATTGTCACCAATGACACGGAATTGGCCGACAAAGTTCGCGCCTTGGCCAATTATGGTTCGAGAAAGAAGTACTACCACGAAGGATTAGGACTCAATTCGAGGCTGGACGAACTTCAAGCAGCCCTCCTGTCTATCAAGTTGGAGTCCTTGGATGAGGACAACCAGCAGCGCCAACAATGGGCAAGGTATTACATCGAACATCTGAACACCCCGTATATACAATGCCCCACTTGGCCCAATGCAATCGAAGAACATGTGTTCCATCTCTTTCCCGTCCTTACTGACCATCGAGAAGCACTTCAAACCTACCTGCACAAGAGAGGCATTGACACGCTGGTACACTACCCTATTCCGCTGCATCGACAACCATGTCTCACCCCCTATTTCCGCGACAAGTCCTTTCCTATCACCGAACAAGTGGCGGCCAAAGAACTAAGTCTGCCGATGAGTCCCATCCTCTCGAAAGTCGAAATCGACACCGTGATACAAACCCTCAACCGATTTACCCCATGACACTTGATATTCTGATTTGCTCACTCAACAAGGGGATTGTACGCATCGATGATGTAATTGGCGCACCACGTCCGGACGTTCGGTACATTGTGTCGTACCAATACACCGATGAGCGTTATCTTGAACTGATACCTCGGGCAATTATCGAGCGTTCGGACGTGAAACTGTACCAGTACAAAGGTCAAGGTCTTTCCAACAACCGCAACCATGCCTTAGAGAACGCCACGAGTGACTTGATCCTCTTTGCTGATGATGATTCGCGTCTGTCGGACAGCGCTTTTGACACCATTTTCGATACCTTTACTCAAAACAAGGAGGTCGATGTGGCTTTCTTTCGTGCCAGCACTTATACAGGAAAACTCCTCAAAAACTATCCGGAGAAAGAGCGCCTTATCACAGAACTACCCAAAGACTATTCGATTTCTACGATTGAGATGGTATGTCGGCGGTGTAAGGTGCAGGGCAACATTCGTTTTGACGAACGTTTTGGACTGGGAACAAAGTTCTTAACTTGCCGGGAGGAAGACGTTTGGTTGGTTGATGCCCTGCGTGCTGGTTTGCACATCAAATACTTCCCCTTGAAAATTATCGAAACAAGCACCATGCTCAAACGTTCAATGATTTACGTAGATGCCGGTGTCCAACGTTCAGAGGGGGCTTTTACCTACTATCTTTATGGGAATGCAGCCTATTGGCGTTGCTTTCTCTTTGCCTTCCACTGTACGCGGCGTGGGCTTACTCACTTCCTCCCGATGTTCCGACATCTGTTGCAAGGGATTACTTATATCAAGAACAACCTTTAAGAACTACCTTAAAATCATTCGTTTAGGCCATGACTGCTGTATCAGACAATCAAGAAGTAAAGTTCAGCAAAAAAGAGTTTCGACAAGAAGTAATGCGCGACATAAGATATTTGAGTCTACTCGCACGAGACTTTCCCAACATATCTCAAGTTACCACTGAAATCATCAACTTGGAAGCCATCCTGCATCTTCCGAAACCAACAGAACACTTTCTCGCTGACTTACATGGAGAAAACGAAGCCTTTCAACACGTCCTTCGCAATGCTTCTGGAAACATCAAGCGCAAAGTGGAAGAACTCTTTGGAGGAACGATGCGCGAACAAGATAAGCGTGACCTGTGTACACTCATCTATTACCCCGAACAGAAGTTGGAACTGGTGAAGCAGCACGACACCCAACTTGAAGACTACTATCAGGCCACTCTGCACCGTCTTATCACCATCTGCCGCAATGTCAGCAGCAAATATACACGTTCGAAGGTGAGAAAGAGCCTCCCTAAGGAGTTTGCTTATATCATAGAAGAGTTGCTGCATGAGAGCCACGATGCTCGCAATAAGCAGGCTTATTATCAAGTCATCGTTCAGACCATTATCGACACCAAGCGTGCCGACCACTTCATCATTGCCATTTGTAATCTCATCCAGCGGTTGGCCATAGACCAACTCCACATCCTGGGAGATATCTACGACAGAGGGCCTGGGGCACATCTGATTATGGACACCCTTTCTGCCTACCATAACTTAGACATACAATGGGGCAACCACGACATCATCTGGATGGGAGCTGCCGGTGGCAATCGAGTGTGTATGGCTGCCGTACTGAGAATGGCTTTGCGCTATGGCAACATGCAAACTTTGGAAGAAGGCTATGCCATCAACCTCGTTCCATTGGCCACCTTTGCCTTAGAAGCTTACGCCGATGATGATTGCGAGTTGTTTGCTCCGAAATGTCTCGGCAAGAAGCAACCAACACTCAAACAGCGGCGACTGATGGCCAAAATGCACAAGGCGATGGCCGTCCTTCAATTCAAATTGGAGTGTCAGATGTACTTGCGGCATCCCGAATGGCGTATGGAGGATCGCGCCCTCCTGCTCAACTGCGATTTTGAGAAAGGGACCATTGTGATAGATGGTGTAGAGCATCTGCTGAAAGACAACAACTTTCCGACCATCGACCCCAAACATCCAGAACGCCTCACGGATGAGGAGCGCGAACTGACCGAGCGCTTACGCCGCAGTTTCCGTATCAGTGAACGCTTGCAACGCCATGTGGCTTGTTTGCTGTCACGAGGCTCTATGTACAATGTCGTCAACTCCAACCTTCTCTTTCATGCCGCTATCCCGATGGATGAAGAAGGCCGATTGAAGTCTGTCGATGTGTTGGGAGGCGTTCCTCTTTCCGGACGCGACCTCATGGAACGCATCGACCAAACGGTACGTGCGGCTTTTGATGAAGCGGCCGAAGAAGAGGAGAAAAGTACAGCTCGCGACTTCTTCTGGTATCTCTGGTGCGGTCCGGATAGTCCTCTCTTTCATAAGTCTAAGATGGCCACCTTCGAGCGCTATTTCATAGAAGATAAAAGCACTTGGAAAGAAGTCAAAGGAGCCTACTACCAGTTGAGAGACAGCGCTGCAGTGTGCGACTATATCATGGACTGTTTCGATGTCGTGGGAGAACATCGTCATATCATCAATGGCCATGTTCCCGTTCACGTCTCCAACGGAGAGAGCCCCATCAAAGCTGATGGCAAACTTATGGTCATTGACGGAGGTTTTGCAGAGGCTTATCACAACACGACGGGAATTGCCGGCTACACATTGGTGTATCATTCACGCGGCTTTCAACTCGTGCAGCACGAACCCTTCACTTCCACCTCCGATGCCATCAGCAAAGGTACGGACATCGTTTCCAGTATCCAAGTCGTTGAACTCACCGGACATCGTGAAATGGTGGCAGAGACGGACAAAGGGCGCGAAATACGAGCCCAAATCGCAGAACTGAAAAAACTCCTCTTTGCCTATCGAAAAGGCATCATCAAGGAGCGTAGTTAGTGCTTCAACGACATCTCCAACACACAAAAACTATCCAATGAAAAGTCTGAAAGAACTCTTCCGCATAGGTTATGGGCCCAGCAGCTCACACACGATGGGTCCGCGCACAGCGGCCGAAAAATATCTTCGAAAACATCCCACAGCCTCTCGCTATAAGGTGACACTCTACGGCAGCTTGGCCGCTACAGGAAAAGGACACTTGACCGATGCTGCCATTTCCGAAGTCTTAGGGCCACATCGTACCCAAATCCAATGGTGTCCCGACATCGTACTCCCCTTCCATCCCAACGGTATGAAATTTGAAATTGTTGATGAACAGGGAAGTCCACACGAGGCTTGGACTGTATTCTCTGTGGGAGGAGGAGCTTTGGCCGAGGAGGGCGAAAGCGAACTCAACACTCCTGATGTCTATGAACTCAATCACTTGGCCGACATTATGCGTTGGTGTTCAGAACGCGGAATGGACTACTGGAACTACGTGGATCATTGTGAGGGGACAGAAATCTGGGATTATCTACGCGAAGTGTGGCAGGTGATGGTTGAGGCGGTGGAACGTGGTCTTGAACATGAAGGAGTCCTTCCCGGAGGCCTCAACTTGCAGCGTAAAGCTCCCCGCTATTACATCAAAGCCATGGGCTACGGCAAAAATCTACAATCACGCGGTCTTGTGTTCTCCTATGCTTTGGCAGTGAGCGAAGAAAATGCCGGAGGCGGTCGCATCGTCACCGCGCCCACCTGCGGTTCTTGTGGAGTCGTCCCCTCTGTGTTGTACCATATTCACAAAAGTCGGCAGATGAGCGATATCCGTATCCTTCATGCCTTGGCCACGGCAGGCGTTGTGGGTAACGTAGCTAAAACATTGGCTTCTATTTCCGGAGCTGAAGCCGGATGCCAAGCCGAAGTGGGTGTGGCCTGTGCCATGGCAGCAGCAGCGGCCAACTATTGTTTTGGAGGTGGTCTGAACACTGTTGAGTATGCCGCAGAAATGGGGCTCGAACACCATCTCGGGATGACCTGTGACCCTATCTGTGGATTGGTACAAATTCCTTGTATTGAGCGCAACGCTCATGCTGCCGCACGTGCTTTAGATGCCAACATGTATGCCACCTTTGCCGAGGGTATTCATCATATTTCCTACGATAAAGCTGTGATTGTGATGGGAAAGACCGGCCGTGACCTTCCTTCGCTCTATCGTGAGACATCAGAAGGCGGCTTGGCTGAGGAATACTACAAATAAGTAAGTGTTCAAGATTAATCGTAATTATCTTAGTCGTAGGATGTTCTTTACTTTGATACCATCTTTGTTTCAATTCATTTTGGACACCTAATATCTGCAATCCATTTTATCTATGCCCTACAAGTGGGGTCTTCAGCGACCTACTTGTGGGGCATATACTTGCCTTTTTATGCTTCTTCTGTTGTTTGAACAATGATTTTGGCTTGCGTAAGTGCAATTATTTCCATCAAGTTTGTGTGCCCACTATATTTTTCTTAACTTTGCCCTACAATCAAAAGAATAGTCTATGGATGCCCTCGAAATGTTGCTCACGCGGCGCAGTGTGAAAAGCTATTGGCCGGACAGGATGCCCGATGCCGAACTCATAGAGAAAGTGATAGAAGCCGGAACTTTCGCTCCTTCGGGACGCGGAAAGCAATCAGCGCTCATTGTGGCTATCACACAACAAGCAGTGCGCGATGAACTTTCGGCCATCAACGCCCAAATTTTAGGAACAACGTCCGACCCTTTCTATGGGGCGCCGGTGGCGCTGTTGGTTTTAGCCGATAGCACATCACCCACCCATCGCGATGATGGAGCTTTAGTGATGGGCAACCTGCTCAACGCTGCCCATGCTGTGGGATTAGGAGCTTGTTGGATACATCGTGCTCGCGAAACGTTTGAGACCGAACGCGGACAGCAACTTCTCCGTGATTGGGGTATCTCGGACCATTACGTAGGCATTGGCTATTGTGTGATGGGCTATGGCAACAAAACTCCACGTCCTGCAACACCGCGCAAAGCCGATTATGTGCACTATATACGATGAAACAGAAATAGCTCTGCAACGCTTCAACGAAGCTGCGTAAATTTACCTCAGAGATAATTTTTTCTACCTCAGAGATAAATAAAACTACCTCTGAGGTAAATTTTTCTTCTTCCTATATATTTATTTCTCTCCTCTTAATTGCAACTTCCAAACACATATCTCCATGTATAGAACTCATCATTGCGGTGAACTCCGCATTTCCGACGTTGGACAAACTGTGACACTCGCAGGCTGGGTGCAACGGCTTCGCAAAATGGGTGGAATGACCTTTGTCGATCTCCGCGACCGATATGGCATCACTCAATTGGTGTTTAACGAAGAAACCAATGCTGAACTTTGTGCACGTGCTAATAAGCTCGGCCGTGAATACGTTGTTCAAGTGGTCGGCCAAGTCAATGAACGCTATGCTAAAAACGAGAAGATGGACACCGGCGATATAGAAATCATCGTTGAGTCGCTCAATATCCTCAATGCTGCCGACACGCCTCCTTTCACGATAGAAGAAAATACAGATGGTGGAGATGACTTGCGCATGAAATATCGCTACCTCGATCTTCGCCGCAGTAATGTGCGGGCAAATTTGGAACTTCGACACAAGTTTTGCCTGGCTGTGCGCCGCTATATGGACAGCCTCGATTTCCTCGAAATCGAAACTCCGGTGCTCGTTGGTTCTACCCCCGAGGGTGCCCGCGATTTCATCGTCCCCTCTCGTATGAATCCCGGGCAGTTCTACGCCCTGCCTCAAAGTCCGCAGACTCTCAAACAACTGCTTATGGTGGCAGGCATGGATCGTTATTTCCAAATCGTGAAATGTTTTCGCGACGAAGACCTTCGCGCCGACCGGCAACCCGAGTTTACACAGATTGACTGCGAGATGTCCTACGTGGAGCAGGACGACATCATCAACACTTTCGAGGGACTGACGAAATATCTCTTTAAGGAAGTGCGCAACTATGACCTTGGCGACGAGCCTTTCCTCCGTCTTTCTTGGCACGAAGCCATGCGTCGCTTCGGCAGCGACAAGCCCGATATGCGCTTCGGAATGGAGTTTGTCGAACTGATGGACATCATGAAAGGTACCGGTGAATTTAGTGTCTTCAATGATGCGGCCTATATCGGTGGCATTTGTGCCGAAGGTTGTGCCGGCTATACTCGCAAGCAAATCGACGAACTCACCAACTTCGTGAAATCGCAGCAGGTGGGTGCCAAAGGCTTGGTATATGCCCGCGTAGACGAAACCGGCAATGTCAAGAGCAGTGTGGACAAATTCTACACACCCGAAGTGCTCCAACAACTCAAAAATGCAATGGGAGCAAAGCCCGGCGACCTTATCCTCATTTTGAGCGGTGATGATGCCAACAAGACGCGCAAACAGTTGTGCGAACTTCGCCTGCTCATGGGTGAGCGTCTTGGTTTGCGCGACAAAAACAAGTTTGCTCTTCTGTGGGTGGTCGACTTCCCCATGTTTGAATATAGTGAAGAAGAAGGCCGCTTGATGGCGATGCACCATCCTTTCACCTCGCCCAAGCCCTCCGACATCGAGAAGCTCGACACCGACCCTGCCGATGTGTTGGCCGATGCTTACGACATGGTGTGCAACGGTGTCGAAGTGGGTGGTGGCTCCATTCGTATTCACGATGCGGTGCTGCAAGCCAAGATTTTCAAAGTTCTCGGCTTTACTCCCGAAAAGGCACAAGAACAATTTGGTTTCTTGATGAATGCCTTCAAATATGGTGCACCTCCCCATGGTGGTTTGGCCTATGGCCTCGACCGATTCGTCAGTCTCTTTGCCGGTCTCGACAGCATTCGAGACTGCATCGCTTTCCCCAAAAACAACTCTGGCCGCGATGTGATGCTTGACGCACCTTCTTTTGTAGATGAAAAGCAATTGGACGAACTCCATTTGGACCTACGCCCTTTCGATACGAAATAAAGACATCCGAAACAACATAAAAGAGGATTGCACCTCAACCTCGGTTGGGGTGCAATCGTTTATTTTGAGAACACTATGATATATTCAATGACAGGCTACGGCAAAGCCGATGCCGAATATAATGGAAAGAAAATTCATGTTGAGGTGAAGTCGCTCAACAGCAAAGCCCTCGATCTCAACACACGCATTGCACCGCTCTATCGTGAGAAGGAAATCGAACTGCGCCGCATGGTGGCTGCGGAGTTGGAGCGTGGCAAGGTCGATTTCAGCATCTGGTGCGAAAAGTCGGCCGAACAAGCCGGAAGTACTCTCAATCCCGACATCGTTGCGGCCTACGTGCAGCAGATTCGTAGCATCAGCCAGAACGTAGAAGGTCTGCAAGCCCCCTCCCATGCAGAGATGTGGGAAATCTTGGTGCGTCTGCCCGAACTCACCCAGTCATCCACTGTCGAGGAACTTACGGAGGAGGAATGGGCAGTGGTGGCTGCTGCCACCCAAGAGGCGCTGCATCAATTGACGCTGTTTCGCCAACAAGAGGGAGAGGCATTGATGAAGAAGTTCAACAAGAACATTGACACCATCGAAGCCTTGCTCCGAAGCATCGAACCCTTTGAAATGCAGCGTGTGGAGAAAATCCGTGCACGGCTCGAAGACCGACTGGCCGAACTGCGCGGTGTGGATTACGACAAGAATCGCCTCGAACAGGAACTCATCTACTACATCGAAAAGCTCGACATAAACGAGGAGAAACAACGTCTGACCAACCACCTCAACTACTTCCGCGAAACGATGGCCAACGGACGGGGTCAAGGCAAGAAGCTCGGATTCATCGCCCAAGAGATGGGACGAGAAATCAACACCACCGGTTCAAAAAGCAATCAAGCGGAGATGCAAAACATCGTGGTGAAGATGAAAGATGAGCTCGAGCAAATCAAAGAGCAAGTGCTGAATGTGATGTAATCTACCGCTCAACCAACAACTAAGTAGGTGTTCCGAATGAATTGATACGAGATTTGTTTCATTTTTTTCGTCAGCTCGTCTTTGCGAAGAAGTAGTGTAGCGGGCTACACGACTTAAACAAAGGCAAGATGGCGGAAAAGGGAGACAAAGGTAGCATCAAAGTAGAGAACAGCCTACGGATAAAAATAGCTACGATTAATTTTGAACACCTACTTATGACCAAAGTAATTGTCTTTTCAGCCCCTTCGGGTTCAGGTAAAAGCACATTGGTGAACTATCTCCTCCAGCGTGGCGTGAACCTCCACTTTTCCATCAGTGCCACCAGCCGACCGCCTCGTGGGACGGAGCGGCACGGAGTGGAATACTACTTCCTGACGCCCGAAGCCTTTCGAGAGCGCATCGCGTCCGGTGACTTTCTCGAATATGAAGAAGTCTATCAAGACCGCTTCTATGGAACGCTCAAACAGCAACTCGACCACCAGTTGGAAGCCGGAGAGAACGTCATTTGCGATGTCGATGTGAAGGGAGGTATCAGCATCAAGCAGCATTATGGCGCCCGTTGCCTGAGCGTCTTCATCCAGCCGCCTTCCATCGAGGCTCTGCGCGTCCGCTTAGAGGGGCGCGGCACCGAAACGCCCGAGGCCATTCAGATGCGCCTTGACAAAGCAGCTTACGAAATGTCGTTTGCCGACCAGTTTGACACCATCATCGTCAATGATGACTTAGCAGCCGCCCAAGCAGAAATCTACAAGGTAGTGACCACCTTCCTTGACGAGGCATAAAATGAGGGAAGCAGTCTCTTTGAAAGAGGCTGCTTCCCTTTTATCGAAACGGCCGACGCTATTCTTTTCGGCCTTGAAAGAGGAAAGTGGCATCGCGCTCACCGGCGTTGGCGGCCCAACCATCGGGGATGAAGCGCCATTGGAAGAGGGGCTCAGGGGCAATCTTATCGTGGCGACTGATTTCTTCAATCATATAGTGGCGGATTTCTTTGGGCGAGGTCCAGACGACACGGGCAGGAAGAGAGTCGGCAGTGATGCCGGTGCCACGAGCGAGGAGATGACCACCGCCCAGTGCACGATAGGAGTTGATGGCCACACGATAGGTGCGGGTGGAGAGGAAAGGCTTGCCATCGGCCATGGAGGAGATGACCACCTTTCGACCTTTGGGCTTGCGCAGGTCGACGGTGTAGCGGATGCCGGCCGCGGAGTCGAAGTTGTAGGAGGAGGTTTGGAGGCGTTGCCAGTTTTCCTTTTTGTCGGCGGCATCGTTGCGGAAGAGGAGCATGTGATCGGTGGGGCTGTGCATCTGCGCGGTCCATCCGGCATAGCTTTCTTCGAGATAGTTCTTGATTTCGGCACCGGTCATCTTGATGACGTAAAGGCTGTTTTCGTATTTGTAGAGGTTGAACATGTCGCCCATGGTGATGGGGCCCTCGGGGATTTCGGCATCGAAGGAGAGGGGGGCGGCGAAGGAGATGTCGGCTCCGCTCACTTTGAGTTGCACTTGGTGGATGAAATCGACAAAGGCAGAGGGGCCGAAGAAGGCGGGACGAGTGCTCATCGGGGCTTCGTTGCGGCCGATGACTTTGGCGGTGTAGGCTTTGACGGCTTCAAACTCTTTCTGGAAGCGGGCCATGAAATCGGGGTCAGGCTGCTCGTCGTTGATGTTGACCAGGGCACCGGAAAGGCTCTTCTCGACCACGCGCTTTCGGGCATCACGGCGCACACTGATGTTGGCCTGGGCCACGTGTTCGGCGTTGTAGCCGGCATTGAGGATGAGCGTCTTCTTGCCGGACACCTTGTTGGTAATCCAGCGGTTGGCCAAACGGTGGTCGTGTCCGCAGAAGATGATGTCGATGTCGGGCACTTGCTCAGCAATCTGGTAGGCGGCGTGTTCGAGCATGGTGCCACCGGCACCTTCCTCACCTACTCCGCTGTGCATCAGGACCACCACGATGTCGGCCTTACCGGCGCGGCGCATAATGGGGACCACGCGGCGGGCATTTTCGAGTTGGTCGCGAAACTCGAGGCCCGACCAGGCGGCGGGGGGAATCTGTTGCGGGATGGCGGGTGTGATGAGACCGAGGAAACCGACCTGCACGCCGTCGACCTCCTCCATAGTGTAGGCGGTGAAATAGCCCTTCTTGGCAGCGACGTCGCGCACATTGGCGCCGAGCACAGAGAATCCACAGTCGTTCATCCAGCGGTCGTAGACGCTGTGGCCGGTCTCGATGTCGTGGTTGCCGGGAGTGGAACACACGGCTTCGAGGTAGTTGACCACGGCGGCAGCGAGGTGGGGCGATTGGGTGTCGACGTAGTTGTAGTAGTAAGCCGTGGGCTGACCTTGGAGGATGTCGCCGTTGTCAACGTAGAGCACGCGGTGGTTGCCCATCTCGGAGCGGAGGCGTTTGACGTAGGTAGCGACGCGGCTCATGCTGCCCGGTCCGGGACGGTGGTTGATGAAGTCGTAGGGGAAGTAGTTGCCGTGGACATCGGTGGTCTCGATGATGGAGAAGCGCACTTCATCGTTTTGCGAACGGCCGGCGTTCGGGGCGAGGAACAGCGGGAGGAGGAAAAGGGGACGGAGGAAAGATTTCATTTGCGAAGATAATCGGTGAAGGTGTAGGCCGGCGTATCCCCGTCGGCAGGATGGTATTCAGAGGAGACGACGTCCCACAGTCTGGGGTCGATCTCGGGGAAAAAGGCATCGGCATGTTCGGGCAGGGCGTGGATGTGGGTGAGGCAGAGGCGGTGGGCTAGCGGGAGCGCAGCGGCATAGACGGCGGCGCCGCCGATGACGAAGACTTCCTCGCCGACGGCGGCATCGAGGGCGGCTTGGAGGGAGGGAAAGACTTCAGTGTCGGGCCAGGCTCGGCCACCGGTGCGAGAGAGGACGAGGTTGCGGCGGTGGGGCAAAGCGCCTTTGGGGAGGGACTCAAAAGTGCGGCGTCCCATGATGATGGTGTGGCCGGTGGTGAGGGCTTTGAAGCGTTGGAGGTCGGCGCGGATGGGATAGAGAAGGCGGTTTTGAAAGCCGATGGCATTGTCCTGAGCCAGGGCGCAGATGAGGGTAATCATGACGGGGGAGGGGATTTCTTGGGGGCGGCGTCAGACAGCCACGGTAGCAGCGATGTGGGGATGAGGGTTGTAGTCAATGAGGCGGAAGTCGGCGTAGTCGAAATCGAAGATGCTCGTCCGCTCGGGGTTGAGGCACATTCGGGGCAAGGGGCGCGGGGTGCGACTGAGCTGCTCGCGGGCCTGCTCGATGTGGTTGAGGTAGAGGTGGGTGTCGCCGGTGGTGTAGATCAGTTCACCGGGTCGGAGGCGGCACACCTGTGCCATCATCAGGGTGAGCAGGGCGTAGGAGGCGATGTTGAAGGGAACGCCCAGGAAGGTGTCGGCCGAGCGCTGGTAGAGGAGGCAGGAGAGTCGGCCATCGGCGACGTAGAATTGGAAGAGGATGTGGCAGGGCGGGAGGGCCATCTTGTCGACATCGGCCACGTTCCAGGCGCAGACGATCATGCGTCGGCTGTCGGGTGTGCGTTGGATTTGCTGCACGACTTCTTCGATTTGGTCGATGTGTCCGCCTTTGCCATCGGGCCAGGAGCGCCATTGTGCGCCATAGATGGGGCCAAGGTTGCCGTCGGGGTCGGCCCACTCGTTCCAGATGCGCACGCCGTGCTCTTGGAGATAGTGCACGTTGGTGTCGCCTTTGAGAAACCAGAGGAGTTCGTAGATGATGCTCTTGAGGTGGAGCTTTTTGGTGGTGAGGAGGGGAAATCCTTCTTCCAAGTCGAAGCGCATCTGATGTCCGAACACGGAGAGGGTGCCGACGCCAGTGCGGTCAGTCTTTCGGTTGCCGTGGGCGAGGATGTGCCGGAGCAGATCGAGATAGGGGGTCATGGTGGGTGGAATTTGGGGTGAATGAGGGGGAGGAGAAATCGGTGTGCGAGGGTGTGCACCGGAAGGGGCTGGAAGCGGAGTCGGCAGAATGTGACATCATATTTGCTCGGAGATGATGTCTTCCTTGTTCGGATGTGGCGAGCCGTCGGTTGGAATATGCCGCCATTTTTTTTGGGGGGGTGCCGCGGGGTCGAATGAAAAGGGAGGTCCCTTTTGTCAAAAACCAACGTCCTTTTTTCTTTTTCCCTCAGTCGGTCGTTTGGGAAGAGGAAGAAAACAGGTCAAGCTTATTGGCCCGCGCGGCTTCGAGCGAGGCGAGCGGTGTCTGGGTTTTGGCGGCGTGCTTTTGACGCAGTTCTTCGTATTCGGCGGCCGTCTTTTCGGCAAATTGTGCGCAGGTGGTCGGATCTTTGAGTTGGGCGGCCACGATAACCATTTGCGAAGCGTCCTTGACCCAGGCCACAATGCCGGGATATTCGGGGGCAATCTTGAGGGCGGTATGGAGCTTCGAGGTGGTGGCGCCGCCCACGAGCACGGGGATGCGCAGGCCGGCATCGCGGATGGCGCGCACGGTGACGACCATCTCATCGAGCGAGGGGGTGATGAGTCCTGAGAGTCCGATGAACCGGGCGCGGCGGGCGATGGCTTCTTCGACAATGCTCTCGGCGGGGACCATCACGCCGAGGTCGTGGATGGTGTAGTTGTTGCAGCCTAGGACAACGCCGACGATGTTCTTGCCGATGTCGTGGACGTCGCCCTTGACGGTGGCCATGATGAAGGTGCCTTCGGAGTGGTCGGAGGCGGCCTGCGCGGGGCGTTCGGCCTCGATGACGGGCCGGAGGATGGCTACGGCGGCCTTCATGGTGCGGGCGGTTTTGACGACTTGGGGGAGGAACATTTTACCAGAACCGAAGAGGTCGCCCACCACGTTCATGGCATCCATGAGCGGACCTTCGATGATGTCGACCGCCTTGGGATATTGCTGCAAGGCTTCGGCCAGGTCGGGCTCAAGGAAGTCGGGGATGCCCTTGATGAGGGCGTGGGCCAGTCGGGCTTCGAGGGGGGCGCTGCGCCAGTCGTCGGCGGGCTTTTTGCCTTCGGGCGCTGCCCCGCCGTTTTTGAGCGCCAGTCGTTCGGCTTTGAGGATTTCGGCCCGCTCGATGAGCTCTTCTTCGGCTTCTTCTCGGCGGTTGAAGATGACGTCTTCGATGATTTGGAGCAGGTCGGCGGGGATGTCGGCGTAGGTGATGGAGGTGGCGGGATTGACGATGCCCATGTCCATGCCCTTGCCGATGGCGTGGAAGAGGAAGACGGCGTGCATGGCTTCACGCAGATATTCGTTGCCGCGGAAGGAGAAAGAGAGGTTGGAGACGCCTCCCGAGACGTGGGCGCCGGGCAGGTGGGTGCGTATCCACTCGGTGGCGCGGATGAAGTCGATGCCGTAGCTACGGTGTTCGGGCATGCCGGTGCAGATGGCCAGGACGTTGGGGTCGAAGATGATGTCCTCGGGGGGGAAACCGGCTTTTTCGACCAGCAGATGGTAAGCACGTTCGCAGATTTCGATGCGGCGCTCGAAGGTGTCGGCCTGCCCCACCTCGTCGAAAGCCATCACCACGACCGCGGCACCATAGCGGCGGATTTCTCGGGCGTGACTGAGGAAGACGTCTTCGCCCTCTTTCAAAGAAATCGAGTTGACGATGCACTTGCCCTGGCAGCATTGCAAGGCGGTGCGGATGACTTCCCACTTGGAGGAGTCGATCATGAAGGGGACGCGGGCCACGTCGGGTTCGCTGGAGAGGAGGTTGACAAAATGGCGCATCTCTTCGACCGTCTCCAGGAGTCCGTCGTCGAGATTGATGTCGATCACGAGGGCGCCGTCTTCCACCTGTCGGCGGGCGATGCTCACGGCTTCGTCGTACTTTTTCTCGTTGATGAGCCGCAGGAAACGCCGTGAGCCGGCCACATTGCAACGTTCGCCGACGTTCATGAAGCGGATTTCGGGCGTCAGCGTGAGTTGTTCCAGACCGGCAAGTTGCAGCAGCCCGGTGCGGGGTTTCGGCCGATGGCGGGGGGCGGTGCTTTCGGCAATGAGCCTAGGCAGGCGTGCGATGTGAGCATCGGTCGTGCCGCAGCATCCGCCCACGATGTTCACCAGACTTTCGGCAAAGAACGGACGCAGTTGTTCTTCCATCTCCTCCGGCGTTTGGTCATATTGTCCCAGCCCATTCGGTAGTCCGGCGTTCGGATAGAGCGAGATGTAGAAAGGCGCTTCTTGGGCCATCTCCCGCAAGAAAGGCAGGAGGTCGTGAGCCCCGAACGAACAGTTCAGCCCCACCGAAAGCAGCGAGGCATGGGAGATGGAGGTGATGAAGGCCGAGAGCGTTTGGCCCGAGAGGGTGCGACCCGAGCGGTCGCTCACCGTGACGCTCACCATGACGGGGAGGGTCTTCCCGCGACGTGCAAACACTTCGTCGGCGGCAAAGAGGGCGGCTTTGGCATTGAGCGTGTCGAAGATGGTCTCGATGAGGATGAGGTCGACCCCACCCTCCATCAAAGCATCAATTTGCTCGCCATAGACCGTGGCCAAATCCATGAAGGTCACCGCACGAGCTGCCGGATCGTTGACATCGGCGCTGATGGAGGCCGTGCGGTTGGTCGGTCCTACCCCACCCGCCACAAAGCGAGGGCGTGTGCTGTCCTGTCGCATGAACTCATCGGCCACCCACCGCGCAATCTTCGCTCCTTCCACATTGAGCTGCCGCACAAACTCCTCGCACTGGTAGTCGGCCATCGAAATGCGTTGGCTCGAGAAGGTGTTGGTGGTCAGGATGTCAGCTCCTGCCGTCAAGTAACGGCGGGCAATATCTTCCACCACGTCGGGACGAGTGAGGTTGAGCAGGTCGTTGTTCCCCTTCAGTTGGCCGGGCAGGTGGGCGAGGGCTTCGTTGCGGAAATCCTCTTCTTCCAACCCGTAGGACTGAATCATAGTGCCCATTGCCCCATCCAGAACGAGAATGCGTTGCGCTAAAATATCTTGGAGTTGAGTCATATCATCTTAAGAAAGTCGGTTGAAGAACATTTGCCCCTCAAATCCGTCAGGCCAAATAGAAGGGGCGGGGTCGCCTTAGAAGCGCTTCATGAAGCGGTCGAGTTCGCGCTTGTCCTCACGCTCACGGATGGAAGCGCGCTTGTCAAACTCCTTTTTACCGCGCGCCAAAGCAATGTCCAGTTTGGCGTGTCCGTTGTTGTCGATAAAGAGCGTGAGCGGAACAATCGTAAATCCTGGGGAGGTAGTGTCATTCTGCAACGCCCGAATCTCTTTCTTGTTCAGCAGCAGTTTACGATCACGACGCGTGGCGTGATTGTTGTACGACCCATTTTCGTACTCTGCGATATACATGTTCTTCACCCACAGCTCTCCGTTGTAGATGAAGCAAAAAGTATCGACCAGCGAGGCTTTTCCTGCACGGATGCTTTTGATTTCTGTGCCCGTCAACACAATGCCTGCCGTGTAGGTGTCAATCACCTCAAAGTCGAAAGTGGCGCGTTTGTTCTTTATTCTAATGCGTTGCGGTTGTTGTTTTCCGCTTTTGGTTTTAGCCATGAGTAATCTCTATAAAATCTTGTAGATGTTCATCTAAATAATGAGCAATCTGAGCCGTAATCTCTTCCTCTCGCTCCATAAACTCGTCGTCCAAATCCTCAAAATCCGGATACTGTTCGTAGAGCGCCATAAATTCCTCGTCCGAGCACGGCTTGGTGAGAGGCTCTGCGTGAAGTTCGTAAAGTTCACGCGCTTTATAAATGAATTTCGAAAACTCCTTCAATCCCCATAAGCGCATCGCTTTGGCAAACGGATTGAGGAAAAAGAAAGGGCCATAGCCATTGTGGATGAGCTGGATGAACCCGCCATCGCAAAGTTCATCGCGCAGAATCACGTAAGCCCATAGTGTGATTTGGTCAGGTTCGAGTTTGCCCAAAGCCTCGGCAGTCAATTCTCCACCGGCGTAGTGGCTGATGGCATCCACCACTACTTGCACAAACTCGTCCATCCCCTTTTGTGCCGCAACTTGAAGGGCGGCATCGCTCACTTTTATCTTCATCTTCTCATTTCTTCTATCAAAGTTTTCATTCCTTTTATCTTTTCGCCGGCAATCTGGTGAAGCACCCTTTTCACGACATCACGCTTTACGGCAACGTAAGCCGTGTGAGCCCCCAGGTCGATGCGCCCAATTTGTGCAGAGGTCAATCCTCCTTTTTTACAGAGAAAGCCTAAGACATCGGCTTTCGAGAGCTTATCTTTTTTACCACGGCCTATATAAAGTACCGCCCATTCAGGATGGAAAGGTTGGGGAGTGATGTCATCGACATTCAGCACTTCATTACTTTCTACAAATGCGGGAACGTTTTCCTCAGGACCGACCATCAAAAACGCTGTGCCTGTGTCTTCCCATCGAGCAGTACGCCCCGAACGATGGGTGAAAGTAGCCTCATCAATCGGAAGATGATAATGAATGATGGCACGCACAGCGGGAATATCAAGTCCACGTGCTGCCAAATCAGTGCTCACCAAGATGGTCGAAGCCCCTGCTCGGAAACGGTACAAAGCGCGTTCGCGCACTTCTTGTTCCATTCCGCCATGATAGACGGTGGCCGCAAACTGTTCCTCTTTTAAGTATTTGGCGATGCGTTCTGCACTTTCACGATGGGCGACGAAAACAATGGCACTTTGCCCTTGTAGATGCGTGAGGAGTCGGGCCAACGTTGAGAGTTTGTCTTTTTCAGGCGAAGGTACGATGCAAATCTCTAAACGTGCCTGCAAATCGTGAACTGTGGCCAGAAAGTCGATTGTCTTAAACTCGCGTCTTTGCAACAAAGAAGGGGCGTCTAAGGCGTTTTCTTCTGACTTTTCCTCAAACAGAGTAGCAGAAGTCAATACCACTTGCGGAACATGGACCAAAGCAGTGGTAATGTTGTCCATCTCTTCGCGAAATCCCAACTCCAAGCATTTGTCATACTCGTCTACAATAAGAATCCGTGTCGACAGCACATTGAGATTCTCTTTTCCGATGTGATCAAGCAGACGCCCCGGTGTGGCAAAAATGATGTGAGGATTGATTTCTCGCAGCCGGCGATGCTCCTCCATTGCAGGGCGGCCGCCATACAAGCTCATACTTCGTATCTCTCGGGTTTGCTCCTTCAGCACACTTTCCACTTGTAAAGCCAGTTCACGCGTGGGCACCACCACAACCGCCTGCAATCGAGGACTGTTCGTATCTATCATTTCGATAACAGGAAGAATAAATGCCAATGTTTTGCCACTTCCTGTGGGAGAAAGTAGTAATACATTGTTTTGCGAACGAATGGCAGCACCTGCCGCCTCTTGCATAGGAGTGAGTGTCATTGGCGAGAAGATAGAAAAATGGCTGTGCCGGTGATGATGATGAAACTCCGAGTAGTAAGGATTTGAGCGCCCAGACATCCTTTGTAATCCGACTTCCACGCTGCATTGAAAGCGCAGCATCGGCACGCCATTGGATGAAGAGCCTTCTCGGTGATTCTGAATTAAATTGATGAGTATCCCAATCGAACCAGCACAGCCTAAAGCTTTGTTTGTATATGTCAAAGATGGCCTCAAGGCCATTCAACAAACTCTCTTGTTTGTGAGAGCAAAGTTAGTAGTTTCTTTTCTTACGACCAAAGGTTTCTGTTATTTTCTTTATATTCTTTTCGAAGATCGTGTAGAAAGAGTGTTTTCGGGAAAAAGGTACAAGCTTAAATCATTGAAGCAGATAACCTCGAATTGTCTTAAAAAGAGAAGTGGGCATACCCTAAAAAAAGGTATGCCCACTTCATAATGTTAGTACACTTCAACCTTTGCGGCTAAGCGTTTGGCTTTACTGCGGATGTCTTCAAGGCTTTCCTGCAATTCTCCCGACACCAGCACTACCCCCATTCGTCGATTAAGGCGTGTGGTCGGTTTCCCGAAAATCCGGAGGTCGGCATCTTCTTCGCAAGTCTCTTCCAGCCCACGATAGCGAGGAGGCTCTGCTGAGGCTATGGGGCTGAGTATGACAGCGCTGGCACCTTTTCTCAGCATTTTGATAGAAGGCAATGGAAGTCCGAGGGCAGCCCGACAATGAAGCTCAAATTCATTGAAGTTTTGCGTTCCGGCCAGTGTCACCATTCCTGTGTCGTGGGGGCGTGGGGACAACTCGCTGAAATAGACACCATGAGTTTCGCTGATGAAGAACTCGACACCCCAAATGCCCGAACCTGTCAAGGCTTCGGTGACGGCTTTGGCTTGTCGTTGTGCTTCGGCAAGATGCTCGGGCTTCATGGACAAGGGCTGAAAACTTTCGCGATAATCTCCACCTTGTTGTACATGCCCGATGGGAGGACAGAAAAGCGTATTCCCATTGTCTTGTGTCAAGGTGAGAAGGGTGATTTCGTAATCGAAATGGACGAACTCTTCAATGATAAGCTCTTGAATGTCGCCACGACTACCGGCGATGCCATAGTCAAATGCGTGCCGCAAATCATCGGCCGATTTCACCAAACTTTGTCCTTTACCGCTCGAACTCATCAACGGCTTAACGATACAGGGGTAACCCAAATCTTCAGCCCCCTTGCACAATTCCTCATAAGTCGTAGCATAGTGGTAGCGAGCTGTCTTTAAGCCCAGTTCTTTTGCGGCCAAGTCGCGGATGGCTTTGCGATTCATTGTGAAGTTGACAGCACGTGCAGAGGGGACAACTCGGATGCCTTGCTGTTCGTAGTCATAAAGCCGTTCGGTGCGAATGGCTTCAATCTCACAAACAATGATATCCGGCCGATGTTTGTCTACGACAGCATCTAAAGCATCTCCATCGAGCATCGAGAAGATTTCGCGTTCGTCAGCCACCTGCATTGCCGGTGCATGGTCATAACTATCGCAGGCCACGACATATTGGCCAAGGCGTTGCGCGGCAATGACAAACTCTTTGCCGAGTTCGCCCGAACCGAGAAGAAGAATTTTTTTCATGATGTGTGATGTGTAACATTTACAACTTAGCAACTGCCCAGCGGTTCTATCTTAGAGAGCTGCAACACAATCATCTTCTCCGGACGAGCAGCCGGCAGGAGAGGGCACTCTCTGGCAAAGTGTTTGAGAAACTCAATGGTTTCAGTACGTGGAGAAAGCGTAGAAGTAGAATTTTCCATAGGCGCATTTTATACTTTGTTCTTAGTCTAAAACGCGAGGAAAATGTTTTTAGTACACCACGCAGCAAAAAAAGTGTTCTTTCGTCCTTAGAGCAGTTCGAGCGAAATGCCATGCTCCTGTGCCATACGTCGCATATTGATGAGTGCATAGCGCATTCTTCCTAAGGAAGTGTTGATACTGACTCCTGTGATTTCTGCGATTTCCTTGAACGACAGATCCTGATAAAAGCGCATAAACACGACTTCGCGTTGCGGTTCCGGAAGATGGTCCATCAAACTCCGCACATCGCAAAGCGTCTGATGGTTGATCAAAGTGGCTTCTTGCGAAGCATCAGCCATATCGGCCGAAGTGAAGAGCTTTCTTTCCACCTCATCACAGTTGACCATATTCACGCCATTCTCTTGCCGATAATGATCGATGATAAGATTGTGTGCAATGCGTGTGAGCCACGAGAAGAAGCGCCCGGACTCGGTGTATCGTCCTTGGCGAAGGGTCAGAATGACCTTGACAAACGTTTCTTGAAAAAGGTCGTCGGCCAAGTCTGCATCGCGAACAGTGAAGAAGATGTAATTGTACAGCCTATCTTTATGACGCTCCAAGAGGCAATCGAAAGCCTCATTGCATCCTTTCTGATAACGCTCAACCAAATCCTGGTCGGTCATCTTATTGAATTGTTCCATTACAATTTTGATTTGATGAATGTTGCGCGTAAAGTTTTCTCGATAGGCAAAATGGGATTTGAAAGAAGTAAATGACTGCGCAAAAGTAAAACATATATTCCACTCTGCCAAACAAAATACTTATTTTTACCTGCATTAAACTCAAAAAAAACATGACGTAGAGTCAACCGGCAAGTGCAACTTAGCGATTCATTTTGAATATCTGCTTGCAAGAAAAATGTTATTTCCCTTTGCCGTTTCCAAAAAAAACTAATTTTGCAGCGTGGTTATGTGATACACGCTGCAGCATCAACCTTTTACAAACAAAGTGTACACCAAACCTCACGTTCCTTATTCA
>NZ_JACSUD010000021.1 GCF_014385435.1 Alloprevotella sp. Lung230
CATTGCCCCTGTCTATTCCGAGCAGACTGAGGGACGCCTGACCCTCCGCACATGGGAAGTGACGCACGGCGGTACGACCACCGGTGTGCAGCAGTTTGTCGTGCGCCGCGAAGCGCCGCTGCCGCCCCCGCCCGTCCTGATCGACTCGATAGCCCTCACGCCGCCAGCCGACACGCTCAAAGTGGGCGACACGTTCCGTCTTTCGCTCGTCCTCCTGCCCGACAGCGCCACTTCCAAGGGCGTGGACTGGCACTTGTCGGACGAGACCGTACTCACGCATCTGGGCGACGGTCGCTTCTCGGCTTTGACCCCCGGCGACTGTCGGGTGAGTGTGCGCACGCTCGATGGCTCGGCCCTCGAAGCGTGGTGCGACGTTCATGTCCATGCGCCCACCGGCGTGGCGGCTTCTTCCCGGGTCGAAAGCCGCGAAGTGCAGGTGCAGGCCCACGGCCTCACCCTTCTGCTCTCGGGACTGTCGGCCGGTCGCTCCGTGGTGATCTACGACCTCGGCGGCCGCCCCATAGCGCATGCCCTCAGTCGTGGTGGTGAACTCCGCCTCACTGCTCCCGCATCGGGGCTTTACCTCCTCGCTGTCGATGGCCGCTTCGTGCAGAAAGTGCGCGTGAGCGACTGAACGCGACGGCGGAGCGGAAGCCGCTGCGGTCCGCCCCTCCCCTCCCTCATTCCGCATGGGACGTGGGCAGACTTCGGCAGGCTTCCGCTCCGCTGTCTTTTTTGGTTAAAATAATGGTTTTGTTCGCCAGTGCAAAGGTTAATTTGTAATTTTGCAGCAATTTCCCCCTATTCTACACTTTGCGCAGTGCGGTAGAGGGGATTTCGGCCGTGCAGCGGACGCAGAAAGTCGGCGACCGGCCACACATTATATAATATAATAGCGTATTCCCCGAACCTCGCAAAGCCCTCAATCCAGACAGATGCGAAAAAGAAAACAACGTGCCGGCGGCCGCCTCAACTCGGTGACGGCAGTGATCAGTGCCACGATGGTGCTCGTGCTGGTGGGCACGGTGGTGTTTTTTGCCGCCGTGGCCGACAATTTCAGTCGCTCGCTGCGCGAAAACTTTGCCATCGAAGTGATGCTCAGCGACAGTCTTACGGTGCAGCAAACACGAGCCCTGCAACGGCAGATCGAACGGCAACCTTACACCAAGCGCCTCACCTACACTTCCAAAGAAGAAGCGACGCGCCAGCAGCGTGAGGCGCTCGACACCGACCCCGAGGAGTTTCTCGGAGGCAGCCCCATTCCGGCCTCGTTCGAACTCTTTCTGAAGGCCGAGTATGCCAACGGCGACTCGCTCTCCAAGTTTATGCCTCCCATCGCCAAAAATCCCGCTGTGCTCGATGTCGTCTATCCCAAAGACCTGCTCGACAATGTCAATGACAACATCGGCAAGGTGAGCCTCGCCCTGCTGGTCGTGGCCGCCCTGCTGGGGATGGTGAGCATTGCGCTCATCAACAACACGATGCGCCTGTCGGTGGCGCGCCGCAAGCACACCATTCAGACGATGAAGTTGGTGGGGGCGCGCTGGAGCTTCATCCGTCGCCCCTTCCTGCTGCAAGCCTTTTGGATGGGGCTGCTCTCTTCGTTGCTGGCCGACGGCGTATTGTTTGCCGGCATGGCCGCCCTGCTGCGTTGGGATGTAGAAGCCGCCGCCCTGGTCACCCCGATGGTGATGGGCGTCACGCTCGTGGCGGTGCCGGTGGTGGGCATTTTGCTCACCCTCACTTGCGCCTTCTTCTCCGTCAGCAAGCACTTGGGCATGAGCCGCAACGAGGCTTATCTCTATTAGCCTCCCTTTTCGTCTTGGGGGCGTGTGTATGCCCTTGACTTCACCTTTTTCTCGCAACTTCATATCATTATCTTATGCCACATAAAAACGCATTTGCATTTTCCCGCATCAACTTCATCTTGCTCGGCATTTCGCTCGCCACCATCATCTTGGGTTTTATCCTGATGAGCGGTAAGGGCAGCGATGAGACCACCTTCAACCCTGCCATCTTCGACACCCGCCGCATCGTGGTGGCGCCGATGGTGTGCCTGCTGGGCTATCTGTTTATGATTGTCGCCATCCTCTACCGTCCCAAGCATGAGGCCGGCGAAGTGAAACCCTCAACTCCCGACGCCGAATGAGCTGGTTGCACACCCTCATCCTGGCCATCGTCGAGGGGCTGACGGAGTTTCTGCCGGTGAGTTCGACGGGCCACATGATTATCGCACAAGGGCTGATGGGCATGGAGAGCACTCCTTTCTCCAAAGCCTTCACCGTCATCATCCAGTTTGGCGCCATCCTCTCGGTGGTGTGCCTCTATTGGCGGCGGTTTTTCTATCCCGACGTGGTTCGTGAGCGCGGCGGAGCGTGGTGGAACGCCATTTGGCCGTTTTATCTCAAACTCATCATCGGTGTACTCCCTGCTGTCGTGGTCGGACTGACACTCAACGACTTCATCGACCGCAACCTGGGCAGTATTCAAGTGACGGCCACGATGCTCGTGGTGGGAGGCGTGTTCATGCTCTTCTGCGACCGCTTGTTCAACAACGAGGAGAAACCCGAAGTGCCCCTCACCTATCGCCGCGCCCTCATCGTGGGGCTGTATCAGTGCATCGCCGCTGTGCTGCCGGGCACTTCGCGCTCCATGGCCACGATTGTGGGCGGTATGCAACAGCGCCTCACGCGCAAAGCCGCGGCCGAGTTTTCCTTCTTCCTGGCCGTCCCCACGATGTTTGGTGCCACGGTCCTCGAAACTTACAAACTCATCAAGCACGACGGCAACCTGCTCACACAGGGCGACAACCTGACGCTGCTCCTCGTGGGGAGCGTGGTGGCCTTTGTTGTGTCGATTGCCGCCATCAAGTTCTTCATCGGCTACATCACGCGCTATGGTTTCCGTGCTTTCGGTTGGTATCGCATTGTGGTGGGCTTGTGTATCCTGGGACTTCCCCTCAGCGGCGTCCGGCTCAACCTCGACACGGCCAACGCAGCCGCCAATAACAGGGCCAACGTACCCTCAACTTCTACTCCTTCTTCGACCGAACCGACGCCCGCACAGCCATGAATTTTCTGACCGGACAAGTTCTCTCCTTCGACAAACCACTCGGCATGACCTCCTTTCAGCTCGTGGCCCGAGTGCGCAAACAACTCACCCAAGCGATGGGTGGACTGAAAATCAAAGTGGGGCACGCCGGAACGCTCGACCCACTGGCCACAGGGGTGATGATCATTTGCACCGGACGCGCCACCAAACAGATTGACCGCCTGCAAGCCGGGGTGAAAGAGTATGTGGCCACCCTCGGATTGGGTGCCACCACTCCCAGCTTCGACCTGGAGCACCCGATTGATGCCACCTACCCCACGGCCCACATCACCCGCACGCTCATCGACCAGACGCTGCCGCGCTTCCTCGGGGAGATTTGGCAGGTGCCGCCGGCCTTTTCGGCTTGCAAGGTGGAGGGCGTGCGCGCCTACGACCTGGCCCGACAAGGCGAGGAGGTGAAACTCAAAGCCAAACTGCTGCGCATCGACGAAATTGAAGTGCTCGACGCCCATCTCGCCGGTCCCACGCCTACGCTCACCCTGCGCATCGTCTGCTCCAAAGGCACTTATATCCGTGCTTTGGCGCGCGACATCGGCGAAGCCTTGGGCAGCGGCGCTCATCTCACCGCCCTGCGCCGCACACAAGTGGGCGAGGTGCGTGTGGACGACTGTTTCACCCTCGACGGTTTTGAGGAATGGCTTTCGGCCCAGACCATCGAAACCGACCTCCCGCAAAACTAAACACATCTTCTCTTCCTTCATTATGAAACTCTCTCAATTCAAATACAAGCTCCCTCAGGAACAGATTGCCGAGTATCCCGCCCCCCATCGCGATGAATGCCGCATGATGGTGCTCCACCGCAAAACGGGCGAAATCGAACACCGCATGTTCAAGGATTTCCTCGAATACTTCGATGAGCACGATGTCTTTGTGTTCAACGACACGAAGGTGTTTCCGGCGCGTCTTTATGGCAACAAAGAGAAGACCGGTGCGCGCATCGAAGTGTTCTTGCTGCGCGAACTCAATCGCGATCTGCGCTTGTGGGATGTGCTGGTGGATCCGGCTCGCAAAATCCGTATCGGCAACAAACTCTATTTCGGTGAGGACAACTCCATCGTGGCGGAAGTCATCGACAACACCACTTCGCGTGGCCGCACCCTCCGTTTCCTCTACGACGGCGACCATGATGAGTTCCGCCGTTCGCTCTATGCGTTGGGCGAAGCGCCCATCCCCCACGAAATCATCAAGCGCCCCTCAGAACCCGAAGATTTGGAGCGCTTCCAGTGCATCTTTGCCAAAAATGAAGGTGCGGTGACGGCACCTACGGCCGGATTGCATTTCAGCAAAACGATGATGAAGCGCATGGAGATCAAAGGTATCGAAAGTGCCTATATCACCCTCCACTGCGGTTTGGGCAACTTCCGCCAGACGGACGTCGAAGACCTCACCAAGCACAAGATGGACAGCGAACAGATGTTTGTCAATGCCGAATGCTGTGAGATTGTGAACCGCGCAAAGACAGGCGGCCATAAGATTTGTGCCGTCGGCACCACTGTACAGCGCGCTTTTGAAGCCAGTGTGAGCACCGAAGGACTCATCAAAGAGTTTGAAGGCTGGACCAACAAGTTCATCTTCCCACCCTACGAATTTTCCGTGGCCGATGCGATGTTCTCCAATTTCCACATGCCCCTCTCCACGTTGCTCATGCTCACCGCGGCTTTTGGCGGCTACGACTACACGATGAATGCCTACAAGGAAGCCATCAAAGAAGGCTACCGCTTCGGCACCTTCGGCGATGTGATGCTCATCGTCGATTAAATCGCCGCGATGTTGCTCTACCTTGGTCTCGGCGCCAACTTAGGGAGGCGCGCCGACAACCTCCGCCAAGCCCTTTCGCTCCTCGAAGCGCGCATCGGGCCACTGGTGCGTTGCTCTTCGTTCCACCAGACGGTGCCGCAAGACATGGCCTCCGACCACCTCTTTCTGAACGCCGCCGCTGTCTTTGAAACCTCCCTTTCGCCCCACGAAATCCTGGACATCACCCAAGACATCGAACGAGCGTTGGGACGCGAGCGAAAAAGCGAAAACGGCGAACACTTCGACCGCACCATCGACATCGACCTCCTGCAATACGGCCACCACTGCCTGCACACTCCTCAACTCACGCTCCCTCATCCCGAAATGCCGAAGCGCGAGTTTGTGTTGAGGCCCTTGGCCGAAATCGCGCCCCACGAGCGCCACGCCCTCCCTCCTCACCCTACTTTCTTAGAAATGATGGAACAGCAAGCTCAATTTCAAATTGTCGAAATCACCACGCCCCGGCGTCCGGATTGGGAGCAGGTGAACACCCTCATCGACCAACTTTCACCCGGAAAGTCCATCTCATGGGACGACTACGAAGCCCTATTGGCCAACGCCGGTACGCACCTCGCGCTCCTCGTCGAGCAAGGCCCGATGCCGCAAGCCGTGGGGATGATCACGCTCTGCACCACCTTCTGCCCGACAGGGCGCAAGGCTTGGATTGAAGATGTGGCCGTCCACACCGACTATCGAGGCCGAGGGCTGAGCCACCGCCTTCTGGCGTGGGCGAAAGAGAAAGCGCAGGCTTTGCAGCAAAAGAAAGTGATGCTCACCTCCCGTCCCACTCGCGTAGCCGCCAACCGACTCTACCAAGGCGAAGGGTTTGCAGCGCGGGAAACGAACGTCTACCAACTTGTCTTCTAAGACCGATGGCTGAAACGCTCTCTGCTGCCGAGACACTCGACGACTACATCCTCCGTCACACCACCCCCGAGCATCCCTACCTCCATCGCCTCTATCGCGCCACCCACACGCAGCTCCTCCGTCCCCGCATGGCGAGCGGCCATCTGCAAGGGCAGTTGCTGCGGATGATTTGCCGGATGATGCGCCCTCGCGTGGTGGTCGAAATCGGCACCTACTCCGGCTATTCGGCACTCGCGATGGCGAGCGGAATGCCCGAAGGCGGTCGGCTCATCACCTTCGAGGTGAACGATGAGCAGGAAGACTTCACCCGACCTTGGCTCGAACAGAGTCCGTGGGCGGCGAGTGTAGACCTTCAAATGGTGGTGGGCGACATCTACGAACTGCTGCCGCCCATGCAGCTCGCCATCGACCTCGTCTTCATCGACGCCAACAAGCGCGACTATTGCGGCTACTACGACCTGGTCATGCCTTTCCTCAACGTCGGGGGATGTCTCTTGGCCGACAACACACTCTGGGACGGGCACGTGGTCGACCCCGACCGCCGGGATGCGCAGACCCTCGGCATCCGCGCCTTCAACGAGCGCGTGGCCCAAGACGAGCGCGTGGAACAGCTCATCCTTCCGCTCCGCGACGGACTGACTCTCTTGCAGAAAGTGCGCTGAACCACCTCACATTGTGCGGCAGAGACGAGGATTGCTCTTCGGAAAAATCCCTTTTTCAGACCTGCTAAAAATGATTTTCCCACCTCCTGATTTTCCCGAGATGGACAATGCGCCAAAATTGTCTTATAGGACAATTCAAATTCTCTTATAAGACAATTTTGAAAGTGTGCGCACATCACTTATCTTTCATCCGTATTCCCTCTTACAATGGAAACAACACGACAACAAAAAATATCCCGCCTGCTCCAAAAGGAACTGAGCGACATCTTCCTCCACCAAACCAAAGCCATGCCCGGCGTTCTCGTGTCGGTGAGCAAGTGCTACATCAGTCCCGACATGAGCATCTGCCGCGCCTATTTGAGCATCTTCCCCTCCGAGCGCGCGGCCGAAATCATCGACAACATCCACCACAGCGCGACCGAAATCCGCTACGAACTCGGCTCCCGGGTGCGCCACCAACTGCGCATCATCCCCGAACTCAAATTCTTTATCGACGACTCCCTCGACTATTTGGAAAACATCGACAAACTGCTGAAAAAGTAGCCTCGAAAATACCTATTTATGTCCCTTTCCTTTTTCATTGCCCGCCGCTACCTCTTTTCCAAACAAAGCCACAACGCCATCAACATCATCTCGGCCATCGCGATGGGTGGAGTGGCGGTGGCCACGATAGCGATGATTTGCGTGCTCAGCGTGTTCAATGGTTTCCGCGACCTCCTCGCCACTCTCTACACCACCTTCGACCCCCAGCTGGTCGTCGTGCCGGCCAAGGGAAAGGTGGCCGCTGCCGACGATGCCGCACTGCTGAAAATCCGCGCGCAGAAGGATGTGGCTGCCGCTTCGGCCACCTTTGAGGAAAATGCCCTCATCCTCTTTCGCGGACATCCGTTGGTGGTGAAAATCAAAGGCGTCGACGACCAATATGCCCGCGTGACGGACATCCGCTCCATCCTGCGCACCGACCATCAGACACATCCCGAACTCCTGCTCACCGCGGCCGAAATCAACTACGGCATCCTCGGGCAGGGACTCAAACAGCAAATCGGTACTGCCGACTTCGGCGAACTGCAAATCTGCGCCCCGCGTGCCGGCGAACGCATCAACATCGCCAACCCCATCGAATCTTTTTCGGTCGACAATCTCCACGCCAACGGCACCTATTTCGCCGTCGACCAGCGAAAATACGACGACCACTACATCCTCACCTCCCTCTCTTTCGCCACTGCTTTGTTTGAGAAAGAGGGGCTTATTTCCCGCCTTGAACTCAAACTCCGCCCCGGAGCTGATGTCGACGCCGTGAAGGAAGAGCTGCGGCGCTTGGCCGGCACGGACTTCAAGGTGCTCGACCGCATGGAGCAACAAGCCGATGTGTTCAACGTGATGCAGGTCGAAAAGCTCATTGCCTACATTTTTCTCACCTTCATCCTCCTCATCGCCTGCTTCAACATCATCTCTTCGCTTTCCATGCTCATGCTCGAAAAGCGAGGAGACGTTTCGACCCTGCGCCATCTCGGTCTCTCTCCGCAGCGAGTGCGCGGTATCTTCCTCACCGAAGGGTGTTTGTTCTCCCTCTTTGGTGCCGTGGTGGGCATCGGTTTGGGCGTGGGGCTGTGCCTGCTCCAGCAACATGTAGGACTCTTCCGGATGGGCAACGGCAGCGACTTCCTCGTGCGCTACTATCCTGTGTCCGTGGAGTGGGGCGATGTTGCTTTGGTTTTTGCCACCGTTGTCGGGGTGGGCTTTGTTTCGGTGTGGTATCCCGTCCACGCCATGAGCCGCCGCCTGTTGGGATAAATCTTCATCGCCTCTCGTCATGCCTGCACAGCACAACAGCCCTTCTGCGCTCGGGCGCGTCTTGAAGTACACCGGTATCTTCGGTGGCGTACAGGGATTTTATGTCCTCATGTCGGTGGTGCGGAGCAAAATCACCGCCGAACTCCTCTCAACACGCGGTGTGGGGCTCATCGGCAATTTCAACCGCGCGGTCGACTTCATCGGGGCCGCCACCGGATTGGGACTGTCTTTCAGCGCGGTGCAGCGTATCTCTCGTCTGGCCGAGCGCGGCAACGAGCGCGCCACCGCCCACTACGTCTGTCTGGTGCGCTCTTGGATACTCATCGCTGCCCTTGTCGGCCTGGTGGTCATGGCCGCCGGAGCACCCTTGTGGTCGTACTTCTACTTTGAAACCACCGCCTACACTCCTCATTTTCTGCTTTTAGCCCCACTTGTCGCCCTCACCACGTTGAGCGGGGGCGAACTGGCCGTGCTCAAAGGGCTGCGGCGCATCAAGAGCATGGCGTTCATCTCCACCATCAGCACCCTCAGCACCCTCACCCTCACCACGTTGCTCTATGGACAATGGGGCGTGGCCGCCATCGTGCCGGCCCTGTTGCTCTGCACCGCTGTGCTCTTCGGGCTTCAGCTTCGCACCACCCACCGCCTCGTGCCCTACGCCGTGCGCATCACCTCGTGGCGCTTCCTGCGCAAAGGGCGCTTGATGCTTCGCCTCGGAACGGCCTATGCCCTCTCCAACTTCATTGCTCTCGGCACAGAGAGTGCCGTCCGTGCCCTCATCCTGCGCCATCCTGAAGCGGCCGATCTCCCCCTACTCACAGGCACGGAGGCCGTCGGTATCTACGGCACCGGGCTCACCCTCGTGGTCACCTATTCCCGCCTCATCTTCATGTCCATGGATGCCGAATACTATCCTCGACTTTCGGCGCTGACCCACCGCATTGCCTTGCAAAACGAGGCCGTCAATCGGCAAATAGATGTGCTCGTCCTGCTCATCTCCCCCTTCCTGTTGGCCTTTGCTCTCTGCCTGCCCTATCTCATTCCCTTGCTCTACACCCCTGCTTTTCTGCCTGTCGTCCCCATGGTGATGGGGGCGTTGCTTGCCCTTTTCTTCAAGGCCGTCGTCACCCCCATCGCCTACCTCTCGTTGGCGCATGCGCGCAGCCGCCTCTATCTGGGCTTGGAACTCACCTATTCTGCCGTTTCGCTCCTCCTTCTCGCCGGCGGCTACCTCCAATTCGGTTTCAGCGGCGCTGGTTGGGGTTTGACGCTCAGTTATTTGATTTATCTCTTCGTGGTCTATTTTAACTGCCGCCGTGCGTTCGGTTTTGCTTTTGAGCGCACCACCTTGCGTCGTGCCCTTTCCCAATTGCTTTTGGTGCTCCCCGCCCTCCTTGCCATGGCCGTTTTCTCCTCGTGGGCACGCGCAGCCGTGGGGACTGTCTTCCTCCTGGGGTCACTCGCCCTCTCTTGGCAACTCCTGCGTCACGCGGTTCATCTCCCTGCTCGCCTGCACCGTCTTTTCCATCGATCTGAGGATTAAGCACCCCTCATTTGCTATTCCAAAATAAAGTTTTGCCCACAACGATGGGCTTTACATGCAAAAGGGAGAACGTTTTCTTGGAACACCCATACGATTTCCGTAACTTTGCATCTTGAATAAAACTCTAAAACTCAATATGCAAGATATTCGCAACATTGCCATTATTGCCCACGTCGACCACGGAAAGACGACACTCGTGGACAAGATGCTCCTCGCAGGAAACCTCTTTCGCGCCAACCAACAGACGGGCGAACTGATGCTCGACAACAACGATTTGGAGCGTGAACGGGGTATCACCATTCTCTCCAAAAACGTTTCTATCAACTATAAAGGTACGAAAATCAACATTATCGATACCCCGGGGCACAGTGACTTTGGCGGCGAGGTGGAGCGTGTGCTGAACATGGCCGACGGGTGCATCCTGCTGGTCGATGCCTTTGAAGGCCCGATGCCGCAAACGCGATTTGTCCTTCAAAAAGCGCTCGAAATCGGACTCAAACCCCTCGTTGTGGTCAATAAGGTGGACAAGCCCAACTGCCGCCCCGAAGAGGTTTACGAAATGGTGTTTGACCTGATGTTCGACCTTGGGGGTAATGAAGACCAGCTCAATTTTCCGGTCATCTACGGTTCTGCCAAAAACGGATGGATGGGGGCTGACCCCTCCCAGCCCACCGACAACATCGACTACCTGCTCGACCAAATCGTGGAGCATGTGCCGGCGCCCACCCGATTGGAAGGCACACCGCAGTTGCTCATCACTTCTTTGGACTATTCCAACTACACCGGCCGCATTGCGGTGGGACGTGTGCACCGCGGCGTGCTCCGCGAGGGCATGAACATCACCATTGCGCACCGTGACGGTACGATGGAGAAGACCAAAATCAAGGAAGTGCAGACTTTTGAAGGCATGGGACGCCAGAAAGCAACGGAAGTGGAGAGTGGCGACATCTGTGCCGTCATCGGCCTCGAAAACTTTGAGATTGGCGACACCATCACCGATTGCGACAATCCCGAACCCCTCCCCACCATCGCCATTGATGAGCCGACGATGTCGATGCTCTTTGCCATCAACGACAGCCCCTTCTTCGGAAAAGAAGGTAAGTTCTGTACCTCCCGCCACATCAACGACCGTTTGCAGAAGGAACTGCAAAAAGACCTTGCTCTGCGCGTCAGCCAAGGGCAGGACACCGACAAATGGGTGGTGTCGGGACGTGGTGTGCTCCACCTCTCGGTGCTGGTCGAAACGATGCGCCGCGAGGGCTACGAACTCCAAGTCGGTCAGCCTCAGGTGATTTATAAAGACATTGACGGCGTGCGCCACGAACCCATCGAGGAACTGATGATCAATGTTCCCGAAGAGTTTGCTTCTAAGATGATCGACATGGTGACGCGCCGCAAGGGCGAAATGACTTCGATGCATAACATGGGTGAGCGTGTGGACATTGAGTTTCTCATTCCCTCGCGCGGCATCATCGGTCTGCGCACCAATGTGCTCACCGCCTCGCAGGGCGAAGCCATCATGGCACACCGCTTCAAAGAATATCAGCCTTTCAAGGGGGACATCCAACGCCGCTCCAACGGTTCTATGATTTCGATGGAGTCGGGTACGGCTTTTGCCTATTCGATCGACCACTTGCAGGATCGTGGCAAGTTTTTCATTTCACCACAAGACGAAGTTTACGCCGGTCAAATCGTGGGCGAACACATCCACGAGAAGGATTTGGTCATCAACGTGACGAAGGCGAAGCAACTCACCAATATGCGTGCTTCGGGTGCGGACGACAAGGCGCGCATCATTCCGCCTACGATTCTCTCTCTCGAAGAAGCGTTGGAGTACATCCGTGAAGACGAATACGTGGAGGTAACGCCCAAATCGATGCGTATGCGCAAAATTATTCTTGACCACTTGGCACGCAAACGTGCCGGAAGAGAGTGATTGAGCGTGCCGGCACAAAACTTGTCTTGGCGCTGACCATTTGGTACGTAAGTGCGTCGGAAGAGAGCGATATTCCGTGTAAATTTGCTTTCACCTTGTCCACACAGGGCACGTAAACGTGTCTGGTAAGACACTTTTCTACAAACCCCTATGTGCAAACAAAGCACTTATCGATTGTGTCTGGTGTAAGCTGAAGCACTTCTCTGCAAGAGAGCCTGAAAGGCTCGTCATTCACTAAACGGAATGATTGCTTTATTTGCTCGTGTTGAATCTGCAAGAGAGCCTGAAAGGTTCATCATTTACTAACGGAATGATTACTTTGTTTGTTCGTATTGAGCTTGCAAGAGAGCCTGAAAGGCTCACAATTCATTAATCCGGGGTAAGTGGAGCATCGCGGAACTTACCCCGGGTAGTGAGCGCCCCACAAATAGGTACCCCAACGGGGTACAACAGCATCGGCATCAATTTCTCATTTGATATGAGTTATACCCATCTACTCTACCACATCGTGTTTCGCACCAAACGCACTCAAAAGGTGATTGTAGAAGCACCCTTTTAGGGTGCATCGCAGGAGAACGTGATCCACCCGGGGTAAGTTCTTCTTCACTTACCCCGGGTTACTGAACTTAGAGCCTTTCAGGCTCACCTGCGCAACACGTCATTGGTTTCGTTTCCCCTTGCACCAGATATTATTTTTTAATGAACTAAATTATCCTCTCTCCAATGCCCACTCCCACTCCCAAGCCTTCATGGATTGAAAAAGGTTATGTAGACGAACCCATTCCTGCGGGCATAGATTTGAAAACCGAAATCCGCCGCCTTGCTCAGGAGAAAAATGCGGTCATTCTTGCCCACTACTACGTGGACGGCGCCTTGCAAGATATTGCCGATTTTGTGGGCGACAGTCTTGCGCTCGCACAAAAGGCCGCTACGACCGATGCCGACATCATCGTGATGTGCGGGGTACACTTTATGGGCGAAACGGACAAAATCCTCTGTCCCGACAAAACGGTGCTGATGCCCGACCTCAACGCGCTTTGTTCGCTGGCAGAGAGTTGCCCCGCGGAGTCGTTTGCCGACTTTGTGAAGGCGCATCCCGACCATAAAGTCATTTCCTACGTCAATACCACCGCTGCCACCAAAGCCTATACCGATGTGGTGGTGACCTCCACCAACGCGCGGCAAATCGTGGAGTCGTTTCCCAAAGAACAAAAACTCATCTTCGGGCCCGACCGCAATCTCGGAGCGTACATCAACAGCGTGACGGGGCGCGATATGTTGCTCTGGGACGGAGCATGTCACGTGCACGAGCGCTTCTCGCTTGAAAAACTCGTAGACTTGAAGCGCCAATATCCCACGGCCAAAATTCTGGTACACCCTGAGTGTCAAGGTCCTGTGGTGAAGTTGGCCGATTTGGTGGGCTCGACCGCTGCTCTCCTCAACTATGCCGTTCGCTCCGAGCACGACACCTTCCTCGTGGCCACCGAAAGCGGTATCCTCCACGAGATGCAACGCCAAGCTCCGCAGAAGCAGTTCATCCCCGTTCCGCCCGACGACAGCACCTGCGCTTGCAACGAGTGCAACTACATGAAGCTCATCACCTTGGCAAAGGTCTACAACTCCCTCCGCTACGAATGGCCCACCATCGAAGTGCCCGCGGAAGTGTGCGAGAAGGCGGTGCAGCCCATCCGACGTATGCTCGACATCAGCCGCGAACTCGGTTTGTAACCATCAGTTTCCGGCTCTATAACTGGAAAACAAGACGCCCACGCAAGAAATTTCATCGGAATGAAGGAATTTCTTGCGTGGGCGTTTATATTCGAAATGGAGGCGAAGTTTAGTATTCGTCTTCGTTGAAAAGGAAGTCTTCTTTGGTCGGATAGTCAGGCCATACGTCTTCGATGGTTTCATAGACTTCGCCCTCATCTTCAAGTTCTTGCAAATTCTCCACCACTTCCATTGGCGCGCCGGAGCGCATGGCATAGTCGATAAGTTCGTCCTTTGATGCAGGCCAGGGGGCATCTTCGAGTTTTGAGGCCAGTTCGAGAGTCCAATACATGATGATGTGATTTTTGTGGGTAAGCCGGGCTGCCCTTTTGTGAGCGCAAGAGCAGGGTTCTCAATTTTCGGACGCAAAAATACGCTTTTCTTTGGACTATCCAAACTTTTCCCCCACTTTTTTCTGCGATGTGGCAAAAAATGAAGGAGAAAAACCATTCGCCCCTCGTCTATCAACTGCAATTTTCAAACGTACTTTCAAGACGAAGAACGGAAAAACAACGTATACTTTCTCCCAGACAAACGCAAACGATTTGAAGAGAAATTTGTACCTTTGCAGTGGGGCAACTCCCCCTTGCCACGACCGCTCATCCTGCTATCGTAACAAAGCAATGAACAATAAATATCTCATCCTCGCAGCGCGCACCATTTCAGCCCTCTTCAATCCGTTCTATCTTCCCACGGTGGCGGTGACGCTGCTCTTGATGTTCAGCTACCTCAACCAGCTTGACAACCACTACCGCCTGGCCTTTGCGGGCATTGTGGTTATCTTTACGTGGATTTTTCCACTCATCGCTATCTACCTCTATCGGCGTATCAATGGCTGGACGAGCCACCAAATGAGCCGCCGCGAACGCCGCTTCGTGCCCTACATCATCAACATCGTGTGCTACGGCAGTCTTTACATCCTCATGCGCTCGCTCCACATCCCCACTTTCCTGTCCACAGTGGTCATGTCGGCGCTGTCGCTTCAGATGGTGTGTGCGCTGACCAATGTGTGGATCAAAATCTCCATCCACGCTGCCGCCTCAGGCGCAGTGGTGGGCATGCTCATGGCTTTCTCGCTCGTGTTTCATTTCAACGCCATTGCCTGGCTCTGCCTCTCCATCCTTCTGAGTGGGGCAGTGTGCAGCAGTCGCATGATTTTGAAGGTGCACAACTACCGCGAACTCTTCTTTGGGGTCATCATCGGTCTCGTCTGCGGATGGGCAGTGGTCTATTTCATTTAGGCGAACCTATACAACCCCCTTTTTCTATCAATCCCCCCTAAAATCTTTCTCCAACATGACTCCTATCGTAAGCATCATCATGGGTAGCACCAGCGACCTCCCCGTTATGGACAAAGCTGCAAAGCTCCTCGACGAAATGGAAATCCCCTTTGAAATCAACGCCCTCTCGGCTCACCGCACACCGGCCGAAGTGGAGCAGTTTGCCGCCTCGGCACAAGAGCGCGGCATCAAGGTGATCATTGCCGCTGCCGGTATGGCTGCCGCCCTGCCCGGTGTTATTGCCGCCAACACCACCCTCCCCGTCATCGGCGTACCCATCAAAGGAATGCTCGACGGGCTCGATGCCCTGCTTTCCATCGTCCAAATGCCTCCCGGCATCCCCGTGGCCACAGTAGCGGTCAACGGAGCGATGAACGCCGCCATCTTGGCCGTACAAATGCTCGCCCTCACCGACAGCGCCGTGGCTGAACGCCTTGCAAACTACAAGCACAACTTGAAGAACAAAATCGTCAAAGCCAACGAAGAACTGGCAGCGACGACCTACAAGTTCAAGTGCTAAGTCGCACCGCAGCCGTTTCTTTTTGACGGCTGTTGCCTTTTTCAAAATCTACCTCGGCACTGATTCTTTCCGCTTTGTGCTACAACACTCCGGTGCCGAGGTAGATTTTTTGAATGTAGAACCGCCTTCTTCGGCCTCTCCTCCACGAACTTCAACGCCCTTCCTACGACGCTGTCGGCGCATGGTGGACACTTCTCTCTTCCAGCAATTTTCATCATGAAGAACATAGATCTTTTCAATTTCAATCCCCGCAAAAGCCATGAGGTGAAGGTGGGCAATACGCTCATGGGCGGTGGACATCCGCTCCGTCTTCAAAGCATGACCACCACGCTCACCACCGACACCGAAGCCAGTGTCGAGCAGTGCATCCGCATCATCGAAGCCGGTGCCGACTTGGTGCGTCTCACGACCCAAGGCACCCGCGAGGCTGAAAATCTGCGCAATATCCGTGCCGAACTCGACCGCCGAGGCTACCACACCCCTCTTGTGGCCGACGTGCATTTCAACCCCAATGTGGCCGACGTCGCTGCGGGCATCATCGAAAAGGTGCGCATCAATCCCGGCAACTATGTCGATCCCGCCCGCACCTTCAAGAGCCTCGAATATACGCCCGAAGAGTATGCCGCCGAATTAGAACGCCTCGAAACGCGCTTCAAAAAACTCATCGACATCTGCAAAGCCAACGGCACCGCTTTGCGCATCGGCGTCAATCACGGCAGCCTTTCCGATCGCATCATGTGCCACTACGGCGACACACCGGCCGGCATCGTGGAAAGTTGTATGGAATTTTTGCGTGTCTGCATGAAGGAGCAGTTCCTCAACGTCGCCATCTCCATCAAGGCCTCCAACACCGTGGTCATGGTGCAGAGCGTGCGTCTGCTGGTCGAAGCCATGGAGCGTGAGGGGATGGACTTCCCCCTCCACCTCGGTGTCACGGAAGCCGGCGAAGGCGAGGACGGCCGCATCAAAAGCGCTGTGGGCATCGGAGCATTGTTGGCCGACGGCATCGGCGACACCATCCGTGTTTCCCTCTCCGAAGATCCCGAACAGGAAATCCCTGTGGCCTACAAACTCGCCTCTTATGTTTTCGGCACGCGCTCCGGACACCCCCGCATTCCCGCTCTCGCCTGTTTGAAATTCGACTGGCTTCACCCCCAACGCCGTCCCACCTGTCCGGTGCTCAACATCGGTGGAGAACATGCGCCCGTCGTCATGTCCTATCAAGCCGACACCCGACTGGCGGCGCCCACCTACAACGGAGGAGTGCCCCATCCCGACTACACTTACTTCGGAGAAAACCTCCCATCCGATTGGAAAAAGCGCACCGCCGCTGCCATCGTCGATGCACCTTCGTGGACGGGCGAAGCCGGCACCTATCCCGCTTTCGTACCCGACTATCTGATGTTTGTGAGCCAATGTTCGGCCAAAGCCAAATTCCTCTTCCTCTCCTATGTTCAGCTGAATGAAGAGGTGAAAGCCTGCCTCAAATACCATCCCGAAATCGTTATCATCGCGCAGTCCAACCATCCCAACCGCAGCGGCGAACTCCGTGCGTTGGTGCACGAAATGGGCAACGCCGGACTGACCAATCCGGTTGTCTTCTTCCAGCAGTATGCCGACCGCGAAAAAGAAGATTTCCAAATCAAAGCTGCCGCCGATATGGGAACGCTCATGTTCGATGGCTTCACCGATGGCCTAATGCTCGCCTCTCCCTTAGCCGAGCGCGACGAAACAGCTTTCAGTATCCTCCAAGCCGGTCGCCTACGTATGACCCGCACGGAGTACATCTCCTGTCCGGGCTGCGGTCGCACGCTCTACGATTTGCAATCGACCATCGCCCGCATCAAAGCCGCCACCGCCCACCTGAAAGGCTTAAAAATCGGCGTGATGGGCTGCATCGTCAACGGCCCCGGCGAAATGGCCGATGCCGACTACGGCTATGTAGGTGCCGGCCCCGGCCAAGTGTCCCTCTATCGTGGAAAAGTGTGTGTGGAGCGCGGCATCCCTACTGCCGAAGCCGTCGACCGCCTTTTAGCGCTGATTGAGCGCGATGGGAAGGCATAGTTAAAAGGAAACAGAGGG
Organism: Alloprevotella sp. Lung230; assembly: GCF_014385435.1. Taxonomy (GTDB): domain Bacteria; phylum Bacteroidota; class Bacteroidia; order Bacteroidales; family Bacteroidaceae; genus Alloprevotella. The sequence goes on from NZ_JACSUD010000021.1 coordinate 17,360, forward strand.
TTAAATATGGATGCAAGGCAGTACATGATTGTGGATTTGAAGCGAAAAGGTGACAAACGAATGTTTATCACCGAGCAAGTTGCCTCCATTCAAAAGAAAACAAACGGTTATTGGCAAGTTTGTTTTCTATCTTCGCCACGTGTGTTTCAATACAACTATGCGCGCTTGCTTTACCTAACACATCCCGAAACGATAAATCTTGAAAACAAAGGACTTTACATCAACAATCGACACATTATGGGAGCGGACGAATTGCTTCGTTTCTCCCATGAGAAAAATACCTTTTATCGAGTTGTTTACGAAGATGGGCGAACAGAATGTCTGGAAGGACGAAATGTCTATGTTACCCGTACACCGATAGATAAAACCGGTGGCTCGACATGGGACTATCTGCGAAAGATTGCAGAAGAAACGGGGTTGCAATCAGACAACGGGGTCAATACACTTACCTTCAAATACGACTTGGTCGATGTGAAGCGCGACAATGTCCCTTTGGCACAATATCTAGGTGATAAGACCCAACTTGCTACCTACAATCTACCGCACCAAGTTTATTATCCCTTTGGCTGTAATGCTAGTCAAAAAACTGCCGTAGAAGCAGCTTTGACACACCAAGTTAGTTTTATTCAAGGTCCTCCGGGCACGGGAAAGACACAAACTGTACTAAACATTATTGCCAATTTGCTATTGGCTAATAAGACGGTGCTGATTGTTTCCAACAACAATTCGGCTGTAGAGAATATAGCAGAAAAACTACAAACAGAAGGTTTAGACTTTCTCATTGCTCCCTTGGGTAATGCGGAGAGGAAAGAAACTTTTATCGAAAATCAGTCGTCTGCCTATCCCGATATGACCTCCTGGCATATCAGCAATTTGGTGGAGGTTCAAGAGCAGGCTAAAGAAGCGCTTCTTTCCGTATCGCTTGGATTTGACAGCCAAACGAAATTGGCACTTCTCAGAGCAGAGTATGATGCTTTGATGACTGAGGAGCACTATGATAATCTGCTCAAAGAAGGACAATCGCATCCAGATTGGCTCAACCATAAGCGCTCAGAAAAGCTCATGAAACTGCTCACCCGATGCCAAATGCTGGCAGAGCGTGACAGGAAGCCTTCCCTTTGGTTTTGCTTGAAATGGATGTTTTTTATCGGCATTCGCGCTTTCTCTTTCTTGAGAGGAAATCTTACCGAAGTGGTCGCCGCTTTGGAACAAGCCTACTATTGTGTACGTAAGTTGGAAATAGAGCAAGAGTTGGGCGTTCTCACGGAGCAACTTCAAACCATAAATCTACAACAAAATCTCCAAGCACTTACCACCTCCTCTCTCCAAGTGTTGAAAAGTAGGATTGCTCAACGATATGGGCATCGGGTGAAACAACTGTTTACCATCAAAGGAATTAAGACGAAAACAGAGGCCTTCCTGAAAGAATACCCCATTGTGCTGAGTACCACTTATTCTGCTAAAAGCTGCATTGGAAAAGATATGGTCTTCGACTATGTAATTATGGATGAAGCATCGCAGTCCGATATCAAGACGGGAGCGTTGGCTTTGTCGTGTGCCACAAACGCGGTCATCGTTGGCGACGATAAGCAGTTGCCCAATGTGGTCACTCAAGAGGAGGCACTCGCCATTCGTACCGTTCTTACCTCCTTTCAAGTGGACGAGCGCTACAATGCCATCACCCATAATTTTTTACAATCCTGCACGGAAATTTTCAGAGATGCCCCTACCACACTTTTGCGAGAGCATTATCGCTGCCATCCTCTGATTATCGAATTTTGTAATCAGCGATTCTATAATGGCGAACTCATTCCGATGACCAACGACTCAGGAGAAGAGAAGGTGTTAAAAGTGGTCCGAACGGTACAGGGAAATCATGCGAATAAACATATCAATCAACGGGAAATAGATGTCCTCGTCCAAGAAGTTATGCCGCAATATGCAGATAAGGGAAGTGTAGGCATTATTACTCCTTACTCCGATCAAGCCAAAGAAATCAATGCAGCGCTGGGTCAAGATATCGCCAGTACCGTACACAAGTACCAAGGGCGGGAGTGTGACACGATCATTCTTACGACTGTCGATAATGTACCTACCACATTTTCTGATGATGACAATCTTCTTAATGTCGCGATATCGCGTGCCAAAAAGCAATTTTGCATCGTCACTACTGGTAACGAACTATCCAAGGATACTAACTTGTCGCAACTGATTTCCTATATCCGATACAATAATTTTGAGATACAAGAGAGTCGATTGCACTCTGTGTTTGATTTGCTCTATCGCCAATACAGCGCAGAGAGATTGGCTTATGAAAAGGAACATCTAAAAGTTTCGGATTATCTCTCTGAAAATCTGGTTTATGACACCTTGATGCAAGCCCTTTCGATTTTGAATAAATCCAATCTTTCTGTGGTATGTCATTATCCTTTGTTCAAACTGATTGCCGACTGGACGCTGCTCAATGAAGAGGAAAAAAGTTTTGCTGGAAGCAAACTGGCTCATGTAGATTTTCTTGTTTACAATTCGCTCACCAAGCAAGCTCTGCTCACCATAGAAGTAGATGGTTGGCACTTTCATAAAGGCAATGTTGTTCAGCAGTCGAGAGATTCCCTTAAAGATCAGGTACTCTCTAAATATGCTCTTGCTCCAATCCGTCTTGCTACGACTGATATCGTGACTGTAGAGTCGCTAAAAGCGATGCTGGAACAACACTTATAACTATTTCTTCAACGCCCTGTTATCTATATATAGACATCTCGCCCTCGAATCTTACCACTCATCCCCGACTTTAACACGAATTTAACAGTTGAGTCGCGGAATTTCAGGATAAGGTTCGGGGGCGAGAGGCTAAAAATTTACCTCTGAGATAAATCAAACTATCTCAGAGGTAGTTGAAACTACATGGGAGATAGTTGGCACGACAAGCACAGCAGGTGAAAATGTGCTGTTCCCTCGCGCGCGTATACACTACAACAAGTTGTTTTTTGCCTTCACTGCCTTCACCGCAAGTCTTTCCTCGTCATAGAGGAGGCGCTTGGGGTGAAGGCAATTTTGTGATTTGCCTTCACCCGTAAATAAAAGAAAATGAGCCGCTTAAATAGCGTGATGAAGGAGTGAAGGCAAAAAAACGACACTATTGTAGAGTATACGCGCGCGCGAGGAGAATTAGGTTTGGGCCTTAGGATTTTTCCCGTAGCGGTTGTCGAAGGGTTGTGTGTCGATGACGGCAATGACCATCATCCATATTTGCCCGATGATGGGGAGGAGGCAGACGAGCGCCCACCAACCGCTGCGGCCGAAATCGTGGTGGCGGCGTACGGCCGTGGCGAGGAAGGGGTAGAGTACCAGCACGCCGGAGAGAGGGAAGAGGATGCGAGCCGGGGCATCGAAAACGAAATGTTCCCGCCCGCCGAACAGGGAGGCGAAGCAGAAGAGGTAGAACAGATAGGAGGCCAGGACGGCATAGATGAGCATAAGGGCGTACTCAATGCGGCGGGCGCGGCCGTTGAGGCTGAACAGGTTGAGGAGTTTTTTCATGGGGAAAAGACGTTATTTATTCGTACTCGTGGATTTCGCGCTCTTGGTGCAGTACGGCGAGGGCATTTTCGGCCAACGCTTGCAACTCGTTTTCGCCAGGGAACACGTGGACGGGGGCGATGAAGCTCACCCGCTCGCGGAGGCGGGAGGTGATGTAGTCCGAGTGCGCCAATCCGCCCGTGATGAGGATGGCGTCCACTGCACCGCAAAGCACGGCACCTTGGGCGGCAATGGACTTGGCGATATGATAAATCATGGCGTTGAGAATGAGGGTGGCGTGGGCATCGCCCTCTGCCACGCGGCGCAGCACTTCGCGGGTGTCGGTGGTGCCGAGGTGGGCATTGAGACCGGCTTTTCCGGCGATGCGTTTGAGCAATTCTTCCTCGCTGTGCTTCCCACTGAAACAGAGGCGGATGAGGTCGGCAGCGGGGAGCGAACCGGCACGTTCGGGAGAAAACGGGCCTTCTCCGTCCAGCCCGTTGTTCACATCGATGGTCTGCCCTTTGCAGTGAGCGCCCACCGTGATGCCGCCGCCCAGATGGGCCACGATGAGGTTGAGGTCCTCGTAGCGACAGCCGCGGATTTTGGCAAAGTGGCGGGCAATGGCGCGCTGGTTGAGGGCGTGCCACACGCTGGCGCGCGTCATGAGCGGACTGCCGCAGATGTGGGCTTCGGGGAGCATCTCGTCGACAATCTCAGGGTCGGCCACGAGAGGCAGGCAGCCGGGGAGGTCGGCCGCCAATGCGGCAGCGATGTGGCAACCGAGGTTGCAGACGTGTTGGCGTGGGGTGGTGCGGGTGTCGAGGAGCATCTGTTCGTTGACGCGGTAGACACCGGCAGGGATGGGTTTGGTGAGTCCGCCGCGGGCAATGATGGCATCGAAGTTGAAGTCGATGTCTTCGATTTCGAGAGCGTGGAGGATGTCGTTGCGCCGCATGGACAGTTGCTCAAAGGCATTGGCAAAGGGGGCCAGGTCGTCGGGCGTGTAGGGAATGGACTTGATGAGGAGGGGCTTTTCCTCTAAAAAAACACCCATCTTCGTACTCGTCGACCCGGGGTTGATGGCAAGAATTTTCATGTCTGTGTGTTTTGTTCGTGGGCTTTGTTGGGGGAGATGGCCGGTGGGGCTAATCCGCTCGGCATTGCAGCGCGGCCAGGGCCAGGCTGTTGACCTTCGTTTCGATGGTGTCGCCGCGCGAGGTGAGCACCACCGGAGCTGATGTGCCGCAGAGCATCGAGGCCGAGGTGCTGCTTTGTGGGAAGTATTGCAGGGCTTTGTAGAGGATGTTGCCGGCCTGAATGTCGGGCATCAAGAGGATGTCGGCCTTGCCGTCGAGGCAACTTTGCAATCCCTTGTTGGTCAGTGCAGTGGGGAGAATGGCGCAAAGGAGGTCCATCGGCCCATCCAGCAGTATCGGCCCAAATTCGTCCTGAGCGGCACGCGCTTTCAGCGTGACGTAGTCGAGCGTGAGGGGAAACTTCTCGCTCACCTTTTCGGTGCAGTGGAGCAGCGCCACTCGCGGCACTTCGATGCCCAAAGAGCGGGCCACAGTGGTGGTGTAGCGGAGTTGGGCGGCACGCTGTTCGAGGGTGGGAGCGGGGATGACGGCCACGTCGGAAAGGAGCAGCAGACGGTCGGTCTCGCTGGTTTCGAACACGGCCACGTGGCTGATGACATTGCCCTCGGGGCGCAGGCCATAGGTTTTGTTGAGCACCTCGCGCAGGAGGTCGTCGGTGTTGACCATCCCTTTCATGAGGAGGTCGGCCTCCCCGTCGTGTACCAGTTGTACGGCCTTCCGGATGGCCTCAGCGATGGTGGGGGCAGGCCGAAGCTCGATGTGGGCCGCCACTTCGGGAGCCACCTGGCGCAAAGTCTTTTCGTGAACTTCGCCCACGAGGATAGCGTGGACGAATCCCATCTCGACTGCTTCAATCACAGCACGCAGGGTGTGGTCGTCGGAAGGATGGCACACGGCCACACGGGCACGCTGCGGCAGCGCCTGCAAGCGGTCGTAGAGGGCGATGAAGGAGGTGATGGGCGACATAGTAGTAGTGTTTTTAAGGATGAAACGTGGGGTGAAATGTCGCTTTCAAGGTGGGGCAACTCCTTTGAGATGCGATGGAAAAGCAGGGCAAATATAAGAATAACTTGCGAATGGTGGAGGTGTTTTCTTTGTTTTTCTTGAAAATTCTTGTGTTTTCTGACGAATGGCTTTGGTCGCTCGAAGGGAGAAGGGCGTTTCACACGCGATTTACACGATAAGTCCGAAGGGCAAGAAGCAACAAAAAAACTCCCCATCGGGCAAGGAACGCGCGATGGGGAGCTTTTGAGATGAAAACACAGGGAGGAACGGAGCGCTATTTGATAGCAATCAGTTCGACCTTGAAGATGAGGGTGGCGAAAGGCGGGATGGTGCGATTGCCGTGCTCGCCGTAAGCGAGGTTGTAGGGGATGCAGAGTTCGTAGGTAGATCCTACGGGCATCAGTTTCAGGGCTTCGGTCCAGCCTTTGATGACCTGCGTTACTCCGAAAGTGGCTGTTTGTCCACGCTGGTAACTGCTGTCGAAGACGGTGCCGTCGATGAGTTTGCCCTCATAGTGCACTTCCACTTGTGCCGTATCGGTGGGAAGTGTGCCGGTGCCTTGCGTGATGACTTTGTAGAGCAAGCCGCTGGGGGTGGACTTCACGCCTTTTTCCTGTTTGTAGTTGGCGATGAAAGCCGCGTTAGCCGCTTTGCGCGTTTCGTTCATGTAGTTTTCTTGCTGCTCAGCGACTTTGGAGGCAGAGTCGGCCGAGATTTTGGCAGCGCCCGAAAGTCCGTCGATGAGCCCTTGCACGAAGAGGCGTCCGTCCACGTAGGTGGTGTCTTCCTTGCCGGTGGCTTGCTTGTTGATGGCGGGGATGACTTTAGCATTTTGTTCGGCAATGTCGGCCCCCGAGACGATGGCGCGCATACGTTTCACGTCGTCGACTGTGTAGCGACCGCTGAGCCCTTCGATGAAGTGGTTGTACTGGGTGGAGTCGATGCCGCGCTGGGCAATGTAGTTCTTGAGCGAGGGAGCTTGCGCCACACCGATGGCATAAGAAAATTCGGCTGCGGGGACAGGTTTGAGTTTGTTTTCGACAACGGTGGTCTTGCGCTTCTTGGGGGCGCGAGCCACAGCACCCAAGCCGAGGGTGGCAGCGAGGGCGAGGAGGAGCAGAGAGCGAAGTTTCATTTTCTAATAACGATAGATGCTAAATGAGAGGCGAAATGCAGGCGACCTTGTGCGGTCTGCACAAGGTCACCGCAAATATATTAGTCGTTGATTTTGACCAGTTTGATTTTGAACACGAGAGCAGAGTAGGGAGGGATGGGACCGCTCTGCTGTGCACCATAGGCTTGATTCCAGGGGATGTAGACTTCCCATTCTGCACCCACCTGCATGTTGGTCAGGGCGGTGGTGAAGCCGGGGATGACTTGGTTGCAGGCGAAGTTGGCGGGCTGCCCCTGCGAGGAGTCAAACACGGTGCCGTTGGAAAGCTTACCTTCGTAGGTCACAGCCACTGTCTGGTCGGTGCGAGGTTTGGCACCGGTGCCGGCTACGATTTCCTTGTAGTAAACGCCGCCGGGGAGAGGCTTCACACCAGGAGTTTTGGCAATCTTGGCCATAAAAGCTTCATTTTGCTTCTTAGCTTCGCCGAACACTTTCTCGTTGGCCGCAGCGGTCATGCGGTCCATCACGCTTTTGAGGATGGGCTGTACGGTTTCGCGAGTGATGGGTTGCTTCTTCTCCTTGTCAAGGTAGAGGCCGCTGTTGCCCGAATGGGCGGCGAGGAAACCAGCGAGGAATTGCTTGGTGGAGAGGTGCTTGGTGCTGTCGCCGGCGAAGACCTGCTGCTCAACACCGGTGAACATGCGCGTCTTCATCTGCATACCGGCCTGCATACCCATCTGGTAAGCGATTTCCTTCTTGTCGTCCGACGAGTGGAGACCATCCTTGATACCTTTGAGGAAGGCTTCCACGTAGGTGGAGTCGCTGCCGGCCTGCATGAGGTACATCTTGGCCTCTTCTTCCGTGGGGCTGTTGGAGATCCCCAAAGCATAGCTCAGCGTGTCGACATCGGTTTTCAGATCGGCTTCGGGCTGGCTGCCCTTGCCGTTGCAGGCGCTCAGAAGCGCGGTGGCTGCCATCAAGGCTGCCATACAAGTTTTTTTCATTGTGTTATGATATTGTTTGTTTTGCGAAAAAGGAAAAATCCGAAAGGTTGAATTACTCGTTGATGCCGAGCAACTCAACGTCGAAGATGAGCGCTGCGTAGGGAGGAATGCTACTACCGGCGCCTTGTGCACCATAAGCGAGGTTGAAGGGGATGAAGAAGCGGAACTTGGCGCCTACTGCCATGAGTTGCAAACCTTCCGTCCATCCGGCAATGACGCCGTTGAGGGGGAACGTCGCCGGTTCACCGCGCTTGTAACTGCTGTCGAACACCGTGCCGTCGGTGAGGCGGCCTTCATAGTGGCAGCGCACGCGGTCGGCAGCCGTGGGCTTTTGGCCGATTGCAGGAGTGAGCACTTCGTATTGCAGTCCGGAAGCCGTTACCGTCACGCCTTCTTTCTTGGCGTTCTCGGCGAGAAACTGCTCACCGGCTTCACGGGCTGCTTTGCCGGCAACTTCTTGTTGTTCTTGGAGATATTTCTGCACAAGACCTTGTGCTTGCGTTTCGGTCATTTCGAGTTTTTCGTCCTGAATCACGTGTTCGACGGCACGTACAAATTCGCTGCTGTTGAGACCATCGATATTCATTCCTTTGAGGTTGTGGCCGATAATCAAGCCAAGGGCATAAGAGAGTTTATCCATGTGTTTTGTTGTCTTAATCATTTGATTTGGGCGCAAAGATACTGATTTCGCACAACATAACCGAAAAGAAGCTCATTTTTTAATGTAAGAAAGAGGAAAAAGAAGAGAAAGTCAATGCTTTTCTTGTCGTTTTGCAAGCGTTGATGTATCTTTGCAATTAGATATAAAACAATAAGCAAACGAAAGCTATGGAATATAACTTCAGAGATATTGAAAAGCGCTGGCGCGAAATTTGGGCGCGTGAGGGTACTTACCGCACAGAAGAGAGAACCGACAAACCGAAGTTCTACGTGCTCAACATGTTCCCCTATCCCTCGGGAGCCGGGCTGCACGTGGGGCATCCCCTCGGCTACATCGCCTCCGACATCTATGCCCGTTACAAGCGTCTGCGCGGCTACAACGTCCTGAACCCCATGGGCTACGATGCCTACGGTCTGCCGGCCGAACAATATGCCATCCAAACGGGGCAGCACCCTGCCATCACTACCCAGCAGAATATTGCCCGTTATCGCGAACAACTCGACAAAATCGGCTTTTGCTTCGACTGGAGTCGCGAAATCCGCACCTGCGATGCCGACTATTACCACTGGACGCAATGGGCGTTTCAGCAGATGTTCGCGTCGTACTACGACAACGCTGCGCAAAAGGCTGCGCCCATCGAACAACTCGTGGCGCATCTGGAAGCCCACGGCACCGCCGGGCTGAATGTGGCACAGAGCGAAGAACTGCATTTCACCGCCGAAGAGTGGGCGGCCAAGAGTAGTGTCGAACAGCAAGAAGTGCTGATGAACTACCGCATCGCTTATTTGGGCGAAACGATGGTCAATTGGTGTCCCGCTTTGGGCACGGTGTTGGCCAATGACGAAGTGGTAGACGGCGTTTCGGAACGCGGCGGACACCCTGTTGTACAAAAGAAGATGAAGCAGTGGTGCTTGCGCGTGAGCGCCTATGCCCAACGCTTGCTCGACGGACTCGAAACCATCGACTGGACCGACTCGCTTAAAGAAACGCAACGCAACTGGATTGGTCGTTCGGAAGGTACCGAAATGGAATTTTCGGTGAAAGACAGCGACGTCCGTTTCACCATCTTCACCACCCGTGCCGATACGATTTTCGGCGTTACCTTCATGGTGCTCGCTCCCGAAAGCGAACTCGTGGCGCAACTCACCACCGAGGCGCAGCGTGCCGAAGTGGAGGCTTATGTTGAAGCCACCAAGAAGCGCACCGAGCGCGAACGCATCGCCGATCGCCGCGTGACCGGTGTGTTCTCCGGCAGCTATGCCGTCAATCCGTTCACCGGCGAGGAAATTCCCGTGTGGATTTCCGACTATGTGCTGGCCGGCTACGGCACCGGTGCCATCATGGCCGTGCCTGCCCACGACAGCCGCGACTATGCCTTTGCCCGCCATTTCAATCTCCCCATTCTGCCCCTCATCGAGGGAGCCGATGTGAGCGAAGAGAGCTTTGATGCCAAAGAAGGCACCGTGATGAACTCGCCGGCGGCTGGCAAAACGGCTCGCGACGGATTTACGCTCAACGGACTTTCGGTGAAAGAAGCCATCCAGCGTACCAAAGCCTTTGTAACCGAACAACACCTCGGTCGCGTCAAGGTGAACTTCCGTCTGCGCGATGCCATCTTCTCTCGCCAGCGCTATTGGGGCGAACCCTTTCCGGTCTACTACAAGGACGGCATGCCGCAGATGATTCCGGCCGAATGCCTTCCCCTCGAACTTCCTGAGGTCTCGAAATTCCTCCCCACCGAAACGGGCGAACCGCCCCTTGGTAATGCCACTCGCTGGGCGTGGGACACGACCACCAACAGCGTGACGGACAACACCCGCATCGACCACACGACGGTGTTCCCTCTCGAACTGAGCACCATGCCTGGTTTCGCCGGTTCGTCGGCTTACTACCTCCGCTACATGGATCCGCGCAATCACACCGCTTTGGTGGGCAAGAAGGCCGCGGCCTACTGGCAGAATGTCGACCTCTACCTCGGCGGTTCGGAGCACGCCACCGGCCACCTCATCTACGCCCGATTCTGGAACAAATTCCTCCATGACATCGGCATCAGCCCCAAGGACGAACCTTTCCAAAAGCTCGTCAATCAGGGTATGATTCAGGGCCGCTCCAACTTCGTGTACCGCATCAAGGACACCAACACCTTCGTCAGCCACGGCTTGAAGGAGGACTATGACGTGACGCCCATCCACGTCGATGTGAACATCGTGGAAAACGATGTGCTCGACCTCGAAGCCTTCAAAGCCTGGCGTCCCGAATATGCCACCGCCGAATTCGTGCTTGAAGACGGCCGCTACGTGTGTGGCTGGGCGGTCGAAAAGATGTCGAAGTCGATGTACAACGTGGTCAATCCCGACCTCATCGTCGAAAAGTATGGGGCCGACACCCTCCGCCTCTACGAGATGTTCCTCGGGCCCATCAACCAAAGTAAGCCGTGGGACAGCAACGGCATCGACGGCTGTTTCCGCTTCTTGAAGAAGGCGTGGAACCTCTTCTACAAGGGCGATGCCCTCACCGTGACTGACGACGCGCCCACGAAGGAAAACCTCAAAACGCTCCACAAACTCATCAAGAAGGTGAGCGACGACATCGAAGTGTTCTCTTACAACACCTCCGTGCCTGCCTTCATGATTGCCGTGGGCGAATGGGCGCAACAGAAGTGCACTTCGCGTAGCGTGCTCTCCACCTTTGTGGTGCTCCTCGCCCCCTTCGCCCCGCACATCGCCGAAGAGTTGTGGCACGCCTTGGGCAACACCACCAGCGTGTGCGATGCCGAATGGCCGGAGTTCTGCGAGGATTATCTCAAAGAAGACAGCGTCACCCTCGGCATTTCCTTCAACGGAAAGACCCGCTTCACCCTCGACTTCCCTGCCGATGCCGCAGCCGCCGACATCGAAAAGGCGGCTCTCGAAGCGGAGCAAAGTCAGCGCTATCTTGAAGGAATGACCGTGGCCAAAGTCATCGTCGTGCCGGGTCGTATCGTCAATATCGTCTTGAAAAAGTAATGTCACGTTTGCCCTTTTCCATTGGTGAAAAGGGCAAATTCACCCCTTACCATACCATGTCTCCACATTTCAAATTCAATCTCTGGCTCGAAGCCAAGGACTATCTGCTCATCACGCTCGGATTGCTGAGCTATGCCGTGGGCTTCACGCTCTTCCTGCTGCCTCATGAAATCACCACCGGCGGCACCACCGGTTTGGGCTCCATTATTTTCTACGCCACCGGCTGGTGGAAGGTGCAGTACACCTTCTTTCTGGCCAACACCCTCCTCCTCATTATGGCGCTCCGCACGCTCTCGTTGCGCTTCTGCGTGAAGACGATTTTTGCCGTGCTCATGCTCACCCTCCTGCTCTCCGGCGTGGAGTGGGGGATGCAGTACCTCTACGCCACCAATCCCGCGTTGTTTCCTGCCGGCTTCAATGCCCACGTCAAGCTCCCTATCGTCATCGGCAATGCCTTCATGAGTTGCATCTTTGCCGCCTGCATGATGGGCATGGGCATGGGACTTGTGTTTTTGAGCAATGGATCGACGGGCGGCACGGACGTCATCGCAGCCATGGTCAACAAGCACCGCAACGTCTCGCTCGGCACGATGGTGCTCATCAGCGACATTGTCATCGTGAGCACCTCGCTCCTCCTGCCCAACGGCAATCTGCAAAATCTCCTCTATGGCTACACCACGCTCATCGTCATCACGGGAATGCTCGACTTTGTGGTCAATAAGGGACGGCAGTCGGTGCAGTTCCTCATCTTCTCGGAGCGCTACGACGACATCGCCTCGGCCATCAACGAGTTCCACCGTGGGGTGACGGTGCTCGACGGTACGGGGTGGTACACCAAGCAGGAACGCAAAGTGCTCGTGGTGTTGGCCAAGAAAAGCGAATCCAACATCATCTTCCGCATCATTCAGAGCATCGATCCCAATGCCTTTGTGAGTCAGACGCTCGCCAGTGGAGTGTTTGGCTATGGTTTCGACAAAATCAAGGTCAAACCCAAACCTGCCCAGCCGCGCCAACGGGATTGGGGAAAGCCCCGCAATTAAACCGAAAGGTTGCACCTGTCGCTTTCTCCATCGGAGCGAAATTTAACTCAGAGGTAGTTTTACGCAGCTCTGAGTTACGTAAAACTACCTCTGAGTTTTTTCTTCTCTCCTCTGTCGGGGATGATTGGTCTGCACGATTTGAGTATTTCTTCTCTGAAAATCCGGAGAGACATAATGGCGTTGCATTCCCCTTGCTTCCTCGCGCGCATGCGCACGTCTCTACTGTCGAAAAGTGTGTTTTTGCCTTCACTGCCTTCACCCTGCTTGAAAATCAAGGGGTTATGGTTGAGCGTTTTGGTCTGTGATGAAGCTATATGGAGAAGTGTTTCCTGTGGAAATCATTCACCCGTATCTTGCAGATTGTGAGATGATTATGACTGCTGGTGAAGGCGTGAAGGATTTTTGCAAGGTGCTATATAGTCGTCCCTTAAATTCCCATTTATCATCTGATATTCAGTAAATTAATCAAGATATTCCTTTGATAAATCTGCAAGTTTTCTTATCTTTGTATTCAGAAACTTGCAGATTTATATGATTAAAAAGCCCTATCCCAGCCCTTCATTATTCAGCAGTTTGTTGGATATGCTGAACCCCTCTCACCCTCTCTACAAACTCTCCGACAAAATAAATTGGAAGAAATTCGATACTGCTTTCCA
>NZ_JACSUD010000022.1 GCF_014385435.1 Alloprevotella sp. Lung230
TTTCTTTTTTTTCGATAGATGCTCGACCTCTACGACCTACTTAGGGAAATCTTCCCGCCTCCCTCCTATACTTAACTGCGAGCCGCAAAAAGTTCATTACGTAAAGGATAATCTATAAACCAAGGTTTGGTTTATATAAACCAAAGTTTGAATTACATAAACCAAGGCTTGAATTATATAAACCAAACCTTGGTTTATAGATTTCTTCCCATCTGGTGAAGTTTCAATAGGAGAGAAGCAACTTCTTTTTCCTTACTGCCTACTTCTTGTGTGATTACCAGCACGAGAACCTGAAAGGCTCACAAGTCATTATCCAAGGTCAGGCCGTCAAGGGTGCACTGCCTTGACAAAGCGGGGCTGTCCGAAGCAGTCGGGGCGCTCCTCGATGTGGGTGTAGCCCATGAGGTCGAAGAGTTGGGCCACCTGCCGGGCGTGGTCGCGGTGGGTCTCGACGAGGAGGGCACCGCCGGGATGCAGGAGGTGGCGAGAGAGGAGGGCGAGAGCACGGTAGAACTGCAAGGGGTCGTAGTCGGGGACGAAGAGCGCCGAATGGGGCTCGTGGTGCAGGACGTGACGCTCCATGGTGACGGCTTCGCTCCGGCGGATGTAGGGCGGATTGCTCACAATGAAGTGGAAGGAGGCAGGGGCATCGGTGGGGCACTGCGCTTCGGTCATGATGTTGCGGTGGAGGAAAGCGACGTCGGAACCCAGCGCCTTGGCGTTGCAGCGCGCCACGGCAAGGGCGGCTTCGGAAATGTCCCAAGCAGTGAGCGTGGCCGAGGGCAGACGGAGGGCGAGGCTCACAGCGATGCAGCCGCTGCCGGTGCCGGCATCGAGGAGGTGGGCCGGTTGGTCGGAAGCCAGTTCCGCGGCCCACTGCACCAATCCCTCCGTTTCGGGACGGGGGATGAGCACATCGGGGGTGACGGCAAAGGCGTGCCCGTCAAATTCGGCACTACCCAGGACATATTGCACCGGCACGCCGCGGCGGAAGGCTTCGAGGTCGGTGGCCCACTGCTGTTCGTGGAGCGGAGTGAGCAGGAAGTGCTTGCCCAAGAGGGCATCGGTGTGGGAGAGATCGAAGCGGCGTTCGAGATAGAGGCGCGCGATGGCCTGTGCTTCGCCCTTGTCATAGTGGGCAATGAGGATGTTGAGCAACTGTTGGCGGTGAGGGAGTGTGGTCATGGTGAGTAGATCAGGTTGAACAATGGTGGAGGGGAAAAAAGTAGATGTTCGCCATGAGCAGTCGGGAGCGTCCCGACACCCATGGTGAACATCTACTCGACTATCGCAAATCCTCGAGGTCGCGATAGGCTTTCTGCATGAAGGCCTTGGCCTTGTTGAGCCGTACTCCGGTGGGGTCGGGGGTGGTGCGCGACGCCTCGCGGGTGGCGAGGGTGTAGATGGTCGTGCCGGTGGAGTCGATGAAGGTGAAGCCTTCCGGCCACGAATGTTGTGCGCAGGGATAGACGTAGGTTTGCGAGAGGACATCGCGTGAGAAGCGGAACTCGCTGTGAGGCAGTCCGAGCTGTCCGAGGAGGGTGGCGGCAAGGTCGGTTTGGTTGCACAGCACATCGACACGGCGAGGCGCTTTGACGGCACCGCCCACCCAAATCATGGGGATGTGGTACTTGCGCGTGTCGAACTCGTTGATGTCGGACGGCCACGACACGCCATGGTCGGGAAGGATGATGATGAGGGTGTTCTTCCACTGCGGCGAGCGACGGAATGCTTTCAAGAAGCCGGCTATCGAATGGTCGAGGTAGTGGAAGGCGTTGAGGATGGGGTCTTCCAGCGCGTGGTGAGGCACTTCCCAAGGTTCGTGGCTGGAGAGGGTGAGGAGGGTCTTGAACCACGGACGTCCCTGCGGCATGGCAGCGATGCGCTGTGAGAGTTGGCCGAACATGAGGTGATCGGTCACGCCCCAAACGTGGGTGTGGCGCATCGACTCGGGGAAGTCGGCATCGCCCAAAACACGGTCGTAGCCGGTGGCGAGGAAGTAGGAGTTCATGTTGGTGAAGTTCTTATCACCTCCGTAGAGAAATTCCGTGTCGTAGCCCACACGCTTGAGCGAGGCGGCGATGGAGGGCAGCACGCGCGACTTGGCCGGCATCTTCATCACGCTGGCATCGGGGAAGGCGGGATAGCCGGAGAAGGTGCAGATGGTGCCGCGGTCGGTGCGGAAACTGTTGGCGTAGCAACGGCTGAAGAACACGCCCTCGCGCGACAGACTGTCGAGCGTGGGGGTGACACCTCGTGTGCCTTCGGTGCAGCCCACCACGCGGCCGCCGCAGCTTTCCATCAGGATGAGCAGCACGTTGGGGCGGGTGGTGGTGAGGAGAGAGTCGGCCGGCAGTAGGCGGCTCTTGGTGTTGTAGTGGAGGGAGGCAAAAATGCGGTCGGCCTCTTCTGGGGAGAAGTACTGCGCCTGCTTGCTGAAGTCCTTTTCCTTCATCAAGGAGTAGAAGAAGGAGAAGAGGGGATTGACGGCGGAGTGGTTGAGATATTGGCGCGTGGAATAGTAGACCATGCCCACGTTGGCGGTCGATTTGCCCACACCGCCGCGGATGGCGAGGAAGAGGAGAGCACCCACCACAACGAGCAGTCCGCCCATGAGCGATTTGCGGGCGGCGGTGCGGTGGGTAGAGAGGTCTTCGGGGGCTGGATAAAGGCGCAAAAGAAGGCGCGAATAGCCCCAAATGAGGACGCCGAAAAGCACGACAGCACCCAAAAGGAACCAAATGTTCAGACTTTCGGTGACGCCCGAGGGGTTGTCGAGGTAAGAGAGGCAGACTGCATCGAGTTTGAACCCCCATTTGCTATATAATATGGTGTCGACAATGACCGTGAGGAGAATCATCACCGTGAGCACATAGGCATAGACCCGATAGGCGATGCGGAGGAAGCGCGCCCAACGTTTGCCACGGACCACAAGTCCCACCAGGAGGGACAGCCAGAGGGGGGCGGAGGCGTAGGCCGCCACGTTGAGGTCGAGCGGCAGCCCATGGAGCAACACTTCTCCCACGTCGGAGAGTGAGGGCCAGCCATTGTAGGCCAAGCAGAGGAGTTTGGCGCTGAGAAAGGTCAGTACAAGGGTGGCGTAGAACTTAGCAAAGAAAATCAGTCTGGTTTTCACAATGTTGGAGATTGGAGTATTTATAGTTTGTCGCTGCCGGAAGCCCGGTAGTGTGGCTTTTTCAGCCTTGTTGTGCCATGCGGCATCACATTTGCTGCATGTCGTTGAGGCGCTTGTAGTAGCCGTCAAGCGCCAAGAGGTCTTCGTGGGTGCCACGCTCCACGATGCGTCCTTCGTGGAGCACCAGGATTTCGTCGGCGTGGCGGATGGTGGAGAGACGGTGGGCGATGGCGATCGTGGTACGGGTGGACATGAGGCGTTCGAGCGCTTCCTGCACCAAACGTTCGCTCTCGGTGTCGAGCGCCGAGGTGGCCTCGTCGAGAATGAGGATGTCGGGATTTTTCAGAATGGCACGCGCGATGGACACCCGTTGCCGCTGTCCACCCGAAAGCCGACAGCCGCGGTCGCCCACGGTGGTGTGGTAGCCCTCTTCGGTGGCGATGATGAAGTCGTGGGCATTGGCGATTTTTGCCGCTTCGACCACCTGCTCCATCGTGGCGTTTTCGACCCCGAAAGCGATGTTGTTGAAAAACGAGTCGTTGAAGAGAATGGCCTCTTGATTGACGTTGCCGATGAGGGCGCGGAGGTCGCTCAAGCGGAGCGTGCGCACATCGTGGCCGTCGATGAGGATGCTGCCCGCCGTGACATCGTGGTAGCGCGGAAGGAGGTCGACGAGGGTGCTCTTACCGCTGCCACTCTGCCCCACCAAGGCCACCGTCTGCCCACGGCGTACGGTGAAGCTGACGCCGCGAATGACGGGTGTCGAGGTTTCGATACCGGTGTTGGTGTAAGAAAATTCGACATCGCGAAACTCAATCTGTTCTTGCAGCGCAGGGAGCTGTACGGGCGTTGTCGTTTCGTGGATGGGATTTTCGGCAAAGAGGATTTTGTTGACGCGCTCCATCGAGGCCATACCTTTAGGGATGGCGTAGCCGGCTTTGGAGAGGTCTTTGAGCGGCTGGAGCATACTGTAGAGCATGACCATGTAGAAGATGAAGGTGGGGGCGTCGATGGGGCTGTTGTTGGAGAAGATGAGCGTGCCGCCATACCACAGCACGAGCACGATGAGGCACGTGCCGAGAAATTCGCTCACCGGATGGGCCGAACTCTGGCGCGTGGCCACTCGGGCAGAGATGGTGCGGAAGTCGTCGGTCGTGTGCTCAAATCGGCGTTGCATCTTTCGTTCTGCCCCGAAGGCTTTGATGATGCGCATACCGCCCAAAGTCTCTTCGAGCTGCGACATCGTTTCGCTCCATTTCGTCTGAGCCTCCAGACTGGAACGCTTGAGTTTGCGCCCCACCTTGCCCATCGCCCACCCGATGCTCGGGAGCACGATGAGGGTGAAGAGGGTGAGTTGCCAAGAGGTGTAGACCAGTACACCGAGATAGAAAAGGAGGAGAATGGGATTTTTGACGAGCATCTCCAGACTCCCCATCACGGAGTTTTCAATCTCGTTGATGTCGCCGCTCATGCGAGCGATGATGTCGCCCTTGCGTTCGTCGCTGAAGAAGGAGAGGGGGAGACGGGTGATTTTGCGGTAGACGGCATTGCGGATGTCGCGCACAATGCCCGTGCGGATGGGCACCATCGTGGCCACGGAGGCAAAATAACAGCCGGTCTTCATGCCGGTGGTGACCACCAAAAACAGACCGATAATCAGGAGCGTGGTGCTGGCACCGTATTGCTCAATGAGCTGTGCGGTGTAGAAATAGAGGTTGTTGATGAGAATGTCTTTCATAGGCTTTCCTGCCGCATCCCATGCGATGAAAGAATAGTGCGTTTGGTCGGTGCCAAAGAGCAGGTTGAGCATCGGGACGATGGAGAGGAAAGAAAAGATGTTGAGCATGGCGCTCAGCACATTGAAGGAAAGCGAAAAGGCCAAATAGCGCTGGTAGGGCGCCACGTAACGGCGCATCATCAGAAGAAAATCTTTCACGGTGGTGATGGAGTTGGAGGAATTTGTGCAAAAATACGGCAAAAAAGTGGAAACGCCCTGCTTTTTGCACAAAAACTCATCGGGCACGCACACTTTTCGAGAGGAGATGGTGGTGCGTGCCCGATGAGGGGTTAGAACGTGAATTGGAGGGAAAGTTGTGGGGCGCGGTTTTCAGCCGAATAGGAGGGGAGCACCCAAAGCGAAGATCTGTCGGCGGTGGAGGGCGCGTTTGCTGCTTTCGGTGGTTGCTTTTTGCGGAAAATGCGGTTGATGTAGCGCTTCTGAATGGGGAAGAGCCAATCGGCCACGTGCGCACTGAGCACGCCGATGCCTGCTCCTGCCATCACATCGTTGAGCCAGTGGCGGTTGTTGTACATGCGCAATACGCCTACGGTCGTGGCCATGAGGTAAGCCCCCAATCCGTAATAGTTGCCATACTCAAGGCGGGTGAGTTCTGCGCCTACGAAGGCGGTGGCGGTGTGTCCGGAAGGGAAGGAGTTGTGGGCGGAACCATCGGGACGGCGTGCGTCGATGGTGTGTTTGAGACTGTTTACCAATACGCCCATCACGGCAAAGGCGGTTGTTCCGATGAGAAAACGCTCACTCTGTTGGTGGCGGTGGGGAATGAAAGCCATTTTCCCCAATGAGATAAATGTTACTGCAGGGGCATACTGGATGTAGTCGTCGGCGTGGAAGTAGCGATTGCCGCGGAGGCGCTTGAACTCCTCGCGCAACTCGCGCTTTTTTCGGAAAAACCAAGTGCCGTGTCCCAGTCCCCAGACACCCAACCCTACGGCGGCGAAACTCAGGGCTTGCGGCAAGGGACGCCAAAAACAGTTTTTCTCTTTCGAGGGGCGGATGATTTTGAGGCTGTCGTCGAATGTGGGTTCGGTCAGCAACCGAGCAAAGGGAGATTTTGTGAGCGATGGCGTGTGCGAGGTGGTGTGCAGCGTGTCGAGGGAGCAGCGAGCTGTATCGGACATGGGGCGCACGGTGTCGGACAGTTGCCGGTAAGTTTTCATCGTGTACTTCACCGCTTCCTCCGGCATAGCCCACCTTTCCTCATCGGTGGCTTGCTGGCCCATTTCTGCTCCTTTTTCTCCGTGTTCTTCTTCTCCGCAGATGATGGCACACGCTTGTTGGGGCAACATCGTCAAGAGGCTGCCGCACAATATATATAAGAAAATAAGCGTTCTTTTCAGCATTCAAGTATTTTGTCTGTTATCCTATCTGTAATCGTTCGCAAAAATACTCTTTTCTCGATAAATAGCCGCCTTCTACCTACTCCTTTTTCAAAGAAAAGACTTCAAAACGCCTTTTTTGCCCTCTTTTTGACAAAAACTCAGTTTTTTGTTTGGTGGTTTCATAAGTTTGTACTACCTTTGCACTCGCAAACGACAAGGAAGCCTCGGCTTCCAAGTCCCTCCAAAGAATCGGGGTGTAGCTCAGTTGGTTTAGAGTACGCGTCTGGGGGGCGTGAGGTCGCTGGTTCGAGCCCAGTCACCCCGACTCAAAATTAAGGCATTGATTATCAAGGTAACGCTTGGTAATCAATGCTTTTTTTTGTGCTTGTTTGTACCTGTCTGTGCCTTGGCGTCGAGTTTGGCGGTGCTGTCGTGCCTTTCGCGCACGGAGCGGCGATAACCTGCCAGGGCGACGATGATGGCGTAGAGGAGATATTCGAGTATGGCGGTGAAGAGGTGAAAGAGGAAGGAGATTTGTTAAGCATACTATAAAAATAATGCGATTTGTCGTCGCGGCCAAATGCTCAAAACGATATTTTGCGAGAAATCGCTTTTTATACCTTGAGAGAGTTGAAGAAGAACGTAGGGAACACATCGCTTGATAAATAGGCATCATGACGTCAAAATGCGCAGAAATGTCAGTTTGAGTTGAAAAAATGGTCGGCTCAGCGTAGAAAAAAGGAGAATGTCTATTGAATATATCAAATAAGATTTGTATTTTTGCCGCGTTATCAAATACTACGCTTATGAAACTACATTTCGAGAGATTTTCAGCCTTTTTGCTATTTCTCGCCCTCGCACTTAGTAGTTGGGGGCAAAAAGTTGTACTTCACGAAACCTTCGACAACTTCAAGGGCGAAGGCGGTAATCCTACTACCGAAGCACCTGAAGGGGTATGGAAGGGAAGTATGAAATCATCAAAAGTTACCGAAGGACAATTACCTAACTGGCAGTTGAAGGGACAACTCTATCACGGAAATCAGTGTGTTAAAGTTGGGGTAGCCAAGCAAAGTGCCTCCCTCACCACGCCTGCCCTCACGGGCTTGTCCGGCAAGGCAGTACTCACCTTCCGTGCTGGAAGTTGGGACAATAAGAAATATTCTCGCGACATCAAGGTGTCCATCGTAGACGGCGGTACGCTCACGCCTGCCCAAGTAACGCTGGAAATCGGTAAGTTCAATACCTATACTTTTACTATCGAAGGCGCAACAGCCACTTCTAAAATCTGTATTGAAGGTGCAGCTGCCAGTAACAATGTATTTTTCCTCGACGATGTGAAAGTTGTAGCGAGTGAAGAAGGCGGACAGATCAATCCTCCGACTCCACCCACGCCTCCACAACCCCAACCGAAGCCGACGGAAATCCGCACCCTCGACCAACTGAAAGGCTTGCCCGATGGCACGGCGGTCGTACTCCTGATGGGGCGCGACAATCCCGCTTACGTCAATGCTCTTGTGGGTAAGACGGAATGCTACGTGGCCGACACCACCGCCGCCCTCTTGCTCCGTAACTTCCTGCCCACAGATGCCGGTTGGCATCCCACCATGCGTGGTGCACTGATGGGGCGCATCGAAGCCACCTACGCCACCGAAGCCGGATTGCCCACGCTTCGCCCCACGGCAAAGTCTACGGGCGAAACCGTGCTTTGTATCGACCAATTTGGAGAGCGTAAGGCCCTTCCCGCCACGATAGAAAATCTCGCCGACTTCCCGGCTCAGAAAGTTTTGCTCACTGACGTGACTCTCGGCCGCCAAGAGGCGCGCTACTATGCCGAGCAGGGCGGAAAGCGCATCTATCTCTCGTCGCAGATTGAGGCGTGGAAGTCTCTCCTCGAAGGTGACTTGACGACGCGCCGCTTCACCCTGCAAGCCGTGGTGGGCGTAGCGAAAGGTGCCCCCCAACTCCTCCCCCTTGCATTGGAGGAGGTGATGACACAACTCGTGTTGAAGGAAGATCAAGACCCCACAGCCGACATTGCTGCCCACGCCGACCAAATTGTAGATGTGGATTTGCACCTCACACTGCAACCCGAGCAATGGCGCACTCTGTGCCTGCCTTTTGCTATGGACGATCCGGAAGAAGCCTTTGGGACGGAACTTTCCATACTGGCCTTCGACGGCTGCACCCTCGACAATCACAAGGTGCGCTTCCGCGCCACCGATAAAATCGAAGCAGGCGTACCCTACTTGGTCAAAGCCGCCGGCGAAACCTCGGGCGCACAAGTAGATGGCGTGAAACTCATCTCCACGCCGAAGACCCTCTCCGAAGCAGGGGTAGACTTCGTAGGCGCTTTTGCTCCTTGGACGATGACCGACAAATGCCTCCGGTTCGATGCTCAGCAACATCTGTGTGCTCCCGAAGACCAAACACAACTGCCGGCCTTCTCCGCCCATCTCCGCGTGGCCGATGCCGACCTACGCGAAAAACTCCTCAACGGCGGCATCACGGCTTTGGAGCGTTTGCCTCACGCCGATGCCGTTGCTCCCTTGCGCACCCTCACCGGTCAGCGCGTGGTGCGCACCGCCACTCTCCCCGCCGGCGTTTACCTCCAAGGCGGTCGTAAAATCGTTGTTCCCTAACCTCTTTTCCATTTGCCATTTCGCATGAAAACTTATATCTCCCTCCTTTTCCTGGCCCTGAGCTGCCTAAGCGCTTGGGGGCAGACGAAATCGAAACAAGACGCGGTCATCCTCGTGAAGGGTCAGCCCGTTCACACCTATCGTGCTGCCGAATACGAGCGTATCGTATTGGTCGACACCCTCGGCCTGAAAGTGTATCTTCCCGGTGCACCCTCGGTCGATTATTTGGACGCGACGGTACAATATGTCGATGCTGAAACACCGCCCACGCCGCCCAACGACCAAAACAACACCAACCGCAACACTAACCTCACCGGCCACCGCCAATATGCTTGGCAACTGGAATATCCCCATTTGCGCGAAGGCAGCCACGACGTGCTCTCTATCCACAAGTTTGAAGGCGACCGCCTCAATCTCAGTCTGGAGTACGACAAGCGCCAGAAAGCCACGCGTTGGGTGTGCTACCGCTTCGACAACAGTTTGCAAAATGACCCCAGCGTGAGTCGTAAGGACAAAAGATGGAAGGACGACCCCAATTTGGATCGCAAGGATTGCATCCACACGTCCGACTACACCGGTTTAGGGAGCACAAGTCCCGCTTACGACCGCGGGCACCTCTGTGCTTCCGACGACCGCCGAATGACTAATCTTGCCAATCAACAAACTTTCTATACCTCCAACTGCCTGCCCCAAGTGAATTCCCACAACCGCGGCATTTGGAAAGCGATGGAAGAGCAGGTGCGCGATTGGGCTTTCGACCGTGGATTTTGCGACACTCTCTATGTGGTGAAGGCCGCTACCATCGAGGACAACGCCGCCCTCCCTGCCCCCTACGACAAAGGCATCTATGGCTACACCGCGCAGCCCAACCGCCAGCAAATCCTCATTCCCCGCTACTTCTACATGGCTTTGCTCGCTGTGAAACTCGATGCTCAGGGCGGGAAGCACTACAAGGCACTCGCCTTCTGGACGGAGCAGCACGACCTGAACAAGATTTCGACCACGCAGGTCAAGCCCCGTGAACTCACTCTCTCGGTGGCCGAACTCCAGCGCCGCACCGGTATCGACTTCTTCTGCAACCTCCCCGATGCCACCGAGCAACAAGTGGAGGCCGCCCTCAATACCGACGACTGGACGTGGAAGAACTGACCCTTTGCCCTCGCAGTAAAACACTTACTTAATACGCACAACGACACCACCCAATCCGGGTGGTGTCGTTGTGCGTTGAGGGAGATTCTCCGCGGCATGCGCAGTAGCGCACCGGACGTTGAGACACTATCGCTTGCTCTCCTCGAGGGTGCGGAACTCGCCGTTGGTGATCTGCCCCAGACAGATGGGGCGATACATCTCGGTGTAGGCCGCTTCCGCGCCATAAGTGGCCTCCTCATAGAAGAAACCGATGCGGCCGTCGGGCTGCAAAATCATCGTACTGTAAGCGCTCGACAGCGGAGTCACCTCGTAGGGGCCGCGCCAGTTGGCCGCAAAGAGAGCCGGCGTTTGGTAGTCGTAGGGCGAATAGAGGGGTTTGTAGTAGATGCCCACGTGGGTGCGACCGGGGCCGAGCGGCACGCTTTGGAGCACCACGGGCACACTTTTCCCCGTCTTTTGGTCGATGGCATCGACCATGAGGATTTCGCCGTTGCAGGCATTCTGTTGCGCCATCACGCCCCTTAGCGCTTGCGTCGAGGCGATGGGCTCGGCCCACATTCCCGTGGCTTTGCGCTGGCTGATGTAGGAGAAGGTGTTGAAGTAGCGCCCGCCCCACATGCGGCTCGAGAGGACCACATCGCCATTGGGCAATTCCTCCACCTTCGGTTCGTCGCCCTGCGGCGCCGGCGACTTGTCGATGCTGCCCAAGGGCTGCCACGAGCGACCGAAGTCGTCGCTGTAGACCACGCGGTTGCCACCGGGACGGGCGCAGAGGGCGGCATAGAGACGATGGTAGCGCCCGATGCGCACCAGGCGGCTCTGGCAAATGCGACCGCTGCCGAAGAAGAGCGACTGCACAGAGCCCAGTTTGCTCTTGTCGAAAAGCGAATAGATGCTTTCGGTGATGTCCTCGGGATCAGACCACGTGCGGCCGTTGTCGGTGCTGCGGAGGATGGCCACTCGATTGGGATTTTCGCGTGTGGTGGTGGCTGCGCCATAGACGGTGTTGCCTGTCACGCACACCACAATCACCTCACCGCTGCGGGAGTCGGCCACCACGGCAGCGTCGCCATAGCCGCAGGTCTGGCTGCCCTTGATGCCGTCGCCTTGCGCCAGCACGAGTTCGGGACTCCACGTAGTGCCGTTGTTGTAGGAGATGCGATAGCGCAGGTCCACACGGCCGTAGCCGATGTCGGCGCCGCACGGCCGATAGTCGGTCAGGGCGAGGAGGTGGCCCGCCTGCGTGGCCGCGATGGCCGGGATGCGATAGGGCGTTTGTTGCGGATAGGTCTTGAAAAGAGGTTGTTCCAAGGCGATGTCGCACAGCGAGCGGCGCAGGTTGAAACTGTCTACCGGGGCGGGAGATTGTGCACCTGCCGGGAGGGCGAGCGATGCGGCCAGCAGAAAGGAGGCGATTTTCATGGGAGAAAAGAGAGATAGAGGGTGAATGACACAAAGAAAAAAGGAGGGAAAATGCTTATGACTGCGCACTTCGGCGCTCCTGCGCATAGAGGTCGTTGAGGACGATGCCGGCGAGCGTAAATCCGAAGATGGCGGTGATGTGCGCCATCGTGCCGTTGATTTGTGCTTTCTTGGCGTTCCAGTCGTGGTCGGCCAGGTCGGTGCGTCCCTCGGCAGGCAGGGTTTCGGTCGAAAGCGTCGGTTCGGGCATTTCGGTGAGGGAGGCACCGAGGTTGGGTAGCACTTCATCGCTGTAGACCACGCGAAACTTCTTGGCAGGGAAAGTCTTGGCGCGCTTAAACTTGTTCCGAAGTGCCCGTGCCAAGGGGCAGCCTTTGGCCTTCCAAAACTCGGCCACCGCAATGCGCGAAGGGTCCATCTTCAAGGCCGCGCCCATCGACGACACGAGCAGTGCATCGGTGCGCGAAGCCGTGAGGAGGAGGTGCGCCTTTTCGGCCAGCGAGTCGATGGCATCAATGACGACGTCGTAGGTGTCGAGCGCAAAGCGGTCGGCATTTTCGGCATTGTAGATGTCTTGCAGGGCGGTGATTTGGGCGTCGGGATTGATGGTGAGCAGACGTTCGCGCAACGCATCGACTTTCACGCGCCCCACGTTGGGCAGGGTGGCGGGGAGTTGCCGATTGACGTTGGTCACGCTCACACAGTCGGAATCGACGAGGGTGATTCGCTGCACACCTGAGCGCACCAGACTTTCGGCACACCAGCTCCCCACGCCGCCCACACCGAAGAGGATGACGCGCGTGTGGTGGATGCACTCCATCACTTCATCGCCCACGAGGAGGCGCGTGCGGTGGAGCACTTTTTGTTCGGTGGCAGAAAGGGAAGTCATGGGCAGAAAGTTTTTGGAGGAGGATTAGGAAGAGTGCAGGGAGGGCTGTTGGCGCAACGCTTCAATGAGCGTGGCCACGCCGCGCGAGGCGACATCGCGGATGACGTGGACGTGCCGATCGCGAGGCGTCCCCACCTCGTTGGGGTCGATGAGGAAAATGGGGACATCGGGCCGCGCGGCATGGATGAGCCCCGCAGCGGGATAGACCGCGAGCGAGGTGCCGATGACGATGAGGGCGTCGGCCGCACTCACCACTTCGGCGGCAGTGCCGATGAGGGGCACGGGTTCGCCAAACCACACGATGAAGGGCCGCAGCAAACTCCCATCGCCGGCGCGCTCTCCGGGGCGGATGTCGAGGTGGTCGAGCGGGAGGGTGACGATGTGGCGCGGGTCGGCAGGGTCGGTCGAGGAGCACGCTTTCATCAGTTCGCCGTGCAGGTGAATCACGTGGGTCGAGCCGGCACGTTCGTGGAGGTCATCGACGTTTTGCGTGATGATGGTCATTTCGTAGTCGCGCTCCATCTCGGCCAGCAGGCGGTGTCCCGCGTTGGGAGCAGCGTCCACGAGTTGTCGGCGCAGCCCGTTGTAGAAGTTGTTCACGAGTTCGGGATCGGCCCTCCACCCTTCGGGCGTGGCCACCTGCTCCACAGGATGCGTTTCCCAGAGTCCGCCTTTGTCGCGGAAGGTGGAAAATCCGCTCTCGGCGCTCATTCCGGCGCCGGTGAGAAGGGCAAGTTTCGGTTTCATAGGCAAACTTGTTCGTGCGTTTCGACTACAAAACTACGCATTTTTTTCCAACCGTAGGCTATGTTCCGCTGATTATATGGGCTTCTTTTTAGGGAGGATATGCACATTTTCTTCTTTGGTGTCGCTGCACACACAGCGGCAATCTTGCTATCTTCACCGCAAATGGCAGCTGGAAGAATTAATATAGGAGCAGGAAAAATTTACCTCAGAGGTAGTTTTTTCCAGCTCTGAGGTAGAAAAAATTAGCTCTGAGGTAAATGTGCCCCACCCTGATGTGTGGAAAACTGGGCGGAAAGTCTCTGCTTGTCGAGGTGCTAAAAAGTGATGGATGTGGACTAAATGGGGGAAATCCTACAAATCTCTTTCGTAGTGTTTGTACTCGTAGATGTCAGTATGTGTACTTTCAGAATAGCCGTGTATGGACGGCTGAAATATGTAGTCACTTGATGATGAATGCTATTTGATTTCGTCATAACAATCCTCCATTTTTTCTATCATCTTCTGTAAGGTGAAAAGTTTTTCCACTCTCTTTCTAGCATTCTTCGCATATTGGATGCGCATGTCCTCATTTTGAAGTAAGGTATTTATTGCTTTTGCATAAGTCTTATCATCTCCATTTTTCACTTCTAATCCTGTTTCTCCATTCAATGAAACCCAATTCACCCCACTGCCTGATATAGTAAAAGTAACAGCGGGAGTATTACAGAACATCGCTTCTGCCAGAGCAACTCCAAAGGCTTCATTTTTGGTAATGGACGGGAATGCAAATATGGATGCGGCATAGTGATAAAATTTCAGCTCTTCATCTGACAGCCTACCGACAAAATGCACTCTTGGCGATTTACAATTCGCTTTCAACTCCTCTGTTAATGGACCATCGCCAGCGATAACAAATTCGCAATCAGACTGAACAAATCTCTCAGCTTCAATTAAATGTGGCAGTCCTTTATATTGGATATGGCGACCAATAAAGAAAACAATAGGCTTGTTGTTATATTTTGCTTTCACTGCCTCAATCTTTTCTCTATCGCCTTCTTCCAAGATATAGTTCTTCTCGTTGATTGCATTCTGAACAATTCGCACTTTTTCTTTGAAAGGTTGTAAAGGAAGAGAACCATCTCGATACTGAGGACTTGTCACGCATATTATATCTGCTCGCTTTAACAAAGCCTTTTCTATGGGTTTGATAAAAGGATAGATCCTCTTCTGTTTGATGATATCCATATGCCAATGAATGATTAACTTTACATTCTTTGGTATGACACAAAGCAATACCCAAGCGGGGAATGGGTTTGCCCAGTGAAACTGTATCACATCAGGTTGGAATTCTTTGATAGCCTTTCTCAAGACACTGAAATATGAAAATGACAAAGCCTGTCGTGCTATGTTTACCCATGTTCCTACTCGATAAATGGTATGCCCATTTACGATGTCTATGGTGTCTTTGCATGATTCGTTAAAGCACACGACAGCAGTTTCATGTTTTTCTGTTCCTTCAACTAAATACTTACAGATATTTTCAACCCCACCAATATAAGGGTAGTAGTACTTTGATATGTGCAAAATTTTCATACTTATTTGTGGCTATTTGAGCATTTAGAAAGGAGAATTGAGATAATTCGTTTGATGCCACGCCGGAACATACTACTATAGCGAGCACAAGATTCTCGTGGCCAGAGCTGATAAAGATGAGCATAGCGTGGTAGTTTCACCCAAAGGGTTCGCCACATATCATATAGTTTTCCCACTCTTCCCTTGTAGGGATAGCGCTTTTTTCCAAAATTTCCTCCCTTAAAAATATCTCTGAGTAAAAGCTGATAGTGTTTCTGGTTACGCACAAGCGGAAAAGGAAGGCATTCCTCTGACATACCGATGTCATCGACTACAATTTGACCAAATGCGTTGGCCAAAGGGCGAAGTTCTAGTAAATCCAACCACTTTTGAAACTTCTCTCGATCAATGCGAGAGGACTCAGACTGCAGAAAGATGGCCCAATCACAGACTTGCCTCAATCCTAACCCATCTTCCATCACGTGCTCGCATTTGTGGAGCAGCAAAAAGAATGCGTAGAGGGTAGAGGGTAGTTCGTATGCGGTGACTTCTCCAAAATGGATTTCAGGCAGTGTCTCTGTGCCCAATTCTGCAGCTACGATTTCTTTCCAGCAATGGTCATATCGTCTTGAAGCCAAAGATGAGAGATGTGCATGGTGTTCCACCACAACACCCTTCCACCGAAAGGCAAGGTGTTTCTCGTAGAAGTCGTCGGTCCATTCTGCATGTTGGCGTGCCCATTCGTTGGCACGCTTCAAGTCTTCGTCCGACTTAAAGAGCAAGTCGATGTCGCCACAGATACGATGTTCAGGATGAGGATAGCGTCGGCCAACGCTTTGTCCTTTCATCAAGATGGGGCGTACATTTATCTGATTGAGCGCTTTGAACAGGTCTACGAGGGTTTGTTCCATTCTGTAATGTTGCTGCTCGATATGCAGCACGAGAGGAACGAGTTGTTGCATCACCTTTGCAGGTGGTCGTGACTCTATGGGCAGAGTAGTGATGGCATCTGCTAAGTTCCCAATTACGGTTTGTTCTTTGCTTATCTTGAGAATCTCTTGCCATTCCTCCTCATTCATCACCGGAAATTTGAACAAGTTCTTCCAAAGAGCGAAGCGTAGAAGAAGAAAAAAAGAATGTCGAGACATTTTCTGTTTTTTTGTTATCAATAAACTTCTTGCTTATCGTTTTTATCCTTTTATTAACGCCACACTCCTTATCTCAATAGTAAAGTTCCTTTTCTTATGAAGCATACACTTATCTCTAACTTTCAGGCTGTAGTTTTCCGCTTTTGTCAGCCCTGTTAAGAAATCTCTGCTTATAAACTTCAATTAATTGCTGTGCATAAGTGTCTTGAGTATTGATGTTTTGACAAGAGGCTATAACAGCGCCGCGATTATAATGAAACGTACCATCTTCTACATGATGAATAGCTGAACATAATGATGCGAGATCACCTATAGAATAAGATATTCCCGTTACTCCTTCTTCTATGAGTTCATAAGCAGCACTCTCTTTTGGAACGATGCTGGGAATGCCCGCAGATTTGACTTCTGCTACAATGAGTCCAAATGTTTCATACCATAAAGCAGGATGAACAAGAACTTTTGTTTGTTGGATATATTGCTCTTTGTCATTCTCTTGCAACCATCCTGGAAATAGAATCTCTGGATATTTTTCCTTTAACGAGTTATAGAGTTCCCCATCTCCAATCACGCATCCTTTTACTCCAGTTTGCGTTATGGCTTGGCAAAATAAATCAACCCCTTTCTCCTTCGATAGACGGCCGATAAAGGTGTAATATCTTCCTTCTTCTGAAAGTGTTGGTATCTTTGTAAAGAATACAGGATTACCAACTTTAATAATATGGGCTTCTTTCCCCAAGTGCTTTCGTGCTATCTTATAGGTAAGTTGTGAGATAGCAATAAAACTATACAAGTGGCTTCTATCTTTCAGTACACGATCTAATACTAATTGCCGCAATTGTCGCCAAAATTTGTGTGTAAAACTTCGAGCATCACAATTACTGCACCAACACTGCAGAGACATCGGGGAGAGTTTGCATATGTGAGCATGAGGATAATTATAAAACCCTCCATTAGGGCAAATATAAAAGAAATCATGCAGAGTAATAAAGGTACGATATTTTCCTTTGGTGATTATGGGAAAAATTGATGCCGAGAGCACTTTGCTCCAAGAATGCAAATGAATGATTGTATCGTCAGAGGAAAAGTCTTGAAGATAGGACCGAAGCTGTTTGGCCACACGAAAATTCCAGATTCCATCACAGAAGGCTTGAACTCTGCTGGGATTTGAAAGTAAATCAAACTCATGACAAAGATGTACCGGAATATGAGCATCATACAAGCGCTGGTCAACTTCACTTCCTCCTGTGAAGAAAAAGACATCTACCCCCTGCTCCTTAAGTCCAAGTGCTGTACTAATAGCAACTTGAGCTGCCCCTCCATTCACATGAGCACAATCGTTGATGACAATGACTTGCATAGTTGATTTCTAATGGGTGGTGTATCTTAAGTCTTTGAGTATCTTGGCTAAAACCTGCCTAGTAAATAAGTACACATTAGTCAGCCATGACACCGCTTGATACTTTTGTTTAATACGAAAACTTTCGATATAGGAATTCCAACTATAACTTGCTCCACCGATTGCAAAAGAAAGCATAGTTTGAGGGATATGGAGTGAACGAATGCTTGCTCCTTTACGGAATAGGAACTCATAGTCTGCACAAATTGGAAAATTGAGATCATAGTCTCCAAACTCTGCGTAGAGACTACGATGATGTAGGGTTGCACCGTGAGCAATGAGCATCAGTTTACGATATTCCTCCCAGTGAAAAGGCTTACCGATGGTCTTAATCTTCCGGCCGGTTAAGTCTACGAGTTCTTCTTCGGCGGTGATAAGATCCAATCCTGAGAGTTCTTCCGAATGTTCGTGGATAAAATTCAGATAAGTCGAGACTGCTTGTGGCAAAATATAGTCATCTGCTCCGATGAACCACATCCATGCCCCTTGTGATTTACGAATCCCCTTGTTCCAGGCATCATAGAGTCCTCTATCGGGCTCAGAGATTATGACATCAATGTGCTCACGATATTGTTCAAGAATGGTAAGGGTCTCATCGTTAGATTGGCCATCAATCACAAGTAGTTCAACTTCCTGTTGTTTCTGGGAGATAATACTTTGCAAACAACGTTCAAGTGTTTTAGCCGCATTAAAGGTGGCGATAATGATGGATATTTGTTTCATTGGGAGGAGCTAAGGTTGAATTTTGAGGAGTAATAGTAGAGAAAGTGGAAGAAGATGACTCCATTAGAAAAATAGCTTCCTCCACGAAAAAAGTATGCTACAAGAATGGACAGAGCACAAATGTTAAGATAGTTATGACCGTTGAAGTGACGTATGACAAACCATAGATAGAGAAATAAGCCGATAATACCCATCTCAGAGAAGATACGGATTCCTAGGGAATAGGCATCATCTGCATTAAGATCAAGAAAAGAATAGTTGTCTGATCGGGAAAAGAAACTGTGAAAGGCATTTTGAAATGATTGACTATTAGTGCCAATTCCTGTACCTATCCAGCGCGACGGAGCATTCCAAGCAGAGTAGAGCTGTGATTGCAAAACGGCTGTCGAAGTATTCTTTTCTAGGATGGTCCGAGGATCTGAAAACGTTTCAAACATCTTATAAGTGTCTATAAGGCGCATCTGAATACCTTCAATGCCACTACTTTCTCCTGCAAAAGTCGTCTTTTCATTGGCCGTGATAAAAATATAAGCCAAAAGTCCTATACCAATAGTCAACATCGGAACACGAAAATGGCGAAATCTGCGACTTAAAAAATTGACCCCAGTTATCGTAAGAGCAATGTAAACTAATGGCGAAAAAGTGAGCATACTCCCCATAAGCAAAATGATTTTCTTGTGCAGGTTGAACATGCCCATTGGGTCACCAAAGAAAAAAGTGTAAAGAAGGGCCGGTAGCAATAATGTACCTAAGTGACCGGCTTCAAGAGCAAAAGCACGAGCACGAATTAAGTAGTCTGTGATATTGACAGTTGCTTGAGTATCTACAAATAGTGCATTGATGTCTAGATAATCCATAATATTAATACGGAAGACATAATAGATTCCAATTTGCAGAACTGCTATCACCGCCATAACAAAGGAAACAGACAAATAAGCCCGAAATAGAGTAGATAGACTTCTTCTTAGTTCTATTTGTGGATTAAATATTTGGTAATAGCAAAAGATAAAGAGGGTAATGAGTATGATTTGTTGCAGCGACTTCTCTTGATCATAACCTACCGAATAAGATGCGGACAACGAAATAGCATAAACAGCAAGCATGCTGATAGTTATTTTAAGAGGGAAGGTGACACTTTTCTTGCGTACCATTACAAGGAAAGCAAACAGAAGCACCATCATCAACTCAATACGATTGGTTAAGAATACACTGAAAGCTAAGAGTAGTCCAAGTCTATAATAGGCAATTGCTGTCATCAGTAGAGTATTTATGGAAAAGAGCTGAAACTTTACTATAATAAGTAGGTGTTCAAAATTAATTGATGGTAGGTTTGCCTCATTTTTTCGTCAGGTCGTCCTTGTAAAGAAGGAGTGTCTTGAGCTACACGACTGATGAATAAACGCGAGATGGCGGAAAAGGGAGACATCGTGTCAGTAGAGAACATTCTATAAGTAAGATAGCAACGTTTAATTTTGAAGACCAACTTAATGAGGATTTGTTTATTTGAGATGTTTGATGATATAACAAGGACAACCGCCAGCAAGACAATCTGGTGGTATGCTTTTAGTAACAACACTTCCTGCAGCAATGATGCTTCGTGCACCAATTACTACCCCTTTGAGTATAATGGATTGAGTGCCTATAAAAACATCGTCTTCAATCACAATAGGGGCAGTTGCAGCTGTAAGTACATCAACAGATACTCCTTTGACTACCTCTCGTGATCGGCGTACTCGCCAGTCCAAACTGTGGGCATCACTATCCATAAGGATACAATTGGCTCCAATATTGACATATGAACCGATGGTTATGCTCTCTTTTGCCCAGATACAGGAAGAAGAAATACCTGTACTTTGCCCTATGATGATTTTTGATTTAGCACATTCAGCACAGATGGTCATCTTTCGTCCATCAGAGAGAGGGTTAAAAGAGGTTCCACCGGTCAGTGTAACACCACTTCCAATATCAACATAAGCCAATGGATTGATATCTAACTGGAGAGTGCCAAGTAGACGCACTCCTTTGCCAAGTGAGATCCCTAAGAAACGAGCTTTCCCCTGGTTGAGGATATTACTGAAAATTGCGTAGAGTTTTCTCTCAATTTTGAGCATTCGATTGCGGGTAAGCTTCTTCACGATATTTTGTTTTCAGGGTAGTGTTGTAGTGCCTCTTTTAGTTCACAGAGGTAGGCTTTTCCATACTTCAAGTCAGGCTCTAGATAATTACCTTCTCCCCACTCATTCCAAGCTTTGATAAAAACGAGATTATCATCGACCCTACGGTACTGACATAGTTGAAAAATTTTTCTACAAAGTTTTCCCCATTTTTTTGGTGTAGATTGATGTAATATAAGACCGCGTTCTGCACTACGCGGAGAATGATCGAAATTAGGATTTATGCAAGGATGGTCTTCTGGAGTAACTTTGAGTAATTTTAGAAAATGCTGAGTATAGGCGGCATAATTTGTCACGATAGGAGTACGAAAGATGCGTTTCTTGAATCTTTTTAGTAAGGAACTATGAGCAAATATTTCATTAACTCCATCGTAAACACAAGCATCATACCCTGCCTTATGAATAGAATCGATTTTTTCAACTGAGAACGTAAATCCAAAGAAATAGAAGCCCTTCAATCCATTTTCTTGTGCTAAGCGATTCCAAGTGTTCTTGAATAACTCAAAATCCGGACAATCAAGCGGAGCATAGAAACCAAAAATAAGTTTGCCATCAACACGCATATAGCGTTTGTCTTTGAAGGCAGGAAGCATCGCGTTGAAATGGGCGATGTAGTCTTCTTCACCTGGATAGGTTTGTTCAATAAGCAAACGATTGGGCTTGTTAGGGTCCCAAGTTTTTTGATACCAACTATGGTTTGCCCAGCATAGACAGAAAGGAAAATCTGGCTTCCCACTTTCTACAACTTCTGCAAAGACTCGATCAAGTAGACGTTCACCGGCAAACCAATAGTGCCAATAGCAAAAGCCCTCGATTCCAGCTTCGTGTGCCATAGCAGCTTGTTGTTCTCTCACTTCGGGGAGTCGGAGATCATAATAGCCCAAATCTGCAGGTACACGTGGCTGATAGTGTCCTCGAAAGAGGGGGCGAGCATTGCCAACATTGGTCCATTCTGTAAAACCCTTTGCCCACCATTTGTTATTTTCAGGCGTAGGGTAGAATTGGGGGAGATAGAAGGCGATAAGTCTTGGTTTACTCATGATTGTAAAAATTCAGCGTTAATCCAATGTGTGGGATAGAAATCTTTAGTCTCGATGTCCCGTATGAACCATCGTGGACGAATCGTCATCGTATCAGTATAGGGAGAGAGCCATGCTCCCCACCAGGAGAAAGTACTATTAGCATTGATGTGGTGACGACAGAGGGACATCAAATACATATCTCGCCAAGATAGTAGTCCAGTATTACAGTCTACATAACTAAAACCTTCTGTGCCAAATTCCTTTTTGCACCATATGAGGTCGTTAGAGAAAACAAAAAAGTGACAATCAGAGATGCGTGAACGAAGATAATTGATAGCAGAACGGTAATACTCTACAGTGGCCACATTGCCAAATTGATAGTAGTCTTCTGGTTTACTATCTAAATAGTCTCCCCTACGAATATGCAACGAGATGCTTGTTTGCTCTTTATTCTCAATCCGTGTTTTCCATTCCATAAAAGCCATATCATGCTCTTGTGAAGGAAATGTGAATGCAGTTTGAATTTCTTCTTTAATATTCTTGTAATATAATGGTGAGTGCCAGCCACCTATATAAAAGTTCAATAGACCGCCTCCTTTTTTGAGTAAAGAGGAGGTAAAATCGTAATTCAAAGGTTCTGAGATTATCTGAATACCTATCAGACGAGAAATCCATTTAAAGTGTTTACTACGCGCAACTCGCAATAGGAAATTTAGTAAAAAAGACTGTACTCCTCTCGCTATTCGAATGCCAAAGATACGTTGCAGTTCAAATCCATTATGCATGCTTGAGGAAGAACTTTCAAAAAAACACACGCAAGATAGACCTTGCTGTTTTTTGGCCAAATAAAAAGCATATTGCGACATTTGATTGCCTAGGCCATTAAAGAGAACAACTGCATCCATATGTTAGCCAAATAGTTTCTGTTGGAGTATTAAAAGTTTTCTGTGTAGAAACATTTTTTCAGATTGAGAAAAGGCGAGAAAGTAAATGCAAGAGATGAAAACACCATTCCCAAAGATTATTCCTATACAAAGGTGTAGAAGGTGAGGAGCTTCGATTTTGTTGATGAGAAAAAAAGCTATTGCTCCCAAAGCAAATGCTGAATATAGAGGGATGTATAATCTCTTGATGATATAGAATATAGAGAATGGCATGATGAGTTGTAAATGTTGAATCATTGCATAAGTTGCAAAATCGGTAATAATACGAAACAACCATACCATCCCGAAAGCCCATACGGGGTGAAGGCCTTGCGCTAAAACCAGCCATATTGCGAAAAAAGAGAGTGCAAGTGATAGACCGGCCGTTATGTTCGTCCATTTATTACGACCAGACGCAATAATAAGATATAGAAAGGGGAGATGAATTGTAAACTCTATTGTTGTAAGAAGCACAACTTTAGTAAAAGGCAGCACGTATACTGGTACCATCTTTAACCACAACTCGATAATGTAGTTCAGATTGAAGATTAAAGGGAGACATAGTACCCCAAAGAGGGTGAAAGACAAAATAGCACCACGATAGATTAATTTCATCGTTTGCTCAAAATCTTTACGCGCATAACTTTTGATAATCTGTGGTTTGAGTGCTGTCATAAAGTTGTCTGAGAAATTGCGCAAGCTTCCTTCTACCTGATAGGAAATCGCGCGTGAAGCATTTAGCAAAGGTCCTCCATAAATATTTAGTAAAACATTCAATCCTTGAGTCTGTATAATAGACGCAAAGTTTCCAATAAGGTCAAATCCTAAAAAAGAAATAATGGAATGA
Organism: Alloprevotella sp. Lung230; assembly: GCF_014385435.1. Lineage (GTDB taxonomy): Bacteria > Bacteroidota > Bacteroidia > Bacteroidales > Bacteroidaceae > Alloprevotella. The sequence continues at coordinate 22,887 of NZ_JACSUD010000022.1, forward strand.
TAATAAGACTTTTCACGGACAAATTTGTAGGTACACTCTGAGAATTTTCTATGGCAATAAACAAAATAAAAGAGAAATATTAAAACGTCCAGAGATAGTGTCAGGACAGCATATAGAACCAAGTGGTCCATCCCCCAAAAGCGCAAAGTGTAAACTCCTACGAATTGAATAGATGAAATTGTGATGCCGGTATAGGCAAAGATATTCATTTTTTCATGAGCAATCAGAACGGCATTGAAGGGGATATTGAGAAATTTAAAAAGTAACTGTATGCTCGCAAAGTGAAACACGAGAGTTGCTGCAAATGAACGTTCAATTGGGATATTCATTTGCGTAGAAAAAAAATATAAGCCTATTGTTTCCGCCAATACAATTGAAACCCCTCCGCCAAATAAATGCAAATAAAAACTACAATTGAAAGCTTTTTCCAGATTCTCACGTTCATTCCTGCCCAGTGCTGAAGTGATAAAGCGCATACTAGCTGTACTCAAAGCGCCATTAATAAAAGTCATTATAACGATGAAGCCCGCAATGACATTGTAGATTCCATAATCAACAGCTCCGATGGTATTGAGTAGGATGCGTGAGGTGAATAAGGATACTACCATCGAGAAGCCCATTCTTATGAAAAGGAAAGCAGTATTCTTGATAAGTAACTTGTTATTGGCATCCATACTTTAATTATAAGACTTCTAAAAAGGAGTTTTTGTATAGCTCTAAATCTTTCCAATGCGGACTTAAGACTTGGACCAGAGCTACTCTGATTTTTGATAGTACAATCGCGAAGAGTCCCTCAAAAAAGAAAAGAGGAGGGGCGAAGTTGTTGCAGCTTTATATTGTCGCTTGGCTACGTGAAGATTTTCATGCTGGCTGCAAATGTAGATATAAATTCGTGAAACGCAAAGGTTAGGAGCAAAAAACGATGTGTTACATTAACAATCGCTGCTGGTGTGCATTCTGTATTGAGCAATCTTTAATTTCAAGTGTGAGAGAAGCCACTTTGCGTTCCAATCCACTCACATAGCCACGTCTGAATCCATCTTATTCATAAGATATTCGTTACTTTGAACCTGTCTTTCCTGCTTCTCCCACCATCTCGTCTTTATTCACCAATTGCGTAGCCGGCTACACAACTTCCTCTAATCTTCTTCTAAAAGACGATTTGATGAAGGACTGAAGACAAATATAGTGTCAAGTAATCTCGAATGTCTGCTTGTTAAAAAGCACTGCTAATTTTTGATAGGCTCCAACTTGTCTGTGTCTATCTCGATGGTGGCGCCACAGAGATTGCGGATTTCACTGCCAATGAGGGCTTTTTTGCCTTGAATGCGCTGCACGTAGGCCACGACGCCGGCAAGGTCGCCGTCGATGATGCGCACTTTGTCGCCTTGTTGGAGGGGGTGACTCTGTATCTCGGCCTTCCCTGCCGACACGATTCGGCGGAAATTCTCAAACGTGTCATCAGGAATGGCATAGGGGACACTTTCTCCCGGTTCGGAGAGGATTTTGTAGACATCGGAGCGGAAGCGGATCTCATTGAGATTTTTGTCTTCCACTCTCACGAAGACAAAGGTGGTGAGAAGAACCGCTTCATGGAGGGTGCTCCCGCCACGGCTGTTTGTCCTCGTGCGTTTTTCCAAAGGCAGCCAAGTTTCCAAAGCCAGGTTTCTGTCCTGGAAGTATTTCTCAATGAGTATCTTGAATTTCTTCTCGTAATTGACCCTGACACGAGCCACATACCAGTGCATCGGACCTGTGGGGTGAATGAATTTCTCAGCGCCACTTCCTTGTTTTTTGAGGGTTGGGCGCATGGCTCCGCCGTCGTCCCCTGCGATAGTGGACGTCCTCTGTGGTGGTACGATTGTCTTTGCCATCTTTGTGCGAAATCAAGTTCGTTCTTGAGGCGGTGCTTCTGAATCTCTACGCAAAAGAGACAAAAGCTCTGTGCAAAGATAATGAAATTAATTGAATTAAAGTACTTTACGAGTATCTAAAACCAATATCTTCCCACTATTTCCCAATAGCGAGGAAGCAGACCCTTAGGAGCAAGCTCTGTAAGTCTTTGATTGAGCGAAGGTTATCGAACCCTCAGCATCTCTTACGCGGGGAACTATAAATTGGGTCCGTTGCGAGCATTGTTGAACTTCTGTCTTGAAGGCACATGGAAACTCCCCTCTCATTTATAGGAGCTGGAGAAATTTACCTCAGAGGTAGTTTTTTCCGGCTCTGAGGTAGAAAAAATTAGCTCTGAGGTAAATGTGCCCCACCCTGATGGGAGAAAATTCGGGGAGAAAAGCGATGGAGAGGGGTACTAAAAAAATTTATGGGATTTCGTCTCTACGAAATCCCATAAACCAACACAAAAACTAAACTAGACTTAACTTAAAAACTAAATTCTAAGTGGGGCGTTATCCTCTCGACAACTGATTTCGAGGGCAAATATACAAGGTTTCGAGAGAACTGCCAAGCTTTTTAAGGGAAAAGTTAAGTTTTGTGCTCATTTTTCTATTTTGAGGTTTGTTGAGCCTTTGATTGCTGCATTGAAAGGCCGAGATTTCAAAACCTTGATATCCGTTGCTGCAGGTAGGCATCGGCGAGGGTGAGGGCGGCCATAGCTTCGACGATGGGGACGGCGCGGGGGAGGACGCAGGGGTCGTGGCGGCCGTGGGCGGTGAGGAGAGTGGGGCGGCCGTCGACATCGACCGTCGTTTGTTCGCGAAGGAGGGTGGCCACGGGCTTGAAGGCCACGCGGAAGATGATGTCGTTGCCGTTGCTGATGCCGCCTTGGATGCCGCCGCTGTGGTTGGTGGCGGTGGCGAAGCCCGGCAGGAAGGCATCGTTTTGCTGCGAACCGCGCAGGGCAGCACCGGCAAAACCGAGGCCGTACTCAAAGCCTTTGACGGCGTTGATGGAGAGCATGGCGTGGGCAAGGGTGGCATGGAGTTTGTCGAAAGCGGGCGCGCCCCAGCCCGCAGGGCAACCGGTGATGAGACATTCGATGACGCCGCCCACGGTGTCGCCTTCGCCTTTGACCTGGAGGATGAGCTGCGCCATGCGTTCGGCCGTCGCGGGGTCGGGACAACGCACGTCGTTGCTGTCGATTTGGTCGAGGGGGAGGTCGTGGTAGTCTTTGTCGAGCACAATGGAACCTACCTGCCGCGTCCAGGCGGTGATGCGCACCCCGAGTTGAGCCAATAGGATTTGTGCAAACGCCCCGCCCACCACACGGCTCACGGTTTCGCGGGCAGAACTGCGTCCACCGCCGCGATGGTCGCGAATGCCGTATTTGCTTTGGTAGGTGAAATCGGCGTGGGAGGGTCGGAGGACGTGGCGCAGGTGGTCGTAGTCGGAGGAATGGTGTTGGGTGTTGCGCACGAGAAATCCGATGGGGGTGCCGGTGGTGCGTCCTTCAAAGATGCCGGAGAGAAGTTCGACCTGATCGGCTTCGCTGCGTGGGGTGGTGAGGCGGCTTTGTCCCGGCCGGCGGCGGTTGAGTTGGTGCTGAATGAAATCGGGGTCGATGTCGATACCGGCGGGCATGCCGTCGATGATGCCGCCCACGCCGATGCCGTGGCTTTCGCCGAAGGTGGTGAGGCGGAAGAATTGTCCGAAGGTGTTCATGGTTCAGAAGATGAAAGGGGGGGAGGGCGATGTACAAAAATGGCGGTGGGAAAGACCCACCGCCATGTGTTGGAGCATCGGCCGGAAAATTAGTGTTGGTGGTGATGACCGTGGTCGCAGCCGCAACCTCCGCAGCCATCGTGATGACCGTCTTCATGGTCGTGATGGCAACCGCAGTGGTCGTGGCCGTCCTCGTCGTGGTCGTGGCCGCAACCACAGCCGCAACCTTCGCCCGAGAGCATATTGATGGCGCCTTGGATTTCGGCATCGGTGGCGGGGCGTGCCGTTACGACATGGCCCTTGTAGTGAAGCTCCTTGCCGGCATAGAGCGAATTGAGGTCGATGACCACCACTTCGTCTTTGACATCGACCACGAGCCCATCGAAGCGGTAGCCCTCTTCATTGACGAGGGGCAGAACGGCGCCGGGATAGACGGTGTCTTTGTCGAAGCGGCCGTTGATGTGGAAGGCCGTCTTGGGCACTTCGATGACGCGCTCTTCTTCGTAGGGACCGTAGCCTTCTTCGACGGTGAGGGTGAAGTCGAACGTGTCGCCTTCGTTGAGGTCGCGCACACGCTCCTCAAAACTGTCGAGCGCCATGCCGAGATGGGTGATGAACTGGAAGGGATGTGCGGCGGGGGCCTCTTCGAGCTGTTCGTGGATGCCGGCTTCGTTGTCGGCGTAGAGGGTGTAGGCTACGGTGATGTAGCGGTGTTGCTTTGTGTCCATTGGAGTAAAGGAGTTGGAGGGAGTGGGGAAAAACAGAAAAGGGAGAATCCGGCTCAGACTTCGGGCTGGGGTCGCGTGAGAGGGCGGTGTGAGGGCATCGATCTCAGGTCAAGCGAAGGTGGAGGGCTTTGGCCAGATGTTGGAGCGGTTCGCTCTTTTCGAGCATTTGCTGATAGACCTCACGGGCGGAATAGGCTCGGCGCTTGATTTGCTGCGGAGCAATCTCGATGTGGAGGTGCAGGAAGTCGTTGTGGAGCGCTTGGCAGAGGTGGGCGCGGAGCTGCGGCAGGAGTTGCTGGAGCTCGTTTTTCACGGCCTCATATTCGACAAGGGCGGTGATGCGCGGTGTGCCGTCGGGTGCGGTGTCGAGCGTGAGGCGCGAGGCATCGGTGGCGATGATTTTGAGCCGTTCGGTGTCGGCGGTGTGTTCGCGGGGGAGGACCTGGGCAAAGCGCATGAGCTGGTGGCAGAGGTCGTCGTAGGTGAACGCCTGGTTCTGCTG
>NZ_JACSUD010000023.1 GCF_014385435.1 Alloprevotella sp. Lung230
TATCTATCACAAGAGTATTGTTTTTATGAAACGGATAGTCCTGAAATGTTTGAATTGATTGATAGAAGGTATCAGTATGAAAGGTTGAGGAAGATGGGCTTTTTGCAATACGATAAAATGATAAGCTATAAATATGTTTTGAAAAAAGAGGTTTCAAGCGCCTATAGTGTAACAACCCTTGTTAGATTTATGGGATTTAGTTTCTTTGTGGAAAATTCTTCAGAAGGCAGATTTTTACTTCGTCCATTAGAAGAAGCGGCGGTATATTTAAAAGATTTTCCAAGGCAGGGGTATGACCCTGTATATGAGGCGACTGAAGAGGAAGTTTCTGACATTTGGGAAGAGCGCAAACCAATAGAGGGTTTTAAATTTGATGTGGAACCAATTGTTTATCTAAAAAAAGATGGCGTATGGCTGGTAGAGCATTAAAAATAACTTTATGGAATTGCATGATGTAAGATGAATAGGAATAATATCCACAGAGTCAGTATCTTTGATTACAAAGCTCGCAGACTTGTTTGGAAATCTGAAGTCATTAGTGAATTATAGAACCATATCTTCGGAACACTACGAACCCCTATTCGGTTTAAGATCACCTCCTTTTTACTCAGGTTATAACTTTCAACGAACCTTTCGACCTTGTTGTAGGCGGAAGATTCATTGTTTCACGCAAGTATATTTTTAGAAAAGTGTGAGCTGTTTCACTTCTGCTTCTCCCTCCATCTCAAACTCCATATTGATAGAGGGTTTTGTATCGTAGAAAGCATAAGCCGCCATTCCTGCCAAAAGGTTAACAATAAAGTTTGAGATACTTCTGTGGCGGGTATGAACAATCTGTGCCACGTTCTTGAGCATATCGTTAATGGTTTCGATAATGTTTGGAGAGAGATTTGAAAGCGAAAGTGCCTTTTTGTTCAATTCCAACTTATATTCTTTGCAGAAATCGTCTGCAATACGATAAATTACCGTAACTTTGCTGATAAGTTTCATAGAGGATTGTTTTTTGTTATCTGTTTGGTTATCAACAACAAATACACGAAAAATAATCCTCTTTTTGGGCTTTTGTTGAAACTATTTTAAGGTAAAAAACAAGCCTTGCTTATCCCGAATTGGGATAATTAATTCTAAACACCTACTTAGCAAAAAAATCCCTTGAACGCGGTGAGGCGTTCAAGGGAGGGAGAGAGTGGGACGGCGCGACTTACTGCACCAAAGGTAGAAGAGGGAGCAGAAAGTGCGGCAACCCGGATTATGGATTTTGTTCCAAAAGCTTGTTTTGGTCTATTTCGCGCTGCGGAATCTGATAGACGAGTTCCTTGCTGCCGACTTCGACTTTCACTTTCGTGCGGTGGTTCGTGCCTTCGACAGTGCGGTCGATGGGCAGTTTCCAACGCTTCAGGTCGAAGAGAGAGGTGCCTTCGCCCCACAGTTCGATGCGGCGTTGGAGTTGGAGGAATCCACGAAAATCAGCGACATCTGTCACGTGCTGATCTACTTGGTCGGCGGCTCCGCGAGAAGCAAGGAAAGATTTGAGTGCCGCTGCTGCATCAGTCAATTTTCCTTGTTCGCCCAATGCCTCCACATAGAGGAGATAGGGATCAGCGCTACGCAGATAGATATAGTCACCTGTGAAGTCGGCAGGACTCTTAAATTTCATCGTAGCCAAGTCTTTCTTTCTCCACCAGGCCTTACGCGCATCGTTGTCGGAGATTTGATCATACAGTTTGTTGTGAATGGCCTTGTAGACACCAAGTGCACCCGCATAGCCTTGGATGCTGGTGTCTATGTGAGAGAAGAAAGAGGCGTAGACGGTAGTGTTCTGATCGTTGATACCATATCCCCAGAGCACATCGTCGTTGTCGATTTTGCAAAGATTGCTGGGGAAGCCCACCGACACACCATCGACGGCAATGTAGGCATACTTTTCTACATTTGCCCAGTCTTCCATAGCGGCATAGGCCTTGGCCAGAAAGGCGGCAGCCACACGCTTGTCTGCATCGGTGTGATCGTCCGTCAATTGCCCATTCTCCACACCGTAGGTCAAGTCTTCAACGATTTGCTTGTAGACTTCTTCGACCGTGGCGCGGGGCAGTTGTGCGGGCGAGCCGGGCAGCGACAAGGGCACACCGAGGGCTTTTTCATTGCCTTTATAGGTCTGCTGATAGAGGTTGACGAGGTAGTAGTAGGACAAGCCGCGCAGAGTGAGCAGTTCTGCCTTCACCACAGCCAACTCCGGCGTCATTTTGCTGTCATCGTTCAGATACTTGACGATGAAATCGTTGGAGGAAGCAATGATTTTGTAGAACAAAGCCCAAAAGAGACGAGTACGGGCATAAGGGGCCTCGCGGTTTTCAAAATTATAATCGAAGCCAAAGTGATGGTGCTTGGTCTGCACCATATCTTCGCCCATAAGATCGGTGGCGAGATTGACCGATTTCAAGCCGAAGTAGTCGTGTCGCGTGTTCGACACGAGGTCTTGGATTTGAAAGGTCTGATAGACGGCTTGCAGTTCGGCCCTGATGACACGTGGCAGTGCCGTGGGGTCGCTGGTGAGGGCATCCTTCTGTTTTTGCGTGATGTAGGGCGTCTCATTTTTGTCCAAATAGTCCGATGAGCAGGCAGTGAAAGCCAGCAGCGCCAACGCGGGGAGGAATTTATGCAGTTTCATAATGGCTTGTAAATTTAGAATTTGACATTGAGTCCGAACGAAATCGTGCGGATAGCGCTATAGGTCGAATTTCTGTTGCTTCCGCTGATGCTGTAGCGAGGGTCGAAACCTTTACGTTTCGAGAGAAGGGCAACGTTATCAACCATCGCATAAACACGGATACCGGAGATGCCCCAACGATCCATTACGCTCTGTGGCAGATTGTATCCCAAAGTGACATTGCGGAAGGAGAGGTAAGAAGCGTTGGTGAGGAATCGCTCAATACTTTGGTTCAGATCCTGGTTGTTATATTCCAAACGCGGCAGGAAGGTCTCGCTCTTGTTGACCAGCGACCAGCTTTTGAGGATGTCGCGGTGCCAGTTGTGGTCGTTATTGTCCGGACGCATCAGGTTGGCATATTGGTAGTCGACAATCTTACCGCCAAGGCTGTAAGCAAATTGCAGGGAGAGGTCGAAGCCTTTGTAGCTCAGGTCTGTGCCGAAGCCACCTTGCAGGTCGGGAAGCGTACTGCCCACAAACTGTCGGCTGAATCCGGCCTTGGTGGCATCGTATTCCTGCCTCTTGTATTCAGTATCCTCTTTTTTGTCTTTCAGCCAATAGAGTGCCATACCTGTTTCGGGGTCGACACCGGCAGTCTTCACCATGTGGTATTCGTAGATGCTGCGACCTTCGACAAAACGCTGTTCGCCGTTGATCAAGCCGTCTTTTTTGTATTCGTCCGGCAGACGAATGATTTCGTTCTTGAAGTGCGTAGCATTGACATTGACATTCCACGAGAAGTCGGGACGATCGAAGATTTTGGCATTCAGCGTAAATTCCACACCCGTATTGCGCATGTCGCCGATATTGGTAGGCTTACTCGAGAATCCGGTGCTGGACGGTACGGGCAGATTGAAGAGCATATCAGTGGTCTTGCGTGTGAAGAACTCTACTTCACCACTGATGATATTGCTGAGGACAGCAAACTCAAGGCCGACATTGAAGTTGTGGTTCGTTTCCCACGTTACGTTCTCGTTGCCCATATATTGAGGGGTGAGCGAGAGTGCAGAACCGTTGGACGTCACATTGTAGACATTCTGATAAGGCTGCCAGTTGCGATAGCCGTTGGCTAAGAGGAGGTAGTCGTTACCCTGCTGACCGTAGCTGGCTTTGAGTTTGAGGTTGGATAGGTAGTGCTTGAAAGGTGCATAGAAGTCTTCTTCGCTCACACGCCAGGATGCACCAAACGACCAGAAACTTCCCCATCGATGTTTAGGATGGAACACGGACGAGGCGTCACGACGGAAGCTGGCCGAAGCATAGTAGCGGTTCTTGTAGTTGGCCGTCAGTTGCGAGAAGTAGCCTTCCAGACGATAGTTCTGCTTTTCGGAAGTAAGTTCCGTATTTTTTGTTCCTTGCCACAACTCGGGGTTCTGATAGGTCAAGAAACCAGTTTTCTCGCCAAGCAGCACCCCATCGTCCATGCTGTAAGACTCATGACCCACCATGGCGTTGAGGTCGAGTCCGTTCTCAAATTCGTGGCTCCAGCGCAGGATTTGGTTGAAGTTGATGGTGGTGGTGCTGCCACGCTGCTTGCGCACACGGCCACCGAAGCTTTTGGCATCGCCCAGCAAGGGAGATTGGAAGTGTGTGATGTCTGCCCACTCCTTACCGTAAGTCAAGTTGGAACTTACCTCGAAGTCGTAGGGCAAAGTGAGGGTTACAGCCGAGTTGTTGGTGAGGATGTCAACCGTATTTTCACGAAGATCTTCTTTTTGCGTCACCAAGGGGTTCATATTGGAGCCGTAAGCACGTGCATCGTTGATGACATTGCCTTTCGAATCGGTGTTGATCGTACCATCATCATATACTCTCTTGCCGGTGTAGGGGTCGAGTTGCACACTGCCGTCGGCATTGTGCTTGTAGATGGGATAGATGGCCGGGATGTTACGCGTCCAGTTGAAGGTATTAGAGTAGTTGCTGAGTTCTTGAACAGTGTTGCGTTTGGTGTTGGTATACTGCACATTGTTCGAGAAGTGCAACCACTTGTACACCTGTGCCTCATACTTCAATCGAGTGGTGTAGCGTTTGAAATAGGTATTGATGTTGTAACCATTGTCGTCCAAATAGCCGAAAGAGAAGTAGATACGTTCTTTCTCATTGCCTCTGCTCAAATTCACATTGTACTCTTGGCGCAAAGCGGGGTTGAAGAGTGCACCACGCCAATCATTCCAGCCGGCATCTTGATACTTCAGGAGTGCAGCGGGATTGAGCTTACCGAGGTAAGGATGGTCGGTGCCGGGCAATACGATTTTATCGTTGGGCACATTGTAGGCATTGTAGCCCAATGCGTCATACAAGTTGCCGGCAGCGGCGGCAGCGGCGGCAGTGGCATTGCCTTTGGCACTTCCGAAATAGGATTGATTAAAGAGCGAACGATACATTGTTTCGTAATACTCTCCGGCATCGGTGATGACGTCATATTCGGGAACGCCTCGTGAGTTGGAGCCCCACTTGGCATCAACAGCCACATTGGTTTTACCCACCTTAGCGCTCTTGGTTGTGATGACCACCACGCCATTGGCACCACGCGCACCATAGAGGGCAGCCGAAGCAGCGTCTTTCAAGATAGAGAAACTGGCAATATCGGCAGGGTTGATGGTGTTCAAGTCGCCACTGTAAGGCGCACCGTCTACGATGATGAGCGGTGCATTGCTGGCGAAGATAGATCCGATACCACGCACACGGATGGTGGTGGGTGCACCGGGCGTGCCCGAAGTGTTGGAAATGGTTACACCGGCCACTTTTCCTTCGAGGGTTTTCGACACGTCGGAGGTTTGTGCTTTGGACAAACCTTCGCTGTTGATGACGGCTGCAGAACCGGTGAAGGCTGATTTTTTGGTCGTACCATAGGCCACGACCATCACTTCGTCCAGATCGGTGTTTGCTTCGGTGAGCGTCACGTTCATGTTGCTGCTCACGTCTACCGTCTGCACGTTCATGCCCACATAGCCAATCGAAACGCGCTTCACACCAGCAGGAAGTTTAGAAATGGAGAAGTTACCATCATTGTCGGTCAGTGCAACGACTTTTCCGTTGGCTTTGACAGAGGCACCGGCCACCGGATTACCCGACTGGTCCAACACGCGACCTTTGACCACAGTCTGCGCTGCCATCGTGCCGGCCGCTAAGAGTGCGGCACTAAGGAGTACTAACTTTTTCTTCATAATTCTACTGTTATTTCGGTTCTGTTTAATTGCCTTTTTCTCCAGATTAGGAAAAGTCACAATTGCGTGGAACAAAAGCGGACGAAATCATCCCATTAGGGTCATGCCTACTTAAATTCACAATTTTACCACTTTTCCAGATGGAACTATTGCAAATTTAAGGTTTCAACCCAAACAAACCGTAGTTTTGTTATGAAAAATTGCACCAAGGGCTATTTTTTAACACGAAACCATCAATATCATTCAATTTTGACATTCAAAGATAGCAGAACGAAACATGAAATTCCATACACAACCACACACCCACCAGATATTTACAAAAGATAGATTTTTCCTCAAATCAAAGACACAATGAACGCATATTCAGAGATTTCATAGACGCCTTTCTCCTTTCCTTCATTTATCAACAACAACGCCTCTTCATATTCACAGGTATATCGCAAAAAATATGCAACAGTAAGATTGTTCACAAACGAAAACTGCGTTTCAATTCTCTAAAATACAAAAAAACACCAGTAGACATGTGATTTCCAGCCTCGGAGAGGAGCCTCTATGGTTGCGTATGTCGTCACGGACGTCTCCACAAGGGCGAGACGACCCATCACGGTGCAATGTCGCATGGCGGTTCTCGTCCGGGACTTCTCTGAATGCCGCCAGTTGAGGAGGGCACAGCCCAACAAACCCAGAGTAAAAACAAGTAGTGCCAAGACTTCGGAAAGTCTTGGCACTATTGAGTGATAGCAATTTGAGGATTCTCAAAGAGAGATTACCAACCTTCGTTTTGCTTCAATTCTTTATTGAGGTTGATATCCTTAGAAGGAATACCCCATACGAAACGATTGTCGCCAGCTTGTACTTGAATATTCGTAAAACTTGGGTTCAAGGGAAGTTCATCTTGTACGCCTTGTGCTTTGCGGTCCATACCTTGATGCCAACGCTTAAGATCGTAGAAGTGGAAACCTTCACCCACGAGTTCACGTGTACGTTCCAACTTTACTTCTGCGAGCAAGTCATCTGCAGTAGCAGGTGCTACGTTTGCCAAACCACGTGCTTTGCGCAATGCATTGAGGTGGTTGAGACCGACCGCCAGATTACCTTGACGAGCTGCCGCCTCAGCAGCAATCAAATAAACCTCAGCTGTACGGAAAAGGATGGGCGAGTGAGCAAAGTTACCCGACGAAGAAAATTTCTTTGTGTACGGATACTTGTTGAAGCCGTAAAGATTGTTCTTAACTATCGAAGCGAAAATAAACTTGTGTTGCAGGAAGTAAACATCCTTACGATAGTCACCAGGGTCATAGAGATCCAACAGCCCCTTCGTGGGAAGATAGTCGGGAAGATAAGCCTTCGTTGAAGGTTGATAACCTCCTAAGTAAAGACTATTCTCATTGGGCGTCTCATTTTGGTCAATATAGAGATGCATAATGATTTCGGAGCAAGCATCATCTTTCCACATCGCAGCAAAGTCGGCACGATTGTCGACAAGAGGATATGCATTCCCATTGATTACGCTCTCGGCTGCGGCTTGTGCCTTGACCCATTCTCCCATAGAGAGATACACGCGGGCGCGGAAAGCCTTGATAGCCTCCGGAGTGAAACGCGTGGGAGAGTCATCCAACAGTCCCTCGGGTGTTGCTCCGGCCACTCCCCAAAGAGAGTCGGTCTTGTTGAGGTCGGACAAAATCTGATCGTACACCTCTTTCACCGTGTTACGCGGCAAGCGTTCTTCTACGTCAAACTTCAAATGGAGGGGAACACCCAGCGAAGCAGCATCAGCCGTTCCCGTAGCCTCATTATAGTAAGCCTTGGCGTAGAGGTTGACGAGCTGGTAGTAGCTGTAAGCACGAATGGCGTAAACTTCACCCAAACCGATATTGACTACTTTTTTGTCAGCCTCTTTCTCAGCCTTGACATTTGGCGCTTTCTCAATGATGTTATTGATGTTCTTGAGCATGGTATAGTAACCTCCCCAAGTGTCATCAATTTGGTCTGTAGAAGAGTTGGCCATCCAACCGTGCAGTTCACCATTACGGTTTCCTTCATTCTGGGTAGAGTTGAAGTGTTCGGTCTGCACATCGGTATTGGTCACATAAGCTCCATAGGAACGTCCACGAAGCTGAGCGTAGGCACCATCTACCCATTTTTGCATGTCATTGGCCGTTTGCAGACTCTCGTTGAGTCCCAAGCCATTAGGGTTGGTAAAGTCCATTTCACACGAGGTGAGTGCCCCGGTAAAAGCCAACCCGAGAAGAAGATATTGCAGTTTCATATTACTTTCTTTTTTAGGAGTTAGAATGTCAAGTTCACACCCACTGAGACTTGCTTAGTGTTGGGGTTGCCACCATAAGTCAAATTGGCGTTAACTTCTGGATCTTGTCCCGTGTAGTTCGTCACCGTGATCAAGTTACGTCCCGTCACGAAAACACTGGCAGACGAAAGAACGCGCGTCTTACCCAATACGCTCTTGGGCAACATATAACTCAGCGTGATATTCTTTAAACGCATGAATGAAGCATTTTCCAACACGCGCGTGTCAAACTCCATGGTGTGGTAGTTTTTGCTGGGGTAGGCCGCATTGGGGTTATCTACTGTCCAAAGATTGCCAATGAGGTCTTTGGATTGGTTGTAACCTGCGAATCTGTGGATGTTGTGTGTATAGATAGCATCGTTGTTGACCAAATACTTATTGAGTTGGAAAGAGAAATCGGCCACCAGGCTGAAGCCCTTCCAACCGGCACGTACGCCGAAGCCACCCGTCCAGTCGGGGTTCCTGTTCTTACCCGTAGCTTGTGACAGTGCCAAACTATAGTCAGAAGTGACACGCGAAGGATCTTTCGTGGTTTTGGTCATATCATCACCCGGGAGATACCATTGTGGTGCTCCCGTTTTTTTGTTCACACCCGCCCATATGGGGGCATAGAATTGGACAGGCTGACCCACAATCCAAGTTAAAAGTTGATTCTCTACTGCCCAATACTTACCACCGGCTTTTGCGCCATCGAAGAGTTTGGTCACCTCCTGCTTATTGTAAGCCAAGTTGACGTAAGGCTCTACAGAGAAATCGCTCTTACGGTCAAAGAGTTCATAAGCCACCATCAACTCGACACCGGTATTGCGCAGAGAGGCAGTATTCTTCAAAATCTCCGTCACACCGGATGTGGAGGGATAAGGCACATTCATGTGCAGGTCGGTATTGTCCTTCACATAAAACTCTGCACTTGCCGTGAGGCGGGAATCAAAGGCGGTCAATTCTGCACCTACGGAGAATTGCTTCTGTTTCTCCCATCCCAGGTTGTAGTTACCTACAGAAGAGATGCCCAAACCTGCCTTCTCTTGATATCTCGTAGCACCGGCCAAGAACATCCATTGATAGGGATCAATAGCCGAACGCCCCTGCGTACCATAGCTGGCACGTAAGTCGAGTTTATTGAGCCAGTTTACGCCCTTTAAGAAGTTCTCTTCGCGCATCTTCCAACGACCACCCAAAGAGAAGAAAGTACCCTTGCGGTGACCCGGTGCGAGGAGTGACGTTTCGTCGTTACGCAAAGTGGCATCGGCAAAATAGCGGCTCGCATAGTCGTAGCTGAAACGACCGAAGAAGGAGTTGTAAGCATATTTTTCATCTCCTGACTCCATCGTCTTCGCACCTGTTCCGTTTTGCAGTTGCATGAGACGATCGTCTGCAAGCCCTTCCACAGATGCTTTTAAGGTGTTGTAGTTATACTGAATCCACTCCTGTCCCACAAGGGCGGTGTAAGAGTTCAAGCCTCTCGTCCATTGGTATTCTGCAGTATTGGTGCTCTGCCATTGGTATCTGCGGACGCGTTGCTCCAACATCGAACCATTGCCTGGAGTTTCTCTATAACTGGGCAAGCGATAAGATCCGGCATTCTGATCGAAAGCATCAACGGAGTTCTGCGTTTTGAGTTTCAAGCCCTTGATGGGTGTCAATTCAAAATAACTCATTCCCATTACCTGCACTTTATTGTTGTACATGGGGAGGGTTTGCTTAAGGTAGGAGAAGCTCGGAATGTTAAGACCGGGAATATTCTTATCGAAATATTCGTTGCCGTCCTTATCATAAGGCGTATAGAATCTCGGCCACATATAGCCAAGACCCGTCACAAGACTTCCGCCACTATAGGGGTTGGTTTTTCTATCTTCCAAAGAAAGAGCCACATTCACCCCGGCACGCAGCCAATCATTGATTTCCGTGTTCAGGTTCACCTTACCCGAATAGCGATCATACTTTGAGCGATAGGCCAAGCCTTCTTGGTTGTGCAGACCGAAAGCGACATAGTAGTCCGTCTTGTCCGTACCTCCCGAGTAAGAAAGGTTGGCCTGGTAGGTTTTACGATTTTCTTTATAGAAGTATTTACGCCACTCTGTATTGTTCTGACCAAAATTCGCACGTAGGGACTCAATATTGGCATCAGAGACCAAATGATATTGCTTCCAAAAGTCAAGCAACTCATTTGTGCTCATCATATTGTCCCACATCTTGGTGCTGGCCAAGTTGGAAACGCCATAAGAAGCATCTACCGACAAGTGACCTTGTTCACCGCGACGGCCTTTTTTGGTGGTATAAATCAGCACACCATTGGCAGCACGCGAACCATAGATAGAGGTAGCCGATGCATCTTTAAGCACCGAAACACTGGCAATATCGTTAGGACTGATGGAAAGAACGGTGGTGGCATTGACGGCTACACCATCCAAGATGTAGAGCGGTTCGGAACTTCCGGAAAGCGTCCCGACACCACGCACAGTGATGCTGGAAGCCGAAGAAGGTTCACCCGAAGAAGTATAGACTTGTACACCCGTCACCTTACCCTGCAAGGCGTCGTTGACGTTGGCCACCGGGCGGTTCTTGATTTCGTCGGACGACACAGCCGCCACCGAACCCGTCACCGAACCGAGTTTCTGCCCCGAACCGTAGCTCATGACTACAGCTTCACCCAGTGCAGAGTCACTGTCGGCCAGCACAACGTTCATTGCGCCGGATACGCTCACCGATTGCGTTTCCATACCGATGTAGGAAATCGTCACCGTCTTTGTGCCGGCCGGCAAATGTGCGATACTGAAATCACCCTTGTTGTCAGTGATGGCGACCACCTTATTACCCGCTTTGACAGCTGCACCAACAACAGGTTCGCCATCTTTGTCGGCAACGTGGCCCTTCACCGCCGTTTGGGCGGTGGCAGCAGCGGTCATCAGAAACGCTGCACTAAGGATTGCTAACTTTTTGTTCATATCTTCTACCTATTAGGATTGTTTAGGATGGTTTTCGTAGAGCACAATGTGTGTTTGTCAAGCAAAGCTGTTCATAAACTATCAAATTGTTATTTTTACCTCCTGCTTTGCCTACATAACCGTAGAAAAAGGTGCTCATTTGCGAATATAGTGCTTATTCGGGCGTCTGCCACACATTTATGAAAGAATTTTGATTACAAAGTGCTACTTTTAACTTTTATTTCTCAGGAATTGGTCTTTTTGCCACCTTGTTTTAACAATACAAATCTATAAATACCGAAATCGCAAACAAAGCCTACTTTGCCGGTTTTTTCGCAACGTTTTGTCGGCTTCTTAGCATGAAAAGATGGCATTTTTCATGCAAACCCTTTTCTTTTTTGAGCGTGTCCATCGAGGAGTGGGATGAGGTGGGGCGCGAGAGACCGATATTCGCCCTTGCTTCAAAGCGCTTGGCACATCGATTTTCGTCCTCTTCGGGGGCGTTTCTTTCCACATTGGACGTTCCGTAGGTTCGTCGTCCTCCGGTCCACCTCGCCCACGATTATTGGGAGTCGTTGAAGGCGACACCTTTGCATAATCTCGGGTTCTCCCGAGGTGGGGAGGGTGTAAGAGAAGCTGACTGAAGGCCGGCCCGATGTCACCTTTTGTGTTCGAATTCCCCCTACTTATGCACGTCATCAAAGCGAAATAGGGCTGACCTTCAGTCAGCGCAATCACGGATATACCTCAACCCCACGAGAACGTGGGGCTATTCAAAGGTGTCGCTTTCAGTGACAGGCATCAACAATACAAACGTTTTGATTGGACACTTCGGAATGCCGACTTCCCTCGCGCGCGTATACTCTACAATAGCACGTGTTTTTTGCCTTCACTCCTTCACCGGAAGGTATAGTATTCAGAAAAACAAGCAGTTATGGGTGAAGGCAATCCATCGCCCTGCCTTCACCAACCTTCACGCCCCCACCCTATCTTCGGCCTCGCGAGGAGCAGAGGATGGGAGTGGGCGAAAACAGGCCGCACTCCCCCACTCTACCGCCACGAACGACCGCCCCTCGGTGAAGGCAGTGAAGGCAAAAAACAGGCAGATAGTGTAGTGATGCGCACGCACGTACGCGCGCGAGCAAAAACAAGTGGGCACTCCCTCTCACCTTTGAACATCTATCTCTGAGCTAAATCAAATTACCTCAGAGGTAGACGAAACTACCTCTGAGGTAAATCGGGATAGCACTGAGAAAAGTGTTCGTGCTACCCCTGCAAAGGAGAGCGCAAAGCGCAGTCCCCCCTCTTCGATGCAGGCCCAAGATGTTAAAGTCGTGTTAAAATCGGGGCAATGTGGCTGAAAACGCCGGCGAGATGTCTATATAAGAGTAAGATAGGTCTTCTTGATTAGGTCTTCAAAATGAATCGTAGCTATTTTAGTCGTAGGATGTTCTCTACTCTGACACTATCGATTGTGATTGAGGAGGTCGATCATCAGACGGAAATCCTGTGCAGAGAGCCCTAAGGTGATGAGGTCGCTGCGGTCTTCCTCGAAGAAGTCGTGAGGGGCAAAGTGGAGGTTGCGGGCTTTGAGGCACTCCGAATAGAGGACAACCGCAGTGGGGACATCGGCCGAAAGCCAAGCGTTGTGGCCGGCATTGTAGAAGTCGTTGGCTGTCGGTTCATGCGCCAGAAGGTGATCATAGTGGCGCGCAGCATCGTCGAAGCGATGGAGCATCATGAGACACCAAGCACACAGGCGGTGTGCCTGCAGGTCGTCGGGACTGTCGTAGAGCATCCTTTGCAGGCGCGGCAAGGCATCGTTGAAGAGTTCAAGATACATGAAGCAAATCGCGGTTTGCTGCAACACATCGTAGTCTTCAGGAGTGATTGCCTCCAGATGGATGAGGTGGACAAGGGCATCTTCGTAGTGTTTCAAGTAAAAGTGGCAATTGGCCAAACACTGCAGCACCTCCTCGTCTTCGCCTTTGGACAAGAGATAGTGGTCATAGTGCCGGGCAGCCTCTTCCCAGCGCTTCATCTTGTAGCAGCAGTCGCCCAAATGGCGCAAGCATTCCGGCGTTTGGGGCAGTCGGCTATAGAGTTCGTAGGCATGGGGAGTGTCTTCCAGGTCTCTGCAAAACTCGGCCAACTCTTGCAGATAGTCCTCTCCTCGGAGGGCCGGAGCCAAATAGGGATTGTCGAGCAAGAAGAGGTTGGCGCGGAAGGGATTTTCACTTTCGTTGCGATAGGGGAAAAGTTGGCAGAAGCGATAGAGGTCGATGACGAAATTGCGCATCGACGATTCCTTTTGGACAATGGGATTGCCCTGTTCATCGACGATGTCGACACTCACGGTCGGTTTCTGCATCTGCGAGAGTATCTGTTCGGCCTGGGTCTGTCCAGCTTCGGTGTTGGCCTCGTGGGAGGCATGGAAGAGTTCGAGCAGCGCAAAACTACGGGTGGTGCAGTCGTTGGCGGCGAGAAGATGGTCGAGGAAGTCCTGCGGCGGTGCGATGCGGAGCACTTCGGGGTGCTCGGGCGCAAGGGGAGCAAACCAATGGGCGGCCGTGTTGAAGAAGGGGAGGCGGCGCATGATGTGCTGAAAAGAACGATAGCCCATGTCCATGCCCATGCGGTGGAAGTGGAGATAGCGGTGCATGTGCTCCAAGAGACGCTGTTGGGACTCGGCAGTTTCGGGGCTTTCCTCGTCGGGAAAGCGCACCTCATCGTCCCCCAAGGCCGAGGGGGGAGTTTTGGTGGTCGTATCGATAATCAGAGAGAGCACTTCCTCTTCGAGGTTTTTGGTGACGGTGGGCGTTTCGAGGATGGCCAAAAGAAACTTTTGCAAACGCCGCAATCGGCGTACAAACCGCTCCTGCCGAGCGACGAAAGCGTGGATGCGCCGCACTTGTTCGGGAAAGAAGGGCATCACCTCGGCATGGCGGACGAGGGCAAGCACAACACCCACCAAAGCGCGGTCGTAGAGGAAAGCATCGTCGACTGCAGCCAGGGTGTCGAGCAGGAAGTCCATCCGCCGGGCATCGTAGGAACTGAACAGGCTGAGCGTCACCGCAGCCAGGAGAGAGGCTTTGAGGTAAGGGGCATGAGGGGCGGCAAGATAGGCCGAAGCGAGGCCGACCTCGTCTTTGCCCCAGGCGGGACCGGTCCAGACGACTTCAAACAGCAGACGGAAGGAAGTCCCGCTTTGGAGCACAACGGCGAGCTGTGGCGCTATTTCCCCTTGCTGCAACTTGCTCCACAATTCGGCACGATGCAATCCGGACTGCGAGAAGAGGTAGTCGCGATGGATGCGCTCGGCCATCTCGTAGGCACGGCGGAGGAAGTGGAGATGCTGGGCGTGGCGCGTGGCATCGGTTGCTCCTTGGTGCAGATAGTTGAGCAACATCGTGTAGTCTTGCCGCAGGGCAGCAATGTCTTGCCGCAACGCTTGACAACCGGCATAGGAAAGTTGCCCCTCAATGGCCGAGAGGGCATCGAGCAGGCGGTGTTCGCGCAGGGCGGTGCGGGCATCATCGCGCAGGGTGAGATAGGCAGCGGAATTCATGGGCAGAGAGAACGGGGAGAACAAAGATTATCGGACGGAGGTGTAGGTCGGAAAGTGAAGTTGGGAAAGGCTCTCGGGCGGAATTTGATACTTATGAATGAGCAAGCTGTCGCGCAGGGGATTGGTCTTGCCGTTGAGCCGTCGGATGGCTTCATTGTAGACACGAACCAGACGTCGCAACTGAGTTGCTTTACGCTTGTCTTTCTGCGCGCGGGCGGTGGCATAGAGCGCCACGGGATAGCGCTGAGCAGAGGCCATGGAGAGGAGTGTATGACCCGACCGGAGGGCAAGGGCAGCGTATGGCTCGGGGAGAAAAGTGGCATCGACCTGCTCATTGTCGAGCATCTGCAAGCGCAGACGATAGTTGTTGATCTGCGGTGTAAAGATGTCGTCGTCTTTGAAGCGAAGACTGTCGCGGAGGTGGGTCAAGTAGCGGTCGGAGGCAGAGTAGCGGGCGATGGCCACTGTGCGCCCTTTGAGCTTCGTCAGATTGGTGATGCGGCGGCGGGCATTGGCCACCAGACTCCAACGCTCTTGAAGGGGAAGGATGCGGTGCAGGGAGGTGAGGCGACCTTGTGTGCGATAGTGATCCAGTCGGGCAGCATCGGCCACACCGGCATCGACAGTGCGCCCCATCAATGCAGTGTCGGCATCAAACTGGGCGGTATAGGTTCTGACCACGAGGGGAAGACCCAGCGAGTCGGCCAGGCCGCTATCGGCTGCATAGTAGAAGGGCAGGCAAGCCATCGTGGGCAGGCAGGCGATGCGCAACGCCAGACTGTCGTCGAGCTGTGTGGGCGCGCTCCCGGACGACTGCGGGCGCGAGGTGCAACTGATCAGCAAGGTGAGACACAACAAAAGGAGGGGAAAACAATGCGAGCGAGGTTTCATCAATAGGTCTCTGAAGTAAGTGTTCAAAATTAATCGTTGCTATCTTTGTCGTAGGCTGTTCTCTACCTTGAACACCTACTTAGAAAAAAACAAAAGTTATAGAGCCGCGCGGCTCGGGCTGCACGCACTCTATAACTTGAATGGTTGAGTTGTCTAAAAAAAAGGAAGTGGCGATCAGCCCTTGATGGCCGCTACGCCGGGGAGCACTTTGCCTTCGATGGCTTCGAGGAGGGCACCACCACCGGTGGAGATGTAGGACACTTGGTCGGCCATGCCAAACTTGTTGATGCAGGCCACAGAGTCGCCACCACCGATGAGGGAGAAGGCACCGTTTTTCGTGGCGACGGCAATGGCCTCGGCGATGGCACGGCTGCCACCATCGAAGTTGTCGAATTCGAACACACCGGCAGGACCGTTCCAGAGGATGGTCTTTGCGTTTTCGATGGCAGCGGCAAATGCCTTGCGGCTTTCGGGACCGGCATCGAGACCTTCCCAGCCTGCGGGAATTTCGCCTACGGGGAGAATTTGCGTGTTGCAATCGTTCTTGAAGTCGTCGCCGGCCACACAGTCGGTGCCGAGCACGAGGTTGACGCCCTTGGCCTTGGCTTTCTCAATGATGGAAAGGGCCAGGTCGAGCTTGTCTTCTTCACAGATGGATTGCCCCACGTTGCCACCGAGCGCACGCGCAAAGGTGTAGGTCATGCCGCCGCAGAGGATGAGGTTGTCCACCTTGTCCATGAGGTTTTCGATGATGCCGATTTTGGTCGACACCTTAGAGCCCCCCATAATGGCGGTGAAGGGGCGCTTGATGTTGTTGAGGATGTTGTCGACGGCTTGCACTTCTTTCTCCATGAGGTAGCCGAGCATCTTGTGGTCGGCATCGAAGTAGTCGGCAATGACAGCGGTGGAGGCGTGCTTGCGGTGAGCGGTGCCGAAGGCATCCATCACGTAGCAGTCGGCATAGGAAGCGAGGGTCTTGGCAAACTCCTTCTGGCTTTCCTTCATGGCTTTCTTCGCAGCATCATAGGCGGGGTCGGCCTTGTCGATGCCCACAGGCTTGCCTTCCTCTTCGGGATAGAAACGGAGATTTTCGAGCAGCAACACTTCGCCGGGCTTGAGGGCTGCAGCAGCTTCTTGTGCTTTGGCGCAGTCGGGGGCAAAGGTTACGGGAGCTTCGAGCGCTGCGGCTACGGCCTCCTTGATTTGACCGAGGGAGAGCTTGGGGTTGACTTTGCCTTTGGGCTTGCCCATGTGGCTCATGATGATGAGAGCGCCGCCATCGGCAAGAATCTTTTTGAGGGTGGGGAGGGCGCCGCGGATGCGGGTGTCGTCGGTGATTTTTCCTTCTTCGTTGAGGGGCACATTGAAGTCTACGCGGACGATAGCCTTCTTACCTGCGAAATTACAAGCGTCGATAGTCATAATAGTGATGTGTATTTATTGGATTTTGTGGATTGTTTTATAGGGGCAAATTTACGAAAAACTTTGCAAGGGAGGATTGTTCGTGCTGAAAAAAGTAGCAAAAAACTGATATTTGTGCACATCGGTCATCTCTTGTCGCCGATTCTCAACTGTACTTTCGCGGAAAACGCAGCAAAATGCCGGCGGTGGCAATGATGCCCAACACCATATTATAATAGAGGTAAGGCAGGATTTCGATAGGACTGATTTCAGCCAGTCCGGCAGCAATGAGCATCTGTGCACCATAGGGCAACAATCCCTGCACTACGCAAGAGAAGGTGTCGAGCAGGGAGGCACTCTTGCACTTGTTTACCCCATATTGGTCGGCGATGTCGTTCGATATTTTTCCCACACTAAGGATGGCAACGGTGTTGTTGGCCGTCACGCAGTTGATGAGCGACACCAAAGCCGAAATGGCGGCTTCGGCACCGCGCTTGCCGCGCACATGGCGGGTGAGCCGCTGGATGATGAAATCAATGCCCCCATTGTAGCGGATGACTTCCAGCAGTCCGCCGGCGAGGAGGGCGACCAGGATGGTGTCGGTCATGTTGCTCACGCCTTTGGCCATCGCGCCAAACCATGCGGCAACGTCAAAACTGCCGCAACTCAAACCGACAATGCCCGCCAAAAGGTTGCCCAAGAGGAGCACCGCCATCACATCAAGTCCGGCAATGGCGACCACCAGCACCGCGACATAGGGCAGCACTTTCCAAAGCGCCACTGCCGGGACATCGGGGATTTGGGCCACGCCATGCCCCAGCACGACATAGAGGCAGAAACAGACGAGGGCAGCCGGCAGAGCAATCTGAAAGTTGGCCCGAAACTTGGCACTGAGTTTGACGCCCTGCGAACGAGTGGCGACAATGGTGGTGTCGGAGATAAAGGAGAGATTGTCGCCAAAGAAAGCCCCTCCCACCACCGAAGCGACCAGCAGAGGGAGTGCTATGCCCGAGGGGGAAGCCAACCCTGTGGCCACAGGTACAAGAGCGACAATGGTGCCGACACTCGTACCGATGCTGAGCGACACGAAGCAGGCTGCCAGGAAAAGGCCGGGGAGCAGCATTGAGGCAGGCAGGAGGGTCAGGGTGAGATTGACCGTGGCCTTGATGGCTCCCATTTGTTGAGCGGTTTCGGCAAAGGCTCCGGCCAAGATGAAAATCCACAACATCATCATCAAATTCTTTTCGCCGGCTCCTCGGCTGAAGATACCCACCCGCTCGGCAATGGTGAGTCGAGGGGGCGGAGCGGACGATGCGGTGGAAGGGGAGGTGGAGGGGCGCTGTGTGATGAGGAGCGCATAGGCTGCAGCTGCGACAAACACGATGATGAGCGGAACTTTGTAGAAGTTGCCCCAAGCCAAGCTCAGGCCTAAGAAAAGGCCGATGACGACAAAGATGGGGCTGATGGCGCGCAAACCGCGGCGCAAGGAGATGGGAGAATCAGACATGGAGGAGAGAAAAAGAAGAAGCGCACACCCTCCTGAATATGGGGGCGTGCGAGCACAGAACAAAGGTACGACCTTTTGCCCAAACAAACAAGAACAACCCTCTCAAATGGGATTGAGGGGGTTGTTCTTCAACGATTTTTGTAGGTCGACTGTGCGTTTGTCGATATTTCTAACCGACTTCTTCTTCCTCAGCCGACTTCCGATTGAAATACTCATGGGGAGAGCAGTTGAAGAAGTTTTGGAACAAGCGGTAGAAAGAGGATCGGGAGGCAAAGCCATAGCGTGCATATTCTATCTTTCCCTTACCGCCTTGTTCTTTGAGATAATTTTCTACAAAGTAATTGATGCGATATTCAGCCAACCACACACTGAAGTTTTTTCCGGTTTCGCGATTGATGACACTCGACAAACTGGTGCGGCTGCGCTCTAAACGATCGGCCATTTTGTTGAGGGTCAAGTCGGGTTCAAGAAAAACTTGGTGGCTCTCCATCAAATCTTTAGCACGTGCAAACAACAGTCTGTCCGATGCTTGTTTACGTTTTCCTTCGTTCATAGGGGTACGTTTTTACTGAGAAGTAAAGGGTAGTTTTTTGTGAGAGGTAAAAGGAGGCAGCAAGTTCATCCCAATCTGGAAATTTCTTTGCGTCCGGCAAGGCTGCGACTCTATTTTCTTACTGCAAAGATACGAAAAATTCTATTTTTACACAACGTCTTTCTGCATTTTCTATCCGCAATTTCAGGCAGCAGATTCACCATATCGACCAATTATATAAAAATATCGACTAAAACATCCTCCTTTATACTTGTTAGGAATGTATCCAGAACATGACAAAGAGAGTGTTGGGACAGATTTCATCTCGCAACGTACAAAAACGCAATGCAAAGGGCACAAGAAAGCCCCTCTCGTGGAAGAGAAGGGCTGTCCAAATCAATCCATGCTATCATCGGAAGAAGTGTCTTGATTGGGGTCTTTGACAATGCGCGGACTGCCTTGCCCATTCAGCGGAAGGGTGAGCAAGAAGGCCAATCCTCCCTCCTCATCACCGGGTCCATTGAGCTGAGCACCAAACTGGAAACCTTCGCCTCTCACAGCACTAAAAGCCATACCGCCCAAAATCAAGTTTTTGCTCTCATTGGCATCCAGCACCTCCGAGAAATCGGCTTTGCTGAAAGTACGCGTACAGAGGGCTTCTCCATCGCGCAGGATGACCACTTTCACCCGATTATCGAGATAGGGGTCGCCATATCGATCTTTGACCGGTGGCAGAGAGTCGGCCGGTGTTTTGTAGAGGTCGAAGGTGTAGCGATGTCCGCCATATTCGGCTTCGGCCGTGAGGTGGCGGGCATCATCACGGCCCGGTCCTTGCTCGACGGCTAGTGGAACTTCTGTACTATCGACCTTCGAAGCCGGAGAGTTTGATTTGTTGTCACAAGCGATGAGGAGGCTGAGCGCTGCCCCAATATAAAGTGGAAGGAGAAAACGTGTCATAAATGAGTCTTTTAGTAAATCGGGCGTTTTTTTACTCTATCCTACCGAGTATGGCTCAACAAAGCATAGACCTTGCGCTGCCCGAGGCAAGAAGACGCCTGCAAATCGTAGCTGATAAAAAACGCAAGCGAAGTTACAAATAAAATACAAGAGAACAAGGATAAACGAGAATAAATCACTATTTTTGCGCTTTAAGTTGATACATTCTTCACGCAACTTTCACGCTATGCGCAAAATATCCACCTTTCTATATCTTTTGGGCGGCACGCTCCTCTTTTTGCTCCCCATGGCCTGCACGCCATCCGCTCCTGCCGAGACTTCGGAGGAGACCCCAAAAGAACAGCACACATCGGTCTCGACACTACAAGAACAAATGCAGAACCTCGTGCTGCAAGTGCGGCGACAAAACCGACTTTACACCTCCCAATGTCAAGTGCACAAGGTGGTGATAAAGGATGAGAAAGCGCGTGTGGGCGGAAAGTTGTTCAACTTCTCCCTGCCCGGCTACCGGAAGATTGCCGTACCGATTGACGTCACGCTCAAAGCCTACATTGATTTTACCCGCTTCTCTGCCGTCAATGTTCACCGCACCGACTCTTTTCTTATCGTCACCCTCCCCGACCCCGGTATTGAAGTGACTGCTTCGAAGATTGACCACACCAAAGTGCGCGAATACGTCTCCATCGGGCGCTCTTCCTTCTCAGATGAGGAAATCAACCGCTTGGCTCAACAAGGACAAGACAGCATTCTGCGCCACCTCAACAATTATGGTATCGTGGCAGCAGCACGCGAGAGTGCCACCCGCACCCTCGTGCCTCTGTTCCGCAAAATGGGCTTTCGTGAAAGTCAAATTGTTCTCCGTTTCCGGCGCGACTACGATGATGCTGCGCTGCACCACCTCATCACCCCTCTTCCTAAGTTATGACAACGCTCTCTCCTCCTTCTGTTCCCGATGTGCAACCAAAAGAAACTTCACGCCCTAATCGTTGGTGGCGCTTTTTACGTTGGTGGTTCCGCCATTGGAAACTCTCACTCTGCCTTCTCGCTCTGTCGGGAATTGGCGTGGGCGTACTTTGGCTGAAAAGCACCTCCTCTACCGATACTCCTTTGCTGTCCGTAGAACGCACCACCGCTATTGAAACCACTCCAGAGGAGGTGCGCCAAATCCGCGACATCGGGCAATGGGAGTTGCTTTCAGCGGCCACTGAAGAGATGGTCGAGCTCCACCGCACCGGTATTCTCCACGATGACCACCTTGTCTGCATCTATCGCGGCACCCTACGCTTGGGCATCAATCTCCACCACGCGTCGGCAGATTGGTTCCGTGCCGACAGCACGACCGCCATTTTGCAGTTGCCTCCAATCGAACTGCTTGATGAAGACTTCATCGATGAAGCTCGCACCACCACTTTCTTTGAAGAAGGCAGCTGGACAGCTGCTGATAAGCAAAAACTCTACCTGCAGGCGAAAAAAGCGATGAAGCAACGCATCCTCACGCCGGAGCATCTGCAACAAGCACAACAAAATGCCAAAGAGCAGTTCTCCAAAATTTTCACCAATCTCGGCTATCACGAAGTGCTCATCACTTTTGCTAAAAATCCTTCTTTGGACACACACTAACTTCACTATGACAAAAATCTCCCCCTTCCTTCTTTCGAGCCTTTTGGCTGTTGGGCCGTTGTTCTCCTCTTGTCGAGATGCAGAAGACCACCCCCTGCCGGAGGGCCCTTCTCGCACCGTGCTCGTTTACCAAGCGGCTCAAAATTCGCTCGGCACGCTCCAAATGCACGTCCAAGACAGCCTTGAGATGGTTAAGGGCATGCGCTATATGAAACCCGGAGAGCGCCTTCTCCTCTTCATCGATGACAATCGGCCACCTCGCCTTTACGAACTGGCTCACGGCTACACCACCCCTAAACTGATTAAGCGCTGGGCAACCGACCTCAACTCTGCAGACCCTGCCACGCTCACCGAGGTGCTTCGGATGATGCGCGAAGGATTTCCGGCCGATGACTATGGGCTTGTGCTCTGGAGTCACGCCACAGGATGGTTGCCTTCTGCCAAATCCGGTGCAGCGTCCTCTCCGTCAATCGCCTCGCAGCGTCCACTCAGTTTTGGGGTCGACGTCGGACCTGATGGCAACATGTATCGTGATATGGCCGCACAGGGAGGTCGCCCCGATGAGATTGAAATCCCTCGCCTTGCAGAGGCCATTCAGCAAAGCGGTGTACATTTGAACTATATTCTCTTCGACTGCTGCCTGATGCAGTGCGTCGAAGCCGCCTACGACCTCCGTCATGCTGCCGACTATCTTGTGGCTTCTCCCATCGCCATATCTGCCGCCGGGGGCGAGTACACTAAGTTGGTACGCGATGGACTCTTCGCCTCCGACATTCGCCGTTTGGGACAAACTTATGTCGCCCACTATCAAGAATTGCTGGATAAGAAAACCGATGATTTCGGTGTCGTGCTCTCCATTCTGCGTACCGACCGCCTGCAAGCCTTGGCCGATGCCTTGTCCGCCACTCTCCCCGCTCCCACACTGACAGCCTCGGGCACCACAAACTATTGGGACTTGACCGGCACACAACATTACGCCCCTTACGTGGGTAACTTCTTCTATCGCCCAGAATACTTCGACATGAACGATGTGCTTCGTCGCCATCTCTCACCGACCGGCTACGCTGAGGTAAAGACCGCCCTCGATGCCGCCATCGTTTACAAAGGCGCAACGCCACGCTTCTTCTCCGGCCCACTTGTCGACAACTACATTGATGTCGATGCCGAACACTATTGCGGAGTCTCTATGTTTGTTCCACAAGCCCACTACACCGCTTTTGCCCGCTACTGCCCACAAGGCGACCTCAATATTGCCTTCCGCCACACAGCTTGGTATCAAGCGGCAGGTTGGAGCAAACAAGGATGGTAGCTCCGTCTTACATATCCTGCACGTCACGTGCTTTCGTTTCATCGGAGAGGATGCTGGAGTATCCTCTCCGATTTTCTATAGATTCGTAGACGGGTAGACGGGTAAATTGGTAGACGGGTAAATTAGTTGATGGGTTGTTGATCAGTCAAACTATAACGCAAAAAAAGAGAGCCTGTGTTCTTTTCAGAACTCAGGCTCTCTTGAAAATGGCGGCGACCTACTCTCCCGCGGGTGTGCAGTACCATCGGCGCGGGCGGGCTTAACTTCTCTGTTCGGAATGGGAAGAGGTGGAACCCCGTCGCTATAACCACCGGAAATATTT
>NZ_JACSUD010000024.1 GCF_014385435.1 Alloprevotella sp. Lung230
CTAAAATCAGCCTCGTTGGGGACTCCGCTGCCGGTTCATTCGTGGGCGAACAATGGGGTTCTACGTGGGGAAGCCTTTGCGGCGGAAACGAGAGGTGATGTCGACAGCTGTGCCATCGGGTGCGTAGCGGAAGAGGCGCTGGTTGGTGGTAGGTGACGACAGGGGGCCGAGTTCAGCGCGCCAGGGTCCGAGTTTGACGTAAGTTGGGGCGGTGAGGGGGTCGAAGCCGGCGGGGAGTTGCTGCCGGCCGCTGTACCAGCCGGTGTGTAGGTGAGGATGCAGAGAGCGGACGTGGTGGAGCAACTCAAGGACACGGTCGGGGTCGCCGTCGCCTCCCATCAGCGCGACACAGGTGATGGTCGGACCGTAACTTTCGACCAGAGCGAGAAGGCGGTCTTCGGTGAGTTCTTCTCCGACATCGCCCCAAAGATAGATGCTGTGGCAGCCGGGGCAGGCGCAAGGGCAGCGCGAAAGATTGACAGCGAGCGTGACCTCGTCGGGAAACTCTTGGAAAACGATGTCGTGGTTGACGTATTTGAGCATAAGTAGGTGTTCAAAATTAATCGTATCTATCTTATCCGTAGGTTGTTCTCTACTTTGATACTATCTTTGCCTCCCTTGTTCGCAAGATGTCCGAAACGAATGTCGTGTTCATTCATTCCGGACATCTTGCTTAGAAAAAGGAGGGAAGGGGTCAGACCTCTACGCGGGGCAGGACACCGTAGTAGCGACGGGCGGCTTCCTTCTGACGGTCGACGGAGAAGTTGGAGACGCGCTTGAGGTAGCCGATGATACGGGTGAGGTAGTCTACGTTGTGGCTCTTGCAGTTCGGACACTCGGTGAGGTATCGCTTGTCGATGCAACCACAGTCGTTGCAGAGGGTATTGGGGATGTTGAAGGTGAAATAGTTGCACCCCTCGATGGCGGCGACGCGGAGGAGATGTCGATATTGCGACTGGGAGAGGTGCTCCTCAAGGTTGCAGTGGAGGGCACTTCCTCCGGTGAGATGGGAGATGTACCGTCGGCCGTGGAGGCGGAACTTGGCAATGGGGTCGATGTTCTTGTCTTCGACGACGTAGAAGTAGGAGTTGTAGCAGTCGCGCGGGACAAAATAGCCGGCCTCCTTGTCCCATCGTGCGTGCTTGACGCCGACGTTTTCAGCAGGAATCATTTCGCAGTTGAAAAGGAGCTCTTTAGTGCGATATTGTTTGTTGTAGCGTTCGATGAGCGAGAGGATGTTTTCGACAAACTGCTGATATTCCGCGTTGTCGCCAATGGTGATACCGAGGCTTTCTGCCGCTTCGACGATGCCGTTGACACCGATGGTGAGGTATTGCCGCTTGATGTTGATGTAGCCGGCATCGAAGAGCGGGAGCAATCCTCGCTGACGCATCCAGTCGAGATTTTCGTTGTAGGCCATTTGCGCCTTGTGCATCAGATCGATGATGCCGTCCAGATATTCCACGTAATTGCGTCCCTCGCGCGTGGCTTGCTGTACGCAGCGGTTGATATTGACGGTGAGCACGGACTTGGAACCGGTGGAAACGCCGCCGGCTCCCAGACTGTAGGAGAAGCCATTGTCGGCAATTTCGTTGCGCAAGCGACAGCATGAGGCGAGGGAGTCGGCGCTGTCGCTCATGTAAGTGAAGAACGAGTGGCCCTTTGCGTACATCTCTGCGGTGAAGTCGGCATATTCCTGATCGCGGACGTCGTTGCCATCGGTGAGGAGTGCCATCGTTTCGACGGGGAAAGTGAGGACGGTCTTCGTGCGCTCCTCGTTGAACCAATTCATAAAGCGCTTCTGCAACCAGTTGAGCGGTTCCCATTGGGGGCGCGAACCATCGGGGAAGTAGAATTCTCCGAAGAGGGACTCAAAATAGTAGCGATCGTAGTAACTGATGTTCCAGAAGACGCTTTGGAAGTTTCGCGCTCCGGTGGGCTGATTGATGGAGTAGACGATTTGTTCGAAACAGTCGGTGATAACTTTGTCGAGGGTGCGCTTGCGGAGGCTTCCGTCCACCACTTCATCGGCACGAAGATGATAGTCGTCGCCATACTCTTTGGCGAGGAAATAACTCATATACATCAGAAATTCCACCGTGGCAATCGCGCCGCTCAACATGGAACTCACGATGAAAACCATGTTGATAAATCCTCCGCAGAACGATTTGAGGTTGGTGGGGGCGGTGGAGTTGCCACCGATGCTCTTGGTGCCGTTGAGCAGCCACGGGTACATCGTGATGGAGGCACAGTAGTTGGCGAGGGAAGTTTCGTCGTTCTTGTAGATGTAGTGTTGCTGGAGCAGATAGAGGTAGCGATCGGCCGTTTCGCGGCCATACATTTGCTTAATTTTGTCGCACAGAAGGCGTCGATTGAGGCGTATGAAATCTCCTTTGGGGATTTCACCAATCAGTGTGGCAAGGTTCTTGTTTTCGACATTGGCGTTGGCATCAAACTTTGAGCCGGTAGCGGCATTTCGTGCGTTGCAGTAGTCGATGAGGAAGCGGAGCTTGGCTGCCGTCTCACGGTCGTCCGTATGTTCTTTTCGATAGACGATGAAAGCCTTGGCAGCCTTGAAGAGATGTTCGCTCATGAGAGCGACTTCCACTTGGTTTTGAATGTCTTCGACACTCATTCCGTTGCAGAAGCGCAGCCGCTCCACAAGTTTGGCCAGTTGTTCGGCATTGATGGGCTGACCGGCAGCATTGCACGCCTTTAGAATAGCGCCCTTGATTTTCTCAAGAGAGAAAGGCTCGGAAGAGCCGTCGCGCTTGGTGATGAAGAAGTTTTCAGTGCTCATTTTGATGGGGGAATTGGGTTTTCGTCCGCAAAGATAAGATGTTTTTTTCGAGCAAAAAAGGAAAACGAGTTTTATTTTTAAGAACACACACATTTTCCAATAGCAAAGAAAAGAAACACAAAACGGAAAACTTTTCATCAAAACAAATGAGAACAATCCCTCATTATCAGATGATTACAACAAAAAGTGGAAAACTTTCAAAATTTTCCACTATATCTTTTTGACAACTCCTTAGAATTGAGAATGAGACAGATGGAGGCTTCAACAGCGGAAAAAGGGAAAGAAAATCCCCTCCGGCTTTTTCGGCCGAAGGGGAAAGTGTTAAGCCCGAAAAAGGCGACTTAGTAGTTGAACTTAAATCCGGCAAAGAAGCTGCGCGGGGCACGGGGGCCGTAGACGTAGGCCGAATCTCGGCCGGGACCACGATCGAAGTCGTCCTGGAAGGCATTCAGGATGTTTTGGACACCGGCATGGAGTTGAAGGGTGTAGTATTTATAGACCGGCAGCGTGTATTGCACTTTCACGCCCATCTCGAAGAAGGAAGGCGTCTTGAAGGTGCGGGGACCTGCGATAGTGGCCGTCTGTCCAGGTCCGTACTGCAAACGCTTCTCCACGATGGTGGCAGCGGGTCGGCCGGCAAATTCGGCCAGATTGCCGTGCTCGTCGAGCGGAACTTCGTGGCCCACGAGCATGGAACCGGTATAGGTACCGTTGAGCGAAAATTCCCAACCACGAAGCGGCGTGAGCGTGGTGACAAAGTAGGCGTACGTGTCCGGCGTGCGATAGAATCGGCGGGTCTCGTAGCTGTCTTCGTCGTTCCACTTCTGTGCTTTGTCGTAACGGCTCTTTTGAAGCGTGAGTCCGCCTTGGAGCGACCAAAGACGCGCATAGGCCAAGCGACCTTCGAGGTTGGCACCGAAGACTTTTGCGCCATCGGAGTTGGTGCGGGTCTTGATGGTCCACTCTTTTCCACCGATGATTTCTTTTTTCTGTTCGAGACTAAAAGCATCGGTAAGGTGGTTGTAGAACCCTTCGACCATGATGTTGAAATTCCAGTTGCCGCAATGCCCATACCAGTCGGCCGAGAGGCTCAAGCTTTTCGAGCGTTCTTCGTGGAGGTCGGCAGCGTTGCGTATGGTGATGAGTTCGCCTCCAGCATTGTCGACATGCAGGTCTTCATCGAAGATTTGCGGGGCGCGAAATCCGGTGCTGAAATTGGCGCGAAGGACGAGGTCATGCGTAGGGTTGAAGCGAACGCTTGCGCGCGGTGAAAAGATGGCTTTGGCGAGGAGGGAATGCTTGTCGAGGCGTCCACCAAGGAGGAGGCTCCACTGCTCGTTGCGCCATTCGTTTTGAAGGAAGTAGCCTTGGTTGTGCATTTTTTGCACGATGGGCGCAGGTCGGTAGCCGCTGATATCTTCGAGGCAGTCGTTGTTGAGTTCCGCACCGAGCGTAAGCTGCGAGGGGAGGAAGAGAAAGCGGTCAAAGTCGTAAGCATATTGCGCACCGAAGACAGAGGTTTCGCCCTTCGTGCGTCCATAGGAAGTGAGACGCTTGTTCATGTCTTCCAGTTCGTTGGGAGTCAGGGGCGTGTGTTGGGCTTTCTTAAGATATTCGCTCACCAAGACTTCTCCTCCGCCGTAATAGCTGTCGCGCACCACCTTGGCCAAGGAGGCGTAGGCATTGAAGTGGTGTCGGCCGTCGACGGAAGTCTGTTGATAGCCCAAACTTCCGCTGACATTGGCGTGCTGCAACTGCTCGGTGATGTGGGCGTTATGGGGTTGGTTTTCCAAAAGGTCGCCTCCGCGTCGAAATTCTTGCGTGCCGTGGAGTTCGGCCGTGAGTTTGGCATAGTCGGTAAACTTGGCGAAGGCACGGAAACCCACATTGCGCCCATCGAGCTTCGGTGTCTCTGTGTAGCCGTCGCCGTCATGGTCGTAGCCGGCACGGTGTCGGAGTTGTCCGAAAAGCGTGAAACCGAGGCGATTGTTGTCGGAAACGTAGGTGGCGTTCAGGTTTGTCGTGTTTTCGAAGCGGTTCAGCCCGCCCATGCCTCGAAGGTCGTGAGAAAGGGTGGCCGAGGAAGTGAGTGGTTCTTTCGTGATGACGTTGATGACACCCGCGATGGCCGAACTGCCGTATAAGGCCGAACCGCCACCGCGCATCACCTCGACGCGCTCAATCATATTGGTGGGGAGTTGCTCCAAACCGTAGACCCCGGCCAGGGCGCTGAACACCGGCTTGGAGTCGATGAGGATTTGGCTGTAAGGACCTTCGAGTCCGTTGATGCGCACTTGGGAGAAACCGCAGTTCTGGCAGTTGGTTTCAACGCGCACTCCGGGTTGGAAGGTAAGGGCTTGCGAGATGTCGGTGCTCTGTACGCGGTCGAAGAGCTTGAGGTCCATGACATTCACGAGCGTAGGAGCCTGCCGGCGCTTGGTCACATTGCGGGTCGCCGAAACGACCACGTCACTCAACTGTATTTCGTCGGCCTCAAGTTCCACATTGAGCAATAGGCTGTGGTTGGCGCGGGTCTCTATTTTCTTTACCAAGGTTCGGTAGCCGGTCGCATTAAACTCCACTTCGAGCGCGCCGACAGGAGCGTCTTTCAGGAAGAAGTGGCCGGTGGCGTCGGTCATTGTGGAGAGATGGCGTCCGCGGATTTCGACTTTCACCGCAGGCAGATACAGGCCGGTTTTGGCGTCCAGGACGTGTCCGGTGATATTGGCTTCGGTGTTCTCAGCTGGTGACAGTGCGATGTAGCGGCCCAGTTCAGCGGGCGTAGCGGCCGTTTTTTCCGTGGCCGAAAGTGGGTGAGAAAGTGTCGTCGGAGGATTGTCGGGCAGTGCAGCGTGAGCAGAAAATGCGCACACCGATGCCAGAAGCAGCGTAGGAATTTGTTGCATTTCGTTGAGGTATTACAATTTAGTTTTGAGAGAGATTTTTCCTCTCGAATTCTTAAGCAAAGGTAGCGCTTTCCCGCCACTTTGACAATACCTAAATCGGGGGATTTTCCCGCACTGCACACTACCCACTGTTGATTAGTTGATGGTCTGATTAGTCAAACTATAACGCAAAAAAAAGAGAGCCTGTGTTCTTTTCAGAACTCAGGCTCTCTTGAAAATGGCGGTGACCTACTCTCCCGCGGGTGTGCAGTACCATCGGCGCGGGCGGGCTTAACTTCTCTGTTCGGAATGGGAAGAGGTGGAACCCCGTCGCTATAACCACCGGAAATATCGCTTGAACACGCAAAACAACCAATAACCAAAACAAGGTAATCACAGCTTTAAGTAAATACGCCATCAGGCT
>NZ_JACSUD010000025.1 GCF_014385435.1 Alloprevotella sp. Lung230
TTCAGACTCGCTTTCGCTTCGGCTCGGAGCATCGTTACTCTTAACCTTGCCAATGACGGTAACTCGTAGGTTCATTATGCAAAAGGCACGCCGTCACACCATAAGGTGCTCCGACCGCTTGTAGGCGTACGGTTTCAGGAACTCTTTCACTCCTCTGACAGAGGTGCTTTTCACCTTTCCCTCACGGTACTGGTACGCTATCGGTCTCTTACGAGTATTTAGCCTTGGCGGATGGGCCCGCCGGATTCAGACAGGATTTCACGTGTCCCGCCCTACTCAGGATTCTGCTATGCTTCATCAAAATTTCGAGTACGAGACTGTCACTCTCTATGGTCGTTCTTTCCAAAACGTTCCTCTATTCTGATTTCTTGCAATGACGCAGTCCTACAACCCCAATCATGCCAAAACATCATTGGTTTGGGCTCTTCCCCGTTCGCTCGCCACTACTGAGGGAATCATTATTATTTTCTTTTCCTACGGGTACTAAGATGTTTCAGTTCCCCGCGTTAGCCTCCCGCATTCGCGGGATGACAGGCCTTCAACCTGCCGAGTTGTCTCATTCGGAAATCTTCGGATCAATGGTCATTTGCACCTACCCGAAGCTTATCGCAGCTTATCACGTCCTTCATCGCCTGTAAGAGCCTAGGCATCCACCGTACGCCCTTCTTTACTTCGTTGCCCATGAGTTGTCTAAAAAAAACAACCCTGGCGAATATACTTAAAGCTGTACTTGTGTTACCTTTATAAGTTACTTAGATGATTTGCGAGTTGTTCAGTAAATGGGTAAACCAATAAATCCGTAACAAGTACGATTCTATCGTCACCTTATCTACCCAACAACTCATCAACTTTGTTGCGTGTTCAATATGTCAAAGATCATTTGCTCTAACTATGGTGACCATACGGTCGTCTGAGCAGTAAGAGTGGAGAATAACGGATTCGAACCGTTGACCCCCTGCTTGCAAAGCAGGTGCTCTAGCCAGCTGAGCTAATCCCCCATACAGTTACGAAGTAGTCCCAGGCAGATTTGAACTGCCGACCTCCACATTATCAGTGTGGCGCTCTAACCAACTGAGCTATAGGACTGGCAGAAATAATCAAACCTTGCGACCCTCGAACTGGAGTGCTCGGCTTCATCTTTCTCTTATATTTCATAACAGTCTGCGAGAAGTACGCAGATACAATCAAATCGTTGTACCTTATATCTACCAAAATAGGTTCGTCGCATTCCAGAAAGGAGGTGTTCCAGCCGCACCTTCCGGTACGGCTACCTTGTTACGACTTAGCCCCAATCACCAGTTTTACCCTAGGCCGACCCTCGCGGTCACGGCTTTCAGGCACCCCCGGCTTTCATGGCTTGACGGGCGGTGTGTACAAGGCCCGGGAACGTATTCACCGCGCCATGGCTGATGCGCGATTACTAGCGAATCCAGCTTCATGGAGTCGGGTTGCAGACTCCAATCCGAACTGAGAGAGGTTTTTAAGATTAGCATCCTATCACTAGGTAGCGACCTTCTGTACCTCCCATTGTAACACGTGTGTAGCCCCGGACGTAAGGGCCGTGCTGATTTGACGTCATCCCCACCTTCCTCACATCTTACGATGGCAGTATCCATGGAGTGCCCAGCATTACCTGATGGCAACCAAGGAAAAGGGTTGCGCTCGTTATGGCACTTAAGCCGACACCTCACGGCACGAGCTGACGACAACCATGCAGCACCTCTAACTCCGTCCGAAGAAAAGAGTATCTCTACTCTCGTCGAAGCTAGTTCAAGCCCGGGTAAGGTTCCTCGCGTATCATCGAATTAAACCACATGTTCCTCCGCTTGTGCGGGCCCCCGTCAATTCCTTTGAGTTTCACCGTTGCCGGCGTACTCCCCAGGTGGAATACTTAATGCTTTCGCTTGGCAGCTTACAATATATCGCAAACTGCGAGTATTCATCGTTTACTGTGTGGACTACCAGGGTATCTAATCCTGTTTGATACCCACACTTTCGAGCCTCAGCGTCAGTTACACCCCGGACACCTGCCTTCGCGATCGGAGTTCATCGTGATATCTAAGCATTTCACCGCTACACCACGAGTTCCAGCATCCCTGTGTGCACTCAAGACCACCAGTTTCAACGGCATCGTATGGTTGAGCCACACTCTTTAACCGCTGACTTAACAGTCCGCCTACGCTCCCTTTAAACCCAATAAATCCGGATAACGCCCGGACCTTCCGTATTACCGCGGCTGCTGGCACGGAATTAGCCGGTCCTTATTCTTTCGGTACATTCTTTCCAGGGACACGTCCCCGTCGTTATTCCCGAACTAAAGCAGTTTACAACCCGGAGGGCCGTCATCCTGCACGCTACTTGGCTGGTTCAGACTTTCGTCCATTGACCAATATTCCTCACTGCTGCCTCCCGTAGGAGTTTGGACCGTGTCTCAGTTCCAATGTGGGGGACCTTCCTCTCAGAACCCCTACTGATCGATGGCTAGGTGGGCCGTTACCCCGCCTACTACCTAATCAGACGCATCGCCATCACATACCAATAAATCTTTGGTTTAGTCTCCATGCGGACTCTAAACAACATCAGGTATTAATCTTACTTTCGCAAGGCTATCCCTGAGTATGTGGTAGGTTCGATACGCGTTACGCACCCGTGCGCCGGTCGCCGGCACAGAAAGCAAGCTTTCTGCCCGCTGCCCCTCGACTTGCATGTGTTAAGCCTGTAGCTAGCGTTCATCCTGAGCCAGGATCAAACTCTTCATTGTAAATATAATCATTTGTTTGTTTCTCTGTTTATTGCTCAGAACCTATCCTTAAATTGAGTAGAATTGAACGGTACAATTTCATTTTACCCGAAACCTCGATTGCTCATTGCATTCGTTGTTTCATTGTTGATTGTTCCTTGTACTTCTCTACAATCTGTTATGTAATTCTTTCAAAGAGCATATTGCAATCATTCCTCCCATCCCACCCACCTTGCGGCAGAGCGTATCGAAGTGAGCAAGATAGCCTTGCGTCCCGATTGCGAGTGCAAAAGTACAACAAACTTCCGTTACCTCCAAACAATCCCGCAGAAAAGTTTTCAAAAAAGTTACAAGACCGCGATTTTGATGCTTCTATTTGGCAGAAATCGCTCATAAGCCCATTTTTCCTCCCTTCGCCCCTCCCTCCCACTTTCTGCCCCCTTTTTGCCCCGATGTACATCCAAGAGCCACAAAACTGCATCTAAGATAAATCCAACTAACTCGGAGGTAGTTTTTTCTATCTCTGAGGTTGAAAAAATTATCTCTGAGGTAAATCGAACTACATCAGAGGTAGAGCAAATCATCTCGGAGATGGACAAAGCCTCCTCTCTCTTTCAACACCAAGCCCAAAAAGCAGCGCTCCTCTACTCTATCCACGTTTTCTCTCGCACGCGTGTGCGCATTACGCGCGCACACTACACTATAATCCCACGTTTTTTGCCTTCACTGCCTTCACCACCCACAGAAAAACACCTCACAACGGCCTGATTCGCCTTTACGACCTTTGCTTTTCACCTCTACCCTTCACTATTTTCCTTCACCTTTGCCTTCACCCCTATTCCCCTGATTTTCAACTCCTCTCCCCCATCGGTGAAGGAGTGAAGGCAATTTGCACACACTATATAGTGTATACGCGCGCGTGCGCGCGAGAGGGAAGGAGAGGGAAGGAAGGAAAGAAATGGGAGGAATGAGTCCCCATCCGAGAGAAAGGGGGACGGAGGAATCGGAAAAAGGAGGGAGAAACACAAAAATGGGAACACTCCGTCTCACGACGGAACATTCCCTCACAGAACTTATTAAAGATGAAAAAACTATTAGCTCTTAGTTGGCCACCTATCAACAGTGGAATCATTTCGCACGTGTAAGACATATTTGTGCTATTGACTTTGCAAAAGTACGCATTCCCTTCGATACGTCAAAGTCTTTGGCGAAAAATCTTCGCATTTTTTCTTCAAGATTTCGAAAAGGCCGCGAGAGTTTGTTTCATCTAAGAAAAATATCGTTTTTACCGAAGAAGCCACAAAAGGGAGCAGGCTATTTCGGGCGTTGTGAGGCGCCGGAAGGGGTGGCCTTGATCGGGGGCTGTCCTTTCTGAGGCTTGTGCGGTGCTCCCGTTTTTTCGCGCGGTGCATCCCCCTTGGGATCGTGGTGTTCGGGCACCTTGGCATCCCGTTGTGGG
>NZ_JACSUD010000026.1 GCF_014385435.1 Alloprevotella sp. Lung230
GCCACACTCTTTAACCGCTGACTTAACAGCCCGCCTACGCTCCCTTTAAACCCAATAAATCCGGATAACGCCCGGACCTTCCGTATTACCGCGGCTGCTGGCACGGAATTAGCCGGTCCTTATTCTTTCGGTACATTCTTCCCGAGGACACGTCCCCGTCGTTATTCCCGAACTAAAGCAGTTTACAACCCGGAGGGCCGTCATCCTGCACGCTACTTGGCTGGTTCAGACTTTCGTCCATTGACCAATATTCCTCACTGCTGCCTCCCGTAGGAGTTTGGACCGTGTCTCAGTTCCAATGTGGGGGACCTTCCTCTCAGAACCCCTACTGATCGATGGCTAGGTGGGCCGTTACCCCGCCTACTACCTAATCAGACGCATCGCCATCACATACCAATAAATCTTTGGTTTAGTCTCCATGCGGACTCTAAACAACATCAGGTATTAATCTTACTTTCGCAAGGCTATCCCTGAGTATGTGGTAGGTTCGATACGCGTTACGCACCCGTGCGCCGGTCGCCGGCACAGAAAGCAAGCTTTCTGCCCGCTGCCCCTCGACTTGCATGTGTTAAGCCTGTAGCTAGCGTTCATCCTGAGCCAGGATCAAACTCTTCATTGTAAATATAATTATTTGTTTGTTTCTCTGTTTGTTGCTCAGAACCTATCCTTAAATTGAGTAGAATTGAACGGTACAATTTCATTTTACCCGAAACCTCGATTGCTCATTGCATTCGTTGTTTCATTGTTGATTGTTCCTTGTACTTCTCTACAATCTGTTATGTAATTCTTTCAAAGAGCATATTGCAATCTTTCCTTCCACACCACCCACCTTGCGGCAGAGCGTATCGAAGTGAGCAAGATAGCCTTGCGTCCCGATTGCGAGTGCAAAAGTACAACAAACTTCCGTTACCTCCAAACAATCCCGCAGAAAAGTTTTCAAAAAAGTTCCAACACCGCGATTTTGATGCTTCTATTTGACAGAAATCACTCATAAGCTCAATTTCCCGTCCTTCGCTCCTCCCTCCCGCTTTCTGCCCCCTTTTGCCCCGATGTACATCCAAGAGCCACAAAACGGCATCTGAGCTAAATCCAAATCGGCCGTTAGACGGAATTGGGTTTATCTTTCGGCGGCATCGTTCCTCTGTGTCGTAGGGTGTATGTTGTCCCTGAACTGCGTGTGGGTTGCGGCATCCCCGGAGGGAGGGGGAGAACGTAGCACAGAAAAACTACCCCAAGGACAATCACAACCCCACCCATGCCGCAGGGCGCCCCCGAAGGGGGTATCTCTTAATAACCGTAGACGAGGAGGGCTTGCCCGACGAACCTACGGAACGTCCAACATAGAAAAGAACGCCCCCGAAGGGGACGCCCATCGGATGCCGGTAGGCTGGTAGACGAGTAGGCTGGTAGACTGGTAGACTGGTAGATTGGTAGATCAGCAGATTGGTAGACCATCGAATCACCTACCGGTGCAATATGAATGTCGTCTGATATTCGCCCCCGTCGGGGACGCAGGGCTGTGTACGATTGTGTTCCGTAGGTTCGTCGGGCAAGCCCTCCTCACACTACGGCTATTGGGAGAAGCCCCCGTCGGGGACTCCGTGCGACGTATGGACGCTGGTTTCGGCGGCATCGTTCCTCTGTGTGGTATTGGCACATTGTCCCTCCCTTTCGCTTTCTGCCCCTCATCCGCACCATTTTCCATCAGAGTGCGAAAAAAACTACATCAGAGATAAATCCTACTATCTCTGAGGTAGAAAAAACTACATCAGAGATAAATCCTACTACTTCAGAGGTCGTCACCCTACACCACTCCACTTCCTCTCTCACGCGTGCGCGCATTACGCGCGCACACTA
>NZ_JACSUD010000027.1 GCF_014385435.1 Alloprevotella sp. Lung230
AAGACCCAAGAAACACCGAAAAACCTCATAACAACACGTAGAGCCTCAAAAAGACATCTCAACACACAAAATCGCCTCACAAGGAAAAACGCTGCGGAATTGAGGTTAAAAACAAATAGGTGCTTAATTGAAGCCTTAGTCAGGCTTCAATTAAGCACCTATTGGAGGTCAAGTAAGGCTTAGTTGCGATGCAAGTAAGCACCTGTAAGGATTGGAATAAGGAAAAAACAGGACATTATGCCCCTCCCTTTTGGGAGGGGTAGGGGAAGTCCTCCTTTTATTTTTCAGTATAATCTGCGATGAGCTGCTGGAGTCCTTCTTTTGTGCGGGTGTCATACTTGGCAGCATCCATGCTCGACTTATTCAGATATTCCGCAGTCAGCTTAATTCTTTTCTTCTCGCTTCGTGTACCTAATAATGCTTTGTCGCCAAGATAGATAGCTTCCTTTCTGTCCTTCAGCTTCAGATAAAGTTCATCTTTATCTAATGGATGTTCCAGGATGTAATTGCCCTTTCCGTCGGTAAAGAGTACCTCGAAGAACTGTGGGTGGCGTGTTCCGAAATTAATAGAACCACTGCCGCCGGCGTTTCTTAACGCACCGTCTTTTGAGCCCTTTGTACCGATATAGGTTTTGCCACCTGCATAGACGGTTACGTTGTCTGCAGCCTTGAACTTCTGTTCGGTCTTGCCGTTCGCACCGTTTTGCGTCAGTGTTACGGCTGATCCCATTGCCGGTGCGTCAAGGTCGAGGATTCCACTGATTCCTTTACCCATCTTCTTTTCAATAGATTCATATATGATAGTGATGTTGCCTTCGTGTGTCGTGCCGTCAGCAAGTACCACCTTGCCGGGCACATTATAGATGTTCACGGAAGCATCCTTGGCCTCTTTCACCAGCTGTCGTTCCTCATCGGCAGCCTGTTGCTCATCTGCTTTTGCCTTGTTTGCCAGTCGCAGCTTGATATTCTCCGTCATATCTCCCAGTGCATAACCGTTTGCAAGCAGTTTTGATACCATACGGCGCACCATCTCGTCCTCGGAGAGTTTGGATGCAGTAAAGTATTGCAGGAAGGGAAGTTTCCTATTATCACAGGTTGTTATGTTGCTGAAATTCTCGCTCCTGGTCCAAGATTCGAGCTTAATCTCCGCTACTTGGTTGCCCACACGGTCCTTGACATAATAGTCTCTTTTGCCTAATGAATGTTCATTGACAAAAACCTTTCCCACCATCTCTTTGTTGATGATAATGTCACCATTGTTGTTGATGGAGAAGGGATGCTGTGCGGTAAACTCCTCATCGGTTTTCTCCATATTTTTGACTATGGTATAGAGGCTGTCCCATTTTGCAGAGAAAGGACGCGAGCCCTGCTTGAAGAGGTCGTCAATGGTGGATGTCTTGATACCGTCCACTGCGATGAGCTGGGGTTTGCTGTCTAACAGTTTGTAGACTAAGTACTTCGTGGTGGACAGTACAATCCTGTCTTTCGGGTTTTGCAGTTCAAAGACTGCGCCCTCAGGTGATGTGAACTGGAGCCAGTCTTCTGGTGTGATGACGCCTTGTTTTGTCTTGTTCGTAATGAAGAATGTGAACACCATTTTCCCATCTGGCGTAGAAAGGTCGCAGACTCTTTTCGCTTCTTTTACAAGTGCTACTGGTGTTCCGTCAAGTAATACCTCCCCTTTCTTTATTTTCAGGTTTTGGGCATGTGCGGAAAGCACCATGAAGCTGGCGATGAAGCCTAATACTGTTTTTCTCATTTTACTTATTTAGATTGATATGAATTGGCTGCAAAAGTAGTGATTTT
>NZ_JACSUD010000028.1 GCF_014385435.1 Alloprevotella sp. Lung230
TTACTCTTAACCTTGCCAATGACGGTAACTCGTAGGTTCATTATGCAAAAGGCACGCCGTCACACCTTACGATGCTCCGACCGCTTGTAGGCGTACGGTTTCAGGAACTCTTTCACTCCTCTTAAAGAGGTGCTTTTCACCTTTCCCTCACGGTACTGGTACGCTATCGGTCTCTTACGAGTATTTAGCCTTGGCGGATGGGCCCGCCGGATTCAGACAGGATTTCACGTGTCCCGCCCTACTCAGGATTCTGCTATGCTTCATCAAAATTTCGAGTACGAGACTGTCACTCTCTATGGTCGTTCTTTCCAAAACGTTCCTCTATCTTGACTTCTTGCAACAACGCAGTCCTACAACCCCAATCATGCCGAAACATCATTGGTTTGGGCTCTTCCCCGTTCGCTCGCCACTACTGAGGGAATCATTATTATTTTCTTTTCCTACGGGTACTAAGATGTTTCAGTTCCCCGCGTTAGCCTCCCGCATTTGCGGGATGACAGGCCTTCAACCTGCCGAGTTGTCTCATTCGGAAATCTTCGGATCAAAGGTCATTTGCACCTACCCGAAGCTTATCGCAGCTTATCACGTCCTTCATCGCCTGTAAGAGCCTAGGCATCCACCGTACGCCCTTATTTACTTCATTGCCGATCAGTTGTCTAAAAAAACAACCATGGCGAATATACTTAAAGCTGTACTTTGTGTTACCTTTTATAAGTTACTTAGATGATTTTGCGAGTTGTTGGAATTGATCGGTAGAATGTTAAACAAGCAATGCATACTCGCTTCATTCTATCTTTCTTCCGCACAACTCATCAACTTTGTTGTGTGTTCAATATGTCAAAGATCAATTGCTCTAACTTTTCGTCTGAGCAGTAAGAGTGGAGAATAACGGATTCGAACCGTTGACCCCCTGCTTGCAAAGCAGGTGCTCTAGCCAGCTGAGCTAATCCCCCAAATCAGGTGACAGGTATCTAATACCTTTGTAGTCCCAGGCAGATTTGAACTGCCGACCTCCACATTATCAGTGTGGCGCTCTAACCAACTGAGCTATAGGACTGGCAGAAATAATCAAACCTTGCGACCCTCGAACAGGAGTGCTCGGCTTCATCTTTCTCTTATATTTCATAACAGTCTGCGAGAAGTACGCAGATACAATCAAATTGTTGTACCTTATATCTACCAAAATAGGTTCGTCGCATCCAGAAAGGAGGTGTTCTTTTTAAGCCTTGGCCTACGCTTGCGCTACGGTCGAGCTGCTTAAATTTCACGCCACCTTTC
>NZ_JACSUD010000029.1 GCF_014385435.1 Alloprevotella sp. Lung230
TTACTCTTAACCTTGCCAATGACGGTAACTCGTAGGTTCATTATGCAAAAGGCACGCCGTCACACCATAAGGTGCTCCGACCGCTTGTAGGCGTACGGTTTCAGGAACTCTTTCACTCCTCTTAAAGAGGTGCTTTTCACCTTTCCCTCACGGTACTGGTACGCTATCGGTCTCTTACGAGTATTTAGCCTTGGCGGATGGGCCCGCCGGATTCAGACAGGATTTCACGTGTCCCGCCCTACTCAGGATTCTGCTATGCTTCATCAAAATTTCGAGTACGAGACTGTCACTCTCTATGGTCGTTCTTTCCAAAACGTTCCTCTATTCTGATTTCTTGCAACGACGCAGTCCTACAACCCCAATCATGCCGAAACATCATTGGTTTGGGCTCTTCCCCGTTCGCTCGCCACTACTGAGGGAATCATTATTATTTTCTTTTCCTACGGGTACTAAGATGTTTCAGTTCCCCGCGTTAGCCTCCCGCATTCGCGGGATGACAGGTCTTCAACCTGCCGAGTTGTCTCATTCGGAAATCTTCGGATCAATGGTCATTTGCACCTACCCGAAGCTTATCGCAGCTTATCACGTCCTTCATCGCCTGTAAGAGCCTAGGCATCCACCGTACGCCCTTCTTTACTTCGTTGCCGATGAGTTGTCTAAAAAAACAACCCTGGCGAATATACTTAAAGCTGTACTTTGTGTTACCTTTTATAAGTTACTTAGATGATTTTGCGAGTTGTTG
This sequence comes from Alloprevotella sp. Lung230, assembly GCF_014385435.1. GTDB lineage: Bacteria > Bacteroidota > Bacteroidia > Bacteroidales > Bacteroidaceae > Alloprevotella. Next base: position 743 of record NZ_JACSUD010000029.1, read on the forward strand.
GAATTAATCGGTAGAATGGTAAACAAGTAATGGATACTCGCTTCATTCTATCCTTCTTCCGCACAACTCATCAACTTTGTTGCGTGTTCAATATGTCAAAGATCATTTGCTCTAACGATTCGTTTGAGCAGTAAGAGTGGAGAATAACGGATTCGAACCGTTGACCCCCTGCTTGCAAAGCAGGTGCTCTAGCCAGCTGAGCTAATCCCCCATACAATTACGAAGTAGTCCCAGGCAGATTTGAACTGCCGACCTCCACATTATCAGTGTGGCGCTCTAACCAACTGAGCTATAGGACTGGCAGAAATAATCAAACCTTGCGACCCTCGAACTGGAGTGCTCGGCTTCATCTTTCTCTTATATTTCATAACAGTCTGCGAGAAGTACGCAGATACAACCAAATGTGTTGTACCTCATAAGTTGTTTAGTTGACTATTCTACCAGTCTACCAAACAACCAGTCTACCAAAATAGGTTCGTC
>NZ_JACSUD010000030.1 GCF_014385435.1 Alloprevotella sp. Lung230
TTACTCTTAACCTTGCCAATGACGGTAACTCGTAGGTTCATTATGCAAAAGGCACGCCGTCACATCTTACGATGCTCCGACCGCTTGTAGGCGTACGGTTTCAGGAACTCTTTCACTCCTCTGACAGAGGTGCTTTTCACCTTTCCCTCACGGTACTGGTACGCTATCGGTCTCTTACGAGTATTTAGCCTTGGCGGATGGGCCCGCCGGATTCAGACAGGATTTCACGTGTCCCGCCCTACTCAGGATACTGCTATGCTTCATCAAAATTTCGAGTACGAGACTGTCACTCTCTATGGTCGTTCTTTCCAAAACGTTCCTCTATTCTGATTTCTTGCAACAACGCAGTCCTACAACCCCAATCATGCCGAAACATCATTGGTTTGGGCTCTTCCCCGTTCGCTCGCCACTACTGAGGGAATCATTATTATTTTCTTTTCCTACGGGTACTAAGATGTTTCAGTTCCCCGCGTTAGCCTCCCGCATTCGCGGGATGACAGGCCTTCAACCTGCCGAGTTGTCTCATTCGGAAATCTTCGGATCAAAGGTCATTTGCACCTACCCGAAGCTTATCGCAGCTTATCACGTCCTTCATCGCCTGTAAGAGCCTAGGCATCCACCGTACGCCCTTATTTACTTCATTGCCGATCAGTTGTTTAAAAAAACAACCATGGCGAATATACTTAAAGCTGTACTTTGTGTTACCTTTTATAAGTTACTTAGATGATTTTGCGAGTTGTTGGAATTGATCGGTAGAATGGTAAACAAGTAATGCATACTCGCTTCATTCTGTCCCTATTCCGCACAACTCATCAACTTTGTTGTGTGTTCAATATGTCAAAGATCAATTGCTCTTTTCGAGCGTAGTGGAGAATATCGGATTCGAACCGATGACCTCTTGCATGCCATGCAAGCGCTCTAGCCAGCTGAGCTAATCCCCCGTGAGTAGTTTGCACTACTCTATTATTTCATAAACGATGCGAAGTACAAGAGGTAATGCTTCAAAGCAAACTTCTACGTCAAGATTCGACATCTCCAGAAAGGAGGTGTTCTTGGTTAAGCCTTGACCTACGCTTGCGCTACGGTCGAGCTGCTTAACTCTAACGCCACCTTTCATTTCCAGAAAGGAGGTGTTCCAGCCGCACCTTCCGGTACGGCTACCTTGTTACGACTTAGCCCCAATCACCAGTTTTACCCTAGGCCGACCCT
>NZ_JACSUD010000031.1 GCF_014385435.1 Alloprevotella sp. Lung230
CTATTGTCCGCAATTTCCGGTCTGCTCTCAGTGCCTTCTTGCGGTTCTTGGGGTGATTGCGAAAACGTTGGTCGCGATAAATGCCTTTCAACACAAAGGTATAGCTTTGGCGAAGAGGAAGATGCAGTTTATCGACGAGATGCAGCACCTTGCCCACTATCTTTTTATGCAACTTGGCATCCGTAGGAAAGGTGATGTTCTTTTCCTGAACGGTTGAATCGATAAAAGCGGTATCATGGTGATGTTCATCATCATCTTCGTTATTGACACGAATGCTTTCCTGAAAGATGAGTTCAATACCCTCCTCCCCAATGCGATGGCGAAAGTGAACCAATTCGGAAGAGGCACAAGGAGCAGCGGGTATAAACTCCTGCATACCACAAAAGTATTGATAATAAGCGTTTTCACTCCATTGCTCCACAACGGATTCATCTGAGAGATTGCGAAGGTGCTTGAGTATCAACAAACCACACATCAAACGTATCGGCTTACTTGGGCGACCATTGTGCTGACAATACAAAGGCTGGAAAGCAGCATCGAATTTCTCCCAATTTATTTTGTCGGAGAGTTTGTAGAGAGGGTGAGAGGGGTTCAGCATATCCGACAAACTGCTGAATAATGAAGGGCTGGGATAGGGCTTTTTAATCATAAAAATCTGCAAGTTTCTGAATACAAAGATAAGAAAACTTGCAGATTTATCAA